>JADZEW010000024.1 GCA_020850325.1 Methanoregulaceae archaeon
CTCCGGCGGTCGCCGTCGCTCAAAGTCTGCGCTCCGGTCGGGCTTCGCCCTCCCTCCGCACCGACTTTGGCACGTCATCTACAAGAGTCTAATGTTGTGAGTGGACCGGAAAATGGGGGCAGACCACGTTAGCGTCGCCTTCTTCGCATCGTCAGGAGCCCACCCAGAGCGAGCGCCGTTAGCGAGGCGGGTTCTGGCACCGCATCGACCGTGATGTTGTCGAACAGAATGAACGAGTCGCCCATTGCCGAGGGTCCCGTGCTCGTCACCGTGAACCGATCGTAGTCATCGTCCGGCAACTCAAGTCGGTTGTGCAGGATCGAGAACGAGTTGGGATGCGTCACCGACACGAAGTCAACCAGAGTGTTGCCGAGATAACCGCTCAGGGTTACCGTGTTTCCGCCTAAGTTCAGAGGGAACACCCAGAGGTCCAAACCGGCCGATCGGGCATCGCCAGCGGAAAAGGTCATCCCCCCGAAGGCGCTGAACGCATAGTTGGGGCCGGGCGAGTAACCGCCCGAGGCGAGCGCATTCGGAGATGAGAGTCCCGTGAGTCCGCCTGACGAGGCGTCTTCGATTACGAAGTAGTCTGGGCCGCCCTGGTTGCGATAGATGTCGGTGAAGGTGATTCCTCCATCGACGAGAGTTGTGTAAGCCTCGGCCCCCTCGATCAGGGAATCGAAGTTCGCAACAAGAACCGCCGGACTAAGAGTGGCGATCATGCCAAATGCCATGGTCGACACTGCACGCACGTACTTCAAGTGAGTCATCGTGTCACCTCAACGGCAGTTTGTCTTGCGGGCCCGCGCGATAGATGTCGCAATTTTCGGGGACACCGGGCGCTAAGGTTTCTCTAGCGGGAAGATACGCAACATCCGCTGGAGCTTGCCCCGATCCGCTTGCTCATACGAGTTGAGACCCGGGCCCTCGATCCTTGGCATGAGTTCAAGCCAGCGAGGATCACGAAGGTATCGCAGGGCTTGCACCGACCAAAGTCGAACCCGAATGTGGGGATCTGCAACCGCCAGCTCGTAGACCTTTTCGGCGAGCGAGAAGATCTTGCTGCAACCCACCGTCGCCGCGGCGTCGAGCCGTACCCGGAAGCTCCGATCGCGAAGCAGCCGCCGCGTGATCACCTCCGCATCTAAGGCCGAGTAGTCCCGTAGGGCCATCAGCGCCAAGCACCGGTCATCGACTCGCGTGCTGTGGGACAGGGTCTCGACCTCCTCGAACGCGAGTTCACCTCGAACGCCGCGCTGCCAGCGGAGGGTATCTCTGCGCACCTAGCCCTCGGCGAAGCTCGCCTTCCGCTTCTCCAAGAACGCAGACACACCCTCCCGGCCCTCGTCTCCGGCGCGGGCATCGGCGAGACGGCGCGCACACTCTTCCACCGGCAACGGAAACTGGCGTACCAGCAGCTTGGATTCCCGCAACGCATTTGGCCCGACCGACAGCACCTGCTTGATCGTCGCCGCTTCCAACTCGTCGAGATCGCCCACCTGGTGGACGAGCCCGATCGACAGTGCTCGGGCCGCGTCGAACGCTTCGCCCGTCGCGAAGAGCGCCCGCGCATGCCCCTTGCCGATCTTCGGAATCACGTGGCTGGAGATCGTGCCGGCGATGAGCCCGAGCCGCACTTCGCTGAACGCGAAGAGGGTTGACGGGTCGGCGATCGCGACATCGGCGGCCGCCACCAGGCCGCAACCGCCGCCAAAACACGCCCCATGCACCCGTGCCAGAGTCAACGCCGAACACGACGCCACCGCCTCGAACAATCCGGCCAGCTTCAGCGCATCCGCCACATTCTCGTCATGCGTGTAGGCGGCGGCGCGGCGCATCCACTCCAAATCTCCGCCCGCACAAAACGCCTTGCCCTCTCCGCTCAACACCACCACCCGAGTTCCGACGGGCAGATGGGTGAACGCCTCAGTGAGCCGGGCGATCAGCTCGTCATTGAATGCGTTGCGGACTTCGGGGCGAGCGAGCGTTATACGGACAATAGAGCCTTCGGAGCGGACATCGAGCATGTAGGCAAGTATAAAACAAAGCGGGCTCCTTCGGAGTTCGAAGGAGCCCGCGGTTCGAGAAGGTGACCTAGCGGCCGGAGCCGCCCGGGTACTGGGCACGCGCGTCTGCCTCGGGGCTTGTGCCCGCGGTCGGCGGCGTACCGGACGTGGACGGAGAAGTCTGCACGCCCATCCCCTTGTACCGATCCTCAGTCGCCTTTCTTTCCCGGTCGATCTGCTCCTGCGAAACCGGAGCGTCGCCCGTGGCCTTTTGGAACCACATGAAGCCGAGTCCGCCAACGACGGCGAGGGCAACTGCGGCGATTCCGATCATTGCGCCCGGTGAGATTTCCTTCTTCATGGTGTCCTCAGCTTACTCTTGCGGGAGTGGGCAGTCGCCATCGCTGGCCGCCCAACCCGAGTCGAAGCAGCTCAGACCGGTATCCCAATACGGGTCCGGGGCTCCGACCCACTGGGCCGCCTTTTCTGCGTAGCCTCGGAACATCGTGCCGATCTTCTTACCGTCGGTAAAGCGTCGGCCGTTCATGGCAGACCACTTGACGTGGCCGTCGACAAACGCCCAGTTCGCGCCTTCGCTGAACGAGTACGCGACTTCGCCGCAGCAGCTCGAAGGATCGTCGCTCGGCAAATCATCGCGTCGCGAGTTGTTGAGCTCGATGCCGTAGAACCACTCTTCGTTGGTCCAGGCATTTGCGCCAAGAGCAGGATTCGTTCGCTGGCGCTTCTCGCCAAAGGAGACCGTTCCTGCTGGAGCGGGGACGCCGCTACCGCTGATCGCGCCCTTGCCAATGAACGTGCCCCAGTGGCCGGGTCGAACCTGAACGCCGGTGAAGACATTGCTGGCAAGCGCGTAGCTTCGGCGGCCCATTCCGAATGGCGTGCTGAACTTCGCGCGGGTGTCGGTCGGCGAGGTCCAGAGCTGATAGCTCTTGGTGTACGGCTGAACGAGCTTGTCGAAGCTCATCGCGACTTCGGGATCTGCGCCACCCTGCGCCGGGCCAAAGCCCACACGCACCTTGGTGCCGAAGTTATCGTCGAAGTCGGCCTGGTACATGATCGAGGAGAGGTTCAGCTGCTTCATGTTGCTGAGCGACACGATCTTTTTGGCCGCGACCTTTGCCTGGGCAAAGACAGGGAAGAGGATCGCCGCCAAAATGGCGATGATCGCGATGACGACAAGCAGTTCAATGAGCGTAAAGCCCCTGCGATTTTTCATGGATGTCTCCTCAAGGATGCGTTTCGAGTGAAATCGTTCGTAGCCGAGGCGCGATGAGCGTCGCGGACAGTACGGTTCGTGCCCCGCGACGCCGGCAATAACACGGCGGCGCTCCTCGGGGTAAGCGTGACGACGAGTTGGGCTCCAGCTCGGCGCACCGTTGCGCCGCCCAGAGCATCTTCGAACGCGCTCGGTATCTTGAGCTGGCTCAAGGGTCCGAGCGGAATCGAAACCGTATGTGCCTGGTCCGATCGATTGACCGCAATCAGAGCGAGATCGGAGCCCTCGACGCGGCCGTAAGCTACGGTCCGCCGGGCATCGTCGGCCAGGAGCTGGATCGGCTCACCGGTGCGCAGCGCCGGGCTTTGGGCGCGGAGTTTCATGAGCAACCGGTAGTGCTTCAGGAAGGGGTTTTCGCCGGACAGTCGAATCCACTCCATTCCCCGGCGGTTGTCGGGATCAGCGGCGCCCTCCATGCCAAGCTCTTCGCCGTAGTAGATGCTCGGCGAGCCTGGCCAAGTCATTTGAACCGTTGCTCCAAGCAGAGCCAGTTCGCGATCGCCCTTGCACAGCGTGAGGAATCGCGGGGTGTCGTGGCTGCTCAACAGGTTCATCAGGTTGCGAGAGACCTGCGGGGGATAGCTTTCGTAGACCCGCAGCAGTGCGTCGATGAACTGCGTTGCCGTGGTGTTGCCCTCGGCGATGAACTTGAGGGCAGCATCGCGGAACTGGTAGCCCATGGCGGAATCCCACTGGTCGCCGCGGAGCCACTGGCGAGCATCGCCCCAGACTTCGCCGACGATCCACTGCTCCGAAGAAAGACCTTTGACCGTCTTGCGGAAGTCTCGCCAGAAGTCCATCTCGACTTCGTTGGCGACGTCGAGCCGCCAGCCGTCGATCCCCGCTTCGTGATGCCAGAAGTGGGTGACGTCCAGCATGTACTTGCGGGCCTCGGCGTTGCGCAGGTTCACCTTGGGCATCGAAGGGAAGCCGAACCACGCCTCGTAGTTGGGCGGGTCGCCGACCTTGATCGGGAATGACCGAGGGAAGAACCAATCACGGTACTTTGACTCTGCTCCGCGGTCGCGAAGGTCAGTGAAGGCAAAGAAGTCGGTGGCGGTGTGGTTGAACACGCCATCGAGGACCACGCGGACTCCCTTGGGCTTGAGTTCTTGAACCAGGGCGCGGAGATCGTCATTGGTGCCCATCCGTTTGGCGACCTTGAGGTAGTCCGTGGTTTCGTAGCCATGGTTCGATGGACCCTCGAAGATCGGGTTTAGGTAAATGCCCTGCACGCCGAGGTCGACGATGTGCCCGGCGCGCTTGCGAATGCCCGCGATGTCGCCGCCCATGAAGTTGAACCACTCCGGCTTACCGCCCCACGCTACCGAGTTGGCGGGATCGTTGGAGGGGTCTCCATTCTCGAAGCGCTCGGGGAAAATCTGATAGAAGACCGCGCCCTCCGCCCAGGTTGGAATCTCGAACGGCTTGAAGTCTTTGGCTGAGATGCGGAACGTGCCGCCATCCAGCCCCTTCGAGCCGTACGTGAATGCCCGCCGGTCCTGCAGGTTGAATACGTATTCAAGATCAGACTTACCGTCCCACTTCACCCGCGCTCGGTAGTAGTCATAAAGGTCGTCCGAACTGGTTCGCGACATCGCGGTGTTCGAACTTCTCACCCGAACGGATACTCGCTCGACGTCATCTTTGCGGGTTCGGAACTGAAGCGTCAGGTGCCCGCGATCCCAATACATCGCCGTATCCGCGGCCTCGTGCTGAAGCCCCGACAGCGTGATCGAACCATCGCCGCGTACCGCCGGAGCTGAGTAATCGGAGGGAAGCAGGGTCAGAAACGAGTTGATATTGCCGTTGCCGTCATCGCGGTTGTCCTTCGACTTCGGATCGACGATCCATTGCTCGCCGTCAAGAACGAACTTGTACTGGTGTTGCCCAACGCCCAAGCCGACCTTGGTTCGCCAAGTGCGCCCGTCGGCATCGGCTCGCATCGGGTTGGCGTTTCGATCCCAGTTGTTGAAGCTCCCCGCCACCGCAACCGACTTTCTCGGCTGGTCCGCCACGTAGACGAACTCGTGGGTGATGGTCTGCGTCACCGACACCATGGCAAGGGCCAGCAGCATTAGAGGTCCCTCCGGGTGGTCGAGCCGCGGACGCAAAGCTCGGTCGGGATGATCATCCGGCGCGGTCCGTAGATCGGCTTTTCCTCGATGATCTTCAGCAACCGGCCGCAGGCGGTGCGCACGATCTGCGGAATATTCAGGCTGACCGAGGTCAATCCTCGCTCAAAGAGGTCACAGAGGCTGGAGTCGTTAAAGCTCGCCACTCCCAAGTCTTCGGGGATGAAGAGACCCTGCCCGCGGGCGGCGAGCACGACGCCCATCGCCATGAAGTCGTCGAGTACCAGCAGGGCGTCGGGGCGAGAGGGACTCCGCAGAATGTCCGAAGCCGTATCGCGGGCGGCGATGAAACCGAAGTCGCAGTGCCAAACCAGGTCATCGCAGTCGCTGCCAGACATGCCCTGGCGATAGCCTTCGATTCGATCGTCGGAAACGGTGATGCCTTTCGGGCCCGCGAGAAGTCCGACGCGTTGGTAACCCGCCTCACGCAGGTGCTCGGTTGCGGTCTTGGCGGCAAGAACGTTGTCGTTGTCGACGCTCCAAATCGTGCTTTCTCGTTCTTCGACCGGGTTGCCAATCAGGACGAACGGAAATCCCTCGGCTTGGAGGCGCAGAATGCGCTCATCGCGAGCTTCGCTCTCGACGAGAATCAGCCCATCCACTCGGCGGGTGCGGAGCAGTTCGTCGTAAACCGCTTCTTGGCTCGATGCCGACGACACCATCTCGACGCACAGGTGGTACGGCCTGCCCGCCAGGAAGTCCATGATGTGGGAGATCAGATTCGCGAAGAAGGGATCGTCGTTCAATCCGCCTGGCGGGCGCTTGACGACGAGCCCGATGAGACCAGTGCGCTTGCTGCGAAGCGAACGCGCCCGAACGTCGATCTGGTAGTTGGTCTCGGAGATGACCGCCAGGACGCGGTCCTTGATGTCGGTTTCGACGCGGGCATCACCCGACAAGACCCGGCTCACCGTCGCTTGCGAGACGTTGGCCAATCTTGCGATATCCTGCTGCGTCACCCTCATTGGCGTTCCGAGAATCGTATTCACAACCGCGTGAATACGTATTCACATAATAACACACAATTTGGAAAACGCAAACAAAATCGCAAGAAAATGAAAAAAACCCGCGGGGCGGGCGCCCTGCGGGTCCTTCGAATCAATTCGTAGGTTTAGAGTTCGTAGCGCTTCGGACCACCGTCGGGACCATCTTGGCCCTGGGTGATGCGCTTCACGAACGTGACCAACTCCATAGGGTTGAACGGCTTCGTCAGATACATATCGGCGCCGTAGTGGTAACCCTCAAAAACGTCCTTGTCCTGCGCCTTGGCCGTGAGCATGATAACCGGCAGACTCTCGGTCTCGGGTTCGCGGCGCAGGGCCTTGAGGACCTCAAAGCCGTCCATGTAGGGCATCATCACGTCGAGGACAACCAAGTTCGGCTTTTCGGCCCGAATCTTTTCCAAGCCTTCCTTGCCGTCAAAGGCGGTTACCACTTGGTAACCCTGTCGCTCGAGGTTCACCTGAATCAGGCGCACGATGTGGCGTTCGTCGTCGCAAACCAGAATCTTAAGAGCCATTCCTATCTCCGTTCCGGCAAGCGGTGCCCATGGGGAACGCGCCCGGTTCGTGAGAAAGATGCTACCAGATTCTGGCCATGCTGTCAATGAGTCCCCAGCCCCAGATGGGCGGATCGGCACGGTAGCATCGGAATATGGCCGACTCGGCAAACGTTAGCGTGGGCACTCTGTCCGCGACCTTGAAGCGTGTGCGCCTGCCCATGGGGTTGCTCGTACAGGAAGTTGTGATCGACGCGGCGGATGCCACCGTCAGTTCGGAGCCGCTCAACGTCACCCTCGCCGATTGGGGAACGATCACCGCCACGGTGGCCGCTGACGACCTCGCCGCCTTCCTCAACAACGAGGCGCCCGGCGGCCTTCGCGACTTCGCCGTAGTGATCGAATCGGGCTCCGTTAAGGTATCAGCGACGGCGAAAGTCATTGTCGAACTGCGGGCGACGGCGGTTTGCACTTTGGTCATCCGAGAAGGCAAGCAGCTCTTTGTGCAGCTCGATGAAGTGGAGGGCTTGGCGATGGCGAAGGGCATGATCCAGGGTCAACTCGAGCAGATCAACCCCGTGCTCGACGTGGGTGATTTACCGTTCGACATCGTCCTCGAAAAGGTCGTTGCCCAGAGCCAGGCGATCACCCTTCACGGAAGAGCCCGACCTCGCCCTGCCGGGTAACCTGACGGGGTCTATGGCGACCCTTCACAACGTCATCATCATTGGCTCCGGACCCGCGGGATACACCGCCGCGCTCTACGCGGCTCGCGCCAGTTTGAATCCGATTATCTTCGCCGGGGCCCAGCCGGGCGGGCAACTGATGATCACTACCGACGTCGAGAACTACCCCGGCTTCCCGGATGGGGTGATGGGTCCCGACCTCATGGAACTGTTCCGCAAGCAGTGCGAGCGGTTCGGTTCCGAGGTGGTGTTCGACATGGTCACCAAGGTCGACTTCTCTCAGCGACCCTTCCGCGTTTGGACCGGCGACACCGAGCATCACGCCCGCACCGTAATCATCGCCACCGGTGCCGAAGCCAAGTGGCTCGGGCTGGAGTCTGAAGTGACCTACGGCGGCCACGGTGTGAGCGCTTGCGCCACCTGCGACGGCTTCTTCTTCCGCGGCAAGACCGTGGCGGTCGTGGGTGGTGGAGACACCGCGATGGAAGAGGCTAACTACCTCACCCGCCATGCGTCCAAGGTGTACGTGATTCACCGCCGCGACCAGTTCCGGGCCAGTAAAGTCATGCAGGACCGCGTGCTTGCCAACGAGAAGATCGAAGTGATCTGGAACTCGGCGATCGACGAGATCCTCGGCGAAGACCAGCCGGCTAAGCACGTCACCGGTGTTCGTCTCAAGGACACCGTGACGGGCGAGACGCGAGTACTTCCCCTTGACGGCGTGTTTATCGCCATCGGTCATAAGCCCAACAGTGAGCTCTTCCGAGGCATCCTCGAAGTCGACGATCTCGGCTATCTCAAGCCCGTTCCGGGTACAGCGAAGACCGCGATCCCCGGAGTCTTCGTCGCCGGCGACGTCGCGGACAGCGTCTACCGTCAAGCCGTGACGGCGGCCGGCACGGGATGCATGGCCGCGATCGAGGCTGAACGATTCCTCGAGGCGGAGGGCCACTAACGTGCTGAGCCTCCTCCTCGCTTCGGCTTGGATACAAGACCAAGCCGCCTCGCGCGTTTTCTACGTGGGCGACCCCGAGAAGCCGACGACCCGGCTCGCGATCTTCATCCGAGACGAGAAGATGAGCACGCCGAAGTCGAGCCCCAAGAAGTTCGGCGATCCGCCCGCGCCTCTGTTGTTTGAGTGGGTCGTCGGTGGACTCGCGCGGCGATCCGGAGCGAACAAGGAGCCCTTCGAGGCTCGATTCCGGGTGTTCTCGCAGGAGCGCAAAGCAGAAAACGATAAGGCACCCAAGGTCGTGCGAATGCTGCTTCGCCTGTGGGAGAACAACGCCATTCGCTTCTCGCTGGAGCACGCCAAGGTTTACAACAACGGCACGGTGGACGTGTATCTCTGCTGGGGTGGAGACCCGGGCGGCGAGCAGTTGTTCGACGAAGATGTCGATCCGACCGGCGTCAAGAGAGTTAACACGATCTACATCTACGACCTGAACAGCTTCAAGAACCCGGTTGAGATGGCCCGCGAGATCGCTCACGAGTATGGGCACGCCACACTTCCCGCGGTGGGTGGTTTCAAAGAACCCGAGGATTGGGGGAACGGATACCTCGGCGAGAAGATGTACATGCGCTACCTTCGCGACGAGATGAAGGCGAAGCGCATCGAGCCGATCGATGCCATGGATGCCACCCTCGAACAACTTGACGCTTGGGTCAAGGTCCACGTCGATCCGCTCGTACAGAAGACCGCCGACGAGGGCCCCCAGTTCGGACTCCTTGAAGGCACGGGTGCGGCGGCGATGGATGCGTACATCGGATTGAACCTGCTGCTCGACCAGATCTTCCCGCCTCGGGTGTATGCAGCAATGTTGCGCGACACCGGATCGACTCAGGCGAAGGACTTTGCCGAAGGCGTGATTCGAACCGTGGAGAACTACGGCACAGGCATCGTGCTCGAGCTTTCGCCGAACCTACGAAAGCAGCTTTGGGTTCCGGTGGGCCGAGGATCGGTCCGCGGCGCGGACGTCCTCAAGAAGAGCCGTGGCTGGTGGCTCATCAAGCCGGGCATTGGTGCGGTGACGATCTTGCCTCCCAAGTAGTCCGAGGTTTTTCAAGGGCGAAACCTAAACTTATTCCACACATTGCCGATGATCTCCCATGCTGGGTGCAAAAAACCCGCAAAAAGCCTGGGAGTGCCGCACTGTGAGCCTCAAGATAAACACAAACGTCTCGGCGATGAATGCCCTTCGCAACTTGGGCACGGTAGATGGGCAGATGGGAACCACCATCACCCGTCTCAGCACGGGCCTGCGCATCAATACCGCGGCGGATGATCCCGCCGGATTGATCGTGAGCGAAAACATGCGCTCGCAACTGCGCGGCATCGGACAAGCCATCCGCAACTCGCAAGACGCGATCAACATGGCGAAGACCGCGGAAGGGGCCCTCGACGAAGTCCAGCGGCTTCTGCGCGATATGCGTGCGCTTTCCGTGCACTCCGCCAACACCGCGGTGGTTGACGCCGCTACCCTTCAGGCCAACCAGACTCAGATCCGCTCGACGCTTCAGAGCATCGACCGCATCGCCAAGGACACCACGTTCGGCCAGAAGAAGCTGCTCGATGGTACATCCGGCGCGGTCGCGAACATCACCGCGAACTCTTTGGCGAACTCGATTTACATGGGCAGTTCGTTCAACGGCGAGACCGTCGCGAACGGCCCCATCACCATCGCCCGTGTCACCCAAGCCACCAAGGCCGCGGTGACGCTAGGTAAGGGCTTCGCCAGTTCCAGCACGATCGTCACGACGCCCGGGTCGTTCGTCGTGAACGGCTATGCGATCACGACCGACGGCACCGAGACCGTGTCAAGCCTGGTCAACAAGATCAATGCAGTTTCGGGCACCACTGGGGTGAATGCCCAGCTCACGGGTACCGGCCCCGTCACTGTTGTGCTGACACAGACGAACTACGGCGCACAGTTCGACATCGACCTCTTCGATACGACGAACCTCATCCACAATGCGTCTTCTGCCTCGGCGACCGGCGTCGACGGCGTATTCAACGTCTCGATGATGACCTCCGAAGGCCTCGCGACCGTCACCTTCACCGGTGGACGCAGTGCGAACGAATCGGGCTTGCTCTTGAGCGACGGTACCGGCAACTCGATCGTGCTCAGTGAGAACGGCAACGCGAACATCACTGCGACCGCTCGCCAGCTAGGATCGATGACCGCGGGCGCCGTACGCTTCCAGATCGGACCGAATGGCGACCAGAGCACGACGTTCTCGATGCCCGTCGTCTTCGCTTCTCGCTTGGGAACGAGCGCAATCACCGGGATGTCGCTTGCCGACCTCGATGTCACTTCGCCGCAGGGAGCAGCCGATGCGATGAAGATCATCGACGACGCGATCACCCAGCTGGCCCGGATGCGTGGCGAACTCGGCTCCTTCCAGAAGAACTTCCTCGAATCCACGTCGCGCTCCCTGGAGATCGCCAACGAGAACCTCACCAGTTCCGAGAGTCAGATTCGCGACGCCGACATGGCGAGCGAGATCACCGCGCTAACCCGCCTCCAAATCCTTCGCGAAAGCGGCATGTCCGTTCTCGCGCAGGCTAATCAGGGGCCCCAGAGCATCCTGAACCTCCTGCGTGGCTAGCTTCATTGGTGAATGACCCTCCAAGTCAAATGACCCCGCTTCGGCGGGGTCATTTTTGTTTTGCGTGGAGACTGGATTCAGGTTGCTCCCTGAGGCCGGCGGTTGAATCGTCCCGCCGGAGAATCTGGACTACGGCTCCGGAACCGCGAGACGCGTTGCCAACACGCCGATCCTCGTACTCACCAGACGAATCTCCTCACCGGGTTCAAGCGCGAGCACCGGATCTCCCAACGCGAGCAGGATCAAGTCCCCCTCCGCGACGGCGCAGGACTCGCTCGCATGGGCGATCGCTTGAGCAGGGTTGGCTCCGGCCTCGCTCAACTGGAAGCTCACCACCGCGTGCCCGTTCCGGATGATCGTCACCTCATCCTCGTACACCATGCCCGTGCCGGGGCGGATGCTGATCTCGGCGAACTCGTCCGGCGTGGTGATCGCGGGGCCGATCGCGGTACCGACGTCGAACGCGCGTCCGCCGTGGTCGCGCAACGTCGTGAACACATTGGCCAAACCAACGCCCAGGACGACGTCGTCGGCTTGAGCTACCGGAATCCGCGCTCCCGCGCCGCCCACGACCACCGCCAGCGCGGGCAACATCCCGATGCGCTCTGCGTGGGGCGGCATGAGCAGCGTCTCGTTCGGGCCGAAGACCACCATCGGGTTCAGGTAGTCGTAAGCCAGCTCGCCGGGGCGAAACAGCCGAACCGTTGACGGACGCCCGATCGGGGGCAGCAGCCGGATCTCCTGAGCTTCGTGGACGCCGATCGAGTTGGTGCCATCGGTCTCGAAGATGCGCCCTTCGTAGGCGATGCCCGTCCGGGGCACGCCGGGGTCTTCGAGCAACTCAAAGCGGCAGAACTTCACGGTTCAAGATACCCGCCGGCCCCACGTTAAGGCCGTCGCCGCAGGATCAGCGTTAGCTGAGCATCGACCTTGGGCGGAGTCAACCCGGCCATCAGCATCACCGTGAACGGGAAGCTCCGCGAGAGCGTGATCTGAGTCGCGTCCTTGTCGATCGGCCCCGTGAAGCTGAACCACTCCTTGGGCTGATTCAGCTTATGGATGATCTGGAATCCTAGGTCGAGCTTGTCTTGAACGATTGGCTTGAGGCTGGTCCACGCCTTCGGCCCTTCGATGAACTCACGCTGGAAGAACGACCGGGTTGGAGCCTCGACGCGAGGGGCTTCCCACGTGTATCGACCCAACTCCCGGTCGATTTGAAGTGTTGGCCATCCCAGATGCCCTTGTCCAATCGTCTCGCCCCCTGCCGGGTCGGGGCAGGTCAGCCGGGTGGTATCGCGCCGAATCTCCTTCGGGCTAAAGAGCGGCCCGCGTTCGACGATCTCGTCGCGGACGCGAATCGTGAAGGGCACGGTACCCGACCCGATCCACGATTCGTAGCGCTGCGTGTTGTTGCGGTCAGGCGAGAGGACGACGACCGCGCCCTCGATCCTTCGATCGAGGATGATCTTGCCGCGTGCTTCCCGATCGATCTTCCACCGCGCCGTCGAAGGACCCTTCTTGATCGAACCTTCGCCTCGGATCGTCATCACAAACTCGCCCTCCCAACCGGTGTGCTGGGGAGCTGTTGGTCCAAGAAGGAGGATCGCCGCAATAAAGGGACTCATGCTGCGATTCTACTGATGGACCGGCCGGCCACGCCCAGCAATCTCCCCGATTCCCACCACGAGGAGGCTCGCGGCCAGGCTCGGTAACAGCGTGCCGATGCTGAACGACTGGCCAGCCCATTCCACTAGCAGAAACGGGTTGCCGATCCTGACCCCATAAGCCAGCAACCCACCCCCGACGAACGCGCCGGCGAGCAGGGAAGCGAGCATCCAACCCGAAGTAAGCCTCGACTTCCACAGCCGGTCGTAGGCCAAGAGCGTGGGAATGAGCAGCGAGCCCACCGTCAAGCCCCCCCAGCTGTACCAAAGGTCCTTCACGCTGGGGATCGCCAGCCCCAGCAGGTACGCGACTAGGCCGCCGATTGCGATGCCGATGCGCACCCTCAACATCGTCTTCGCGTCGTCCCGCCCGTCCGACCACAGATCGCGCCCGAGCGTCGATCCGCTGACGAGCGCATAGCCAACGAGCGCGGAGACGATCGTGCCCGTCATCCCGCACAGGAACAGCGCCTTGAGCCCATCAGGAAGGACTTGATTTCCAAACAAGGGGTAGATCGCGACCAAGTTCCCAGGCACCTCGGTGAGCATCGCCATCGCGTACACGCCGGTGCCGATCGAGAGCAGGTCGAACACCATCCAGCAGAAGATCGAGACGATAAGCCCGCGACGCGCGACATCGACCGATCCCGCGCTCGCCACGCGCTGGTGGAATCCGGGGTCGATCAGCGTCCATGCGCCCAATAGGAAGAAGCTGAGGATCGAAATCGGGCCCTGGCCCCCCGTGAAGGTCTGCATCTCGGGAGAAGGCAGCTTGGCAACCGCCTCGCCCCAAGACATCTGGGTGAGGCAGTAGATGAGGATCGCTCCGAACCCCGCATACATGGCCACGAACGACAGCACCGATACCCGCACGTCGGCGAGCAGTCCGCCTTTCATCAAGAACGACAGCCCGAACAGCAGGCCGACCGCGAGGCTGATCGGCCACGTCCACCCGGTCAGCACCTGCACCAGCGTGCCCAGCATGACGACGTGGGCCGAGGGTGCGCCGAGCGCGAACAGCAGCCCCGCGCCGGCGCGGGCGACTCCGTTGCCGTAACGCAACCGCAAGCGCTCGGGGATCGAAATCTGGTCCGACTCCCGCACCCGGCCGGCGAGCCGCCACACATAGATCGCGGCGAACACGTAGTAGGGAAGTCCGAGGAGCAGCCACGTGCCAAGGCCGAAGTAGCTCACCGACTCGCCCATGCCGAGGATGCCGCCGTACCAGGTGCAAACGAGCGTGGCGACGAACATCGGGAGGGTCAGTGCCCGCCCGGCGGCGATGAATCCCACCGCGTCTTGGCTCCGCAACCTCGCCGACAGCCCCAGGCCAAACAACGCGGCGAGAAACACGCCGACGATGGCCAGGTCGAGCGGTGCGAGTTGAACCACGCCTACCATTGTGAGCGATGGGACATGCAGAGATCTCCGCGCGCCTCGTGATCCTTCAAACTCAGATTGTCCTGGAACCCTTCAGAACTCCATCCCGTCCGCGATGCTCTGCAGGAATCCCTCGGCCGCTTCTTCCTCGTCCGGCATCTCCGCCGAACCCACCACCGTCCACGTCTCGCGCAACGAAGCGTAGTCGCCTGACGCAACCGTCTCTAGCAGCCCTAGCGACTCCACTTCCAGCATGTCGTGGCGCGTGAAGGTCTCGAAGTTGCAGCCGTAGTCGGGGTATCGACCCCCATCCACGGCGCCGAACCGCTTCATGAACAGATCATCGCCCAGCGCATACGCCGCCCAGCCCTGGCGCACAAACGCCCCCACCTTTTGCGGACCGCGATCAGGATCGTGGCGTAGACGCACCAGGCGTCGCCCCCACGTCCACCGTGGGTCGCTCATTTCCGTATAAGACCACAGCACCAGCGGCCGCACGGGCAAGAAGTTCTCACTGTGGGCCTCGAAGGGCTCCTGCGGGAAAATGCACTCGCCGCCCGGGGCCATGACGGTCAGCGCCCACGGGGCCAACTCAAAACCGATCTCGCCGAGGTTGTGGATGCGTTGCTCCAGTTCAAATCCCTCGCCATCGGCAGGGCGGATTCGCAACTCGCGCTGCAGTCCGTGCGGGTCGGCTGCTGATCGGAGCGACAGCCATCCCCCTTCTTCTAGCACCTCGACGGGTTCGTTCTCCGGGAAGTAGGTCACCTCTTTGGACTCCGGTGCGATCCAAAGTCGATGTCCGCCGTAGCTGCGATATCCGTCGCCGCCCTTAAGCCCGCGCTGCTCGGCAGACTCGTGCAGAAGGTTCGGGCCGCCGGCGCGGCTGAGCTTAACGATCCGGGGGCCGACGTCCAGGGTGATGAGCGCTTCCAAGTCGCCCGAAGTCAAGCGTGCGCAATCCCATCCGTTCCAGTGGGTCACTTCCATGTGTCCATGAAGATACCCGCCGTACAAGGGGGCAAACAGCGGAACGGGCCGACTCCGACATGGCGGGGCCGGCCCGTCAGGCAACCCTACTTCAGGATGCCGAGGTAGCGGACCAGCCAGTCCAGCACGAACTCGATGTAGTCATCGGTGTGATCGTGCTCGCCATCGTCGTGCGAGTGGTCGTGGTAGTAGTTCCGCACGCCGCCCGCCGGTCGGTTCACGGTCAGCCCCGTTCCCGGCCCCGGCTTCGGACCACGCGGCAGCAGCGTGTCGGCGTTCGCGATGTTCAGCGCGACCACCGCCGCATTGGTCGAAGACTGCACCAGATACTCGGGAATCGAGTTTCGAGGCGTGTCGTTCTGCGTGTGCCACACAAAGCCGTAGTCCGCCCGGCCGGCTTCGATCGTGAAGAAGCCGGGGACGCCCTGCCAGTTGAACGGTGCGTGGTCGCTGGATCCGCCTCGCGGCATTTCCTTCAGCACATCCAGCTTCATCGTCAGGTCGGGGAAAGCCGCCTCGACCGGAGCCATCGCTGCTTTCAGCATCGGAACCATGTTCTCGAGGCACTGGTAGCCGCCCTGATAGTTGGTGCCGCCGTCGTCGTTGAACACGGCCGAGACCTTGTCCATCGAATCCTTGTGCATTTCGACGTAGGCGCGCGAGCCCAGCAGACCCTGCTCTTCACCGCTCCAAAGAATGAACCGGATCGTGCGCTTGGGCTTGATGCCGAGCTTCCTGAACAGCCGAGCCGACTCTAGAGTAACCGTCGAACCGGTGCCATTGTCGTTCGCGCCCACCGAGCCGGGGCCGTCCCAGCTATCAAAGTGGCCGCAAACGATGACCATCTCGTCAGCCTTGTCGCTCCCGGGCAAGTCGGCGATCACGTTGTACTGAGGAATCGGACCTTCGATGAACCGATTCTCGATGTCGATCTCGAGCTTGGTCTCGCGACCCGCCTTGACGGCGACCGCAATAGTGTCGTAGTCGCTCTTGCGGACTCGCACCTGGACTTCCTTGGGCAGGTTGCTCATCGTGAGTCCGGTGAATCGTCCCCCGGTGTGAACGCGCTCGTCCGCCGTTCCATAAATGCGTCCGGCAAGTCCGGCGGTATCCAAAGCGCGATCCACTTCGGTCGGGCCGCCCTGCGGTCCCCGCATGCCCGTCGGCCGGCGCATCAGCACCCAGCCGCCCTTCAGGGAGTCCTTGACGCGGTTGAACTCTTCCATCGTTTCGGGCTGCATGATCGGCGTGATCGTCACCTTGCCGTTCGTGCCCGGAGTCCACGCGGGGGTGGAGAACACCATCTCCGACTTCCACGGTGAAATCATCTTCACGCTCTGGCGCTTGCCGCGCTCGAACCCAACCGGAACTTCGCCCCACTTCTCGAGCCGGGCATTCTCGTAGCCCCATGCTTTGAGTTGGCTTACCGCCCACTGCTGAGCCCGCTCCAGATTCGGCGAGCCCGTAAGCCGAGGACCGAACTTACCCGTGAAGTGCTCCAACGTCTGGAACGCACGGTTGTTGTTCTTGCCTTCGGCGATGAGCTTGGCAACGTCCTCCGAAGGCGATTGCGCGCTGGCCGTGGCCGCAAGCGCTAGCCCAACCCAAAAGATGGTGAATCGTCTCATAACCTCCGCATCTTAGCCGACTTTCTTTAGAAATGCCAAGTGGCGCGCAGAAACTGATGAGCATTCGATTCGTCCCAAGCCCGGAGGTCGTGATGGGACGACAGATTGGGGTGTTCGTAGTGTGGCTCGCAGTGGCTTTGGCCGCCGCGCAGCAAGGGGGATTTGGCGGAGGTGGCTTCGGCGGCGGGGGTGCGGCGCAAGGTGGAGGCCAGGGACAAGGACAGGACCAAGATGGGGGGACCGAACCACGGCAAGTCGGGCCGTATCTGAGCCATCGAGAAACCGCCAGCATTCTCACACCCGGCGAGTACGTCGAGTGGGAACTCGACCTTAAGAAGGGGCAAGTTGTCATCGCCGAAGCGCGAAGCGAGGCGTTCGACCCGGCAATGGAGATCGTCGAGGGCGAGAAGGTGCTCATCGACAACGATGACCGTTTCGCGGGCGACCAGCGCCCGCTTCTGATCTGGCACTGCGACAAAGATGGGAAGTATCTTCTCCGCGCTCGGTCGTTCAAGGGGCGTGCTGGCGGGCAGATGCTCAGCCGCCATGCGGTCTACGACTGCGTGACTCTAGGTCTTGGCGTGACCGAACACCCGCGGGAAGGAGCAAGCCACCTCATGTATCGGGTGCGGCTTCAAGCGGGTGATTTCGTCCAGGCTCGATTCAAAGTGGGTGAGTCGCAATCGGTTCCGATCAACTTCGTACGCATCAGTCCTATCGGCCTTGCCTATGTCGACATTGCTGAAGGCTTGGGCAGTGCGACCCTCGGGACTCTCTTAGCTCCCGTCGATGGGGATTACTACTTCTGGTTGGACCAGCATCGTCTGCCTGGAACCGCGAACGGTGCGCCAGTGCAGGTTCTCCTGGAACGCGTGGTCGTCGAACCTGTCCGCTCCGTCCCAAGCGACGTGTCCCACGCGAACAACCAGCTAGGCGTCTGGTCGCTTTCGCTTAAGCAAGGCGACTTTGTCGAGGTGTCGACCGACTTTGAGAGCGTCAATCGCGAACTGATGTTCGAGGTTGCGCCCGACTTCAAGAAGTACAGCTTGACGGAACCCGGCAAAAACCCCTTTGTGCGTCGCCGCGATGACGGTGAGGAACGTCCGCCCTATCTGGAGAAGGACACGCGAGGGCAAGGTCGTAGTTCGCGGGGGATCTTCGTGCTGCATGACTCGACGATCTGGATCGCTACGGCCACCAACGGCTACGTGCGGGGGCCAATGAAGATACGAATCACGCCAGCGGCCAGGGACTTGACCCTCGCGGGATCTTCGAGCCACCTTAGGCTGAACCATATTCAGTTCTGGGGATTCGACGCGAACCCAGGAGACGTCATCAAGCTCAAGGCGAACGTGGAGGGCTTCGCCGCGAACTTCGAGATCCTCGATCCGCAGAATCAGATCCGGAGGACTGGATTTACCGACCGTGAACCTGGCCAGTCCGAAATGTTCTTTGTCGCGAGAAGCAAGGGACGGCACTATATTTCGGTGGCATGCCGAGGTCACGGGGGCACGGGTACCTACACAATCGAGCGAACCATTGTCTCCCCGACCGAGCTTGTCCCGGGTAAGCCAGTCGAGGGTCAGCTCGCCGAGGGCGAAGTGAGAGTGATCGTGCTGACGCTCGATCCGCAGAAGCCGAAACTGCTCAAGACCGCCATGTGGAGCCTTCAGAGACAAGTGACCGATCCTCTGGGGCAACAAGCGAACATGCAGTTCTTTGCGGTCAACGTTTTTGAGTACGGCTACGCCTACGTACGCGAACCGACCACACTCATGCTCGTGGTTTCTGGAGGAGCTGGAAGCTACCACTTCTCACTCGTCGATCCGCCGCAACCTGAGTCCGACTCGCTTGGAATCCGATAATCCCATCGATGGTCGATGGGATTATCTATCTCTTGGTGGCGATTGCCGTTGCCTGTCTGGTTGGAGTTTGGCGCGTCACGCATCCTGGCAATGAGCCGCGTCGGGCGGTCGACCATTACGCTGCGCTGGTTCGTCGCAATCCCCGCGACACGGGTGCCCGATACGATCTGGGATTGGCTCTAATGCGGCGCGGAGCGATCAGCGAGGCGATCCACGAGTTTCGCATGGTGACCGAAATCGAGCCTAAGCACGCGCCCGCCCACCATCGGCTGGGAGTCTGTCTCATGTCGGTCGGCAATGCCGCCGCCGCGCTTCCGCATCTGGAGCGAGCGACCGCCTTGTCCCCGATCTACGCGGAAGCGCACGCGAGTCTCGGCGCGGCCCACGAGCTCCGCGGCGACCGCATGGCCGCCCGCGCGTCGTATCAGAGGGCGACGGGGTTAGACCCCAAGCTCGCGATCGCCCACTTCAACCTTGCGCGGCTGTACGCGCAGGAAGGCAACGCCGCCAAGTCGCTCAGCGCGCTGCAAGACGCCGCACGTGCGGATACCTCGATGCTCGAGGAAGCGAAATGTAGTCCGGATTTCGACGCCGTTCTGGGCGATCGCACGTTCAGCAGCTATCTCTATGGCGCAGAAGCCGCGTGAGCAACAACGGCGGCCCGTATCATCCGCCGGCTACAAGAACCTCGTGGCCATGGGATGATACGTGCCCGTGGGATCTCCTACAGTTACCAGCCGAGGCAACCCTCATGCGGCGGGTTGAATCGTCCCCGCGGAGCCCCCGCGGCTTGACAACAATGTCGCGGGACGAACCCACCGCGACGCTCCGTGTAACCGCTTAAGGCATCTTCCCAAACCGGATCGCCGAACTCAAGTCCACCGTCACATTCGCCTTCCGATACTGGCTGACCGGAATCTTGTACGGGTTGCCGAACACCTGCGGATTGCGGGCAACCAGCGGGAACCACGACGACTGAATCTGCACCACGACCCGGTGGCCCGTGCGCCATGTGTGGAATACGTCGGGCAGTCGCACCGTCACCTTTTGAGGCTTGCCGGGCTCGAGAGGTGTCGGCGTCTCAAAGCTCGCCCGGAACCGTGCTGGCATCACTTCCGCCCGGACCAGCCGAAGTTGCCCGCCGAGTGTCGGATGATCGGCCGGATACTGGTCGATCACCTTCACGATGAAGTCGAGGTCGGTCGCGTCGGTGGTGAAGGTGAGATCGGCCTCGACCGCTCCCGCCATCGTCAGCTCCTCGGTTAGCGGAGGGAAAGCGAACGTCAGCACGTCGGGCCGGTCCTTAACAAACGATTGATCGGCAACGGTATAGGCGGAGTTCCGACCCCGGATCGTCCCGGACTGGTAGGGAACCGGCGACGCCGGGTCGCTCACATACCGATCCGTTTGCGGGCCAAGCGGTTTTGCATCGCGCAAGACCAGACTCGAGGGCTTCGCGTCCGTCGGCGGCCACTCCGCAAAGGATTTCCACACGTTGCGCCCGGTGTTGAACATTTGCACCTTCGGAATCTCGGCGCCCGCGACTCCACGAAGGTGCCTCTCGAAGAACGGGAACTCGACTTCCTCGCGGAACCACGTCGAGGTCGCGCTGCTGAAGTCCAAGCCAGCGTAGCGCTGTCCGGTGCCGCGAGCCCAACCGCCATGGGGCCAGGGACCGACCACGAAGTGCTGAGTCAAGCCGGGGTTGAGCTTGCGCAGATGCTGGTAGGTGTCGAAGGCGCCGTACAGGTTCTCGGCGTCGAACCAACCACCGACGGTCAAGACCGCCGCCCGCACGTTCTTCAAGTGGCGGGGCGTCGAGCGTGCCTTCCAGAAGTCGTCGTAGTTCGGATGCTCGATGATGTCGCGCCAGAACGGGATGCGGCCCTTGAAGTAGGTCCGTTCGAGGTCATCGGGCGAGCCTTTCTCCAGGAAGAACTTGTAGGCGTCGGCGCGGGGGCCGTAACCTTCGAGCTGAGGGTGTCGCGGCGCGGGCTTGTCCATGTCGAGGCCAAAGAAGAAGTAGAAGTCGAAGTTGTCTTGTAGGAAGAACGCGCCGTTGTGGTGGACATCATCGCCGAAGAACCACTCGCTGACCGGTGCCTGCGGCGAGATCGCCTTGATCGCGGGGTGGCTGTTCGCGGCGGCGCAGGCGGCATAGAATCCGGGATACGAGATGCCCCACACCCCGATGTTGCCGTTGTTGTTGGGCACGTTCTTCAGCAAGAACTCGGCGGTGTCGTACGCGTCCGTGCTCTCGTCGGTCGCCTTGGCGACACCCTGCAGCGAGCGGAGCGGCCTGATCTCCTCGAACTTGCCCTCCGACATGAACCGTCCCCGAACGTCTTGCTGGACGAAGATGTAGCCCGCGTCTATGAACTTACGCGAGCCGCCAAAGTTCTGCGGTGACATGGCCTGCTCGCCGTAGGGCCCGGCAGAGTAAGGAGTGCGCTCAAGCAGAATCGGACTCTTGCCGCTGGTGTGGGTGGGAACGTAGACGACGGTATGCAGCTTCACCCCATCCCGCATCGGGACCTGGAACTCGAGTTTGCGATACGTCGGCTCCTGAACCGCGGGGGCGCAGCTGAGCAGCAAGAGAGGGACAAGGAGCGACATGCAAAAGATTATGCGGCAATCGTAACACCTGGGTTCCGAAACACGTCTTAGCCGCATGAGTCTCCTCGCTGCCCTCGTCATTGGAGCCCCTCTTCGGGTGCTGTTCCTAGGCAACTCGCACACCCAGTTTAACGATGTTCCCAAGTTGGTGGCTTCGCTGGGGCGCGAGCGCGGCCGCCCGATCTCGGCGGAGTCGCGGTCCGGACCTACGCTGTACGACATGTACGGCGACTCGCAGATCCGTAACGCGGTCAGCAGCGGTCGCTACGAGATGATCGTTCTGCAAGCTCAGGCAATCTCGACCTCCCACCGGTTCACCTACAGCAACAAGGAGGCGATTGCTCTTGCCAAGGAGGGAAAGCAAGCCGGCGCCAAAGTGTTTCTGTTCTCCGAGTGGCCAAGGCGTGGCGTCGATGAGACGACCTACATCGAGGGCATTTACAAGAAGATCGCCGATGCGAGCGGCGCGAAGATCATCCCGGTCGGACGGGTGTGGGATGCGGTGCTCCGCGAGCAAAAGGGCTTGCCGCTTTGGGCGCAAGACGGCAACCACGCGTCTGCGCTAGGATCGCGCGTCGCGGCGTACGCCATCTATCGGTCGCTGACTCAGGACAAAGACGCGGGCTTTCCGATGCTTGACCTTGGCCGGTCGCAGGCGGAGATGTTCTGGAAGGCGTCGGGGATCGCGTTGGAGTAGCTTCGGGGAGGCTCGGATTAGTTCGGGTTAGCTCGGGTTAGCTCGGAGATTTGGCGCCACGTGGGCCAGGATGTCTTGTGCCCGGCATGAGCGGGCATCAACACGGAGCGTCGGCGTTGGCTCGTCCGCCGACGTTGTGAAACTTCGCGCAGGGCCTTCGTGACTCGAAACCTGCGCCTACACCTGAATGCCCTCAACCAACGTGGGACAGGGATGTCTTGTGCCCTGCTTACCGGGGACTTAGCACGGAGCGTCGGCGTGGGTTCGTCCGCCGACCTTGTTTGTCTCAATCTGCGCGCAGAGCCTCGTCACGCCAACAGACGAAAAACCAACCCACTTTAGACCGCACCCTTGGCGTTTGGCGAATTGCTCGCTACACTAGAGAGGGAGAGAGGGGATGTATATGCGTCGATTTGCGATTGGTCTCGTGTTGTTTGCTTTGGTTGGGTCGGCGATGGCCGAGTCGGGGTGGTCGCGGTACCGGCTTTTCATCCGAGACGCCAATGAGGCTCAGCGGGTCGGTGACAGCTCACTCGGATTGTTCTCGGAAGACGTGATCATCGGCGAGACGGACGTCATCGTCGGGCCGAACGACGAATACGAACTGCTGCGCTTGCAGATTCCGTTCAAGTTCGTCTCAGTGCTGCCCGACCCGCGAGGCTGGGACCAGGGCACAACCGACGCGATTGACTACCGCAACCAATACTTCCGCTACAACGACATCATTTCGCAGTACGAAGAGTGGCGAGCCCAAGCTCCGAATCGTATCAGTCGAGAGCAGATCGGCACGTCGTGGGGCAATCGCCCAATCTACGCCTATCGGATTGTCCCAGCCGGCCGCGATCCAATTACCAAGTCAGTCGTGATCATCTGTGGCATTCACGCCCGCGAGTGGATTAGCCCGGCGGTAGGGATGCATCTCTTCGAGCGCATGAAGTACCTGATTGCCCGACCCGTTTCGCCGGGACCCGCCGGACCTGGAGATCCGCGCCTCCCAAGGGGAATGGCCTACTACTTCGTTCCGGTCCTCAACCCCGACGGCTACGAGTACTCGTGGACAAACAATCGCTTCTGGCGCAAGAACCGGCGCAACAACGGCAACGGCACGTTCGGTGTCGACCTCAATCGAAACTTCTCGAAGGGCTGGGGAGGTACGGGTTCGAGCGGGACCCCAAGTTCAGAAACCTACCGTGGCCCGAGCGCATTCAGCGAGCCCGAAACCAATGGCTTCCGAAACTGGCTGGCAACGATCCCTCAGTTGGTCGGGTTCATCGATTTCCACTCGTATGGCCAATACGTGCTCTGGCCGTGGGCCTACGTATCTTCGCTGCCGCCGGGCGATGCGTGGCTTCGTGCGACCGGATACGCGATGCGAGACGCAATTTACGCGGTCAACGGCAAGACGTACACTGCAGGACCGAGCGCGACGACGCTCTACATCTCTGCAGGATCGAGCAAGGACTATACGTACGATGAGTTCGAAGCCGCCTCGTACAGCATTGAACTTCGAGATGAGGGCGATCACGGCTTTGTCCTTCCTGAGAACCAGATCACCCCGACCCAGAATGAAGCGTGGGCGGGCTATCTGAAGTTCGTCGAACGGGTCTTGGTGCGTTGAGCCTTCCGTGCCCGGCCGCGCTTGGGGCCAGCCGGGTTTCGGCTCGCCGCTGGGCCACCCGAGCAGAGTTGTACGCGATGCTCGAGGTGGCTCGGACAGAGCTTGAGTCTGCCGATGTCCGGGTTCGGATTGAGGATATGGCTCGCGCGGCGAGCCTCTCGCCGTACCACTTCGCCCATCATTTCCGGGCTGCCTATGGCGAGAGCCCAATCGCGTATCATCGCCGACGGCTGATCGAGCGCGCGGAAGCACGATTGGCGAAGGGAGAGCGTATTGGCGACGTCTCGACCGAACTGGGATTCGCGAGCCCGCGAAGCTTCGCGCGGATGTACCGACGCGAGACCGGCCGGTCTCCGCGCGAGTTCGTTAAGGCTTCTGTTGGACTTCGGGCTTGTTCCCAAAGAAGCGGCTGATGTCGGATGCGATCGCCCCGAAGATCAGCAGTCCGATCAGTACGAAGCCCACGCTTTGGAACGCGATCAAGAACTTCATGCTCGGGCGCTTGCCGCCCCGAAACACCTCGATGAGGTTCATCACGATCTGCCCGCCATCAAGGAATCCGAAGGGGAGCAAGTTGAAGATGCCCAAGCTGATCGAAAGCAACGCGGCGAGTTGGACAAACGTGTCCATGCCGTCCTTCGCCGCCGCGTAGGTCTCCTTGACGATCGTGCCCGGCCCGCCCACGTTGTCCTTGAACGTGCTGGGAGAGAGGAGGGACCTGACGATGCCCTTGGCCATGTCCCATGGCCACATGAGGCCCGCTAGCACCGCTTCGCTGAACGGAATCTTCACGAGGAGCCGCTCCGTCGGGTCGGGCGCGACGCCGATCTTGGCCTGGCGGCGGAACTCCTTCGGACCGCGCACATAGCTGTCGAGTACCGGTGAGGGGTTCGCCTCGAGCTCCGGCACGATGCTCGTTACACCCGCGGCCCCATTGCGGTCAAAGCGGATCTCGACGTTTTGCCCGGCCTTGTCGCGAACCTGCCCCACGATGTCGAGGAAGGACTTGACCGGAACACCATCGACGGCGACGATCAGATCACCCTTCTTGAGCTCGCTCTCCGCTGCCGGAGACTCCGCGCGGATGTCACCCACTCGTGCGCCCAGGGTCTTGACGCCATTCAGCGAGTACAGCGGAATAAGGATGGCAAGCCCCGCGAGGATGCTAAACACCGGTCCAGCAAGAAAGACGATGACTCGTTGCCACGCCGGTTTGCTGTAGAAGCCGCCCTCAATCTCGCGCTCGCTGCCGTCGTCCTCGGGGACCATGCCCTTAACGCGCACGAACCCGCCTAGCGGCCAAGGACGCACGGTAAACGCGGTCCCCTTCTTGCGCATGAACGTCCACGGCGGCCGTCCGAAACCGATGGCGAACTCCTCGACCTCCATCTTGAAGATGCGGGCGAAGAGAAAGTGGCCGTATTCGTGGGCCGACACAAGCACGGTCAGCATCGTGACCAGCAACAGAATGTAGAGGAACGTAAAAGGATCCACAGGCTTTCGTCTTTACTCCATTTTGGCGCGGAGGGTTTCCCGGGCCCACGCGTCGGTGGCAAGCAGCGATTCGAGCGTTGCCGGTTCGGGTTGATGTTCCGACATGACGGCTTCGACCGTCGAGCTTATCGCCAAGAACCCGAGTTCTCCCCGGAGGAAGGCGTTCGCCGCTTCCTCGTTCGCCGCATTGAAGACGCACGGCATCGTCCCCCCGATTCGCGCCGCTTCGCGAGCGAGTTGAATCGCCGGAAACGTCTCGTGATCGACGGGCTCAAACGTCAGCGTCGGCGTGTCGACGGGATTCCACGGCGGCAGTTCGTTCGGCTTGCGCTCGGGATAGAGCAGCGCATATTGGATGGGTAGGCGCATATCCGGCCAGCCCAGCTGGCCCAGAACGCTGCCGTCGCGGAACTTGGCGAACGAGTGGACGATGCTCTGAGGATGGATGACCACCTCCGTCTGCTCGATCTCGACGCCGAACAGCCACTTGGCCTCGATCGTCTCCAGCCCCTTGTTCATGAGCGTCGCGGAGTCGATCGTGATCTTGCCGCCCATCCGCCACGTCGGATGATTAAGAGCCTGCTCGACGGTGATCTCGGCGAGTTCGGCGCGCTTCCGTCCGCGGAACGGCCCGCCGCTGGCGGTGAGGATCAGCGAGTCGATCTGGTCCGCGGTGTAGCCTTGAAGGCACTGGAAAAGCGCACTGTGCTCGCTGTCGATGGGGGTCATGCGCACGCCGTGCTCGCGCACCAAGGGCATCACGATCTCCCCCGCCGCAACCAGCACTTCCTTGCTCGCGAGCGCGATGTGCTTGCCCGCGCGAATGGCCTCGATCGTCGGCCGCAACCCGATCACCCCGGCCACCGACACCACCACGATGTCCACATCATCGGCGGTCGCCAACTCGATCATCGCATCCATTCCGCCGGGGAGGTCGAACTCGGCCGCCGCACGCTCATCGAACAGCACCGCCCGCTTAACGTCGAACTGCTGCGCCTGGTCGAGGAGCGCCCAGCCGTTTTTCGCGGCTGCCAGCCCAACCACCTTCAGATCGTCCGGGTGCTGGCGCACGATATCGAGGGTTTGCGTACCGATGCTGCCGGTCGAACCGAGGATCACCACGCGCTTCATGAGCCTAGAGGATAGCCCCCGGGGGTACACTCTCGCTCTGCCCGAAGGGGGTGGAGACGCATGAGGAGGGCCATCGCCACCATCGCCGCGTTGCTCGGGGTCGTCGGCGCCTGGGCTGCCACCGTGAAGGTGGACGGCGCAAGTGTGTATGTGAACGACCAGTTGGTCGTCACGCTTAAGTCCGGACGCAACGAGGAGCGAGCCAAGACTGTCGGCGCTTCCTTCGCCAAACTTCCCGACGATGCCCCGCTCAAGCTTCGCAAAGCCGGCACGTCCTACCATGTCGTTCACGGCAGCCGGATTGTCATTACTGCCGCCGCCAAAGAAGCCAAGTCGCACGGCGTTACCGCCAAAGTGCTCGCTCAGCGCTGGATGGCTTCACTTCAGCGAGCGATCACGCTCCCACCGCTGCAGCTCCCGACCGACAGCCTCAAGGTTCCCATCGGCCGCACCCAGACCCTCACCCTGACCGGTCGCCATGCGAGACGCGCAAGCGTCAAGACCGACAACGCCGCCGTGGTCGTCGGGACGCGAAAGGACAATGTCTTGACCGTGCAGGGCCGAACCGCCGGTGACGCAACGCTCACCCTGGCCTACGGGGAGATCACGAAGACCCTGCGTGTGCGGGTCGCGCCGATGGCCGCGCAGTTGCCGCAGGCGTTTCAAGTGGTGGTGACCGGCAACCCGGCGAGCCCAGAAATGGTCCGTGGCGCAATCGAGGGAGTGCTTTGGACTCGCTTCCGCTCGGAGCCCGGTACCGACTCTGCCTTCAAGCTTCCGGACCCGGGCTTGATGAACTCGGAGGCCGCCAAGGTACTGAACATCCCGGTCAGCGTCAATGGCGAGAACGCGTTTCCCGTGGACGGCAATATCCAGGTGACGGTCCGCAACGAGGCGATCGGATTCAAGAACGAGGTTGCCCTGTGGTACTGCAACCATCCGGAGAACGTCGCTCGATACCAGAACCTCTTTGCGGCGAAGCTCGAGCGCGAGCAACCGGTGCGGCTGCTCTACCATCACCTCAACGCGACGCCCGCCGGAATGTACATCGAGGGCCAGCTCGTCAACGAATCGAGTCAGCCGGCGCGAGTCGTGATCATGCCCGGCGACAGTCGGCCCGACCGCAATCCTGTTCTCGCGGGCATCGTTGCTGGTGATCAGATGTTGCGCAACTGGGTGCACTCTTCGGGTGAGGTCGTCACGGTCCCGCCGAGAGCGTCGATTTCCTTGGCATTCCGCCGCTTGGCCCCGCAAGATACGATGAGCGGCCTCTGCTACTTGCGCTTGCTGCCGGGTGGCCCAAGCGACCTGCTCTTCCGCATGGACTCGATGCCGCCTTACGACGGCGGACCCAAGACGGCGGCCGCGTTGACGGTTCCGACGCCGTGGCGTCGGCAGCCGCCGCGAAGCCTCGACTACGAAGGCAGCGCAAGTCTTGAGCTTTCGAATCACATCTACCCCTCGCCGTTCCGCAACGAGTCGGTGGATTACGCGGTCGGCGGACGACATGGCTTCATTCGCATCGGCCAGCGTCCGATTCCTCGCCCCGATGGCAAGGGCCTCGACGGCAACTTCGGCGTGTTCTACAACATCGAGGCGCGGGTTGAGAATCCGCAGACCGACTCGGCGGACATCGAAGTCGTGTTCGAGGCCAGCGCTGGCTACTCCGGGGCGCTCTTCGTGCTCAATGGCGAAGTGCGCCGCACGCCGCTCCTCCAGCCCAAAGAGGAAGCGCAGATCATGCGCGTGAGGCTCCAGCCGGGCGAGAAGCGTCACCTGACGATGATGACCGTGCCCCTCTCGGGCAGCAGCTATCCGGCGACCATCGTCGTGCGCCCGGTGGGTTCGGGCTCGAATCCGATCCGCAAGGTCTACTAGCCGGGCAATCGGAAGCGCGAGTCCTCGGCGTCTTCATGCCGAATCTCGTCCACGGGTTCCTTCTTGCCCCATCCCGCGTACAGCTGATCCGGGAAGTTCAGCACGAACGCATCGCGGTCGCCCACGTTGCGGTAGGCATGAACCACACCGGGCGGGACGATCACCAGCGTCGGAGCGTCGCTCCCGAGCCGGAACACCTCGGCGCACTCCTCGTGGCCAGGTCGGTTCTCCCACAGATAGAGATCGTACGCGCCATCGATGAACGCGAAGCCGTCGGTTTGGCCGACGTGCTCGTGGGGGCCACGGGCGATGCCCGGATGGGTCACGCTGAGGTAGCTCATCGCCGGGCGGAAGTCCCCCGGAAGTTCGTCGTGGCGAAACAACTCAGTCAGCCATCCACGGGCGTCGGCGAAGCGCTTCAGCGGAACGAGGTGGACCCCCGGCATACGTGATTCCATGGCGTTCATTGTGGCTCAGAGAATCAGCATCGAGTCGCCGAAGCTGAGAAACCGGTAACGCTGCTCGACGGCCTGGCGATACGCCTCGAAGACCGCGGCATGTCCCGCGAACGCGGCGATCATCATGAGCATCGTCGTGCGGGGTATGTGGAAGTTTGTGAACATCCCGTCGATGATCTGAAACTGATAGCCGGGTCGGATGAAGAGGGAAGTCGAACGCGTTCCCGTCTCCACACGCCGTGGACCCAAAGCAAAGGTCTCGAGCGTGCGCACTGAGGTCGTCCCTACGGCAATGACGCGCCCACGGCAACCGTGGATCTTCTCGGCGGTTTCGGTCGGCAGCGTGCAAGTCTCGCCGTGCATTTCGTGAAGATCGAGCTGCTCCACCTGCACGGGGCGGAACGTGTCGATCCCCACGTTCAGCGTCACCTCGGCGAAGTCCACACCTTGCGTACGAAGCCGTGTGACGAGTTCATCGGTGAAGTGCAGCCCTGCCGTTGGCGCGGCGGCGCTGCCTCCAGCTTGGGCAAACACGGTTTGGTAGCGCTCGGGGTCCTCGATGGGATTTGCGATGTAGGGCGGCAAAGGGACGGTTCCCGCTGCAGCGAGCAAGGCCCTGGGATCGTCCGAGAACTCAACGGTTCGCGTTGGGCCGTCGGACACGGCGACGACGGTCGCAACGGGCCACCCTTCGCCGAACTCGATGATCGACCCGACCGGAAGTCTGCGGCCGGGGCGCGCCAGGCAATCGAAGCGCCACGGACCGAGTTCATGAAGCAGCAGCAGCTCGACCTCGCCACCGGTAGGCTTGCGCCCGAAGATGCGGCGGGCCGTTACGCGCGTGTTGTTGACGACAAGCAGGTCACCGGGCTGAAGAATCTTCTCGACGTCACGGAAGTGTCCGTGCTCGACCGTCCCCGTCGCACGATGGAGCCACAGGAGCCTCGCGGCCGCGCGGTCATCCAGCGGCGTCTGGGCGATGAGCGACTCGGGCAGTTCGTAATCGTAGTCGCTCAGCCGATCCAAGCGATCGCCTCCGGCACGTGATGCAGCGAGGGAATCCGGGGGCGGGAGACCTCGTCCGAGGCGCGATCCAGCAATGCCGCGTGCCAGCCAGCTCCGATCGCACCCTGCAAGTCGTCCAGCGGATGGTCGCCCACGTGCAAAATCTCCTCCGGCGCATAGCCCGTCGCCTCCTCGACCACTCGGAACAACTCGGTCTCCGGCTTCTCGACGCCGTGCTCCAGTGAGGCGAACACTTGCAGGAACCGATCCTCGATGCCTAGCGATCGAACGGTGCGGTGGAGTGAGATGTCCCAGTTGCTCAAGATCACCATGGGCAGGCCGAGCGCAGCGACCGCTTCTAGCCCTGCGAGAGTGTCGCCGTAGAGCCGGAAGCAGGGTGAGTCCGGACCATACATTCGCTGACGTCCGCGCTCGCTGAGCGCAATGGGATCGACCCCGGAAATTCCGAGTTGTTCCAACCAATCGGTGGTCAGCTCGTTCCAGAACGCATCGGTTTGGGCTTCATCGCGGGTCAAGTTCAACTCTCGAAAGTGCATCCAGCGGGTGCGCAGCAAACGGTCGTACAGTTCACCAGCGGGGATCGGATCGAGCTCTAAGTTGGCCTCTTGGGCGTTCTGCACCGCGAACACGCCCGGCTGCCAGTTCACATCGATCAGCGTGTGGGCGGCATCGAAGGAAACGAGCTTGATTCTCAACGCTTGAACACCCGCAACAAAGCAAATCCGAGGCTGATCAGCAAGCTAAAGAGCAGCATGCTCGTGATGGGGATGAAGATCTTGGTTTCCCCGCGCTCGATCATGATGTCGCCGGGCAATCGCCCAAAGCGAAACGCCGGATACCGCTCGGCGAGCATCACCAGCAACCCGATCGCGGCCAGAATCACCGCCATCGTCAAGATCAACCGTCCAAACATGTCTCTCTATTGTGAACGCCGGATCAGGGCTTTTGGAGCCGGACCGCGCTGCTGGGGTCGATGCGTGAGCAACGATGCTTCTTTGTAGCCGCCGGATGCCATTGTGCCAGCGTGAATGCGGCTCGAGCCAGGTTCAGCGCGGGCACGGATGAGGCTGGTGCATGATTCCCTTGGGCGGGCCCCCGTAGTCGCCGGTTGGCTCGTACCGGCGTGGGATTGCCGCTCCGGCAAGCTTAGCGAGGGCACGACGCATCCCTCGCCCACAAAGAGGTGCGACGACGGAACCGTATCATCGAGCGGCTACGAGAAAGGAGGCACGTTGGAACGCAATACAACCGCGCCGCTGATGCCCCTCACGGAGTTGAGCAGGTAGATCGCCTCGACCGCTCCAAGCTCATCGACCCGCAGAATCCCCTCCGCGAGCTTGCCTTGCCCAATGAGCTGGGCTCGCAGAACGCCCGGCAACAAACCGCAATCTAGCGGCGGGGTGAAGAGTTGCCCGTAGATGCGGAACATCACGTTGCTGAACGTGCCCTCGGTGATCTCGCCTCGGGTGTTCCACAGCAGCACCTCATCGCAGTCCGGATGATCGGACCGCGCCTGATCGTAGAGGCTCCGGTGGGTGGTCTTGTGGAAGAGCATCCGATCCGCGGAATCGACGGGCTGGTGGGCCAGCCCAACTTGAGGCTCCGCCGGCCACTCCTCCAGAGACGACCACGTTGCATTAGCGTGCCCGGTCGAATCGACGACTAACCGAACCCGCTTGGGGCCGGGAGCTTCGATCGCCGCGTCGTGCAGAGCCCTCACGACCGACATAACATCAAGGGGGCGGTCGAAGTACTCGGCCGAGTCGAGGAGTCGCTCCAGATGGCGGTCGAACAGCCAATAACCCTGCTCCGGCGTGAACCGGAAGGTCTCGAGGAGCGAGAACTCGGGGGGTGAGGGCCGCAACACGGCCGTCTTGGTCACCCACTCCGCATGTTCTCCGGCGGGAGAAGAGTCCCAGACGATCCCTCCGCCCACACCATACTCCCAGGTTCCTTGGCGTCGGTCGAGTACTGCCGTGCGGATCGCGACTCCGAACCGGGCATGCCGACCCGGGCCGACCACCCCGATGCACCCCGCATAGATCCCGCGAGGGCTTGCCTCGAGATCGCGAATGATCTCCATCGTGCGTCGTTTGGGTGCCCCGGTCATGGAGGCGGCAGGGAACAGCGCGCGGAAGATGTCGATAAGTGGGGCCGTCGTGCGCGCGGAGACCGTCGAGATCATCTGATGAACGGTTTCGTACCGATCGACCTTGAAAAGGTCTTCAACCTGAACGGATCCTACATCGGCGATGCGACCCAGGTCGTTCCTCACCATGTCGAGGATCATCAAGTTCTCCGCGCGGTTTTTCTCACTCTGGGCGAGTTCGTCGGCGAGCTTGGCGTCTTCGGAGGTGGTGCGTCCGCGGGGAGCCGTGCCCTTCATCGGCGACGAGCGTATTACATCGTCATCAAGCTCGAAGAACAGCTCCGGGCTCGCGCAACAAATCGCGATGTCGTCGTCGCTCAGGTACGCGCTGAAGGCCGTTCGCTGGCAGTGAGCCATCTGGCGGAAGAGCGCCTCTGGCTTGGCCAGGGCGCGGGAGCGTAGACGCAGGGTCAAGTTCACTTGGTAGGTATCGCCCGCCGCGATGAGCTGCCGAACCCGCTCAACCGCCGAAGCGTAAACGTGATCGTCCAGTTCCGGATCCCAGCCCATGTCCTCGACCGCCGAGGTCGCTGGCAACGGAAGCTCGTCGAAGTCCTCCCAAGACTCAAACGCAGTGAAGCGAAGCAACACGCCTTTGGGCGGATGCGTGGTCAAGGAAGGATCGAACGCCGCAGCTGCTTCGTAGGCAACGAACCCCACGCACGCCAACCCACGCTGTGCGGCAGCATCGACCTCGGCCAACTTGGATAAGACCTCGTCTAACCGTTCGGCCGAGAAGGTCTGAACCGGACGGCCGTACCGCCGCCAAACCAGCTGGCCATGGTAAGTCCGAACACGCAGGATTGCTTCGCTCAATGCGTGCCGAGGGTACCGCGCCTCACCGAGTGAAGGTCGCCGAGACCTTCTTGCGAGTGACGAGGTCGGTGACCTCGATCTTCCACGTGCCGGACGGGTCATTCACGGCTGGGATGAAGGGAAGTGAGAAGGCTCCGTCTTTGGCCGCGACCGCCTGCGTGAACTCGCGGTTTACGCCGCTCGGGTCGGTGACTTCGATCCAGAGCGGGTACGCACCGCGAGGAGCTTTGCCCGAAGGAAACTTGACGGCCCCCGAAATCGGGCTCGCCTTGCCTGGATCAAGGGAACTTGGGGCGCTTACGGAGACCACCGGGTCGGCCTCAGGAAGCACCGCGTAGAGCTTGCCCTCGGCCTCCGGGAGCGTGGTCGTTATCGGCGGGGCCACTCGCTGGCCGGTCTCCGTGTCGTAGACCACGCCCTTGCCGGCAATCGTCAAACGCGTGGGGAGAGGCACTCCCCTCTCCATGTGCAGCTTCGCCGCGCCAAATCGCGGCCCGAAGTCGCGGTTGTCGTTCACCGCAAACACGAGCTTCAGGTCACCGGCATCGACCGTATTGACCAGGGCGCGCGGTGAGTCGGCAAATGCGTATCGCTCGACCCTAAGCAGTTTGCCAAGGTCGGCTGCATAGGCTTCCATCCGGCGGCGGTTCTCGTCGGCGGTGATGGCCTCGCCTTTGGCCGCGGCGACGCCGTCTACCCGGCTTTGGAACGTGAAGTCGAAGTTGGTCTTGGTTACCGCGCCGAGGTCGGCCTTGAGCGACGCATCGGCAATCACCTTGCCACCACCGGCGGTGAATCGCTGAATCTGCGACACCATCGACCGCGTCAACGCTCCCGCCTGGGGCATGACCAGCACTTCATATCCGCTCAGCCGACCCGCCGTCACGTCCTCATCGAGGACGACGTCGAACGGAATCTGATTCATCGCAAGCAGAGAGGCGTAAGGCAGGATCTGCTCCGTCGGGTACCCGACGTTCTTGGGCGAATCCCCCAGCCAAATCGCGGCGGCGCTCATGAGCAAGGCGACTTTGGGCTTAAGCGGCGTACCCGCCAGAACGGTGGGCCCGTAAGGCTCGATCAGGCGCCGGCTCACCTCGCCGATGGCATCGAACGATTCGGGCGAGGCTCGGCGGACATCGACGTTAGGGGCGTCAGGCTGAAGCGCGCCGCCAAAGTAGATGCCAACGACGTCCGGGCGTTGCGAGAACACTAGCCAGAGCGCCTGACGAGCGAAATCGGGTCCGGCAGTGTAGTAGTTGTTCCCGCCCGGACGGTCGTTCTCCAGCGAGCCGGTATCGTTGCCGATTGGCTCCACGAATCGCGGGTAGAGGAACAGCGTGATCGTCTGCATGGCCCGTTGGCGGTCCAGTCGAGCCGCGGCTTGCAGAATCCTTGTCGAGTACAGCCGGGTCATGTCGGGCTGCGCGTACGTCCACGTCGAGACCGCACCGAGACCGCGTGCGCTACCCGAAACGGGGGCGAGCCGGTAAGGATCATGCCAAGCCAGAAGTTCGGGCTTGCGCGAGCGAAGCAGGATCGACATCGCTTCGTTCAGCGCCGCGTCGCCCATCCCGCGGTGGTACCACCATGTCAGAAACCGGTATCGCGCGTTGGAGTCTTCGATGACTCCGTTGACGGGTAGGTTCTCCTTGGGCTGACGGTAGATTCCCGCCGATCGTACGTCGATGTTGGCCTCGGTGCGCCCGAGGGCCGCCGCGTCGTTGCCGAAGTTGTAATCCAATTGGAACTCGGACCCCAGCAGCGACTGCCGCCACGCGGGGTAATCGCCGAAGAGCTCAGCCGCCCGTTTCGCTACGGACTTGGCATGATCCACCACCTGACCCTGACGCGGGTATGCCTGAGTCATCTTGGAGCCATCGAATCGCTCGGCGAGAGATTCGGGAGCCGACTTCCACTTTGGGTCGTACAGCGGGTTGAGGTAGATGCTGTAGTCGAGACCTTGGCGGGCGGCTTCGTCGAGGCTAAGCTGGATGTCACGCACCGTCTTCTCGCTGCCATCCAACACGCCGGTGATCATGGGCGAACCAACGCTCGTGAATCCGCGCTCGCGGTAGTACGCGAAGCTCTTGGGGGCGGTGCCGCCCCAGCGCCAGAGCGGATACCGTCCGGCGGGAGGGGCCGGGGCGACCTCGAAAGTCAGTTTGCGAACTTGGCCACCGCTGAACTCAAGCGTGTAGCTCCCGGGCCTCAGGGCGGCGGTCGATAGGGTCAGTTTCGACCCGCTGAGGGTGGCGGTGAGCGGAGTGCCCACGACCGTCGCCGTGGTTGCTCCTGGAGCCTCGAGGGCCAAGGTCTCGCCCCGGACGTAAACTCGATTCGGACTCGCGGGAGCCTGCAGGGTCCAACCGATGATTAAGGGGAGCCACATGAGCAATTAGGACGCCTTCGCGTTGCGCTTGTTACCAATGGAATCCCCCTCCTTTCTCTTGAGAGGAGGGGGTAGGGGGTGGAGAGGTCGCTAACCCCTCCTTGGTCTAGCCGATCTTGCGGACTTCCGCGAGGACGTCCTGCTCGTTCGGGATGCACTGCAGTTCCAGAACCCTCGCGTACGGCATCGGCACGTTCAGACCGCCGACCCGACCGACCGGGGCGTCCAGGTCGTCGAAGCAGTCCTGAGCGATCCGGGCCGCGATCTCCGCGCCGAATCCACCCGACTTCCAATCTTCGTACACCACGACCGCCCGGTGCGTCTTGCGAACGCTGTTGTAGATCGTCTCGGTGTCCAGCGGAAGCAGCGAACGCACGTCGACGACTTCGGCATCGATGCCATCGGCGGCAAGCAACTCCGCGGCGGCGAGCGACACGTTCACCATGCGCGAGTATGCGATGAGCGAGATGTCCTTGCCTTCCTTCGCGATGCGCGCCTTGCCGAACGGGATGATCTCATCCACGTCGTCGCTGACGTCACCCTTCATGCTATAGAGTCCGGGGTTCTCGGTGAAGATAACCGGGTTGTCGTCGCGGATGGCCGCCTTGAGCATGCCCTTCGCGCAGTTCGGCGTCGCCGGAGCAACGACCTTGAGGCCGGGTACGTGGGCGTACCAACCCTCCATCGAGTGCGAGTGCTGCGCCGACAACTGGTTCGCTGCGCCACCCGGACCACGAATGACCAGCGGAACCGAAATCTGTCCCCCCGTCATGTAGTGGATCTTCGCGGCGTGGTTGATGATCTGGTCGAGCGCGAGAATCGAGAACGACATGGTCATCATCTCGACGATCGGGCGCAGGCCCGTCATGGCGGCCCCAGTCGCCATGCCGACAATGCCCGGCTCGGTGATCGGCGTATCGATGACGCGGCGGCCGACACCATCCAGAATCTCCGGGTGGGGCGGCTCGACGAGCCAGTCTCGCGGCTCTTGGCAATAGCGCTCGAACAAGCCGTCGGTCACGCGGAACGTGCCCTTGTACTTGCCGATGTCTTCGCCCATGATGAAGACGTTCTGGTCGCGATCCATCTCCTCGATCATCGCGAGCCGTACGGCATCTCGGTAGGTCATGTTCGTCATTAGTGGCCCATCTCCGGAGTCATGTCCGTGTACACGTCCGTGTAAACCTGTTCGGGATCAGGGAACGGTGACTTGTCCGCTTCTTCGTAGATCGTCTCGGCACGGTCGAGTTCTTCGGCGTCGATCTTCTCCATCTCGCTGCGCGAGAGGATGCTGTTGGAGTCTAGGAACGCTTCGTAAAGCCGGATGCAATCCCGCTTCATATACTCGTCCTCTTCTTCCTTCGTGCGATACAGCTGGCGGTCGTTGTCGGCGGCGCCGTGACCCATGTTGCGGTAGGTCATCGCCTCGATGAGGTAGGGCTGCGAGTTCTCGCGGCAGTCGTCGATGATCCGCTTCGAGTGGTTCAGCACCTCGACGAGATCGTGGCCGTCGACGCGCTCATGCTTCATGTTGAACGGGAAGCCACGCTTGTACAACTGAGGATCGGCGGCGTGCCGCTCGAGAGCCGTGCCCATCGCGTACAAGTTGTTCTCGATGATGAAGATGATCGGAAGCTGCCACAGGCCGCACATGTTCAGCGTCTCGAAGAACACGCCGGCATTTGCGGCACCGTCTCCAAGGTAGCAAAGGGTGACGCGGTCTTCCTTTCGGTACTTCGCGGCCATGGCCAGGCCGCCGCCCAGTGCCGTGTGTCCGCCGACGATTCCCCAGCCGCCGTAAAACTGCTTATCGATGTCGTAAATGTGCATCGAGCCGCCTTTGCCGCGGCTCTGGCCACCGCTGCGGCCCATGATTTCGGCCATGGTCGCTACCGGATCGGAACCGAGCACAAGCGCATGCCCGTGGTCGCGGTAGGCCGTGATGACGTAGTCGTGGCCCTTGCGGATGTTGTTGAGCCAGCCCACGACGAGCGGCTCCATTCCGATGTAGACGTGGAGATAGCCACCAGCCTTACCGGTGCGGTAGGCGAGGTTGCACTTCTCCTCGAAGTGACGAATAAAAAGCATCTCCCGATAGTAGGAAATGAGTTCGGCGGGAGACGCCGGCAAGTTCTTTTGGGCGGGTTTGGCCACGCGGATATCGCTCCTCGAAATTTGAGATAAGGCGGCATCCGCTGCGCCCTTGGAGCGGCAACGCCAATGGAGGCGAGTATACCGCCGCCTCCCTCGGGCCGGGAACACCTCAGGCGAAGAGGTCATTTTAGAACTGGCACCGTTTGGGTTCACGGGGCATGCGGGATACTCGGCTTGTGGATCCCGGCCGGCCGCGGCAAGAGGGAGCGGCGGTCGGAGATTCCCGAGGTACAAGATGAAACTCGGAAGCTTCCTGACCCAGTGCGTTGGCGGTCTCTTGTTGGTCGTGGCGGTTGCCGGATGTGGCGGTGGTGGGGCCGGGGCGATGACGCCCGAACCCGATCAGTCGGCGGGCCCGATGCGGGTGCAGGGCAACCTGAATCTCCCCGTGGTCGATGTCCTTACTGGCGGTCTCACGGTCTACGGCTTCAGTGGAGCGATCACCAAAGCCTACTGGACGGATGCAACACCGACTCTGGAAGAGACGGAGTTGGTCTTTGCCAGGTCGTCGCTTAGGACAGGCGAGGTCATCCTTGCATGTGAGCCCGACGGATCAAACGAGCGAACCATCGTCTCGCTGTCCGCAATTCCCAAGCAAGTTCGGGTGAGTCCGGACGGCGCTTGGCTCTACTACGTCGAGGGAACCACACTGAAACGCATCCCGATGGGCGGGGGCGCACCGACGCAAGTTCTGACAGACGTGAACTCCTTCGCCCTAACCCCCTCGGGTACCCGGGCAGTGGTCCATCGTCCCACGTCCAATGTGATCTCCGTCGTGAACGTCAATGGAACCGGAGTCGAAGTTCGACTCGACTCCACGGTCACGAATGATGCCGGAATAGTGGGTTGTCTGAGCGAAGAGGCCGCGGTGTTTATCAACTATCGGTGGGCGACCAATCCTTCGGTAGGAACGCTCCAACTGACCGGCCCAAGCCAGACCTACAACTACTTCTTTACGGGAAGCAACTCCTCGGTTCGCGACGTTGCTTTGGATGCTCGCCGGGATATGGTCTATGTGTACTGTGAATCGTCGGACCTCAAGACCCGCGTGTGGGAGTATGCGTTCATTCTGCACGCTATGCTCATCCGCGAGGTCCGCGACGACCTGCCTCAGACGCCCTTTCCGGTCTCGTCGTCGTTTGCTCCAGACAACTTGCGCATGGTCGCGATCAGAACGACGAATCCACCATCGCTCGTCACTCTAGATCGTGACTTTAATGTCACTGGAACGATCGTCCAGGACGTGTTTATGAGATACGTCACGGATTGGGCGCCAGCCCCTACCTTCAGAACCTTCGTCGGGGCGGGCAACTATGCGTCTGGAGCCGCTGCGGTCCTGTTCACGGATAAGGGCGGGCGAACCCCGGCCGTCGTTCTCGCCGACTGTTCCACGCGCGCCTCGATGACCCTCACGCGCGTCTCCGAGACCAGCGACGCAACGCTGATCTACCGGCTTGAGTGCGATAACCTGACCAAGCTCCACTACACGAAGTCAAACAGCTTCACCCAGGTGTCGGTGGTGGGCAGCATCACCGGCCTCAAAGGGGCTTTTATCTCGTTCAATGGGGAGACGGGTCGGGTAAGCAACGTGGTGACCTACACGAAGCGGCCCACGATTTCGCGATCGGGCAGGCAGTGGGCGGTTGAAGGTGAGGGCATCGCCGAGGTGTACGACGGCGAAGGCGCAAAGAAGCCCGACACTCAGAAGTTGCTGATTCGCTAGTTTGTCGGTGCTCAGCCCGTGCTTTGCATGCCGGCTGCGATGCCGGCGATGGTTTGGAGCATGGCCTCCCTCCATTCACCGCTCCTTTCGTCATCGCTCAAGTCGGCCCAACGGTCCATCAGGGCAACTTGCAGGACGTTCAACGGCATCAACACCGGATTCCTTAGCCCGACCGTACTTTTCACGACCTTCGCCGAGTCCATCAAATCACTCGCCCCGGTGACCTGGAGGAGGGCGTTCCGCGTGCGATCAAACTCCTCTTCGATCAAGCGCTGGATGCGCGGCCCCGAGGGTTCGGGCACCCGCTTCGCGTACAGCCTTGAAGTAGCGATGTGCGCACGAGTCAACTCAAGCTGAGCGTTGTCGACCATCGACTTAAAGAAGGGCCAGTTCTCGTACATGCCGCGCAAGCTGTGCAACCCATCAGCTTCGGCGGCGGAACGACCTCGGAGATGGTCCCTTCAAAGAAGTAGAGGGCATTTCTTACTTCCTCGTCCACGGTCACCTGAACCGCCCGCATCTCGTCCGTCTGCCAAAGGGTCGTGAGGATGCGCTCCACCTCGTCGAAGTCCTCCCTCTTGGCGTCCAAAGGATCGGCGAGGGTTGGACCGCTCTCGGCTTTTGCCAAGTGGAGGGCAACACTTTTCAGCTTATCGAGGACTGCGCGGCGCTTGGCCTCGGTAGGATGCGCCGTGAGCGTTGGCGTAATCTGAATACGGTCGAGAAGCTGCTGCATCTCAGCCGCCGTCGTACCTCTTGACTTGAGTTCGATGACGGCGTCTCGGATTGATTCCTTGCGCTCCTCGCCCCGGGCTCGGTTGACGCGCACGATCTCCTTCTGTTCCGCCGTATTCGCAAGTTGGAAAAACGCCGTAAAGGCGCGGGCGACGTCGCGGAAGACAGCAGGGTCTTGGAGTTGCGGGTACTGCTCGAAGAGTCTGCGGGGATCGGGATTCTCCTCGGTGACGAGTTTTCGGGCGAGCTCGACCACTTCCCGGGATCCCTGTTCGGCGAGGATCTTTCCCAACATCCGGTCGAGCGTTCTCAGATCGTCGGAGAGTTCCCGGGTCAATCCAAAGGCTTCGGGCTCGACGTTCAGGAGGGATCGCATTCTCTATCTGACGCCGACGGAGGCGAACCCGTTTGACCCAGAGACCGACGATGGAGAGGCGCTCTCCGAGTCAAGGCGATGGCCTGAGAGGTTGTATTCCGCTGACGTCTCCCTTATAATGTGGGGATATGCGTTGGCTCCTCAGCTTGAGTTTGCTCGTCGGCGTCCTTTCGGGTTGCGGTGGCGGTGGAGGAGCCATGGCCGTTGCGCCCGAACCGGAAGTTGTCTCTGGGTCGATGCGGCTTCAGGGGCAAGTGCGGTCGCCGGTGATCGCCACGAACGGGAGCGGGCTCTCAGTCTTCGGCTTTGCCGGCACGATTTCGAAGGCCTATTGGACGGACACGAACCCCACCCGCGCGGAGACGGAGATTGTGTTCGCCATGTCGACCATTGTAAATGGACGTCAGATTGTCGCGTGCGAGCCTGATGGCAGCAACCTGCGGGTCGTGGCGAGCCTCACTGCCGAACCCTCGGAGATTCGGGTGAGCCCCGATGGAGCGTGGGTCTACTTTGCCGAGAACAGCACGCTGAAGCGGGTGCCGATTTCTGGTGGCAACGTGACCACGATGATGGCGGACGTCTACTTTTTCGCTTTGTCACCTTCCGGCGCAAAAATTCTCGCATATCGGCCAACGGCCGACGATGTGGTTTATGCCAATGTCAATGGCACTGGTGTTGATGTGCGGGTTCCTTCTTCTGAGACCAACCTCACGCGGGTCATCGGCTGCGTCAACGAGAGCTACGGGTTCATCAGTCAGAGCCCGCAAGCCTTGAACCAGTTGTATGAGCGTGTGTCCCTAGTTGGGAATGTCGAGTCTGTTCCCTGGGTGACACTAAGTCCGATTGAACTATATAGCTCTGACTTAGCACCGGCACGAGATCGAATCTTCAGCAGATTCAAGAACCTCAACGATGCCAAGGTTTACGCTTATGAGACTTATCTCGGACCCAGCGGCCCACACTCAACCTCGATCCGAGATGATCTTGCGGATGTCGATCGCATCCGCTCAATGGCCTCAAGCCCGGATGGCCAAGCGTTTGTGGCGATCCAAGACCACACGGATCCGACCGAAACGCGGATTGTAACCCTCGATCGGGACCATAACATCCTCGATACCGTCTTTCGTGGGACGTTTAGTTTGTCGACTCCGGCGTGGGCACCGAGCCCGACCTTCCGGACCTTCGTCGGTGCAGGGAACTACGCCGCCGGAGCTGCGGCGTTGCTGTTCTCGGATTTGAACAGCCGAACCCCTTCGGTCGTCCTCGCCGACGCCAATCCCCGCAGTTCGATGAACCTCACCCGCGTCTCAGGCGACAACGACGGCACGATCATCTACGAGATGACGTGCGATGCCCTGACCAAGCTCCACTACACGAAGTCGAACAGCTTTGCTCAGGTCGGGGTCATCGGCAGTCTTACCGGTCTCAAGGGGGCGATCGTCGCCTTCAACTCGACCACGGGGCGGGTGAGCAACGTGATCACCTTTACAAAGAAACCCTCCATCTCGCGGTCGGGTAAAAAGTGGGTCTTCGAGGGAGATGGCATCGCCGAACATCTTTCGGGTGACGGAGAGCGTCGCCCGACATCGAATCGTGTCGTGATCGAATAGGAGATCTGAGTAATGAAGAACGTAGGTTTCGTGATTGCTGGTCTTGTGCTCGCTGGCGCGATGGGTTGTGGTGGTAGCGGGTCGCCCGCGGCGATTGCTCCAGACCCCGAAGTCGGGGGTTCGCAGGTTCGCGTTGCCGGCAAAATGTCGAACCAGATTGCATCGACCGCTCCCGGTGGCTTGGCGGTGTTCGGCTTCACTGGAGCCATCACGAAAGCGTACTGGAGCGATGCTAACCCCACTCCCGAGGAGGGTGAGATCGTGGTCAAGACGCGCACGCCAAGGGGGCCAGAGCTTCGTGCGATGGAACTCGACGGCACGAATCAGCGCGTTATTGCCACTCTGTCAGCAAGCGCGGAGAACATCGCCGTTAGCCCGGACGGGGCCTGGCTCTACTTCGTGGAAAACTACACGCTCAAGCGTACGCCGATGGCCGGCGGGACTCCGGCTACGATCCTCACCGACGTCTTCGATTTCTGCTTGACGCCAAGCGGCTCAAAGGTGGTTGTGCACCGCCCGGTCGCTCAGGCGTTGTCGGTGATCAACTCGAACGGGTCCGGACTTGTGGATCGGATTTCGGGTGTTCCCGTCGATACCGACGTGATTGGGTGTAGCACTGAGAACCACGCCTACTTTGCGCGTGATGTATCCGGAAGCGCACCTCAAATCCGGGGGTTTACGCTCGGAGGAACGTTGGTAAACGACGCTCTGATTGCCTATGCGAACGCAGCCTACAGCGGCTCCGTGATCGATGCCAAACGAGAGAGCCTTTATTACTCCATCTTCGACATCTCCTCAGGAGAGCGCCGATGGTATGCAATACGGCTTACCTCCGGCACGGGTGGCTACCTTCATCTCTTGCGGTCTGATCTCGATCCGAATGTTGAGTTCCGCTCTATGCAGTTTCTCCCGGATGACTCCAAGATGTTAGTCATGGAGTCGGCACAAGCGGGCGCATTTGTTGCGTTCGCAAGTGACCAGCGGTACGTCATCAATCGCGTCGTCCAGCTCACCGACAACTTCTCGAAAGCCGCATTCGCTCCTGCACCGACCTTCCGCACCTTGGTTGGAGCTGGGAACTACGCGTCCGGCGCGGCCATGGCGATGTTCTCCGAGAAAGGGAATCGAACCCCGGCGGTCGTTCTCGCGGACTGTACGACTCGTGCGTCCATGACCCTCACGAGAATCTCGGATGACAACGACGGCACCCTGATCTACCAAATCGGATGCGATAACCTCACGAAGCTGCACTACACGAAGTCGAACAGCTTCGCGCAAGTGGGCGTGATTGGGAGCCTGATCGGCCTCAAAGGTGCCTTTATCGCGTTCAACGCCGAGACCGGTCGGGTCAGCAACATCGTGACCTTCACGAAGAAGCCGAGTGTGAAGCGCACCCCGCAGGGCATCGTGCTCGAGGGCGGAGAGCTGGTGGACCACTTTGACGGCGATGGAAAGCGAAAGCCCGTCGCACCGCGGATCACTTTCTAGAATGCTCGAGGGCCGTTGTCCGAGTGGACAACGGCCCACGTCTGTTTTGGAGGGTGCCTAGCCGCGTCGTCGCCTCAACAGGGCGGCAACGCCGATGCCGAGTGCGGCAAAAGTCGCAGGCTCGGGAACCAGCTGAATGTTCTGGTTAACGATGCCAACCGCCGCAAGATCGAACGCGCTTGTGTCTACCGCCGAAAGCGTGAAGAACTTCTTCGCGCGGAAGCGCTCGACGGGTCGGCTGAACGTAATCATGTCCGACCAGGTCATCGGATGGCCCGGAAGGAACACGTGCTCGATCACTCCAATTGGCCCGCCGGCAACTTCGTTGCCCACAGCGTCGAGTTCGAACACCTGCTCCTGGAAGAAGATCGTTCCCGAGCCGGAGATCGCGGCGCCGAGGTTAACACCAACCTCGTTGCCGATTGCCGGTGCCGGAGCGAATCCATCGAACTGGATGTTCAGGGTTCCGGCTCTCAGTGGCGCTACCGGATCACCGACAATCGCGTTTGGTAAGTTAAAGCTGATCGAGTTGCCGAGCGTGTTCCATGTCGCACCCACCGAGAGCGGCGGAGCCGCAACGATTACATTCGAAAAGATGACCGGGGTAGCCAACGCCGTACACCCAATCCCCAAAACGATTAATGGCACTTTGTAGTTCATCATCTGACCACACCTCAACTTCAAGAATACTCGGTGTGCAGGGGTGAATTGGCCCCAAGTGGAGGTAACTGGCAAATATGCGGGTCCATGAATCCATGGACATCTATTTTAGGGCTTGCAATTGCGGGTGACGTTATGCTCGCTGGTCGGTGGCTCAAGGACATGATTTCGAACCTGGAGTACCCCTGTCTGTCCAAACCGTGGACCATCTTGATGGTTTCTTGTCTGGCTTGGCTGAGATCATGAATGTTCGTCATCCCAGACAAGGAATCGCCCGAATTGGCGTCATGAATAGCGCGTTACATGATGAAATGTGAGGCATGCGTCTACGTGCATTCACCCTAATCGAACTGCTCGTCGTGATCGCGATTATCGCGATCCTCGCCGCGATCCTCTTCCCGGTCTTCGCTCAGGCCAAGACCGCCGCGAAGAAGACGTCGAGCCTCAGCAACAGCCGTCAGATCGGAACCGCCCTCAACCTCTATCTGAACGACTACGACGACACCACTCCGGCGTTGTACTACTACGACCCCAACAACCAAAGCCTGCCGACCACGCAAGGGTTTTATTACTGGCCCACGCTTCTCTTGCCCTACACCAAGAGCGAGGAAATCTTCATCTGTCCGGCGGACAGAGCCGAGGACCCCGTCCTGACCGACAGCCAGGGACGCGGTCGCTTCGACAAGGCTAACGAGCTCTACTACTACATCTTGGGAGCGAACCCAAGCTACGGCTACAACTTCCGCTACCTGAACATCACGGTCAACTCGCCGGACCCGAACGGCGGCAATCCCACCCCGTTCCACTACATCGGCATGTCCACGTCGGCGATCGGCTCGACCGCGACCACCGTCGCCTATGCGGAAGCCACGATGAAAGACCGCGCTCGACCCGGCGGAGGCACCATCACCACGACGATCGGCTATGCCCGTGTCGAGCCTCCGTCACGCTGGTATGGCGCCCCAGGAACGGCGACCGCTCAGGGTCAGCTGTGGCCCCGCTTCAGCAAGAAGCTGGTCAACGTCGGCTGGCTCGACTCGCACGTGAAGGCGACGTCGATCGACCAGTTGGCCACCCCTGCGGATCGCTTCTGGAACGGCCTCGACCAGTAAGCATTTCGGCGTCCGCGGAGTCGCTCGGCTCCGCGGACGCGTCATACTTCACAAGTGGAGTCGCCTCAAGCCTGGACGGAAGACGAATCGCCGAAAGAAGAATGTGGCGTGATCGGGATGTTCACGCCAGGGCGAGAGGCCGCCCGTCTCACCTTCTTCGGTCTCTTTGCGCTTCAGCATCGTGGTCAGGAAAGCGCGGGCATCGCAGTCAGCGACGGCGGTCTGGTCCGAATGCACAAAGACATGGGCCTCGTCAGCCAGGTCTTTGACGAAACGATCCTCAGCGGGCTTCCGGGCACGATGGCGGTTGGTCACACACGATACTCCACCACCGGACCTAGTGCCCTACGCAACGCCCAGCCGATCTTCTGCCAGAGCGTGGTCGGCGATATCGCCGTCGCTCACAACGGAAACCTCGTGAACACCGTCTCGCTCCGCCACGAGCTTGAGGCCGAAGGAGAAGTGTTCGACTCCAGCAGCGACTCTGAACTCATCGCCCGGCTACTCGTGCGCAATATGCATCTTGGCCCTGAGCACGCCGTTGCTGCCGCGATGAGGCGACTCAAGGGCGCCTATAGTTGCACGGTGTTGGTCCCAGGCATGCTGATCGGCTTCCGCGATCCGAACGGGGTGCGCCCGCTGGTGGCTGGTACCCTGCCCGAAGGCGGCTACATGATGGCTAGCGAAAGCTGTGCCTTTGCTCCGGTGGATGGGGTTGTTCAACACGAGCTCGAGCCTGGCGAAATGGTCATCGTAGACGCGGACGGAATGCGGTTCGCCCAAGGCGCGCCCGCGGATCGCAAGGCGATGTGCCTCTTTGAGTTCATCTACTTCGCTCGTCCTGACTCAGAGATGTACGGGACCCTTCTCTATTCCGCTCGCGAGCGCATGGGGGCTCAACTGTCAGTCGAGCACCCGATTGAGGCGGACCTCGTGGTTCCCGTGCCCGATAGCGGCGTTCCCGCCGCCATCGGATACGCGCAGGCCAGCGGCATCCCCTTCCGCGAGGGAATGATGAAGAGCCGCTACATCCACCGTACGTTCATCGCGCCCGACCAAAAGCTGCGCGAGCGCGGTGTTCGGATGAAGCTGACGCCGCTCGTGCCGGTCATCCGTGGCCAGCGGATCATTCTTGTGGATGACTCGATCGTCCGCGCAACCACGACAAAGCAGATCGTGCGCCTGCTGTTCGAGGCCGGTGCGAAGGAGATTCACGTCCGCATTACGGCACCGCCGATCAAGTGGCCCTGCTTCTACGGTATCGACATGTGCTCGAAAGATGAGCTCGCCGCCGCGCGGATGACCCTCGACGAAATCCGCGATCATATCGGCGCGACATCGCTCGGCTATCTCTCCATTACGGGCGCGGTGCGCGCGGTTGGACGCCCAGAGGGTGAGTTCTGCCTCGCTTGCTTCAACGGCGACTATCCGATCGCGGTGCCCGACGAGGTTGGTCGAGATCCGTTCGAGGGCGGCGTCGAAGTGGGGCGCATGGCCGCGGTCAACAAGAGCCAGCCAGAACTGCTTCATATGGACTAGGCGTTTCCGCTGACTTGCCAGACGTATAATAGTCGTAAGCTCTTCGTTGCCCGAACGACCGTATCCCGCGGAGGGAATTGGGGCGAGCAACTAAGGCAAGGAACCAACGATGAGCACCGATACCTTTCCCATCCGTCGCGTCGACCACGTGCGCCACTATGTCAACAACGCGCGTCAGGCCGCATTCTTCTATCAGCACACCTTTGGCTTTGGCATTACCGGGTACGCCGGACTCGAAACCGGCTCGCAGAAGGAAGTCTCTTACGTTCTCGACCAGAACGAGCTGCGACTGGTCTTTACGGCGCCGGTGCGCCCGGGCCACCCGATGGCGCCGCTGATTGCCGAGCATGGCGACTTTGTGCAAGATATCGCCTTCGAGGTCGATGATGTGGACTGGGCATGGAAGGCCGCCACCGACCGCGGAGCCGTCAGCTACGCCGAGCCCTACACGTTGGAAGATGACCACGGCAAGGTGCGCCTCGCCTCGATCCGCACGTACGGCAACGTCGTCCACTCGCTCATCAATCGCGACCACTACAAAGGTCCGTTCCTGCCCGGTTTCCGAAGCGAGAACCAACCCGGCGACCCTATCGGTCTCATCGAAGTCGACCACTGCGTCGGCAACGTCGAACTCGGCAAGATGAACGTCTGGGTCAAGTGGTACGAGGATGTCCTCGGCTTCAAGAACCTGATCTCGTTCGACGATAACGACATCTCCACCGATTTCACCTCGCTCATGTCGAAGGTGATGGCCAATGGCAACGGCCGAGTCAAGTTCCCGATCAACGAGCCCGCACCGGGCAAGAAGAAGAGCCAGATCGACGAGTATCTCGAGTTCTTTGGGGGCCCGGGCGTGCAGCACGTCGCTATGCGCACCGACGACATCGTGTACACGGTCAGCCGACTGCGTGCGCGAGGGATTCAGTTCCTGAGCGTTCCGCGAAGCTATTACGACATGCTCACGGATCGCGTGGGACAGATCGACGAGGACATCGATGTGCTCGCCGAGCTTGGAATCCTCGTGGACCGCGATGACGAGGGGTACCTGCTACAGATCTTCACCAAGCCGGTGACCGATCGGCCGACCCTGTTCTACGAGATCATTCACCGCAAGGGAGCCAAGAGCTTCGGCAAGGGTAACTTCAAGGCGCTCTTCGAGTCGATCGAGCGGGAACAAGCCCTCCGCGGAACGCTGTAGAGAGAGCATCATCGGCCGGTCTGGGCTCGACTCAGGCTGTTGGCGCTTGGGACGTGCAGTAAACTTCGTAGCCGCGGGATGATACGTGCCCGCGCTGAACCGAACTAACGAGCCGGATCAACGCCGGCACAATGGCATCCGGCGGCTACAATAAGTTTTGGTTGCCTAATGTAGCAGCCTCGACCCGGGCCGGCTTTGATTTTCTATGGATGGACTCTGGCGGTTCGATCAAGAGGCGATCAGGCTCATCCATGTGGAAGGGCATCGGCCCTGGCTCGATCCTTTCTTCTTCGTGATCTCCTCCACGGGCCTCGGCTGGGTCCAGATCCTGCTGATTCTGCTCTTTACGGTGCGGTGGGGCAACCTCCAGCGCGAGCCAACCCGTGCCGACTCGAACCAACCCGGCCGGCCGACGAAGGACTGGAGCCGCTTCGGGCTGACGATTCCGCTGCTAGCGGGGTACGTCGCGACCGGCGTCGTTAATGCGGCCATCAAGCAGGGCATCGAACGCGAGCGCCCTTCGAACCTCTCGTGGGCCAATCCGCAGGAAACCTTTTTCTACAACAGCTTCAGCAGTGGCCACACATCCACGTCGTTCGGAGTTGCCACCGTGCTCTGGTGGCTCAGCCGGGGAACACCCTACACCTGGGTTGGGCGAGTCGGTTGGGTGTGGGCCGCGCTGGTGGGCCTCAGCCGCATCTACCGGGGCGTGCACTGGCCGACCGATGTGGTCGCCGGCGCAGCGGTGGGAATCGTCATGGGCACCGCGGTGGCCCTCTGGTGGCAGAGACGGGTGACGAGCGACGGGTGACGAGTGTCGAATGACGCTTGTACGAATGTTGGTCGGGGCGGCCGCCCGCATCATCGCTGATGGCAAAGGCAATCGTAGCCGCGGGATGCACTCGTGCCCGCGCTAACTGCCGCAACATCTCAGAAGTCCAGTTCGAACAGCCACCCACCCCGCAAAACTACTAGATATCGAGAATACGTATTCCAGATTCAATGAAGTTGCTGTAAGATACAACCTAGAGCCGCTGGACATGTGGGTTCGCGGACCTCGAGGAAGGCTTACGATGAAGAAGTTACTGATCATCTCGATGGCGCTCGGCATTGCCGCCGGAGCAAACGCACAGTTCGTCATTCGAGGCACATTCAACGACTGGGGCAACCTGGGCGACATCGCCATGTCCGACATGGGTGGCGGCCATTGGCAGGGCACCGTCACCGGCCTCACCGCGGGCGATCGCCATGAGTTCAAGGTGACGACAAACGACTGGGGCAACAACGGACCGGGCAACAACGCCAGGGTTATGGTTGGCAGCAGCGGCCAGATGCTGGTGAACTTCTGGGAGAACGCCGCCGCCGATGGCTGGCTGCCGAACTCGGGCAAGCGGGTTGGCTACACCAACGACGATGCCCACGGCTGGGACGTCATGGGCAGCTTCAACGGCTGGGCCTCGCCCGTTCTCGACTTAGTGCACATGGGCAACGGCCTCTACGAGGGCACTGTCGCCTTGACGGCGGGGAACCACGAGTACAAGTATCGGAAGGCGGGAGATTGGGATATCTCGATCAACAACGACTTCTCGGGTAGCGGCGACAACATTTTCTATACGGTTGCCACCGACGGACTCTACAAGTTCTCGCTCGACCTTCCCAACGGCCGTCACAACCTGGCCGCCGTGCCTGAGCCTGCGACGATGGCCATCCTCGGCCTCGGTGTCGCTGCTCTAGCGCGACGTCGGCGAAGGGCCTGAAGTTTCGGAAGCGCCCTTCAGAGATCGCCCGCCCGCGACATGTGAGCGGGCGGTCTTTCTGTTTGGGACCCGCCTTCGGCAGAATCGCCGCAATCTTTACCTGGTGAAGATACTAGACTTTCCCTTCGGAGTCGTGGATGGGGTGGCAATTGCACTACACTAACGGTGGTCGAAGAATGCTTCGATCGAACTCAATGACTTGGGCAAGTTGTTTGCTCTAGGGTTGGGAGGAGAACAGTATGAAGAAACTCGCGATCATCTCTGCATTTTCGGTTCTGGGAGCCATGGCCAGTGCCCAACTCTCCGGCAATCTTTACTTGGCTCAGGCGAACGACGCTGGTGGCAACTTTGTCAGCCAGGAGTTCGGCGACTTCCCGACCTATTCGACCGGCATCGGCAATGTCGTGACGTTCGGCAGCGCCGTCAATCTGACCGACGTTCAGGTTCGCATGACCGAAGCGCTTACGGCCACCTGGATTTCGGGTGGAGTCAACCAAGCTCGCCTGACGATCTCGCAGTTCTCGGGCACGCCTTCCATTAACCACACGTTTGGTGCCGCCAGCGTCGGTGGCGACATCGCCTACTCGGCCATCGTCAATGCGTCGATCACCAACGTGACGGCCAAGGTCTTCAACTTCGTTGGTGACGCGACCGGGGTTACTAATCTCGCGGCCGGCACGTATCTCGTGTCGCTGACCGGCATTGCCGACTTCGGCGTCCGCGGTCAGTCGTTCCAGCAGGCTTCGCTCGCGCAAGCCTCGGATAGCTGGGCCCGCAACCCGGGTGGTGGCTTCGTGCTCCCGATTGGTACGAACTGGGGCATGCTGAGTGCTGCTACGACTGGCACGTTCCGCGAAGCCAGCATGGGCATCAACGGCACGGCCGTTCCTGAGCCCGCGACGATGGCCATTCTTGGCCTCGGCGTGGCTGCTCTCGCTCGCCGACGCGCTCGCAAGTAAGTCGCTCTCCTTGGAGGCCTGAATCGTCCCTTCGCCAACTGGCGAAGGGACGATTCCTAGTTTAGGGCTCCCACAACGCCGATTGGCGGAAATGCTCGTCGGGCCAACCCGCGATATGTGCGACCTCGGCATCGGTCAGCCAGCGGAGTTCCGCCCCACTTGCCAGTGCATCCCGAAGCATCCGCGCAGATTTCACGGCCATCAATGTTGCGGAAAGCGCTTCGGAAGGGGTCTTGCCGCCGGTGATGAGACCGTGGTTTTGTAGCCAGTACGTCTTGGGTGGTTCTCCAATCGCTGCACCAAAGCGCAGCGCCGCTTCGCGGATTGCCTTCGCCAGCGGCAGCCCCGGCGCAACGTACGGCACCCAGGCCGTCGCCGGCCCGGTTAGCACGATCTCATCGGGGAAGAAACGGCGGGTCGCCCAGAGCGCGGCATCTTCCCGAATCAACAGCGACAGCACCGGAGTCGGATGCGTGTGCACGACGCACTTCCAGCCGGAGTGCTTCATCAGCCACGCGTGCATGAAAGTCTCGGTCGAGGGTCGGATGGCATCGGGGTCGAGGCGGGTGGCATCGAGATGCTCCCGGATCGCGACGTCATCCAATCCATCCCAACTGGTGCCCTCGACGGCATCGACCAGGACCCGAGCGCGCACCTCGCAAAAGTCGCTCGCCGCGGCGTGGGCCATCGCCCGACCCGATCCCTTAATCCACAAGGTCAGGTCGGAAAACGAAAGCGAGACGTTGCCCTCGGCAAGGATCACCAGATCGAGGGCCGGGTCGGCGACTTCGCGAGCGAGGCGGGCAACAGATTCAGGCGTCATCGTGAGTCTCCCGTAGGCGGTCGAGGGCCAGCGCGGCGAGGATGATTCCGCCGGTGACGATCTTCTGCACCCAGTTTGGCAGACCGACCTGGGTGCAGCCCGAGCGAATGGTCGCGATGACTAGCGCCCCGAGCAACGAGCCGTAGACGGTGCCGCGTCCGCCCGATAGCGAGGCCCCGCCGATCACCGTCGCGGCAATGATGTCGAGTTCCAGTCCTTCTGCGACGGTCGGGTCGCCTACGGTCAGCCGTGAGAACTGCATGAGTCCGGCGGTGCCGGCAAAGAAACCGCCGAGGGCAAACACCGCCAACCGAATCCGCGAGGGGCTGATGCCCGCCAGCCGCGCCGCTTCCGGGTTCGCGCCGACCGCAATGACGTTCCGGCCGAATACGGTTCGCTGAAGAACAAGGCTCGCAAGGACCGCCGCTGCAATGAGCAGCCAGACTCCCACCGGTACCAGCATGAACTTCTTCTCAATCGGCAGACGCGCCAGCAGCGAAGCGAGCCAGGTCAGCGGGGCATCGATCTTCTGCTCGCCCGCCATTCCCGTGGCGATGCCACGGAAGATCAGGAGCGAGCCGAGCGTAGCGATGAACGGGGAGAGCCTGAGCTGGGTGATGAGCAGGCCATTGAACGTCCCGGCGAGCAACCCCACGCCCACGCCGATACCGGCCGCCGCCACGGGGTCGAGCTTCAGCGCACTGAGGCACCACGCAATCACGACCGTAACCAGCGCAACCAGCGAACCTACCGAGAGATCGATCATCCGGGCGACGACGATAAACGTCATGCCGATCGCGCCGAAGCCGACGATCGCCACTTGGCGGGCGATCGTTTCAAAGTTGTCCCGCGATGCAAAGTCGGGTCCTCGCCACACCGCAAACAGCCCGACCAACGCGAGCCAGGTGATGATCAGACCCGCCAGCGCGCGGAATCCGCTCACGACTTAGGCGGAGCGATCACCTTCGCAATCTCGGGATCGGCCAGATTCTCTTTTGTGACCAGTACCGAACCGGTGTCGATGCGCTTCTCGACCGGCTGCTTCTTGATGTGGTCGACCAGGTGCTTGACCCCGAGGTAGCCCATGCGATTGGGGTTTTGAACGACGAGACCGTTGATCTGCCCCGCATTCAGGGCGTCCAGCAACTTCGCCGTCATATCGAAGCCGACGAACTTTACTTTGCCCGCTTTACCCGCTCCCTGAAGGGCGAGCAACATGCCGAACGTCGAGCTCTCGTTCGGGCACACGACGCCATCGAACTCGGGGAAGCGCTGCAGCAAGTTCTCGGCGGCTTGCTGAGCGGTCTCCACGGTCGCGCCCGCGTATTGTTCCTGGCTGATGATCGTGATGTTCGAAGCCGCTTTCAGCGCCTCCAGGAAGCCCTCCTCGCGCTCACGAGTGCTGGCTGATCCTTCCTGGTAGCGGAGCAGGATGACTTTCTTCGGCCCTTCGCCCAACGATGCAACCAGATGTTCGCCTCCTTTCTTGCCGGCGGCGAAGTTGTCGGTGGCGACGAAGCTGACCGTTTCGACTTCCTTCAAGCCCGAGTCGATGATCAGCACGGGAATCCCGGCGCTCTGGGCGTCGGAAACGGGAAGGCGCAGGGCGGTGTCATCCAGCGGCGCGAGCACAATCCCGTCCACCTTTTGCGTCACGAAGTCCTCAACGACCTTGATCTGATCCTCGCGGTCATTCTCCTTCTGTGGTCCCTTCCAGATCACCTCGACATTGCCCAGTTCGGAAGCTGCCTCGTCGGCTCCGGCCTTGACTGACTTCCAAAATTCGTGGGTCGATCCCTTGGGGATTACGGCGAGTCGCAGCTTAGCGGCAGAGGTGGACGTGGTGCTTCCGTCGGGAGCAGGGGCTTCGGACTTTGCGCCGCAACCCGCAATGACGAGGGCCGCAAGTGCGAGCGGCATCAGCAGTCGAGCAGTCATGCCGCAACTATACCGAGATGAAGCAGAGGTAGCGCTAAAGAGTGTCTATGAACCCGACTCGAGCGCCCAATGGTAAGCGGACTCCATCCGTTCGCCGAAACGCTCCAAGGTGTACTCCGTCCTGTGTCGATTTCGCGCCGCGGTGCCCATGGATGCGACGAACTCGGAGTCTTCGCCCCAGGCGCGCACGAGCTGGGCGAGTTCGGATGCGTCCCGCTTCTCGAAGAGGGACCCGGTCACACCGTCTTCTACGAGTTCGGGCAATCCCCCGCTGCGGGTCGCCAAGATCGGCTTGCCGAGCGACATGGCCTCGAGTGCCGAATAAGGAAAGGCCTCCTCCCACAGGCTTGGGATGACGACTGCGTCCATCGCCGCCATCGCGTTCGCGACATCGGGGATGCGACCGTGGAAGACGACCTGGCCGGGACTCTCGGTGAGCTTGGGAAGGAGCGGGCCGTCGCCAAAAACATGAAACGTGTTGGCTGGAAGATCGCGGGCCGCCTCGACCACGGTATCTACCCCTTTGTCGGCATTGATCCGCCCGAAGAACCCCACGCTGAATCCTGACAAACCGAGTTGCTCCCGCATGGCTTCTCGCTCGACGTTGGGTTCGAGGGGAGGGATCCCGGCCTTCGCGACGGTGATTCGGTTGCGGGGCACCCCGGATGCGGCGAGCTTTTCCTCCACCGCATTCGAGACGCCGACGAAGTGGGTGAACAGCCGGGTGTAGCGTCGGACCTTGGTGGGACTCCAGTGCAGCACGACGTGCCGCGTGAGAATCCGGACCGGTTGCCGGGCGAGCCGCGCCGCGATCGCGGGAACGATGTAGTCCGGACTGAAATGGGCGTTGACGACATCGAATCCGTTCGCTCGGAACAGCCTGAGGTAGGCCGCGAGCCGAGAGAACTGGAACTGCCGCCGAACTCCGATCGGAACAGTACGTCCAGCGAGCTTGGGTTCGAGCGGGGACCCGGGGGGCGCGGTCGTCCACACGTCGTGGCCCCGTTCAGTCAGCGCTGTCGTTAGATAAGCCAGATATCGTTCGATTCCCCCCCAGTCGTACAGCGCGCTGCCGATCTGGAGGATTTTCACGCGCCGGCTCCGAGGTGTTCGATCAGCCACGCGCGGTTGCGTTCGACCATCTCGACATGCCAGTCGTGGCCCCAGTCATAACGATGCAGGTGCTTGATGCCTGACAAAGCCTGATAGATCGCTTCCACGTTCTCAGGACGGGCGGCAGGGTCCTTTTCGCCCAAAGTCACCAGAGTTGGCACGCGGCAATGGGTTGCCTGGTGCATCGTGTCGTAGTAGGCGATCGTGGCGAGGACCCGCTCATGCCCCAACGGAATGGCTTCGCCGAAGTCGATGAGTTCCTTGAGGGGATACCGATAGGCGTTGCGACCCAGGGCGGCACGCATGGCCCCGAGGAACGGCATATCCGCCACCACCGTGCGAATGAGCGGGCACCATGCGCCCAGCCAGATGCTGATGCCGCCGCCCTGACTCATTCCCATCGCCGCAAGCCGATCTTCGTCGGCTTCCGGTTGGGCTTGAAGCACCCGAGCGGCGATGACCGCGTCTTGAAACATTCGGCGAAAGATCCACGTGTGCGGGTCTGCCGCCCCTTCGGCAAAGTAGCCGCGAGCCGTGACGTACGACTCCTGATGAAACGCCTCTTCGCCGTGGAAGTTCAGGCTCAGGCTGGTGAATCCCTCGCGGGTGCCGTAGATGTTGGGTAGCACGGATTCGCGGCCATACGGCGGAATCCAGAGGAATGCGGGCGCGCGGCGCGCTCCGGGCGGGTAGGCAATCCAGCCGTGGCGGGTCGCCCCATCGATCCCCCGAAACGAGAACGTCTCGATCAGGTGGGCGTCCCCCTGCGCGGGAGTCAGCGAGCGGTGGAAGTCCAGGGGCGCGGCCTTGGCTTCGGCGTACGTCTCCTGCCAGAACTCCGCGAAATCTTCGGGGAGATCAGGTTCGAACGGGCTCATGCGCCGACGGCGCGCTGCTCAGCCTCGACATGCAAGCCTGTGGTCATCAACCAAGCGGTCGCGCGCTGGATTTCCTCGACAGGCCCGGTAAGTTCCACTTGCATCCAACCGTAGTCGGTATCGATGCTGGCCTTCTTGATGTTGACCTGCAAACTGAAGTCGCGACAGAGTTGCCAAAGCCACGGCTCCTTAACCGACGCGCCGCTCGCGATCAAGGTGACATCGACATTCGCCATATTGAAGCCGAGTGTACCAGAGGGTCTTTTGCCCCGCACTCCGCATTTGCCGTGTCATCATCACAACCGATTCGTCCTATTTCACGTAACTAACGATGAGCACCGGTGAGGGCTCGGGAGATGCAACTACACATGAAGCGATTTTCTTTCATTCTTGCGGCCGGCGTTGCCGCAGCCATTGCGGTGTCGGCGGTTCAGGGCGTGTCTATCGCCTGGAAGCCGAAGGCCGGCGACACGACCAAGTACAAGCTCACGACCAAGGCTAACATTCAGGGCCAGGAGATGTCGTTCAGTGCGATCCTGACCTCGAAGGTGCTCGAAGTCACTGCCGACAAGATTGTCGTCGAAGAGAAGCAGAGCGACCTTAATGTCAAGTTTGGTGAGCAGGATTTCAGCTCCATGATGCCCCCGAGCATCACATCGACCACGACCATGAAGCCGAATGGCGAGGTGATCGAGCGTAAGAGCGAGATGGAAGAGGCCGGCAGCCAGCGCATGGAAGCCGCGCTTGCCCACCAGTACCCGGACAAGCAGATCGAGAAGGGTGGCACGTGGGTCATCAAGCGCGCAGCAAACGCCGATAAGAAGCTCCCCGCCAGCGAGTCGACCTACACCTACGTGGATGACGAGAAGGTCGGCGCGTTCGATACGTGGAAGATCACCTACGTGTTCAAGGAGACCGAGGGCTCGACCCCGATGGTCGTCAACGGAACGATTTGGCTAAGCCGTGCCAACGGTGAGCCGGTGAAGGCGGTCTACAAGATGCAGAACGTCGAGTTCCAGGAAGGCATGGGCACCAGCGATGCCGAAGCCGAGATCACGCGGATCGACTGATCCTTCGTCGCAAGTAATCGCTAGAACGGGAGAGGTGGATTTCCACCTCTCCCGTTCTTTTGTCTGTCGGATGTCGAGTGTCGGATGTCGCTGCATACACCCACATTCGACATCCGACATTCAACACTCGGAACTAGTGGTCGTGGTCGTGGTCGTGGTCGTGGTGTTCGTGTCCATGGTCGTGATCATGCCCGTGATGCTCATGCTCCTCAGACGCAGAGATCGACTGCTCGATCCACTCGCGCTGGCCCTTCTCGGTAAAGATGTAAGGCGTGTCCGCGGCGCAACGCAGTAGGAGCGGATCGTCGGGGAAGAGTTGCAGTCCTCGCTGGGCGGCGCGGTACATATCTCCGGAACGCCCAAGCTCACGGTAGCTCAGGCAAAGCCACCGGTAGGCCGAAGTCAGGCCATCCGCTTCAACTTCGTCAAGCTGATCGGCCCGGACGGGTAGATCGGCAGCGCGTCTCAAGTAGGGAAGCGCCTTGGCGAAGTCTCGCTTCTTGCTGGCATAGAAGCGACCGAGTTCGCTGAGGATCGAGGGGCTGTTCGGGTTATGCTCCAGGCCCTCCTTGAGCAGTTCGATACCCATGTCGATGGCCGAGTCCGAGCGCTCGCGGCCAAGGACCGTGGCCCCGGTCGTCCATCCCGGAATGAACTGCGGATCGATCCACGTCATCAGTCGGAACAGCGGCAATGCACTCTTCGGATCATTGTGGCTGTGCCCCTCCATCGGCTTGTACGCCTTGGTGGCCCGCTCGATGTCGCCGAAGAAGCCGCGGAAGTCTCGTTCCTTGCTCGGCACGACGGTCACGATCGTGCTGTCATCGTGCAGTGCATCTTGGCCTGCCTCTCCGTTACCGACACCGGCGCGACCGCGCCTGCGCTCAGCTTCGGTGAGCTGGCGCATCTCTACGCCGTTGTGCAGATAGAGATCCGTTCTCAGCCAAAGCCAACTGGACACGCTGGTTCGAAACTGGCCCAGCAACGTCGCCGAAGCATGCGTTTCATGCGCGTTGGGGCCCGCATGGTGCTTCGGCACCTCGACCTCGCCGCGCAGCGTCGATGCAAAGAGCCCCGATCCAGCAAGGAGGCCGATCGCGATCGGCGCGGTTTTCATACGGCCTGGCTCCGGAACTTCGACCACGCCAGCAGCAACATGCCGCCCGCGTAAGCCACGCCGTAGGCCAGCAGCCCGCCGACCACCCAAAGCGGAACGGGAGCCCAGTTTTCATTCGCCACTCGGGGACCGATGTCGAATAACCCGAACTGCGGCAGGATCGAGTTGATGAACTTGAAGAACCACTGCATCGCGGGGGAGGATGTCTCGTACGCCATCGTCAAGCCGCGCACGATCATGCTCGATCCGAACGCAACGACAAAGCTGAGCGTTGCCGCGGCTGAGGGGGTCATGAACGCGCTGAGGGTCAGCGTGACCGCGCAGAGCACGCCAAGCCCGACCATCTTCAGCAACGCGTACTGCACCATGATCGCCTCGAACCGGACGCCGAACATCAACAGGGCAACCGAGGTAAGGGCGAGCAGGATCACGAACGCCAGCCAAGTGGCGAGGATTGCGCCCATCAGCTTGCCAGCTAACAAGTCGAAGCGTGAAATCGGCCGCGCGAGCAGCGGATACAGCGTGCGATTGCGGATTTCATCCGGCAGCAGCCGCGCCGTAGTGAGAATTGCAATGACCGTCGAAAACAGCCCAAGCACGGTCACGCCGAGGTCCTTGGCAAAGGTCTGAAGACCATCGACCCCGAAGAATCCGAGCGCGCCCGAAGCGGCCATGATGATCATGCCGAGGATGGCCACGACCCACAGGTCCTTGCGCCGAAGCGACTCCAACAACACTCCACGGGCCAACGCCCACCACACGCGTAGCTTCATGCTGCCCTCCCAATGGTCTCGACAAAGAACTCTTCGAGTGAACCCTCTTGCGCGACGACATCGACGACCGCGCGCCCTTCGCGCTGTACACGATCTAGAGCCTTCAGCAGGTTGTGCTTGTCGCTGAACCGGGCACGGTAGGTGTTGTGACCTAGCTCATTCCACTCCAGAGCGAGGTCCACGAGACTCACCGCACCTTGATAGGTGATCTCAAACTGCCGCAACTCGTCCTTTAGGGCTTGGATGGGCCGCTCTTCGATAAGCTTGCCCTGATGGATAAGCAGAATCCGGTCGCAGAGCATCTCGACTTCGCTGAGCTCGTGGCTGGAGAAGAACAGCGTGGTGCCCTGGGCCTGACGCGCCTTCAGCAACTCTCGCAGCTCCTTGCGCCCGATCGGGTCGAGGCCACTGGTCATCTCGTCGAGCACGAGTACCTCAGGGTCGCCGAGCAGCGACTGGGCGATGCCGACCCGCTGAAGCATGCCCTTGCTGAGGCTGCGGTTGAGCTTGTTCATCGCTTGGCCCAAGCCGACTTGTTCGAGCAGATCGGTCGCCGCGCGTTTCAATGCACTTCCGCGGAGGCCCTGGAGTTCACCGTAGAGAGTGAGTGTTTCGAGTGGCGTCAAGTAGGGGTAGTACAGCGCGACTTCGGGCAGATACCCGATGCGCCGCTTGGCTTCGAGCGATCCGGCGGGTAACCCAAACACCGAGCAACTGCCCGCGCTTGGTTGCACAAATCCCATCAGACACTTGAGCGTAGAGCTCTTTCCAGCCCCGTTCGGGCCCAAGAACCCGACGATCTCACCCGGGTGGACTTCGAAGCTCAGCCCCTGGACGGCGTGAACGTTCTGCCCGTTCTTCGCGCGATAGCGAACGTGCAAATCCTCTGTAACAATTGCCTGCATGCTAAGGGGAGTATCGGCAGATTCCCCGTAGGTATGGAGGATGGCGAGGGTTGTGGCAAAGCGCAGGGCCTCGTCGCTCCGTGACTCGAAACCTGCGCCTACCTGATCAGGGGAACCCTGAGGCCGAGGGTTGCATCGTCCCCTCGGATCTAGAGGGCACCCTATCCTAGCCGAGACGCCAGCCGACCGAACGCACTTGCGCCGGCGTACCGAGCGTGCGAGCCGAGCATTTCTTCGATGCGCAGCAGTTGGTTGTACTTGGCAACTCGGTCGGTGCGATTCGGAGCGCCGGTCTTGATCTGTCCGCAGCTGGTGGCCACCGCGAGATCGCTGATCGTCACGTCCTCGGTCTCGCCCGAGCGGTGGCTCATCACCGAGGTGAAGCCGGCGCGCTTGGCCAAATCGACCGCGGCGAGGGTCTCGGTCAGCGTTCCGATCTGGTTGACCTTCACAAGAATCGAGTTGGCCGTGCCGGAATCAATACCCCTCTGGAGGCGCGACACGTTGGTCACGAAAAGGTCGTCACCCACGAGCTGAACCCGATCGCCCAACGCTTCGGTAACCGCCTTCCACGTGTCCCAATCATCCTCGCTGCAGCCATCTTCAATGCTGAGGATCGGATACTTGTCGCAGAGTCCAACCAAGTAGTCGACTTGTTGGGCCCCGGTGCGCTCGCGCATGTCGCCCGCCTTGTAAACGTAACGCCCGCCTTCGAAGAATTCGGTCGCTGCGGCGTCGATGCCGAGCCAAATCTGATCGCCCGCCGTGTAACCCGCTTGCTGAATGGCTTCGATCAGCAGATCGAATGCCATGTCCTGATTCTCAAGGTTGGGTGCGAATCCGCCCTCATCACCGACGCCGGTGTTGAGTCCACGGCCTTTCAGCACCTTCTTCAGGGTGTGGAACACCTCAGACCCCATGCGCAGCGCCTCGGCGAACGAGGGTGCGCCAACCGGCAGAATCATGAACTCCTGGAAATCGACATTGGAGTCCGCGTGCTGGCCGCCGTTCAGGATGTTTAGCATCGGCACGGGAAGGGTGTTCGCGGTGACGCCGCCGACATAGCGGTAGAGGGGAAGTCGGCACTCCTGCGCGGCTGCCTTGGCCACAGCAAGGGACACGCCGAGCAGGGCGTTCGCGCCGAGACGGGCTTTGTTCTCGGTGCCGTCCACTTCGATCAGCAGTTCATCGACTGCGGTTTGGTCCGTGGCGTCCTTGTCGAGCAGCGCCGGCGCGATCACTTCGTTGACGTTCTCGACGGCCTTCAGCACGCCCTTGCCCAAGTATCGCTTGGGGTCGCCATCACGGAGCTCGACGGCTTCGAACTGACCGGTGCTGGCGCCGCTCGGAACAGCGGCTCGGCCGGTCGCTCCGGATTCGAGGACGACATCCACTTCAAGGGTCGGATTTCCACGGCTGTCTAGAATCTCGCGCGCGGCGATGTCAACGATGATCGGCATGCCTGTGAGGGTACCCGCCCGCCATAATGAGGCATGATTGCGATTCGGTGGCTGCTGGCGGGAATCACCCCGTTTGGCATGACCGCTGGCTACGCGATGGCCCTGGGCTGGCGGGGCCAAGACCTCTTCGTTGGACTCCCCATTGCCGTCGGATGCCTCATCGTCTTCAGTTGGGCGATTCTCATGCCGCACCTCGACGCGACGCGTCGGTGTATTGCTGGCTTTGTCGGCATGAGTTGGACGACGATGCTCATCGCGCGTATGGTTCCGCGGCTGGCGCCAGCCACCTGGGAAACCGAGCCGCTGTATGTGTGGACCGCCATCGGAGCGGCAACCACCGGCATCTTTGCTCTTGCCTTTCTCGTTGGCGCGGGCTTCTCTAGAGCTGTACAAGCGCCGAAATAACATAAAGTCAGAGAAAATAAATATAAAATCTCAACGAATAATGCTTCCAGAGCGAACATGTGTGCTACTATGCATGCATGGCAGAGTTGCGCACGTTCCTGGAGATTCCGTACGACGAGCTTGAAGAGCGAAACCTTGAGGCGAAGCAGCGCCAGCTGAATCGCGAGTCGCCCGCCGACCTCGAGGCCTTCTACATCGACTACCTGAACAACGAGAAGCGCATTAAGGCGGTGACGGTCTGTTTCACCGACCTCGAGGGGCGCTTCCACATGCTCGATTACGACAAGAAGTTCCTTCTGAAGAGCCATGACAACCTGACCTTCGATGGCTCCTCGATCCGGGGCTTCTCGGTGGTAAGTGAGTCCGATCTGCGCCTGGCCATCGACTGGGGCACGTTCCGGTGGCTTCCGAGCGACATCTTTGGCCCGGGCAAAGTCATCGTGTTCGGTCTCATTCTGGAGCGCAGCGGCGAGAGCTACCGATCCGATTTCCGGGGCCTGCTCAAGGGCTACGCGGATGAGCTTTTCGTGAAGCACGGTTACGAGTGCAACATCGCGGTCGAGTGCGAGGGCTTCCTACTCAAGGGGCTGAACGCCGAGCAGAAGTTCCAGTCGAACAGCGGTTTCGAGCTGGTCTCGAGCGGCGGCTACTACCATTCGTTGCCCAACGATCCCCTGCGCGTGTTCATCGATCGGTTGGCCGAATCGCAGCGGGCGCTCGGCTTCGAGAACGAGAAGGACCACCCCGAGGTGGCGCCGTCTCAGTTCGAGTTGAACTACATGTACACGGACGCGGTGATTGCCGCCGACCAAGTTCAGCTTTACAAGCTCACCGCCCGCCAGATCGCGGCGAACATGGGTTGCACTGCCAGCTTCCTGCCGAAGCCGATCAGCGGCATCAACGGCAGCGGAATGCACACCAACATGTCGATCACCCAGAAGGGCAAGAACATCTTCTACGACGCGAAGGGCGAGGAGAATCTGAGCAAGTCGGCGTGGGAGTTCGTCGATCGGCTCCTGAACAGCGCCAACGACATCTGCCTCATCTTGAACCCGAGCGTGAACGCTTACCGACGGCTCGATCCGAACTACGAAGCGCCGAACCAGATCAAGTCCAGCGCGGTCGATCGGACGAGCATGATCCGAATTCCGCTCGGCAACTCAAAGTCGGCTCGGGTCGAAGTGCGTACCGTCGCGCCCGACGCGAATCCGTACATGGCGTTCTTTGCCCTCCTCAAGACCGGACTCGAGGGTCCGATGACTGAGAAGATCACGAGTGAAACGCGCCGCACCCGCACCCGATTCCTGCCCGATAACGTCTACGACGCGATCCGGCTGATGAAGCAGAGCGAGTTCGCCACGCTGCTCCTTGGCGAGGAGAACAAGGAGAAGTTCGTGGATCGCAAGGTGGCGTCCGCCGAGCGCTGTCCGAAGGCGCTGGGTTCCCGGGTGAAGACGAGCGAGATTCTCTACCACCACGAGGTCACCAACCAGTACCTCTGGGGCAACTTCTAGATCCGCGTTGCGAGCTACTTCCCAAACAGGTACTTGAACACCATCGGAAGCCGCCTTGCCCAGGCGGCTTCGTTATGTTCACCTCGCGGCTCTTCGAAGTACAAGACATCGCGGCCCGTGCGCCAACCCTTGGTAAGGAGCGCGTCGCGCAAATCTCGCGTATCTCGGGCCGCATCCGGACCCTCGGTCGAACCGATATCCAGCCACACCTTAAGCTTGGGACGGGTCGTGAGTTCGGCCACGCGCTTGATCATCACCCGCTCGTCCACCCAAACCGAAGGCGACATCACGCCGATCTTGCCGAAGGTCTTAGGGCGGCTCAGGCCCAGATGCAGACTGAGGATGCCGCCAAAGGACGAACCGATCACCGCCGTACTCGTGGCATCTTTGCGGGTGCGAAACCGCCGGTCGATTTCCGGTTTGATTTCATCAGCGAGCATCCGGCCGTAGTCGTCGGCCTTGCCGCCGATCGTCGATCCCCTAAAGGTGAACCGGGTCGGCAAGAACTCATCGCCCCGTGCCGCTCCGGCATTCGCCACGGCAACGATGATGATCGGCTCGATCAGTCCTGCGTTGATCATCGCTTCGGCGGTCTCGTCGGCGCGCCACTCCTGGTTGGGGATGAAGCTGGTCGCCCCGTCGAACACGTTCTGCCCGTCGTGGAAGTACGCCACCGGGTAGCGCCGCTTCGGCTCGTTCGCGTAGTTCGGCGGAAGATAGACGAGGACATCCCGGGAGTTGCCGAGCGCCTTGGACTCGAAGGCCGGCAACTTCTCGATGGTGCCCGTAAGCGACGGTCGGCGCGCGGGTTCTTGCCCAATCAGCAACATCAGCAACGGAGACAGCATGTGCGCGAGTGTATCCGCAGGGCCTCTATTCAAGCAAAATGAGCCTATGGACGCTTGGCAGCGGTTCGGACTCGTGTTCCTGGGTTCAGGGTTGGGCGGAGTCGCCCGTTACGCAGTTCAAACGTGGGCGCTGGAGCGCCGCCCCGATTACCCCTTCGGCACACTCGCGGTCAACATCATCGGCGGCTTGCTAATCGGGCTGTATGCCTCGTACGCCGCCCGCCACGGCTGGGGCGAGGAATGGCGGCTCTTGCTGCCGGTGGGGCTGCTGGGTGGATTCACGACCTTTAGCGCATTCACCGCGGAGAGTGCTCGCATGTGGTCGGATGGACGCATTGATCGCGCCCTAGGCTACGTCCTCGTGAGTGTGGTCGCCGCGTTCCTTGCATGCGCGGCGGGGAGTTGGCTGGGTTCGCGGTGAAATCGCTCATTGCCGTCCGAGACCGGATCGCCCGCGCCGCCGAATCGGCGGGCCGCGATCCTGACTGGATCACCCTTATCGCGGTATCCAAGACCCACCCGGTGTCGGCGATCCAGCAAGCGTACGACGCGGGCCACCGCGACTTCGGCGAAAGTCGCCTTCAAGAGCTGCTGCCCAAATGGGAGGCGCTACCGAAGGACATCCGCTGGCATTTCATCGGCACGCTGCAATCGAACAAGGCCAAGCGTGCCGCCCAACTGGGGGTTGTGATCCACACGATCGAGGGCGCCCATCAACTGCGCGAGATCGGCAAAGGCGCTCCGCCAGAGGGCTTGGACGGCCTGATCGAGGTGAATACTACGGGAGAACACCAGAAATCGGGGATTTCTCCCATAGCCCTTGACGAATTGGTCTCGGAAGTCCTAAACTATCCGAACGTTCGCTTGCGAGGGCTGATGACGCTCGGGCACGCGCATCGAAATGCTGAGGAGCAGCGTCCGTTCTTTCGGATGTTGCGTGAACTCAACGAAGCGATGGGCGGGACTTGGCTCAGCATGGGCATGAGCAACGACTTTGAGGTGGCGATCCAGGAAGGATCAACCCACGTCCGAGTTGGCACGGCAATCTTCGGAGAGCGAACGCAAGCATAGGAGAGACTCATGGAAGAGATGGAACTCCAGGATAAGCCTGGTCTATTCGGCAAGTTGGCAGGGATCTTCACCCGAGAGGATGAAGAGGACGAAGTGGAAGACACGCGCGACTCGCGCCGCCACGCTCGGGCCCCCGAGAACCGAGCCATTTACAAGTATCAGGTCACGGTCCGACGTCAAATTGTGTCGTTCGAGGATGCCCTCGCCGCCGCGCAAGGGTTAAAGCGAGGCGAGCAGCAGCTGCTCAACCTCACGCTCACCGAGCCGAGCCTGCGTGAGAAGATCAAGGACTTCATGTGCGGAGTCAACTTCTCGCAGGAAGGCACGTGGGAAGAGGTGGGTGAGAACATCTACCTCGTGGTTCCGGCAAACGTGTTCGTCGAGGTCGCCCCGGCTTCGCCGCGCCAAATCGCCAACCGAAACTAAGCCATCATTTCGATGCCTCGGCCGGATGGGTCGGGGCATCGTTGCGTTACTAGATCATGGTTGCCAGATGGTCGGCGACTTCCGCAAGCACTTTTCCTCGGTGGCTGATCGCGTGCTTCTGCTCGGCGGTGAGGTCAGCCATGGTGCATCCGAGTTCAGGCAACCAGAAGATCGGATCGTAGCCAAATCCCCCCGCGCCGCTCGGCTCTTCGGCGATCCGCCCTTCACAGGTTGCAGAAAACACGCTAGTTTCGGTCTCCGGGTGGGCGAGCGCGACGAAGCATCTAAACCTCGCTCCGCGCTGAGCTTCGGGAACGCCTTCAAGATTTGCTAGAATGCGCACCATTTTCTCGGCGAACGAGGTGTCCTCGCCGGCGAAGCGCTTCGAGTACACCCCCAACTCCCCCGGCAGTGCATCGATTTCGAGTCCGGCGTCGTCGGCCAACGCCCACTCGCCAGTGAACTGCGCCGCGGATTCCGCCTTGATGATCGCGTTGGCCTCGTAGGTGTCGCCGGTCTCTTCGGGTTCGGGTGCGCCGGGGTAGTCGGCGAGAGTCAGAAGTTCGAGTCCCGGAAAGCGCGTGCCGAGAATCTGGTGCATCTCCCGCGCCTTCTTGGAGTTGTGGGTCGCGATGACAAGTCGCCGCATGTTGTGGATTTTACGGTGTCGTGGCGATGCGTTTGTTGTGGGGTTGTAGGACCTTGAGGCCGAGGGGTTGACTCGTCCCCTCGGTAAAACCTGCGGCGGGACAACGCAACCGCCGCTTTCGGGGCAGAGGAGCCCAAGGCAAGTCTCCCTGAGGCCGAGGGTTGAATCGTCCCCTCGGTGTACTGGACGCTGGCCCAGAAAACCGAGCGCTAGCGGAAGAAGTCGAACGCCTGCAGTTTGTCTCGCACGCCCGCCAAGAACTTCCCGGCGATCATTCCGTCGATGATCCGGTGGTCGTACGTCAGCACGAGGTGCATGATCGAGCGAATCGCGATCATATCGTCCACGATCACCGGCATCTTCTGAATGCCGTAGGTGCCCAGGATGCCCGCCTGCGGCGCGTTGATCATCGGCGTACCGAACAACGCCCCGTAGGTGCCCGGGTTCGTCAGCGTGAACGTGCCGCCCTGAACATCCGCCACGCTCAGCTGGTTGGCACGGGCCTTCTTGGCGATCGCATCCAAGTCGCGGGCGATGTCGACGAGGCCCTTCTGGTGGCAGTCGCGGATGACCGGTACGATCAGCCCCTCGTCGCCCTTGGCACCCAGCGCAACCGCGATACCAAGGTGCACGCCCTTGTTCATCGCGATCTGGTTATCCGGCATGAGCGCCGCGTTCATGAGCGGCAGCTCGACCAGCATCTCCGTGATCGCCTTGATGAAGAACGGCGTGTAGGTGAGCTTCACGCCGTATTGCTCGGTGAAGCTATCCTTGTTCCGCTCGCGGAACTGGACCATCGAAGTCACATCGACTTGGGTGACGGTGCTAACCGTGGGCACTTGCGAAGAACGGATCATCGCGTCGGCGATCATCTTTCGCATGCCGACCAGCGGTACAAGCTGTTGCTCAGGGCCAGCGACGGATGGCGTAACCACCGGCTTCTCTTCGAGCTTGGCAGCGGGTTTCGGCGCTACGGCGGCCGGTGCGGCGGCGGGTTTGGCTCCACCGAGGAATGCTTCCAAATCGCGCTTCGTGACGCGGCCTTGCTCGCCGGTTCCGACGATCGAGCGCAACTGATCCTCGGTCACACCGTGGGACTTGGCCATCGACCGAACCACCGGGCTGTACCAGCGTCGCTCGCCCTCGCTCAGCGGGGCGGCGGCAGCCGGGGCGGGTGCCTCGGCAGCTGCAGCGGCAGGAGCGGCCGCGGGGGCGGCATCAGAGGCGTCATCGCCTGATCCGTCGTCGATGATGCCCATCGCGTGGAACACCTCGACAAGCTCGCCTTCCGGAATGAGAATCTTCTTGAGAATGCCGGTCGCCGGGGACGGCAACTCGGTGTTGACCTTGTCGGTCATGATCTCGACGATGGGTTCGTCTTCCTTGACGTGATCGCCTTCCTTCTTCAGCCAGCGGCTGACGGTGCCTTCATGCACGGACTCGCCCAACTCGGGCATCAGAATCTCGACGGCCATAAGCGTCTAGTTTACCGACCTCATTCGGTCCGGCGGTCTTTCAAGAACTTAGCGTGGCCATCAAGGTAGAGGATGTTGTGGCCACCGACGTGGGTGGCCTTGCCGCGATAGGCTTCGGGCGTCGAGGGGATGGTCCTCGGGAAGTAAGGATCCCACACCATGCCGATGTCGGCGGTGCCTTCCGGATAGCCGACCGTGGGATTGCCCGCGGCCTGCAGATCGCGGATCGCCTGGTCTTCGGTCTTGCCCCAAAGGTTGTCGAGATCCACCGGGTCGCTGATCCGGTCGAAGCGCCACATCCAGTACAGCGTGTGGGCGGCGCGAGGATCGGTCGAGACGGCTTGGCGAACCTGCGGCGCCATATCGAAGATGCCCTTGGCGCTCGGGCATACCCCGATCTCGGCGGATTTGAGATAGTCCTTCAGGACCACCAGCGCCCAGCCCGCGCGGGGATCGCTGGGTGGCCACGTGGTCCACGGCTTGTATCCTCCCGGCAATGAGGATTTGAGGTCGCGGCGATCGGGCAGGTGGTCGTCCCAGTCGTGCATATAGAGGGTCATGCCCAGTCCGAGTTGCCTCTGGTGCGTAAGGCAGGTCGCGCGCTTGGCGGCTTCCTTCGCCCGCTGAAAGACCGGGAAGAGAATAGCGGCGAGAATCGCGATGATCGCGATCACCACCAAGAGTTCGATCAGGGTGAAGGCTCGGCGCACGGTTCAGTCTACGCCGTCCTTGGGTTGGAGCGCACCAGGTATCATCCCACGGACGCCAGGGAGGCGAACTTCACCTTGCAATCGCGTAGTTATCTCTTTCTGTTGTTTGTGGTCGCGCTCAGCGCCCTATCCGGATTCCTCTTTACGCTTCGGCCGTACAACTACGGTCTGGACGTAAGCGGCGGTGTCCGATTTACGTTCGAAATGGACACCTCGAAGCTGCCGAAGGGCGAAGAGCTTTCGAGCGTCCAGAACCGAATCGAGGGCATCCTCCTCAATCGCGCGACGGGCGGCTTGGGTGTCGTCGAACCGACGATCCAGAAGAAGGGAACGACTGGATTCATCGTCGAACTGCCCGGCGTGACGGACGCCGAAGAAGCGCGCAAGCTGATGTCCACCACGGCGCGCATCGAGTGGTACCACGCGACCAATGTCTCGACGGTGAAGCTGCCAAACCGCATGTACAACGAGACCGATGCGGACGGAGACAAGCCCGAAGTCTGGTTCATGAAGCGCGGTTCGGATGAGGTGATCAAGCCGACGATTCCCGATCCGGAGAACCCGGAGCGGACCATCCGCAACCCGGAGTACCAGCGGATCATTGAAGGCTGGACCCTGATTCTCTCGGGAGACGAACTCGCCGACGCCCAGCCGATCCCAATGGGTGATAAGTACATCCCCAGCATGCGCTTCAGCTCCGAAGGCGCCCGCAAGATGGAGCGCTGGAGCCGAGCCAACACCTACCGCGGCGAGAAGCTGGCTGCGGTGCTTGATGGCGTGGTCATGAATGTCGCCCCCCTGAAAGAGGGTGCGATCATCAGCTCCGAGGGGATTATCGACGGCAACTTCAGCGTCGAGTACGTCAAGTCGCTCACCAGTTTGCTCAAGTCCGGCTCGCTGCCCGTGTCGCTCGTCGAGACCAGTTCGACGGTTGTCGATCCTACGGTTGGCCAGTTCGCCCTTGAGCGTATCGTCTTCACCGGCTTGATCTCGTTCGGCATTATTGCCGCCTTCTTGATCGTTTACTACGTTTTCCCCGGCATCGTCGCGCTCATCGCGCTGGCCCTGTACGTGCTCATCACACTCACGGTGTTGAAGTGGATCGGAGCAACCTTCTCGCTCGCGGCTATCGCCGGTTTCATCTTGTCCGTTGGTATGGCGGTCGATGCCAACATCCTCGTTTTCGAGCGGGTGAAGGAGGAGATGCGCGCCGATCGGCCGCTGATGCGGGCCATCGAACTTGGCTTTAGCCGCGCGCTCCCTGCGATCATCGACTCGAATGCCTGTACGATCCTCACGTCGATGGTGCTGGCCAACCTGGGAACCGGTCCGGTCAAGGGCTTTGCGACGACCCTCATCATCGGCGTCGCGCTTTCGCTCTTCACTGCGATCACCGTGACTCGCTCGTTGCTGGTTTTCCTGGTCGGCTCTGGTCTTGGCGCGAACCCCAAGTGGTACGGCCTCAACCGACAGTGGTTCGGTGAAGGGCTCGAGCAGAGTGCCGATACGAAGCAGTTGAAGATCGTCGAGCGGTCGAAGCTCTTCTTCACGATTTCGATTGTCACGATCATCCCGGGCATCATCGCCATGGTCATGCTCGGCGGCTTCAAGACCAACGTCGAGTTCTCCGGTGGCTACGAAGGAACATACCTCTCGGGCAACATCACCGCGGACCAAGTTCGTTCGAGCCTCGAGCGGGCCGGACTGAAGGGGGCCAACGTCAAGTTCATGTCCACGGACACGGACAAGTACGTGATCATCACCGCGCCTCCGAGCGACGTTCTGCCGGCGAGCCCGGATGAGGCAAAGCCGAAGCTTGCCGAACTCGCGGGGATCACCAACCTGGAAAAGAGTACGTTCCAATCGGTTGGCCCTTCGGTTCGCGATGAGACCATCCGAAATGCGGTCCTGGGCATTGTGTTCAGCACGGGCCTGATTATCGTTTGGTTGGCGGTTAGGTTCGGATTCGCCCTCGGCGGATTCGTCGTTGGTCTGCGGTTTGCGATGTCGGTCATTGTCGCGCTCATTCACGACGTCATGATCGTGCTTGGTCTGGCGGCCATCATGGGCGCGGTGGCTGGGTGGGAAATCTCCGCCCTGTTCATCTCGGCGATGCTGACGGTCATCGGCTTCTCGACGCACGACACGATCGTCATCTTCGACCGTATCCGGGAGAACCTGCGCAAGCCGTTGCCGAACGAGGACATGGCCATGCTGGTGAACCGATCGATTACCCAGTCGATCGCACGGTCGATCAATACGTCGGGCACCGTCGTCATCACGCTGATTCTCTTGATCTTCGTTGGTTCGGCAACACCTGAACTCAAGCTGTTCAATGCGGCCATGCTCGCGGGCATCCTTTCGGGCACGTACTCGTCGATCTTCAACGCGGCTCCGATCCTGTACCTATGGGATCGGGCGATCGGGCGCAAGAAGGGTGAGCACAACACGATGATCGCGATCTCGCGCAACCTCGCCAATCAAGTGCGCATCACGCAGCCGGTAACGGCTCCTGGGGCAGGAGCGGCTCCCGATGCGCCAAGCACGGGAACACCGCAAGGCGGAGCGTACGGACAGACGAAACGACGGCGCGCCAGCGATGCCGAGAAGGGGATTCAGAACCTCGACGACTGATGCGTTGTAATTTCTTGGTGCTTTGTGAGTACGCGGCCCGCCTGGATACCGGCGGGCCGGTGCTTATGGGGCTCATCCGAGAGCTGCGCCCGCCGTTCCTGCCGATCCAGCTCAAGCCGTTCTACATGGCTTGCGAACTCGAGGTCGATCCCTACGAGGCCGAGCAGACCTACGTTCTTCAGATCCGCATGATCGACCAAGACGGGCGGCTTTACTACGAGCAGGAGATCGAGGTCGAGTTCCACCGACGGCCCCAGATGCGCGCCAGCTACGCCTACTTCGCCGGGTTGGTGCGCGTCGAGCAGCTGATCGAGATCCCCGGCGATTACCGCTTTGACGTCGTGCTGGGCGACCAAGTGCTCAAGTCAACCGTGTTCATCGTCCACGACCTCGGCGCAGAGGAGTGAGGGCCCGATGGTGCCCCCACCCACAAAGGACGTGCTGGGACTACCCCTGAACGAGAATCCAGACCGTTTGCGTGATCGTTTCTGCGCCGACCTCAGCCGTCAGCCGTAGCGGGAACGCTCCGCGGAATCCACCGGGGACCACGACTTCGAATACTTGCCGCTTCGAACCACGGGCGTTGTAAATCACGAACGTCTTGTTGTCGCCGCTGTCGATCGCCCAGCCTTCAGGCGGTGCTACCCGAAAAACGCCGGTCACGCGCTTGCCCGTGTTGGAGTAGATGATCGTGCTTAACCGCACCTTCTGCGGCTCACTCGAAGTCATAATCGGGCGTGGCTTCTCGAGGCCAAAGTGCACGGTCGAGGCGACTTCATAGCTGGTCTGCATGATCGTGGTCGCGCCGCTGCCATCGGTGATCGTTCCTCGCAGAACGCGCCAACCCGGCTCGGCATTGGCCTGAACCTTCGTTGAGTAGTCCACGAAACTGCGGTTCTTCCGGTCAAAGGCCGGGAACGGCATGCCCGATGAACTGGTCACGTCCTTGGCCAGGCCCTCGGTCCGCAGGTCGATCCGCGTAAAACCGAGTGCTTCGGTGCCGTTGAAGGTCAGGCGGATGCGGGTGTCCTCGCCGGGAACAACGGAGCGGCCCTTGAATTGCGGTTCCCACTTGAAGCCTGCCGGCAGGTTGTTGCCCCGGTCCATCATCAGCGAGAGCATGCCCACAACCCGAGGTTGGAACGGCTCGGCAAGGGGCTCGGCAGTGGGGATGGCGTCGAGTCGAACACCGACCGTCGTGCCAGCCTTCTGAGGCACCATTGCCCAGCCGGGATCGCTCAGCGTCGCCTCGACGTGCCACTCCTCGCCCTCGGCGCGAGCAGCAACCTTGGTCGAACCGGTCAAGGCATCGGCATCCACCCACTGAGGTCCCTCGGGGCGTGTTGCATCGAGTCGCCGTGCGAACACCTCTGGTTGGCTCCCCGACCACTTGATGCGTACTTCGATGTTATCGGCTCCGATCAGCCAGCCGTTACCGCCGAGATCGAGCGTCGCGACCAGGTCCTGCCCGACGCGTAGCTTGCCCGCGAAGTGGAGCTTGCCGGGCTGCCATTGGAAGTAGGTGGTCGCACTTCCGGTACCGAGCGGGTCCCACTCTTCCTCGGCCAATGTGCCGTCGACGCGCGGCGTGATCGCCAGGCGGACCGTCTCGGTGAAATCGGGAGCTACGCTGAACGGCGACGGCCCTTGGGGCATGGTGGGCGTCGAGCCGGTCGGCACGGTCAAATCTTGGGCGGAGGCCAATAGGAGGAGGGACAGCATCTCAGTTTACGGACGTACGACCAGCCCCTCGCGATTCGCGATCAGTTCGGGTCGGTCAAGTCCAGCCGCATCGGTGTGAACCGTCGCTCGACCTCGAAGCCGAGCTTCTCGTACCACTCGATGAGATGGGTCCAGTCCACTCTCGCGGCCCGAATGCCGTTAGCCTTGGCGTGGGCGAGGGTTGCGGTCATCAGCGCCGTTCCCAATCCCTTTCCACGCTGATCAGCGGCGACCCCGATGGGGCCGATCGCCAGCCAAGGAGAGGGAAGCGAACCCACAATCGTCGCCCCGGCCAAGTGGAGCCGATGCGAGGGTTCTTGGGTCATCGCGAACGCCACAATACCGCCGTCTTCGAGGATGGAGATGAACCCGGGATCCGGCTCATGGGCGAGTTTGTCGCGCACGTCGAATGCCCACCGCCCGGGGAACTCGCGATCGAGAAACTCGAGCAAGGCCGGAACATCATCGGGCGTGCACTGCCGGACTCGCGGGTCGTCTACTGGGGATGCAGACGCCAGATCGATCTTCAGGTCGACGCACTGCCGGTCAGGAGCGGCGGGCACGAACCCTTCGACCATCAGGAAGTCGGCGAGGCCGGGCCAGTTTTCGGGTACGCCCGGGAAGAGGTGGCGGGCATCTTGGCCGAAGACCAGCCCCGCTTGGCCGCGCTGCCGAAGCAGGTGTTTGATGTCGGCGAGCAGATCCGCCGCCGCCGGGGCATCGCGAAAGGCAATGGCCGAGAGGTGCGAAGCATCGGGATCAGGACCGCGATAGGCGCGGGCCGCGGACTTCTTCACCCAAGCCAAGGCCTGAATCTCGCCATCCACCACCCAGGCCGCGGATGCGCCCCAGTCAAAGCAGGGACAACCGACGACACAACTGGTTAGGGCGGCAAGGTCGATGTGCCACGGTTCAGGCGCCGTCGAGTTCCAAAACTGGACGGCGTCGCCGAGCTGGAGCTGTCGAAAGCCTACTCGCATGATGCATCGCGGGCAAGAAGTTGGCGCAAGTGCTCGCCGTATAGGTTCAACGCCTCGCGGGTGCGCAGGATGCGGGAGATCATGTGGCCGTCGTCCATCGTCATAAAACAGTCCACCGACGGGGCGGCGAACAGCGCCTCAAAGGCATCGCCGAAGCTGCCGTCGAGCGTGCTGCAATGCTCGGCATCGAGCGCATCAAATCGAAGATAAGCGACCACATACTTGCGCACCTTGGGATAGTTCGCTTGCATCCACTGCCGTTCTTGGGCGTAGCGCCGCTCGAGCTGATCGACCGCCCCGTACTGGCCGGCGTCGCAAAGCGCTTCAACCAGATTCTCGAAGTGGCCATAGAACTGGATCAGATCGGCCTGGCGCTCTCGAACCGAGGGCCCCTGGACGGTCCGCTCGCGAACCGTAACTTCTTCCCATGTCTCGTTGGCGAGCCGCACTCGTTGCGGGATCGCCCAAACCCATCGAAAAACCCCGGTAGCACTCCGGGTTACGCGCGTGAATCCATTCATGCGTCGTCCTCCTTGGACTTCTCTACAAAGTTCAGACGTAGATTTCGCACGAGATTGTGCATCTCACGCCGATCGTTTTCGTCGAGTTTGTGCTCGACCAGCGGCATCAGGGCGGCGACGGCATCGATGGCCAGTTTCGCGCCTTCGATGTTCCGGTCGATCTGGCCGGTGAGCATGTCGGGCTGCAGACCCATCTTCTGCCAGGCAACAGCGGCCAACTGGTCGATCATCATGACGACCAACTCATCGACGACGAGGGGTTGTGGCGTCTCGGCCATTTGCCGTCACAGACGAGCGAAGTGCGCGAGAAGTCGCTGCACATTTTCGTGCCGCCGGTGCAGTGATCATTCCTCCACTTGCAGGTGAGAAAGTTCCCGCTTGCGCGAACAGGCGGGGTGGACTCTCTTGGGTGACCTCGGATCACCCCATCTCTGTTCGCTCCGCTTACAGGTCTTCAAGGGGAAGAAAGGAAGCTCTCGGCTTTGCCGCTTCGCCCAGCCGCGTCATAATCAAACTCTATGTCGACGGCGACACACCAGAGCGTGGCGGGGGGCGAGTTTTTTGCCGCAACCCCAACTTCCATCTTCACCCCCGAATCGTTCTCCAGCGACGAACGGTTGATGATCCAGGCCGCGGAGCAGTTCAGCCGCGGGGAAGTGCTGCCCGTCGTCGAAGAGCTGGATCAGCAAGCCGATGGCCTCACGCCCCGCCTCATCCGCATGGCCGGAGAACTCGGTTTCTGCGGCGTGGATACGCCCGAAGCCTACGGCGGGCTCGGACTCGGCAAGAACGTCGCCGCTCGGATCCTCGAGTTTCTCAGTCTGAACGGTTCGTTCAGCGTCACCGTCGGTATCACGAGCGGCATCAGCCAGTTCGGATTGGTCGCCTTTGGCAACGAAGCGCAGAAGCAGAAATACCTACCTCACCTGACCAGCGGCGAGTGGATCGGCGCCTACGCGCTTAGCGAGCCCAACAGCGGCAGTGACGCGCTCTCCGCCACGACGCGGGCCGAACTGCGAGGCGATAAGTGGATCCTCAACGGCACCAAGATGTGGATCTCAAACGCCAAGTGGGCCAACTTCTTCCTCGTGATGGCGAAGATCGACGGCGAGAAGTTCTCCGCATTCCTGGTCGAGCGCGATTTCCCGGGCGTCAGCATCTCTCGCGAGGAGCACAAGATGGGCCTCAAGGGCTCCTCGACCGCGCGACTCGAACTCGTCGATGCCGAGATTCCGGTCGAGAATCTGCTCTATGAGCCCGGCTACGGCCACCACGTCGCGTTCAATGCGCTGAACGTGGGCCGCTTTAAGCTCGCCGCGATGAGCATCGGCCCGGCGCGACACGCGATGGAGTTGGCCGCGGTCTACGCTAAGGATCGTCGCCAGTTCGGGCGCCCGATCAGCGACTTCGGCCTGATTCGCAAAAAATTCGCCGAGATGGCGGCTCGGTTCTATGTCGCCGAGAGCATGATCTACCGGACGGGCGCGATGATCGACGACGCCTTTGCCACCAGCGGAGGGGACATCACCGGCAACCGCCAAGCCGCCGAGGAGTTTGCGATCGAGTGCTCGGCCTGCAAGGTGTTCGCAACCGAAGCCGAGTCGGCGATCGTGGACGAAGCGTTGCAGTGCTTCGGCGGATACGGGTTCACCGAGGAGTTTCCGATCGCTCGGCACTACCGGGACGCTCGGGTGAGCCGCATCTACGAAGGCACGAACGAGATCAACCGCATCTTCCTTGCCGATCGGCTGCGCCGCCGCGCCCAAGAGGGCCGGGTGTCTCTGGCAGCGGTGGGAGATAGCTTCATCAGCGAACTCGCGGGGCGCGCCATGGCCGCCGAGCCCAAGGATCAGATCCGGGTTGGGGCGCTGTCTGACCTCGTGATGCTCGCCTACGCCGAGCAGTCGGCGCGTCTGCGTGCAGGGCAGTCGGGAGGACCGTACGGCGACCTCTACCGCGTGTTCGTCAACATGGCGAATGCCGAGGCGGCGCGTGCGTATGCGACCGTCACCGGCGATAGCGCGGGCTCACTTCCTGCGCCGCTCGCGGTGGACATGGAGGCGCTGGCCGGCCTGGTTCTCGACAAGCAGGGGCCGCTTTGACGCGGATCGCGATCTTCGGCGCGGGCGGAATGGGGGGCACCCACGCTCGTCACTACGCTCGGATCGACGGCGTGGAACTGGCGATCGTCGACACGGTTTCGGATCGTGCCCAGGCGCTCGCGGAGCGGCATTGTTCGAAGGTGATGGATTCCGCCTCGGCGGCCATCGAGTGGGCCGATCTCGTCGATATCTGCACGCCGACCGATTGCCATGCCGAACTCGCCCACCAAGCCATCGCGGCCGGTCGGGCGGTCCTCGTCGAGAAGCCGATTGCTGGCGAACTCGCCGAAGCTGCGGAGATCGTGCGTCATGCCGACACCGCCGGGGTGCCCCTGATGGTGGGCCAAGTGGTGCGTTACTTTCCCGAGTTTCGTCGGGGGCATGAACTCGTTGTAGAAGGGAAAGTGGGCAAGCCTGCGGCGGCGCGGATGCGGCGTGGCGGCGGTCCGCCGAAGGCCCCTTGGTTCCTCGATCACAAGCGCTCGGGTGGGGTGCTGATCGACCTCGCGGTCCATGACTTCGACTGGCTGAGGTGGACGCTAGGCGAGGTGGATCACCTGTACGCCCGCTCGGTCGGCGCCGGGACCGGCCAGGGAGCGGACTATGCGTTAACGACCTTGACCTTTGAGAGCGGCTGCGTGGCGCACGTAGAGAGCACGTGGATGGATCCGAGCGGGTTTCGCGTCAGCTTCGAAGTGGCGGGCAGCGACGGGATGATCGAATACGATTCGCGACAGACGTCTGTCGTCAAGACGCACGTTTCGGGTTCGAGTCGCGGGGAAGCGCCACTCGATGGCGGCGACGATCCGTATTACCGGCAGCTGCTCGATGTGGTCGCTACCGTTAGGGGAGAAAAGCCGGTCGCAGTGAGCGGAGCCGATGGCTTTGCTGCGCTGGCGATCGCGATTGCCGCGCGCGAGAGCGCGCAAACGGGAAAGGTTGTCCAGCCGGTTCGGGAGCCCTAAGCTTCCTTCTTCTTAGCGGTGCCTCGCGACTTCCAGAGCTTCATGATGGTCACCGCGATGCCCAGATAGGGTGCGATCCCGGCTAGCTTCGTGGTTGCGGCCCCAGTCAGCGATTCTACGGCGTGGGAGACCATGTTCGCGCGGCTACTCAGTGCGAGAACCGTGCCCTTAGCGCTGTCGGAGACCACCCGGGCGTTGTCGGCCACGAGCGTGACCTTCTCGGTCAGCGTATCGACCTTCACGACGAGCGTCTTCACCTGGGGCAGCAGTTCATCGTTGACCTTGCCCATCAGGCTCTGCACTTGTGGCTGAACCTGCTGGACGGTTCGAATCAACTGGAGGACCAAGATGCACAGGGCCCCGAAGGTCAAGGCGATGATCAGCAAAGTTATCGCCGAAAGCACGAAGTACCAAGTCGGAATCGTGATCATCCTTTCACCTTAATCTCAACGCGCGCAACGGAACGAGCCGTCAGAGGTAAGGATACTGCCAACTCGCCGTCGGTTGCCTCTACCGTCTCGCCGAGTACGTCGAACACCTGGCCCCACAGCCCTCGGGCGCGGAGTTCCGCACGAAGGTCGAGATCGGTCGGGTTCTCCAGGACGAGGGTGCACCAGCGCTTCCGAGTGTCGAGTCTCACCTCGCGCATCTTGCCGACCGATAGGTGGAATTCGGCGCTCATCTGACGCAATACGACCTTGCGTCCGATACCGTCCCACGGCCGCACGATGTAATGGTCATCTTGAACTTCAAAGTGGCACCCGAAGGTGAATACGCCGTAGTTGCGATTCGGTAGCACGTACGCTCCCGCCGACCGCAAATAGTGGAACAGCGCGAGACCCACGTCGCCGGTCGTTGGCACGAAGTTGCGGAGTCGAGAGGCCAAGTCAGGGCCGTACCCCATCGAGGCTTCGCCCTCGGGACCGACAAGTGCCCACACGCCGAGCATGCCCCCGAACGCCAATCGCATATACGCTTCTGATAGCCCGGCGTAGTCCCGGTCGAGGGTCTCGAAGAACATCATCGAGTTCTCGGGGCCGGTGTGGCCGAGGCAGAGCTCGCCCCGATCGAACGTGAAGGGCAGAGGGCCATGCTCGAAATCGTCCCACTGGCGGCTGTCGCTGCCGTACCACCACCAGTTCGGCGAAAGGCTGCGGGCAGCGTAGGCGCAGCGCATGGCCCGCTCTTGGTGCGCCTCGTCGTTCAGGTAGCGCGCCGCGGTGAACGCCTCTTCGAAGACCGACGTGTCGAGGACGTTGTCGTCGCCGTAAGGGAACTGCTTGCGCAGGAGGTCCTCGGCCCGCACGGAAACGAACGGCATGAGTCGGTCGACCTCGTCGTTCATCCCCTCGATGCTCAAATCGCGCAGCAGTTCGAACACCCGGGAGTAGCCGGGATAGCCCGTCCCACGTCCTTGCCGGGGAATGCCGTGACGGACCATCGCCAGCGCGGTGCGGTAGGCGTAATGGAGGTACTGCCGGGAGGGCTGGCGGGTCTCAGTGATCTGTCCCACGCGGTACATCGCGTGGTAGAGGTTGAACACCAACGGGTACACGTGCGGCCGCCCGTAGTTGAGGGCGACGGATCTCATGTCGGCGAACGCCGAGCCCACCGTGTCGTCGCCGGGGTTCTGAAGGTCGTCGCGTAGGAACTCGGCGATGAACTCATCGAGCACACGAATCTGCTCCTGCTCGGGATAGATTGCGTTCTTTTCGGCGAGGAAAAGGGCGTCACTGAGGCCGCCCTCGACCACGAACGGCCCGGTGAACTCTGCCGCGGCAACCAGGCGCTCGCCGGTCTGCGGATTCGCGACGAGAATCGCCTTGTGCAACGCTGACTCGGGATCGTCGTGGACTTGATGTTTCACGATCCACTCAGCCCGCTTGCGGATGAGCGTATCGATCGGCTCCGTGAAGTTCAGGTGAACGTGACTAAGCCGTCCCTGGGTGTCCTCGAAGGAAAGGCGCACCGGGCCCGGTTCCTTGGGCTTGATGAAGCAGAAGCCGCCCTCTTCGTCGGAGTCGGTTTCGAGGCTTGCATCCCGGTTGGTATAGAACTGGGTTGGGGTCGCGCCAGAGATCTCGACGGCGATGCCCACATCTGCGGGCGACACCGCCGCCGGCAACAGTTTGATCGCCGGATGGCCACAAAGCGCCAGCGTTTGGTTCACGCCATCGAATCGATCTCGATCCGCGGGCACAAAGCGGGTCTGGAACACGCGCGAGTCGCCCGGCTCGAGGATCAGCGATGAGTGGCCGTTCATCCAAGAGTCCCAGCCCTCTCGTTCTTGGGCGGCCTTGCTGTAGATGTAGACCACCGGGATGCCCTCCCACACCATCGGCGTGTTCAGCGACGACGGTACGTGGGTGAAGAACTCCCACGAGGTCTCGGGGCCGGGGAAGATGAGCAGTCCCGGCGGCTCGGCGATCAGCCGCTGGGCAAAGAGGTAGCTGGCCGCTCCGCCAAGATACTTGTGAAGCACCAGGCGATCACTCCATAGAGTCTTGCCGCCCGCCCGGTCGGCTCGGCCCAGGCCCTCGTAGAGGTTGTTCAGCGCGAAGGGGAAGGCGAGTTCGCCGATCTCGACGTTTTGGCGGCCCCGGTTCGCCACTCGGATGTCCCACGCGACCTGCGGAATCGGGCCGGGAATCTCGTAGAACTTGCCCGTCACTCGCAGCTCGGGCAGGAGACTGAACTCATACTCAAACTGGACGACGTGAACATCTTCGACGTCGAGGACCTCGGCGTCGGTGTTCCGGCTGACGATCCAGGGGTCGTCGGGGCCGAGCCGGGCTCCCAGCAGAATGGTCCCGGGATAGTAGTCGTCCGCGAACTCCTCGCCAAGCGTGATCGGCGGCAGCACGAACTGGAACTCATCACCCTCTTCGGGGAGGGTGGGATCGCTCGCCCAAAGCTGCTGGATTCTGCCCCCGGGGCCGAACTCCAGCGTCATCAGCGCGCCGTTTAACTCTGGTCGTTCGATGCCGAACTCGTCCATCTAGTCCGTGCATCTTACCGAAGCCGGCGCGCACCTTAGCGGACGAAGTGAACGTCGGCAATCGCGCCGTCGATGAAGAGGAAAACGCAGTCGAGCACCGGCTTCGAGATCGCGATCTGCCGGGCCTCGTCGAACGACTTGCGCACTGGGTCGCCATCGAGTCCTGCGAGGAGGTTCGAGTACACGGTGAGATCGTCCAAGGTGGGGAAGGCGGCGAGCCCGTTGTGGGTGGTGTCGGCCATGGTCACGTTGTTGGCGGCGTACTTGCCATCGCCGACGCTGATCAGATAGAGCGTGTTGGGAAAGTCGCCGTAACTGCCGAGCATCGACTCGTCGAGGGTGAACATGCTGGGCGTCGTTTCGGTGTGGCTCATGCCCATGATTATGTTTCGCGGCGGTAACCTCACGCCATGATTCAAGAGGAACGCCTCGTCGATCTCTTCCTACGCCTTTGCCAAATCAACGCCCCTTCGCTCGGCGAGCGTGAGTCGGTCGCGTTTACGAAGCAGTACCTGCGGGATCAAGGATTGCAGGTTGAAGAGGATCAAGCCGGGGCCAAGATTGGTGGCAACGCTAACAACCTGATCGTGACCCTTCAGGCAAACGCTCCCAACCTGCCGAGGGTGTTCCTCTCCGCCCACTTCGACACCGTGGAGCCCACCGACGGACTGATCATCGAGGAGCGGGATGGCATCTTCTTCAGCGCCAGCGACACGATCCTCGGTGCGGACGACAAGGGAGGGATGGCCCCCGCGATTGAAGCGGTCCTCGCGCTCCGGGAATCGGGCATCCCTCACGGCGATGTGGTGCTGCTTCTTTCGGTTGCCGAAGAAATCGGGCTCAAGGGAGCCGATGCGCTGAAGATCGAGTCTCTGAATCTTGACTACGGCTTCGTGCTGGATACCGGGCCCCCGGTTGGAACGTTCGTGACCCGAACTGCCTTTCATGACAAGCTTGACATCGAGGTGATCGGTAAGCCTGCCCATGCGGGTAAGGACCCCGAGAAGGGAATCAACGCCATCGTTGTGGCAGCGGAGGCGATCGCGGGGATGAAAATGGGCCGCATCGGCCCCGAAACGACCGCGAACCTCGGCGTCATCGAAGGCGGCACTGGCACCAACGTAGTTTGTGCAAGCGTGAGGATCAAGGCGGAGGCCCGCTCGACTTCGCTGGAAGAACTGGAGGCGCAAATCGACCACATGGTCAAGCGGTTCGAGGAAGCCGCTTCGAAGCACGGCACCGAGGTTCGCATCGAGCATGTTCGCCACTACCACGCGTACAGCCTCGATCCCGGCTCGGAAGTGGTGCGGGTTGCCCAAGAGGCCAGTCGTCGCCTTGGATTTGAGCCGACCCTGCGTACAACGCTCGGCGGCAGCGACGCCAACGTCTATAACAAGAAGGGCGTTCCGAGCATTGTAGTCGCGACGGGCATGGATAAGATCCACACCCACGACGAGTTCATTTCGCGCAAGGACCTGATCGACACCGCGAGGTTGACGCTGGAAATCCTCCGCGTCGCGTACGGTGCCTAGTAGGGAAGATCGACCGGCGGTTTGGGGCTCGACCCCGTCCCAATCCGCTTGGAGAGGGTCTTCGAATGCGCGTTGATCGTCGTGAGGGCGATCAACCACGTCACCACCCCGCCCAGGATCGGCAAGAGGATGAGCGCGTTGAAGGGTGGGTTGGTGTTTCCCGTCATCGCGCTCACCAGTCCGCGGATGCCATCGGGGATCGCGATCGTCCAAATCACGCAACCGAGCCAAACCACCAAGTACCCCACTCCGCTGGCGATTTGGCCGGTGACGATGTGGCCCAGTCCAGGGAGGATCACCGAGAAGATGGCGGCACTTCGCGAGCTGGCTACCGCCTCGAACTCGCTCGCCGCCACCGTGGCTGATCGGGCCTGGGTGTTAAACACGAGTTCGGCATGCTTACGCTCTGCTGAGACGTTCTTGGGATCCGCCAGTTTGGCTCGCTTGTAGAACTCGAGGGCTTCTTGCGGTCGGCGGCGGGCTTGGGCGTCATCCCCCATGACCTCGAGCACGATCGAAGACCCCGGCGCAACTTCGGCGGCTTCCTTGAGAATCTGACTGGCGATGTCCTGATTTCCCCGGGTGAACTCAAGGTGATACCGCTGGAGCAGCTTCTCGGCTTTCTCGATCTGTTCGCGGGTCAATTCAACCGGCGCAATCTCCACCTCAGCCGGTGGTTCGTCGCCGGGAGACGGCTCGGAAACAGCCTCGGCTGGTGGCGTGGGGGTCAATGCCTCACGCAACCGCGCTGCCTCTTCTTCGAGGGCACGGAGTCGCTCAGCCGCCTCTTCTGGCGTCAGCGGACGTCCGGGTTCGGTTGCATCGTTCTCCATAGCGTCTCCAGGTCGTAGAACTGGCGTTGCTCGTCGCGCATGACATGCAGCACGATATCGCCGTAATCGTGGAGGATCCAACCGTTCGTGCCGCCTTCGCGGCGGAGCGGTCGCTCCTTTAGCTCACGCATCTTTTCCTCCACTCGCTCCGCGATCGCGGAAAGCAAACGGTCGTTGGAAGCGGAGCAAACAACAAAGTAGTCGGCAATCGAGGTCTTTTCGCGAACGTCGAGGATTTGAACATCCTCGCCCTTCATGTCGTCGATCGTCGCGGTAATCAGGTCGAGTTTTTCTTGTACGGTCATTCAGTTTCGATAGAGTTTTCGCTCTTGGATATAGTCTAGGACGGTCGAAGGCATCAGGTTGGCTACGGGTTTGTTGGCTTGAATCCGGAGCCTGATGTCGGTCGAGGAAGCCTCGCTGGGCGGCAAGACGAGCCAATCGATTCGCGGTTTTAGCCAATCGGACGTGCGATCCTGCACATCTCGAAGCGTTGTCGGCGGTCTCACGGCAACCGCTAGGCGGCACAGCCGCGAGAGCTTGTCCGGCTGTCTCCACTGTTCAAAAGTCTTCAGTGAATCCGAACCGAGAATCCACCAATACTCTGCCGGCCGGATGTACACCAGTTCGGAAACCGTGTCGTAGGCATAGCTGGGGCCGCCCCGCGCAATCTCGATATCGCTGACCGCGAAGTGCTGATGCCCCGAAATCGCCCGGCGCACCATTTCGAGGCGATCCTTGGCCGAGGCACTCTTGGTCGCCTTCAACGGATTGCGATTTGAAGGAACAAAGAGCACCTCATCAAGCTCTAATTGCTGACGAGCGGCATCGGCGATTGCCAAGTGACCCATGTGCGGAGGGTCGAAGGTTCCACCAAAAATGCCAACTCTCATGCGGGATTGAGTTCATTATGACGCCCCGTAAGAGCCCTGGGTCTCCAGGGGTGTGGAAAACTTGGGGATAATTGCCCTGACGCGTACGTCTAACAATTTAACTGCACTATGAAACGGGTACTGGTTTGGTTCGGGGTTCTTTCAGGAACGGTCGTCATCGGCTTTGCGCTGATGGCGTCTCAATACGAGCCCAAAGCTGCGCCAGGCACCCGCGTCGGCGAGATCGACATCGAAGGATTGACCGCTGAGCAGGCCGCTTTTCGGATCCGGCAGTGGTGGGAGCAAGAGAAAGGTCGCACCCTCCAACTCAGATTGCCCGGCGGCGAGATTTATGAAGATCGTGCAAGCCGGCTGGGGCTCTCCATCGACGATTCCGCGACCGTCGCACAGGTTGATTTCGAGTCCCTCCTAGACTCGATTAAGCGCGCGGTGAAGGGAAGCGCGGAGCGGCCGAAGTACGATCTCGTGTTCAAGCCAGCGACGGTGGATACCAAGCCTCTGAGCCAGTTTGTCGAGAAGCATGTCCCGGAGCGCAAACCCGCTCGGGTCGTGTTTCGCAACGGCGCCATCGAGCGAACCCCGGAAGTTGCGGGATTCCGGCTCGATGCTTCACGCGTGTTCGATGCGACGTTGATCGCTTTCCGAGATCAGGCCCCGGTCGAGCTTCCGCTTAAGCTTGACGAGAAGAAGGTGCCTGATGAGGTGCTTTCCAAGATCACTGATGTGGTTAGTGAGTTTTCCACACGATTTTCGGAGGGTAAGGCGTCTCGATCGACGAACATTCGGCTTGCTGCACGCAAGATCGACGGTTTGGTCCTCGCTCCCGGCGAGTCATTCAGTTTCAATGGCGTCGTCGGAAAGCGGACTCGGGAGGCGGGATTCAAAGAAGCGGGCGTCTATAAGGATGGCAAGCACGATATCGACATTGGGGGTGGCATCTGCCAAGTCAGCACCACGCTCTACAATGCCGTCCTGTTCGCGAACCTGAAGGTGACGAAGCGCCAGAACCACTCGATGCCCGTGCCATACGTGCCGATTGGGCGTGACGCCGCCGTCGACTACAACCGGATCGATCTCGGCTTTACGAACACGCTCGATATCCCGGTTGCGATCAATTCCCAAGTCGAGACTGGCAAGATCACCTTCCGCGTTCTCGGCCAGAAGGATCCTAGCTTGTCGGTCAAGATCGAATCCTCGGACCGTCGATCATGGGCGGTTGGAGAGAAGGTCCAGCGCGACCCTTCGCTTCCCGAAGGTAAGCGGCGAGTCATCGAAAAAGGCAGTGGTGGCCATTCGATCAACACCTTCCGAGTGGTGTACCGCGACGGAAAAGAACTGAAGCGCGAACCTCTTGGACGCAGCCATTATCGTGGCGGCGTGAGAATCGTTGCCGTTGGTACCGCCGCGCCAGTTGCCGACGTCACGCCGGAGCCAGCTGGTGAAATCAACCCAAGCGAAGGCGACATTTCGGGACACTAATACGAACGCTTGGGTTCTCTTCTCAGGATTTCCCGCATCATGCGGATTATCAGGCCGCGATGGCGGTGCGACGGTTCAGGTCGGCCAGGAACCGATTCCACTTTCGCTTGCCCACGCGATCGTTGTGATTGATGAGGAGGCCGGCGCGATGCGCCTTGCCCTCCTTGCGAACGTATCGTACTTCGCACTCGAACTCGAAGCGATCGGGCCCCTGGTCGATGCAGACCTTGACGGTGGATCCCATAGTCAGTTCTGGTGCCGTGCTCAGGCCGATCCCATCCATGCTGATGTCGAGGACGGAACAGTCCGGCGCGATGCACCTAGCCCCAACGTGGACGGACGCCTTCATCCCCTGCACACGGAAGCGCTCACGGCCCGTTCCGTGCTGCGCGTTGAGGTTCGTTGCCTCCATCACGACGACCGTGCTAACGACCTCACCGTGTCGAACCACGACCTGTTGGATACGTGCGCGCAGCTTCAGCGTCCACTCGTGGAGGGAAACCTCGCCGAATAGCTCTTGGCCCTCGGCAAGCTGGTGCTCGCCATCGAACTGGATGACAAATCGGAGGTTGCGCTCACCAACGACCCAACCGAGAAACTCAGCAAGGTCCGAGGCGCGGATGAAGCGCGCTCTGGTGTGTTCTATCTTTGGCAGTTGTCCGAGATCCAAGTTGCCCTTCTCCCGAGGCGCATTTACCTTGGTAACTATCGGCAACTTGCCGGGCTATCTTGAGGGGTAGCGGTAGTGGCCGGTGATGCGCCATCGGGTGAGAACATCTTCTTCGAGCGTCGTCGAGAGGTTGTGGTTGACCATGGGCCACCCTGATTCTCCCCTCCGGTCCGAGAGGACGCCGATGTGATCGAGGCCGTTGTCTAGCTTCCAGGTCACGAAGTCGCCTGGCTTCCACTGAGCGACTTCGGCCCGAGTTGTTCTTGTCGTCAACGATCGTCCTTTGCGGGTGAAGAAGACCCGCTGGTTGGGCACGCGGCGGTGGTCGATGTTGCGATCCGGCTTCGCGAGGCCGCTGTATCGCGGATATGCGGACCAGGCCGCTTTCATATCCTCGTGGATCAGCTTCTGCAAGTCGTGCCCGGCATGGCGCAGCGCCCGCACCACGACATCCGTGCACACCCCTCGATCTTTGGGCAGGTCGCCGCCAGGATAGCTCAGCTTCACGTAGCGATTGTCGTACACCGTGCCCCAGTCGAGCTGCATGCGAGCGCCCTCGACGATCTTCGTCGGCGAAGACCCAATCAGTAGAAGCGCAACCGAGCCTAGTAAGACGCCCATCGTTGGACCACCTCGTCGAGCATTACTTCCGTCAGACGCCCAGTAAACGTGTTCTGTTGCGACGGGTGGTAGGAGCCGAACACCCGGGATGGTCCGATTTCGCACTCAACTCCATGTCCGAACTTCGGGATTGGACGTGCACCGAGCTGAGCGAGGGTGTTTGTCCACGCGATGCTGCCCAGGCACAGCACCGCTCGCCAGGGCCGTCTCTCCAGCAACTCAATGAGGAAGGGGCTACACGCCTCCACTTCAGCCGGAGTCGGCTTGTTGTCGGGAGGAGCACAGTGGCAGACGGCGGTGATCATCGCGCCAGTAAGGACAAGCCCATCGTCGACAGAATCGCTGTTGGGTTGGCTGGCGACGTTCGCCCGGTGAAGGACTCGGTACAGCCAGTCTCCGCTTCGGTCCCCGGTAAACATGCGCCCGGTCCGATTTGCGCCGTGGGCGGCAGGGGCTAACCCGACGATCAGCCGCGTCGCCGCAGGATCCCCGAAGTTGGGAACCGGGCGGCCCCAGTAAGTCCACTCTGAGAACGACTTGCGCTTGGTTCGGGCTACCTCTTCGCGCCACTCGACGAGGCGCGGGCACAGGCGGCAGTTGACGATACGGTCATCAAGCGACACCCAGAGTCTCCTCGAAGCCGGCCATCACGTTTAGGGTGTGGATGATCTGTCCCGTTCCCAGTTTGCCATGGATGTCGGCAAGGGTCTGGATCGTCAGCAGCGAGACTTCCTCGCCGGGCGTGACTCTCAGCCGGAACAGTGCGTGGGGCTTGCCTTCGGCGATCGGAGGAAACCACTCCGAATCCTCGTCGCGGCGGACGAAGAACGAGCGACCATACGCTTCCTCGTAAATGTCGTCCAGGTCGGAGAGCTTGGCGGGAGTGTGGATCGAGGCGATGGCGTTCAGCCCTCTGACAGAGCCGAGATCGACGTCGCCCGAAGTGATCGCCGCCCCTAGATCCCACCCCAATGTGCCTAACGCTTCGTTAACCTCAGCATCCGCGACCGGAAAGCTCGCGATGAGCGCTGGCGACTCCCGAACAATCCCCGCCCGCAGGATCGGACCGAGGGCAACAAGCGCTAATGTAGCCGAAGGCTTCGGAACCCGAACCCTATCCGCGCAGACGAGCGGATTGTTGTCCATCAGTTCGATCAGACCAAACGGGGCATCATCGGCAGACTGATCGACGATCTGCCGATGCCAGTCGCCCTGCCAGAACTCGAGCACCGCGCTTGAGACGCCGTCGATCAATTCAACTCCCGGATGCTCCGTCAACTGTTGGCGCAACACGTCGTCAGGCCCGCAACGAACAGAAATCCGCGTCACTTGCGGTTGACCTTGACATTGGAGATGATCGTTTGGGGCGCCTGCCCTTCGCTCATCGAGATCTTCATGGTGAGTTGGACGGTTGATGAGTGGAGCGAACCGTCGGCGAGAACGATGTACGACGTGCCTCGGCCGGTAATCGGCCCCATCATGTTCCCCGACATCGTGGTGCGAATCTCGGCAACCTGCTTGCCGCCGAGGGTCTTGATGCCCACGAAGGTGTAGTTGGCATCCATTTTTAGTTGGCCCATGGCGGTTCCCATGTCAACCTTCTGGCTCCACTTGGCCCCGATCGCGACGGGCTTCTCGGGATACGCAAAGGACCCAAAGCCCTCAAAGTTCGACTGTCCGCCGACCGGTCGGTTGCGGCTGTCCATCTTAACGGTCTGCTTGTCGACCTTGCCCTGCGATTGGCCATTCATCTTCGCGGGACCAGTTGAGACTTCAATGGTCGCGACCCCCTTGGTCACGCTCTTCGTCGCCATGACGAGCGGGGTTTCCATGTTCAGCACGGTTTGTCCGCCGCTCGTACTAGAGAGCAACATGCTGTATCGGACCGTCTGGCCCGCCTTGTACTTTGATCGGAAAAGGTAGCCCCCGCCTTGCTTGGCGATTTGCGGAGTGACTAGGGAAGTGAGACCCGCGAGGGCCAAGAGCAGCATCGTAGGCTTCATGACTGCAATTAGTCTACGCCCCGGCGCGCTTCCAGGGTTCTGAGCACGTCACCGACCAGATAGAAGCTTCCGGTCACCAGAATAGGGTTCGTATGGGTGACCGCCCCATCGAGCGCTTCTCCTACGGTTGCGCACGGGACTGGAGCAACGCAGTAGGGGGCGAGCTTCTCGGGAGGGAGGGCGCGATAGAAGTCGATCGGGGCGACGTAGGTGCGCTCGATGACGTCTCTTAGCGGAGCCATGACCCCTTCGGGCTCGTGGCCGTCGACCATGCCGGTTATCAGGGTGAACCGCTCGCCAGGGTAATGCTGCTCAAGAGAGGTGCGCAGCTGCAGGGCGGATTCGGCGTTATGGGCCCCGTCGAGAATGAACGTGTGGCCGGCAAGACTGAGCCGTTGAAACCGGCCAGGCAGGGAAGCGAGTACTACGCCGCGGCGGATGGCTTCTGGATTCGTCACAGCCCCCGAAACCACGGCCATCGCGATGGCTACGGCCATGTTGTGAGGCTGGGGCGCTCCGACGAGTCCCGGCGTCAACCCCTCGAAGGTCCCTCCTGGGGTTTCGACGGTAAAGGGCCCGGAGCCCGTGAGCTTAACCTCCCGCCCCCATCGCCACCAAGGAGCCTGCGAATCATCGACTCTGCGCCCCACGGCATCCAGCGCCTCAGACGGCAGGTCGCCGCTCACTACCGGGCGCCCCGGCTTGATGATCCCTGCCTTCTCGGTTGCGATCTCGCTCAACGTGCCTCCCAAGATGGCCGTGTGGTCGTAGCCGATACTCACAATTCCCGAGCCGGCCGGAGTGACGACATTGGTCGCATCCAGGCGCCCGCCAAGGCCCACTTCCAGCGCTACCCATGCGCATTGACGCTCCGTCCAGTACCGGACTCCGACCGCAGTCTTCATCTCGAACTCCGTCACGCAGCCGTACTCGGCCTCAAGCTCCGCCGCGATCGGGGCTAGCTCTGACACGTGGCGCGCAAAGTCGTCGCGGCCGATGAACTCCCGTCCGAACTGCACCCGCTCTCGTAGATCGACAACGTACGGGCTGAAGAATGCGCCCGTAGCGTATCCCGCTTCGACGAGGATGCTCTGGAGATAGGCGGTCACCGACCCCTTGCCGTTGGTGCCCGCGACATGCAGGTACTGGGTCATCCCCGAACCCAAGTTGTTGTCGAGATTTGCGGCGCGCAGAAACGCCTCCATCCGGTCGAGCCCAAGCCGCCAGCCCCGCTGTTGAAGCGTGGAAAGATAAGCGACCGCTTCTTCGTAACTCATCATTGGCCCAACCGCGTCAGCATCAGCACGAGCAAGATGATGAACGATATGGCCACGAGCACGGCGATGAAGGTCGCCAGATGGTCGGTAACGTGCTCGTGGACCGACTTCGGGGTGGCAGTCTTCGCCTTTTTCGTCCGCGCGCGGTGGTTATCGAGCAAGGTGGGGAACTCATCTCGGTTGAATCGCTGGGCGAACATCGGATCGGGCGGAGCTTGGCCCGGACGCTCAACGCGATACGTTGGCTCCTCGAGTTCGCGAAGCACCTCGGCCATCCTTGCGCGGCGAACGCGCCGCACCGCTTCCTCGACCTCCGTCGCCGAGGCCCCGGTCGCTTCGGCAATCTCCTCGAGAGTTACGTGCCCGTGGTCCTCCTGCAACTCGGGCATAAGGTCGCGATGCAGCTCGTCGAGGACCGCGCGTAGCTCGGCGGTTTCGATCGTGTCGAACTCTGACTCCTCTCCCGATGAGAACTGCCCGCGCATCGCACCGATAGTACACTTTCGCCATGCGTCTGGCAGCCTGTCAGCTCGATGTCGTCTTCAATGATCCGCAAGCGAACCTCGCGGTCTTGTGCCGGGAGCTAAGGGATCTGGCGCCTCTCGGGGTCGATCTTGCCGTCTTTCCCGAGGCGTTCCTCAACGGCTACGTCGTGAGCTCGGCTGAGGAGGCGAGAGAGATCGCCCTCGCCCATGCCGATGAAGTCCTTAGGCGGGTCGCCGAGGTCGTCGACGAGACCAAGGTCTCGGCGATTTTCGGTTATCTCTGGCGGGATGGGGAGATCCTGCACAACTCGGCGGCAATGATCTTGCCGGGCGGTCGGATCGAGCGGTACGACAAGGCGCACCTGCCCTTCCTGGGCTACGACCGCTTTGCCAAACCGGGTCATGATCTGCCCGTCTTTGAAACCCCTTGGGGCCGAATCGGAATGCTCATTTGCTACGACCTGCGGATTCCCGAGGCCACCCGTGTGCTGGCGCTACGCGGGGCCGATCTACTCGTCCTACCCACCAACTGGCCCGAAGGAGCCGAACTGTCGGCAAAGCACTACACCGTCGTGAGGGCGAGCGAGAACCGAATCTTTGTCGCCGCCGTGAACCGGGTCGGCACCGAGAACGGCACGCGCTTCTTTGGCCACAGCACCGTGTCCAGCCCCGAGGGGGAAGTGCTCGGTGCCTTGGGTGAAGATGCAGGAAGGCTGATTGTCGACCTCGACCTCTCGCTGGCTCGCCAGAAGAACCGTATCGTCATCCCCGGTGAGTATGAGACCCACGCGTTTGCCGTTCGCCAGCCTGAGGCTTACAAGCCACTGAACGAATCGTAGGCCATAGCGCCTACCGGAGTCCTAGGCGAAGGTCCCGGGCCCTTGGCATGCCCAAATGGGGGCCTGTACCATGCACCCCGTTATGAAACACCAAGCAGGATGGATGATTGGGGTGGCGTTGATCGCTGCTGGTTGCGGTGGCGGTGGAGTCTCCTTGCCCGTTGGCAATGGCAACTCTGGCGGCGGTGGTGCGGGAACGGTCGATGTGCTGACCGGCCCCGGCCCGACGACCGGCGCACCCGTGCCGAGCGCGACGCGTTACGCCGCGATGGACAAGGTGAAGACCAAGTACGACCAGTTGGTAGCCGCGGGGGTGGCACCCCTGGCTCGTGAAGCGCAACTGGCGACGTACATGGGCACGCTGCCCGAGTTCGCGAAAACAGGAGTCTCGCCCGACGGCACGCTGTGGAGGCAGTACGCCGATCGGTCGTTCTACATGTTCAGCGACCGCAGCGTCCCCGACGACTTCGTCGCCAAGCGTGAGGGTGGCCGTGCGCCGAGCCTTGGCTTCACATCGCCGATGGCCCCGGCCCCGCGTCCGCTTGCGGGCAATGGCCTGGAAGTGGTCAACGGCGGCCAAGCCTACGTTTTCGAGACCTTCGATGGTTCGATGGGTACTCCCAACGAGGAGATCACGGAGATGCTGCAAAAGCGTGGTTACAACGTCGCCAGCGGTCCCGCGACGGTCGAAGCGCTACGGAACGTGAAGAACGCGGGCGTGTTCTACATCAGCACCCACGGCGGCCAGGCGGGCCATCCGTCGAATCCGGGCAAGCGGTTCTGGTCCATGTGGACGGCGACGGAAGCCACGCCGGAGAATGACGTGAAGTACCAAGACGACATCCGTGCCGGACGACTCGTTGTCTTCGAGGCTGAGTACGGCAAGTCCCTCAGGCCCTTCACGTATTCTGAGCGAAGATACGCGATCACCGCCGACTGGGTGAAGCACTACTTCTGGAGCTTCACTGACCGCTCGGTGGCGTTCATCAACTGCTGTTGGAGCGATCAGGGTGGCTTCACGGCCGCACTGCGCGGCCTCGCTCGACCAGCCTCGACGACCTTCGGTTGGGACAATGCCGCGCATCCTGAGAAGGCGTGGCGTGTGGCGCGCTACTTCTTCGATCGGGGACTGGGCACGAACCTCGCCGAACCGAAGATGCCCGGCGGAATGCGTCCGTTCACAACGGACGAGGTGTTCGCTAAGGAGCAGCTGCTCGGCTTCACGGACGGTTCGACGACCATTTACGGCCCTTGCGTGCTCGTCAAGCAAGGGGTGAATACGTTGCTTGCGCCGAGCATCATGACGATGGAAGTGTACGAGCGTGGCATCGAGCCCACGCAGGTTAAGCCACAGATGATCCTCCGTGGACTGCTTGGCAAGACCCTGCCCAAGGCGCTGACGATCGGCGGCACGCCGGCGACGAGCGTTGTAGCGACCAGCGAGACCGAGTGGCAAGTGACCCTGGCATCTTCGCCGGGCCCGGGCTACGCAGGCCAGGTGCAGATCGAGACGGCGGCTGGGATCAAGAGCAACGCGCCTTTGCTGACCAGCTGGTCGGGGAACTTCGTCTACGACGGCGCGCCCGTGACGACGGAAGGCAACAACGTGCGAGGCAAGATCACCATCAACGGCCACTTCCGCGCCGACCTCCACAAGTATCGTGAGGTCGTAGACGGTCCGTTGGTGACTCCGCCCGCCCGCTACGCGAGAGCAAGCGCTGGATCGACCGCGAACTGGGCGATCACCGGAGCGATGCCGGGCTGGTCGTACGTCTCCGCAACCTCGGGTCAGCTGCCCTATGGTCTTCGTCAGACGGGTTCGGCCCACGGTGATGGTTACATCCTGGACCTGCGGCTCGATCGCGGTGCAAGCACGGTGGGCTTTGCATTCTCCTATCTGAGCACCAACGTGGACTACACGGTGCCCCCTGCGCCGCAAGTCTTCACCATCGTGATCCCACGGGACAATCTGCTCGTTTCGATGCCGTTGCAGACCCCTGATCGCTTTGGCGCGACTCTGTTCACGCCGAAGGCGGTAGGAAACCTGCTTCCCGATCTATCCGTAGCATCGCAAGTCTTCAACGGCACTTTGCCACAGTTGGGGACGAAGCTAACGGTGTCGTCCCTTTCGGTGGCGCATGCTCCGTCGGCCAACAAGGAAGAAGACGCTTCCTAGGATCGTCCCTCGGTGTTCCACCTCAGTCGAGGTGGAACACCTCTTCCAGCGGGAGGAAACTCTGGTCGGCCTGCTCGCCGCATAGGTTCTCAAAGAACGGGGCCATTTCTTCCTGCCACCGCCGGTTGACGTCCTTCTCCGCCATACCTGCGAGCGCCGCCTTGAAGTCCGGAGTCTCGACATAGAACAAGAGGGTTCCGTCGGGCTGAAGAAAAATGGAGTAGTTCTTCCACCCCGTTTCGCGGAGTGCGTCCAGCATCTCGGGCCAGACATCGGCGTGACGACGCCGGTATTCGTCGATGAGGTCCGGTTTGACCTTGAGGGTGAAAGCAACGCGCCGCATGGACGCGAGGCTACCAGTCGTCGACGAAATCGAACGCAAAGTCCCCGATCTGGACGGTGTCGCCTTCTTGGATGCCGCTCTCTCGCAGTTTGTCGATCACGCCGATCTTGACGAGCTGGCGGTGCAGGTAGCGAAGCGACTCCTCATTCTTCAGGTTGGTCATCGCGACCAAGCGCTCGAGCCGCGAGCCCACCACGAAGTAGGTGCCGTCCTCGACTTCCACGTCCCAGTTGCTGTCTTCGGCTCGCGGCAAGGCGGGAATGACGAGCGGGATCACCGGGTCGGATTGGGCGATCTGAAGGCGATTCCACATCTCCGCAACTAGTGGCTCAAGGTTTTCGCCGCTAGCGCCGGAAACGGCGAGTATCGGTGGGATGTCAGCATAGGTCTCCGCGAGCTTAGCTTCGAGCCGGGTGCGCAACACGGCAATCTCAGGTGCGCCGCTTCCGCCGTAGATGTCCACCTTGTTGATCGCCACAATGCGGGGCCGCTTCCAGATCGCTTCGGAGTATTGCTTCAGCTCTTCCTCGATCAAGACGAAGTTGTCGACCGGGTCGGTCTCATCCAGCGGGTAGCTGTCCACAATGTGGACAAGCACCGCGCACCGTTCGATGTGCTTCAAGAACTGGTGTCCGAGTCCGCGCCCCTCGGCAGCGCCTTCGATGAGCCCCGGCATATCGGCGACGACGAACGAGCCGTCCGCATACGAAACGACCCCAAGATTGGGCACGATTGTTGTGAACGGGTAGTCGGCGATCTTGGGTTTTGCGGCACTGATGCCGGCAATGATCGTGCTCTTGCCGGCGTTGGGCAGACCGATCAAGCCGACGTCTGCGAGGAGCTTGAGTTCCAATCGCGCCTGGATGGTCTGCGGGGGAGCGCCGCGCTGGGCGATCGTTGGCGCTTGGCGGACGCTGGACGTGTAGTGCAAGTTGCCGAATCCGCCGCGCCCGCCCTTGCAGATGACATAGCGCATGCCGTCGGTCGCAAGATCGATCAGCGGTTCGCCCGTCTCGTCGTTGAAGACGATGGTGCCGACGGGCACGTGGATTTCGATGTCTCCTCCGTCTCGGCCGGTCTTGTTGCCGCTAGCGTCGCCGCCGTTCGGGGCGTTGAATTCCCGATGAAACCGAAAGTCGTAGAGGGTGCGCTTGCTGCGATCCGCCACCAAGATGACGTCACCGCCGCGTCCGCCGTCCGCGCCGTTCGGCCCGCCTCTAGGAACGTGTTTCTCGCGGTGGAAGGTAGCTGCTCCCGCGCCCCCCTTACCGGAGGTGAACGATACGACCGCCTCGTCAAGAAACATCTTCTTCGTCCTCCATACCGGGAATCAACTGCACGGTGATCCGCTCTTCGTCAAGGTCGATTTCTTGAACGAAGGCTTTGACGGCAGGGATCAGGATCTTGCCGACGACCAACACATCATGGGCGGGATAGGCATCGACCCGGTCAACCTTGCCCAAACCACGCCCGTCGGTCGTGACCACGGCAAGCCCCACCAGATCTTCGGTGAAGTACTCGTCGTCTTCTTCGAGTTCGGGACGCTCGTCAGCGAGGGCTTCAAGATAGTTCCACTGAAGCCGCTCGGCGTCGGTCCGGTCCTTGACCCCTGAAAGCCGAACGACGAGTTGGTTCTTGTGAACGAGGGCTTCCTCGATCGTCACCCACTCGTCGTTCAAACGCAGCCGACGACCCGACTCGAACCGCTCAGGAAAGTCAGTCAGGAGTTTGAGCTTGACTTGCCCTTTGATCCCAAAGGGACCAACGATTTGGGCAACGCGGACAGTCTTGCTCATAGGTCACCTCGCCTGACGGGTGGTCAGGAGTCGGTGACGACCTTGACGTAAGCCTTCTCGCGCTCCTTGGAGGCGATCGCGCTTACCACGGCGCGCAAGGCCGACACGACGCGTCCGCTCTTGCCGATCACCTTGCCGACATCTTCGGCGGCGACCCGGACAAAGAACGTACGGGTGTTGCCATCCAACTCTTCCTCGATGACAACCGCTTCGGGCTCATCGACAAGGAGTCGAACGACTTCTTCCACAAATGCTGAATATGCCATTAGGCTTCTTCCGTCTTCGCGGGCTCTTCGGCCGGTGCCGCTTCGGCAACGACGACGTCCTCGACGACCGGGGCCTCTTCGACGACCGCGGGAGCCTCTTCAACCACTGGAGCTTCTTCGACGACGGGAACTTCTTCTACGACCGGAGCGGCCTTAGCAACCGGCTCAGCCTTGGGGGCCGGAGCAGCGGCCGGGGTTTCGATTACGGACTCTCGCGACGTCAATCCCGTGCGCTTGTCGAGGAACTTGTACGAGTTGCGAGCGGAGGGACGAGCAGCGAAGAACTTCTCGAGGATGCCCAGTTTATTGAGCAGAACGGCGGTGGTCTCAGAAGGCTGAGCGCCTTCCATGAGCCAATGCAGTGCCCGCGCTTCGTCGATCTTGAGCTGCTTGGGCTTGGACAGCGGATCATAGGTGCCGATCGTCTCGACAAAACGGCCATTACGCCCCGCCACGCTGGGGGCGACCACTACTCGATAAAACGGCCGGCCCTTGGTGCCGATCCGTCGCAATCTCATCTTTACCACTTCGTACTGTTCTCCTGAATTCTTATCGCCGACGGGGTCGCTTGCCGAACCGTTGCTGCATTTTCGCCAGCTGCTTCATGCTGCGCCGCATTTCGTAGAGCTGCCGCACCAGGTTGTTGACTTCCTCCACCGAGGTGCCGGAACCCAGCGCGATACGTTTGCGTCGCGGGCCATTGATTATATCCGGATTCGACCGCTCTTTGGGCGTCATGCTGAGAATGATCGCCTCGATTCGGTTCACCTGCCCCTCGTTCACGTTGTCGAGGGCTTCCTCCGGGATTTGGGCCGCAAGGCCAGGGATCATCTTAAGCACGTTCTTGATCGGCCCCATCTTACGCACCGTCTTGAACTGCATCAGCATGTCGTTGAAGTCGAACTGCCCGCCCTTGAGCCGGCTCTCCATGTCCTTGGCTTCACCGATATCGATGGCCTGTTCGGCCTTCTCGATGATGCCCATGATGTCGCCGAATCCGAGGATTCGTTGGGCCATCCGGTCGGGGAAGAAAGGCTCGAGCGCATCGACTTGTTCACCGACACCGGTGAAGCGAACCGGGACCCCGGTCGCCTCGCGAACGCTGAGCACCGCACCACCGCGTGTATCGCCGTCGAGCTTGGTGAAGATCGCGCCGGTGAGCGGAACGAGCTTGTGGAAGGCCTCGGCGACATTGACCGCTTCCTGACCTGTCGTTGAGTCCAGTACCAGGAATACCTCAGTAGGCTTCACCGTGTCGTGGATCGCCTTGAGCTCCTTCATCAGGTCCTCGGCGATGGTCAAGCGTCCAGCAGTGTCGACGATGAGCACGTCGAGCATCAGGTGCTTACATCGCTCAAGGGCTTCCTTGGCAATCTGGACCGGCGATGTTCCGTCGGTCTTCGCGAACACCGGCACGTCGACCTGCTCGCCGAGAATCTGAAGCTGCTGGATGGCGGCGGGGCGCTGGATGTCGCACGCGGCGAGCATGGGTTTCTTGCCCTGCGCGATGAGCCACTTCGCGAGTTTTGCGGTGGTGGTGGTCTTTCCCGAGCCCTGCAAGCCGCACATCAGCACGACGGTCGGCGGCGCGGACGACCAGTTGAACGGTTTGGCGTCGCTGCCGAGGAGTGCGGTTAGCTCGTCACGGACGATCTTGATGATCGTCTGATCGGCGGAGAGGCTTGAGAACACGTCCTCGCCAACGCATTGCTCTTTCACTCGCGCGATGAACTGTTTGGCGACGACGAAATTGACGTCGGCCTCGAGCAACGCAACGCGCACTTCGCGCATCACGTCGCTGATGTCGGCTTCGGTGAGTCTCCCCTTCGCCCTCAGGCCACTGAAGATCCCCGACAAGCGGCGAGTGAGATTATCGAGCACAAGCTATTTTGGCGTGTCGGCGGGTTCGAGTGTTGGCATGAGAACTCCCCCTCTCCTCAAAGTGCCTCGTCTTCGAGGGGAGGGGGTCGGGGGGTGGGGAGAGGCAGCTACTAAGGGGTTTAGCGTTAGAGCGGAATCACGGTCTTGGTCTCCGCAAGAATCCAGCCCCTCATTCCAAGGCTTGAGGAGAGGTACCACGCCGAGATTCGGTTCTCCTCAAAGTAGGCTCGCGCGCTCTCCCTACTCGTGGCCCAAGGTCCTGGCCATCCGAATGGGAAAGTGTTAGGGAGGTGGGCGGCGAGGCCGTCGTAAACGTCCATTGGCGAGTGCGGTTCGAAGTCGAAGATGATCGAAGGGGTCAGTGAATCCAGCTTGAACTGGTAGCTAACGACGCCTGAGAAGAGCACATCCGTTCTTTCAGGCGGATCAGCGTCGAACTGGGTCCTGAAGCGGATCGTCTTCTCCGCGCAGCTCACCTCGTAGCTAAGGATGAGGTTATCGTGGACCGAGCGTTCAGAATCCGACATCCGTCATCCGCCATCCCCCATTCCGCGGGTCTAGACCCATTCTCCCGCCCGCATTAACGGCACCACCGAGCCGTCTCGGAGCACGCCGTCCACGTCTACCTGGCCCGAGCCGATCATCCAATCCACGTGGACGATGCTGTCGTTCGCGCCCTTCGCGACTCGCTCCTCCGGCGACATCGTGTCGTAGCCGCTCAGGTTTTCGCCGTAGGATGCGCCGAACGCGATGTGCGACGCCGCGTTCTCATCGTAGAGCGTATTCAGGAACAAGACGCCGGACTGTCCGACCTTACTCGAATGCGGGACCAGTGCCACCTCGCCCAGTCGATTCGCGCTCTCATCGGTCGCGATCAGCTTCGCGAACGCTTCCTCGCCTTGCTTGGCCCTCACATTGACCGCCGCTCCGTTCACGAACTCCACCTGGATGCCGTCGATGATCTGGCCGCGCAGGCTGAGCGGCATGGTGCTCGAAACCACACCGTCCACCCGATCCCGATGGGGCATGCAGAACACTTCTTCGGTGGGGATGTTCGGCGAACAGAGGATGCCGTTCCGCGCGCGCCCACGGCCGCCTGCCCACACGTGGCCGTCGGCAAGTCCAACCCGCAGATCGGTGCCCGGGCCACGGAAGTGCAGGGCGTCGAGCTTCATCTCGTCGAGCATCGTGACTCGTGCTTCCAAGTTCTCAGAGTGCGTCCGCCAGGCCGCGACCGGGTCCGCTTCGTGAATCCGGGAGGTTAGGAAAATCGCGTCCCAAAGCCGTCGCTCCGCCTCATCGGTGGGCAGGTTAGGGAAGACCCGAGATGCCCACGCCGGAGAAGCCGCCCCGATCAACGACCAGTTGATCTCGAAGCCGGTGATGATTTCGCTGATAATCCGACGAGCCGCCCCTTGGGCTTTGCTCTGGGTGGCGACCCTTTCGGGCACGACGCTGGAGAGCAGCGCAGGATCGGAACTAAGGATCCCCAGGCGGGCGGCGTTTTCTCGGTGGGCGTTAGCGACGCCATCGATGAGCCATTGCGGCGCGTACTCGACGGCCTCATCCGAGCCATCCTCGTAGCGCGCGAGGGTCAGATCGGGGTCCGTGTAGAGGACTTCAACGTTCTTCGCCCCCTGCCGATACGCCTCGCGGGCGATGAGCCGAGCGAGCGGCGCCGAGGTCAACTCGGCGAAGACGAGCAGTTCCTGGCCGGGAGCAAGAGCGACGCCTTCGGTGACGGCGAGCTTGGCGTAGAGGGCGAGATTCTCTTCGAACGTGCGGGACATGGATGAGATTCTAGCCCGTTCGTGATCCGCGCACCTAGGACCCTCGAAGCGCGGTACGAAACTCATCGACACTGAGCCCTGCTAAGCGAATGAGGGACCGAAGCGTGCCGCGGTCCAGCGCTCGGTGGTTAGGGACCGAGAGGACGACGCTTGACCCTTGACGCTTGAGGACGATGTGGCTTCCCGTTTGTCGTGCGAACTGCCAGCCCAGTGTCTCAAAGCGCGGACCGCGTCGGCTCCGCTACAGACGGGTAGTTCGCCCATCAGGCTGCAACTTCGACGGTGCGTCGGATCACGGACTCGGGCAAACCGAGCTCGCGCCGAACCTCAAGGCAGGCTTGAATGGCTTCCTTAATGTTCTCCAAGGCCTCTTCTTCGGTGCGACCCTGACTGACGCAACCCGGAAGCGATGGACACTCAACGACCCACCACCCATCCTCACCAATGGTCAGCTCGACGTCAAACTTCCTGCTCATGGGTTCATTATACGAACACTCCATAGCGAGGGATTTAAAAGTTAGGCGCCTGGACGCGCGCTAGCAGGTCGTCTGCCCGACCTCGCATCTCGTCCGCTCCGTCAGTTCCTGAAGGAACCGACTTCAGAATGGCCCTCATGTGTTCAAGAACACGGAACCCAAACAGTCCTTCATCGACGAGGGTGAGGCCGGCACCAACCAGCTCTAGCGTCTCCTCTGCTGTGCGGCTGGTCATCGCGAGGAGTTCCTCGTACCGTTGTCGCAACCAGGCGATCCCACGCTCTGCCTTGCGGCAGCCCACACAGCGAACTGCATCCGCGTGTAGTGGCAGTTGGAGATCCTCATACCAGTGCTTCTGCTCTTCCGCAAAGAAGATGAACTTCCTACCGCAATCGCGACAGACTCTCCGGAGATCGAAGTAATACTCGACGGCATAGTGAAACGTGTTCACGTGACGCTCTGGGTCAGCTCGAACACCGGTGTGGGGTATGCGTTCTGGCCCCGATGCAAGGTATTGCCATCCCCAGTTGTCCAGAGGTTCTAGATCGGTCAGTCGAGGGCCACGACCAAACCGCGGGTGCTCTAGATAATCCGCAAACTCATCTGCTTGATCCATGTCCATATCGTCTGCCTTTGAAGGTCCGGCGCGGTTTTCACGTCACGAAGTGACGGGCCCGTGCTTGGCCACAGTCTCATTCATCAACCGCAACGAACTCCATCGCTTGAGCAATCACCCACCCGGTCATTCCGACGCATTCCACCAGATACCACGCCGAGAGTTGGTTGGCCTCGAAGAACCGCTGTGCGCTCTCGCGAGAGCTGGCCCAGAGACCAGGCCAACCGTACGGAACCGTTTTTGCCAGCTCAGGCTCCAACTCGTCAAAGATCTCCATGGGCGATGCGGGCTCGAAGTGATGGATGATCGATTGGAGCGCGGAATCATGTTCGAAGCGATAACACTCGACGCCTGAGAAGACAACGTCTGTCCGCTCCCTGTTCTCGGGAGTGTCGCACAGCGTCCGGAAACGAATCGTCCGCTCTACGCGGTCGACTTCATAGCTGAGAATCTCGTTATCGTGAACTGAGGTCGGCGATTCCACTTTGTTTAGGATACGACGAGCTTGGCGATCCGTTGAACTGTGAGGCGCCGATACCTGGGCAACGCGCAACCTGGGCTCAGTTCAACTGCCCCAAGTACAGCTCAGTAACGTAGTCGAAGCGCACCAACCCATTGTGGGAACAGGACTCAAACAGCTCTTGGAGCCTCGCCATGGAATCTTCGAATGCAGCTCCAGCACGCGGCCAATAGCTCGATGACAGCGCTCGCCCTTTGAGCCCATCGAGGTCGAGGTCTTGATGATTGGCGAACTCGAACTTGCTGTGACTGAAGAACGACGTCAGTTGGGCAACGGGGTCGACAAGGCGCGGCGTCGCTCTCCCAGACTGTTCGACGAAGGCATGCGCCAAGGCTCGGTAACCGAGCGAGAACTCGCTGGTGTCTTGCCGTTCGTTCCACATCAACGCCACCCAGCCACCGGGTCGGAGCACGCGCGTCCACTCCTTACGAACTGCTGTCGCATCGAACCAGTGAAAGGCCTGAGCGGCGGTGATCAAGTCGACGCTTCTCTCGGGCAGTCCTGTCTCCTCGGCGGTTGTTGCAAAGGATTGAAATCCTGACCGTGTGCCGAGTCGTCGAACAGACTCCTCGCGCATCGGTCCATTGGGCTCAACGGCAAAAACGGTGGCGCCGCGATCGAGGAGCAACTCGCTCAGAATCCCCGTGCCGCTACCCGCATCCATAACGACCGCGCCAGGCTGCAGCCCGTAATGCGCGAGGTGGTCAAGCGTCGCGGCGGGATACGACGGGCGATAACGGGTGTAGTCTTGGACTCGGTCGGAGAATCGCTGGACGTACGCCATCGCGAGAGTTTACATTTGTCCGATCTGCTTAGCCGTCGCTGCGCCAGATGCGCTTGCGGAACTGCAGCCCACCCTGATACCGTGCCAGCCTGATCACCACGTAAGGGCTCGTCGCCGTAACCTGAGTGCGCTGTCCTTCGGAGGGCGCCTTTTCCAAGTAGTGCACCACCAATCCGCCGGGCACCACTTCGAGCCGATCCACCAGCACATCATAACCGGTGGTACCTCGGGTTCCCAGGTGCATCACGAGGAGCATTTCCGCGCTCCAATCCATATCGTTCGGGGCACGGCCGGGTTGGCCGATCTGCGACCAGTAAGCCTCGAACTCCTGAGCCGAAGTAATCGCCCGGGTGAACTCACGCGGCCCCCCGCCGATCGTGTCGGCCAAGTAAGTTCGCCACGAGAACTCGTTGCCCGGCAGGGGAACCTCGCCAGCGCCGGTGCGCTTGCGCCCCTCGAACACAAAGCTCCCCACAGCGTTCGCACGCTCGACACGCACGATCTCGAACGGTGACGTCATGGCCGTTGTGTTAAACCCACCCGGGGCGGGCGCATTCTCGACGAACGACACCTTGATCTCGCCCGGCTTCGTGCGCTGCACGGACTGGATGATCACGCGGTAACCGCCGCTGGTCCGCTGGCCCAGATGCACCGCGATCAGGAGTTCCTTGTTGAAGTCGACGTCCCGCGGACCGCGTTGCTCCCCGGTGTGTTGCTTCCAGTAGTTGTCGAAAGCCCCCTGGTTCTGAATCACCAAGTTCTGGGCTTGGGTGATCTGCGACTGGGTGCCCTGGCGATAGGACCGCCAGACGATGCCGTCGTTGAGGCCCCGCTGGGCATAGCCCAGAGACATCGTGACGATCAGCAACACAACGAAAGCGATACGCGAGCGCATACTCGTTGGACGTCAGGCCGGGCCCAAGGTTACGACTCCAGCTACAATTCGGCGATGGATGTGCTGACCTTGCCGTGGCCGGTGGTCTTGGGCAGCGCTTCGCCCCGCCGGAGGGAGATTCTCTCGCGCATCGTAGGCGAGTTCGCGGTCGATTCACCGGACATCGACGAGGACGCGCTAACCCGTCCCGATCCCGTTCGGACGGCTCTAGACCTCGCCTACATGAAGGCCAAAGTGGTCGCCGAAAGACACCCGGAGGCTCTTGTGATCGGGGGCGACACGGTTGTCGCGGTACCGGACGGCGAAGGATTTATCCAGCTCGCCAAACCCAATGATCGAGACGATGCGATCCGCATGCTGACGATGCTCTCGGGCGGTGAGCACCTGGTGATCACCGGCGTCTGCCTCATCTGGCCCCAAGGTCTCACGCGCTTCCACGTCACTTCCGGAGTCACCTTCAAGTCGCTGACCCGCGCAGAAATCGAGGCGTATGTGGATGCTGGCGAGTCGATGGATAAGGCCGGCGCCTATGCCGCGCAGGGCAAGGCTGCGGAGATCATCGCTGGGGTCGACGGGTCGATGACCAACGTGATCGGCCTCCCTGAAGATGAGCTTCGCGCCCAGCTTTGGGAGATCGGATACGTTGCATCAGGCAAGCCATGAACGTCCCTCCTTACATCCCACCCCAGATCGAGATCTCCGGCAACGTGGCCGAGGAGCGCTACGCCGTCCGGGTGGGGTTCGTCAAGAGAGTCACGGTGCTTCACGCTGCCTCGGTGGGTCTCATCCTCGCCTTGTCGATGTCGCCCGTGCCCGAGATCTCGTTCCGGTGGGGGCTGGCCGGGGCTGCCTTTTCGCTGCTCGGCCTGAGCTTTGTTCGTGGCATCGCCAAGCGTTGGCGACACGAGCAGCGCCTCTCGAGCTTCTTCGTGCCGATCATGGTCTTCAGCCTTGCCGTGCTGGTGCGATCGGTGACCATGGATGCCGGGTGGCCGCTGTGGGCGATTGGCCTGCCCGCGCTGGGCAACCTCATCTACGTCGCGCTTTGCGGTAGGGACTTGAGCTTCACCGGCATGTTCGTGCTGGTCTCGACGGGCATCTCGGGCTTTGTCCTCTTGATGAGTTGGCTCGAGCCCGGCCAGCAGCCGTACACGCTGCTGTGGCTGGCGATGGTGTCGTACACCGCTTTCTACACCTACGACTTGGCCGCGCTACAAACCCGCCGTCGACTTGGGCAGGAAGTCGGTGCCGTGCTCGACCTCTACCGTGACACGCTGAACTTCATCACGTATCCGATCAGGGTGATCAACCACTGGAGGGCGCACCGCATCTGGTCGCTCCGCTAGGCGCGGAGCCGCCGCAGCATTTGCTCGAAGACGGGAGTCCACTCCTCGCGATACTGGTGACCGTGGGGGAAGGGAATCTCGATCTCCCCGGGCAGCAGCCCCGCGGCCAGCAAGAACGGCTCGAATCGGCCGAGGTCTCCGGCCAGCCAGATCAGGTCGTGCTCGTCAAACCTTGCTTTGTCGCCGTCGCCGTCAGCGAGCGTCACCGAGAGGCGAGCATCGCCTTCGAGCCACGTTCCGTTCGACTCCAGCCATTCGCGCAAGATGCTCGGCGGGGCCGTCCAACTCACCGGTTCGGACTGCGAAAGCCCCATCGGCTCGAGCACCTCCAAGGTCAGGGTGACTGGTGGAGTCAGCGCATCGAGCAAAGCTGCGAGAAGCCTTACCGGATGTTCATCGATGGCAGCGGCGACGGCACCACCATCCACGGGACCGTAGATGACGGGGTAGCGATGGGGGTGCCAACCGCCCTCATCGAACACCGACAGCCGATACATGCCCCGCTGTATACCCGCGCTAGCGGATAAACTCCCGCCAATGGGTAATCGATACGTGGTCGGAGTCGACCTTGGCGGAACAAATGTCCGCGCATCCGTCTTCGACGAAACCGGGGTTCCGGTCTTGGAGACGCCGGTCGAGCAACCCAGCCACGCTCAGGCCGGCACCGCCGGGATCATCGAAGCGATCGCGCGAACGGTTCAGCAGGCGATCAGCCGGGCTTCGGTAACTCCCGAGGCCGTCGGCATGGCGGTTCCGGGCCACATCGACAACGAGAGCGGAGTGGTCCGATGGTCGCCCAACTTCGGGGAAAGCGTGAACGGCGTGTTCGTTTGCTGGAGGGATCAGCCGTTGCGAGAGCCGCTGAGCCGCTATCTGAGCCTGCCCATTGTGATGGGCAATGATGCGAACCTCGCCGCGCTCGGCGAATACCGGTTTGGCTCCGGCGGCGGGTCGGCGAACTGCCTCGTGATGTTCACCATCGGCACCGGCATCGGCGGCGGCGTCATCATGAGCCCGCGCTCCGTCTTCGGCAAGGCGGAAGGCCCCTTGATGCTCCTCGGTGGGAATGGCGGCGGCGGTGAACTTGGGCACACCATGGTGATCGCGGGCGGGCTCGACTGCAATGCGGGTAGCTACGGAGCGCTCGAGGCCTACTGCCAGCGCGACTCTATCGTGAAACGGGCGATCAACCGCCTTCAACGCGGCCGGCCGTCGATCATGCCCGATCTCGTCGAAGGCGACCTTAGCAAGATTACGCCCCGCATCATCTCCTTAGCCGCCGAGCAGGGCGATGCGCTCGCCCGCCAGATCTGGCACGAGGTCGGAACCTACCTCGGCGTGGGAATCGGCAGCATGATCAATGTTTTTGCACCCGACGTCGTCGCGATCGGCGGTCAGATTGCAAAGGCAGGGCCCTGGCTTATGGATGCGGCGCGAGTGTCGGCGGCCGACAACGCGATCCCCTCGTTGTTCCAGGACGCGAAGATCGTGACCGCCGAGCTGATTGAGCACGCGGGAATGTACGGCGGCGCGGCGATGGCGCTGGAGGCTCTACGATGGAATCGCTAACCTTCACTTGCGAGGTCGTCGAGATCGACGGCGGGCGGAAGGCCTACATTTACACCTTCGAGGGCACGCCGGATGAGCAAGAGGTGTTGAAGAGTACGGAGGACGAATCTTGAAGCAAGTTCCGCTCCCCGCGGAGTACATCGATCTCGGCACCGACGAGACCCGTGCCCGGATTCAAGCGGCTAAAGCGGCCCTCGGTAATCGGGTCGTCATCCTCGGCCACCATTACCAGCGCGACGAGATCATCGAGCACGCCGACTTCCGAGGCGACTCCTACAAGCTGTGCCTCGATGCCAGCCGCCGTCCGGAGGCGGAGTTCATCGTGTTCTGTGGCGTTCACTTCATGGCGGAAAGCGCCGACATCCTCACCGACAAGCGGGTGATTTTGCCCAACATGGCGGCCGGTTGTTCGATGGCCGATATGGCGAACATCTTCCAGGTCCGCGCGGCGTGGAAGGCGATCACCGAAGCTGATCCGGGCGTGAAGTACATCCCGGTCACCTACATCAACTCGGCGGCGAACCTCAAGGCGTTCGTCGGCCAGTACGGCGGCACGGTGTGTACGTCGACCAACGCGCCGGTCGCGGTGCAGTGGGCGCTGGACCAGGGCGAGAAGGTGCTGTTCTTCCCAGACCAGCATCTCGGGCGCAACACGGCGGTCAAGCTGGGCTACAACCCCGAGACGGACATGATCGTGTGGGACCCGTTCAAGCCGCTCGGCGGAAACACGGCCGAAGACATCCGCCGCGCGAAGTTCATCCTCTGGAAGGGCCACTGCTCGGTGCACAAGCGCTTTACGGTCGAGCAGATCGCGGCGGCGCGGGTGTCGCACTCCGGCGTTAAGGTGCTCGTGCATCCGGAGTGTGAGCTCGAAGTGGTTCAAGCGAGCGACTACAACGGCTCGACGGAGTTCATCATCAAGACCGTCGAGGCGGCTCCCGCGGGGACGACCTGGGCGATCGGTACTGAGATCAACTTGGTGAACCGGCTGGCCAGCGAGCATCCCGAGCAGACCATCTTCTGCCTCGACCCGCAAATCTGCCCATGCTCTACGATGTATCGCATCCACCCTTCGTTTCTGCTGTGGACGCTGGAGCGCCTCGTCGACGGCGAGGTGGTAAACGAGGTCATCGTGCCGGATGACGTGAAGGGGCTGGCGCTGAAGGCGCTGGATCAGATGCTCGCGTTGCCTCCGGTGGTCAAGGCGCTCACGGACTAGCTGTGGTTACCCCCGCCTCGCTTGCGGGGAGAGGGTCGGTGAGCTAAGCGAACCGGGGTGAGGGGAACTGACGCCGCCTGAGGGGACAATGCAACCCTCAGCCTCATGGTGAGGTTGAGCTTCTGGAAACACCCTGAGGTCACCGGTTGCGTAGTCCCTCCGCTTCTCTTACGGAGTCGCTGGCAAGGCACAAACCCGCTATGATAGGGCTTACCGATGTCGAACCCGGCGGCAAGACCGAGACCGATTGCGGGGATGTTGATCGGAACCGTCGTTGCGGTCCTGATTCTGTTGCCGTGTCTGGGGTTGCTTCAACGAGATGACTCTTCGGTCGAGGTGACCGTGGTCATCCACTCCAAGTTTCGCGGGACGATCGGCCTGCCTTTTGACCAGGGGATCGCCGCCGAGAAGGTGACGGTTACATTCGACTCGAAGGGTGGCACCAGCGACCGCCTACCGAGTGGGCGGTGGTACCACATTGTGCGCGTGGTCGATGAACAAGGCCGGGAATACCCCTCCGGTTCTCCCCAACAGCAAGGTGATAAGCTGGGCTTCTGGTCTTCAGAGACGGGTGTTAGAGACCTGGTCTGGTACTACGTCGGCCCGGCTTCGGATGCGCTCAGATTCGACGCGGCGCTGCCGGACTCGGCGATAACCGGATGGCGTCCGCCGAAGGAAAAAGCAATCCCATGAGATACCTACTTGCTCTGCCGGTCACGTTGTTCTGCCTGGTCGGCTGTGGCGATTCCAGCCAGCCGTCGCTTGAGGGCAAGTGGGCGCTCGATGTGGAGGCCAGCGGAGTACCGAACTTGGGGCAGGATATGAAGACGGTCCCCTACCTTCGATTCGAAGGACCATCGAGGGTGTTCTTCACGGTGAACGGTTCGGCCTCTGACGAGATGGCCGCGAACTACGAGCTGAAGGGCAAGTTGATCCGGGTTTTTCCTGAGGAGTATGTTCGCCCAATCTTCTTTGGGATTGACGGAACGCTCTATAAGGAGGGCATCGCGATCGAATGGGAGCTGCGCAGTAGCCAGATCATCTGGGCTCAAAGGGGCCGCCCGGGACGCAAGATGGTGTTTAACCGGCTGCCCATGCCTGCTCCCGCGCGACCCAACTGATCACCGGCGACCCCCTCACCCCGCAAGCGAGGCGAGGGTACGTCGGAATCCTGGGACGAAGCAGCCCCCAGGCTGGTTTTCTTGCTGGTCGACACTCAGTCGCAGAGCGAGTACCATGTGCCCGACCAGGCGTTAGGGTCGCTTGTCGGCTCGCCGCTCCGGTTCCCCTCGGCATTGATCACCGTATTGTCAAACTGGCCCGCGTTCGTGATGTGTTTTGCGTGGCCATCGACGAAGATCATCGCACCGCCCGTCGTTCCCCATTGGCGATAGTAGTTGTAGGGAACATCGCAGTCGTAGCCATAGCGACCGCAATCCGTATCGACCTTCCGCGAGAAGAACGGGAACATCTCGAGCCTGAGGGCGCGTGTGTTGGCCGGATCAGCGAACATGGTCTCATTCATGTTGCGCGTGTAGGTCCGCAGGGTGTTGTTTTGCGAGGACTCGCCTTCGACCACGGTGTAAACGCACTCCGTGAAGCGATACGAACTGCCATAGGCCTTCCAATAGGAATCGGCACCGGGAACATCGATTCCCGTATAGGGTCCTCCGACGTCAAAGGGACTCTTGAAGATCTCCTTGTTCTTTGAATAGGGAAGTAGCAGGACCTCGGTGCCTTTGTGGCCTGGCTGGCCAGCGGGGGGAACGCTATTGTATGCGTAGAAGATCGGCATGACGTCGTCGTGATCCGCCAGATACAACTTCACCGTCAGGCCGATCTGACGGGCGTTGCTAAGGCACACGGTTTTCTTGGCCGCCTCTTTTGCCTGTGCGAACACGGGAAACAGGATGGCCGCCAAGATCGCGATGATCGCGATCACGACGAGCAACTCGATGAGAGTGAATCCCTGCCGAGAACGATCGTTTGTCATTTCAGAACCTCCGTTATGCGACGGTCTGCCCTCGCATCAATCGAAGGCAGGTGGGTCCTGTCTCCGCAATCCCTCCGCCGGTACAAGCCGGATCAGGTTCAAGGGGTCTTCCTTTCGGAACTCTCAGCCGCCAAAGCGGCTCCCCCTGCGGGCATCAATCGCTCTTCTATTCTACGACAAAAAAGCCGCGAATCGGCACAAGTGCCGACCGCGGCCCATTTTCCCTCTCCGGAAAGCTTAGTTGCGCAGGCCCTTGTCGTTCTCGGCCGCACCTTTCTTACCGGCGGCAGCCGAATCGACGTTGACCGGCTTCGAGGAGTCGACAGCCTCGGTCTTCTCGCCACAACCCGCGAGGAACGGGACGACAAGTGTTGCGATGAGGGAAAGAGCGATGATTTTCTTCATGAGTCCACAATCTCCGAGATTGGTGGCTCGCCGGCACGAATGCCGACAAGCCACCTTTCATTCGCTGGATAGTACCTTAGAGGTCCGAGTCGCTCAGCGAGCACTCGCTGTCATCCCAGTTGAAGTCGCTGTCGGGGCGGAAGAAGCCCGGATAGTAGACTTCGGAACCCTGAGCCTTACCCGGCGAAACGCAGTCGGTCATCCAATAAGGAGCACCGGGAGCGCCCGCGGGGTCGAACTGCGACCACGGGTTGTCGTTGGTGTTCATCGCAGCGGCTGGGTAAAGCGGCGCGTTCATGGTCTTGAACTTAGCCGACGAGTCAGCAGCTGTGAAGTGGAGACCGCGACCATACACCCACGTCGTGAAGTATGCGGTCGGAGTTGCCCAACCCCACCAAACGTAACCGTAAGCACCACCGAGAGAGCCCGGCTGGGGCAACTGGCCCGGCGAGAAGATGCAAGGTCCAGGAGTCGGAGCGTCGCACTCGAGCGTGGGGCTCGAACGAGCAACGCCGTCGCGATTCTGCTTGAAGAGACCGGCCCAAACGAGCGGAAGCTTCGAAGGCTCCGTGACCGCCGTGCCAGACCACTGGTGGAGCATGCCGTTGAACGTCATGCCCATGTTTGCACGTGCTCGAACCGCATTCGCGAAGCTGACGTTAACCGTCTTCGGAATACCATTCTGAGCGAACATTTCAAGGTTCTTCACGTACGGTTGAATCGAGTTCGCCCAGAACTGGCCGTCCTCTTCCTGTCGGGTCGCCGTGTTGAACGGAGCGGTGTTGTCCCAGTTCTGCGGAACGCGATGGTAGAAGTCCCATCGCGGCAGGCCGGACACGCCGTCGGTGCCGAAGGAGAGCGGGAATCGATCGTCGGTATCACCGATGTAGATCTGAATCGCCGTACCCATCTGCTTAAAGTTGCTCAGCGTCGAAGTCTTCTTCGCGGCCTCCTTAGCCTGGGCAAACACGGGGAAGAGGATCGCCGCCAGAATCGCGATGATCGCGATGACGACGAGCAGTTCAATGAGCGTAAAGGCTCTCTTGCTGTTCATATGAGTTCTTGACCTCCAATCAAGGGATGCAATGCAATTCGCATTATATGTGAAGCCCCGCCAAATTCCAAGCCCGCGGCTCAAAAAGTCGGGTTCTTTTCTAAAAGTTCCCGTGAGGGGCCCTTAGACTCACCCGCACGAGCTTCATTTGTTACAATGCGAGTGTGCAAACGCCACCACCCTTTTCGCCTCCGGGCTCCCCTCCGCGCAAGTCCAACACGGCCTTATGGATCGTGCTTATTGTCGTACTGTGCGTAGTGATCCCTTGCGGCGGCCTCGTCGCCCTCGGATTCTTCGGGATGAACTGGTTCGGGAAGACCTTGGGGCCGATGGCTCGCTGCGCCATTCTCTTCGAGGGCGTGCGCAACAGCGTCGAGATGTACAGTAAGGACCACAACGGGGTTCTGCCAAAGGCCGAAACCTGGCAGGACGACGTCAAACCCTACTACGCGAAGTGGCGTGAGGGCGAGGGTAAAGACATGGGACCGTTCACGCCGCCTCCTGCTGACGGCGAATGGGCTTGCGAGATTGAGGGCCGAAAGACCGGTATGGCGTTCAACTCGAAACTCTCAGGCAAGAAGTGGGAGGAAATCGATCAGCGCCGAACGACCATCCTCATCTACGAAGTCGAAACGGCGATGAGAAACGCAAGCGGCCCCTACAAGGAGCGTCCCAAGTCGGGCAGCCCGAAGCTGATGGGCAACCCTCGGGGCTGGATCGAGGTTCCTGTCGAGGGCTCGATGAACGACATCAAGATCGGCGACAATTGAACCCGGCAGTCTGACGAGGACGCTTCAAACTTCCGATACTTCCTCAAGAGGAACCATGTCGGACGCGCCAAAGGAAGAAGGCAAGAAGAAAAAGGGCAAGTTGCCCGTGCTCATTGTTGTGGTCGCCATTCTCTTCGGAGGTGGCTTCTTCGGCATGAAGATGAAGGGGGGCGAGAAGAAAGAGCCCGAGATCAAACTTGGCAAGATCGTCGAGTTCGACGAGAAGCTCTTCAACCTCAGCGACATGCAGACTTACCTGCGCACGACCGTCGCCCTCCATTTGAAAGATGGCTACGACGAGGCCAAGTTCAAAGAGGTCCTCCCCGCGGTTGAGGACACGATGAACCTCGTCATCCGGGCGAAATCCCCTGCCCAGGTTCAAACGGTTTCTGGCATCCAGAAGCTGAAGAAGGAACTCGCCGAAAGAATCAATACCGTTCTCGCCAACTTGGAGAGCGGCTCGGCCGGTCACAAAGACGAGAAGAAGGACACTGCCAAGGATAAGGGCGACGGCTCCCCAGAGTCGAAGAAGGATGTGCCCGGGAACGACTGGGACTCTCAGTCAGGTCCCGTCCTCAAGGTCTACTTCAAGGCGTTCGCCGTTCAGTAAGGCACTTCCAAACCTGGCCTTTGCGTAAACTCCTCCGATGTATCATCGGTTTCGCTCGTTGCACCGCTGGTTTGGCGTCCTCGCTGCACTGGCTCTGCTCCTCATCTCCGGGACGGGCTTTCTGCTTGCCACCAAGAAGTCGGTCGATTGGATTCGCCCTTTAGAGCGCAAAGGCACCCCAGTAGACACTCTTGCCGTGGTCGTCTCCGTCCACGATGCAGCCGAGGCCGCGTTCGCTTTGGGTCTGCCGATGCTCAAGGACGTCAAGGACATCGACCGCATCGATTATCGGCCGAAGAGCAACGTGTTCAAGGTTGTCAGCAAGACCGGCTACAAGGAAGTGCAGGTGGATGGCGCAACGGGCAAGGTTTTGAACGTTGCCGACCGCAATGACCAGTTCATCGAGCAGCTTCACGACTTTAGCTGGTTCCACGATTATGCGCATCAGTACGGCCTACCGGTCGCAGCGCTGGCGCTACTGTTCCTCGCCGGTAGCGGTATCGGAATCTTCTTCGTGCCGATCATCCGACGTCGCAAGTTCCAGAAGACCAGAAAGCCATAGCGTGCGGATGGCGTGCCCTTAACTTCGCTGAGGGGACCATGCAACCCTCAGCCTCAGGTGGGGAGGGGAGGCTGAGATACCCTTAGTCGGCGGTTGCGTTGTCCCGCCGAATCCTAAGAGCTAGAAGCTAGCCATCGACCGCGTCGAGGATGCCATCCGAGGCGAAGATCGAAGCGTCGTAGCGAATCGCAATCGCCACCGCATCGCTCGGGCGAGCGTCGATCGCGACTTCCTCACCCTTGTGCACAAGAAACACCTTCGCGTAGTACGTCGAGTTCCAGAGGTCGTCGATAACGACCCTCGTGACCGACCCTTCGAGGCGGTCGATAATCGCCTTCAGCAAGTCATGAGTAAGCGGCCGGTCGTAACGCTCGTTTGCCAGGGCGCAGCTGATGGAGTGCGCCTCGACCGGACCGATGCTGATCGCCAGGCGGCGCGCTCCGTCGGTCAAGAGCACGTAGTGCTGGATGTGCCCGTTCTGCTCAACGGCGTACACGCCTTCGACGTTGACTTCGACGGGCTCGCCCAAGTCGGCGGGAATCCGCTCCTCGTCTTCCTCACGGGGAAAGAACGCGGGCGGCTCGCTGAAACTGTCGTCTCCGGGGAGTTCCTCGGGCATCCTTATCAGGTTACCTGTCACCTGCGCTCAAGTGAGCGTCAGGAAGGCTCGCGCACCTGGCCAAAGGTGATATCGTGCTCGTCCAAATCCTGGATGCCGAACTCACGGGTCCCCCAGGGTGTGTCGTACAGGGTGTAGTCGATCGACACGCCTCGGTCCTGCAACTCTTGGTACAGCCCGTCCACGTCCTCGACCCAGATGTAGACGTTGTTCGTCGATGGAGCCACGCGCCAGTTCGGCAGGGGCGGCTGGGTACCGTGGGGCGTCTGCGCAAGCATGATCGTGACGCCGTCGCGCGTCGGCATGGCGAAGGTCGGCGGATCGTTGTAGAGCCTTGGAACCTCGAATCCGACTCGCTCGCGCCAGTACTCGGCGGACGCCAGAAGATCACGGACGAGGAGGACGGGGGCGGACTTGATCAGCATTCCGGAATCCTACCGTACTTGGAAAATGCGCATTGCGGGTGCATTGGGCGCAGGGGATTGCGTAGAGATACTTTATGGGAGGCATCGCGCTGTTGAGCGTCATGAGTTCGCTGTTGAGCGTTCAATCACAAGAGCCTAAGGTCGATGTCTCGCTCCTGCCCGAAGCCCAAGCACTCGCTTCCGGTCGGCCCTTCGACGTGGTGGTTCGGATCGACCTCGAGCGCCCGTGGCACATCTACTGGAAGAACCCTGGCGATACGGGGATTCCAACGCATGTCGAGTGGCATCTGCCTGCCGGTTGGAAGGCCGAGCCCGTCCAGTTTCCGGCACCCAAGCGGTTTGAGTCAGGCGGCACGGTTTCGTACGGCCACGAAGGGGAAGTATTGCTGATCTCTCGACTGACGCCTGCACCGAGTGCAAAGGGCAAGTTCACCCTGAAGGCATCCGTCGACTGGCTGGCCTGCATCGAGGCGTGCGTCATGGGTCGGGCCGAGGTTGAGACCACGGTGACGATCGGCGGCGATTCCAGCGTTGCGGGCATCAAGTCCAAGGTGCTCGAGCAGGCTCGATCCGGGCTGCCGAAGTCGAGCGAGGGGCTGCAAGTGATTACAGAGGCCACCGCCGATGGCTTTCGGTTGAGCGTGGGCGGGCTTCCTCGGGTTGGCACCGCATACTTCTTCGCCGATAGTGCGGAGGCCGTGGCCGCCAATGCCCAGCAGCCCTTGCGGGTCGATGGGACGTCCGTTGAACTCACGCTCAAGCGATCCCCTTACGCCAAAGAGCCACTGGCCAAGCTATCGGGCGTCCTGCTGGTCACCGACCCAGAAGGGAAGTCTCACGCATATCAGATTGAATCGAACATCTTGAGAACGACGAACGGAGGAACCTAACCCATGAAGAACATCATCATTACCGGACTCGCTTGTGTGGCGGCGGTGGGCTTGACCACCGCCTGGGCCGCTCAGGGCGCGACGGGCACCCCCGGATCGGCGGCACCCGCGTTCACGCTAGCCGACTCGAACGGCAAGAACGTGTCCCTGGCCGACTACAAGGGCAAGTACGTGGTCCTTGAGTGGTGGAACCACGAGTGCCCCTATGTCGTGCGTCACTACGGCGTCGGCAACATCCAGGGCCTGCAGAAGCAGATGGCCAGCGAGGGTGTGGTTTGGCTGACGATCTGCAGCTCAGCGCCGGGCAAGCAGGGCTACGTGGATGCGGCTCAAGCCAACGAGGTGATGAAGAAGAATGCAGGGTCGCCCGCGCATGTTCTTCTCGATCCGGAAGGCAAGGTCGGCAAGATGTTCGACGCCAAGACCACGCCGCAGATGGTGCTGATCTCGCCGAAGGGTGAGGTGGTGTACAACGGCGGCATCGACAACGCGCCCCGCGCACGCACCAAGGAAGAGACCGCGAAGGCCGAGAACTGGCTGGTAAAGGCCTACGGCCAGCACAAGGCCGGCCAGCCGATCACCAACCCGGCCGAGCGCCCATACGGCTGCGGCGTCAAGTATCCGTAAGTAGAGCCACAGAAGACCATTGACGGCCCCAGGTGGCTTAGCCTGGGGCCGTTTTGTTGGGTCAGCGTGCTCTGCGCCGCCGCAAAAACGCAGCGGCCCCGAGTCCTAGCGCAGCCAGGGTACCGGGTTCCGGCACCGCGGTGATCTGGCCGCGGATTTCTCCGCCGGGGAACGTCGACGTGTGGATATTGACGTAGTTTAGGCCAGACAATAGGTTGGCCACTTGGGCCGGCGTGAAGACGCCGTTACCCGTAACCGTTCCCGAAGTCGCGTTGCTCACCGTCAAGGGCAGAATCACCGGTCCGTTGACTCCGGGAAGAGCCGGTCCGTGGATGTGCGCGGCGACGGCTGGTGCAAGCAATCCGCTGAACGAACCCGTCAATGTGATCGCTCCTGTTACGTCATCGAGCGTACCGGTGAAGCTGCCAAATCCCGGCGATGCATTGGGCGGAACCTCCTGCGACCCATCCATCAATCCAGAGAGCGTCCAGGTGAAGGCCGAAGCCATCGAAACGGTTACCAGGGCGCCAACGGCGCAAGCGATTCGTAGTGCGTAGTGTCTCATTCAACCCTCCAACATCCCAAGAGGATGCCCTATGCTGGGTAAGGCACCTAAATGCCGAATGGTTCCGAGAACTTCCCGGAACCATTCGACTTGTTACCGGCCAGACACTCAGAACTCGGTTCGGAAGCCGATCGAGAAGCTCGTCTCCGAGAAATTGCGTCCCGACGTCGTGTACCGGAAATCGTTCCAGCCAAAGCGCACGAACAACTGGCCGCCAAAGCTTTGCCAGTGAGCGGGCCGATAGCTGAAGGTCGCGTTGCCGAAGAGGCGCGAGTTATCGTCGCCGAGGTCGATGATGGCTCGGCGGAGACCTGCGCGCAGGTCGAGACGCATGTTGCTCGTCGGCCACTCGATTCCCATGCCGAGCGATGTCTCGATGTTGCGATCCGTCGCGCGGGCCACCGTGTCGTTACCGCTCCAATAGCCCAGAGTGAACGATGGCCGGTAAACCATGCTTCCGCGGGAGAACCGGCTGTACCAAGAGGTATTTGCCGTGAACTCTCGGCTGTCCCGGCTACCACGGGAGTAGTAGCGCGCCAGTCCAAGGTTCCATTCGGTGTCCCAACCCGCGAGGACATCGCGGTAGGTCGCCATGAAGTCGAGGTCGTCGTTTCGGTTCGTGCCGCCGTAGCGGGAATCGCTGGTAAGCGTGAGATCGAGCGAGCCATCGGGTCGTCCGGCAAACTCGCTGATGTTCAGCGCGATGTCCGGGCGAATCGCCGTCGTTCGGAACGACCGCTGGCCGTCCAGATTGTTGCGGAACCAGATGAGCCCGTACGATGCCGAGACATTGCGGCTTAGTCGCTCGCGGACTCGCAACCGAATCCGCTCGCGGTCGGTTTGAGCCGAGCCGAGAGACGTGAAGAAGTTGGGCGTGACGTTCTCGTAGCTGATCTGCAACTTCTTGCGTCCGGCGTTTCCGGCGAGTTCAAGTCGGAGCGCCCGGCCCTTGTAATCGCGATCCGGCGTGACATTGTCCGGCGACTCTCGCGTATCGCTCCACGCGAACTCCGCGCCGAGCTTCCACCCCGCCGCAATGCCGTGCTCAGCGGTGATCGCCCAAAGGTCATTGCGATACAGTGGCTCGAACGCGCTGATTCGACCGGTATCGGTCGATCGAAGGTAGGACAGACCCACCGCGCTTTGCTCCGAGAGCCTCCACTGCAACTTGGCACCCGCGGTGCCACGGCGTGCCGAGTCGATGGCGTCTCCGCGAGCGAAGACCCGCCAGCGGCTGTCGGCTACACCAACGACCGCTTGGAAGGAGAGTCCGGGGTTGTCCTCATCACCGAACCGGTAGGCCGCGCCTTTGACCGGGGTATTGAGCGAATACTGGCTGAAGTTCTCGAACGTATCGCCAAGCGTAAGCTTGGAGCGACCCATTCGTAGGTCGAGGCGAGCGTTGTTGAGCGCCGCGGGCTGGGCGAGTTGTCGCCGATCGCTCGAACTCGCAAATCCGAAAGAGGTCGACCACTCAAAGGCCTCACTTTGGCCAGCTCCATAGAGAGAGATGTTCGACAGATAGCGCGATCCGCGGGTCAGGCCGGACTGGCTGCGGCCCGCACCGCGTGCACTGACGAACGGGAAATCAGATTCGGTCGTAACTCGCCATCGCGTGGGTTCCTTTTCGGGTTCTTGAGCCTTGAGGTTGACCACGGGGCCCGAGTCATCGGCGGCGCGTACTGAATCGTCGGATGTTAAGGACGACGCCGGTAGAGCGAAGACGAGACCGAGGGCGAGCAGTTTCAGACTATGTTCGTGTCGTATGACTTTCATTGGGATCGTCCATCTCCGGGCCAAGTGCGGCCCTCCAAGGTTTGCTTGATCAAGGCTCTGCCGTCCTTGACGGCCACGAGTTCGACCACTTGGGATTTCTCTTCGTGGCGGATGTTGCGGGCGAAGTTCCGCCCGCGGATCGTGAGCGCGTACGAGACGCGATAGAAGTCGATTCTCGTCTGCCCATCAAAGCTGTAGTGGCTGTAGGCCAGCTTGAGGTCAGACACCTCATAGCGGACCTCGTCGAAGAAGCGGAACGAACGCCGTAGCGTCTCCTGCATCTGGCTGACTTTGGTTCCGTCAGGGGCGGTCCAGTCCTTATCGAGCAAGGCGGCCACGCCGCTGTCATTGCGCGCTTCGTAAGCCTTACGGAACGCATCGTAGAGACTGCGCACCATAGGCGTCTGCTCCTCAAGCCGAGCCTTATCCTCTTGCTCTTGCTTCTTGCGTTCTTCGTCTTGCTTCTGTTGACCCTCGCGCGTGGCCTTCTGGTAGGCGTCGATCGCGGCGGTGTTCCGGGCGATTAGCGCCTTGAACTCCTCTTCGAACATCTTGATCTTCTGAGGCAAAAAAGAGTCGGCCATCACTTGGGTCAGGGCCTGCATGGGATCCGAGCGGTCGTAGTATCCGTACCGCTTGATCTTGGAACCCAACGCGACGAGTTCTGGGACCTGGCCCGAAATCTCCTGCCACCGGGTTCGCATCGGTTCGAGGAAGTGCTTTTCTATCCGCTGTATGATCTCTGGATTCAGCGTCGTAACGAGCTTCCCGTCGACCATGCCTGACTTGTTGATGAACTCACTCGGTTCAGGAAAGTCGAACCGGACGCCGGCGATGTTGTAGTAGTTCGCCTTCTTGGTCTGGTCGTAGCCGACCGAAGCCGCCCCGATCGCGCTGATCAGGCGCTTGGCCTCCTCTTGATGCTGCTCGAGGTTAGGAATGAACTTCCACTCGGAGGAGTCCCAGCGGCCGCTGACGGTCAAGCTGATCCACGAGTTGGTCTTCGCCTTGCCTTCGGGGGCGTTCGGACCGTAGAGCCGGGCCGCCGCCGCATTGAACGGGATGATCGGCCGAGCGAGATCGGCGCGTGTCTCAATCGGCTCCAAAGATCGCTCCCAGTTGGCCAAGCTCTCTCTGGCTTGCTGCACCATCATCTTGAGCGACGGATTGAGCGACTTGACTTCGACGGATCGAGCGCTGACCTCAGGTCGAACATCAGAGAACCAATAGCTGACATCGGGCCCACTGAGACCGGAGTTGCCTCGCTGCGTCGCCGCGTACCACGTCGTCTCGGTCGTCTCGGCTCCGGGCACCGTCTTCCGATAGAGTTCTCGCTGCAGGAAGATCTCGTTGTTGTACTTCTCGATCACGCGGTTTTCTTGGGTCTCCAAGGAGGCAAGGTCGTTTACGTAGCGCTTTACCTTGGCCAAGAACTCCACGTAGAGATCGTAGCGATCGATAGAATCCTGGGGCGATGTTGGACCTGATCCAGACGCAAACGGGTGGGTCGGACCAAAGAGCTTGGCGGTCTCATCTTGGATTTTCTGGAGCTCTTTGAGGGCCAACTCGTAGCTGAGATTGACATTCTCGATGATTCGATCGACTTCTTTGTCGACGATCGGGTCGGCGACTACCGATACTTCGGCGGTCACCTCGGCGAACGTCGCCAAGACCTCCGCGTTAACAATCGCCTGCTGGGCTCCGAGCTGCTTATACGCGTCTTGCTGTAGCTTCTTGAGCTTGGCTTCCTGCTCCTTGAACTCGGTATAGGTGATCTCGCCCTTATCTTGCTTGCGCTTGGCCTCACCGATCTTCTCGCCGATCTTCTGATACGCGCGAGAGTATGCGGAGCTGTTTTTGTTGCTCACCTCGTTGAGCTTCGCGCCGAACTGCTTTTGGACGTCCCACCTGGTCTCCCGAGGGATATCCGTCAGCTTCTGCCACCCGGCCTTGAGTTGGCCGCCGAATTGTCGGATGAAGTCGGTGATCGCGGTGTGGGATTCAAACTGTTCGCCCTGCATCGCTCCGCCGTCGGTATTGTTCTTGTCTTGCTCGGCCTTTTGCTTTAGCTCAGTAGCTCGGTTCTTGACGGCCTTAGGGTAGTCGACGCGCAAGAACTGGTCGATCCGGGCCAACGCTTGCTTGGCTGGCTCCATGCCGTTCTTGACGGCATCCTTCATCTCCTTCATCTTGCGCTCAGCGTCGAGGCGAGCCGTTAGCGCGCGCTGCTCAAGTTCCTTGCGCTGTTGCTCGGCGAGTGCCTTATCTTTCTGAACCTCGTTCCAAACCCCGAGGACCTGCATCCAAGCTTCTGCTTCGTACTCTGCGATCTTCTCCTCGGTGACCGGCACCTTGTAGCCACTTGAAGTCGACTCGTGGAAACGTCGGCGCCAGACGTCTCGCAGTTGATCTTTGCTTTGGTAGGTCCGCAACGTCGTGGCCAGCCGCATTCGGAATCCGGCCTCCAGGGTATTGACTTCGAACACTCGACCGATCCAGAGATTGATCGTTTCGTTCCGGCAATAGGACTCGAGCGCGGCAATCAACGCCATCTCGACTTCGACGATCTTCTTGAAGGCTCCATAGAATGGGATGTAAGAGTCGCCGAGCTTGTCGTAGACTCCCGCCAGCACGTCGAGCGCACCTTCGGACCAGCTGTACTGGTTGGTGACGATCTTGTCGAACTTGTCCCAGATAACGCCGCCGACGATCTCCGTTCCCGTTCCCAGCAGCTTCAAGCTTCCGAAAATCTGCTCGAACGCCTCGTCGGACTGGTTCTTCAACTGCTCCCAGACCTTACTGTTCAGGGCGCCGTTGATGAGAATCTCATGGGTGACTCGGTGTCGGATTCGATCGTACGCCGCCGCCTTGATGGCCGACTCCGCGTACTCCTGCATCTTGCCCTTGGCGAACTCATAGGCCTGCTTGTATCCCTTGTCCTTGACGCGCTCCTTGAACTTGTCTGTGATGTATGCGATCTTCTGCGCATCCGTCATGTTCTGCATGGCGGAGACATCGCCGATGAAGTCCTTCAGGGCTCCATGGAGCTCGTCGATCGCCTTGCCCACCGGATCGTCGTCGACCCGGTCCAAGTGGATCACGAAGAGTGGTACGAATCCCGAGTTGGGCGCAACGTTGGCCTGCGCTGATGTCGCCGTCCCTAGAGCCAGCGCGATTCCACTGACGATGAAGGCGTAGCGCAACATGCGGTTCATGAAGTCAATCTCCTTGTCAGAAGCGCGGACCGCGAGCCGTGTACTTGTACTTGAACACGATCCGGCCGCTCTTGCCTCCGGCGTCGATAACCATGTCGAGAATCTCGAGGGCGGCGTACTTAGTGCCACCGAGCTTGAAAACGATGACCCGATACCCTTCGTCGTAGAGCGGGAACAGCGCTTGGCCAAAGTAGCCGCTGTCCGGGGCGACCCGGAGGTCGTCCAGCGACGACACGCCCGGAGGATCGATCACGTACTGGGTGTTCGCCTTGAGGTTAAAGGTGAACGAACTGCCGACGGCGCAGAAGTTGCCCTGAATAAACGGCGCGATCTGCGTCTCACGCTCCTTCATTCGGTCTTCGAAGTTGAAGGACTCGAACCACCAATCGGCAGGGTCGGCTGCTTCTTCAGACCATCGGAGCGTGACACGGCCCGCTTGAGAGCCCGTATCGCCGCCCGTCCAGATCTGAATGGCGTCGCCGATTGTGATCACGCTGATGTCGCCATCGCTGATCGAGATCACCTCATCGTTACCCCCTTGGATCACGTCCGAACCGACATTCACGGCGTCGCTGAGGCCGAAGATGAGCGGGTGGCTCATGCTGTAGCACTGGACACCCTCACCGTGGAGCCGGAAGGCGAATCGGGTCTTGCCGCGATCCTTGAAGTTCTGGCCGGACTTGGTGCCGATTAGAGAGCGATTGAAGTTGACGAGAACCGTAGCCTGGCCAAACTTGCCCGGCGTCACTTGGTCGATCGTGAGCTGCAACTGCAGGTTGTCGAAAGCGGAGAAGTCTTTGCCGATCGCTCGCTCGAGCGTCATCTTATCGGTGAGAAAGTCCTGGTCGATCCAGACCATGAAGCTCCGTCGGCTCTCGTCCATATAGGCTCGCGCCATGGCTTCCAAGGCACGTCGAATGGCCTCGCGGAGATCCAGTTCCGACACGACAATCGTGGTCTTCGTCTTGTCGACCGGGTTCGTGGTACCCGTGGTGTCGGTCGCTTCAATGTAGAGTTCGTAAGTCTGGCCGGGCTCGCCGCGGAAGGCGAACTCGAAAGCCCCCTTTGCCCCGAGCTTGGCTTCTTTCCAAGTTTCCTTCTCATCCAACGAGAATCGAACGGAGCCGATCTGCCCCTTCTGGACGATTGCCTGGCCGCGAACTTGCACCTCGCCGTTCGGCATGAAGTCCCGGTAGACGGTGAGTTTGGGACCAATCTCCTCCATGGAGACCCCGGCCACATAGATGTACTTGAAGCTCACCTTGTCTTCGGTCTTGCCGAAGTTCCACCACTGAGCAGAACCAAGACTCGCCATAAGGAACAAGGGGAGGAAAAGAATCGCGCGCAACAGCCACATCATTTTCGTTTCACCTGAGGTTGGATCAATCCGAACTTGCGCAACCTCTACACACTAGATTACGGTAACGCCTCAAACGATTCATATCCCAGAAACTATGGACACGCCGCAGGCTGAAGGTGGAAAGAGCCCTCGGCACGAGTCGTACCGAGGGCTCCTCTAGCGTCGCTGACGCTAGGACTAATCGGGCTTGGTAGCGCGGATGAAGGCGCCCATGATCTTGCCATCCAAGGCAGCTCGCTCTGCTTCGTTCAGCGAAGCGATACCTTCGGTGGACCAAGAGGCCCCGAGGTCCGAGAAGTGGTAGCGCCGAGTAGGTTCGACGCCTGCGTCCGTGAATCCCACCGCGCCGAGCTTGGTGAGGTAATCATCGACGCTGAGGGCTCCGGCGACGCACCCGACGTACAGCTCCATGTCGCGACGGACCGCTGCGGGCAAGTCTCCCTCGACCACCACGTCGGACACGGCGAACCGTCCCCCCGGCTTGAGCACTCGGAACGCCTCGCGCAGGACCTGGTCTTTGTCCGCCGACAGGTTGATCACGCAGTTGCTGATGATCACATCGACGGAGTTGTCGGGGAGGGGAATCGCTTCGATGTGGCCCTTGAGGAACTTCACGTTCTCAGCCCTAGCTTCTGCGCGGTTCTTCTCCGCGAGAGCCAGCATCTCGTCGGTCATGTCGAGGCCGTAGGCAAAGCCCGTCGGTCCGACTCGGGTAGCCGACAGCAGCACGTCGATGCCGCCGCCGCTGCCGAGGTCGAGTACGGTCTCGCCGGGATTGAGCTGGGCCAACGCCGTGGGATTGCCACAACCCAGGGAGGCGAGCAGGGCGGCCTCAGGAATGAGAGCCGCTTCGGTGTCGTTGTACAAGTTCGAGGTGATCGGGTCGCCGTTGCCGCAGCAGCCATCGGCAGCTTCCGTACGGGGCTCCCCGCAAAACACGGCTTCGGTTCCGCAACAGGAGGCGGCTCCCTGGTTCTCGAGGACCCGCAGGGCGGCCTCGCCGTACTTCTGGCGCACGATCTCGCGGACGTCGTCTCTTTCGAGCAGGTTCGGGTTTTCGTTCATGGTTTCTCCTAGCAGCAGGTGCTGCGCTTCGAGGCTTCGTTCAGATAGTCCGCGAGCCTGGCCAGGGCCTCGCGGTTGATTCCGCAGATCATGTGCTTGCCTTGCTTTTCCATGGTGATCAGTCCGGATTGGCGAAGCTCTTTGAGGTGGAAGCTGATCGTCGAGGTGATTTTGTCGATCCCCGTGACTTGACAGCACACCTCACCGACGGTCGGTCCGTTCGCCGGCCGCACATCTCCGTCCTCTTCGAGTGCCACGGGACAGCAGCACTCAAGAAGGAACTGGAAGATGCGCACCCGGGTGGGATCGCCGAGGGCTTTACACACGCTTGCGAGTTCGATGTGGTCCACGATTGATACTGTACCACACATTTCGAGAACTGTCGAAACGATGGGTCATTTGGCCTGTGCGGGGCTGCCGCTTCACTTTCCGATGCAGAAGCTCGAGAATATCGAAGTCAGCAAGTCTTCGGTGGCCGTATCTCCCGTGATCTCACCTAAATGAGCGTGCGCTTCGTGAAGGCCCACGCTGAGCAAGTCGTCGGGCAGATCATGCTCTAGAGCGGACTCGACGAGGTTGAGTCCAGTTAAGGCCATGCGAAAGTGGGGGGCATGGCGAGCGTTGATGAGGCACGCCCGATCAGGCGCAACCTCCGCCTGGGCCGAGACCCAGGCATGGAGCTGATCCAGACCTTGGCCAGTAACTGCGCTGACCGACAAACCTGATTCGACACGCGTGTTAGGCGCCGAGAGATCTGCTTTAGTGAGGAGGAGCAGGTCGCAATCGGGTGCCGGAGCTGGTGTCTTGATGGCGTCATGCAGATACCACACCGCATCCGCGTTCGCGGCGGCGGCCTGGGCCCGGGCGACGCCCAGCACCTCGATCGGATCCTCGGTCTCTCTAAGTCCTGCCGTATCGATGAGCACGCAAGGAATCTCACCCAAGATCACGGACTCTTCGATGGTGTCGCGAGTGGTGCCGGCGATGGGCGTGACGATGGCGCGATCGCGCCCAAGCAGTGCGTTTAACAGGGAGCTTTTGCCCGCGTTGGGCTCGCCGATGAGCGCGATCCGAAGGCCGTGGCGCACAATCTGCCCGGCTCGCTCGGTCGCGAGCCAGAGTTCGATCTCCTGGGCCACGCGGTCTGCCGCATCCCGAACCATCTCCCGGTCCAGCGGCCCCAGTTCTTCCTCAAAATCAACATGAGCCTCGACGGCGGCAAGGGCCGCCAGCAGCTGAGCGCGCATCGCCCGCACAGACGTTCGCAGGGCTCCTGAACGCTGGGCGTTGGCGAATCGGAGTTGGAGGTCGGTCTGCGCCTCGACCGTGTCGCGGACCGCTTCCGCCTGTGAAAGGTCCATCTGCCCGTTGAGAAAGGCGCGCAGGGTGAACTCCCCCGGTTCAGCCATGCGGGCGCCCGCACCGAGCGCAGCCTCCACCACCAACCGCACCGAGGCCGGCGAGCCGTGAATCATCGCCTCGGCGGAGGGTTCGCCGGTGTACCCATGGCCGTCTTCGAACACCAGCATGAGGCCCTCGTCACCGTGGGTGAACCCGCCATAGTAGGCGCGATGCGTCATCGGAGACGTGGGTAGCCCGTCAAAGATGGCGCGGGCGATGGCGAAGGCGTCCTGGCCCGAGATTCGCACTACCGCGACGGCTCCGATGCCAGGGGCAGTGATGGGAGCGACGATCGTGTCGGCGTGGCGCATTACTCACCTCGGATCGCCGTAACGACGTCGGCGATCGGTACCTCGGCCATGATGCCCTTCGGAGCGACCAGCACCCGGTGCGGTGGGTAGTCGTGGCCCCACTGGTGAGCGGGCGTTCGCGAGAAGGTCGCTACCGTCCGTACCCCCAGGGCGACGGCGGTATGGACCAAACCCGAATCCGCGGCGGCAAAGACTTTCAGTTGCGACAGGGCGGCCATGCTCTCACGCAGCGTGCACTTCCCGACGAGGTCGATCGGCGCATGCTCTAGGTGGGGAAGGAGGGCGTCCGAGAAACTCCGTTCACTCGCCGCGCCGAATAAGGAGACCGGCTGATCCAGCTGATTAACGATCTCGGCAAGTCGCTCGGGCGGGAAAATGCGATCGGCCCCGGTCGCCCCAGGCTGAATGCCGATCGTCGCTCCCTGCAACAGTTCGCGGCCCTTGGCTTTCTCGGCAGGGCTAACGTGGAGGCAGGGAGGGAGTGGTGTGACGTCGAGACCCAGCGGCTTGCCGAGACCCGCGTAAGCGATCGCCTCGTGCTGGGTGGGATCGTAGGGCACTCGGTCGGTGAGCAGGAAACTCCGGCCCTCGGTCGCGAACCCAATCCTACGCGGGATTCCCGCGAGCCGCGCGAGCAACGCGGTGCGGAAGTTACGGTTGATGATCACCGCTTGCGAGAATCGCTGCTGACGCAGCCAACGAAGGCGATCGAGAAAAGCGCCCATACCGCGGAGCTTAGTGTCTAGGTGCAGCGAGAGTCGAGGTTCTTCGGCCAGCAGCTCCAGATGGTAGGATGCCCCGAGGAGATCGGCGTGCCCCATCTTTGCCGAAACGGCATGAATGAGCGGAGTGGCAAGGACGGCGTCGCCGATGAAGCGGTACTTCAGCCAGATCAGCGTGCGATCACTCGCCACGGCCCAGGGCCTCCCAGACGTCGTTGGCCGCGATGTCAGCGACCACGCCTCCTTCGCAGGCCACAACCGGGTGAATCTGGCCGAATTGCGGACACCACAGTCGATGAATCCCGTACCGGAACAGGCCGACGGTCGGCGTTTCCGTTGACGCGGCCAAATGAAGAATGCCGTTGTCGAGGGTCAGCACCTGGCGAGCGGCGCTGATCGCACCGACCACCTGAGGCAGGGAGAACGAACCGCGGAAGTCGGTGACCAACCCTTCGGCAACCATGACGCTCTCTGCGTCGCTCCCTTGCCAGTGGGTGGACTGGGCTTTGGGCGGCGCTCCGAGCAGCCCGACGGCCCTTCCCGCGTCCCGCAAGCGCTTTAACACATCGATCCACCGATCCAGCGGCCAGAGCTTCTCGGGGAGGCTCGCGGTCGTAGCGATCAGAACGTCGAAAGTGCAGTCGATCGTCGGAGCTTCGGTGGGGAGCAGGTATCGGGGAACGGGCCCCGGCAGATAGCACGCGCGGGCGTAAATCTCCGCGATGAACCCGGAATCGAGGAAGGGATAGCGCTTAGTGATGTCGGCGGCGATCCACTCTTGGTCACGCCAGAGATCGCCCCGGGGGTCGTCGGGGAACGGGACGCGCTCGCCGTCGACGATTACCGGGCCAGCCACTAAGGCATCTCCCGCGATACGTCCCACAAACGTGGCGGCATGCGCTCCGCTCTCGACGTTCAGGATCAGATCGTAAGCATGCGGCACTCGAGCGATGATCTCCTCCAGATCAGAGCCATGAAGAGGGAAGTGGGCGTCGAAGAGGTCCGACGCCTGCTGCAGTTCCAAGGTTCGCTTGCCGCCGTAGTAGTGGAGCACCGCCGGATTCAGCTCTCGGTGGACCATTTGCAGCAGGGGGGTGGCCACGACGAAGTTCCCGATGGCATCGTTAGCGACCACCGCGACGCGGGCATTCGGTGGGAGAGGTTCACCGGTGTAGCGTCGAATCATGGCTCTTAAACCAAACGAGAGGGCTGCCGCATCGGAGCCCTCTCGTCACATTTTGGGTTAGCTCAGGCTTCGACGGTTTCGTCGACTTCCGTCTCTTCAGTCGATTCTTCGGCGGGCGCGGCCACCTCGACCGGAGCGTTCGGGTCGAACACGACAACCGAGATGTTGGCGTCGACATCGGGGTGCAGGTCGAGCACGAGGTCGAAGCTGCCGAGCCGCTTGATCGGGTTGACGAGACCGATGCGCTTGCGCTCGATATCCTCGCCGAGCTGAGCCTTGATGGCGTCAGCGATATCCTGAGCGGTGATCGCACCGAAGAGCTTGCCGGCATCGCGGCCTACCTTGCCCTCGATTTTCACCGTCTGGCCCTGAAGCTTTTCGCCCAGTGCTTTCGCAGCGGCTGCCGAATCGGCGACCTTAGCTGCAAGGCGCGCGTTTCGCTTTTCGAGCGCGGCGAGCTGATTGCGGTCGGCAACGATGGCGAGGCCACGCGGGAACAAGAAGTTACGCGCGTAACCATTGGCCACGGTCACAACCTGGCCCTCTTTGCCGAGCTTCGGCACGGTTTGACTTAAAATCACCTTCATGGCGGTTCAATCCTCTTATCTTCGGAAGCCGACCCCGATCAGAAAGGAGTTGCGCTTAAACAACTGTTGCGCGCCTATCCAACCGTAGAATCCACCGCCGAGTTCGAAGCGGGCTCGCAAATCGGCACGGGGGTTGTTAATGTCGTACAAGTCCCCGCGCAGCGCGAGACCACGCACGATCTCGTATTCTACCCCGACCCCCGGCTTACTTGCATAGATTCCGTACCGGATTTCGCCGGAGTTTCCGAAGGGCTGGCCGACTTGGAGAGTGAACTTGTTGGTCTCAAACGCATCGTAGATGCCGGCTCTTAACCGATTCGGCCCCACATTCATGCTGGCTTCGATATCGGTCCGGTAGTGGCGAGGTGACGATTCGTAGATGAGGTCGAGGTTGGCTTGCAGGTTAAGGTTGCCGGTGTTTGGCGTCCGTCCGATCACCTTTTGAAGCTGTTGCAGCACGCCTCGCGCGTCATCGGCGAGGTCGTTGGCCTTTTTGCTGAGCTCGTTGACGTTGTCGGTGATCTCGACGCCCTTCTTGGCCATCAGCTCGGCATCGGCGGCGATTCGCGTACCGCTGTCGGTGATTGTTTCCACGTTCTTGGCGGTCTTGTTCAGCGGTCCTCGCAGCTCGGGGTCGTTCACAAACTTGTCGAGGCTAGTGACCAGTTCCGTCGCCTTCTCGGTGGTCGTGTTCAGATTGTCCAGCAGGGCCAGGGTCTTGTCCGTGAGTTGGCCATCCTTCAAGAGTTGAGTGACGAGCTTAGTGGACTCGCGGATATCGGACATCGCCAGATTCGCCGAAGAAAGCGCGTCACCGAGTTTGGCCTGGTTTGCGGCCACCAGCTGGTCGATCCGTTTCGCGAGTTGGCCAAAGTCGCCGACCGTCCTTTCGCTGGTGGCCAGCAACTTCTCCACGCCTCCCACCACCTGTTGGTCGTTGACGACCTTGCGCAAATCGACGATCATCTCTCGGGTGGCGACAAGCGTCGCCTCAAGTTCGGTCAACGTGCCCTTGGCTTCGGGCATGAAGCTGTCGAGCGGTGACGCCTTGCTTCCCACCAGGACGGAACCCGGAGCCAGAGCAGGGCCTGGCTCGGCGGGCGGAACAATGCGGACAGGACTCTCACCAAACCCGATCAACGCCGTCGGTAGGCTCACGGTGCTGCCCGAGGGAATCTCGTGGCCTTCGTCGACATCGAGCTCTAGGCGAGCCAGCTTGCTGTTCGCGAGGCTGACTTCGCCAACCTTGCCGATCTTAACGCCGGCCATCAGCACCGACGCACCCTTGGTGACCCCGCCCGCATCGGGTAACTCGACGTAGTATCGATCGGTCTTCGGGGCAAAGAACTGCTTGCCAAGCACCATGTAGGCGCTCACTAAAAGCGCACCGAACACGACGACCAATAACCCAACTTGCCAAGCTCCCTTCATATCTTTATCACCTAATCATCTGCAGGGGCCACGTCGGCCGGGTCTTTGGGCTCCATGGCCGTGACACAAGCGGCGATCGTCATATCGCCCGTGACGTTCAGGACGGTTCGCGACATATCGCAGATTCGATCTACGCCCATGATGAGGCCAATGGCCTCGGCGGGTACGCCGAATCTTGTAAGAATCAATCCGATGAGCGGTAGCGAGCCGCCGGGCACGCCCGCCGTTCCAATGCCCGCCACGATCGCGAGCAGCATGACCGTGAACTGCTGGCCAAGGTCGAGAGTGACGCCGAACATCGAGGAAAGGAAGATGATCGCGATTCCCTCGAAGAGCGCCGTCCCGTTCTGGTTGGCGGTGGCACCTACCGTCAACACGAACGACGAAATCCGGCGCGGTAAGCCTAGATCTTCTTCCGCGGCGCGTAACGCCGCCGGCAGCGTCGCGTTGCTCGATGAGGTTGCAAATGCAGTCAGCATGACCGTTCGCATTTGGCTGAAGAACTCACGCGGATTGCGCTTCGCGATGAACTTGATGGTCAGGCTGTACACCACGAACAGGTGGAACGCGAGGACCCCGACGACCAAGACTACGTACAGTCCGAGGGCCTTCAGGAGGTCCGCCCCGAGTTGAGAAGCGGCAAAGAAGATGAGCGCAAACACCCCTATCGGCGCTAATTTCATCGCCAAGTCGATCATCTTCAAGCTGACCGCAAACAGTCCTTCCAAGAACTGCTTCATTGGAAGCGCCTTCTCCCCCTCGATCATGGATAAGGCGATGCCGAACACCAGCGAGAAGAACATGAGCGGCAGCAGGCCGCCTTCAAGCGCCCGTCCCGCCTCCTTGACCGGATTGCGCGGAATGAACCCAAACAGCGGCGGATCGTCGGCCTTTGCCGCCTGGGCGGCCTCAATCCGCTTGGCGGCCTCTTCTTGGTTGCCGTACGAGGCGACGAGCTGCGACTTTTGCTCGGTAGACAGTTGGTCGGCGGGGTTGAAGATGTTGATTGCCGCAAGCCCAAGCAAGACGGCAATGCCGCTGAGCAGCACGGTCATGAGGAGCGCGCGTACGCCGATTCGACCCACCTTGCGGATGTCGCCCAACTCGGCGATACCCAGGGCCAACGCCGAGAACAGCAACGGTACGACCACCATGAAGATGCCGTAGATGAAGATGTTGCCGATCGGCTTAGCGTAGTTGTCGCCGATCTCCTTCAGGAGCTTTGGTTCGAGAGTGGCACTCCCGATGAGGCCGGCGATCGCCCCTAAGACGAGGCCGATCATCACCTGGGTGTGCAGGGGTAAGCGTGCGCGCCGTTCGCTCATAAGTGCGAGTATAGACGGCTTGGACATCGTCCAAGCCCCTCAAAATGTCGGCTGGAAGCCTAGAACGTGCCGTAGAGACGATCGCCGTAGTCGCCAAGACCCGGCAAGATGTACTTCTTATCGTTCAGATCGCGGTCGAGCGAAGCGGTAACGATGCTCACATCCGGGTGGTCGTTTCGAAGCTTCTGCACGCCCTGGGGAGCGGCCACAACGCTCACCATCGTGATCCGTTCGCCGCCATGCGCCTTGATCAGCGAGATCGCTTGCGAGGCCGAACCGCCCGTGGCGAGCATGGGATCGAGGCACAGCGTGAACCGTCCGGTGAGGTCCGGCAGCTTGCAGTAGTAGCTGTGCGCAACCGCGGTGTCGTGGTTTCGCTCCAGGCCGATGTAGCCGACCTTGACATCCGAGTAGAGTTTGACGATCGGCTCCAGCATTCCCAACCCCGCGCGAAGCACGGGGACCGCGGCGAGGCCTTCGGCCAGAACCTCGCACTCGGTGTCCTCGAGCGGGGTCATGATGATCTGGGGTCGAGTCTGCAACTCACGGGTGGCTTCAAGGACGAGCAGCGTCGTGAGAATCCAAGAAACATCGCGAAATCGGTCGGGAGCCGTGTCGCGGTGGCGGAGTTCGGCAAGCAAGTGGGCGGCCAGCGGATGATCGAGTTCGACGACGGGATTCACGAGCCTATTCTATCGTTTGGCGCGTAGTAGCTTGCATGACCGTTCCCGATGTGAACGTGCAAATGAGCACGGGCGAGGAGGTGCCGCTGTCCTCACTTTATGCGGAAGAACCGCTCGCGCTCGTTTTTCTGCGCCATCTCGGATGCATTTTCTGCCGAGAGCATGTCGCCCAGTTGCGGCGGCTCAAAGACCTGAACATCGTTTTCGTCACGCTCGGGACCATCGAACAAACCGAGGCCTTCCGCACCAAGATGCAGTCGCCTCACCGATTCATCTGCGACCCCGAGAAACGGCTCTATCAGCACTTCGAACTACCCAAGGGCGGATTGACCCAGATGATCTCGCCGCAGGTCTTCGTCCGGGCGATTGGCGCCACGCTTCAGGGTCATCGGAACCAAGGCTCCAGCGGCGATCCGCTCCAGATGCCTGGGGTCTACATCATCGACACCGACGGACAGATTATCTGGCAGCACAGTGCTCGCCACGCCGCCGACAACCCTTCCGCCGAGGAAATCCAACGCCACCTCCAGGACGCTAACTAAAATATCGCGCCAGGCGTAGAACCGAGAATGCTCAAGGTTGGAATCATCATCGGTAGCACTCGACCCGGTCGCAAAGCGGAGGCCGTAGCTCAGTGGATTCATAGCATCGCAAGTACGCGCACGGATGCCCAGTTTGAACTCATCGACATCGCCGACTACAACTTGCCCTTGCTCGACGAGGCCATGCCGCCGGGATACGGCCAGTACGCCCACGACCATACGAAGCGCTGGGCGGCCAAGATCGCCGAGTTTGATGCGTTCGTCATGGTGACCCCCGAGTACAACCACAGCACGTCGGGTGCGCTGAAGAACGCGCTCGATTTCATCTTCGCTGAGTGGAATCACAAGTCCGTCGGATTCGTCGGTTACGGCAGCGCGATGGGTGTCAGGGCGATCGAGCACCTGCGTCAAATCGTCGGCGAACTGATGATGGCCGACGTCCGCCAGGCGGTCCAACTCTCGCTCTTCACCGACTTTGAGAACTTCGCCGCGTTCAAGCCAGCCGAGCACCACGAGAAAACGGCGAACTCGATGCTCGACCAGGTGGTTGCCTGGGGTGGCGCGCTGAAGACGTTGCGCTAAGTCGGCCCAACCCCCTCTCCTCGAAGACGATCGCCTTCGAGGAGAGGGGGAGCTTCGTCGTGCTACGATACGGCATGGCGAAGCCTCCGTACCGAATCGACTCTGGCGAGCGGGTTAACCTCGCGAAGCTCGACCCGCGTGACGACGGCGGTTGGGAGCGGGAAGCCGCCGAAGCGCGCGCCGAGGAACTCGGCCGCGAACTTGAAGACCTTCAAGAGCTGCAGTACGCCGCCGGCGATCATGGCCTGCTTATCGTTTTGCAGGGCCGCGACACAGCAGGGAAGGACGGCACCATTCGCTACCTGCTGCAGCACATGAACGCGCAGGGAACCCGCATCCAGCCGTTCAAGGTGCCGACCCCCAAGGAACTCAGCCACGATTTCTTGTGGCGCGTCCATGCCGTTACCCCCGGACGATCCGAGACCGTGATTTTCAACCGTTCGCACTATGAGGACGTCTTGGTCGTCCGTGTTCACAACCTGGTGCCGGAGAGCATCTGGAAAGAGCGGTACGAGATGATCAACGACTTCGAACGCTTGCTCGTGAAGTCGAATACGATCATCGCCAAGTTCATGCTCCACATCTCCAAAGAGGAGCAGGAGGAGCGGCTGCTCGAACGCGAACAGGAGACCGAGAAAGCGTGGAAGCTCTCCGTCGGTGATTGGAAGGAACGGGAGTATTGGGACGCCTACACCGAGGCGTACGAAGCGGCTTTGGAGCGGTGCTCGGAGGTGCCTTGGCACGTGATCCCCGCCGACAAGAAGTGGTATCGCAACCTCGCGATCACCGAGACGCTTGTCGAGATTCTCCGCCCGTACCGCGAGGGGTGGATGGAGAAGCTCGGCAAAGTCGGGGAGCGGGCTAAGGCGGAGTTGTCCGATTTTCGAGCCCAGGCACCCAGGCGAGCCTAGTTGCCAACTTTGGATGGAGCCGGCGCCGCTAGTTTTGGATGCAGCCGCGCCATATCGAGCTTGGCTTGCTTGAGAACTTCAGAGTTCTTCCGGCGCTCCGCCGCGATCTTGCCCAACTTGAGCCAGACATCGCGAATTGCATTGCGTTGCTCCACGCCTGAAAGCGCAAACGCCTGCTGGTAAATGAAGATCCACTCCTTTTCGTGCTGGTCTGAAGCCATTCCCGCTACCTGAGTGAACCACTTTGTGTCAAAGCTCTCGTTGGCGTAAAACACCGGTAGGATCCAGGACGGGTCGCGCTTTCGGGCTTCCTCAATGCGATCTTTCCGCACTGCGTGATCACGGGAATGGATCGCGCGAAGCATCAGGATCGCAGAGAGTAGCTTGTCGGGCGTGGACTCCCAGACGGTCATCGTCGGATCGGGCTCGAAGACAATGAGGTATGGGAAGTATTGGTAGCCGTTGTCGCCCCAGTAGCGCATCACATAGTAGTACATAGCCTTTGCCTCTTCGACTTTCCCTGCTTTGAGCAGCAAGAGAGCGTAGTTGGCAGTGTCTTCCTGGGACACCACGCCTGTTATCAGATCACTCCTTTCGGGGGACCACCTAAACGCTTTTCGGAAGGCGACAAGTGCTTCGTCGTCCTTCTCAGCGCGAACGAGAGCCTTGGCTAACTCGCTAGCCGCTTTGGGTGAGAAGCTGTTGTATCGCTTATCAAATGCTTCGGAGAGCACGAGCGCGTCTCTCAGAGCCGTGATGCCTTCATCTAACATGCCAGGTGTCTTCGCTAGCTCCGCAGCCTTATCGACGGCCCCGTTAACCCGTTTGCGCGCCGCGGTCTTCTCAGCAGGCTTGGGCGGGAGCTTCGAGCGATCATTGCCAAGCTGCGCGTAAGCGGAGGCTCCCATCGCTAACAGGAGGGAAATGGCGACTATTGATTGCAGTTTCATCTTCTAGTACCTCAGGGGACGCCAAGGAATCCAAACGGGCTCGGGGAGAACCGGGTCCACTCAGGATGGTCACGTTCGTGTACTATATCGTTCCTCCGCTGGGATTCTTGAACGCGGGACTCTCCGTCGCGGGCTTGAGCTCGTAGTGCCCCGCCTCCGAAATGCCTACCACAAGCAACGCGAACGTTACTGCCATGATCATTCGACGTTTCATGGTCGCGAGCGTAACAGGAGCTGTGATCAGCCGCGACATGATTGTGATGTTCATTGTCGGGCACGACGGATCCGTCATCGCGAGGGGCAGTCCTTCACTCGCGTTGCTCGTGACGATCTCAAGCATGTGGTAACCGCGGGTTTCGAGCTGTAGCGAGGCCCCGCGGGTCGAAAAAGCGTATAGCGCAGGGCCTCGTCACTCGCGTTGCTCGTGCCTTCGAAACCTGCGCCTACAACTTCAAGTTAGACCGTTGCGCGGGTGCGCTGGATGACCTGGTCGAGGAATGAGGTATTCGTCGGCGTCTTCTTGAGCAGCTTGATCAGCTGATCCGTCGCATCCACGGAGTTCTGCTGGTTCGCAATGATCCGGTGCAACTGGATAACCGCCTCCAGTTCTTCCTTCGCGAACAGCTTCTCTTCGTGTCGCGTCGAGGAGCGCTTCACGTCGATGGCTGGCCAGATGCGGCGCTCGGCGAGGTCCCGGTCGAGCACGATTTCGCTGTTGCCGGTTCCCTTGAACTCTTCAAAGATCGCGTCATCCATTTTCGAGCCCGTGTCCACGAGCGCGGAAGCGATGACGGTGAGCGAGCCACCTTCTTCGATGTTTCGCGCCGAGCCGAAGAAGCGGCGCGGACGATAGAGCGCAGACGGATCGAGACCACCGGAGAGCGTTCGGCCGGACGGGTTGATCGTGAGGTTCGAGGCGCGAGAAAGACGCGTGAGCGAGTCAAGCAAGATCACGACGTCGCGTCCGGCTTCAACCAATCGCTTGGCTTGCTCAAGGCAAAGCTCGGCAACGCGGATGTGATTCTCGGGTGGCTCGTCGAATGTGGACGAGATGACCTGGCCGCGCACCGAACGTCGGAAGTCGGTGACTTCTTCGGGTCGCTCATCCACGAGCAGCACCATGAGGTAGCACTCGGGGTGATTGGCGGCGATCGAGTTGGCGATCGTCTTCAGGATCGTCGTCTTACCGGCCTTGGGGGGCGATACGATCAGCGAGCGCTGGCCCTTACCGATCGGTGAAATCAAGTCGATAACGCGGGACACGATGTTGTCCGGCGCGGTCTCCATCATGAGCCGCTCGTCCGGGTGGAGCGGAGTCAGCTCGTCGAAGTTCTTTCGACGTTGCATCTCAGGCGCGGCGGTGCCGAGACCGTTGACGCTCTCGACGCGCAGCATGCCCTGGTACTTCTCGCCCTCTTTGGGGGTGCGCACGAGGCCGTACACCGTATCGCCGGATCGAAGGCCAAATCGCTTCACCTGGGACTGCGACACGTAGATGTCGGAGTTGGCGGGCACATAGTTGTCGCGGCGCAAGAATCCCCAACCGTCGTTGAGTACTTCGAGGATGCCCCGGCCGTAAATCGCGTCGGGATTGGCCTTCTGGAGGAGCGCCTCAACGACTTCTTGCCGGGTGTTGCTCGCCGAAATCTTGGCGGCTTTGGCCGCTTTGGCGAGTTCGGTAACCGACATCTGGTCGAAGTGGTTGTAGTCGAGCTCGGGCAGTTGTTCGAGATCCGAGGCGTCTACCTGCGGAAGTCCCTCGCGGCCCTTGGAAGGCCGGCGTCGTCGCCCCCCACCGTCGTTCTTGCGTGGTCGAAACTGATGCGTCATAGTGCTCCGTGAAGTATCACGAGGATTTTGAAGACAGGCGAGTCGAGACTCTGGAAAGTCAGGAGGCAGACTCGTCGTCGCGGAGGATCGCGATGAAAGGAAGGTTTCGATACCGTTCCTTGTCGTCTAAACCGTATCCTACCACAAACTCGTTGGGAATCTCGATTCCGATGTATTCGACGTGGGGGTCGACGACCCTCGCTTCCGGTTTGGAGAGGAGCGCGGCGACCTTTAGACATTTCGGCTTCCGGGTGGCGAAGAGTTCCCGCAGGTGCTTTATCGTCAACCCTGAGTCGATGATGTCCTCGATAACTACGACGTTTCGACCCTCGATGGAGATGTCGAGATCTTTGCGAATTTGCACAATTCCACTGCTGGATCGGCCGCCGTGCCAGCTGCTGACTTGGACGAAGTCGATCTCCACGTTGGGTCCGAGCCGTCGGGAAAGGTCCGCCAAGATGTAGAGCGAGCCCTTCAGAACCCCAACGAGAAGAAGCGGTTCATCTCCGAAATCGCGCTTGATCTCGGCGGCGATGCGGTCTAGGGTCTCGTTAATTTGGGCTTCGGTGACGATCGTCTCGAGCATCTTGAACGCCCACTATACCGCCGGTCGTCTGAACAAGATAAGATAGTCCGACGAGGCCGCATCATGACGATCCGAGACGAGGTTGATCAGATTAAGCCGGGGCTGACGACGACGATGGCCCCGTTTATCGAGGACGCCATTGCCAAGGGTGAACTCTACATCCACCAGCCCTACGAGCTGTACAGCGATGAGAACCATGAAGCCTGGCGGAAGCTCTACGCCCGGATGATCCCGCGCTGGGAGCAGTACGCGAACGAGAAGTTCCTGCAGGGGATTTCGAATCTTTGCCTCGATCCCAACGCCGTCCCTCGCCTTGAGGACGTGAACAAGTTCCTGGAGCCGCTCACCGCGTTCTCGGCCAAAGCGGTGAGTGGCTACGTCCCCGCGTTCATTTTCTTCGACTGTCTGCGCAACCGGGCCTTCCCAACCACGATCACCATTCGGCGTAGCGATAAGCTCGACTACCTTCCCGAGCCAGACATCTTCCACGACATCGCCGGCCATGTGCCCATGCACACCGATCGAGCCTTCGCCGACACGCTGGTGCGCTTTGGCGAAGTTGCCCACACTGCTGCCGAGATCGCCCAGGGCATCAAGGACAAGGAGGAGCAGACACGTCGTTTGAGCTCCATTATCAAGGCGATGGCGCGCTTCTTCTGGTTCACCATCGAGTTCGGACTGATGAAGGACTCGAAGCGGGGTTTGGCGGCCTACGGCAGCGGTTTGCTGAGTTCCTACGGCGAACTCGCCTACTCGCTCGATTCACCCGATGTTCAGCGGTATCCGATTCAGCTCGAGTGGGTCATCAACCAGTACTTCGAGATCGACCACTACCAGCCCTTGCTGTTCGTCGCTGACTCATTCGACCACGTGTTCTCGCTGGTGGATGAGTTGGAGCAGTGGATGAAGGACGGAAAGTTGAACAACGTCTCGCCCGGTGAGCCCGAGATCGGCGAGGCGGACCTGCGGAGCTTCCTCGAAGCGGACTTTGGCTAGCGTTGTTCGAGCTCGCGCTCAAGCCGATCGAGGATCGGGGCAAGGCGGCTGAGCCCCTGCAGGGGCTTGAGAACTCCCATGAACAGGCTCACCAGCAGGGTTGCCCCGAGCACGCCGGCCAGCCCTGAAAGGAGGCCATTCCGGAGCCGGATTTTCCAGTTCTGAGCGAGGGCTAGGTGTTGGGCAAGCAGCGCGTTCGTGACTTCGAGGTGCCGGCAGAGCTCCTCGATCGTTGGGTTCGTGTCGGACGATGTCATTACTGGAGTCTACGAAGACGTAGCTCAATACCGTGCGGGCATGTTCGCTATCAAACACTCTTCAATCTACAATGTGAAGTCCCATGCGTTTCACGAACTTCTCGATCTGGCGGGGGAGGCTGCCCCATTGGCGCGCCGACGACGTGCGGTACTACGTCACCTTCCGCCACCGGCGGTCGCTCGAAGACGCCGAGCGGCAGGAACTGTTCCGCGCGTTGCTGCGGCCGGAAGGGAAGAAGCTCGACTTGCTTATCCTGTGCGTCCTTCCCGACACCACCGAGCTGATCTTCGAAGTCCGAGAAGGTCCCGCCGGGCGGCCGTACGAGCTCTCCGAAGTCGTCGAGAAGTGCAAGAACGCCGCTGGCAAGCGGATCATCAAGAAATCGGGCGAGCGATTTCCGCCGTTCTACACTGAGAGTTACGACCGCATCGTGCGCGACGACGCCGAGCTCGAGGAGCACTGGCAACGCATCCTCGACTCCTCGGTGACCCAGGAATTGGTTGAAGACCCTGAGGCGTGGGCGCAGCTATGGGTTCGCGACGTCGAGTAGCTCGTAGCGCGTGTTGCGCCGTCGAGGCTCATAGCCGCCGGCCTTGATCAACCGCTCGAACTCGTTGGCGTCGAGGATAAACTTGTTGCCCTTCGCCGAAACCACCTGCTCTTCGATCATCACTGAGCCGAAGTCGTTCGCGCCGTAGTTGAGCGCGAGCTGGGCGATCTTGGGACCCTGGGTGAGAATCGAAACCTGGAGGTTGTCGATGTTGTCGAGAAAGATCCGCGATACGGCAACGGTGCGCAGATAGTCGGCACCGGATGCTTTGCGCGGAATCGGCAGGTCGGTGTCTTCGGGCTGGAAGTTCCACGTGATAAATGCGCGGAAGGGAGCGCACTCGTCCTGCAGATCGCGGATGCGGGTGAGGTGCTCGACACGGTCCTCAACGGTTTCGACGTGGCCGAACATCATCGATGCGGTTGATCGAATGCCGAGTTCGCTGGCCGTGCGCATGCACTCTAGCCACTCGTCGGTGGTGTCCTTGTAGGGCGCAATGATCTTGCGCACGCGGTCCACGAGGATCTCGCCGCCGGCGCCCGGGATCGAGTGCAGACCGGCCGCCTTCAGCCTCTCCAGCGTCTCGCGGAGACGAAGCTTGCTGATGTGGGCGATGTAGATGATCTCGGCGGGCGAGAGGGCGTGAAGGATGACGTCCGGATAGTGCGACTTGATGAGCGAGAAGATGTGCTCGTAGTAGTCGATCTTGAGCTTCGGGTTCAACCCACCTTGGAAGAGGATCTCGACGCCGCCCTTTGCGACGGTATCACCCACCTTCTCGAGCACTTCCTCATCGGTGAGCAGGTAACCCTCGGCGTGGTTCGGCACGCGGTAGAACGCGCAGAACTTGCAACGCACCCAGCACACGTTGGTGTAGTTGAGGATGCGGCCGATGATGTAGCTGACCGTGCGCCCAGGGACTCGTTGCTGGCGCTGAAAGTCGGCCATCGCGGCGAGGTCGAGCAGATTCGGGTGATTGAAGAGCGCGAGCGCGTCTTCGGGCGTGATGCGCTCGCCAGCGTACACCTTGTCGGCAATCGCGTCGATAGAGGGGAAGGGGGCGATGGTCGCCATCACCTAAGATTCTACTCGCGCGGGCCCGTTCAGGTTCGCAACGGCTACGCGGCGGCGGCGAGTTTCGGCTTGGGAATCCACTCGTCGAGCTCTTCCTCGGTGGCGCGTCCGTGCTGATACAGCACCTCGCCGGCGAGGGCGTAGTGCTGTGTCCAGCGGTGGCGGAGCCACTGGCGCGGGACGAGAACTCCTTCACGTACGCGGGACTCGAGTTGTTCGAGATTGAGTTCCTCACCGGGTTCGCCGGCGTGGTCGACCACCCAGCGTCCCCAAAAATCACGAAGTCCTATCCAGTTCGTCATTTGTTTTAATGACGTCAAGGGAGAGGGTGAGGTTTCGAGGTCCTGGGTACCTCAACCCTGGAGTGTGCATGAACAGCTCTTTGCCGAGTTCCTTCGCTCAAGACACAGATACACAAAAAACAAAGCGACTATGATCCAAATCATATGCCAGGTTCAAATCCTGTCTTACTCTGTCTTTTAATTTTGGCAATCCACAGATCAACCGCCGATTCCACAGGCAAAGTTGCCCAACACCATTGAGATGAACTATGAAACTCCTAAAGCTGTTCTCCGTCTTTGCTCTCGTCACATTTGCCACTGCCACGGTTCGGGCCGATGAGTTTCTTGATCTGACATCCATCACGCCGGGGAGTTCCGGAGTCGGTGCCTTTGCCGGGACTTTGGGCGGAATTGCGGTTACCGGGAGCATCTCGGGCGCACTTGTTTTTTCCTTCAACGCCATCGGTACTGGCTTCGGCGATTCGACGATTGACGGCTCCTCGCCGCAGTTCAGCTATTCAAGCGTCTACAGCCCCACAATCCCAACCACCGATCGGGTCGGCTTCACTTATCTAGGAGGGGCAGGCAATACGGTGACCATGACATTTAGTTCGCCGGTCACCGATCCAGTGTTCCACGTTGCCAACTGGGATTGGATGGCGGCCACCTTCTTGCCGACACCGGGCTTTTCCAGCCTAACCTTGCTCAATGGGAACAACGGACCGGACGGTGACGGGATAGATCCGGGCTTTGGTGGAAGCGCTTACGGTTTTGGCCTAGTCACGGATATGTTGCCTCCCACAACGGATTCCACTCCGCCCTCCACCGCCCCGCCAACTTCTGGCGACCGGTCTGCCTATGGGTCAGTGCGAATCAACGGTACGTTCAGCACACTGATCTTTGTAACGGATTCGATGGGCCCGTTCAGCGACGACGCCAACTTCACGATTTCGACCGTCCCCGAGCCCGGCAGTATTGTCGTTTTGGCTGCCGGAGCCCTATTCCTCGTTCGAAAGCGTCGAGCCTCCGGACGCTCTAGTGGCACTACACTGTGATGAAGAGACTGAGATTGCTTTCCATCGCTACCTGCGCGGCATGCGTCTTTGCCTGGGGCTCCGGTTGCGGCTCCACAAAGGGGGGAACCGCTCAGGAGCCGAAAGGCGAGAGCCAGGCTCAATCCTCGCCGCCATCCGCTGCACCCACCCAGGCGGACAATATCGACCCGCGCAATTTCATCACCGAAGATGAGGCTACGGAAATAGTGAATCGATCCGTCAAGTTCACTGAAGTCGAACAGCTCGGCCAGTTTGCCTCGTTGAGCATGGAGAACGAAACGGGCAACATCATCGCCCAGCTACAAGTGAGCACGATCACGTACACCAAGGAGGCGTTCGACTCCGACGTCGCCAAGAGCGCAAAAATGCTAGATGCGAAGTTCGAACCGGTCGAGGGTCTGGGCGAGAGTGCCTATTGGATGGACGGCCTGATGCAGGTGTACGCCAAGGGCCGGTGGGTTCAGGCGACGGTGATCCAGCGCCCGGGTCTGGAGGCCAAGCCCGCGGCCCGCGCCATCTTGGAGAAGGCGCTTGCGAAGCTGCCGTAACGACAAAGGCGAGGCGGATGGACGCCTCGGGACAGAAGAGGACAACATGAGATGCTTAGGTCAACGTGAAAAGGCCAGTGCGAGAGCGCCATTCGCTCTCTTCATTACATTTGCAGGTGTAGCGGCATTGGCCGTCGTAGCAAGTTGGGCACAGGGCGCGTCAAACCAGCGGCAATCGACCAGCGGGCTGGGCCAGTTGAACATCCACCTGGCGCCCTCGGTCTATTGGCCCTTGGCCGAGGGGAACAAGTGGACCTTTGGTAGCGCGGGACTCGAAGTTCCGGTGGAGACGCACCTTGCCGTGACGCGCTACTCGATGGGGCGCGGCGGCGAGATCACGGCGTCCCTGGACACGGACAGTTTCTCGTGGCACATGACCAACGACAGAGGTGTTCCAAAGACGGAGAAGAAGCCCTCGTGGGATCCTTGGACCTCGCCGATCGTCGTCAGGGTGGACGACTCGGGCATCTACTGGATCTCGGATCAGCACGGCACGTTCAACCCTCCCGTTCCGATCTTCAAACCTGGCACCAAGCACGGCGACGAGTGGAAATGGGCCGGCACCGTCGAGAAGGGCCGCGCATCGTGGACTGCGAGCGCCACGCTGACGTCGAAGTCCGAGAAGGTGAAGACACCCCGACTGGCCGTGAAGGAGCACGACGCGCTGGAGATCTTGATGATCCTGGATGTGGTCGTCAGCGGCGTCGCGCAGACCGACGTCCAGAGCCTGTCGCTCGTTCCCAAGATCGGCCCCGTGACCTTTGGCTACGTGCGCCACGGCTCGGGGCAAGGTAGCGCTTTGATGGCAGGCGGCACGCTGATCGGATACCAGTTGCGCTAGTGTCTGAACGACAGCTGTCGTGCCTTGACACCTCGGGGACGGACGTCAAGGTGTATCGAGGGCTAGTTCTTGGAACCAATCTCTGGAACGCCATGGAGTTCGCTGGGACCTGGTGGGCGAAATCCCTTGAAAGGCGTCATTGCCGAGGCAGCACAGCGTATCTGCACGATCTATCCAGGGGCCCATCCGACCCAAGGATGAGCCTTCGAACATTCACTTCACGGAAACCTTCCGCGGTAAGCCCAAGCGGCGTACGCTCTGGTTCGCGGGCGCCCCGATCCTCACAGCCGAAAAGCGCCAGCGGCGTCATGTGGGGTTAGTCGTTTAGGAACCTCGTTAGGAAGCTGGGTTTGGTGCTCTACGGGGCCAGAGAGCCGATGGGATCGATGGCGAGTTCGGCGATCTTGGCGCCCTCAACCTTGAATCGATAGACGAACTCGTAGGGGCTGCCGGGGAAATCGCCCGAAACCACGACGCTCGCCACGAACTCGTCGCCAACCACTTCGCCTGACCGAAACTCGGAGGTCAGCTTGTACCCAGCGACGGTACCCGTCATCCACTCCCGAATCTGCGCTCTGCCCTTCAGTACCAGGTCTTCGCCATTATCCCAAATCGTGGCGTCCTCAGTGAAACAGGCCAACGCTTCGTCAGCGTCGTCGCCCCCCTTCGCGGTGAAGTACTCGCCAATCGGTGTCGGGAGTTCGATGCTCATCATGGCCAGAGAATATCCGATGCCACTGAGTTCCTTGCCGACCAACCATCGCCCGAAAACTCGCCAGGCGCTATGCGGTCTAGAATCTAGAAGCTTGTGTCAGCTTCACTTGAAGGTGGTGGGCGGTACAGGACTTGAACCTGTGACCCCTACAGTGTCATGGCGGTTTGGCAGGTTCAGTGGCTTCGTTTTGAATCTACGGACGTCTCAGACCGTCGCCGCTTGTGTCTCTCTATTGAGAGACATTTGAGAGACCGAGGTTAGCCCTTAAGCTCAATTTCAGTCGTATCCTCGCCGGCCGCATCGGTCGTGTGAGCCTTCCCTCCAAATCCTACACTCACCCCCCCAAACTTACTGATCTCGACGGTATCAACTTTTGAAGGAAATCCATTTTGATCAACCGTGTATGCAAGCTCGAATTGCTCTGTGTCACCCCTGAAAGCAGCCCTAGCCGTACCAGAAGGTAGTCGATCTAATTCCTGCTCGATCGCTCCGAATCCTCGGTCAAACAGTTTGTCGATCATTTCCGGAGTAGGCTCGTCTAGAACCACATCGATCTCAACTTCTCGCTCGCCTCGGATAGTGGCGGCGAAGATCACGCGCTTTGCAACGTCTGGATTCTTGCTCCGAACTTTCTTAACGAAGTTCTTTGCGAGGTTCCAGCAGTCCTTTCCAATTTCGCGTAGGATTCCAATGCCGATGACACCTAAGCCAAATAGGAGAACAGAACCAGGGTCAAGAGCCTTTCTTCTTTCAAGGTGTACTTCGAAGCCCGATTCCTTCAAGGCTAAGATGTCTTGCAGATACTCCTCGCCTTCGAGCGAGGCATCGATGGCAATCACACGTTGATCCACACCGTATTGCCTAATCGCCACTTCACGACCAAGTTCGTCAGGGGTGCTGACATCGCCAGGCTCCCAAATCTCCCAGGTTCCTTCGAGCGCGAATTCGCCGTCTCCGAATGGAACGACTTCTGACTTGATCTGGCGGCCAATCGGCGGCAATGCATGGTCGTGCTGGTTGAAGATCGGCAACAGGCGATTCTGGGCCTGTTCCGCCAGATCTTCCAATGCTCCTCGACTCAACCGTTCCCCCGCCCGATCAATGTTTGTTGTTGCTCCTCGGACCCTGACAATTTTCATCTAAATCTCCTAGATCGGCTTCTGCTGCTTTTCTTGATGAAGCACATCGTGGTTTCCCGTCAATGATACTTGCCCATGGCTGCTGTAGAACGTTCGCCGGGCAAAGAAAGTAGAGAATGGCGAGCCACGCGGGCTGTGACTCGCACGGGCGAGTTTGCTAAAATCGAGCGTGGCTGCTTCCAATGACAAAGGCGCATTGCTCGAAGATGTCGTGACCAAGATTCACGCGTTCAATGGGCTGAAAGCTACAGCCCGAGTCAAACTGCAGTCGCGCCATGACCCTCACCGTGAACGGGAGATCGACGTCCTCATAGAGACGCATGTTGGGCCCTATCCCTTCCAAATCCCAATCGAATGCAAGAACTGGGGTGAGCCTGTGGGAATCGGCGACATCGACGCCTATCAAGGAAAGTTGGATGAACTCGGGTTGAACCTGCGAGGTGCAATCTACGTCTCTGCCGGAGGCTACGAGAGTGGCGCGGTTAGCAAGGCGGCCAGTCTTGGAATCGTCCTCCTTGATATCGATGGACTCACCAAGGATCGCCTGGCGCAGGAGGTCTTCGTTGCCGTTACGGGCACCCTGTTTGTCACTCCATCAGTCTCAGAGCTCAGTTTTCAGTCTGCTCATTCCACGGCTCAGCCAAGCTTCTTTTCGCCAGATGGTCAGTTCGGAGGAACGATGATGGACCTCGTGTGGAAGGCGTGGATAGAGCACCGATCTCTTCTGTTGGGCGAGTTCGTGGGCACCGAGCCAGTGCCATCGGGCTGGGGGTCACTCATCGATGGCGAGTTCGCACCAATCGACAAGGTCGACTACCGGCTTTTGAAGGAAGGTCACCTACTCGTCCGTAAAGGCACTGCTCGAAAAGCGCTCCTGCGTGGTCATGCCGACGGCGCGCCGCTACTCGCACACTTCGAATCGGAGTACGAATCCCCATTTGGTCATTTCGAGTTGCAGCGTGTTTTGTCGGAGCAAGAATTGTCAGAAGAACTCAACAGAGATAGACCACTTCTCTCTTCGATTTGGAGAGTCAAAGTTCCGCGAGTGATGTATGACGGCCCTTTCGGTCGCTTCCCTTGGCTTCCAGACGATGCCTTGTTCCATCAGATGATTGCGATTCACCGGAATGACCCAGAAGGATTTGCCTCCGGAGAGTCTCCGTATCGCCTCCAGTTTGGCACTGATATTACCGAGCTCTTTGAGGCACCTTCCTCTAGCTATGTAGCCTACTTGCGAAGTCGAATGGGATCATCCTGGAACCCAAATCTGTGGTCGGCCTTCAGCTTGTTTGAGCGACCTCCATCCTGACTGCGGATGCGTAGATTCAAGTTCGGCACGCTGAACCTGCGCAATCCTCACGCACGTCTCATCTGATCCCAGGTTTGAGAGATTTTTGAGAGACCTTCCGGACCCAGATCTCCTCTTCAACAATCGCGCATGAGGCCCGTGAAAGACATTCCCCAGGGGGACGACCCAACGTCATCTTGAAGCCCCACGATGATTCAAGCAGCTATTTCAAACTTGGATCTCGTCAACTTCACCCACGAATGATATACTGACGTCTACTCTCAAAGTGAGCTATCATGATTGAACGATTCAGCGGATCAGAGGGAATGCAAGCACTCGTAGAGCAGCTTTGCGATCAGACACTGGTTAACGGAGACAGGATCCTCGCGCAAGCACTGGCCGAAGCGGGAAGTCTACATGAGTTCCCAACGGGATCAACGATCATCGAGCAAGGGGCTCATGATACGGATGTTCACTTCATCGTCGCTGGTAGGTGTGGAATCATTGTCAACGGTCGCACCCTTCCTGTTCAGCGTCGAGCGGGAACCCACGTGGGAGAGATGGCGGCGATCCAGCCGTCCCAGACTCGCTCGGCGACCGTGGTTGCCGACGAGTGTACAGTAACACTATCTGTTTCCCTCACCGTCTTTTGTGCCCTTGCTGCCAAACATCCCAATATCTGGCGGCTCGTCGCGAAGGAGCTTTCCCGTCGTCTCATCCAAAGAAATGAACTTGTGACGGCCACACACGAGAAGATTCGCGTGTTCATCATGTCGTCCGCAGAGTCCCTAGCCATTGCAAGGGCCCTCCAGAATGGGCTGGCGCACGACCCATTCCTCGTGACAATATGGACTGACGGTGTGTTTAGGGCCTCCTCGTATCCCATCGAGTCACTGGAAGCTCAGGTCGAGGAGTCCGATTTTGCAATAGCAATTGCTCACGGAGACGACAAGACTGAGGTGAGAGGCATCACCTGGCCGAGCCCCAGAGACAACGTGGTGTTTGAGCTCGGTTTCTTTATGGGCAGGCTGGGCCGTGAACGAGCGCTTCTCGTCGAGGCTCGCGGCGAAGAGGTTAAGCTCCCCTCTGATCTCGCAGGACTGACAACAATTTCCTACAAGTGGTCCGGAGACAGTAAAGAACTGCCAGCAGCTATCGGGCCGGTTTGCAACCGACTCAGAGACATTATTACCGACCTTGGGCCAAACAATTAACGATGGGACTCAAATCAGATCTAGACGATGCCGTCGATGGAATTCTCTCTCAAACGTGGAACACCAGGGACGGCATGGTAGTGCCGTCTACAGCTGACATAGCTCTTGCAGGTGGTGCCGTGAGACTGACGGCGGTCATGCTCTACGCGGACTTGGCGGACTCGACCCTTCTGGCTGCTACATATGACCGGAGAATAGCCGCGAAAGTGTACAAAGCATTCCTGGCATGTGCTTCGAAAATCATCAAGGACCACGACGGGGCGATCCGCAGTTTTGACGGAGATCGGGTTATGGCTGTCTTCCTCGGAACTACTCCAAACACGAACGCGGTTAAGGCTGCTCTCAAGCTCAATTGGGCTGTGGACAGTATCATCCGACCGAAACTCGAAGCTAAGTACGACGTGATCAAATGCGGCGACTACAAGATCAGCCATGGAGTCGGCATTGACGTGAGCGAGGTTCTTGTGGTTCGTGGCGGCGTTCGCAATGATAATGACCTCCTGTGGATTGGCCGCGCCCCAAACGTAGCAGCAAAGCTCTGCGCTCTTCGAGGCAGCTACAGGACGTTCATCACAGCGGCTGTATATGCCAAGTTGGCTGATGAAGCGAAGACGAGTAAAGACGGGAAAGCGATGTGGACTCAACAGGCTTGGACCGCACCTGGCGGTGTCGAAAAAATTTACAAATCTAACTGGGGGTGGGTTATCAACTGATATGGAGGCCAACCACAAGAACTACGACTTCAATGCGAGCTTTGTGCGTATCGACTCCTACCTCGATGCCAATGAGAGCGTTTATGAGGAAGTGCAAGAGATTCCTAGCCGAGAGAAACTGACCTATTCAAACGGGTTCTACATTGAGCATTGCACAGCACTCTTCGTGGACATCCGAGGCTCGACGGGTCTTGCCACGAAATACACCCGCCCGCGCCTTGCAAAGATCTATAGGTGCTACATTTCAGAGGTCGTCGCCGTGATGAATGGTGCTTCAAGCTGTGCCGAAGTGAACATCGTTGGCGATGGTGTGTACGGCATCTTCAGCACGCCATACAAGAGCAATATTGACGACGTGTTCAACCTAGCCGCGATGACTCAATCAGTGATTGACGTTCTTAACTCGAAGCTCACAAAACGAAAGATTGAGCCGATCAGGTGCGGAATCGGAATAGACTATGGTCGATTATTGATGGTTCAAGCCGGAAACTACGGTAGTGGGATAAATGAAGTTGTGTGGATGGGCTCAGCGGTTAACGGTGCATCTCATCTTTCCCATTATGGGAGCCGTGAGTGCTTTGACAGGCCCCTTATGGTGTCATCCATCGTTTACAGCAACTTGAACCTCAAAGAGGAACCATTCCGAGCGGCGCGTCTCTGGCGTTACCAGTTTGATGAGCGAACCGATCTGGTGGTTTCCAGGCGGGCTCCCGACAAGCTCCCGACATTCGCTCGGTTCAATCCAACGGTGGACCGCCTGATTCCCCAGATCGTCAACCGGCAAGTTCCCGGCCCGCTCTTCAACCCGTAAGCCCCTTCCTAGCAGTCTCCACAACGGAGACTGCTTTTCCAGACGTGGAAGAACCCTCCGACGAGGCGGAGGGTTGGGATGGGGGATCACTGGTACATGACACCTCGGATGTGATCAGCCGCACGTTGGGCTTGTGCGGCGGCAATGACGACTGCCTTTGGGTCGGCTTTGAGAACTTCGAGCCATCCCTTGATATAGCTCGCGGAGTCTTCCATGAGTTGGTTGTCCAAGCCCACCGTGGCGCAGCAGAATGCGCTGGTGAGTTCAGCCACCAGTTCTTCCCTGGAGTACTCCCCGGAGCCAAATCGAGCTTCACCAGTGACGCCGGAACGCTTGAGCCGCTTCTCGTGGCCGGTCGCATGACCGAGTTCGTGGAAGAGTGTGACGTAGAACGCATCTGCAGTTTTGAACCGCTCCAAGGGAGGTATGTTCACGAGATCATCGACCGGTCTGTACCAAGCCGAGCTTCCTGCTTCGGTGATCCTCGGCGGATCAGGCATCGAGCGGACCAGGATGTCAGCTCGTTCGATGCGCTGGTTAGCCGATTCCTGTGGCTTGTACACCTCAGGAAGGCCAAGGCCATCGCACTGATCGGCGTTGAAGACCGAATAGTATCGCAAGATGGGAACCTGCTTCCTGGACTCCTCCTTCTCTTGGTCGGTCGCATTCTTGGGCTCGGGGAACTTCCAGAACACAACCATCGTGGACTTCTCGCCCTTCCGCACGGTTCCACCTTTGTCTCGCACTTGTTTAAAGGTGAGCCAGCGATGATCAGCGTAGGGAGCAAGTCCCAGCAACAAGACGTTGACCCCACGATACGGTCGGTTCGAGACGGCATTCACGGGGATCGAGGCGGTAGTGCTCCAAGGCTTCTGCCAAGGAATCACACCGCGCCTGAGTGACGAGAGGATGGTGGATGTCACCTGTTCGTAAAGGTTCATGGGACTTCAAAGGGGCAGCCCATGCCTCCCCTTAGCCACACGATCTCACTTGGAGTTGGCCGAGACCACTTCCGGCGCTCTGGTGCAATCGTTGCGCCCCAGGGTTCGGAGTCGCGGGTCGGTTGGTTCGCCTGCACACTGCCTCCATGCCCAACTGTTATCAATGCGGAAGACCGCTCAATGAAAAGCGAACTCGACTCCGCCGTAAGGTCATGACCGGCGAGTGGATTCGGCGTAGTTATCAACGTGGGCGAGTTGATCGAATCACCCACCGTTACAGTTCTCGGATTGTGTGCGCCGGTTGCGCGAAGTACCTTGATCTTCGCGACCTCAAGTCAGATCGCTGGCAGAGGATTCAACTTCGCTTCTGGTTGGCTGTCCTGCTCCTAGCTGCGCTGCTCCTGTGACAAACTATGGATGAGATGCCTGGAAAGCCGGGAAATGAGTCGAAGACCACGAGCTCGACCCCAATCCTTGGCGGGATCATTGGAGCAATCCTCGGATGGGGGTTTCTCTTCCTTTGTGTTCAGGTGGTTAGCTCGCTCATGGGTTCGCGCAATCTACTTGTGATGGTGTTGAACCTTGCGCTGGCGATTGCCAACTTCATCGGCATCGTTGCCTATCCGGTCATTGGATATAAGCTCGGTTCGAAGTACATGTTCACGTCCACCCGAACGACGATTGATCGGGATTGTAACTCCGGCATTCCGTTCTTGCCAAGTAACGTTGATGGTTCGATCGGACAGAGTGAACTCAGCTACTGGGACAAGCTGTGAGGATGAACCGTCCGTCGTAGAACGCACCTTGTCTGTGGCAGTTTCGAGAATGTCGTCCACTAAGGAACACGTTCGAACGAGCTCGCCAGCCGAACCGGCGGACGCCCGAGGCTTCGGTCTTGACCGACATCCATGATGCGGCAGCTTCATCGCCAACGTCAACGAGTCCTTCAATCGCACCAGCTAACCCTTTGAGCCACGCTGGAAGCCTGACTGCGGTACTCAACGCTTGAGCAAACCGGACGATGAGCATTCATGAGTCGGCCACAAACCGTCTGTCCGCTTCGAACGACGTGGTAGCGAATCTCACCAGCTACACCTACGACCCTGGCTTGCCAAAGGAAGGATGTTCCGAACAGGCGCGGATAAGAACGTGGTCCGCGCTTCTCGTCTTGGCCCCCGGTGTCGTACTTCAAGTGGTGCGATTGATGCGTGGACGGCGGCAGAGTCCGACGATGATCTTGGGATCTGCGGACTTAAGGCGGTGCATCTCTAGATCGTTGGCACTCGAGTCTAGGTGGTTCATCTTGCGCAGTTTCCAGCGAAAGTGTCGGCGATCGTAACTGAACGCTGAGGGCGCTAGCGGTTGATCTAGCTTTTTTGAGAGGCTGGGTGCCAGGGACGAGACTTGATGCACGCCAGAGGTCCGATCAGTTGACCCGCTTAAGCGTCGTTAATGTTGCAACAGCCGAAATGTGAAATGCAAGTGAAATGACGGGTGTCGCACGATGTGTTCGTCGATGCTGAAATCGCCTGAAGAACCGGGGGAACTGGCTTCAGACATGTGCAAGCCGTTGACGAGGATCGTTTGTGGACTTCCTAACAGCTCTCAAATCAAGTCACTTGTTACCATCCCCAGTGGCCCAGTCTGACCTTCTTTCGATCAGAGGCGAGGGTGGCTGTGGCTGAGCGCAGTCCGTTGAGTCGGAGATCCTTCCTGCGCCAACTGGTGATTGCGGCCGGATCGGCGATTGCCGCGAAGCTTGCCTCAGGCTCCACACCAGATTCCGGACCGAAGGTGGAACAACCTAGCGTGCCAGTGAATGCGCGGTTCCATGCGAATCCCCGCGATGGGCAGATTACGACGTACTGCTACGACTCAAGTGGGCATATCACTGCTGTCGTCAGGGGGGGCTTCGAGACGCCTGTAGCTCCCTCGCCCTATGACTACTTCACCGGTCGTCCCAGCAGCGAGCGGTCATGAGTCTGTCCGCTCTTGCCGCGGAACACCTGAGCAATCCTCGAAACGTAGGCCCGCTCGAAGAGGCAACTCATGAGGGAATCTCCTGGGCTCCTTGGTTGTTGCCCGGCGATGGTCCCTATATCAAGCTGTGGCTGACGTTAGACTCGGAGGGTCATCGCATCACCGCCGCGGCATACCAGGCGAACGGATGTCCGTCATCGATCGCTTGCGGCAGCATCGTCGCCCAGGTGCTCCGGGGTCGCACGGTGGACGAAGCGCTTCGCCTCGAAGCTCATGACATCAACCTTCTCCTCGGGGGCTTGCCCGAAGGGAAGGAATACTGCGCTGAAATGGCCGTCAAAGCCCTGCGAAGCGCCCTACTTGGAGAAGAATCGAATGCCCAATGATCTATGCGTTCCTCACTCAAGCAACCTGCCCACGGCTAGAGCTGGCACAGTTGCTCGGTACAGCCGCGAAATGGCGCCATGTCGGCGGGTATCCGGCGATTCTTGGATGGGTGTCCCCATCGGCGTGCCTTCGTGCGTATACTAACTTGACAAGTATGGCTACGACCAACTACCACACGGTTAACGGGGAGATCATCGGGGAGACCACGAGCTCGGTTCGGACGGGATACCTCACGGACGGTCTCGGCAGCGTCACGGCCACGCAGGGCTCGACAGGGAATGTTCTGGCTACATATCGGTACAAGCCATATGGAACCCTGCTTGCCAAGACTGGCACTGGCCCAGACCCGCGTTTCTTGTGGGTTGGTGCCTTTGGAAGTCTTGCGGCGGCTACAACTTTTGCGGAGAATTACAACCGGGCTAGACAATTCTCCACACGTACTGGATTGTGGGGCTCAATGGACCCTCTCTGGCCGGCGGAGTTGGCGTATGGATATGTTAGCGGCAATCCGACGAGTTTCATAGATCCAGATGGCACCGCTCAGGTTGCAACGACTCAGTGTGATCCAGTCGCCATTTATAATTTTGATAGGCTCTCAAAGTGTAAAAGGATAAACACTCTTCCGCCTCAGTATGCCGAACTGCTGGACAAGGATCTGCCTGGCGCCAACGTAACCAGTTGCAATCCTGTGAAGAAGGGCTCTGTATGGACGTGCAATGTCTTCAGCTGGGTGTGCGTGGGTGGGTGTGCCGGACCAGGAGTCGAAGCGCACGAGGCGAAGCACAGGGCTGATTGGCAGACGTGCTGCGCAAAGCTTTGTGCCTGCTTGAATGATCCTGCTCACTATGCACAAGCAGATTGTGTGCTTGCTATGGAAACATGGCAAACTAAGGGAGCGGCGTACCGGGAGTGTAGAGCTCATCGAGTCTCACTGGCTATATTTTCGACTGCATTCAAAAAGGAATGCAACTCAGCTGCCAAGCGGAGAACGAAGTGCTGCAAGGATCTGGCCTTTTTTGAGGCGTACTCGCGGAAGGCTGTGAGCAAGTGCTGTGAAGTGGCGAAGAAGCAGGGTTTTCCAGAAACCGGCCCTGGACCCAGTTGCGACGCTAAGAAGATAAGGGGCGGTCAAGTCGGAGGACAGGAATGATTGGATGGATATGTGTACTCGCTGCTTTGCCAGCGATGATGGACGATGAGGTGCTTGTAGTTCGACCCTCTTTCTTAACTAGTGGGTTTGTCTTAACGTGGACCGGGCATGGTTTGGAGGATCTTGCACACGTCAGCGATAAAGCCTTTGATCGAATATCTCGCCCCAAGTTGCTTGAGTCACTCGTTCGACTAACCTCGTGCGATGATGCACTCAACTATCTGCGCTTGTTCTCAAACTCCAGAACTTCTCAGATGGGGCTGCTGGGTGGGTTCGTTGAAGTGCGAAGTCGGGAAGATGTGACTCTTGATTGGTTCCTCGGAGATCGTTTGTGGCACAAAGCTGCGATGGCGAGCGGAGATGGCGCTTATGGTATATGCTCTAGACTTAAGCTTGACCGTTTGGGATACAAAGAGCCAATCGTCTTAGTTGACGCAGACGGTGTTTATCATGTAACCCGCTTGGTGTTGAAGCATTCAAAGGGTCGTAATGGAAAAGTTGCCTTATTCTGGATAACAGAGTCCGTTACTCATGATGGAAAGTGTCGGGTTGAGCAGGAGACAAGGATTCGCAGTGCTAGTGCGTCCACGGCCAACGTGAAGTGGTCATTTGGGCCAGGAGTCTGAGCGCGGCTCTGGCAAGAAGTTTAGAATCCCTTCTTTTAAGCTGCCACAATGAACGGCCATTTGCGTATACTAACATAGACAGGGGCCATGCAATGGCGACAACTAACTACCACACGGTGAACGGCGAGATCATCGGGGAAACGACGAGCTCGGTTCGGACGGGATACCTCACGGACGGTCTCGGCAGCGTCACGGCCACGCAGGGCTCCACTGGGAATGTCCTGGCTACGTATCGGTACAAGCCCTACGGGGCACTGCTTGCCAAGACGGGCACTGGCATGGACCCGCGATTCCTATGGACCGGCTCCTCGGGTAGCAGGGCGACCAGTGTTTCTTGTGCCGGCAACTATAACCGCGCGCGGCACTACTCTGCACTGACAGCGCTGTGGACTTCCGCTGACCCCCTATGGCCACATACGCTAGCATATGTATATGCCCAGTGTCGGCCGATCACCGCAACTGATCCGTCAGGATTATTTTCCGCAGTCTATGGCACGGTTTGCGGAATCCACAATTCACTCATCGTCCGCACGGACAGAAGTGACCAGTGGGCAATATCCTCGGGGCACGGCATTAAGCCCAAGCCGATTATCGATGGACCAGGAGCGATCGAATATTGTAAATCGCGGGCGCCTAAGTATTCTGGACGCGTGCTCGTTGTTAACGGCTCCTTGTTCGCGTACGCAAGCGGACTTCCCCATGGGCCAGTCGGTGACTGTAAGGGCAATTGGTGGCCCAATGGCAACGATCTTAACGAAAGGGCAAGGGGCGAGAAGTTCCAGTTTGGACTGGGCTACATATGGCCGAGGTTGCTTTGGAAGAACAAGAAATGCTGGGCAGATAACGTCCCTAGCGGGACCGAGTTTCAACCTCGCACCTTGATCCAGAAGACCGCAAACGGTCCGGTCTTTAAGGTGATTCCTGGAATCCGTTTCCGTGTCGGGCTAAAAGCTAAACAGATGTGTGCTTGCTTTGGCGAGGACCATCTTCACTTAGACGGGGGGTCGTCAACGCAAGCTTGGCTTCAACTTGGAGACGGTGGACGAACGGGAGCGCTTATCAGCGGAGTGGGGTTTCGACTGAATAACTGGATATGGATGCGGGAGAAAGATCTTGTTACGAGTTGGCCGGTTAAGGAGCCCGACTAGCGATGTTTGTTCTATTAGTTACAAGCGTTTTGGTTCTCAGTGAACAAGCCTGGGCGAACCACTTTAGCGCAGTGTTTGAAACGAAGTACGGGGTGTTGACCGTCCGGGACGAGCATTTCACCCTGCGTTCGAAGACAAAACAGCTTGCATCCGCGCCTGATTATGTCCATTTACGAGCAGATGAGAAGGTCGTCATGGTGGGCTATTCAGATGAGGTGATCCTACTGTCTCTACCATCGCTGGAGACCCTCGGACGTCTCCGTTGCGTTGCAGCCTGCTTCACAGGGACGGAAATCGTCGCTTGGGGTTCGAGTCGCTCAGGTGTCAAAGGCTTTGAGGTCCAATGGAGGAAGTTTCCTGTCGGCGCCACTTTCATTGCAGCGAAGGATGGCTCAGTCACCTACACGGTTGATGCAGGGAATTCAGTGACCAGCCTCTACTTACACCACGCCGGTCACGTGTATCACACCTACATCAATTGGCCTTCTGATCGTCTGGGAGCGCGAGGTTCGATGATTGTTAGCGGTCGATCTGGTCCTGCCGTGCTAGTAGCTGATGGCGCCGCCGGTCGCCAATTGGGACAACTCTGGATGCCGCCCGACGCGCTTGAGTCCGGGCCTTCGTCAACGCATTGTGTTAACTTGTGGAAAGTTAATGGAGACGTCGGGGCAGTGTGGTATGAAGGCGGAGACAAACGTGGCTTTTTCGTCTCTTTGAATGTGCAAGAGGACAATCGATTGCCACTTCTCGACGGCATTGTGGACATGTGGCCAGGTAGCGGGGGCTGGTACGGATTGAGGCGCTTACACGGCGTTGACATGCTGGTCCGAGGGCCTTTCCGGAGCTTGCTATCGGGGGAGCGGATGGTTATCGAACGGAGTGACGGTTTGGAAAGGGACGAGCGCGTTTCGAGCGATACAACGCAGGGATGGGCCAAGTCAGCTTCACGGTAACGTGGAGCTGAAGGAGCCATGAGGTACAAGTAGATGGCAATCACGAACTACCACACGGTAAACGGCGAGTTCATCGGTGAAACGACGAGCGCGGTTCGGACGGGATACCTCACTGACGGCCTCGGCAGCGTTACGGCCACGCAGGGCTCGACAGGGAATGTCTTGGCTACCTATCGATACAAGCCCTATGGGACCCTGCTTGCCAAGACTGGCGTCGGCTCAGACCCGCGTTTCCTGTGGGTTGGTTCCCTCGGATACAGATCAACCTCACTAACTGCGGTTTCGCACTATGTTCGTGCCCGCCATTATGTAAGTATGATTGGTTCATGGGGAACCGTGGATCCGCTGTGGCCCGGACAGGCAGTTTATATGTACACTGCATGCAATCCATCCACTTTGGTGGATATGCTTGGACTTGCGCCAGACCATAGTACAAGCATTCACTTGTTTCAACCTGGTTGCAATGGTTTTAAATCGGAATGGGAAATCCTGGACAAGACGAAGAGCAAGGTAGCCCTCTATATTAAGCAACTGATCGTCGGTAAGTCGACTTGCTACGACTGCGACACTAAGTCCAAGTGTTCGGAGAAACAAATCGACGTGCGGGCCCTGGAGTTGATGCCATTTCGAGCGGAGAAGGGCACCGGCGTGCACTTCGTATCAGATGAGTACACAGCGTTTCTTGGCCAGCGAACGGGAGGAAAGAGCTGGTTTTGTACGAAGGGAACTATCACGCTTGACACCACTTACGAAATTCAAAAGGGGATTGCCTGGCCTCCGCCCAAACCACCGTGGAGCGATCTAATTAACAAGCAACAAGGAGGTGTTCTCGTGGGCTACCAGATAAGGCCCTACAAAGGGACCTGGAGCGGGAAGTATCAGCGCAAGATTGTTTATGAGTGGGACTGTTGCGTTGACCCAATTTGGTATAAGTTTGTTGCAACTGGCTCTGCGATGGCTCCATACATTAAGGAGGTTCCTCGACCAAAACCGACGAAGAGCCGCAGTTGTCCTGATAAAACAGGTGTGTATCATCAGGAGTAGAAAGTATGCGTTTATCTCTGTCGTCACACTGGTGTCGATGGCGACCGTTCTCAGCTGTTCGCACCGTCTAGCGTCATATCATCCGTCAGACAATGCAGAGTTGGACGACGCCGGATCAGTTATAGTACGATCACAAGTGAATCGGGGTTTTGTCGTCTTGGAAAGCAAGACAACCTATAGGATTCGGCGAGAATGTTGGGGTCGCGTAGTTCAGGGTTTTCATGATAGTTGGGAAGTAGTTCCGCTAGGACTGGACTTATCAGCGCCTTTGGAGTTTCGGTCATTCGACTATTCCCGCACGGTGCATGTGGATGCGGAGAAGTTAACGATAAGCGTATTTTACAGTCGAAGCGATTGGTATTCGCGCGCGCTCTATCGTCTAGGGATAGCTGGAAATTTGAGATAGCGTTGCAGATCGTCTAGTGGTGCATTGATGTTCCCTGGGCTCGTTCGCCTGTTATAGTAAGTTCCTGGATGCTCTTGTGTGTGGCTGCCACAATGAACGCAATCTGGGGTTGCTAGTAGTCCAGTGCGCGGGCTTATCATTCTTCAAGTTTCGCAATCTCGGCGATCGTCTGCTCATGGCCAGGATTCAGTTCCAGAGCGCGTCTGAGCCATCTGACTGCTTCTGCTTTGTTACCCTGGTTCTGCGCGCTCGTCCCCAGATGGAATGCCGCTTCCGCGACGCCTTGATAGGCGAGGAGTTGCAGGTGAGGTAGAGCCGCGTTCTCGCGCCCAGCAGCCAGCAGAAATCGACTGAGCTCCAACCGCACGGGAACCGAGTCCGGCCGACTGACCAGAATTTGGCGGAGGTGGGGTTCCAGGTCAGGCACGATCTGCCTGAGCATTTCGATCCAGTTCCACGAGAAATCCTCGACTTCCAAGGCATGGTTGTGCATCGACTTGGCCGTGTCCGCATCATGCTCGTTGAGAGCCGCCTTGAAGAGGCTCATTGCCGTAACCGTGTGCTCCGGCCGGTCCCCCAACGCAGCAATGAACGACTCCTTTGCCGCAGGGCAGTTGCCAAGCTCCAACTCCACGTTTCCTAGGTTGTGCAACCGCTTGAAGCCGAGGAGTCCATGGTCGAACGAGGTGTATGCCCAAGCGACGACAGCCGGTCGATTGCCCGGTAGAGTTCGGCAGCGCGTTGGAGATTCCCGTTTTCGTGCTCGAGAACACGATGCCGAGCGCGCCAACTCGTCGTGGCTATCATCTGCCTTGCCAGCGTCTTCAAAACAAAAACAGCAGCATCTCTGGACCGCGCGAGCGCTGGACTCGGCTTGCACCTCAGAAGTCGCGCGTCAATCGCTTAGCCGAGCAACCGATCCGTTTGGGCTCCATTGTGACGTCGACACTGTTCTGCGGTAAGTGACATGCAAGTGAAATGGCAGGCACCACATGATGAGATGGTCACGCGGCCCCCTCTACTGGGAGAAGAAGTCAATGCCAAACAGTCTATGCGTTCCCTACTCAAGCAACAGGCCCACCGCTCCGGCTGGTGCAAGTTGCTCCGGCACAACCGCTGGATGCGGAGGCCATGTCGGCGGCCCGTCTGGCAACTGTCAGCAAGGAACCGGAGGCGATTTACCCGTCCCTGGAGCAGACACGCGACCTCCTTCAACCGGTCTTAGAAGCAACCCCGGCGCCCCGTGCCCCGCGCCTGCACTTCCGCCTATCTAGAGCCCAACCATGGAAACCAGAGCCTCTTACGATTACGAACCTGTCGCGCACCATCAGGGTGCGGCCCTGCCCACCGAGCGGATGCATCCGCATCACCCCATGCCGGACATGGCAACTGGGGCCTTGGTTATTGACCCTGAGATCAACCTCAAGGCCAAGAAGTTCGACCTTGCGCTAAGCATGTACTACAGTTCACAGAGCGACCTGCAGGGAGAATACGGTACTTCCCGTTCGGCCAGCTGCAGAGCCTACGTGGACAGCAGCGGGCCGAACCCGACGATATTCCACGGAGACTTCACCCAGCAGTTGTATGGCATGGTCGGCACCAGCGGTGGCGTCACCACATACATCAACTCGGACAACAAAGGGTCCGTGACCACTCTCAGTTTCGCGACTGGCGCGGCCGAGTTCACTGAGCACTTCAACGATGGAATGAAGTTGGTCTACAAGAAGCACAGGGCTTCGGGCAACATTTACGAGCTCGACCGGGTTGTCGATCCCGATGGCGTGTGTCAGACCTATACCTATGGCAGCGGGGCTGAAGAAGGCCTGCTCAAGACGATCACGGTCCCGGGTGACCTCCTGGTGAGCTATACCTACGTGCCCGGCCCTGTCACGTCGCTGGTCAGCGAGATCGAGGATTTCGGTGGCCGACGCACTACGTTCCAATACGATGCGCAGGGCTACCTCACGACCATGACCAGCCCGCTCGGGTGTATCACCAAGTATGTCTACGGCAAGCCTGGCGCGACGCCAGTCACCCTGATCAACGCCATCGAAGATCCCCGCGGCTACCGGACGACCTACGAGTACGACTCTAGCCGGCGCGTAACGACCATGGTCGCTGGTCCGGCGACTTGGACCTACGTCTTCAACACCAACCAAGCGGTTGAAATTTGGCCAAGTGGGGCCAGGGTCACCTACAACTACGACGACGGTGGGAACAACACGGTCACCAACCGACCCGAAGGCTTCCCGATCACCTACAGTTACGACTCGAACCGCATTCAGACCAAGATTCAGGTTCCGAGTGGCACTCGCTGCAGCATGAGCTATAACGCCATGTACTTGCCGAGTGTCAGCACGGACCCCCTCGGCAACCGCACAACGTTCCAATATGATTCGTTCGGAAACCTCACCACGATGACCGATGCCAATGGGGCAATAACTACCTACGGTTACGACGGCACTGGCAGCACGCACCGACGGATCAGGTCGACCGACCCTCTTGGCAGGGTCACCAGCTACTCCTACGACGCTTCGGGCCAACTGACCAAGACGACCGACCCCAGAGGGTTGGTCACGACCTTCAACTATGACTCGCTCGGGAACGTCGCCAGCATCGTGAACTCAGACGGCGGCGTTGTCACCAACACCTACGACAGCCTAAACCGGCTCGAGACAACCACCGACCCGATCGGACGCACAACGACCTACGTCTATGATGCCGGAGACCATGTCGTCGCGGTCACCAATCCTGCGGGCGAGACCACCACATATGTGTATGACGGCTGCCTCCTCGCAGCGGTGGCGGATCCCCTGAACCACCGAACCAGCTACACCTACGGACGGTTCGATCGCCGAACCAGCGAGAAGAACGCCCTTGGCTTCATCACCACCTACAACTATGACAACATGGGTGACCTCGAATCGGTCATGGATGCGCTGGGTCGCCTGACGACCACCGTCTACAACGCCGCCAAACAGCAGATCGCCAGCGTAGATGCTCTGGGTAACCGGACGAGCTACAACTACGACAACTCGGGCCGCATGGAATCCGTCATGAACGCACGTGGATTCCTTTCCACCAACGTGTACAACGCACGCGACATGATCGCCACCGTGGATGCCCTTGGAAACCGCACTAGCTACACGTTCGACAATGTGGGCAGGCAGACGGAGGTAAAGAACGCCCGAGGCTTCGTCTCGACCACGGTCTACGACGCGGACGGTCAGGTGCTTGCCAATGTCGATCAGTCGGCCTATCGAACGAGTTATCAATACAACGCGAACGGTCAGCAGACGGAGGTGTTGAACGCCCGAGGCTTCAGAACGACCAACATCTACGAAGCCAATTCGACAAGGCTCTCCTCAGTGAAGGATGCGCTCGGCAACTTCGTCAGCTATACCTACGACCTCGCTGGCCAATCCCGGGACGTCCAAGACGCCCGTGGAAACTTCACGAGCTTTACCTACGACAACGCGGGTCGCCAGATCACGGTCAAGGATGCCCTCGGGAACGTGACTACGATGGCTTACGATGCCGCTGGTCGTCAGACGGCGGTCACGGATCCGCTCGGTCGCACCAGCACAACCGTCTACGACGATGCTAACCAGTCGATCGCCAACGTGAGTCCCATGGGCTTCCGAACGAGCTACGTCTACAACGACCTGGGACAGCAAACTGCGATGGTGGACCCCCTGAATCATCGCTGGACGACGGTTTATGACGACCTCGGCCGGACCTTGGCCAGTGTCAACCCGCTGGGCTTCCGAACCACCTACCAATACGACGCCGTAGGCAATCAGACGGAAACGCTGGACGCCCGTGGCAATAGAGTGACGAACACTTTCGACGCCTTGAGCCGTCTAACCGACGTGAAGGACCAGCTCGGCAACTTCACCACCTACAGCTATGATGCGGTCGGCAACAACACGGCCATACGGGATCCTCGCGGAGGTCTCATCACGATGACCTACACATCTGGCGACCAGATGGAGTCCATTCGAGACCAGATCGGAAATCCGACCAGCTACGCCTACGACGAACTCGGCCTCCGTGTTGGCCGGCAACTCGCGAGCGGTGATCTGACCACGTACGTGTACGATGCCATCAGCCGAAACGTGTCGATCCTATACGCAGACGGCACACGTGTGACCTTCCAATACGACGCCAACTCGAACCGCACGACGATGCAGGACTCAACCGGTAGCACGAGCTATGCCTACGATGCGCTCAACCGCATGAGGGCCAAGTCCGATCCGGGAACGCTCACTCAGACCTACACCTACGACGCCGCCAGCCAGCGGGTCAACCTCAGCGACCCGGATGGCGGCATTCGGACCTACGTCTACGACAATGACGGCCGGAACACGGTGTACACCGACCCCCAGGGCAACCCGACGACCTTCAGCTACGACGCGTCGGGCCGCAATGTCAGCTATCTCTACTTGAACCTCCTCTACCGCGTAGACACGTTTGACTCGGTCAGCCAACTCATCGACAGATCGATTAGGAAGGGATTTCTAGGCTCGAGAATCCAACAATCGATCTATAACTACGACGCCGTTGGCAACCGAATCTGGGCCGACTTCGGCGCAAGCTTGCGCTCGACGTACACGTATGACGCCAAGAACCGGCTGACTCAGGATCTCTCCAGCGGCACCAACGCCCACACCTACGACTACTCGTACGACTCCTGTGACAATCGGCTCACGAGCACGGAAACCGGAGTGGTGACGACGTTCAACTACGACCTCGCGGGCCGCCTGACTACCAGCATCGACAACAATGGCGTCACGACGTACACCTACAGCGCCCCAGGCAATCTCACGATTGTCGAGGAACCAGCTCAGACGACGACCATGGTCTATGACATGGAGAATCGCTTGACCACGCACAAGCTCGGTGCGGCCACGACAACCTATCAATATGACGGCGATGGACTCAAGCGCACGGAGAATGACGGTAGCGCGGTCACGACGCTGATTTGGGACGGCACGGACTACCTGCAAGGACGAGAGTAAATCGATGGCAATCACGAACTACCACACCGTAAACGGTGAGATCATCGGGGAAACGACGAGTTCGGTTCGAACGGGATACCTGACTGATGGTCTCGGCAGCGTCACGGCCACGCAGGGCTCGACAGGGAGTGTATTGGCTACTTATCGGTATAAGCCCTATGGGGCGCTACTTGCCAAGACTGGTGCAGGTGCGGATCCCAAGTTTATGTATATCGGTTCTCAAGGCTATCGACGGGGATCGACAGCCACTCTTCCGTATATTATTGCTCGCCATTTAGCACTAACACTTGGTTCCTGGACCACCGTCGATGTTCTTTGGCCAAAAGAGCTGCCGTATGGATACGTCAGCAACTCGCCAACCACCAAGATCGATCCAACAGGCATGCAGGGCGGCGTTGTTGGTACGACTTGCATAAATCAATACTATAAGGCCCATCTTCACTGCCGGTTTAGGAACATGCCCACCGGACAGATAATCGTGAAGGATTTCAAATTTTGCGACGGCGATATGGGATGCGACCGGTGCTCCGAGCCGATAAGGGGGTGCTCTGCTGAAGCTTCGGCGGAGGCACGCATAAAGGGGACCATAACAAGCAACACGGTGGGTCTGGCTGGTGTCAAGGCGTCCTCGACTTGTTCAGGCGTCAACGCTGGTGCAAGTTGGCTTACTGCTGGCTTCGAAAAGCTCTTTGGCACAGATGTCATTAATTTGGTGCTACTCGCTCTAGGTGGAGGTAGTGCACTTAAACATTGGGGGATAAAGGGGTGGAATCCAAGTAGAACTGATCTCGACTGCCACCTGAAGATGACAGCAGAATTCCGAGTGCAGTGGGTCAATACTTGTAAGCCTTCTGGTTGCGATATTCCCAATTGTGACAAGGATGCGTGCCCAATGCCAATCCTCGGAATCGCGCTCGTGGCAGCGCCCATCTTTCTACCGGGTGCATGGGTTAGACTTTGCCAGGGCAACGTTTGCGCAAAGCGGCCGAAAACTTGTTGCAAGGACTATCCCAAGGGGCTAGGCGGAGGAGGTGGCGGCGCAGGCGGCGGCATGGGAGGAGGAGGAGGAGGCTGGTGAGTCGTTGGAATACTTTGTCAGGTAAGAAAGTGTTGGAGGGTAGATGATATGATGATTCCCGTGGTGTTAGCAGTTCTTCTCGGCGTCCCTCAGGTGAAGGATGTGCAACTCGCTTCTTTAGAAAAGAAAAGTTCGCTGCGCACAAGTGGTGCACTCGTCAAGTACTTGGGCACCCTAGATCTTACGACCTCCGCTGCTATGACCTGGATTCCATCGCGGGAGGACTATCGAGGAAGGCGTGCCTTCTGGTTAACATGCAAGGACACAAAGAAGACAGTCGTTTGCGAGATTGGCTTCATTGCGTGGACAAGTGCTGACGATAAGGCAAACATGGCGTCTATGCTGGTATCTGGCGGATACTTCACCTCCCCCATCTATTCTAAGGAGAACTACGCGACGTGGAAGACACTTAGTCAGTATTTTCCGCGCAGAGGGCCGAACCGCTGGGAGTTGATCGTCATCGCACGCTCTGATTCCTCCATAATCACTGTGCCTGTCGTAGAGCGGATTTTTGCCTTTTTTGGCGAGTCTATTGATCGGACGTAGTCTGTAGCAAGTTGATGACCATAAGATGCAGTTGCGAGTGCAAGAACAGGCATTGAAAATAAGGTTTTTATGTTACATCCTTGAAGAGCACCTTAATCATCGCTGGACGACGGTTTATGACGACCTCGGCCGTACATCGGCCAGTGTAAACCCGCTGGGCTTCCGAACCACTTACCAATACGACGCCGTCGGCAATCAGACAGAAACGCTGGACGCCCGTGGCAACCGGGTGACGAACACTTACGACGCCTCGAACCGTCTAACCGATGTGAAGGACCAACTCAGCAACTTCACCACGTACAGCTATGATGCGGTCGGCAACAACACGGTCATACAGGATCCCCGCGGAGGTCTCATCACGATGACCTAC
>JADZEW010000025.1 GCA_020850325.1 Methanoregulaceae archaeon
AAGATAGCGTTCGACTCCCGCCGCGGACGACGCGTGCACACTCTCGCTATGGGCCTCGATTAGCCCAAGGGGAATCGTGCCTTCCCGCGTCGTTCCCGACTCGCAGTGTTTTACTAGGGGAAGGATCATCTTCCTCACCTTGCAGGGGAGGATCTTCGCGCTCCGCGCGAAGAGGTGGGGTGAAGTGACCGCCGGAGTCTGTCAGCTCAGGCTCCCCAAAAGCGAAAGCCGGCCTCGAGAAGGGGATCATGTCTCGAAGGCCGGCAGAGATCGGAGGTCAGTTCGCTCTCGGGTCCTTGCTCACCCGATGTATGAAGTGCAACAAAGATGGACGATTTTGAGTTCCCGCGGAGCCAACTCATTGCAGGAATCGGGTTCAATAGACGCTTCATGAGTTGGATTGCGTTGAGTTCTATGTTTGCGGCGGGGGTGTTCTCGGGCGCGACGGGCACGGCCGATGCACGCAAACCGGGACTCGCCGACCAGTCAATCCCCAACCGGTACAGGGGCAAGAACGTGATCAACAAGCCCAAGGGATTCAGCGAGAAAGTCATCGCACTGACGTTCGACGACGGCCCCCACGCCCAGAACACACCGCAGGTCCTCAGCCAGTTCGACCGCGTGGACGGCAAGACGACCTTCTTCGTGGTCGGAACGATGGCCAAGGCGAACAAGCGGCTGCTGAACGACATGGCCATGCGCGGCCACGTGATCGGCAGTCACTCCTGGTCGCACAAGGCGGCGCCCACCGAAAAGGAAGCGGGACCCGAGATTTGGAAAACGGCGCGGGCAATCTACAACGCCACCGGGCAGTGGCCCTCCGTTTATCGACCTCCTTACGGCATCCTCGACAACCGCACGTCGAAGGTGGCGCGTCAGGATCGGTACGGAGTGATCCTGTGGAACAAGAACGGTGCCGATGCCACTTCGAAGGCGACGGCGAAGTCGATTGCCGAACAGGTGATCGGCGGGGCCAAACCGGGCGACATCGTTCTGCTCCACGATGGCCCGGGTAAGTCAAACACCACCATCAAGGCCTTGCCAACCATCCTCGACGAACTCAAGAAGAAGGGCTACACCTTCATCACCGTGCCCGACATGCTGCGCAGGTGGGAATCCTACTTGAACCGGCAGGCAAAGGCGAAGAAGCAACCCCCGTCGCCCAAACCGGCGTCTAAGTAACTATGAAGAGGGTCACAACGGTTGCGCTCAGCCTTGCGTTAGCCGGCACAGTTGCCGCCGACGCGTTTAAGCCTAGCAAGGCCGATCAGGTGAAACTGGGCAAGCAGGCCGCACAGCAAGTCCGCCAGAAGTACAAGGTGCTTCCGGCTAGCGATGCCCGCGTGAAGCTGCTGCGCTCGGTCGGCGCCAAGATCCTCGCCACGGTCGATGATCGAAAGGAGCCGTGGGAGTACAGCTTCGACGTCATCGACAGCAAGGAAGTGAACGCCTTTGCCTTCCCGGGCGGGCCGGTGTTCTTCTTCACGGGATTGCTGAATCGGATGAAGACCGAGGATCAGTTGGCGGCAGTTGTGGCGCATGAGTTGGTCCACGTTCGTCGCGAGCACTGGGCCTACCAGTACGCCGACAGCCAAAAGCGACAACTAGGCCTGACGCTGATTTTGATTCTGGCGAGGGCAAATCGCACCACCGCCGACTTGGCCGGGCTCGTCGATGGACTGGTCGATTTGAAGTACTCCCGCGGCCACGAGACTCAGTCGGACGACCAAGGCATGGACATGATGATCTCGGCAGGCTACAACCCGCGAGGGATGGTCGAGATCTTCCAGATTCTAAAGGACGCCGCCAAGGGCGGCAAACCGCCGGAGATCCTCAGCAGCCACCCGGATGACAATAACCGGATCAAGCGGATGGAAGACCGGATTAAGAAGACGGGCAAGACCTTCCCGCCGCAGCGTCCGTTGCCTTGGGACACCAGTGCGTACTCGACGCTTCGCGCCGGGTTGCGTTGGAACTGGTAGCGGCCTTAGCGCGGTACGACGCCCCCGCGCGCCTCGTGGGCTTCCGGCGTATGAATGTAGGCGCAGGTTTCGAGGCCCGAGAAGTGCGAGGGACGAGGCCCTGCGCTTGAGAATAATGTGCTGTTTACGACGCCCCCGCGCGCCTCGTGGGCTCCAACCTCGAGACTAGTGCACGTGCGCTCGGGGCTTGACCGCGGCGACCAACTCCAGCACCATCATCTCCAGGGCATCGCGCGTGGAGAACGACGGCTCCAGTCCCTTGATCCGGGACTCCGTCGTCACCAAGACCTCCAAACATTGGCCGATCTGGTCGAAGGACAGCTTCTCCGCGGCGCGCATGGCCAGCTTCTGCGGATAGTCCTTCTGGGAGAGCAGGCTTTGGTGGCTGGGAAACTGGTCGGAAACGCTCTTGGGGATCGACGTGAGCGTGCCGCGGCCTTCGATCAGCGCCCGCGCCTGCCAGATGAGCCGCAGCTGCCGGGTGAGGTTTGGAAACACGTCGCGCATCGCCGAGCCCTCGAGCTTGGCACCGTTGCCGACCAGCACCCGGAGCTGGTCGAGGGCGGCCCCAGCCTTCCCTTGCATGATCGAGTCGATGAGGCCAAAAACGTTGTACTCTCGCGAAGCGACGACGAGCGCGCGAACATCTTGGTCCGTGATCTGAGGGGCCTCGCCGACGTAGATCACCACCTTTTCCAACTCGCCAAGCGCATGGCTGAGATTCATCGAGGTCATTTCCTTAAACGCTTCCACCGCTGCGGGGGTGAGCCGCTTGCCGGACTCTGCCGCGGCCTGCTGAAGATAGCCTTCAAACGCTTTTGGGTCGATGGTGAATTTGTAGACAACGCCCACCTTCTCCACTGCCTTCTGCCACGCGGCGACGCGTGGAACGAACTTGCGATCGTCGGTAGCCGAGTACTCCTCGTCGGCGACGAGGATCAGGAGCGCGGTTTCGGGGAGATTTGCTGAGGCGAGTTCCTTCGCCTCGTCGCTCTTGAGCAGGTGCCGAACGATAGCGATTCGCCGGGGGCTGAGAAAGGGAGACGTCCCGCATGAGGCCAGCCATTGCGAAGGGCTGGAACTGTCGCCCGAGAAGTTCTCGATGTCGAAGTCATCGCCCCCCGAGCCCGCGGCGACCAGCTCGTTCAGCGCGGAAAGGCGGAGGGAGTCCTCCTCGCCGCTCAGCATCACGATCTGATGGGACAACGCCCGCGAGACATCGAACTTCACGCCGGAAGCCTACCTTCGTTGCCGCAGTCGGCGGCGCAGTTCCTGCGTGCCGGACTGGAGAGCCGCCACGGATTCCGCCGGCACCTGCTCGGCCGAATACAGTGCCTCAACGTACCGATCGTTGAGGGCGCGGGCGTCGCTGACTTCCTCACCGAGATGCTCGGCAATGGTCTCGAGATACTCGGTCGCCGTCTGGCTGGGCCGCTTGGGCTTGCCCGATCGGTGTTCCATCGCCGACACGAAGATCCCGTACTGCTTCCCTACGGCAGACCGCAGCGGATCCTTAACCGGGCGACGCTTGCGCACGATGTAGTTCACGGTCACCGGGGTCATGACGATGGCGAGACCGCCGAGAATGATCAACCCGATCCGAACCCATTCTTTCTCCAGCAGGCTCTCTTCGGCATTCGGCGTACCGACCCCCTGCGAGCCCTCGGTAGCATCGACCGCTACCCAACCCTGGCCTTCGAAGTACACCTCGGCCCAGGCATGCGCCTCGCTCTGGTGAAGCACCCAACGGTTCTGCTTGTCCTTAACGCCGAGTGCGGGGTAGTAGCCCGTCACGTAGCGGGCAGGCAAGCCGGCGACGCGGCTCATAACGACAACCGATGTCGCAAACAGATCGCAATAGCCCTTGCGCCCTTCGAAGAGGGCCCAATCGACGGGATCGCGGCCTGCCGGCACACCGGCGGCGCTGAGATCGTAGGCGATCCGAGAGGACACCGTCCGCTTGATCGCCTGGACTTTGTCGTAATCGGTAGACGCGTTGGCGATCACCTCGAGAGTCAGCGCACGGACGCGGTCAGTCGCTTTGCTGCCGCCCTCGCGGGCGTACCGATCCATGTCTCCGCGAACCACGGCACCCGCCGGCGTTCCGAACGGAGGCACACGGACGACGCCGCTCACTCTTCTAATTCGGTTGCCTTGCTGCGTCAGCCGGATTCCACCGTCCTGCAACCGCATAAAGTTGTAGCTGTCATTGAGGAACTCGATCTCGCCGGGAAGCGGCACAAACTCTTGAAAGCCCTCGATGAACTGGACCTCAAACCCAACCTTCTCATAAGGCTCGATCTGCAGCCTGGATCGGTTCATGAAGCTCGACAAGTCCTGAACGGCGGCGGACATGACCGCACGGCTCGCAAACTCATCGACTTGACGCCAGCCCCGACCGGTGTACTCATCGTAGGTGCGCTGGCGCAGGTAGCGAGGCCGGCGGTCGCTGGTCGCGAGGGTGAAGACCGGTTTCTTCTGCAAGTTGTTTCGCGGCCCTTGCCCGACGTTCACGTTGCCCGACGCACTTGCCGTGAAGGCATTGCTTGCCGGCGCCAGGGTCGGCGACGCTTGAGGCACATTGAGCTGGACTAAGCCCGCCACACCCTGCACCGAGCTTTGGAAGACCGGCGCGCCGAGGACGCTCAAGAGAATGATGACGGCGGCGGAGCCGAGTGCCCATTCGGGTCCAGCCATCCAGCGCCAAGGACCCTGCTTGAGTGACTCATAGAGCGACGATGCCACATCGGCCGCAGCGGCCAGAATGCTGGTGCCCCCGGCGGGGGCATAGCCTGACTCCTGCGCCTGGACCATCATCACCCGACCATGGGCACGGGCAAAGAGGGTGGCGAAGCAAAGCAAGAACCCGAAGAAGGCAAACGGTGCCGCGTCGTACGTATCCCACGCGCCGACTAAGCCAAACAGCGCAATGCAGGGAACGGCCTGGAAAACGATCGTCGAGTCGCGCCACGTCAGAAAGCTGCCGATCGCGATCATCCAGGCCAAGGCGGCAGCAATCACCAACTGGATGGGAAAGCCGCCCATGGGCAGCATCGCGTTCAGCGGCTGCACATAGATGACGGACAAGATGGCCACTATCGAGTACACCAAGCCGCTGATCCAGGCGAACCGCTCATGCAAGACGCGAGTGATCAGAAAGCTGATGAAGGTGCCGACAAGGATGATCGCAATAAGGAACCATGCGACTTCTACCTGGCGCAAGCCCATACCGACGCTAAAGACAGCCAGGCACGAAGCGAGCGCGGAGAGGCTGAAATCGAGCCACCCTAACCGAAAGACATCTTTCTGGAAGTTTTTCATGAGTTAGATGGCGGTGTACGGGACGCTGACGACGGTCGCGCCCATGGTCGAGACTTCGCCCAGGTACTCCTCGGAGAGGGCAGGCAGGCGAGCATGCTTCTTCGAAGGCACGTAGTCCTGGGGGTCGTAGCCCAAAACCAAGACTCGGAGGCCACGGCCCACCGCTTCCCGGACGACACCAGGCAACTGCGGATCGGCGGTCGAGATCAATACATAGACCATCGAGCCTTGAGGGAGTTTGGTCATGGCGCGGGCGAGCTCTTCAGCTACGCTCTCGTGTCCGTCCGGCTCGATGCCCGCCAAGGTCGCAAGGACTTCCTGCTGCCTCTCGTGAGGCGAAGCGCTGGGGCGATGACCCTCTTCAAGCGTCGGAAAGAGCACCTGGGCGCCATTTCGCAGCATCCGCTCGGTGAGATAGGCGGTGTTGCTGCACATGCGTTCAAGGGTGGTATTCCCGCCGATGCCGTGGTCGGTGCCGGCAGATCGCTGGATGACGAAGCCGACAGCGGCGTGGGAGCCCGTCTCGAACTCCTTCACCAGGAGTTGGCCGGCCCGGGCGCTCGAGCGCCAATGGATGTAGCGAATCGAATCGCCGGGAACATACTCGCGTACACCGCGGGGCTCGATACCGGCCCCACGGGCCTGGCCCATTTCGGTCTCTGCTGAACCCCAGCCCGAGGCCGACGGAAGGTCGAGTTCGAGGGGAATGGGGGTCGGCACCACCAACATCTCGGTCGGCGACATGTCGTAGTTCTTCGTCATCGTCACCAGGCCGAGAGCGTCGGTGCCGTGAACGGTGACCGAACTCCACTTGAACCGGCCCCGCCGCAAGGGTCGGAAGCGATATTGAGTTCGGATGGGCACGTCATACGCGGGGGCCACCGGCAGGCTTGCCGTACGCTCGGCGACGGCCAGCCGAGAGGGCAAGTTATCGGTGACCGACACCAGCGGGCGTCGGATTCGGCGCTCGCTCCACACGACCATTTCAACCGTGACCAACTCGCCGACTTGCGCCTTCTCGGGGGCAACACGCTCGAACTGCAGTCCGCGCACCGCAAGCCATGCCTGGACTCGCGAAGCGGCGAGCGTGGCGATTAACGCCGTGCTCATGTAGAACAAGCCGGGAGAGTTAAGCATGACCGCCACGGTCGCCAGAAAGAACGCGGAGGTCGAAACCGCCACACCGGCAACACTACGCAAACCCCGGCGTGGAGCACTGGGGTTCTCGCGGCGCATGCGCTGTTCTCTTGCCACCGAGCGGATGCCAATAAACAAGGCACCCACCACCAAGATGAGAAATGCGATTCCGTAGTAGGCGGCAATGCGCATGGTCGGGCTAGCTCACCGGAATCGGAGCCGGAACGCCCTCGAGAATGCGCTCGATGACTTGCTCGGACGACGAACCTCGCACCCGAACCTCGGCGCGCGCCAGCACGCGGTGAGCGAGGATCGCTGGCGCGACCGCCTTCACGTCGTCCGGTCGCACATAGTCGAGTCCCTGCATCGCGGCCATCGCCTGGGCCCCGCGCATCAAGTAGAGGGAGCCTCGTGGCGACGAGCCCATGATGAGCTGGTTGCTCTCTCGCGTGGCACGAACCACATCGACGAGGTACTCGCGCACGGCCTCGTGAACAAAGATCTCGCGCACCGCGTGCTGCATTTCGACAAGCTGCGGGAGCGTGATGACGTTTTGGACGGTTTCCAGAGGGTGGGCGATGCGCTGATCCATCAAGACCTTCACCTCTTCGTCGCGTCCAGGATAGCCCATCGCAAGCCGCATGAAGAACCGGTCAAGCTGGGCTTCGGGCAGCGGATAGGTACCGGTCATTTCGACTGAGTTCTGAGTGGCGATGACGAAAAACGGGCTGGGGAGCGGCCGCGTTTCGCCGTCCGATGTAACCTGGCGCTCTTCCATGGCTTCGAGCAGCGAGGACTGGGTCTTGGGGGTCGCGCGGTTGATTTCGTCGACAAGGACCACGTTCCCAAAGATCGGACCCGCCCGGAACTCGAACCGCTGGGTCTGCTGATTAAAAATCGACGAACCCGTGATGTCGGCGGGAAGCAGGTCGGGCGTGAACTGGAGACGCCGGAACTCGCCGCCGATGGCTCGGGCAAGTGCCTTGGCGAGCGTTGTCTTGCCGACCCCGGGAATGTCCTCAATCAGCAAGTGCCCATTGCAAAGAAGGGCAATGACGGACATTTCGACCGTATGCCGTTTGCCGACAATGGCCTTTTCAACTTCATCGACGAGTATGCCGGCTAAAGCGGCGATTTCAGATACCTGCAACGATTCGTTACCCCCACATCTCTTGGAGCTCATCGGGCTCCTTTTCGGTTACGTCTGACCACAGATCAGACTGCTCTGACCAGTCTCTACGTTCGCAATGGCGGCAACGTCCCACGAGTTCCCCCATTTGGGCGGTATGCCTCACTCCGGGTTTAGACCTGCCAAACGGCGCAGCGCTCGGAACACGATGACCATGGCTTCTGTGTCGCGGCAGCAGTAGTCGAGCAATGCGGTTCTCGTCGCCGCGACATCCTCGATTTCCCCCCGAATCATCCGGGCGAACACGAGTTGCGCGTGGTCCCCACCCTGAATCTGCAGGTCCGAATAACCGAACCCGGGCGCGAGTGCCGGAAGCACCGTTTTGATGCTGAACCTACCGCGAAACTCGGGCAGGTACAGGTGATCGCGCACAACGTCGAGCAGATCGAGACCCCGCTCAGCCATCAAGTCCACCATCGGCCCGGCGTGCGGAATCCCCGCCTGGGCCAGACCCCGGATCGTGTCCGGTTCGTACGAGGAGTAATAGCAAAGGGTCGCCGCGTCGGCGATGGCTTCTCGGAGCGTCCCGGCAAAACCAAACCTCGGATCGCTGCCTTCGTCGGCGAGAAACTCCAGGTGCTTCGGCTCGGCGTCTGGGTGCGATAGAATGTGCGCCGACCACTGGAATGGGATGCGTTCGTAGGGTTGCGTTTCTCTAAAGACCGGCAGCCCAGGCTGAACCGCCTCGAAGTCGATGAAAGCGAGCGGGTAGGCGATCCCTTCGAGCACCTCGGCCAGTCGTTCTCCCACGTACGGTACGCCCTCACACTCGGCGCGGACGAACCGTCGCTGCAGCGGCGACAGATCGAACGAGTCTGGCAATGCATCAAACGTATGAACTCCCGCCTCGCGGAGTTCGGCTTCCTGTTGCTTCTTGATTCTCGGCAGGCGCGACACGTGCCAGATGTGCCGGCTCGCCTCGCAATGGGCAAGGTAGGGGCACTCATTGGGCGTGCGGCAGTGACGGCCCACCTCGATATCGGGCGCAGTCGAACGCGCTTCGACCGCACGGGCGCGGGCAATGGCCTCCTTGACCTCGGGCAGGGCCTTCCGCACGCGTTTCCAAACTTGGCGAACGTCCTTCGTGCGCCCCTCGTTGGTCACCCATCCTTCATCGAACAGGTCCTTCAAGTCGTCGCCACAGCGAAACTCGCGGTTCAAAGTGAGCACCGCCGCATCGGTGACATCCAAACCGGATTGCTGTACCACGTGAACCTGAAACGCGATGTCGGGAATGTGCTTCTCCGGCTTCAGATCCAGACTCGACTTCACTTCGATCACTCGATAGCGATTTCGCCTGCCCATTCGCTCCAGCACGTCGACCCGCGCGAAGAGCCCGCCGACGAGGAATGCCGCTTCGAAAATGACCGTAGCCCCGGCCGAGAGTGCCTGGCGGGTGAGTTCGACGGCCTCGAGCGAGTTCTTCCCTTCGATGAGCACGCCGTTCGGCCACCGTTTGCGGGCCAGCTCGGTCACGTGGGTTCCCTGCGCCATGCGCTCGAGCTCGGCGTCGGTCAGCTTGGTCGCTCGCTCAGGCTCGAACACCGACAGCCAATGCCGCTTCTCGCACTGGTACGCGCCCATGAACGCGCTCTTGGTCAGCCAGCGTTCGCTCAGGACTTCGCCACCCGAAAGTCGTCCGCGACGTCCCAGGCGCCCATCGGGCGCGAAGCCCCCGCGACTCCGGTCGTCTCTACGTGAGCGGCGGAAATGATGAGGCCCAGTTCGGCCGGAATCGCCGCGTTAGGCTTCCACTCGGGAAGCTCGCGGCCCAGCCAGCCGGTGTCCATCTTTCCGGCTTGGAAGTCGGGATGATCGAGGATGTCCAGCAGGTACGCCACATTCGTCTTGACGCCGAGGACGTGGAAGTCGAGCAAGGCAGCCCGCAATCGGCGGATGGCATCGGCGCGAGTCGGCGCGTGGGCGATGACTTTGGCGATGAGCGAGTCGTAGTAGCGCGAGATCTCAGCCCCCGGTCCGTAGCCCGTATCCACCCGGACTCCCGGGGCCTTGGGCTCGGCCCAGGCGAGAATGCGGCCCACGGAAGGTAGGAAGTTGTTCGCCGGATCTTCGGCGACAATGCGCACCTCGATCGCGTGGCCATTGATGCCCGAGCGCGCGCCGGCAAGAACCCACTCCGGCACCTCAAGCGGTAGCCCGGAAGCGATCCGCAGCTGCTGGTGGACCAGATCCACGCCCGTCACCAACTCGGTTACCGGGTGCTCGACCTGCAGCCGAGCGTTGACTTCCAAGAAGTAGAACTCGCCGCTCGCCTCGTCGAACATGAACTCGGCGGTACCGGCTCCGGTATAGCCGGCGGCCCGCACGAGCGCTTCGACCGCAGCGCGCATCCGCGGCCAAACGTCGGCGTGCTCGCGGTTGGCAAACAGCGGCGAGGGCGCCTCTTCCACGAGCTTCTGGTGCCGCCGCTGAAGCGAGCATTCGCGCTCGAACAGGATCGCAACCTGGCCATGGTGGTCGGCGAGGATCTGAGCCTCGATGTGCCTTGGTTGTTCGATCAGCTTCTCGACCATCATCGCGCCGTCGCCAAATCCCTTCAGGGCCTCATCGGCGGCGATCCGCAACTCGTCACGCAGTTGGTCGGCTTCACGGACGATCCGCATGCCACGACCGCCGCCGCCCGCGCTTGCCTTCAGCATCACGGGCAGCCCAATCCGCATTGCGGCCTCGACCAACTGATCCTCGGTCGCGTTCGGCTCGAAGAACCCCGGGGTGACCGGAACCCCCGCTGCTACCGCAACCTGCTTAGCATCGATCTTGGCCCCCAGCCGCCGCATCGCCTCCGGAGACGGTCCCACAAACACGATGCCAGCATCGCGGCACGCCTCGGCGAACTCGGCCCGCTCGGAAAGGAACCCGTAGCCGGGATGGATGGCGTCGGCGCCGGTCGATTTCGCGGCTCCGATCACCTTGGCAATGTCGAGATAGCTCTTTGACGGCTCGCTCTCACCCAGATCGACCGCTTCGTCGGCAAGCCGAACGTGCATCGCGTGAGCATCCGCCTCGCTGAAGACGGCAACCGTGCGGATGCCCATCTCTCGAGCGGCCCGGGTCACCCGCACCGCGATCTCGCCGCGATTCGCGATGAGCAGCTTCTGGATCATGCGAGCTTCTTGGCTTCCTCGATCAGCCGGAGGAACAAGTGGGCGTAAATGCGGCTCATCTTGAAGAGGTGCTCGATCTTCAGCCGCTCGTCGGTCTCGTGGGCGGGGCCATCGCCTTCCCAGCCGGTACCGATGCTCACCGTGTTGGGGATGGCGCGGGCATAGGTGCCACCGCCCATCACGCCCGGAGCCTTGCGCTCGCCGGTCTCGGCCTCGTACACGTCCACGATCGTTTTGACCAGCGGGTGATCGAGCGGGAAGTAGAGCGGCTCGCTGGCGTCGAAGCTTGCAACTTCGGCTTTAAGGTTCAAGGTCGCCACGTGAGCGCGGAGTCGGGTGGGCACTTCGTCGGCGGTCCAGGTCACCGGGCGGCGGACATTGAAAGTCAACTCGAAGCGCCCGTCGTGGGTTCGGACGATGCCGAGGTTGTTCGTCAGGTCGCCGCTCGCGTCATCACGGCCGTGAATGCCGAGCCCAACGCCGCTGGTCTGGGTGGTCTCGAGCACCGTCTCCCAGAAGCGGTCCGCACCCAGGGGGGCGAGCGCAGCGAGCGCGCGGAATGCTCGAGTTGCCGCCGAGTCGCCGAGGAACGGAGCGGCACCGTGGGCGGCCTTGCCCGAAGACTCGATGCTCAGTTCATCGCCGTCCCAGGCGAATGACACATTGCGGTCCCAATACTCTGAGGCCTTCATCGCGACCTCATTGCGGATCGCTTGGCCAACTCGTACTTTCGCGACCAAGTGGTCAATCACGATGTTCGGACGCTGGCCCCCACTCAGACCGGTGACGTAGAAGTCGGCGACGGGCTGGGCGGTAAGCGGAATCGCGACCACGAAGTTGCAGATTCCCTTCTCCGCATGATAGAGCGGCCAGCCCGAGTCGGGCGCAACGCCGAGGGTCGGCATCTCTTCGGTCTTGACGTACCGCTCCACGCACTTAAACCCGGACTCCTCGTTACAGCCAAACACGATGCGCAACCGCACGTCGAGGTCGGGCACGCACTCCTTGATCGCACGGAAGGCATAGAACGAGGCCATCGTCGGCCCCTTGTCGTCCACCGCGCCGCGGGCGTACAGGTAAGCACCATCGATCTCCGCTCCGAACGGCTCGTGCTTCCAGCCCGGACCCACTGGAACGACGTCGAGGTGGCCGAGCGACATCACCATGGGTTTGCCGCTACCGACCTCGGCGTAGCCGCAGTAGCCCTCGATGTCCTTAGTCTCGAAGCCGTAGTCTTGGCTCATGCGCAATGCCAGGTCCAGCGCGTCGCGATTTGCCTTCCCAAAGGGGGCGTTCAGCTCGGGGTCGCTCTGGATCGAGGGGACGCGGAGCATCGCGACCGTGTCGCGGAGAAGGTCATCTTCATGGTCGCGGAGCCACGCCTGAACGCGCTGAACGGTGTCGGTCATGGCTCCGAGTTTACTTGACTGGGTTGACCGACCCGCCGTCGCCGTCGCTGTTCATCGTGGAGAGATTCTTGCGCCAGGTCGAGCCGTTCTGGCGACCTCATCCCGGACAGCGCGAGTTCCTGCTCAGCCCCGCCAAGACCAAGGTGCTCGCTTGCGGGCGTCGATGGGGAAAGACGGAAGTCTGCGCCGTCGAGATCGTCGCCGCTCTGCATGCCGACCATCCCACCCAACACCTCATCCTGGCCCCCACCCAAGACCAGGCCGCACTGCTCTTCGATCGCGTCATCGGTTGGCTGGAGCGGCTCGAGATCGACCACGTCGTCCGCCGAACTCCGCACCCGCGCGTCCACGTCGGGCCGCATACGATTCGAGCGCGGTCGGGGCACGTGGGGCGTTCGCTACGCGGACAGGAAGCTACCCACCTCGTCATCGACGAAGCCGCGTTTATCCCCGAGGCGCTCATCACCGAAGTCGCCCTACCCATGCTGGCGACCACCGACGGCCGTTGCACGATGATCAGCACCCCTCACGGAAGGAACCACTTCTGGCGGTTCTTCCGATTCGGGCAAGAGGGTCAGCACGGGGTGTGGAGCCGCACCGCACCCTCCGCGCAGTCGCCTTATGTGTCGGCCTCGTTTCTTGCCTTCCAGCGCGAACTCATCTCCGACCGGGCGTACCGCGTGGAGTACGAGGCTGAGTTTCTGGATGGCGCCGGCTGCGTCTTTCGAAGCGAGTTGGTGGAGGCGTGCCTGGTGCCGCGTTGGGATGCCGAACCCCGCGGGGCCGTGCGGATCGGCGTGGACTGGGGCCGGTACCAAGACGCCACCGCCGTCGCGGTGGTGGTGGGCTCGCGCGAAAACCCGGCCCTGGTCGAGCTTCACGCGACCGGCGATGCACCGTGGTCAGAGCAGGTTCGCTGGGTGGCCGAGATCGTCGATCGCTACCCGGGCAGCATCGTCACCTGCGACGCCACCGGCGTCGGTGATCCGCTGGTCGAGGCGCTTCGCGCCGCGACGCGACACGCGACCCTTCGACCGTTCGTGTTCACCGGCACCTCCAAACCCGGCCTCATCGACCAGCTGGTTTGGTTGATCGACAACGGGCGGCTGAAGATGACGCCGTTTCCCGACCTGTTGCGCGAGATGCAGCACTTCCAGATGACGCTTTCCGAGACCGGCCACCCGCGCCTTGCGGCCAGTGCGGGATTCCACGACGACCGCATCTGCGCGCTCGCCCTCGCCGTTTCCGAACTGCCCAGTTCCCTTTCGCCGGGGATCCGCACTGCCGGTTCACGACCCTTCTCGTTTGCCAAGGAGTACCCAAGATGATCTTCAAATTTCGCCGAAAGACGCCGCGCCGCGAGGTTGCGCCGACATTGACCCTGCCCGAACGCCAATCGCTCGCCCAACCTGGAGCCACCCACGGCTTGCCCGTGGCGACCTACGACCAGATGCAGACCGACTCGATGGTCCAGACCGCCCTGAACGTCAAGAAGCTCGGCGTGCTGGCGGCGCCTTGGCGAATCGTCGCCGGATCGGATGCGGAGTCGCTGCGTCGAGCCTCCTTCGTCGCGGAGTCGTTCGAGCGGATGGAGGGCTCCCCGCTGACCATCCTGTTCGGCGCCATGGACGCGTTCGCGAAGGGGTGGTCGCTGCAGGAGTTGGTGTACCGCTGGGGCGATGGGAAGCTGTGGCTTCACGCCGTGCGCCCTAAGGACCCGAACTACTACGGCATCGAGGTTGATGCGTTTGGGCGGATCCACGACTTGCGGTTACGGCTTCCGGGTGAAGCCGAGCGCACGCTGCCCCGCGAGAAGTTTGTGCTGTTTGCCCACCAAGGCGGCTACGGCAACCCGAAAGGCCGCAGCGACCTCGACGCCGCGCATCGGCATTGGCAGGCGAAGCAGTCGCTGCTCGCCGCGTGGCGGCTGCATCTGGAGCGGTTCGCGATGCCCACCGTGCTCGCCAAGATTGCTCGGGGACTGCCGGTCGAGGATCAGACGGCGCTGCTGAGTTCCTTGGATAACCTCCATCGGATCACCGCGCTGCTCGTCCCCGAGGAGATCGACATCGACACGCTGGGCGGACAGAAAGAGCCGTCGACCGGGTTCATGGACGCGTTGGACTTCCACAATCGGGAGATCGCCCGCGCGATTCTCGGGCAGACGCTGACCACGGACGAGGGGCGGCGAGTGGGGTCGCTGGCGATGGGCAAAGTGCATCTGCAGGTGATGCTCCTGCAGCTCGACGCAATCCGCCGATCCCTTGCGGATCAGGTGATGACCGAACAGGTGATTCGGCCCTTGGTAGAACTCAACTTCGGCCCGGGACCGGTGCCTCGGTTCGAGTTCGAGTCGTCCGCCGCGCGATCGTTTGTAACGGGGGAGGTGTAAAAGCCCCCTCCTTTCCCGTGGAAAGGAGGGGGTTGGGGGTGGAGAGATCACCGAGCCAACCGAGCCCCCGCGCAAGCAAAAGGGGTCGCCGCTCATGCGAGCGACGACCCCAGCCATGCCCTCGACAGAGGGTTCTGCTTGCCTTACTTGCGTCGGCGACGAAGCATGGCGGCAACGCCGAGACCGAGGGCGGCCATGGTGGCCGGCTCAGGAACCGCGGTGCCTTCGAACTCAAAAGCGAGGTTGCCCATTTCCGATTGCCAACCCATGGTATCGAAGAAGCTGTAGGAGTAGGTGCCGTTACCCTGGCTGCTCGTGCTCCAAGCCCAAGCGTCATCCTGCGAGGCCACGTTGATCGAACCGATGTTCAAGTGGTAGTTGCCCGCGGCGAGGTTGAAGTTGGTGGCCAACTCGAACATGTACTCGGGACCACCGGCAATGCTGGCTCCAAGTTGAGTGATCGTGAACCCGGCCTTGGGAACGATGCCGCCCTCGACGGTCGTGCCGAGCGGGCTCATGATGTTGACTTCCCAATCCGAGAAGTTGCTTAGGTCGGGAAGGAAGGCGTTCTCCGAGAAGCCCCAGAATCGGATGGTGGTGACGTTCCAGCCAGGCGCGCCGACGGTGAAGTCATCCGCCACGGTCTGACCATAGAACTGACCACCATTGGTGCTTAACGCGTCCGAGTAGACACCGTCGGCACCGTTAGTGGTCTGGCTGAACAGAATGTCAGCGCTGGCGCTGGCGGCGACGCCCAGGCTGGCGGCGATAAGAAGACTGGTCTTAAATAAATTCATTGCGGATAAAACCCTCCGCTCTACATCCTACACGAACTTCGGCCCGATTCCCAGTTTGGCTAGCCGAAACTCGTACAATTGCGAGTAAGGATTCTTGGAAAGTGTGGAATGGGCGTGCCCTCAGGAGCATCGTTCCCACCTTCCCCTGCAGGGGAAGGTCTGTGAGCGACAGCCAACAGGGATGGGGTGGCAGTCAGTTCCACCCCACCTCTTCGCGCAAAAGCGCGAAGGTCCTCCCCTGCGAGGGGGGAATAGCGAAGCCTTCCCTGGCAGGACATCTACAAACCCAGTTCAGCCCTCCGACGTTCGATGGCCTCGTACAACTTCTCCATCGCATCGCCGAAGGGGTCGCGGACTTCCATGTTCCAGACCCTAACGACTCGAATTCCTTGACCTTCGATGAAGGTGTCCCGGCACCTGTCGTACTCCTTGCGATCATGATGAGATGTTCCGTCGACTTCGACGGCGAGGCGCAGTGCCGGACAGTAGAAGTCGAGGATGTACTCGCCCAACGGCTGCTGACGCCGGAACCTAAAGCCCAGCTGCGAGTTTCGAAGTTGCTTCCACAGCAGCTGCTCCGATTCCGTTGCGCTCTTTCGCAACTCTCGGGCGCGACGCTTCGAGTTTTCGCTATGGTTGCGAAGCGGCTTCACGAACCCATTTCACCCCAAGGTTGCGCTCAGGAGCATCGATCCCACCTTCCCCTAGCAGGGGAAGGACTGTGAGCGACAGCGAACAGGGATGGGGTGATCCTCGCGCAAGAGCGCGAAGGTCCTCCCCTGCGAGGGGAGGAATCAATGCGGCTTACTTGCGGCGTCGACGGCGGATGTACGCGCCAGCGGCGCCGAGGCCGAGGGCCATGGTGAACGGTTCTGGGACGGCGTTGACCGTGTCACCCTCGATTTCGAATGCCATGTTCGTACCCTGGAATGAGTTCCAGCCGCTGGACGTGAAATCTGAGTTGAATGCAAACTGATCGTCGCCTGTATCACTCGCGCTCCATGCCCACCAATCTCCAAGTCCTCCAGTTACGGTGTGCACAGCTCCAACGTTTAGGAAGTATGCACCGGCGGCGAGGTTGAAGTTGACATTGAGTTCGAACTCATACTCATATCCGCCCAGCCCCCCGACGTTGCCAGTGGGCGTGATCGTGAACGACGCTTTTGGAACCACACCACCCTGGATGACGGTGCCCACACCCGTGTTCGAGATGGTCAAGACATTGACTTCAAAAGCGCTGAAGTTAGTCAGATCGGGGTATCCAGGAGTGCCAGCAGCATCTGAGAAGCCCCAGAACCGAATCTTGGAGACGTTCCAACCTCCAGACCCCACGGTGAAGTTGTCGGCCTGTGTAACGCCAGAGGAGGTACCTCCTTGCGACAAAGCCTCCGAATAGGAGCCTATAACAGTTCCGCCAACCGCCGTGTCACTCGGCTGACTATACAGAATCACTGCGTTGGCACTGCCAACCACCCCGACGCACGCCGCAACAATAGAAAGAACCCTCAAAGAACGCATAAGCTCAACCCTCAACCCCACATCCTACACGAGAAACCCGGAATCGCACCGTACGGACGCCAGAAACCGGCACATTTGCCAGGCAAATGACCGGTCCTGATGTGGAATGGGGGAGGCCTAAAGTCGGCGGGCCGTAAACGTGTCGCCATCCTCGACGCGGCCTGACTCCCAGCCCTTTTGGAACCAGCGCATCCGCTGCTCGCTGGTGCCGTGGGTAAACGACTCCGGTACCACGTACCCTTGCGCTTGCTTCTGCAGCCGGTCGTCGCCGATCGCCGCCGCGGCCTGGAGCGCTTCTTCCAGGTCACCCGGCTCGAGCACGCCCTTTGTCTGGTGCGCATGGTGCGCCCACACTCCGGCGTAGAAGTCCGCCTGCAACTCCAGTCGAACTGACAGCTGGTTGTACTCTTCCTCGCTGACCCGCCCCTTCATCTGCTGAACCTTGCGCGAGATGCCGAGTTGGTTCTGCACGTGGTGGCCGATCTCGTGGGCGATGACGTAGGCCTGGGCAAAGTCACCGGGCGCGCCGAAACGGTCCTTCAGGTCGGAATAGAAAGCGAGGTCGATGTACACCTTGTTGTCGGCCGGGCAATAGAACGGGCCGACCGCGGCGTTTGCGTACCCGCACGCCGACTCGACTTCCCCACCGAACAGCACGAGAATCGGCTCCTGGTAGGTGCGACCCATCTTCTTGAAAAGGTCCTTCCACACGTCTTCGGTGTCGGCAAGAACCACGCTGACGAACTCGCGCCCTTCGTCATCGATCCCCGGCCCCGCCGGGGCCGCGACGGAGGAACCTTGGCCCGCGCCGCTGAGGACGGCCATCGGGTCGCCGCCCAGCACCATCACGAGCAGGGCGATGACGATGACGCCAATGCCCCCGCCTACCACCTTGCCCCCGGTCGCTCCGCGTCGATCTTCGACGTTGCCGCTTTGCCGCCTGCCTTTCCATTCCATGGCTCTATTGTAGAGGCAAGTCAGCGTGTTGGTTGTTGGCGTGTTGGTTGTTGGCGTGTTGGTTGTTGGTTGTTGGCAGTTAGCAGTTGGCAGTTAGCAGTTGGCAGTTGGGCAGTCGGCAGTTGGGCAGTCGGCAGTTGGCAGTTGGCAGTCGGGCGGCCCCCCGCGTCCGTCAATCATCACTCATCACTCACCCTCGTCACTCCTCCCTCTGGCGTCATACTTCTCCCCATGCGCTGCGTCATCGTGATTCCCGCCCGGATGGGGGCGAGTCGTTTTCCGGGGAAGCCCCTCGCCGACCTCTTGGGCAAGCCCATGGTGCAATGGGTGTGGGAAGCCGCCGCGAAGGCAGGGGTTGGGGACCGCGTCGTCGTCGCCACCCCCGATCAGGAGATCGTCGATGCCTGTGCAGGCTTCGGCGCGGAGGCCATTCTCACCTCCCACGACCACCCGACCGGTACGGACCGTATTGCCGAAGTCGCCGAGAAGGTCGTCGCCGACGTGTACGTCAACGTCCAGGGCGACGAGCCGCTCATCCGCGCGGAGAGCATCAAGGCCTGCGCCGAGCCGCTTCTCCAGAACCCCGCGATCACCATGGGGTCGGTCTACAGCGAGTGCCCGGAAGAGGAGTACGACGAACCAGCGACCGTCAAAGTCGTGACCGACGCGGAGGGATACGCGCTGTACTTCAGCCGGTACGCGATTCCATTCGCCCGCAGTCCGCGGCGCATCCCGGTGAAGAAGCATGTGGGGCTCTACGCCTACCGGCGAGACGCGCTGCTCGCGTTCCGCACGTGGCCGATGAGCGATCTCGAAGCTGCTGAATCGCTCGAGCAGCTGCGCTTTATGCACCATGGCGTACGCATCTTTATGGCCCCTGGTGCGGGAACCGAGCTGGCGGTGGATACCCCCGAGCAGGCGGAGCAGGTCAGAAAGATCCTCGCCGCTCGGGGGTAGTTCCTCGGATTCTACGCTTCGGGTTCGAGGAGGCCGTAGCGTCCGTCGCGCCGCTTGTACAGTACGGCGACGGCGTTGGTGTCCTCGTTCTTGAACACGTAGAACGGATGATCGACCATCTCCATCTGGAGGGCCGCCTCATCCGGTGACATCGGTTTGAGCAAGAACTGCTTGCGCTCTCGAATCTCGATGTGCGCCTCTTCTTCCTCGCTATGATCTTCCTCAAGGGCGGGCGGCAACTTATGGTTGCCTCGCTTGCGGTGCGAACGAATCAACCGGCCTTTCAGCTTGCGAAGCCGAGTCTCCAGCTTGTCGCTGACCCGGTCGATCGCGGCGCGAAGGTCCAGATCGCTCTCTTCGCCTCGAACCGTTAGGCCGTCGGCAAAGACGGTGATCTCGATCCGATGGCCGCTCTTGTCTTCCCGGTGCACCATCTCCACCTTTTGGGCGGCGTTGAAGTACCGGTCGAGTCGCCCAAGCTTCTTGGCGGCGTACTCTCGGTCTTGTGCGTTGACATTTCCTTCCGCATTTCGAACCAGAACATCCATCGAATACTCCTTACCGGATCCGTCCGGTGCGTCGCCTTATGTCGAATCTACGGCGATTGCCGTACGGTTGCCACGGCGAAAGCGGCGATACCTTCGCTGCGGCCTAAAGCGCCTAACTTCTCGTTGGTGGTCGCCTTCACGCTCACCCGATCGGCGGCGAGACCCACGCTGGCGGCGATCGCTTCGCGGATCTCCCGAGCCTTACTCATGATTTTCGGCTGTTCGGCGATCACCGTCGCATCCAAATGTAAGATTTCCCAGCCGGCTTCGCGGACGAGCCGCGCCGCATGATGCAGAAACACGGATGAGGGGGCTCCCCGCCACTGAGGGTCGGTGTTCGGAAAGTGCTGCCCGATATCTCCCAGACCAACCGCGCCGAGGATCGAATCGGTGACCGCATGAAGCAAGACGTCGGCATCGGAATGGCCGTCCAAACCCGGGCCATCAAACCGAACCCCACCCAGCATCATCGGACGGTCGTCCGTCGCGAACGGGTGGATATCGTAGCCGAGCCCGGTACGGGTCTCGGGAGCGCCGAGGAATCCGGCGGCCCGCAAAAGATCTTCGGGAGTGGTCACCTTGAAGTTGGCCGCATCACCAGCCACCAAGTACGGTCGGACTCCAATCTGTTCCAGCAGGGCCATCTCGTCGGTGAACTCCTGACTTACTTCATCATACGCCCTGAGCAGCAGATTTCGCTTCGTTCCTTGGGGAGTTTGCATGGCAACGAGGCGGTTGCGGTCGAGCGTGGCGACGTCCTCTCCCACCACCTGCTTGATCGTATCCACCACGGGCACGCATGCGGCGACGGCGTCGGCCGTCTCCAGCCCGTCAATCACCCTCTTGATGACCTCAGCCGAGACGAAGGGACGCGCGGCGTCGTGGATGAGCAGCGTCTCTTGGGTCGCCGCTTCGACCCCACGACGGGCGCTCTCACCCCGGGTCGTTCCTCCCGCGACGACGAAGTCGGCATCGTCCGCAAGTTCACGGAACGCTTCCACATGGTCGGCGTGGGCGACGATGCCAATCTCGGTGATTTCCCGCATCGAGCGGAAGGTGTCGTAGGCGTAGCGCCACAGGGGACGGCCACGCAGGATGACTTGAGTCTTGTCCGCGCCGAATCGTTCTCCACGCCCGGCGGCAAGCAAGATAGCGGTGACGCCCACTAGGGCCTCCGAGGCGTGGTGGGGCGACGCCGGATGAACGCGTCGTTGTCTCCGTCGGGATGGGCGAAGATCATCTTGCCCCGCTCGGTCTGGATAACTTGGGTGACAACCACCTGAATCGTCTCCCCGAGGTGGCTCCGGCCATTCTCCACGACGACCATCGTGCCGTCGTCGAGGTAACCGACTCCTTGGCCAGGCTGGTTCCCTTCGCGGATGACCGCCAACTCCATGGTTTCGGAGGGCAGCACGTTCGGGCGAAGCGCGAGCGCGAGATCGTTGATGTTCAGCACCTTGACTTCTTGCAAAGTGGCGACGCGGTTCAAGTTGACGTCGTTGGTGACGATGTCTGCGCCCATGGCGCGTGCCAACCGGACCAAGCGCGCATCGACTTCATCGCCAATATCGGGGGCCAGGTGGTCATGAACTCGAACCTCAACCTGGTGGTCGTTCTTCATGAGCTGCAGCACGTCGAGGCCGCGGCGACCCCGCTGGCGGCGCATCGCGTCGGGGCTGTCGGCGATGTATTGCAGCTCATCCAGCACGAAACCCGGAATGTAGAGGGGACCCTCTAAGAAACCGGTGCGACCGAGGTCGACGATCCTTCCGTCAATGATGACGTTCGTGTCGAGCAACTTGATGCCGCGGCGGCGCGCCTTGACTTGGCCGCGCGTCCACGGCAAGATGTCCTCGATCGACTGCAAGACGGCAATCGCCAGCGTCGAGAAACCCGCGATAAGCAGCAGCGTAGCAACGACCAAAGCGGCATATTGGCCGCTCATGAAGGTCAGCAGGACGAACATGAACGGGACCGAAGCGATAAGGCCGACGAACACGCCGATGAAAACGGTGACTTTGCCGCCGGGGGGCATGTTGTCCCACCGCTGGACAAATCTCGTGATCGACCGGTGGAACAAGTTGCCCAAGCCCGCTCCGGCGACAAAGCCGGCGACCGCCCCGGCAACTTGCGCAACCGCCACTCCGAACACCGGCGTGTCGCGGTCCTTGTTGATGAACGAGTTCAAGAACCTCAGCAGCGGCTCGACAAACTGGAAGAACAGCAGCCCAAACAACAGCGCGCCGAGCACCACGAAGAACGCCCGCCAAATGGGACGCTTGCGCTTCGGTAGCACCAACGGCAGTTCAGGTCCTTCTTCTTGCATCCAAGACCTCGATTCGGACTCGATCTAGGAACGTAAACGTATACGCTTCTTCAACCGTACCCTGCGCCAGTTTCAAATGGGTCCCGCCAACGTTTGGCTGAGGACGGGTTGAATCGACACCCACCCAGTTTGCACCATCCCAGGCCTCGACCCATGCGTGATAGTAGTAACGTCCCTCCATAAGGACGAGACCACTTACTAGTCTAGCGGGAACTTGGGCCGCACGCAACAGGGTACAGGTCAAAATTGCATAATCCCGGCAAACTCCTTCTTTAGAAGACCAAACTTCGGACGCGTCGCGGAGCACGCCGATGCCCGCGTTGGGTCGCATCGCGTTGAAAACATAGCGGTGGACGCGGTTCGTGGCTTCATTCACCGTCTTCGCCGTGCCGACCACCTCAGCGGCCATTTTCTTAAACTGCGCCGACTCGGAGGGGATGTTCAGGTCAGGCTTCACCCACATCGGCTTTTGAGCCCGGGCGGCGGCGATCGTCGTCTTCGCGCTCATCGAGACCGGGTGGATCGTTACTTTCCACGAGCGGCCATCTTTGGCGACGGTTTGAAAGGCATCGCTGGGGAGGCGCCCCAGGTCGACATTGGAAAGTCTCAGCGTGAGGCGGGTGATCGCGTCAGGGTTCGTGATCGGCCGGTCAGGCTTGATCGCATTCACTTCGGCTAGGTCCGGGCGGGGCGCCCCTGCACCGGCTTCAGCGAGAGCCTCAGCCTCGGAGATCGGCAACATCTCCATTCCCATCGGACCATCCACCTTCAGCAGATCGCCCTTCGATGACAGATAGACCTTCATCGTGGCGCGAGGCTCCGACACCTCGATCACGTCCACATCGGTCATCGTGCCTTTCACATCGATCTTGGCCCGGCCACCCGTGCGCACCTCGTTCTTCACGAGTCCCGCGGTCATCGGGTCGAGAACATAGTAGAAGCTCGTCGTTCCGGGTGAGACCGTCTCGCTCAGCAATGCACCCACGGCATCATCGACAACCCGAGCATCCTTGGGCAGGTCGATCGACTTGGTGGTCTTCGCCCCGTTGTTGTCGATCATCAGTTCGATCTTGTCGGCGATGAACGTAGCGTCAACCTTCTGCACCCGACCGGCGCTTTCGACCGAGAACTCCATCCGCGTCGGCTTGCCATCGGTCCCCTGCCACGTCGTGCTCTTGATTGTGGTCTTCATCGCCGCCCCGAGCAGCCCCGCGTCGAGAATCGTAGCGCCGTCCGTCCGCTTTGCCGACTTCCCCTCGAACTGGACCTCCGACGAGGAACTGACCGTGTAGCCGATCTTGCTCCCCTGCAGGAAGATTCCCAGATAGGTCTTCTCGTTGGCGAGCGCGCTTGCGGCTAGAACAAGGGTGAGCAACAGGTTCAACACAATAAAACAGAGTTTTCTCATGGTCTTCTCAATAAAACGTCCCGGGAGGCTGACGAGTGCGCCTTTCGGTACGTCATTCAACAGCGCAGGGTCTATACTCTGACGGATTTTGCATGGGTAAGAAGCTCGTCATCGTTGAATCTCCCGCCAAAGCGCGGACCATCAAGGGGTTTTTGGGCCCCGATTATGAAGTGCTGGCCAGCATCGGCCACATTCGCGACCTCGCTGAGAACAAGAAGGAGCTTCCCGCCGAACATCAAAAGAAGTGGTGGGCCGATTACTCGGTCGACATGGAAAACGACTTCGAGCCGATCTACATCGTCCCCGACGAGAAACGCGCTCAAGTGACCAAGCTGCGCGCGGCGATGAAGGATGCCGATTCGCTCGTACTCGCAACGGACGAAGACCGGGAGGGCGAAAGCATCTCCTGGCACCTGCTCGAAGTGCTCAAGCCCAAGAAGGGCATGACCGTCCAGCGCATCGCGTTTCACGAGATCACCAAGGACGCGATCCGCAAAGCCCTAGATTCGCCGCGACAGATCGACCAAGACCTTGTGCGTGCCCAAGAAGCCCGCCGCGTCCTGGATCGGCTGTTCGGCTATGGCATCTCTCCCGTCATCTGGCGCATCAGCAAGGGAAAGCGGCTCAGCGTGGGCCGAGTTCAAACACCGGCGGTGAAGCTGGTGGTCGAGCGAGAAATCCAACGGCGCAACTTCCAGTCGTCCGAGTACTGGGATCTGAAGGCGACGCTGCTGGCCGCAAAGACGCCCTTCGAGGCCACGCTCCAGGCGGTCGAGGATCGGCGGTTGGTGTCGGGTAAGGACGACTTTGATCCGGCTACCGGTCAGCTCAAGAACAAGGACAAGCTACATCTCGATGGCCCTGGCGCGAATCGGCTTCTCGAGGAAGTTAAGGACGCGCGGCCGTGGACGGTCACGGACGTCGAAAGCCACCCCGAGCAGCGTAAGCCGTATCCGCCATTCATGACCTCGACGCTCCAGCAGGAGGCCAACCGCAAGCTCGGCTTTGCCGCCGAGCGGACGATGCGCATCGCGCAGGACCTCTATGAGGGCATCACCGGTTCCGGGTTCGAAGGCGGCCTCATCACCTACATGCGAACCGACTCGTTGAACCTCAGCGAACTTGCGGTCCGCCAAAGTCGGGAGTGGATCGAGGGCGAGTACGGCAAGGAGTATTTGCCCGCGAAGCCGAATCGATACACCTCAAAGGTCAACAACGCTCAGGAGGCTCACGAAGCCATCCGACCGACCGACGTTACGCGGACGCCGGAGATGGTCCGCCGCGGCTTGGGAGACAAGTATTCCGACCACGTGAAGCTGTACGAGCTGATCTGGAAGCGCACCGTCGCCAGCCAGATGAAGCCCGCCGAGCTTGAGATCACGACGGTCCGCATCGACGTGCCTACGTCGGCGGGGCGGCTGACTTTTGGCGCTTCCGGCAAGGCGATCAAGTTCGCAGGGTTCCTCCGAGCCTATGTCGAGGGGTCTGACGACGCAGAGAGCGCCCTCGAGGACCAAGAGAAGCTGCTACCGGAGCTCAAAGTCGGGCAGGAACTCGATCCGAAGTCGGTCGACGCCGTGCAGCACATCACAAAGCCGCCCGCCCGGTACACCGACGCCTCGCTGGTGCGAGCCTTGGAAGAGCGCGGCATCGGTCGTCCGAGCACCTATGCGGCGATCCTCAAGACCATCGCCGACCGAGGTTACGTCCGCAAACAACGGCGCGAACTCGTGCCCACGATGCTCGCGTTCTATATCACCGAGTTCATGAACGACGAGTTCGAGCCGCTCGCCGATCTCGGTTTCACCGCCAAAATGGACGACGATCTCGACGAGATCGCCAACGGCAAGCGGGACTGGAAGCGCTATCTCAAGGAGTTCTACTACGGCGGCGACGGCGTCGTCGGGCTAAAGCCGCTCGTCGATCAGAAGGAGTCCGGCGTCATGGCGCCGACGATGCATGTTGGCACGCACCCTGAGACAGGAGAGTCGATCGACGCCCGCCTTGGCCCGAGGGGCTTCTACCTGGTGTGCGGTGAGTCCACAGCCTCCGTGCCCGAGGACATCGCCCCCGCTGATCTAAACGTCGCGAAGGCGCTGGAGCTGATGGCGCAAAAGGCTCGCGGACCGCAGACCCTCGGCATCCATCCGAAGACGGGCCGCAACCTGATCCTGATCGTAAGCCCCAAGGGCACCTTTGTTAAAGCCGAGCAGACCGAAGAGGAAGTCGCCGCTAAGGCAAAGCCGGACTGGGTGTCGGTTCCGCCCAATACCGATCCCTTAACCCTGACGCAAGAGGACTGGGATCAACTGTGCGAACTTCCGCGCAACTTGGGCGAACTTGACGGCGAGCCGGTTGTCGCGGGCATTGGGCGCTACGGCCCCTACGTCGCCAAGGGCAAGGACTACCGAAACGTCGAGAACTGGCGGCAGCTGCTGAACATGAGTCTCAACGACGCGGCCGCGCTCGTGGCCCAGCCGAAGACGACCCGCGCGGGCAACTCTTCGAAGGGCGCGGTCATTCGCGAGTTTGGGGATTTGGAGGGAGCGGCCGGTCCGGTGAAGATTCTCGGTGGCTGGTACGGCCCGTACGTGACGGACGGCAAAACGAACGCGAGCCTGCCGAAGGGCACCGACCCGGCAACGCTGGGGCCGGATGAGGCGCTGGCTTTGTTGGCGGCACGGCGCGATGCCCCGCCTACGGCTCGCAAGTCTCGCACGGTCAAGCGGAAGAAGAAGTAGGGACGCGCGGGCGTGTTGGCCTGTTGGCGTGTTTGCCTGTTGGATCGGGTGGGCACGGGAGGGCGTTGCTCTGTCAATGCCTCACGCGTTGCTCGGATTGGCGCGATTGCCCTGAAGGAGATCTCCGAATATGCCGCGCGGCTCTTCTGCGCGGTACGACACCCCCGCGCCCCTCGTGATCCCTCAGTCTCTCAGCATCCCACTCTGCGAGTCTCCAACCAACACACCAAACGAGCTAACGCGCCAACACACCAACAAGCCAACAAACAAAAGGGGCCCGGGATCGTATGGAATCCCGGACCCCTTCAGTTGGTCTGACCTTACGGCCAGATTGTCCAGTGGACGCGGTCGATGTAGAGGATCGTCGGTGACGCCGGACCAGCGGTGACGCGATTGCAGGTGAGCCGCAAGCGCACCAGACCCGTACCGCTCACGTAGTTGCTCGCTCCTGTCGTGATCGAACCGGACCGAGTCACGTCGGTTCCCGAGAGGATCGACGTCCCCAGCGACACCCAAGCCATCGTGGAGTTGTTGAAGATCTCGATTCGCTGCGACGTGGTCACACCGATAAGGCTGGACTCGACCAACCAGTCAATGCGACTGGCTGTGGTGGCCGCGGAGGTCCCCGCGATCTCCAACTGAACCTTCGGATCGTTGCGGCCAGCGAACCGGTCGTAGCCGATCTGATACTTCACGTCGTCGCTGTTGGCAAGCCCCGCAACGCCACCACTTGAGTTGCCTCCGAAGATCACGGTGATCGCGTTCGGAGCAAGCTCGATCGGATTAACCGTGACGTTGAGGCTGTTGCTTGTGCCGCCCGCCGGCGCAGCATTGAACACCGTAACCGGATAGCTGCCCACGAAGGCCGTGTCTCCGGCGGGGATGCTTGCCGTCAGCTGGGTGGCGCTTACGTACGTGGTGGCACGTGCGGCACTATTCCAGCGGACGACCGACGAGGGGACGAAGCCCGAACCGTTCACCGTGAGGGTAAACGCGCCGCCCGCCGCAGTGCGGACGTTGGGCGTGATCGACGTGATCGTCGGCGCCGGGTTGTTGACCGTGAAGTTCAGCGCGTTCGAGATCGTTGCGCCGTTGGCCACGGTGATCGGGAACACACCCGCGGTCGCGATGTCGCTCGCCGGGATGGTCGCCGTCAACTGGCCGCTGTTCACGAACGCCGTCGTGCGGTTGCTGCCATTCCAGCGGACCACCGACGTGCCGTTCACGAAGTTCGTGCCGTTGACCGTCAGAGTGAAGCCAGCCCCGCCTGCCGTTGCGGAGGAGGGGTTGATCGAGGTGATCGTCGGCGCCGTCGTCTGGGTGATCGTGAAGTTCACGTTCGACATATCATAGAAGATGTTGCCGATGGGCTCCACGATGATCCGCGCCTGGGTCGAGTTGATGTTCGGCAACGTGACGGTCTCGCTGCCGTCGTTGGCCGTGCTGGCGACCAGCACGGTGGCCGTGCCATCGCCGTAGCTGTTGCCACCGTTTGTCGATAGCAGGATCCGCACGTTGGCCGCAACACTGCCGCCGCCCACGTTCCACGTTACGGTCTGGCTTGAGCCGCCGGGCCAAGACACCGCCGTGTTCGGCGAGGTGACCGTAAACGCGGTCCCCGCCGTCGTCAGGTTCATGGTGCCCGTGGCGTAACCGCCCGAGATCGGGAAGTTGTCGCGGACGGTGACGCGGAACACGAAGCTGCGAGCAACCGAGGTGAGTGGTTCCCACGTGCTGAATGAGTTGGAAATCACGTTCGCCAGCGGCGGGAAGAACCGCGTGGGGCTCGACGAAGGGAGTCGCGACCGGTAAAGCGCGCCGGTGGTCGTCGACGAACCGAGGTTGTACTGCTCCCAGCAATAGGTGAGCGGATCGTTGTTCGGATCGCTGCCCGTCGCGGTGAGCTTGAACGGGGTGCCAACCGGAATCGTGTAGCTTGCGCCAGCATTGACCGTCGGCGTCAGGTTCGAGGTGTTCGTCTGCGTGCCGCCCGATCCCGCGTTATTGCGCCATGGGTAGATCTCCTCGATGCTCTTGTAGTGGAAGTACGCATCAGAAAAGTTCTGGACGTTTTGCGCGCCGCAGATGCCCGCGTAGGCCATGATCGTCGAGCCGCTTCCCGGTTCGTAGGCCGCGCTCGCGACGCCATTGCCCGAGCAGGAACCAGCCGTACCCGCGAACGTGTGGTTCGCCCCGTATTGGTGGCCCATCTCGTGGGCAACATAGTCAATGTCGAAGAGATCGCCGATCGGGGACGGCGAACCGGTCACGCCACGGGCCTTCAACCCGTTCTTGCCCACACACTGCAGGGTGGCAACTCCACCACCGCCCGTTGAGAACACGTGGCCGATGTCGTAGTTGGCGTTACCCACTGTGGCGTCCAGGTTCGTCTGGTTCTGGCCGAGCATAGTGACTCCGTTGTTGTTCGTGAAAGGATCCGTACTGGCGTTCGTCCAACACTTGTTGGAGACGATGTTCATGCGGATCGCAAGATCCTTTTCGTACACCGAGTTGACGCGGTTCACCGAGGTGACGACGCCATTCATGGCGTTGACTTCCGAGCCGTAGAACGCGGTGTACTCTCCGGTCGCGTTCATCGCGAGCCGGTACGTCTTGTAGTTATCGCCCGGGCCCATGATCTGGAACAGCAGGCTCGAGTCACCGCCCATACCGCTCAAAGGCGCCGACTGGGTCATACAGGCAAAGGCGCGCGGCATTTCGTTCTGGTAGCGGAAGTAGACGATGACTTCGCGCTTATTGCCGATTTTCGTCGGCGTGATCAAGTACGTACCCTGACTCGTATGGAACGTGCCATTGAAGCCGTTCGGGCCCAGATCGAGACGTCCGCGAGCATGAGGATCATCGAGACCCACCACGCGGTACGAGGAAATGCCGTACTTGCGCGCGTCCGCCTCGTTCAGGATCGGAGAGTTCATGACTCGGTAGCGCTGAGTATCGCCGCTGGGAGTCGGGAACGACAGGACGATCGCGTCCTGAACGCCCTGGAACGTCTCCATGGGTGCACGCTGAAGCTGCTGGCGCAGGTCCCTAAAGTCGTAACCAAAGCTCTGGGGTGTGTCCACCCACTTCAAGTGATCCGCCAACTTGCCTTGATCAGCCGAACCGAGCGACTGCCAGGGGTTTTGGGCGGTTGCCTGGACGGCCGCAAATGTAAATGCGAGTCCAAACAGCGTGCAACCAACATGCCTCAACATCATAAAAAAAGTTCTCCTTGGGGAATCCCGAGCGGGGTTGCTTCATTGTACGACAGGTTTGGGACCCCAACCTAAAACCCTGGTGTTTACGCAAGGGGATCTTGACCCAAACCTAGTAACTTTGCGGGCCCTAGCGGCGGCGCAGGCGTTTCGACCATGATGGAGTCCATGGATCCAGCCCGGCAAGCTGCGCTGCGTGATCTCCCGAGCATCGATCGACTCGCTGGCAACTCCCGATTGGCGGACTTCCCCGAGCCCATCCGGCTGGCCGCTGCTCGCCACGCGGTGACCGCCGTTCGTCGCGCTCTGATTGCCGGAAAGCCCGTGGCCGAGTCGATCGAGGATGTCGCCTTCAACTGGGCGCTCGCCGCGGGGCGAAACTCGGTGCGTCCGGTCATCAATGGGAGCGGGGTAATCCTCCACACCGGACTCGGTCGTGCGCGCCTCGCGGAGGCGGCGGTCTCCGCGATTCAGGAAGCGGCCGCCCACCACGCAACCGTCGAGTTCGACCTGCTTTCGGGAGCCCGGGGCGATCGGCAAGACCACCTGCGCGACCTCATCTGCGAGCTAACCGACGCGCCGGATGCCCTGGTCGTCAACAGCTGCGCGGCCGCGGTGCTGCTAGGGCTGGCGGCGCTGGCGGGGGGCAAGAAGGTGCTGCTCTCGCGAGGTCAGATGGTCGAGATCGGCGGCTCGTTCCGCATGCCCGACATCGTGCGCCAGTCGGGGGCGATCCTCACCGAGGTCGGCTGCACGAACAAGACGCATCTTCGCGATTACGAGGAAGCAATCGACTCCCAGACGGCGCTCCTGCTCCGGTGCCACCCCAGCAACTACCGGATCACCGGCTTTACCAACGAGCCTTCCCTTCCTGAGCTGGCGAGCCTAGCGAAGGCCCACGGTATCCGACTGATGGATGACGTGGGCTCGGGGTGCCTGGTCGATACCGCGCGGTTCGGACTGCCCGCAGAGCCGCGTTTCGGCGACGCCCTTCGCGAGGGGGCCGACGTGACCATGGCGAGCGGCGACAAGATGCTCGGCGGTCCGCAAGCCGGGATCATCCTGGGCAAGCCCGAAGTAATTCGACTGCTCAAAGATCACCCGATCGCCCGCGCGGTAAGGATCGACAAGCTCACCGTCGCCGGCCTCGCCGCGACGCTGCGGCTGTACCGCGAGGGGCGCGAACTGGAGATTCCGACTCTCTGGGCCCTTGCCCGGACTCCCGACGAGGTTCAGCAAGACGCCGAGCAGCTCGCCGGTGCGTATCAGAGAGCCCGGGTCGAGCCTGGATTGACGGAGACCGGGGGCGGCTCGCTACCCGGCTACGGCGTGGCGACGTTCCGGTGCGGACTGCCGAGCGACTCGCCTGATCAGCTCGCGTATCAGCTTCGCCAAGGCGAACCCGCGATCGTGCCACGAATCGAGCGCGGCCTCGTGTGGCTCGATCCTCGCACGATGACCGCGTCGGAAGTCGAGGCAGCGGCCGCGCGTTTAAAGGAGCTTTCGCCGTGACCCACCACGACCTCGATACCTGGCGAGATCGGCTTGAGCAGCACGCTCCTGGAGAGGCGGGGCACTCGGATCGCGTATCGGTATATGCGGTCGCCACCGCCGACCGGCTGATGAACGGTCCCGACTTCCCCGGCCGTGACTCGCTTGCTGACCTGCGGAGGGTGCGGATAACCGCCGCGCTTCACGACATTGGCAAGCTTCGGCTTCCCAGCGAGCTCTTCGCACCCGACCGTGCTTGGTCGGCAAGCGATGTTCGGCTTATCCGCGAGCATGTTCTCGTCCCCGACGAGCTCGCTGATCCGGAGTTGGACCACGAGGCAATCCGGCAGCACCACGAGCGACTCGATGGACTCGGCTATCCGGACGGCCTTCGCGGTCTCGACATCGTTCCTCTGGCCCGCGTGATCGCGGTATGCGAGGCGTTCGATGCGATGGTGTTCGAGGCGCGCTACCGAAAGCCGAAGTCGGAAGAAGCCGCGATCGAGGAACTGCGCCGCGGGGCGGGAACGCAGTTCTGCCCGAGCGTAATCGAGGCGTTCGTCGCCGTCCAGCCGCTGATCCAGCCGTTAGTTCTCTAAGGCAGAGCGAACCGCTTCGCCCAATCCGGCTTCCATGCCGCTAGACCGCTCGCCAGCGCGAGTTTGGCGACATCGACGCCTCGGGGGTCGGACTTGCGATAGCCTCCATCCTGGCGGACGGTAATCGCGTAATGGGTCGTCAGCCATTTCAAGCTCGGCAAACCCCGCCGCAGCAGAACCAGCAGCTCCTCCGCAGCGGCAAGCTGCGCCTCGCTGATCGGCTGGATTCCGTCGTTCAAGTTGACCCAACTCATGCCGATGCTGTACCGGTTGACGTTCGGCCCCGAGGGCCCCAGACTCTCCCCGGCGTGGCCGATTTGCCGCGCGATCGGCGCTCCTTTCCACACCCGGCCATCGGGCTCGATCAGATAGTGGTAGCCAAGGCCGCGTTCGCGCAGCGTCTCGACGGCACCGGCTAAGGTAGCTCCTGCCGTGGCATGGAGGACGACGGTGGTGGGGCGGATAGGCCGAGCCTGGTGTTTGAACCATCCTCGGCCGTCGAAGTCATGAATCGGGTCGATCTGCAAGCTGCTCACATCTTACAGTCAGCGAGCCTGGAAGCCCGTCAACCTAAGAAGCCGCTTGTCCGAACCAGTTGACGTCGAGGTCCTTGACCGCCTTCGTCTCATCGAGCCGACCGACCACCTGCGAGGTCGGGGCGTCGTGGAGCACGTCGGGATTCGTCTCGGCTTCGTGACAGATCGCGATCATCGCGTCGCAGAAGGCGTCGAGCGTCTCCTTCGACTCCGTCTCGGTGGGCTCGATCATCAAGCACTCGGGCACGATGAGCGGGAAGTAGTTGGTGGGCGGGTGGAAACCGTAGTCGATGAGCCGCTTCGAGATGTCCAGCGCACGGACGCCATACTCCCTCTTGTACTTCTCTGCCGTGAGAATGCACTCGTGCATGCACGGGCGGTCGTGCGCCGGAGGCAGAACGTCCTTCAGCCGAGCCCGCACGTAGTTCGCGTTCAGCACGCTGAATCGCGAGATGTTCGCCATCCGCTCCTTGCCGTACGCCATCAAGTACGTGTAGGCCCGGACCTCCATGAGGAACTGGCCGTAGAAGCTGGACACGCGACCGATGCTCTGGGGACGGTCTTCATCGAGCTTAACTTGGCCATCGGTACCGCGCCGCACTACCGGCTTGGGCAGGAACGGCTCGAGGTGTCCCATCAGGCCGATCGCGCCGCATCCGGGGCCTCCGCCGCCGTGGGGGGTGCTGAACGTCTTGTGCAGGTTCAGGTGCATGCAGTCGAAGCCGTGATCGCCGGGACGGGTCGTGCCGACCATGGCGTTCATGTTCGCGCCATCACAGAACACCAGTCCACCCACGTCATGGATCATCCGGCAAATCTTCTCGATGTTCGGCTCGAAAAGGCCAAGCGTCGACGGGTTCGTCAGCATGATGCCGGCGACGGTGTTGTCGAGCAGCTCTTCAAGCGCGGTGAGGTCGGTGTTGCCGTCGGCGTCGGTCGGAACGTGCTTGACGTCGTAGCCGCAGCGCGCAGCCGAAGCCGGGTTCGTGCCGTGGGCAGAGTCGGGCACCAGGATAAACCGCCGCTGATCGCCTTCACCGCGCGACTCGTGGTACGCCTTGATCAGCATCAAGCACGTCATCTCACCGTGCGCCCCGGCGACGGGCTGGAGGCAGATGTGGTCGAATCCGGTGATCGCTTCGAGGATCTCCTGGACTCGGCAAAGGATCTCGAGATTGCCGGCGACGGTCGCCGCTGGCTGCAGGGGGTGGCTGTACGCAAACCCAGTCAGCCCCGCCGTCTTCTCGTTGATCTTCGGGTTGTACTTCATGGTGCACGAACCCAGCGGATAGAACCCAGTCTCGATACCGTAGTTGATCTGGCTCAGGTTCGTGAAGTGGCGGATCGCGTCGAGTTCGCCGATCTCCGGCAAGCGCAGCGACTTGCGGCGCGAACCGAGAACGGCCTCGAGATCGACCTCGGGGGTATCGCAATGAGGAATGTTTGCGCCGATCCTCCCAGGTCGTGACTTTTCGAAGATGGATTGAGGAGCGGGAACCGTGCGCGATGGCATTACAGTGCGATTTTACCGTCTGATTGAACCCGAAGCGTGGGCGGGAAGCGGTCCGATAGAATTCGTTTATGCCCGAGCTGCCCGAAGTGGAATCCGTCCGTCGCCTAATGACCCGAGTGCTAGGGGGCCAGCGGATCGTCGAGGTCGAAGTCGCGCCGGACGAGATCGTGTTGGGCGGGGTCGATCCGGCGGCGTTCCGAGCGGCGATCGAGGGCCGTACGCTGCAGCGTGTCGGGCGGAAGGGCAAGTACTGGTGGCTCGACTTTGGCGAGCCGCCGATCGTTTTCGGCCATCTCGGAATGAGCGGCTGGATCCGCGAACTCGGCCAGCCGACGATCCGCCTGAAGGAGCATGGGAACGCTCCGCTGGACGACGAGTCGGGGCGGCCACGCTTCCTCAAGCTGATGATGACCGTCGAGTCGGGGCAACGGATCGCATTCACGGATGGCCGCCGTTTGGCGAGGTTGTGGCTCGGGGAGTCGCCGGAACTCGATGCTCGGGTGTCGAAACTAGGGCCGGACGCCCTCGATGCCCTGCCGGACGACGATGGCCTGTTCGGCATCCTTCACCGCCGGAAAGCCCCGCTCAAGGCGCTGCTTCTGGATCAGAAGCTCTTCGCCGGAGTGGGCAACTGGATCGCGGATGAGTGCCTCTACCAAGCCAGACTAGCGCCCAAGCGAACCGGCGACACGCTTACCCGGGAAGAAGTCGCGACGTTGAGAACTCGCCTGCTGGCGATCCTCAAGAAGGCAGTGGACGTCAACGCGGACAAGGAGCAGTTCCCTCCCGAGTGGCTGTTTCATCACCGATGGGATGGGCACCGCGGGCCGGACGTCATCGACGGCGAACCGATCGTGCGGGAGACCGTCGGCGGTCGTACGACGGCTTGGGTACCGACTCGGCAACACTGACTCCGCCGACCGGTCCTGGTACGAACCAACCTGGACCCTCCGTGGTGAATCCCCATCCTTCACGGAGGGCAGGGGTTGGGTCGTACCCCTGCCTAAGCGACGGAAAAAAGCTCCCGCGGGAGACCCAGCGGGAGCTCTTTACGCCGAAACGAGAGCGTTACTTCTCTTCCTTGAACTCGGCGTCGATCACATCTTCCGAATCGCCGCCGCGCGCGCCGGTACCAGCCGGCTCGCGGATCCCTTCTTCTTCGCTCGTTTTGGCTTCTTCGCTCGCCTTCTTGTAGAGCTGTTCGGCCAGACGATGGCTGTCGGCCTCGAGCGCGTCGAACGCCGACTTGATCTCGGGTTCGTTATCGGCCGCGACCGCCTTGCGAAGCGCGGCGACCTTCTCTTCGATCGACTGCTTCTCCGCGTCCGTGATCTTGTCGCCCAACTCGCGAATCGTCTTCTCGGTCTGGTAGCACAGCTGGTCGGCCTTGTTCTTCATTTCGGCCAACTCCTGGGCTTGTCGATCCGATTCGGCGTTCATCTCGGCTTCCTTCATCATGCGGTCGATCTCGTCGCGGTTGAGGTTGCCCGAGCCGCTGATCGTGATGCTCTGCTTGCTGCCGGTGCCCTTGTCGACGGCACTAACGTGCAGGATGCCGTTCGCGTCGATGTCGAAGGTGACTTCGATCTGCGGAACCCGCGCGGGTGCCGGCGGAATGCCCTGCAGGTGGAACTTGCCGAGGCTCTTGTTGTCTCGGGCCAGCGGGCGCTCGCCCTGAAGTACGTGGATCTCGACTTCCGGCTGGTTGTCCTGCGCGGTCGTGTAGATGCGGCTCTTCTTCGTCGGGATCGTCGTGTTGCGCTCGATGAGCTTATCCGCGATGCCACCCTGGGTCTCGACACCGAGGCTGAGCGGAGTCACGTCCACGAGAACGATGTCGCGAACTTCGCCACCGAGTACGCCGGCTTGGATCGCGGCACCGACGGCCACGACCTCATCCGGGTTTACGGAGCGATTCGGTTCCTTCCCTGTCAGCTTCTTGACCAGGTCTTGGACCATCGGCATACGGGTCGAACCGCCGACCATGATCACTTCGTCGATCTCGACTGCCTTGAGCTTGGCGTCCTCGATGGCTTGGAAGAACGGTTTCTGCACCCGCTCCATGAGGCCCGCGCACAGCTCTTCGAACTTCGCCCGGGAGAGCGTGTAGTCAAGGTGCTTCGGCTGGTTGTCGACGGCAGTGATGTACGCCTGAGTGATCTGAGTGGTGACCTGCGAGCTGAGTTCGATCTTCGCCTTTTCGGCGGCTTCGCGAAGTCGCTGAAGCGCATCTCGCTGCTGGGCGAGGTCCACGCCTTGGTCCTTCTTGAACTCGGCCACGAGCCACTCGACAATCTTCTGGTCGAAGTCGTCGCCGCCCAGGTGGCTGTCACCCGCGGTGGATTTGACTTCAAATACGCCTTCACCCACGTCGAGCACCGACACATCGAACGTGCCGCCGCCGAGGTCGAAGACGAGAATCGTCTCATTCTTCTTCTTGTCAAGGCCGTAGGCGAGCGACGCCGCGGTCGGCTCGTTGATGATGCGCAGCACCTTCAGACCGGCGATCTCGCCCGCGTTCTTGGTGGCCGTGCGCTGGCTGTCGTTGAAGTACGCAGGGACGGTGATGACCGCTTGGTCGACCGTCGTGCCGAGGTACGCCTCGGCGTCGGACTTCAGCTTCTGGAGGATCATCGCGCTGATCTCTTCCGGCGTGAACTCCTTGTCCACTGCCGGTACGTAGGCGACGACGGAACCGCTCTTGCCCGTCTTGACCTTGTATCCGACGCGCTTAGATTCCGCCTCGACTTCGCTGAGCTTGTGACCCATGAAGCGCTTGATGCTATAAATTGTGTTTTCGGGGTTAACCACGGCCTGACGCTTGGCCGTCACACCGACTAGACGCTCTCCGTTTGGCTTGAACGCCACGACGCTGGGCATCGTCCGTGCCCCTTCCGCCGTCGCGATCACCACCGGCTCTCCGCCTTCCATTACCGCCACGACTGAGTTCGTCGTGCCTAAGTCAATTCCAACTGTTCGTCCCATTTTTGTCTCCGCTTGATGATACCCAAATGATTTCACTTGAGTCTATTACACTCATGTTACGTCGAATGGGGGGTTTGCGTTGCGCGATTGAGTTTCAAGTCCATGGAGTGCCCGCGAAAGGCAGCGCCTTCCGTGGTAGATCAATAACCTCCCTGAGGCGGCGGTGGGTTCGTCCCGAAGTCAACAGTCCAGACCCTTGCCACGGCGCATCGCGAGGAAGATCGGCTACATCATCCGCAGCCACACCAGCATGTGGCTCGGGCCGCGGTTGCTCCAGGCATAGTACGGGATCAAGTGCGCCTGCGCGTCGCTGATCTCTTGCGTCCCAACCTCGGAGTACAGGCCATCAGCAAACGAGTCCAGCACCGACGTGCCGGTCGTCGCGAGCCGGACGACTCCTCCGAGGTCCGACGACCACGATTCCTCGATCTCAGCCGAAGCATCGACCGTGAACCGTTGTGGAACCGGCCCGTCGGGCGACTCAAGCGCATAGACCAGGGGTCCCCGGGTGAGCGCAACTCGACCCAAATCGTCCAGCACCGCCGGATGCGCCTCGATCCACTGCGGGGTCATATCGAACTCGACCTTCACCCGATCCCCGGCGGTCCAGGTGCGCTCGACCGAGGCATATCCGTTCTCGTACTCGGCGGCCTCATTGGCCCCGACGACCTCGAACCCGCAATCCGCGCACCACTCGGGAATTCGCACCCGCAGTGCGAATGGGTCAGCGGTGGTGACCTCGAGCCACTCGATCGTCACTTGGCCCTCCCACGGATAGCGCGACTCGATCCGAACCCGGCCGTGGCGCGTTTGCGCCTCCAGGCCGATCGGCAGGTTCACGAGCAGCGCATCCTCCGTTTCGGCGAGCGCCAACGCCCCGACCTGGCCGATCAGCCGCGCGATGTTCGGCGGGCAGCACGCACACCCGTACCATTCCGGGCGCTGATGGTCGCCTCGGCTCTCCAGCGGGTTCGCGTAGAAGTAACGGTCTCCGCTCAGCGAGATTCCCGCCAGCGCGCCGTTGTAGAGTGCTCGCTCGACCGCCTCGACAAAGCTCGCGTCACCGGTCGCCAGGTTCAGCCGATGTCCCCACAGGGCAAGTCCAATCGCGGCACAGGTCTCGGCGTAGGCGGAGTGGTTCGGCAGATCGTAGTCGTGGGTGAATCCCTCGTTGTCGCCCGACGGGCCAATGCCGCCGGTGATGTACATGCGCCGCTCGGTGAGGTTGCGCCAGCCCCGAAGCAGGGCATTTTCGAGCGCTTCGTCGTTTTGGTCATGGGCGAGTTCCGTGGCCGCGATGTAGAGGTACATCGCCCGCACCGCATGGCCAACCACGGTCTCATGCTCGCGGATCGGGGCGTGGTCCTGCAGGTACTCCCCGCTGTAGGTGCCATTTTTCAGCAGGAGGGGCATGCCAGCCGGCGACAGATTGTAGGCCACCGGGTCGTTCAGCTCGGCCTCGTAGGGTGATGGGCGCGTACCGCGAATCTCGACCAGCCACCGCGCGAAGTCGGCGTACTTCGCTTGACCGGTGGCGCGAGCGAGCTTCAGCAAGGCCAGCTCGATCTCTTCATGGCCGCAGGTTCCCTTCCGCTTGTCGGGACCGAAGATGCTCATCACATGGTCGGCGAAGCGAATCGCGACCGTCATCAGCTCATCGTTGCCGGTCGCCATGCGGTGGGCAACGGCGGCTTCGATGAGATGTCCGCCGCAGTACATCTCGTGGAGCATCGACAGGCTGCGCCACTCCATGCCGGGATGCTGCAGCTGCACAAAGGTGTTCAGGTAGCCATCCTCGCGCTGGGCTTTCGCAATGATCTCGACGGCCTGATCCATCAGCCGTCGATTCTCAGCTGAGGGCCGCGCGATGAGCGAGAATGCGCAGGCTTCGAGCCACTTGTAAACGTCGCTGTCGTTGAAGCGATAGCCTTGGTAGCCGCCTTCCTCGCGGCGCCCCGCGCGCCTCAGATTCTCGAGCCGGCCTGTCGATTCGAGGAGGGCATATTGAGTTGGAATCGTCACCGTAGCGACCCGATCGAGCCAAGGTCCCCAGAACGAATCAGTCACGCGGACGGCGGTGGCGGAGATGGGCTGAAGTCGCGAGGTGAATGGCATGCGCAGAGTTTACTGAGGGTAACGTTCTGGACGTGGATAAGGTGAGAGTCGGCATTATCGGGTGCGGTGGATTTGGTCGGTGGCACATGGGCCATTACCCTTCGATTCCCGATGCGGTGGTGACCGCGCTGTGCGACGTCGATCCGCTCCAGCTGGCAGAATCCAAGCGAGTCCACGGCTGGCTTAAGGACGTCCCCGAGTTTCTCAGTCACGGAGCGATGATCGATGCGGGTGTCGTCGATGCCGTCCTCATCGTAACCCCGCACAACAACCATCTCGAGCAGATCGAGGACGCCTTTGCTGCGGGGCTTCACGTGCTGGTCGAGAAGCCGATGTGCCCGACGGTCGAAGATTGCCAGCGGGCGATCGCCGCCCGTGACCGCTCACACAAGGTGGGGCTCCTGTCGTATCAGAGGCATACGAACGCGGAGTATCGCTACCTCCGCACGCTCATCCAGAGCGGAGCGATCGGCGAGGTGCGATTCGCCTCGGCGTATCTGTCGCAAGAGTGGAAGCGGTTCACGGCCAGTACGTGGCGCCAGATTCCCGAGCGCTCTTGCGGGGGCATGCTCCTGGATTCGGGAAGCCACATGCTGGATGCGTTGCTGTGGTGCTCGGGACTGCAGCCCACGGAAGTAACGGGATACCTCGACAACCGCGGGACCCCGGTCGAGATCGACTCGACGGCTTCGATTCGGTTCTCCAATGGTGCGCTGGGCACGCTGACGGTCTGCGGCGATGCGCCCGGATGGCGCGAGGAGATCACCTTTATCGGCGACCAGGGCAGCCTCTTGCTGCGCGAAGGCAAGATCACGCTGTTCGACGCCCACGGTGCGGAGCTGAAGGTGGAGCGAGTTTCCGGAGGCAGCACGCCCGACCGGAACTTCATCGAGACGATCCTCGGCCGCGACGAAGTGCAATCACCCTTCGAATGGGGCCTTGCGGTCACGCGGCTGACTCAGGCGGTGTACCGCAGCGCGGCCGATGGCAAGCCAGTCGGGGTGTGAAACTGGCTCGGGTTGGCTCGGGTTGGCACGGGGGCCAGGGTTTGTAGGGGAGCCGAGGGGACGATGCAACCCTCGGCCTCAGGGTGCAACAAACCCTGACGTTACTTCCGCCGTCGACGTAGCGCCGCCAAGCCAACCCCGATCGCAGCCAGCGAAGCCGGTTCCGGCACGGCTGTCGCCGAGTAGTTGTCGATGAACGCCGCGCCCGAAACCCCAAACCCAAACCGATCCCCCAAGACAAGCTCGTTTACACCACCTGCCACGAGCATCGCCGACGAGCCGCCATTCAGGTTGGAATCAACGGTCATCTTGACCTGGTCCCCATCGATGAAGGCGGTGAGTCGGGCCTGATGGGTAGGAGCATCCAACACCCCGAAAGTCGCGCCACTGAATCCGGTCGGCTGGTTGTTGCCGGTGTAGAAGCCGTAAGTGTCGAGCATGCCGTCACCGTTGTTATCTTGAATCTTCACGAAGAGGCCCTCGCCCACGCCTGTCCCCGTGGTGCCGATCGCGAACGCGGCGTAGCTGTAAGCCTGGGATGACTCGACGCGCACCATCATCTGGAACATCATGTTGCGCACGTCTCCGGTCGATTGGGCAAGCGCCAGTCCTGCCGAGAAAGGACGGCCCGCCGCCGCTCCGCCACTGACCCCGATGTCGCCCGCGAGGATATCCCAACTCCCGCTGAGATCAACTGAGTCGGGACGATTGAAGTCGTCGGCGAAGTCGATCGCGTAAGCAGAAGTTGTGATGGAGATGAGGCTTGCGAGAGAAAAAATCCGTTTCATAGGGGTTTGCCTTCGTGGCTTGGCAGGTTCACCCGCATTGACCGTGCCACAATGAACGTCATGGGCAAGAACTCCACGTCGGTCAGGTATGCCGAAGTCGATCGCGAGACGGCGGAGACGTCCATTCATGCCGTTCTCGATCTTGATGGGGGCACCCGGCGCGATATCTCGACGCAGGTGGGCTTCCTCGATCATCTTCTGCAGCAGCTTGCCTTCCATGGCCAGTTCGACTTGGGCCTCTCGGTCGAGGGCGACCTGCACATCGATGACCATCACACCGTCGAGGATGTCGGTATCGTGCTGGGACGGGCTTTCCGCGAGGCGCTTCAAGCGGATCCGGTTGAGCGATACGCCAGCCTGCACTCCCCGATGGATGAGGCCCTTATCCTCGTAGCGGTGGACATCAGTGGGCGCGGCGTTTTGACCTTCGAATGCCCATTTGCCCGCGAGAACATCGGTGCGCTCAGCACCGAGAATATCCGCGAGTTCTTTCGCGCGTTCGCGGCTCATTCCGGGGTTACCCTCCACATCCATCGCATATGCGGCGAGAACGATCACCATGTCGCCGAGGCCATCTTCAAGGGCGTTGGCCGAGCACTTCATGCCGCCACTCGCCGAGCTGAGCGACGCGGTCCGGTGTCTACGAAGGGCAAGCTGGATTGACCGTTATCCTCGATTACGGGATGGGCAACCTCCGTTCGGTGGAGCGGGCCGTTGCGCACCTTGGGTTCACCGCTGTGGTTCAGGACCACTTGGGCGGAGCAACCCGGCTCATCATTCCTGGGGTCGGCGCGTTTGGCGCCGCGATGGCTCAGCTGGAGCCTCGGGTTTCCGAGATTCGCGCGTTTGCCCGCGATGGGCATCCGCTGCTTGGCATCTGTTTGGGGCAGCAACTGCTCTTTGGGGCGAGCGACGAAGGAGCCCGGGAGACTCCCGGCCTCGGCTTGCTTGCCGGCCGCGTGCGGTACTTCCCTGCTGATCTGGGCGTGAAAGTGCCCCATGTGGGCTGGAACAGCCTCCAGTTTCGTGCGGATTCCAGGTTCGGGGCCGGCTTCCCGCAGGGTGGGCAGGTGTACTTCGTTCACTCGCTTTACACCGAGTGCGAGGATCAAGCCGACGTCGCCGCGACCTGCGAACACGGCATCGAGTTTGCCGCTGCAGTCGAGCGAGGCAACGTCTGGGGAGCGCAGTTTCACCCCGAAAAGAGCGGTGATCTCGGGCTCGCTCTGCTCCGCAACTTTCTCGAGTTCAACCCATGATCATCTTCCCCGCGATCGACCTGCTTGGGGGGCGCTGCGTGCGCTTGCTCCACGGTGACTACCTTCAATCGACCACCTATGGGGACGATCCCGGAGCCATGGCACGCAGCTTCGTCGATGCTGGCGCCTCATGGATTCACGCCGTCGATCTCGACGGCGCAAAGGTTGGCCAACCGGTGAACCTCGACGCGGTGCGTTCGATCGTTGCGGCTGGGATTCCGGTCCAAATGGGCGGGGGGCTCCGAACCGCCGACTCGATTCGCCAGATGCTCGATCTCGGCGTCGCTCGAGTGATCCTCGGCAGCGTGCTGGTGCATGATCCCGAGTTCGCATGTTCGGCTTTCGTCGAGTTCGGTGACCGCGTTGTGGCGGGGATCGATGCCCGCGATGGGCGCGTCGCCACCCAAGGCTGGCTCGAAACCAGCGATCTCACCGCGGGCGAGTTGGCCCGCCACATGGTGGCCGCCGGGGCCCAGCGATTTGTATTCACCGACATCGGCCGGGACGGCACCCTGGCTGGGCCCAATCTCGAGGCGCTCTCGACGTTCATGGCGCAAGCGGACGTCCCGGTGATTGCCAGCGGAGGCGTGGGCAGCTTGGCCGATGTCGAGGCGCTCGCCCATCTGACGATCCCCCCGGAAGGCGTCATTGTCGGCAAGGCGATCTACGAGGGTCGGGTCGATGTTGGCGAACTTGCCCGTCGCTTCCAACAACCGCCGACGTAGAACACGTCCTATCCGCATGCACCGAGTGATGCGGTATGTGAGCCTGGGACTCCTCGCGCTGGTCATCTTGGCCTGCGGCGGCTCAGGCTCGGGTTCTGGCGTCCCGGGTTCCACCTTGGTCATCGAGACCGATTGGCGGTTACGCGGTTTGCCCGGCGGGGGGCTCTCGCAACGCGTCTCTTTGCTGGATGCTCGCGGGATCGTCGTGCGCAGCTTGGCGGTGGATTCTCGCTCAGCCGAAGTCGAATCCGTACGCATCGACGGTATTCCCGCCGGCAGCTATCGATTCACTTCGACGCTTTTTAGCCTGGCGGGGCTCAGCGGCACCGCAGTTGGTGTGCTCGAGCTCCCGATTCAAGTCAGCGGCGAGACTCGGCTGCCGATCGCGGTCGGCGCGGCCGCCGCGTCGGTTCAGGTTCTGCCAACGACCGCCGAGATCACCGTTCCGCAAAGCACTCGTTTCTATGCGAATCAGCGGACGAGCAGCGGAGCGGCAACTTTCTCGCCTCTGGGGGCGTTCATTTGGACCACTTCGGGAACCGCCGGGAATGTGAATTCAGAGGGCGTGTTTCAGTCGTCGGCCGCGGGCTCCGCCACTGTTACCGTTCGTGCCCCCAATGCACAAACTGCTGACGCGGCCGTGACGGTACGTCCCGCGCAGACGCAAACCAGCCGGTGGACGGTGCTCGTCTACATGAGCGCGGCCAGCGACCTGTACCCCTTCAGCGACCTCAACGTGAACCAGATGGAGCGGGTTGCGGGCAACGACCAAGTCCGGTTCGTGGTTCAGTGGAAGCAGTCGCGAGCGCGCTATCCTTCGTCGAGTTTCGACGGCACGAGGCGGTATCTCGTGCGCCCCGATGGCGGGAATGCGATCGCAAGCCAGGTTGTCCAGGACCTAGGCGGCACGGTCGACATGGGCAAGTGGCCGTCGCTGCGCGAGTTCGTGCAATGGGGCAAGACCTACTACCCGGCCGAACGCACGGTGCTCGTCATCTGGGGTCACGGGAACGGGTGGCGACGAAAGCCCGATCAACCGATGTCGCGCGCGGTCGCTTACGATGACGAGAGGGGCAGCGCGATTCAGATTTGGGATCTCAAGAAGGCCCTTGCCGGAATCCCAGTAGACATCCTCGCTTGGGACGCCAGCCTGATGCAGATGATGGAGGTCGCCTACGAGGTCCGCGACGTGTGCGATTTTGTCGTTGGCAGCGAGGAGAGCCCGCCCGCGGAGGGGTATCCCTACGACGCAGTGTTCGGACGGTTCCGGGATGCTCCGACCGCACCGACGCGCGATCTTACGAAGGCGTTTGTGGATGCGATGCTTGCCGCCCCTGGCTACGCGAGCCGAAAGATCACCCAGAGCGTGCTTGAGACCTCGCAACTCAGCGCCCTGGAGCGCGCGGTGGACAGTCTCGCCGCCCAGCTGATCATGCACGGCGGAGCCCTGACGACCGTCATTCCTCAGGTTCGCGCCACCGCGCAGGCCTACACCCCTCAGAGTGCGCCGCCGCGCTACTACCGCGACCTGTACGACGTATGCCTCAAGCTGGAAGCCGCAACGACCATCGCGGACGTCAAGGCGGCAGCGGCACAGGTTCGGGCTAGGCTCCTGGAGGCGATAGCTTGGGAAGGGCACAATGCCAACTCACCCGGCAGCCGAGGGGTCAGCATCGACTTCACGCCCGGCCAGCTCTTCCTGAACGCAGCCAGCGATTACCAGCAGCTTGAGTTCGGAAGGGTGAACCGATGGGACGATTGGATGGCGATGTCCCCCTAATGGCTGACACTCCTGCAGCTTGCGAAGGCGATACAATAAGAGTATGAAACGCCTACCCTTCCTCCTAACGCTCCTCATGGTCTCGGGATTGGCGAGTGCGCAAATCAGTGTTTACGTCAACGGCCAGTACGTTCAGTTCACCGGCACGGGGCCGCAACGAATTGCCGGTCGGATCATGGTGCCGTTGCGCGGAGTCATGGAGAAGATCGGAGCCGAGGTTAAGTGGGAGGGCGCGACCCGCACCGTTTCCGCCATCCGAGGCACGTCCACGCTTCAGATGAGGCTCGGTGAGAGAAATGCCGTCGTCAACGGCAACCTGGTCACGCTCGATGTTCCAGCCCAGCAAATCAACGGCGTCACGATGGTGCCGTTGCGATTCATGGGCGAGGCACTCGGGGCCGAAGTCGAATGGAATGGCGCGACCCAGCGCATCGATATCAAGGTTGGCGAGGGTACCGGCTCCGGCTCCGGAACCGGAACGGGAACCGGAACCGGAACCGGAAACGTCGCGATCAGCAACTTCGCTGTCGTCCGAGATGAGTGGGTTCGCCCGGGCGGTGTGATTCAAATCACGATGACCGGTACGTCAGGTGGCGTCGCGACGGCTTCGATCGGCGGCGTTCAAGATTCAATCACCCTTACCGAAAGCCAGTCCGGCACCTACCGAGGAACTTGGACTGCCCCGCAATCGGGATTGGTCCTTCAGGGAACCAGCATCATTGGCAGCCTGAGACTCGGGACCAGCGAGAAACTGATTCAAGCGGCGGTTTCGATCAACATTGACACCGAGAGCCCGACGTTCCGGGCGATCAACCCCGAAGCCGGCGCTCGAGTGACGATCGCCCAGCCGGACATCTCGGGCATCTTTGAGGACGTCGGTTCGGGCATCGACCGCGCCAGCGTCGTGATCCTCGTGAATGGCCAGAACGTGACCGGCCGAGCCACGATCACCGACAACTTCTTCCTCTATCGCCCAACGGCAAACCTTGCCAGCGGCGCGTCAACCATCGAGATCCAAGTCAGGGATCGCGCGGGGAATGCTCGCGTGCATCGCTCGTCTTTCATTGTGGAGGCGGGTGGCGGGGCGGCCGTCAGGTCGTTCCAGCATACGGCGCGCTACTACGCTCAGGTCGGCAAACCGATCGGCTTCAAGATCGAAGCCGAGCCCGGCGCGAAGGTGACGGTCTCTGCAGGCAGCGCCATCCAAAACCTCGCCCTGCGCGAGAGCCCGGCGGGCGTTTATCAGGGCAGCTACGTCGTGAAGGCGAACGACCGATTCGACAACACGCTGGTCACGGCAAAGGTCGTCCTGAAGTCGGGCGCATCGTTCGACATCGAGGCTCCCAACCGCATTCCGAAGCTGCTTACCGCGACGGCCGCCTTCGGTCCGGCAACGATCACCTCGATTGCCAACGGCGCAACTGCTCCGAATCCGATGGTGCTCGCCGGTAAAGCGCTGGCCAACACCAAGGTTCAGATCAAGGTCAGCTATTCGACGAACGTGCTGGGTGCGCTCCGGGTCAATGGGACGATCACCGAGGCAACCGTGGATGTCAATGCCCAGGGCGTCTGGCGTAGCGGCTCGATCAATATGTCGCTACCGGTGCGTGGCTCGGGAACCGAGTACACCGTCACCGTGACCGCGATCAACGCCGACGGCACCAAGGCCAATCCGACCACCATCAGACTCAAGGGTTGATGTCGTCGTTTCTCGCCGAAGCTGAGCGTTGGCTGTTAGAGGAGGTTCGTCCCCGGGCGAACCTCCTCGACATTGATCCGGACGCCCTCGGGGAAGCACTCAACGAGCAAGCCGCAAAGGGCTGGATGGCGCTCAAGCGTCCATCTGAGTTCGGTGGGCCCGCGCTCTCCGAGTCAGAGTTTCGGCAGTTCCAGGAACTCGTGGCGCGGGCCTCGGGCGCGCTTGCCTTCCTCCAGACTCAGCACCAAAGCGCGGCCTCCTTGATCGCGAAGGGTTCGAACGAAGCCCTCAAGCACGAGGTGCTTCCCAAGATGCACGGGGCCGACCGGTTGATGGGGATTGGATTCAGCCAACTGCGTCGGCCTGGCCCACCCATGCTTCGCGCTTCTGCCACCGCCGATGGATACCGCTTGAGCGGCCATGTGCCGTGGGTGACCGGCTGGAGCATCTTCCCCGAGTTCGTGATCGGTGCCGCCCTGCCCGACGGCGAATCGGTGTTTGGGATCGTGCCGCTTGTGGACAGTGAGTTGCACGGGGGTGAGATTCGGTTCTCGCCTCCGATGCAGCTTGCCGCGATGGAGTCGGCCCAGACGGTCACCGCCGAACTGGACAACTGGCTCCTACCCCCGACCCATGTCGTGGATGTCAGGCCGCCGGGCTGGATTCAGAACAACGATCAGATCAACGTGACGTTGCAGGGTCACTTTGCCCTCGGCTGCGCTCAGGCGGGCATCGACGTCGTGTCTGAGAACTTCGAGAAGCGGGGGCATGAGTTCCTCGCGCGAACCCGCGATGCGCTCTCGGCTGAGTTGTTTACCTGTCGTGAGGCGCTGGCGGGGAGTTCGATGGAAATCGCCGACGCGGACCGGCTGCATCGACGGGCGTGGGCGATCGATCTCGCCGCCCGGTGCGCCCATGCCGCGGTGGTGAGTTCCGCTGGCGCGGCGAACTCGGCGGACCACCCAGCCCAGCGGATTTATCGCGAGGCGCTGGTGTTCAGTGTCTCCGCGCAGACGACGTCGATCATGGAAGCGACGCTGGACCGCTTGGTCGCGCGTTCTTATGCGCTCCCCTTTTGAGGGGAGCTGACGAGCGGAGCGAGTCTGAGGGGTAGCTGTAAGCTCGGCGGGCGGAAACTACCCCGTTGTGGACTGCCCAACTGAGTAGAAACTTCATCTGACAAATCTGGAACGACTGTGGGGACGAGGCAACCCACAGCCTCTTGACGACGTGGGGCCGAGCCAGCGGCACGAATCATCCGCTGGCTACGTACAACGTCTGCGCACCGACAGTCGTAGCGACGGGATGATCCGTGCCCGTCGCTGTGCTTACAACTCGTAGATCGCGCGGTACTTCGCGCCGAGCCCCGCGAGGTAGTCCTCGGCGCCCATCGGCTTGCCCGTCACACGCATCACCAGCTCCTTCGGCGGAAACTTGCAGCCCTGACGGTACACCTTTTCTTGTAGCCACCCCAGGATCGGCGCGAACTCGCCGCGGGCGATCATGTCATCCACATCGCCGAGATCGGCGACCAGCTTGTTCCAGATCTGGTAGCTCAGCAAGTTGCCCATCGAGTAGGTCGGGAAGTAGCCGATGGCTCCCATCGACCAGTGCACGTCTTGCAGGCAGCCCTCGGAGTCACTCTTCGGTCGAATACCGAGGTAGGACTCATACTTGGCATTCCAAGCCTCGGGCATGTCCTTCACCGCCAGCTTGCCGGTGAGCACGTCGCACTCGATCTCGAACCGGACCAGCACGTGTAGGTTGTAGGTCACCTCGTCCGCCTCGACCCGGATAAACGACGGCTCGACCTTGTTGATCATGCGGTACCAGTCATCGAGCGAGATGTCGGCGAGCGTCGGGAACTTCGCCTGGAGGTCGGGCAGGAATCGCTGCCAAAACGCCTTCGAGCGGCCGACGATGTTTTCCCACGTACGGCTCTGGCTCTCGTGGATGCCCAGCGAAACGCCGCCCGCGAGCGGGGTGCGATCCCACGCCATGGGGCTTCCCTGCTCGTACATGCCGTGGCCGGCTTCGTGGAGTGAGCCGAAAATCGCCGATCCGATGTACGGCTTGTATCGCGTGGTCAGCCGCACGTCTCCGATGGAGAAGGTCGTGCAGAACGGGTGCGGCGCGGCGTCCTGGCGGCCCCGCTCAAAGTCGAATCCGATCGCTTTGACGATGTGCTCGGTGAACTCGCTCTGCAACGGGTTGGGCCACTCGCCGTGCAGGCGGGAGTCGTCGATGGGGCGGCCACGCTCCTTGATCGCCTTCACCAGCTCGACGTTCGGCCCCTTGAGGGCCTCAAACATGCGCACGCAGTCCGCAGCCTTGGCGCCTTCCTCGTATTGGTCGAGGAGTGCGTCGTAGATGTGGTCGGTGTAGCCGAGAAACTCCGCCTCTTGGCGGGCGATCTCGAACATGCGCTCCAGGGTCGGCGCAAACCCAGCGAAGTTGTTCTCGGCGCGGGCCTTCACCCAGTCTTCGTGGGCGATGGCGGCGAGGCGAGACTTCTCGGCCACGAACTCCGCGGGGAGCTTGGTCTTGAGGTCGTACTCTCGCTGCAGAACCCTGACCATGGCGAGGTCGTCTTCGGACTGAGCCTCGTTCTTGCTCTGGCTGACGAGTTTGCCAAAGGCATCGTCGGTGCTGAGTTCGTGGGCGATTCGGCTGAGGGCACCGACATGCTCCGCGCGAGCCTCGGCCGCGCCGCGGGGCATGTAGGTCTGCTGATCCCAATCCATGATCGCAATCGCGGACGAGAGGGCGTTGATGTCGGCGTAGCGGGCCTTCAAATCGTTCAGGGCGGACATGTCGCGAGTTTACCGGCGACTCTGATCGAGCAGGAGCTCGGGTTGGTTCGGGTTAGCTCGGGTTAGTTCGGGTTGGTTCGGATTGGTTCGGGAAGGAGCGAATCCGTGCCCTCCGAGCCAACCGTGCCCGCATCGCGTGACCTCACACGCGTGCGTATGTCATAATCTCCGCCGTCAGCCGACGTAGCTCAGTGGTAGAGCAGCTGTTTCGTAAACAGCAGGTCACCGGTTCGAATCCGGTCGTCGGCTCCAGTTCATTTGAACCTAAATTTTCTTGTCCTTGTTCGCTGGCGATTTATACTTGACGTTTACACTTCTCTGCAATCGCTCACGTTCCACATGGATGTAGTGCATTTCCGTCGTGCGGGTGTCGGTGTGGCGCATCAGACGGCGTAGCGTGTCCTTATCGATGCGCTGAGCGAGCTCCGAGGCGAACAGGCCGCGCAGGTCGTAGACCGGGCAACGAGGCACTTCAGCGGCGTCACATGCCTCGTGCCAGGCCGAGGTAAGCGTTCGAGGATTCCAGGGCATCCCGTCAATGTTCGGGAACACATACACTGAGGTCCTTGGCAACTGGGCGAGGATCCCTTCGCAGATCTCCGGCATGGGGATAGGCTGGCGCCCCATCGCGGTCTTGGATTCGCTTAGCGTGATCCAGCCGTCTTCGATCTCCGACCACATGAGGTTGAGCGCTTCGCCCTTTCTCAGACCCATATGGCGCATGAACCGCAAGATGGGCACAAACCTCGGGTTCGCCTGGGCGATGACCTTATCGGCCTCTGCGGCGGTGATAATCTGCCTTGACTCGGGCGTGTAAGGAATCGGGTCGGCGAGCTCAAACGGGTTGCGTGTCGCCCATCCGCACTTAAGGGCATAGCGGTAGAACGCGCGGCCAACATCGCGGACCAACTTCGCCGTCCGAGCGTGCTCGATTGTGGATAGCTGCCGATCGACGATGATGGGCTCCAGCTTGTCGATTCGCTGCGTGCCAAACAGCTTCTTGATGTACGACTCCCCCACCCACTTGTAGGACCGCAGCGTCGACTCTCGAAGCTTGGACTGCTTCGACTCGAACCAAATGTCGAATGCTTGGGCGATCTTCATGCCGGGCGCGGGCATCTTGCGAACCTCGCCCTCCTTGAAGGCGGCGACTCGGCTCCAGAAGTCAGGGGCAGATTCGCCCTTTCGTTGAACCAGGATGTGTTTCATGCCGCCGACCGTGACCTGGGTGCGCAGGCGCCCGTCGGCGAGTTTGGTGCCGGTGTGCTTGGGTCGAATGAAACTCATTGATCTTCCTGGATCGACGGCGATCAGCGAGCTCAACGGCGACCCTTGGCGCGGTTGCGAAGTTCAACTCCGCTTGTTGGGACGTGCCCGACATTTTCAGCCATGATTCCCCCTTTTTCGAATCGATCAGAAAAATTCTGACACATCACCCACGCAACGCAACTTGACGTGTATGGTCCAAACAGGACACCAAGAAGGTGCTGGGACAAACATGGAAAGAGCGTTCTACAAGATTCAAGAAGTCGCCGAGATCATTGGCTTGGGTAAGTCAATGACCTACAAGCTCGTCGCTGACGGGCACATCCCCTCGGTCCGCCTGGCGGGCACCAAGGCACGGCGCGTCTCGCGGGAGGCCCTGCTGCGCTGGATTGAGGAGCAGGCATCTCAAGTCGCGAGCGAGGCGCAGGAGGTGAAGTGAAGCATTGATGCTTGCTTGCGCTCTACCAAGGGTCGTGGAGACCCACCTTACGCCACTGCTCCAAGTTTATGAAGCAGGCGTTGGCGTGCTATGGCTACATGGGGTGTAACTTGTGAACGAACTGGGAGTCCTCGAGTCGTGCACTGAGGATATCGCGGCCTTAAGACGGGAAGCCGAGATCGCCGACGAGACGCCATGGTTCCGGCTCTTGACGCCGGCGGAGCTCGACGAGTCACGTGATGTCCCGTACCTCATCGAAGATCTGATCGCTCCTGGCGACCTTGTCATCATTTGGGGCGATGCCAAGGCCGGGAAGACCTTCGTCACGCTAGACCTGCTTGCCTCGATGGCACTAGGCAAGCCATTCATCGGCAAACCGACAAACCGTCCGGTGAAGGTGGTTTATGCTACGGCCGAGGGGAGACGAGGCATCAAGCATCGTATTCGGGGTCTCGCCAAGCAACACGGCGTAAGCACACTCGAACTGAATGACAAACTCAGGATCTGCCTTGACCTCCCGAATCTCCACACTCGCGAGGGTGTCGATGCGTTCTTTGCCGAGTGCCGAGCATTCGGTGCGGATGTGGTTGTTCTCGACACATTTGCGCGAGCTTCTCTCGGCATGGACGAGAACGCCGCCAAAGATATGAACCCCGCGCTAGCAGCGCTCGACCCGTACTTGAAAGAGGGCATGACGGTGATCCTTCCTCACCATGCCAACAAAGCGGGTGACTTGCGCGGATCTACGGGCATGCACGGAGCCGGGGATCTCTTCCTGCAAGTTAAAAGAACGAACGACGGTCGCAGATCCCTAGTGTTTCATATGGCGAAAGACACTACCGAGTTTCCCGAAGCCTACTTCAAGATTGTTCCGGCACCCAGGGCTGAAAGCTTGAAGGAGGTTGCCGTTGAATGGCTTGAAAGAAACCCTGCAAAGGGGAGCAAACCTCAGCAGGTGCGAGTGAGGAACATTGCGATTATCGTCGAGTACATGCGTGAAAACTGCGCTGGCTCAGGCTCCAGAAGGAACCCACCGGCCTGCGCACTCATGGCGAAGGGAATCGCTCCCGCCGTTGGCCTCACCGTGGGCAAGGCGCTGGAAATCCTCAAGGAGCTTGCAGATGACAATACGGGTATCCGCCAAGGTACACGCCTTGCCGGAAACGGCAAAGATGCCATGGTTTTCTGGTGGGATGAGACGTGGCGCGATGACCCGCGATAGCGCCCTCTGGTTGGCATCCAAGCTGACCCTCGCTTTAAAGTGTCAGACAGACTCTGGGCGGGGTCAGCTAGGCACTGTTTCATTCAGGTTCAAATTGAATCTACAACATGACCATCAGCCAGACCCTGGCTTTGCCCCTCAACCTGACCCTCCCTCCCCCCTTAAAAGGGGGAGGGTCTGGTGGGATAGATCGATGATTGATTTTCAAGCCATTCGAGAGTCCATCGACCTAACGGAGATAGCCGGCCGTTACACGACCCTGAACCGATACCTCCAGGGACCGTGTCCACTCTGTGGCGGCCGGGACCGCTTCTACATCCACAATGGTGGCCAACGGTGGGGTTGCCGCCGCTGCAACGAGAAGGGCGGTGATGTCATTGATCTCGTGGCACTTTGCCACAAAATGTCCAAGGGCGAGGCTGCCAGGTGGCTTACAGGCGACCAACATGTCACGACCCCAGTTCCCGCCCGAACTGCCGCACCCAAAGGTCCGCCACGGAGTGCTCTCGATCAGGACGTCGCCGCCAAGGTCATCCAGCGCGGGATTGAGCTACTCCCAAGCTCGCCTGGTCTAACCTATGCCGTATCGAGAGGGTTGTCCTCCGAGACCCTCGACCGTTACCATATTGGGTTCGATCCCAGACGATTCGACCCTCGTGCTAAGGTCAGGCGGCCAGCACTAGTGATCCCTTGGCTGAACACAGACGGCACAATCAGTGGGGTCAAGTTCCGATTCACCGACGCCAGCGGCGACCTGCGCTACACCGCGCTGAAAGGGTCATCCTCGATCCTATTTGGCGCAAACGTCCTACCTCCCGATCCTCGTGTCTGTGTCGTCGTTGAGGGTGAATTGAACGCCCTGTCCGTCGCTGAGGCCTTCGGGCGCGATTCGGCAATCCTCAGCATTGGGCCGAAGGGAAATCTCGCTGGTATCGCAGCCGCGAGCGATCTGATTCGCGGCCGATATGCCGGTGTTCCAGTCGTCCTGTGGCTCGACGAAGAAGAAGACGCCAGGCGAGCTCGCAGGACCTTCGGAGGCACCACAGTCGCGCTCAAGTCTCCACGAGGCTTGGACGCTAATGCTATTCTCGTCGCATACGGGGGTGCCGGCCTTCGCGAGCTTGTGATGCCCAGTGAACATGATCCCGTGCTGACCGAGATTGCAGCGCTTCGTGAACTCGCCGACCGAGTGAGGTCGAAAGCAGATTATCTCTCTTTCTCTAGCCGTCTCGAATCACTGTATGATCAGGTGACCGACGAAAAGCGCCGGGCAATCCTGCGGCGCTTGCAGGCAGAGGCTGAGAAGCTTCTCGTTTCAATCAAGAGATGATTGATACGTCGGCCAATGTCGGTCGGACTGTATGGCAACTCGCAACGGTCCTCCCGGGAGAGGCTTATGACGCTGTGTGTGACAGTCCAGAACCCCCACGTCCCTCTACCAACGCGGCTAACGGATCGATCGAGGGTTGACTGTTCCGAGGGGATTAGTCGCAGAACGCGACTGTGAAATCGTTGACTCCGGCACCCGTCTCTCCAGAGTCGAAGATGCGGGCCGCGCGTCTCGGTATCAAGACTCGTCGAGCTTCCCACTCGCACCCGGAGGCCACGTGTGTTACAACCCGCCGCCTTGCAGACGTTCCGGACGCTAGAGATCGACCAAACCCTGCGGGGTTTACCGTTTGGGGGCTCGTCCGAAGCGAGGGATTCTACGATTTCCTGGTACGTGGCGCCGTCGACACGCATGGACACGATGAGGCCGCGCGTCTCGGTATCAAGACTCCACTGGGCTCGGAGAGCTTCCCGCTCGCACCCGGATGCCGCGTGTGTTACAGCCCGCAGCCTTGCAGACGTTCCGGACGCTAGAGATCGACCAGACCTTGCGGGGTTGACCTTCGGGGAGAACGTCCGAAGCGAGGGTTTCTACGATTTCCTGGTAGGTGGCGCCGCTCGCCCGTAGCGCCACGATGCGGCCGCGCGTCTTGGTATCCCGGACAGGACGGCCGAGTTTCATCCCCTTGGCCTTGCGCGCCGCCAAGGCATCCTTGGTCCGCTGGGCGATCAGGTCGCGCTCGAGTTCGGCCACGAGGGCAAGAATGCCGATCGCAAACCGCCCCATTGGGGTCGACGTGTCGAGATCCGCGTCCAGGACGCGCAGCTGCCAACCTTCGGTCTGGGACTGCTTGGCGAGCTGTAGGAAGCCTAGCGCCGACCGGCTGATGCGGTCGAGCTTGGCCGCGACGAGGATATCCGCCTCGCCCGCCCGAAACATGGTGATCGCCTCTTCGAGCCCTGGCCGGCTCATGGTCTTGCCGCTGAGCCCCGCGTCTTCGATGATGCGAACGATGGTCCACCCTCGCCGAATCGACTCGGAGAGGATAGCTGCGCGCTGGGCATCGAGCCCCGCGCCGGACTGTGCCTGCTCGTCCGTGTGGTCTGCCCCCATTTTCCGGTCCACTCACAACATTAGACTCTTGTAGATGACGTGCCAAAGTCGGTGCGGAGGGAGGGCGAAGCCCGACCGGAGCGCAGACTTTGAGCGACGGCGACCGCCGGAG
>JADZEW010000026.1 GCA_020850325.1 Methanoregulaceae archaeon
GCGGCACCACCACGAAAGGGGAGGTTGCTCATGCGGCCACCTCCTCAATCGGAGTGACGAGAGCACGCTGAATCGCTTGGATTGCCATCATGGAACAGTGTCCTTTTCCTTCGGGAAGACCGCCGAGCAGACGTTCGAGATCGCCCGCGTCAAGAGAACTGAGTTGAGAAATCGTTCGGCCTTGCGCGATCTGCGCGCCGAGACTGGCACAGGCAACGGCAGCGGGGCAACCGTAGGTTTGGTAGCTAGCCTGGGTGACGGTGTCGCCCTCCACGGTAAACCAGATGAGCGCGTAGGGTCCACCTCCGGGATCGCCAACTTGCCCGAAGTGCGTCGCACCCTCGTGGGGACCCACGTTACGCGGGTTCAAGGTGTGATCCAGAACGGCACTGGTAAACATCTCCCTATCCGTACCTATGATTCATCATACAAAAGAATCCACTCAGACGCCCCCGAATTATTGAGAAAATGCATAAGTTATCCACACGGTGCCTCTTGCTTTGACAAAAACAGCTGATCGATCCGCAACTGGGACGATTGTTTGATCGCCTTGTTAGTACACACCAGTCGTTGAGAAGATATCACTAGGTTGCGACGCATTCATTTCGGCACTTTATGGCTGAGCACTTCAGAGCCCAGGCGATTTCGCATCCAGCCGTGCTTATGATGCAAAAAGTATCTGTGCCGTGAAGGTGCCGCAATGTTAAGCCGCGGAAGCAAAGGGCTGATGATGATCCTGAAAATTGTTGGATGACGTCGGCCAGTTGTCCTGCGCCAGGTCATCGCCCCCAGCGTGCTCCACAAACCGTTCTAGGAGCGGAGCCCACATGGGCATCTGCCCCCAGGCGAGTCAGAGACTCTTCAACCGTGGAGCGAGTGGCTCGAAATGCTTAGCGAGAGAATTTATACTTGCGTTTACACTTCCACCGCTTTCAACGCCTTCCGCAGTGCTCCATTTAGGTTCAAATGGCCGCCACAATTACCCTTCCCGATGTTTCGTAAACAGCAGGTCACCGGTTCGAATCCGGTCGTCGGCTCCAGTTCATTTGAACCTAGGTGACCGCACCCAAGCGCGACACCCGCGCTACGTCTCGCCGCAAGACGTGGCGTGTCTTTAACCTAAGCAGACGACGTCGCTGGCGCGTGGCTCAATCCGACGCTTCTTGTCGCGTGACAATCGGCACGTAACCCACCTCAAGGCCCTTCGGCGGGGTGACCAGTAGTGCGCGATCAAGCGCGACCAGCTTCCCCCGTGTGGGTGGAGCCATGTAGTCTCGATTTGTCGGCCAACTCGCGTGCAGTTTTTCGACGAGGCGCTGCAGCTTCGCCTTCTTGTCAGCGCTCCAGTTGTACTGTTGGAACGACGGTTGGTCCACAAACCGATACCACGAGTAGGTCACCACCGAGCCATCGGCAAGCTTGGCCCGGAACGGCCCCAGCTTAGGACCAGGTTTCGCCCATGCGCCAACGCCGGGCGACGTGTAAGGTGCGCCTTTGCCCGCAAGGGCAAACTCCGCCGACAGCAGCTTGGTTTCAGCCGGCACATCCTCCGGAGCGACGACTTGGCGCTCCTCGCCAACCTGCCTGTAATACTGCGGAAAGTGCCCTGGCTTCGCGGCCGACCCACCAAACCACTGCAAACCCCACACGTTGCCATCAAAGATCCGCGTATCAAACGCGCCCTCGACGCCGACGATCTTCTTCCCCGCCTGATCGTAACGGGTCGTTCTGGTGTTCAGCTTGGGCTTGTACGCTTGCTTCACGTCGAATCGCCCATCGGAGGCGGGGCCACCGTCGCGCCAAGCTCTGAAGGCATCGTAGAGCGCCGCCTTCGAGTAGTAAGTGACATCCTGAACAAGGATCGCCCGGCCCTGAGTATCCACCGGGAACTGTAGCTTAGGCAGCTTTGAATAGACCGTTCCTTGCGCGTCCTTGCTGTCGAATCGCGGCACCGTGTTGATTTCCATCGCGCCGCCGCCCATGATCCCCGGGCGAGCGTCCAGCCCGCGCCCGTAGAGGAACGGATAGTCGAACAGCTTGCCGATCTTGCTCCACGTTTCCGGAATGTGGTAAGCGATCGGGCCCTTGAAGTTCGCGGCGCTCAGGAAGCACGTCCAGCTCTGGTCACCCGTGGGCGGTTCGCCGGAGGTCGGGTCAGTGAAGGGGAGCGCCATCCAACTGTAGCCGAGAAACTCGCCGTTGGGCTTTCCCTGAAAGGGCAACCCATCCGGCGGAATCAGCAAGCGATTGCTCAGTTGCGCAATGCCGAGTCGATCATCCGGGAGAGCCTCGTTGCTGTAGAAGAACGACCAGCCCGGCGAGCCCACTTCGTAGTCGTAGCACTGCGGGGTGGCGTTCATGCTGAACTTGGGCGGGCCGTAGCGGAAATGGTTTCTGGCCCAATATCCCAGGCCGCCTTCGACGGTCTGGAAGACGCTGCTCCATGTCGGGCCGCGTTCTGGCCACTTTCGTGCCAGGGTGCCTTCCGGCGCGAGCGGCGTGGTCTTGTTGTCGGAGTTGTCGGGCTGAATCCACGAACTCGGCAAGCCGATCTGAAAGCCCGCGAGCGGCCGGTCAGCGAGCGGCCAGACAGCCGCGTAGAATCCCATCCCGGCGGTGTAGCCCCCTTTGGCTGGTAGGGGCTCGTGACCGAAGCCGATGTAGCCGTGCAGTCCTTGGGAGTGGGCAGTCACTTGGCCAAGGGATGCGGAGGACGCATCTCGAGTCGATTGGGGACCGACGAGCATGGCCAAGGCAACGACGACGTGGACGTTCATTTCACCTCACGGTGCTCCCGGATCCGGCACCGACTCCACGTTACCCGGGGTTTTCGTCCAAAGCTGGCGACAGCCGGAGAAGCCTCAGAGATTCGCGACGGGCGGCGGGGCGGGGGCGAAGGTTGCCGCGGTGAACCAGATCAGCCACACCATCACGTAGGCCGCACTGCCCCAAAGGGACGCCTGCCTAACGAAACGCAGATTGAACTGCGCATACCAGGCAAGGACCAGCCACCCTGCGACCAGCGTCAGCCCCTTCACCAAAGCGAAGAGCCACTCGCTCTGCTCGATGAACACACGCATGAGCGGATTGAGCTCGACGATCTGACCCTGAGCGTGCAGAACCGCGGTGACCACCAAGTCGGCCAAGCCGATTCCGATGAACAACAAGATCGCTCGTGTGGGGATAGCTTCTTTCAGGGTCATGGCCTTTCTCAACCTCAAAATCCGTGCCGCCGGGTGCTCCTATCTTAGCCACGATTTCGTCTTGGAGCGCACGAATTTGGGTTGCTGAAACCACAAAGTGATTGAAAACAAGTGCTATTGCCAGGGATTCTCCGGTGGGGCCTGTGGAAAGGCCGCTGAGCGACGACACGGAGCTGAGCGAGCCCGTCTTGCCTCGGAAGTTGACCCCGGCCAGGCGGTTGGTCAGCGTTCCCTCGCCAGGTCCAGCCAGCCACGACCGCCATTCGGGCCACGTCCGGTCGGCAAACAGCAGCAGCTGGATCAAAACTCGTGGAGTTACCAGGTTGTGGCGAGAGAGGCCGCTACCGTCAATCGGGCGGAGGTCGTCGGGATCGATGCCTGCGACCGCCACCAGGCGCTTCTTCATGCGGTCGGCCGCCTCGGCGTAGGGGTCTTCTGGGTCAGCAAACGGCGCCTCGACGGCGGCCGCATTCAGCATCAGACACTCGGCCAAGAAGTTGTCGCTCCTCACCAGACACTCCCGCACGATCTCACGTAGCGGAGGAGCCTCCAAGAGCAAGTCGGGCGAGCCCGACGGCACCGAGGCAACCGGCGCGGTGAGTTTCGCGCCGAGCGCCAGCGCGGCCGCCCGTTCGGGGTCGGGGACGGCAAGCGTATCGAGCCGCTCGGTCGCTTTCGGCAGGCCCGACGGCACCCAGGCGACCCCGCGTAGCGGATCGTAGCGCAGCTTGCGGCCCGGCTGCGTCTGGACCCCGTAGTTCGCCGGACGGAATGCCGGCTTGCCGCCTTGGTTCCACAGTTCAAAGCCACCTCGATCGACGGCAAATGCGGAGGGCTGGGCGGCGTACCGGTTAGGGAGGTCATCGTGCTCCCACGTAGGTGGAATCCCGGCGCGGTAGGGCACCTTCAGATAGAGCTTTGCGCCCGGAGGAACCTGCAATGTCTCGCGGGCGGCCACGAGCTGCGCGTAGGTCAGCATCGGGTGGTTAACCGCTTCGACATGGATCATGTCGTGGGTCTTCCACAGCCGCACTTGCCCACGGTACTCGGGCCCGAACACGAGCAAGGCGTAGATGCAGGAGAGAATCTTCTGGTTGCTTGCGGGCACCATACGTCGGTCGGCATTGCGGGAGTAGCGCAAGTTGCCGGCGGCATCCGAGACGGCTGCCCCAACGATGGCACCCCGGGTCACCGGGCGATCGAGATAGGCATCCAGGTCCTGGGCACCCGATTGCACCGCCGCTAGCGCAACGACCGGAACCAGCCACTTTGGGCTACAGAACTTCGGCATCGCCGTGCATATAGGCATCGAGCACCTCATCCGGCTTCCCTTCTCGTTCAATGACGCCGTGGTGCAACCAAACGCACCGGTCGGCCAGCATCCGAGCCTGATCGAGATTGTGCGACACAAACAGAATGGAGCCGCCCGCGGCGCGGAACTCGTTAATGCGGGCGAAGCACTTCGCCTCAAAGGCGTAGTCTCCCACCGCAAGGACTTCATCGACGATCAGCAACTCGGCATCCACATGCACGGCGACCGCAAAACCCAGCCGCGCGAGCATGCCGCTCGAGTATGAGCGCACGGGCGCGTCGATATGGCGATGCAGCTCGGCAAAGTCAATGATCGCGTCGGTCCGCTCGAGGATCTGCTTGCGGGTAAGGCCAAGAATGACGCCGTTGAAGAAGACATTCTCCCGGCCCGACAGATCGGGGTGAAAGCCAGCCCCGAGCTCGAGCAACGGCGCAACGCGGCCATTCACCCTAATCTCACCCGAAGTCGGTTTGTACACCCGGGCGATCAGCGCGAGCAAGGTGCTCTTCCCCGCGCCGTTTCGACCCACGAGCGCAACCGTCTCGCCGCGCTTGATCTCGATGTCGATGCCGCGCAGCACCTCCAGCCGTTCGATCCTTCGCTTGCGCCACCAAAGCATGGCGGTCTTCAACGATCCCGACCCGCTGTGGCTCAGCAAGAACGTCTTGTGGAGGTCACGTATCGAGACGATGGAGTCGCTCATGGCCGCTCGACGAACCTCCACTTCATTCGGTTGAACACGTGGTAGCCGAGGATGAGAATCCCGAACGACATGAGGGCGGCGATGCCGAACACTCCCCAATCCAGGTCGAGCGGTTGAAGTGTCTCGCCGCCCATTCGAACCGGCGTCGGCGCGAGGAGCACCTTCTTGTAGGTGGTGCAAAGCGTCGCCATCGGGTTCAGGTGATACAGGATGTAGAGCAGGTCGCCGCGCGGGCCCATCTGAGACGTCGCATGGCGGACGTTCTCGCTGAAGTACATCACCGGCGTGAGGAAGAACATGATGTACAGCACCGCACCCATGATGTACTTCACGTCTTCGTAGAACGTGTTCAGTGCGCTGATGATGAGGCTGAGCCCGGTCGCCAACGCCAAGTTCACCAGCAACACCAGCGGCAGAATCACGACCGTCGGCCGGATCGGGAACTCACCCGGAGTTCGCAGCCAAACCAGGATCGAGATCACCACGAAAACGCCAAGCGCGAGCACGAGGTGGATGAAGTTGGCAAAGATCTGGGCGAGCGGCAGCACTTCGCGAGGGAAATACACCTTACGAACCATCGGCAACGACACGAGAATCGACTGCGCCGAGTCCATCAACGCAAACTGGAAGAACGCGTACGGGATGTAGGCGGCGAGCACGTAGAGCGTATAGCTTCCGACGCCCTGGCTCAAGAAGTACTTGAAGACAATCGACATCACCAAGGCGGTGACGAGCGGATTGACCAGCGACCAAAGAAAGCCTAGGGCGCTGTTCTTGTAGCGGATACGCAGTTCCCGCTCCGTGAGGCTGATCAATAACTCGCGGAACCGCCACAGCTCCTTGAGTTCTGCCCACATGACGCCGATTCTACCTACCGGCAACCTGAATCAGATTCACCGTGAGCTGGAGCGTAGCGTTCGGCGGCACAATCGGCACGAGCCCCGTCTGGCCAAAGGCCCGCTCTGGAGGGAAGGACGCGAGACGGATTCCGCCCGGTCGCATCCCGATGGCCGCTCGGCTGAGCAGGTCGTAAGGCTCGGCCGTGACCACAAAGGTATAGGGCAGACCGCGTTTTCGCGAGTTGGCGAGTTCGTTGCCCTCGGGAGTCGTCGCAAGGAAGTGGATCGTCACCCGATCACCAACCACTACGCCATTGCCGGAACCGACGCGCAACTCCTGCCACCCCGGCTCAAGCGCGGGCACGTTGCTCCACACGGAAAGGCCGATACCAAGGCTAACCAGCGCGTCTTTGAACATGTCTTCCCACTTAGGATAGACGGACGCAACCTGCCAATGTTGCCGGGTGATTAGCTCTCGAAGTAGCCGACCGAACGGTAACTGAGCCCGAGTCGGGAAGCCGCGTTCCGCAAGGCCTCGAGTTGAGTGTCGAGATTGCTGCGATCGCTACTGCCCAGACTGCGGCGGGCGGCGAGCAAGTGGTCCGTTCCGCATCGGATCAAGTAGGTCTCGGCGGCCGACGCATTTCCAGTTAGGCTCAGGGCCTCGCTGATCTGCTCGCGCAACACTCGGTCGTCGAGCGAAGCCGAAACGAGAATCGAGCCAGCGTAGCCGACCAACATGCTGCCGAACATGATGCCGAAGCCCATCCAGAATCGGTCGACAAAGGACACCTGCCCCAGCAAGACGGTGCAGAATCCGATGAAGGTCGTCACTAGCCACGGAGCCCAAACGTAGGCGGGGCGCAAGAAGATGCCTCGCAGCCGCATGCAGAACGCAAGCGCGAGCCCAAAGTCGATTTCGGCCTCGGTCAGGTCGGTTAGGGCCTTCTCGGAAACCCGGACCGTCCACCCCGAAACGCGGATGCGCAGCGCTTCTCGCCCCCGCGAAGAAACCACCCGCACTCGCGGGATAGAGGTTTCGAGTCGGCGGGCGAGGTGCTCGACACGTTGGACGAATTCTTGCTCGGTCATGAGTCTTCTTGCCTTTATGATCGGCACGAGTGGTTGGGGATTGCAGGACGTCGCCCGATTGCTCGTGGTTGTACGGGGTTCGGGGGCTCGGGGCTTGGAGGGTTGGACATCCGACATCCGACACGCCAACGCACCAACAGGCAAACAAGCCAACACACCAACTAGCCAACACACCAGAAAAGCAAGAGGGCCCCCCGTTTCCGAAGGGCCCTGCTCAACAGGAGGTGCTCACCCAGCCTCAACATGAGGCCGGTTTGGCCGAAAGTGCGTGTGTCGAACCGGCGACATTGCTGCCGTGGTATCGATTCCCGCTTCGTCTACGGAGTTAGCTGTCGGGTTCGGGCCAAGAGTTACCCTAGGGGGCCACGATCGGCCTCCATTCACCCCAAGTTACGGTTCCCCCGCTCCCCGGTTGCCCGGAGATTAGACGTGGCTTTCGCCATATCTTGAGACGAAGGCAAGCCGCCCAAAGGTTCCCTTTTGCGCTGGCTTTGTGCCATAATCCCACTTGGCCTCAGGAGGCCCGATTTTCATGAAGGCAGATATCCATCCCGCGAATCATCCCGTGCTGTTCATCGATGGCGACCACGAGTGGGTCGGCGTGTCGACGCTCACGTCGAACGACACGAAGGTCATCGACGGCATCACGCACTACGTGGTCCCGGTGGACATCAGCGCGTTCAGCCACCCGTTCTACACGGGCACCAAGCGCCTCGTCGACACCGCCGGCCGCGTCGAGAAATTCATGCGCCGCTACGGCAACCAGATGCAGAACCAGGGCAAGAAGTAAGCCCGCTTCATCCGGTCTCAGTTTGCGAGCCCTGCCGATTCGGCGGGGCTCGTTTGTTTTCATCCACCCACGCTTCAAATGTAGGCGCAGGTTTCGAGTCACGAAGTGACGAGGCCCTGCGCGAGCTGCCGAACGCAAATCAGCCCCGCGCCTCCATCGGTTCTTGGCGCTGACGAAGCAGCGCCCTCCCAGCAGGCTCTACTCCTTCAGCTTCCCTTCCCAACCCCGCGGCGTCGGACGGTAATACACCCGCCCCCGCAGCGTTTCGGGCAGGTGCTCCTGATCGACCTTTGCGTCCTCGGCGTCGTGGGCGTACTGGTAACCCTCGCCGTAGCCGAGGTTCTTCATCAGCTTCGTCGGGGCGTTGCGCAGGTGCAGCGGCACCGGGTCGTTCCGGGTTTCCTGGACATCTTTCACCGCCTCCTTGTAGGCTCGGTAAACCGCATTGCTCTTAGGAGCAAGGGCGAGAAACACGACCGCCTCGGCGAGGGCTAGCGCCGCCTCGGGCATCCCCATGGTGTGGACAGCCTGTTGCGCGGCAATGGTGAGCGGCAGCGCTTGAGGTTGGGCAAGGCCGATATCCTCGGTCGCCATGCGGATCAACCGGCGGGCGATATACATCGGGTCTTCCCCACCCTCCAGCATCCGCGCCAGCCAGTAGAGCGATGCGTCGGGGTCGCTGTCGCGCACGCACTTGTGCAATGCGGAGATCAGATCGAAATGCTGCTCGCCGCCCTTGTCGTAGGCGATCTGCCGCCGCTGGATGACTTCTTTGACCTGCTCGAGAGTATTGGGGTCCTCGCCGGTTGCAGCGGCGAGTTCGAGCATGCCGAGCGCGGCGCGCGCGTCGCCATTGGACAGGTTCACGATGAGCGCCTTCGCCTCGGGCTCGAAGTTGGCACGCAGACCTCTTTCGTCGCTCAAGGCTCGCTCGATGATCTCCGCGATGTTCTCGTCGGTGAGGAGATGGAGCACAAACACTCTCGCCCGAGAAAGGAGCGCGGAGTTCACCTCGAAGCTCGGATTCTCCGTCGTCGCGCCGATCAGCGTGATCGTGCCGTCTTCGACAACGGGCAGGATCGCGTCCTGCTGCGCCTTGTTGAATCGGTGAATCTCGTCGATGAAAAGGACGGTGCGGACGCGTTCGCGCAGTGCCCGACGAGCTTGGTCGATGATCTTGCGGAGCTCAGGGACTCCGGCCTGCACCGCGCTGACCTTGGCGATGTTTGAACCGGATAGCCGGGCCAAGATATCCGCGAGGGTGGTCTTGCCGACGCCGGGCGGCCCCCACAGGATGATCGAGCCCAGTTTGCCCGCCTCGGCCGCCTTGCGGAAGGCGCTGTCGGGACGGGTGAGTTCAGGTTGGCCGATGATGTCGTCAAGCGTTTGCGGGCGCATGCGCGCGGCCAGCGGCATGGAGGCGAGATCGGGCGCGACCGGACCAAACAAATCGCCTTCGCTCATGATTCGATTGTGGCGCGGCTGGGGCGGGCCAGGCTTAGCGAGAGTTGGCCCGGGGTTGGTTCGGTTTGCTCGGATGGGCAAGTAACTCAATCCACAATCTGAAATCGAAACTCAGCAATCTGCAATCCCCCGCCTGTGTACAATACTGCCCGTGGAAGAACTGGCCGCACGCACAACCGAACTCGCTGACCTCATGGACGAGTTTCGCCTCGAAGAAGCCAAACTCGAGGGCGACGGTTGGAAGGTCGTCCTACGCAGGAAGCGCCGCGTGAACGGCGGTGGCGCCATGGTGATCGCACCGGGCAATGCCGATTCAGCGGCCGAAGATCCGATCGAGGATGAACCCGCAGCCGCCGCACCGGCGGTCCCAACGGGGATTCCCGTGAACAGCCCGATGAACGGCATTTACTACGCGTCGCCCAGCCCTTCTTCCCCGCCATTCGTGAAAGAAGGCGAGTCGGTAATGGCCGACCAAGTTGTGGGCTTGATCGAAGCGATGAAAGTCTTCAACGAGATCGTCGCGCCGATCAGCGGCACGGTCATTCGGGTCGTCGCAAAGAATGGCGAGTTGGTTAATCCGGGCGATCCGCTGCTTTATATCGGGTGATGGATCGAATGTAGGATGTCGGATGTTGCACGTACGCAGAGTCGCGACATTCCACATCCCATGTTCCGCACGCTGACAGTGTGGAAAACTCAACGGTCGCTGCCTAGGTTCAGCAGGTAATCTCTCCGGGTTCCGCAGCAGGTGCGGAGCACTCCGCCGACCATGATTCTTCGCGACCATTTACGATTGTCGATGGTGGTGCTAGCGCTAGGCGCTTCGCTGCTTGCTTGGCCCCAAACGGGTGATCCCCCGGTCAAGCAAACACCCCCTCCTACCGAGCAGAAGAAGCAACAGGAGGACCCGCTCCAGAAGATCCGTGACGCTCAGGGGCGCAACTCGAAGATTGCCGATGCCTACACGATGGACCCCATCGGAGTCCGCCAGGGCAAGGTCAAGGAACTCGTCACGTTCAAGGCGCTCGTGCGGAACAGCCGGCAAGAGATCGTCAGCCTGCTCTACTCGCTGCAGGATGCCCCGCGTGACGCCCAGATCGACCCGAACACGGGAACCTTTGCTTGGGTGCCCATGCAGGCGGGCTCCTACCTGTTTGACATCCTTGCGACCGATCCTACCGACCCTGCGAAGACCGCGCGCCAGCGCGTGACCGTCGTTGTTACGAAGCCCCTTGAGCACTTTGGCTATGAGTTCTTCGCCGCGCCCCGGGCCGCAATCATGGGGCGTATGATGGCGATCCAACAGGGACTCGCCAAGCCCGGCGTGCCGTTCTCGGCCCGACAGGGCATGTCGGACAGCTTGCTCCCGGACGCCGTCAACCAAGCGGTCAATCCCAATAAAGACCTAGGATTCCCGCCCAAAGCTGGCAACGGAAACGGAAATGGCAATGGAAGCGGAAACGGAAACGGCCAGGCCGGCACGAACGGCCAGCCTCCAACTCAAGGAGGAAATGGCCAAACGGGCGTAGAAACCGGACAAGTGCCGCCGGTTCAGGGCGGCCAAACGACTCAGCCATCGACCTCGTTTGGACAGCCGAATCTCAACCCGTGGAATGTCGCTACTCAGGGTCAGGACCCCAGCTTCATCCAGTCGATTGACGCGCTGAAGTATTTCGTCGGCCCGTTCGACATGATGGGCTCGAACGTGTTTGTGCCCGCCCCCGAGCGATACCAACTCGGCACCGGCGACGTGCTCAACTTGCGGGTGTGGAGCCCAACCGTCGATGCCAAGGAGTACACCGCGAAGATCGACGCACAAGGCGGGATCAATCTTCCCACCAGCGGGCGACGTCTCGTGCTTCGAGGTCAGACGCTCGCCCAAGTCGAGGGTCTGTTGCGTAAGGAGCTACGGCGCGATCTCCGCGATGCGGATGTTACGGTCACCCTTCGCGAGCTGCGGACGATGACGCTGACCGTGCTTGGCGAGGCGTTCATGCCCGGGAGCTATCAGGTTCCGGCGGTAGCGACGCTCTTCAACGCGATCTACATGTTCGGCGGGCCGACCGAGAACGGCTCGCTGCGCCGAATCGAGCTTCGCCGCAACGACGGCACCAAGCGCACCTTCGACCTCTACAAGTTCTTGGTTTACGGAGAGAGTCAGCAGGACGTCCCGCTGCAGCCCGGCGACACGATCTTCATTCCGCCCGTCGAGAGCCGGGTCACTGTTCAAGGCGAGGTGGGCCGACCGGCGATCTATGAATCGCTGCCCGGAGAGCGGCTAAAGCAGATCCTCGGATTTGCGGGTTCGGTCAAACCGACCGGCGTCTCGCAGCGGATATCCCACTCGACGGTTTCACCCGGGCAGGGACTCAAACTCGTAGACGTCGACTTAACCGCGACCGGACCCGCAAACGACCCTCTGGTCTACGCGGGGGACTCGATCGACGTGTTCTCGGTACGGCCCGAACTCACCAACGTCATTACCCTGGAAGGCGCTGTGGACCAACCTGGCCAGTACGCGCTGGCTGAAGGAATGACCGTGCTCAGTCTGATTCAGCGTGCCCGCGGCCTCCTGCCGGATGCCTACCGCACCCGCGCCGACCTCTTCCGACAGAACGATGACAAGTCACTGGCCCTGATTCCAATTGACTTGGAGAGTGCGCTGAAGGGCGACGCGAACCACAATGTTCCCCTCAAAGCCTTCGACCGGTTGAAGATCTACCGCACCGACGACGTGCAGTGGATGGGTACGCGGCAAGTCATTGTCCGCGGTGCCGTGCGCAAGCCGGGCTCGTTCTATCGAGCCGACAGCATGCGCGTCGTCGACTTGCTCATTCAAAGCGGTGGACTCTCCGGCGAGGCCTTCCAAGAACAGGGATTCCTGCAACGCTACAACGACGATGGCACCATCGGCGATGTCATCAAGATCGACTTCCGCAAGGTGGCCGTCGGCGATCAGCAGCATAACGTCGAGCTGCGGGACCGCGACATGCTTATGGTGCAGTCGGTGACGGAAGCTCAGTTTGTTCCGGAGCAACAGGTTCAGGTGTTGGGCGCGGTGCAGAGCCCGGGCACCTTCACGCGAGCGGCCAATCTGCGGCTTTCCGATCTCCTTCAAATGGCAGGCGGCCTCATGCCCAATGCCGGCGACATGATCGAGATCGCGAGCGCACGCGTTCCTGACGGCACCAAGGCCCGGCAGTATCGAGTCGCCGACGTGCTGAGCGGAGCGGCAAACCCCGAGATTGAGGCCGGTGACCTTGTTTCCGTGCCCCAGCTCAGCCAGTTCCAGATGAGCCCGCGCACGGTGATTCTGATGGGCGCGGTAAAGCGCCCCGGCACCTACGCGATCAACGCTACTACGGAGCGAATCTCTGACCTGATCGAGCGAGCCGGTGGCCTGACGCCGACCGCATTCTCCCGCGGTGCCCAGTTCGTCCGTGAGCCAGGGCGTCTGTCGACTCTCTCTCAGGTGCGGCTCTCCCCGCGAATCCGTGAGGTTCTGGAGCGCGTCAATGAGGAAGAGTACAAGCGCGCGATGGCCAAGGCCGAAGTCGAGAAACTGCGTGTCGTAAAGAGCATCGCCGGAGGATCGACGACCGACACCAACGTTGCCGCTGCCGCGCTCGGGCTTGGCGCCGCCGGAGCCGCGCTTCCCAAGAGCGATACGCTCCCCAAGGTTCAGATTCAAGGGAGTACGGTCAGTCCTGCCCGCGAGTTCGAAGACCGTGAGCTGAGCCCCTTGGGCAACCTCAACGTACGCCTGGACGAAGCCCTCAAGCATAAGGGCTCGACCGCTGACCTCGTTCTCGAAGAGGGTGACGTCATCATCGTTCCCGAGACGCCATCGACGGTGACCATCGGCGGCGCGGTGATGGTGCCCTCCGCGGTGCTGTTCGTGTCCGGGAAGACGGTCAGCTACTACGTCGAGCGTAGTGGTGGCTTCACCGTCGACGTGGCCAAGGATCGGATTCTCGTGATCCGTGCCGGTGGTGAGGTGCTTCGTGCGACCGCCCGAACACGAGTCGAGCTTGGCGACTTCATCTTCGTTCCCTCCAAGGTCATGGCGGAGCGGCTCTCTGATCGCCAAGCCGATATCGACGCGATCTCGAAGAACATCACGTCGGCAGGCATCATCTTCGCGATCATCCGTTCGCTGCTGCCCTGATGAGCAAACATGTCGCGGTCGTGGGCGCAGGGGTCATCGGCCTCTGCGCCGCCGCCGAAGCCGCCGAACGGGGGCATCAGGTGGTCGTTTACGATCGCCAGCCAGAGGACGCCGAACGGTGCTCGACCGGCAATGCCGGAATGGTCGTCCCCAGCCACGTCATCCCACTCGCCGCACCCGGCATGGTCGCACTGGGGATGCGCATGATGCTCAACCCTCGGGGGCCTTTCCGGATTCGCCCGCGCCTCGACCTCGCCCAGTTGCGCTGGATGTGGCAGTTCATGCGGTCGGCGAACCAGCGCAACGTAGATTTGGGAGGCCCTGCCCTGCGCGACCTCAGTTTGCTCTCGCGAAAGCGCTACCTTGAGTTGGCCGAGACCGACGACTTTGGGCTTGTCAAGCGCGGCTTGATCATGGTGTGCCAGCGCGCGGAAACCCTAGAGGAAGAACGGCACACGGTGGAGTTCGCTCGCAAGCTGGGCCTCTCTGCCGAGATGCTGACCGATACGGAACTGGGCAAGCTCGATCCGGGTGTCCGATACACCGCCGCTGGTGGCGCTTTCTTTCCCGACGATTGTCACCTGAATCCCGCCGCTTTCCTGACCTCGCTGCGCCGACGAGTTCGGGCGGCAGGCGGCACGTTCCTCTACGGAGAGCAGCCGAAAGACGTACGGGCGATTGAGGCCGATCATGTCGTCCTCGCCGCAGGAGTGTGGACCCGCGAACTCGCGGGTCAAATCGGGCTGAACTTGCCGCTCGTGTCGGGCAAGGGCTACTCGATGACGCTGAACCAGCCACCTGTTCTTCCCGAGGTCTGCAGCATTCTCGTGGAGGGTCGAGTCGCGGTCACCCCCATGGGCTCGACCCTGCGCGTCGGAGGGACGATGGAGATCGGTGGGTCCGAGGGCACCATCGACTGGCCGAGGGTTGATGGCATCGCCGACAGCTTCTGCCGATACGTGCCTGCGTGTCCGAGGAGCGCCTTCGACGACCAGCCGGTGTGGCATGGCTTGCGACCCTGCTCACCCGACGGACTGCCGTACATTGGCTTGGTCGATCGTTACGTGATCGCTGCGGGCCACGCCATGATGGGGCTTAGCTTAGGGCCAGCGACGGGCATCGTCGCCGCCGAACTCATCGATAGCCGTGCCCCTACGGTGAGTCTTTCGGCATTTGATCCGCGGCGCTTCGCGTAACGGTAATCACGAACAGCGTCCCGCCTTGTTTTCCTTTAGCTTCATTGGCGGTAATCGAAAGACGCTCGCCCCTGGTATTCAGCCCCTCGACGACTACGGCACCGCCCGCCCTCGTTTCGATGGGCTCGACAACTCGAGCTTTGTAGAAAGCAGCGACGTCGTCCACCGATTCCGTCGTGTGGCGATACGCGTCGAGCGTGACGCCCTCTTTGTCGACGGTCGCGACTCCGTCCATGCCGCCGCCATCGAGTGCCGCCGTGCTCTTGAAGATCTCAATGCCGAGTTCCCGCCCAAGCTGCGCCACGTCCTCGGTGGGCTTGGGGGCCCGCTCGACTTCACGCTGAATCTCCGCTGCGGTCTTACCGGTCGGCCCTGCGCAGCCCGCAGCGAGAGTCATCACGATCAGAGCGGCAAACCAGCTACGCATGATCAGCTCTTTCGGACCAACTTGAGCACGGTATGACCGCGCAACTTCTGCTCCATGTAAGGATCCTCGGGATATTCGGTAACCACGATCTTGAATCCACCCTCGGATTTTGCGTCCGCCTTAATCGTGTGGCCGGTCTTGAGGTCGAGGTCAAAGTCGATCTTGGCCTTAAGTTGGAACCCGATTTCGTTGAAGTGGACCGCCATCTTCGAAAGATCCACGGTGTCGCGAATGAACTGCAGCAAGTTCGCGTTCATATCCAGGGTGGCGACCACGCGATGCACCTTTTGGCCCCCCGACTCGACGATGCCATCGTACGTGTAAACATAGTCGAGCCGCTGCATCACCATCTTGCCGTCCTTGCTGGCAAGTTGTTGCGGCGAGTAGCTGACGGTGCGGCGCCACGTGTCACCCTTGCTGACCTCGCGGACGTCGAGCTTCGGCTGGAAGTCGATGGCGGAGTCAATCGAGCCAATGAACAGGGCGAGCCGCTGAATCTCGCTGACGAATTGGCCTAGGATCCCCCCCAGAGCCCCCTGTTGACCCGCAACGCCCACCGGACCCACCGCAAACAGGCCTCCACCGGGCTTTGCGGCCGGTTTCTTGGGCGTCAGGTCCTTCACTTCGAGGAACTCGTTGATGGGGCTCAATGTGATGAGCAGATCGAAGTTCGGCTTTTCGACTGACTTCTTGCCCCCTTCTTCGATGTTCATCGTTGGTCGCTTATAGCGAAAGTCGTAGATGCCGTCCGGCTTGGTGCCGGTGGCTTCGGCGGTGAAGTCGTAGCCAATGTCCACGGTCGACGGTATGAAGGTGGTAACCCCGATGCTGCGCGTCTCGGTCACGAGATACGACCGAACCGTGTAGTCCAGCTTCTCGCCAGGCTTGGAGGTTCGTTGCAGTTGCACCGGCGCATCCGACGAAACCCCGATCGCCGCCAGAAGTAGTAACGCTGTCATCATGGTCACTCTTTACGACGCTTTTGCGTGTTGCATAACTTCGGCGATGTATTCCTGCGTGCTCGCCCGGCCGCCAAGGTCCCCCGTGAGGCACTTACCATCTTCGCACACCCGCATCACTGAGTTCGTGATTCGGTCGGCCATCTCGTACTCACCCAAGTGGCGCAGCATCATGACCGAGCTGAACAGCAATGCGGTCGGGTTCGCGACACCTTTCCCCGCGATGTCGGGTGCGGAGCCGTGTACGGCCTCAAAGACTGCGTGATGGATTCCGATGTTCGCACCCGGTGCCAGGCCCAAGCCACCGACCAAGCCCGCGCAGAGATCGCTCACGATGTCGCCGTACAGGTTCTCAGTCACGAACACGTCGAACTGCTCAGGACGCGTCACGAGCTGCATGCAGCAGTTGTCGACAATGATGTCGTCGGCCTGAATGTCGGGAAAGTCAGCGGCAACGCGATAAAACTCCTCAAGAAACATCCCGTCGCACAGTTTCATGATGTTCGCCTTGTGCACAGCAGTCACCCGCTTACGCTGCTGGCGGCGCGCCATGCCGAACGCATAAAGGCAGATTCGGTGGCACCCGGGGCGGGTGATGACCTTGACGCCCTGGGCCATATCCGGGTGGGGCTGAAACTCGATGCCCGCGTAAAGGTCCTCGGTGTTCTCGCGAACAATGATGATGTCGAGATCCTTGTGGGCGAAGGGCCCCTGGACGCCGGGAAGGCTCCTCGCCGGACGAACATTGGCAAACAGATCAAGCGCCTTGCGGAGGGCGACGTTGGCGCTGGAGTGCCCCTTGCCGCTGGGGGTCGTGGTCGGGCTCTTCAGCGCGATGCCAATCTCCCTGATTCGGTCGATGGTCTCGGGAGGCATGGCCGGCAACCCCTTCTCGACCGCGGATAGTCCGGCCTCAAGAGGAATCCAGTTCGCCTCGAAGCCCACGGACTCGAGGATCGCCAGGGTGGCATCCATGATTTCGGGGCCGATGCCATCCCCGGGGATTATCGCAATATCGCGCTTTGACATACTCCCCTAATTCTGGCGGATTTCGCCGACGCGGTTAGGCCCGGATCGGGTCCGGCAATGAATCGGAGATTCTGCGCTCAAGTTCTTCTAAGCGGTCTTGGATGTTGGTGGAGAGCGCTTCCGGTTCGCCGGCAATGACGTCGCGCCGCCGCCGCCATGCCAACAATAAACCGACGGTGCCCAATGCAACCGTAATCAAAAGCACACTCTTTCCGCCACGCACGAGTCTGTTTTACCTTTTCAAAGACCCCAAAAGGAACAGGGCCCGGATTCCCGAAGGAACCCGAGCCCCGTTGGTCGGTGGCCCGCTTCTTACTGGGGCCGCAGGGTGAGCACGTCGCTCACCGACTGGGACCGCTGGCTGAAGAAGGCCGTGATCTGGGTCGCCACCACTCGCGAGACCGGGAGGGTCGTTAGAGTGATCGTCACCGATCGGGCACCCGCCGGGATCGTCACCGAAGCCGGAACTGCCACGTAAGGGGCACCGGTCGCGGTTAGGTCCTTCTCCAAGTTGACGGTTAGTCCGCCTGCCGGAGCGTTGCGGTCGATAGTGATCGTGGCCTGCACCGAGTTGCCACCGATGACCGTGTTCGGATTCAGCACCAACGACACCAGGGTCGGGGCGAGAACCTCGAGGGTCACCGTTCGGCTTGCGCCGGCGTAGCTGGCGGTGATGGTCACGCTCGTGTCCACCGACACGGCCGTTGTGGCCACGTCGAACCGATTGAAGGTGGTGCCACCCGCGATCGGCACGGACGCCGGGACTTGGACGATGTTCGAGTTACCGCTGACGAGCGGCACGCTAATGCCACCCGACGGAGCCGGGACGTTCATCGTCAGCGAGCCTCGGGTGGAGTCTCCACCGATCAGGCTATACGTGTCCAGCGCCAACTGTAGGATTCGCGGAGCGAATACCTTCAGAATCGCCGTGCCCGTCTTGCCGGAGGGCAGCTGAGCCGTGATGATCACGTTCACGTCGGCCGCAACCGGGTTGCTCGTGATCGCGAACGTGCGGTTGTTCAGGCCCTGCGGAATCACCACGGAGGTCGGCATGGAGATCGCGTTCGAACTCCGCGTCAGCGTGACCGTAATGCCACCCGTCGGCGCGTTGCCGCCGATCGTTACCAGTCCGGTCGCGTTCTGCGTACCGCCGAACACCTGCGTCGGGTTCACCGACACGAGGACGCCGAGGGCCCGTACCTGCATGGTCGTGGTCGCCGTGCGACCCGACTGCAGTCGTGCACTGATGACGACCGTGGTGTTGGTCGCGACCATCGATGTGGTGATCACGAACTTGCCGAGGGTCTGGCCCGCGTTGACTCTCATGCTTGAAGGCACGGATGCCACCGCCGGGTTGCCGCTCGTGAGATTCACCAATGTGCCGCCCGCCGGAGCCGGAGCACTGATGACCACGTCACCCACGGTGTTTTGAACGCCGCCTACGACGGAGTTCGGATTGACCGTGACTTGGATGTTAAGCGCGGTGACCCGAAGGATCGCCGTTGCCGTCACACCGGCCGGTGTTCGCGCCGTGATCGTCACATCCGTGTCGGCGCCCACTTGGAACGTCGGGATGTTGAACGAGCCCTGCGTCTGGCCCTCGGCGATGATGATCGACGAAGTCACAACCGCGGCCGCGGTGTTCGAGCTGGTGAGGTTGATGCGAACGCCACCCGTTCCCGCCGCCGCGCCGAGAGTCACGTTACCGATGGAGTTGAGACCACCCGTGATGACTGCCGGATTGAGCGTGAGCGAGATGCTGAGCGGATTAACCGTGCGCGTAACAGACTTGACGAGCGGCGTCGGGAGCGTGTCCACACTGGCGGTCAGAGTGACCGACGTGGGGACCGTGACGCTTCGGGTGACGCCCTCGAAGTTGATGGCCGATTGGCCCGAGTTGAGCTTCACCGTGGCCGGCACGACGCAGACATTGGTATTGCTGCTCGTGAGGTTAAAGGTGATGCCCGCGGTTGGAGCAACTTCGCCATTGCTGAGCACGATGCCCATCGCGAAGTTCTGCGAACCGCCAACGACCGAGTTAGGATTCGCCGTAAAGGTGTAATCCAGCGGTCGAAGGGTGAGGTCGCGGAATCGGACCGGATAGCCGGGCTTCTCGGAGCTGATGCGGGCGACCACGTTGCCCGGGCCTCGATGCAACTTCGTCGTAATGAGGAAGTTGTTACTTCGGATAGCACCCGGAGGAACGTACGCTTCGATTTGGGTTCTCGTACCACCGAACGGCGCATAGGTGCCGTTGTCCGTGTTGACCTTCACCCGGAAGCCGCTCGGCGAAGCCGGCTGAGTCAGGGTCACGTGACCCGTCACAATCGTTCCACTGAGGACGCTGGTGTTATCCAGATTCACCGCGTCGATGCCAGTGGCATCCACGAAGATCGTTCCGGTTCGCGTTTGGATCGGGTTCTTGTTCAGCCGCTCAGCGACGACGTTGCGGAACGTGTTCCCCGTCGCGACGCCCGCTGTAGCCTTGAACGTCGTCAACTTGCCCTTCTCGACATCGCCACCCGGATCGCGGCGTACGTACACCGCATAAGTGGCCTGGCCGTTCGGGAAGGTAACGCCAACAGGAGGATTACCCGTCGAGCCAAGTCGAAGGTCGACTCGGATCGGGGTCGGACCCGCCTCACCGTCGAGGAGCACGGTACCGGTGGTCTGCTCGCCACCGTTGACCCGGTTGGGATCGAAGGTGAGGCTGCGCAGGCTCGCCGGAATGATCTGCATGACCTGAGAACGCGTCACCTGGAGGTTCGGCGTCGTGACCTTAGTGAGGATCGTTACCGTTGCCGGCACGTCCACGCCACGGGTCAGAATGTCGAAGGTTGCCGTCGTGTCGCCGGTCGGCACCACGAAGCTGTTGATCTGCGTTCCCGCCGAATCAACGGCGTAGGCCAAGGCCGGGTTGCTGGACGAGACGGAGACCGTCATGCCCGCCGGCGCAGGTCGGAACAGATTGACACGACCCGTAACCCGATTTCCACCAACGATGGTGTTCGGACTCAAGATCATGTTGGTCAGCCACGGAGCTACCGTGATATTCGTGGTCTTGGTGTCGCCCTCGAGTTCAGCCGTGAAGGTCACGACAAACTGGGACACGACGTCCGAAGTCGTAACGCGGATCGGCGGGAAGGTCGTTTGGCCCTCCGGAATCACGATCTGATCGAGAAGGTTGCCACCCGCATCGACCGGACGGGCCACCGCCTCATTGAGCGAACGGATGCGGATGACCGCACCGCCCGGCGAGGCCGGACCGGTTAGACCGATGTTGAGTTGCGCTTCTTCCGTTCCCGCGACCGAGCCCGGAGTAATCGTAATCGGGTTGAGCAACGGCGACTGGCGAACCTTGATCTTCATCAAGAAGCCATCCCAGAATGGAAGATTCGGGGCGTTATCGTTGAACATCGTCGGCTTGAAGACGCCGGCGGTGGTCGGGAACGCCACCTTAGCGCCCTGCGTCCACGAGTTGGTCACACCAACCACGTAGGCATTGCGCGAGCGATCGACGTAGAGGCCGAGGGCCGCGTCATCTTCTTCGCCACCAAGGAAGCTACCGTAGACGAGGTTCGAACCAGCTTCATCGACTGCCTGAAGGTAGGCGTCGCCAATCCGAAGCGGGTTGTTCGGCCCGTTGTACGATGTGTCGTCGCCGGACGGCGTGGTCACGATCGAAGGCTGGGCGCTCGTGTTGTTGATTCCAACGATGTAGGCCACACCGAGATCGTCCACGGCAATGGCCTGCTGCGATCCGCCACCCGCCATGAAGGTCGAGTAGACAAGCGAAGCGCCGTCGATTGCGATCTTCGTCGTGAAGTTCTCACCGGGCGGGTTGAACACGGTGTCAAAAGCGCCCTGGGTCCGCGGGAAGTCGACCGATTGAGTCGAGCCAATGATATAGGCATTGCCCGAGTTATCGATCGCGATCGCGCTTGCCGACTCGCCAGCGCTACCGCCAATGAAGGTGGAGTAGTCCAGCGAGGTACCGCTCGGCACCAGCTTGGCGACGAACGCATCGCCGCCCTGCATCGTGGTGTCGAACGAACCGGCCACCGTCGGGAAGTTCGGCGAACTGGTTGTGCCTACGATGAACGCGTTGCCAACCGCGTCGACGGCAACACCAGCGATCACATCACTCTGGTTGCCGCCCACGTGCGTGCCGTAGTCGTAAATGTTGGTCGCGCTGATCCGAGCGACGAATCCGTCGGTGTTGCCACCTCCGAACGTCGGCTGGAGCACACCCGCGGTTCGCGGGAAGTTTGCCCCTTCAACCTGGCCGACAATGTACGCGTTGCCATCGGCGTCAACCCCGATATCGAAACCGATGTCCGCCGGAGGGAACGGATTGTCGGTCGACGAACCCATGTACGTGCCGTACTCCAGCGCGTTACCGGTGTTTGAGATGCGCGCCACGAAAGCGTCGCCGCCACCGGCACGATAGATCGTCTGGATGGCATCGGGCGTGGTTGGGAAGGCTCCCGCCGAGGGCACATCCGGTGAAGTGGTGATACCGGTAATCCAAGCGCGGCCCTGAAGGTCGAGCGCAATAGCGTACGCCTCTTCCGCACCGGCGCCACCGATGACGGTGGAGTAGATCAGGCTGGTCGCATCACTCGAGAACTTCGTGATGAAGGCATCTGCCCCCTGAACCGAGTTGTCGTAGGCTCCGTTGGTGATCGGGTAGTTCACCGAGGTGGTCGAGCCAGCGACATGAGCTTGGTTCAGATTGTCGACGGCGACATCGTATGCGATGTCATCGCCCGGAGCGGCGATCGTCGCAAATCCACCGTACAGGGTCGAATAGACGACAGGGTCGATGACCAGCGGCTTCGACGGATCATAGCCGTCGACTTCGAATCCGAACGTGCCGTCGGCGTTCTTTACGAACTTACACTGGACTTGCCGGTCTTCGTTCGCAATGCGCTGATAGGCGTACAGATCCGTGACGGCGACTTCGCCGTAGCGGGTTGTGACCGCCATGGTGTCATCGTTCTTGATCCGAGCCGACTGTGCGCCCTCGTACCTAAACTTGATGCTCTCCGGGCGAGCTCCGGGAGCGACCACGAGGTCGAAACGCGGGGCTCCGCCATCGCGATAAACGCGCATATTGACGCCCGTGTAAAGCTCATTGACCCAAGCTTCGTTGAACGTCTTCACCCCAGCGTGGGTGGTATTCCCGCGGATGTAGTTGACTTCGCCGGGTCGCTCGCCAAGACCATGCGCGCCCGAACCCATGTTCGCGCCCATGAACTGCAACTCGATGACTTGGCCAGACCGCGTGCGCGGCTTAGCCATGCCCTTGCCGTCTTGGCGCCAGGCGATGTCACCAAGTCGATAAAAATCGTACTTGATGCCAGAACGGGTCACCCACACGTCCATGCCCTTCCACCCAGAGTAGAAGCGAGCATCCTCGTGCCATTGACCCTTATTCTCGATGAAGCCGAAATCCCATCCATTGGGCTTGACAGCTTGCTTCGCGGGCTGCGGGGGCGGCGCGCCAGCAACACCGGCGCTTCCTGCATCCGCATCCCGGAAAACCAATCCGGCCATGGTAATGGCCAGGGCGCCTCCTAAAAAGGCTCCCCAACGCAACGTCGTTTTCCTAACGATCACCGACTTCCACCTCTTTCCCTTTGGACTGAATTGAACCGCGGGGCGACGCGATCCACGCCCAGTTACCCGTATTTTAACCACGTTCGGCGGAAATTGCATAGACCGAGGCGTGGTTGAATCATGCTCCAGACGTTTTTTAGCGGGGGAAAGTTCTTGATTTCCTTCCTCCGCTGCCGGCGGGTCAATGGTCCCGGGGGATTTGCCCCCCTGCAACATTCGCCCTATAATCACCGACTAAGTAAACAGACGCCTCAGAGTTGAGGCAAGGAAACACAAACCATGTCGGGAAGCGTAAAGTTAGGGTTGCTGATCATCGGGCTCGTGCTGCTCGGCGGAATGCTCCTCAAATTCACCCTCAGCCTCATCGCTTGGCTCACACCAATCTTGATCGTCGCCGCCATTGGGCTGATCTTGTTTGGCGTGGCCTCGAAGAAGGCCCTTGGCGGCACGCGCCGTCGCTACCTACCGTAACTCCGTGAGTCTCGCGAGCATTCGAACGCGCTAACATAGGCGCATGCTCGCGGCCTATCTCTGTCTTCTCACCTTTGCCCCCGCCGACCTGCCGGCAAAGGTGACCCGGGTGGCGTACGGCGTCCCCCATATCACCGCCCCCTCGCTCACCGATGCCTTCGAAGGCATGGGCTACGCGGTCGCCCAAGATCGCCTGTGGCAGATGGAGAACAGCCGCCGGGTAGCGCTCGGCACGCTCGCCGAAGTGCTCGGCCCCGAGGCCGCGTCCTCCGATCGCGAAATCCTGCGATCCGGATACACCTACGAAGAACTCGACGCCCAGTTCGCGAAGCTCCCCGCCGACATCCGCGCCGCCTTCGACGCCTACGCTCGCGGCGTGAATGCTTGGATCTCCGAAGCCAAAGCCGCGGGAACGCTCCCCGCCGGTTACGCCCAGCATGGATTTGAACCCGCACCTTGGACCGCCCGCGACTCGGTGGCGATCGCGGTACGGCTGTATCAGCAGTTCGGCCGCGGCGGGGCCGGCGAGATCCGGAACATGGCGTTGCTCGGCTATCTGGGTTCCATGGCCAAGCTGAAGGGGCGAGAGCTTGACATCTTCGATGATCTAGCCTGGCAGAACGATCCTCGCTCGACGACGACGTTGAGCAAGCAAGACGAGTCGGCGAACCCGCCGGCGATTTTTGCCCCCTTCGACCGCAAGGTGACCGAGAGCCATCAAGCTCTGCTACCCAAGCTCAGCGTACTCGAACTACTCCCCGGCGTTCGGCTAGCCGAGCGAACCGAATCGACCCGGATTGCCGAGTTAGTCGCCGCGCCCTTCAAGGTCGGCTCATATGCCATCGTTGTCGATGCTAAGCGATCGGCGAACGGGCGCGCGTTGCTGCTTTCGGGTCCCCAAATGGGCTTCCGCGCGCCGAGCATCGTGCATGAGGTCGGCATTGCCGTCCCCGGACAGACCCTCGTGGGGGCCGACGTACCGGGGGTTCCGGGCGTGATCGTCGGGCACACCGACCACCTGGCGTGGGGCTTGACGAGCGGCGTCGCCGACACGGACGACGTGTTCGTGGCTGAGCTCGCCGCCGCCGACCACTACCGATGGGGCAGCGAAACTCGGCCGATCGAGACCGTTCGTCGGACGCTCAAGATCAAGGGGCGCGACGATGAGACGATCATCCAACGTCGCACCCATCTTGGCCCCATCGTGCTGGAGCCGCGTTCCGCAAAGGTCGTTTTTATTCGGCGCGCTGGAGCCGCACAGCGGGAAATGGAGAGCATGAGGGCGCTCTTCGGGCTGTACGCCGCGAAGTCCGTCAGCGAGGCCGATGCCGCTGGCCACCACGCCACCGCGAACTTCAACGTGTTTGTCGCCGACACGAAGGGCAACATTGGCTACCGATTCGCCGGACTGGTCCCCGTCCGAGCCGCGGGCATCGACCCCCGCCTCCCTACGCCAGCCGATCCCAAGTTCGATTGGAGAGGTTTCGTGAGTCCCGACCAAATGCCAAGCTCGATCAATCCACGATCCGGCGTGCTCATCAACTGGAACAACAAGCCCGTAAGCTGGTGGCCCAATGGCGATACCCCGGCGTGGGGCCGCATCTTCCGCGACAGCCTGCTGCGAACCGGCCTCGACAAGCCCAAGCTCGCCATGGCTGACCTTGAGTACGCGATTTGGCAAGTGGCGCGGCAGGACTACAACTACGCTGCCTTTGCTTCTCACCTTAAGGGGATCGATCCTGATCTGGATGCCTTCGACGGCCGGATGTTGGCGGGCGACCCGGCCGCCGGACTCTACCGACGGTTTTTCGATGAGATTCGAGTCGAGCTGTTTGCCGGAGCGGTGGGCAGCTTCTTGACACCAGACAACTTCCGGCTTGCGCTGCAACCTTCGCTGATGCTGGACGCACTGGAAGGTCGGACCAAGTTCGACTATCTGGCCAACCGAAAGTCGGCCGACATCGTGAAGGCGGCGTGGGTTCGAGTTGCCGCCGCGAGGCAGGACGAGGGATACCCGGACAACCTTAGGTTCGCACCGCCCTCGATCGGAGTCCCCGAAGAGCCAGCGATTCCCTACTCCGACCGAGGGACGGTCATCCAAATCGTGGAGATGTTCCAGAGTCCGCGTGGCCGCAATGTGCTCACGCCGGGCGTCGCCGAGACCGGACCCCACAGCCGAGACCAGGCTCCGCTCGCCCGGGCCTGGACTTACAAACCGATGCTCGTACCAAAACCTTAGCGCGGTCGGGTAGAACCCGCCGCATGACAAGGCTTCTCATCGCGTCTGCGGTGGTGCTGGGTGCATCGATGCAACTGGCCGCCGCTCAAAAGAAGATCCTCGACCATTCGGTGTACGACGGCTGGAAGTCGGTTCGGAGCACCTCGCTCACGGATGACGGCAAGTGGCTCGGCCTGATCATTGCCCCACAAGAGGGTGACCCCGTGTTGCACATCCGTTCGACCTCGAGCGAGAAGGCGTACGTGATCGACCAAGGATCGACCTTCCGCTTCTCCGGCGATTCCAAGTTCGCGGTCATCACCGTGACTCCGAAGAACGAGGCCATGAAGAAGGCGCGCCGAGACAAGGTCAAACCGGAAGACATGCCCAAGACCGCGCTCTTGATCCTCAACCTGGAAACGGGCGACAAGTTCGAGAAGGAGAAGGTCACCAGCTACTTGATGGCGGAAGAAGACATGGGTTGGGTCGTGTACCGTCCCGAGCCACCGCGGCCGACTCCGGCTGCTCCAGCGGCTCCCGGAACTGCGCCCAGCAGGCCCACAGAGGGTCAAGCAAAGCCCGCCGATCAGAAGCCGAAGAAGAAGACCGAGCATCGCCCCGGTGAGACTCGGATCTTGCGCGAGTTGGCCACCGGTAAAGAAACAACGCTGACCGACGTCGCGAACCTGCGGTTCAATCGCACGGGCAGCCACATAGTGGTTTCGCTCAGCACCAAGGATGGCGAAAAGGACGGCGTGGTGGTTTACGACCTTGCCGGCGACAAGACCACAACCGTCGCCGAGGGGCTAGGCCGCTACAACAGCATCATCCTCTCGAACGATGGCAGCAAGGTCGCGTTCTTGACCGACCGCGACGACTATGCGGCGAAGCGTCCCTCATTTGCGCTTCATGTGGGGCCGAGCGATGGCGCAACCAAGCCGATGGCTCTGGACAGCGTTCCTAAGGGCTGGAGCTTGGTCGACAGCGGCAACGTCCGATTCAGCGAAACTGGTGCTCGCGTCTTTGTCCCGACCCGACCCACTCCTCCCGAGGAAGTGCCGAACCCCGTTCCTGAGGAAGAACGCGTATCGGTCGACCTGTGGTCGTGGACAGATCCGCTAATGATGCCCCAGCAACTGCTGCAAGCTGGGGCGGAGCGGAACCGCACGTTCGACGTGATGCTCGATGTGGCCAGCGGCCGATCAGTTCGGCTGGCCGATGAGATGACCACGTCGGTGAGCGTCTCCAACAAGATGGACGGGCAGTATGCGCTCGCCAGCTCCAACCGCAACTACCGGCGCGAGATCTCGTGGGGCCTCAGCTACACGGATTACGACTTGCTCGATCTGACTACCGGCGAGCGGGCTCGATTGCTCACCAAGTTCTCGGGATCGTTGATCCTCTCCCCGACGGGGCGGTTCGCTTACGGCTTCGATCGGCCGGCTCAGGAGGTCTTCGCGATCGATCTCTCGACCGGGAAGCGTGCCGCGCTCAACCAGGGCATCCCGCACCCGGTGTTCAACGAGATCAGCGACGTGCCGGACGACCCTGGCATGTACGGCTTCGGCGGTTGGATGAAGAACGACGATGCGGTCGTTATCTACGACCGATTCGACGCTTGGCAGTGCGACCCAACCGGCAAGAAGGCTCCGGTTCGCCTAACGTTCGGTCGAGAGACGCACCAGGCTTACCGACTCCTTCGGCTCGACCCCGAGCAGGAAGATGTCGGCGGCCAGATGTATGCCTCAGTGACCGACCAGCGAAACTATGCCTCGGGCATCTACCGCATCGACTTTACGTCGGCACGTCCCACCGCGACCAAGCTCATTTGGGGCGACAAGCGGTTCGGCGTTGCCGCGTTCTCGAAGAAGTCGGATCGCATGGCGATCACTCGGCAGGACTTTGTTGAGTTTCCCGACGTGTGGCTAACCGACAAGAACCTGAGCAATCCGATCAAAGTCACCGACGCCAATTCGCAGCAGAAGGAATACAACTGGGGCAAGGCAGAACTCGTCTACTGGCGATCCAACGACGGCGACGAACTCAAGGGCATCTTGATCAAGCCGGAGGACTTTGACTACGGCAAGAAGTATCCAATGATCGCTTACTTCTACGAGCGAGACTCGGACACGGTGCATGGCTACCGGCCGCCCGCTCCGAGCGCCTCGACGATCAATCTTCCGATGTACGCCAGCAACGGCTACCTCATCTTCATTCCGGACATTCCCTATAAGAATGGGTACCCGGGGGAGAGCGCAGTGTCGGCGATCACGAGCGGAGTCAACAGCATCGTTGCCCGAGGCTACGTCGATCCGAAGCGATTGGCCATCCAGGGCCAGAGCTGGGGCGGCTACCAGGTGGCCTACTTGATCACGGAGACGAACATGTTCCGGGCGGCTTGTGCGGGTGCTCCGGTATCGAATATGTTCAGCGCCTACGGCGGTATCCGCTGGGGATCGGGACTCGTTCGACAGATGCAATACGAGAAGGGCCAGAGCCGCATCGACGGAACGATCTGGGATAAACCCCTGCGATACTTGGAGAACAGTCCGGTGTTCTTCGCCGACAAGATCCAAACGCCGTTGCTGATGATGGCTAACGACAAAGATGGCGCGGTGCCCTGGTACCAGGGGATCGAGTTCTTCGCAGCGCTACGTCGTCTTGAGAAGCCGGTCTGGATGGCGGTCTACAACGAAGAAGACCACAACCTTGTCCAGCGAAAGAACCGTAAGGACTGGTCGATCCGCATGCAACAGTTCTTCGACCACTACCTGAAGGATGCCCCCGCACCGAAATGGATGGTCGACGGCATTCCTGCCACCGAGAAGGGCAAGACGATGGGCTTCGAGTTGGTGGGCGAGAAGAAGGGCGGCTAAGCGTCGCCGAACGCTTCCTGCGTCGCGTAGTAATAGGGAGTTCGAGACTCGAACTCCCCGGCGCAGGTATCGACCATCTTGTACACGGGCGATGCTACTGGCTCGAAAGGATTGGCCACCATGGCCGCCATCTTGCGCAAGAACCAGCGATCCACGCGGCACAGCTTGTGGACTTCGTCTACGCTGAATCCACGCCGTAAACCCTCGGCAATCGCCCAAAGGCGCTCGTCGGTGGGCTGCTTGATGGCCGCGCGGAGTTCTTGGTCCGGCTGCCCAACAAACTTCTCATGCCACAGATCCCTCTGCTTGACCTCAAGCCCCCGGACCGCCTTCATCAGCGCGGCCTCAAACGAGCGGTCGATCGCCATGACCTCGCCTGTGGCCTTCATCTGCGTAAACAGCGTGCGGTCGCCGGTCGCGAACTTGTCGAACGGCCAGCGCGGAATCTTCACTACGCAGTAGTCAAGCGCAGGTTCAAAGCACGCCTTGGTGGTCTTCGTCACCTGGTTCTCGATCTCATCAAGCGTAAGTCCGACCGCGATCTTCGCCGCGACGCGAGCAATGGGATATCCCGTAGCCTTCGAGGCTAGCGCCGACGAGCGCGAAACGCGGGGATTGACCTCGATGATGTAGTAGTCAAAGCCATCCGGGTTCAGCGCCATCTGCACGTTGCAGCCACCCTCGATGCCCAGTGCATTGATAATCTTCAGCGACGCCGTGCGCATCATGTGGTACTCGAGATCGCTCAAGGTCTGCGAAGGTGCGACGACGATGGAGTCGCCGGTGTGCACGCCCATGGGGTCAAAGTTCTCCATGTTGCACACCGTGATGCAGTTCCCCTTCGAGTCGCGCATCACCTCGTACTCAATCTCCTTCCAGCCGAGCAGGCTGCGCTCGACCATGATCTGGCTTCGCAAGGAGAGCTTCAGGCCGATGTTGCCGATCTCTAGCAGCTCCTCGCGGGTGTTGGCGATGCCGCCTCCGGTTCCGCCGAGCGTGTAGGCCGGGCGAATGATGCACGGATACGGCACGATGTCCAGCAGTTCTTCGAGCTGCTCAGGCGTCTCGACGATCCAGCTTTCCGGTACGGGCTCCTTGATCTCCCGCATCAGCGCGCGGAACTGCTCGCGGTCTTCCGCCTTGCGGATTGCGGTTAGCGGTGTGCCCAAGAGCTTAACGTCGTACTTCTCGAGGATTCCTTGATCGCTCAGCTGAGTCGCCAGGTTGAGTCCAGTTTGCCCGCCGAGCGTGGGCAACAGGGCGTCGGGGCGTTCTCGCGCGATCACCCGCTCGCAGAAGTCGACATTGAGTGGCTCGATGTAAAGCGCATCGGCCACGCCCGGGTCGGTCATGATCGTCGCGGGGTTGGAGTTGATAAGGACGACCTCATGGCCTTCCTCTTTCAAGCTCTTGCACGCTTGGGTGCCCGCGTAATCGAACTCGGCCGCTTGGCCGATAACAATAGGGCCGGAACCGATGACGAGAATCTTCACGCTCGCTTCGCCTCCGACCGCCCGATCACGCCTAAGATGTTACCAAGCCTGAGCCGCCGCCTGGGTGAGGTCCGCCGTCAAATCCTCCATCTCCTCGAGTCCAGCGTAGAGTCGAACGAGCCTACGAGGCCCATCCCAACCCATCGGCGAGATTTCTAGCGGAACCGCCAAACTTTCGAATCCGCCCCAACTGACACCCAACTGGAAGATCTGAAGTGCTTCGATGAATCGGCGCAACTTGTCGGCATCCTGGTCCTTCGGCTCGAAGGACAGCAAGCTCGAACACCCGCTCATCTGCGAGTCGCGAAGATCGCGTTGAGGAAAGTCGTCCAGTCCCACGTGATGCACCCGCTCGACCCAAGATTGAGCCGTGAGGAACTGCGCCAGGGCATTGCCTTGCTCCTCGGCGTGGCGCATGCGCAGCTTCAGCGTCCGCATGCCGCGCATGAGTAGCCAAGCCCCCATCGGCATAATGAGGCCGCCGAGCCAGTTGATTTCGCGCTCGGTCAGCCGGTCGATAAACTGCTCCGACCCCGCGACTACCCCCGCCACCAGATCGCTGTGGCCCGCGAGGTACTTCGTCGCGCTATGCACGACGACATCCACGCCCATCGTTGCCGGCTTCTGGTGGATGCCCCCGGAGTAGGAGTTGTCGGTGATCGTCGTGATGCCTCGTCGGCGGCATTCGGCCGTTATCGTGCGGAAGTCCTGCATCCGGAAGATCAGGCTGCTAGGCGACTCCAGGTAGAGCACCGTAGTCTCAGGGCGGATTGCGGCCAGCAGTTCATCGGTGTCCACGCCGGAGACGTAACTGACGGTGACTCCGAACCGGTTCAGATACTCGTTGAGAAAGCCTTGGGTGGGTCCGTAACACATGTCGACCGCAAGCACATGGCTTCCCTGCTCCACGCAAGCCAAGAGCGCCGCCGAGATCGCGGCCATGCCGCTGCCAAACACTTTGGCCTTATCGGTGCGCTCCAGCGCCGCGATTTTCTTCTCGACGATGGTCAGCGAGGGATTTCCGAGTCGGCTATAGGAGAATCCTGGGCCGTCGGGTTTGCGATCTCGACTCAGAAACACGTCGAGATCATCGAACACGAAGAGTGAGTTTTGAAAAATCGGCGGGTTCACCGCACCGCAGTGCTTGACTTCCTCTCCGACATGCTGAAGGCGGGTGCCGTCACCCCATTGCTGGTCCATTCGGCGAGTGATACCAGATCAGTTCCAAACGGGGTCGCACCCGGTAAAATGACTTCAGCCCAACACGCTCGATGGGGAGCGCAGTGGCCCGCGACTCCCATGCATCAAGAAACCGCTTTCGAGCGCCCCCGAGGCGTCAACCGGATCGAAACCCGCGAAGGGTTCTCCCAAGTTCACGTTGCCCCCCGGCAAGACCGCGCTGGAGTTCTCTCCGCAGTGGCCTGTGCAGGCGTCAGCATCGACTTTGTCAAGCTCACGCCGGGCGGATTGTCATTCATCGTGCCGCAGTCGGATGCAGCGGCCGTCGCCGACGCGCTCAAGGATCAGGCCAGCGTCGAAATTCGCCCCGATCGCTCGATCGTGCTCGTCCACGCCGTCAACATCCGCGACGAAGAGGGCTTGATCGCCAAAATCGTCCGCGTGGCGACCGAGGCTGGCGTCGAGATCGACCACATTGGCGACATGCACGATCGCCTGCTGCTGGTGGTGCCTGCCGCCGACGCGCCTCGGCTCTCCTCCGCAATCCAAGAAGCTCAGGATCGGGAAGGGTGGGTGGGGCAGCTGCGTCCGAGCGTGCCCTTTGCGTCCCCAGCCCGTTCAGATCGCGGCAACCGCATCAAGGTCATGAAGTTTGGCGGCACGAGCGTGGCCAGCGCGAAAAACCGGATGCTCGCCGCCTTGAAGGTCGTCTCCGCCAAGGAGCAGGGCTTCCACCCCGTCGTCGTCGTCTCGGCCATCGGCCGCAAGGGAGACCCGTACGCGACGGACACGCTTCTGGGAATGATCAAGGAGATCGACCCCAGTATCGTGCCCGATGCGCGTGAGGTCGATCTGCTGATGGCGTGCGGCGAGATCCTCTCATCGGTCATCTTCGCCCACACGCTGAAGAGTCTCGGTCAGCGCTCGAGCTCGTACCGCGGTGGACAAGCGGGGATCCGCACCGACGGGATTTTCGGGAACGCTCGCATCGCAAGCATCAATCCGGTGGCGATCTTCAACGCGCTCGAGCAGGGCATCATTCCTGTGATCTGCGGATTCCAGGGGGTCTACGTGGCCGGCGATGGCTTGCCCGGCGGCGAACTGACGACCCTGGGACGCGGCGGCTCTGACACGACTGCATCCGCCATGGGAGCTGCGCTCAACGCCGACGCGGTTGAGATTTACACCGATGTCGAGGGCGTAAAGACCGCCGATCCTGACTTTGTGCCCCAGGCACCGACCTTGCGCAAGGTCACTTACGACGAAGTTGCCGAAATCGCCCACCTTGGTGCCAAGGTCGTCCATCCGCGCGCCGCGGAAATCGCGATGAAGTTTGACATTCCTCTGTGGGTGAAGAGCACCTTCAGCGACGATGAGGGCACCGAGATCGTGCAGCGCGCTCAGTTCCCCGGCCGCCGCGTGACCGGGGTTACTCACACGGGCAAGCTGGTGTACCTGCAGTTCCACATGGAATCGGTCGAAGAGGCCGCCCGTCGACACCTGGAGAGCTGTCTCTATGAGGCGCTAGCCCGGTTCAACGTGAACCTCTACATGGTGAACGTCTCACCGAGCGGTACCGGGTTCGCGGTGCTGCGCGACCACTATCCCATCGTGCGCGACGTGTTCGACGGACTGGTGGTGCCGGTTCCGGGCGGGGGCACCTGCCTCTTGCAGATTGGAGCTGCGTCTCCAGAGGTCGAGACCCAAGCGACTCTGCTGGGCAATGAGCTCATTCGCGTTGCGGCCTCGTTGACCGAGGGATGCACGATGGTTTCGTTGGTTGGGCACGAGTACATGCAGCAGCCGGGTGTGTACCATCGCACACTGGCCGCGCTCGCCGATGCGGGCATCTCTGTGCTGCAAACCACGGACTCCGACTTCTCGCTGTCGTGCCTGATTCCCGAGTCCGAGTGCCATCGCGCGGTGCGCATTCTGCACGACGCTTTCGGCTTGGCCGAAGCGCAGTAAACTCCCGCCATGCCGAGGAACCCTGCCCCCGACTCGTGGCGTCGGATGGTGCTTTCCTCGATGCCCAGTCCGGCATGGCTGGCGAACGACGCCCCGCACAGCGACGTGGTTCTGAGTTCGCGGGTGCGCGTCATGCGCAACCTGGTCGGCTACCGGTTTCCGCATCAGGCCACGAATCCGGAGTTGATCGAGGTGCAACGTCTGGTCTTGGCGAGCCTCGCGGACCAGCCGTTCAACGTGCATCGGTTCCTTTCGCTGGCCGAACGCGACCACTTGGTCGGCTGCCGCCTGATGTCACCCGACTTCCACTATGACGGTCCGGGCCGCGCCATGCTCATCGACGAGCAGCGAACCACGGGCATCATGATCAACGAAGAAGACCACATCCGGCTTCAGACGCTCACCGGCGGCTGGTCGCCCGAGAACGCCGACTCGATCGCCACGCAGACTCTGGACGTGGTTTCGCGCCGCATCGACTTCGCGTGGTCGCCCCGCTTCGGCCATCTGGCGGCAAGCCCCTTCAATGCCGGAGAGGGTCGTCGGCTATCCGCCATGTTCCACCTGATCGGTCTTGCCCATACGAAGCGATTGCCGGGCGTTTTGCGCGCCCTACACGCCAAAGGGATCGCCTCGCGCGGACTGTTTGGTGAGTCGAGCCGAGCCATTGGAGCCTTCGTTCAAGTCAGCATCACCGACTCGCGTCGGTCTGATTTTATTGGGGCAGGCGACTATCTGATGCAAGAAGAACGAGCGGCCCGAACGGAAGTGGGGCGTGAGGAACTCACGGAACGCGCACGACAAGCCATCGAGTTTGCGATCGCGTCACTCACGATCACCCTCGCCGACTCCTTCCGCGTGCTCGGGTGGGCGCGATGGGCAGCGGTCGCGGGCGTACCCAACACGCACTACTCGCCTCGGCAGGTCGACACGTGGCTGACCGTCGTGGAGTTGCAGAGCGCGGCTCAAAACGACAAAGTTGGCCAGGCACGAGCGGCGTTTCTGCGCGAGTGCTTGGAATCCGGCTAACGATCTACTTATACTGTTGCATGAACCGTCCGGGTGTTCTCGTCACCCTCTCCGTCATCTGCCTGTGCGTCGGATTAGGCTCGCTCCTTCTCCTGATCTTCTATGACTTCCCAGTGCTGACGGGCAGGGTGATCATCGATGCCTACGATCCCGAAACTGGTCGTCTGCGAGGCGTACACCCAACGCTTGCGGGCGTCTTGTTGCGCGTGGCGTTCTCTGTGATTGGCCCGATCTACGGTGTCCGGTTCTTGAAGCGAGCCCTTGCCCTCTACGCGGAAGAGCCCTGACCAACAAAAAAGACCCACGTAAACGTGGGTCTTTTCTAAGATTAACTATCCGGGCAGCGTGCTTATCTTCCGGGAACTTGCGAACCAAGTACTTCCGCCGCTGAGGGGCTTAACTGCCGTGTTCGGGATGGGAACGGGTGTTTCCCCCTCGCCATGGCCACCCGAATAGAAACTTTCTAGCGCCAAGCGCTTAGAAAGTTGCACAGATGTGATTTGAAGAACCGAGTCTCAAAAGAAGGTGCTTAACAAAAGCCCTCGACCACTTAGTATCGCTTAGCTCAACATATTACTACGCTTACACCTGCGACCTATCAAACCGGTAGTCTTCCGGGGGTCTTACTCATATGATGGGAAATCTGATCTTGAGGTGGGCTTGGCACTTAGATGCTTTCAGCGCTTATCCCTGCCCGACGTGGCTACCCAGCGTATGCTCCTGGCGGAACAACTGGTACACCAGAGGTCGGTTCACTCCGGTCCTCTCGTACTAGGAGCGACTCCTCTCAAATTTCCTACGCGCGCAGTGGATAGGGACCGAACTGGCTCACGCCGTTCTGAACCCAGCTCGCGTGCCGCTTTAATCCGTGAACTCCGGAACCCTTGGGACCTTGTACAGCCCCAGGATGCGACGAGCCGACATCGAGGTGCCAAACCATGCCGTCGCTGTGAGCGCTCGGGCAAGATCAGCCTGTTATCCCCGGGGTAGCTTTTATCCGTTGAACCCTGGCGTGCCCACGCACCACCAGAGGGTCACTTAGCTCGACTTTCGTCCCTGCTCGACTTGTTTGTCTCGCAGTCAAGCACACTATATACCTATACGCTCAGCGGCTGATTTCCAACCAGCCTGAGTGCACCTTTAGGCGCCTCCGTTACCTTTTAGGAGGCGACCGCCCCAGTCAAACTACCCGCCTAACATTGTCTCGTCACCCGATAAGGGCGACGGTTAGCGAACCAGATATACGAGGGTGGTGTTCCATTGTTGCCGAAGCTCCCACCTACGCTCTACACGCATACCCAACTCGCAATGTTAAGGTGTAGTAAAGCTCCACGGGGTCTTTCCGTCCTACTGCGCGTAGCCCGCATCTTCACGGGCACTACAGTTTCACCGAGCTTCTCGTTGAGACAGTTCCCAAGTCGTTACGCCTTTCATGCGGGTCGGTATTTAGCCGACAAGGAATTTCGCTACCTTAGGACCGTTAGAGTTACGGCCGCCATTCACCAGGGCTTCGATTCAATGCTTCGGATTGCTCCTAACATCTCCTGTTAACCTACTGGCATTGGGCAGGCGTCAGCCCCTATACATCGGTTTTCACCTTAGCAGAGACCTGTGTTTTTGGTAAACAGTCGCCTGGGATGCTTCGCTGCGACCCCTTGCGGGGCGCCCCTTATCGCGAACTTACGGGGCTCGTTTGCCTAGTTCCTTAACGAGAGTTCTCTCGAACGCCTTAGTCTCCTCGACTCACCTACCTGTGTTGGTTTGCAGTACGGTCAGATACACAGTATTGCTGTGGGGCTTTTCTCGGCCCTCCTCAATCCAACTTCGTTCACCCCGAAGGGATCCCTTCGCCGACTTCGATCTTTCCGCCAAACTCTCATCTGGCCCAATCTAGGTCTAGCCCGCAACAACCAACGGTGCGGGATTGGATATCGAAAAGCGTCCTCCCATTGCCTGTGCACTGGGTCCGGAATATCAACCGGATGTCCATCGGCTACGCCTTCTGGCCTCACCTTAGGGACCGCCTAACCTCCGTCTGACGAACATAGCCGGAGAAACCTTAGGTTTTCGGCGGACAGGATTCTCACCTGTCTAATCGCTACTCATGCCTGCATTCTCACTTGAATGCGCTCCACCTGTGCTTCCGCTCAAGCTTCACTGCGCACACAACGCTCCCCTACCACGCGTCTTGCGACGCATCCGAAGCTTCGGGAGTAGACTTTAGCCCCCTTACATTTTCCGCGCAAGATCACATTCGGCCAGTAAGCTGTTACGCACTTTTTAAAGGATGGCTGCTTCCAAGCCAACCTCCTGGCTGTTTATGCGATCTCACATCGTTTCACACTTAGTCTACGTTTAGGGCCCTTAGCTGTCGATCTGGGCTATTTCCCTTTTGACCACGGGGCTTATCCCTCGCAGTCTCACTGCCACGCTAAATGATAGGTATTCGGAGTTTGGTTGGGTTCGGTAAGCTGGTAGGCCCCCTAGCCCATTCAGTGCTCTACCCCCTATCATCAACACGTAACGCTGCACCTCAATGCATTTCGGGGAGAACCAGCTATCTCTGCGTTCGATTGGCATTTCACCGGACTAACCACAGCTCATCCCAAGACTTTTCAACGTCTACGAGTTCGGTCCTCCATGGTGTGTTACCACCACTTCAACCTGGCCATGGCTAGATCACGCAGTTTCGGGTCTGCTAGTTCTGACTTGACGCCCTATTCGGACTCGGTTTCCCTCCGGCTCCGTGTCTAAGACACTTAACCTTGCCAGAACCAACAACTCGCAGGCTCATTCTGCAAAAGGTACGCCGTCACACTTGACCGGATTGCTCCGGACATGGTGCTTCGACTGTTTGCGGGTGACGCGGTTTCAGGTTCTATTTCACTCCCCTCCCGGGGTTCTTTTCACCTTTCCCTCACGGTACTGGATGCACTATCGGTGACAAGTCGTGTTTAGCCTTACCCGGTGGTCCGGGCGGGTTCACGCGCAGTTCCACGTGTTGCGCGCTACTCAGGTACCACCTAAATTCGTTCTGGTTTTTGGAATACGGGGCTGTCACCCTCTATGGCTGAGCTTTCCAACTCTATTCTCCTAACTGGTCACGATCTTTTTTTCCAAATCCCTCAAACGAAACATCGAGTGCTTCGTTTGGGAGACTTGGTGGTGGCCCTACAACCCCAGTCGGCATGCCGACTGGTTTGGGCTCTTCCGATTTCGCTCGCCGCTACTCACGGAATCTCTTCGATTTCTTTTCCTCGGGTTACTTAGATGTTTCAGTTCACCCGGTTCCCTCCTCACCGCCTATGTATTCAGCGATGGGTAGTGAGGTATTGCCCCACTGGGTTTCCCCATTCGGATATCTCCGGATCAACACTTCTGTGCAGCTCCCCGGAGCGTTTCGCCGCTTACGCGTCCTTCTTCGGCAACTTGTCCCTAGGCATTCACCACGCACCCATAATAGCTTTCGTTAAGCAACTTCTTTAGAGTGCTCGGTTCTTCAAATCACACACTATGCAACTTTCAAAGAGCTCGGCTCGCGCCGGTTGGCCAGTTTTGGACCAGCGGCAAGAAGAAATGATACCAGGGCCTTCTCCGAAAGTCAAGGGCCCCTGCCTGTTCTCGGCCAAATTCTGCGAAAATCCCAGAGGAATTCTCGACCTCAGGTTCAAAGGCCGTCAAAAAAACGGAAGGCATCGCCGACTGCGTCCGCCACGATCATGAGGTGTTCACACGGGTCGTACTCCCGAAACACGAATCCGGCCCGCCCTTCGTTGGCTTTTGCGATCGCCGAAGCCATCATTGCCATCTGCTCCTGCTTGCCCACCGCCAGGAACACGGGCAGTTCGGAGGCCACCGGCCCCAACCGGGCCGCGGCCGGAGCAAACACCGCGTAGCCGGTCGGACGGACCTTGGGGCTGGCCGACACAACCACGCCGCCGCCCATGCTGTGGCCCATCAAAAACACCTTGCCGAGCTTCATGCCGCGCACGGTGGTGAGCCACTCCAAGGAGTCGTCGATCGCGCTGGCACCGGCTCTTGGGGCCACGAAGGCCCAGCCACGCTTCAGCGCCTCGCTGACCGCCGCTCCGCGGCCGTAGCTCTCGAAGAACATGTTCTCCGACCCGCCCGCGCCATGCACTGCAATGACCACGTTCACCGGCCCGTCCTGCCGGTTCTTTGGGAATGCGGCTCGAAACACGGTCGAGCCCTGGCGGGCGTAGTGCACCTGGTCAATGTCCGAAGCCTTCGCCTTCCCTTCCTCGATCGACTCCGCCTGGTAGATCCACTGCACAAGCGGCAGCTCGGTCTCCATCGTCGCGGGGTTGGCCTGGAATCCGCGAACCGCCCCGGCGATATCGGTGACCAGTGGGTTCGAGGAGCCAGCGAGCCGCTGTAGCCGCTCATCGAGGCGTCGTACGAACGAAACGTAGACGTAGCGCGTATCCATGCCCACGCGGACAGGCATCAGAAAGCCGACCTCTTGGTTCTGCCGCAGTTCGGGGTTCACGAGCCAAGGGTTCATGTTCAGCGTGGCTTCGGACCCCGGCCGGACTTCGACCTCCTGATTGCCCACGCCCACTCGAATGGGCAAAATGGACCCCGGTCGATACGCCCACGTGATCTTCAGGGCCAAGGTCGCGCCCGGCTCCGAGATCGGGCGCTGCGGGCGGATGTTCAAAGCGTCGGACGGGCGCACCCGTCGGCCCTCGAGCGTGGCCGCGGCGACATCGAGCGCCTCCGCAACTTCCGAGTTGCGCCCACGAAAGAAACCGGCGACCGCCGTATTGATCGGGGTGAGCGCCTCGCGGCGACGGGCAGGATCCTTGGTCGCCATCCAGGCGACGTCCAAGCGCTTAAGCCGCTCGGAGAGTTCAAATCGACCAGCCTGCAAGTTCGGCTGAACTTGGGCCAAACCGAGGACGCAAAGCGCAGACACTATCATGTCGTTCTTCTCATTCTACAACCGAAGGCGCGGAAACAAGGCGCATTCTGAGCATGTTCGCCAGCATAACCCCTGAGAGTACGACGACCAAGCCGACTAACTGAATCGGCGTCATGCCAACCCCCAACACGACCATGCTCGAAAGCAAGGCGAGTGGCGACACCAGATACTGGTAGAGCATGGCCCCCGGCGCACCGACTTGCTTCACACCGTGATAGAAGAGGAGAAAGCCACCCACCCCGGCCAGCAGAGAAAAGTAGAGGAGGCTGCCCCAGGCGGTCGGAGTCAAATCCGACCAAGGCGTGCGGACGAGGTCGAGCGCGCCAAAAGGCAGCAGCGCGATCAGTCCACCCGGCATGGTTTGGGTGAGCATCGCGAGGGGATCAGCGTCGGCAACCAGCGGGCGGCTAACGATGGTCGCAACTGCCCACACTGCCGCCGAGGCGAGCAGAAGGAGGTGGCTGACGATCTGGGCGTTGGTGTCGTGCGCGGCGCCCCCCACGACCAACGCGACGCCAGCAAACGCAAGCAGGGTCGCTCCCAGAATGCCGAGATTGAAGCGCTCTTGGCCAACCGCCGCGGCGAGAAGCAGCGTGAACACCGGCGAGCAGCCGAGGATGATCGCGCCCTCGGCGGCGGTCGCCTCCTTCATGCCAAGAGTGAACAGAACCATGTAGGCGCCCATCGCTAGGAAGCCTTGAATCCAGATGCGGGTTCCTCGGGGCGATCGCTCGGGCCAAAACGGCACGCCATACCGCTTGCAGAGCAGCACCAGGATCGCGTACATGAGGATCCATCGGCCGAGCGCCGCGGTCGCGGGCGTCATTTCGCGCAGCATCAACTTCATGGCGACGAAGTTGAACCCCCACAGCAGCATGGTCACCAGAAGGCTGGCGTTGAGGTGGGGCAGGCGCACCTGGCTAGTTTAGCTCGCCCAAACTAGATGATTGGACTTCCACAACCTCCATGCCGCCAGGTCGCGTCGGGAGGACTCCATTTGACCTGAAGTCCTGAGTTTTCTAGACATTTGCTTGGCAATTCGCAAAACTCAAGTTATAATGCGTCTATGCGAGCCGTAATCTTCGCCGCTGTCTTAACTTTGGCACCGCTCTCGCTCGGCCAGATGGGGGGGGACAAAATCCTGACCCCAAACCTGAGCTGAGAATAGAGGTCAGCCAAACTGATTCCGCCGCAGAAGGGGAAGAGATGGCTCCGCACGTGAGTATGATGCGGTGGAGAACTGCCGCGTGGGATTGGGCCGGCGTGTACTTTCTGCTGACCGAAGATCCCGGTGCCATTGCAGGACGGTTTCGATGCGAGCTCAAGATAGATAGCGTTCCGGCGGGTTGGACGTATCAGAGCATTGCTTGGCATGGCACAGAGGACGACCTGTGGAATGCCATGATTGAGGCTTGGCTCGAGGAGATTCCTTTCCTTGGCCCAATCGTTGGCGCACTCGTGCATCAAGGCTCAGGCAACACGAACCCGTCCTACGCATGGGCTTATGACGGGGGAGCCGTCTATACGGCGAACTGCACAGTCACTTTTCTGAAGCCCGACGAGACCCAATGGGTCACGCAAGTTTCCGCCTCTGCTGACGAACTTGTCCTCACCGCTGGAGGCCCGCTGCTCATCGGTATTCATGCTACGGAACCGCATAAGCCCTATTGGGACGATGGATACAAGGACACCGATGAGATTCCAGGGTCAGAAGGCCAGTATCGCAGTCAACTTACACCTTGGTACTTAGACGTCTTCGATCAGGAAATCTTCGTCTCACGAGGTGAGTTTGGCCAACCGATCCAGCGCGGACTGGCGACTCTGCGCTTGAGTCAACCTGAGAATGGCGCACTCACATCCATTGTTTGGTCGGTCAGCGGGAGTGCGGCGATATCCGCACCGTGGACCGGGGCAATCCAGCAAGTTGCAGCCACGGGCGTGTGCCCGGAGATTAGAATCCAAGCCACTAACGACACGGCCAACGGGGCGATCATTCCAAGGGCGAAGTACGTCGGGCTCTATAAGCAAACTGCGATATCGGAGGGTGAATCGTTCACTTTCTTTGATCACAGTGATGAGTGCCCACCTCCTGGCTATTTCTCCACCACCGTTGACGAGGAAGAGGCAGATTACATGAACTACTACAAGTTCACGGGCCACAAGCCTCAGACATGCGATCCTGTTGGTCCTGTCGAGGACAACGAGAGCCTCGTGATTGAGGTCGGCCAGACCACGTACAACATCCATCGCCACTATGTATTAGAAGTCAAGGACGCTTCAGGGAGACCGATGAGAGGCGCTTGGGTGCAAGAACGCTTCAGGGCCCTAACGTGCGGGACTGTTTGGCAGGTCGGGGCTGGTTTCACAGTCAACACCAGCGATGTCTATTGGACCACGGTAAGATTGAACCCAGCCGGTGGCTATTTCTCTTATGACGTTATTGGCGTGTCCGGAGTCATTAACAACGTGTTTCCGAATGGAGGAATCGTATATTCCGGCACCCACGAGTATTGGGTGGGATCCCGTTGGGCTCCCAGCGTTCAATACAACGGGGTCAACCAGTTCACGATCACGGAACAGAATAAGCCCAACTCGGGCTATGGATTGGGCGTCAAGACCGGCACCTACGTTATGACCATTCGGACGAACTCCATAACCCACTCAAAGCAATGACCATGTTTCCAGCATTCATAACGGCACTTTGCATCAGTTTTCTGCAACTGCCGGTTGGTGTTCCAGCTGGCCCCTTGTCATATCCTTGGAACGTAAGTGCCCCCGGCTGGTTCCAAGAGGAGATCAAGCTTGCAGACTCCATATTCCTTGGGCGCTTCGTCAAGCGAGAACGAATCTCGCGGGAGTTTACGTACCGCACAAGCGGCTACAGCGATCCAATTCTCTGGGTAGATACCTTTGAGCGGCTTTCCGATAAGGGTTCTAAAGGCGCTTTAGAAAATCAAAGAGTCTTGACATTTGAGTTTGGTGAAGGAAGCAAGTCTCCGGCCGTCGGAGCAACCTACATGATCGCAGTGATGAAGCCCCTTCGCGGAGACGCGCGCTTGTACTTTACGCTAGGCAGTTCTGGACCGCTGTTTCGTATAAGAACAAGCAGTGACGCAATTGAGGTTGGAGGTCTGATATGCGTTTCAGCTAGCGAGGTCTTGAGGGCGAGAGACCCATTGGGGAAGGAGGACCTTAGAGGAACAATGCTACTTACCCTGACCCGCTCTCTCGGATCGATCGATAGTACGCAACAGGTCAAGGCAGTTGTCGAGCGCATTCGCTCCATGAACCTTATCGAACTGATCAGACGGCGTAAATCCGGAGGACCAGACTTCGACTTCACCATAGCGGGTGAGGACTCAGAGCGATGGATTGAGGCGCGGATGACACCTATCCTCAAGGATTCTCTCTCCAAACTGAAAGGCGACAACCAGCGTGCCGATGCGCTTGCGCTGCTAACCATAATGCCAGGCGGTGAGTCCCATGGAAGGGAGATGTTTGAGTTGTTGAAGCGACTTGCTCGCCAGCAACGGTGGAACTTTGCCCCTTACAATTGCCGCATCTCAGTCGTACCTGCAAACGAGCGTATGCAAGCCGCCCGTGAGTTCCCCGGGCATCCTAGAGAATTCTTCTTTCCGTACCCCGATGTGGCTGGCTTGGCCGCGAAGGATCGTCCACCTCCGGCTGACGAAGCAACCATCCGCACGATCATTTCCTGGCTGCCCACCGCTCGGCCGACCTTCGCAATCCAGTTGTTGCGGCTCCTTTCCAGTTGGGCGGACCGATCACAGATGAGTCCCGACCTCAAGCTGAACCCGAAAGTCTCCAGCGGACCCTGGAAGAACGGCGAACCGGTGGTCGAGAATCTTGACTTCCTGATCAAGCTGTGGCGCGAGAACCCGCCTCCGATCCGCAGGAGCGGCAGTTAAGCCTGGAAGCGGATTCTCAGCGAACCGACACCCGGTCTCGCTCCGTCATTCTCGCCACGGGAGTAAGCTCACACACCATGTCGTTCAATGATTTCGCGGGCCGCGGTGCCCAAAAGAAGTTCCGCCTCATCCTGCGCGAGCAGGGCACCGTCCGGGAGATGGGCGGCGAAGAGATGTCGCTCGCGGTCGGCATCGTCGACAACATCTTCATGAACGCGCTCGACACGGGCACGTCGGACATCCACCTGCAGCCCGAGCGCGAGCAGCTGCGCATCCGCTACCGCCAAGACGGCGTTCTTCACGACACCGGATTCTTGCCCCCTGAGCAGGCCGCCAACGTGCTTGCGCGCCTCAAGCTGGCTGCAGGCATGCGCATCGATGAAAACCGCGAGCCACAGGACGGACGCATCGACATGGAGTACATGGGCCGGCGGCTCTCGGCTCGTGCCTCGTGCGTCCCCGCGCTCAACGGCGAGAAGATCGTCATGCGTATTCTCGACCCGGCGGCGATGAAGGTCGAACTGCCCAAGTTGGGCATGCCGGAAGACGTTCTGAAGAAATGGAACCGGGCGATTCAGGTTCCCTACGGCCTCATCCTGGTCACCGGGCCCACGGGATCCGGCAAGACCTCGACGCTGTACGCTTCCCTGCTCCAGCTGGACTCCAAGCGGCGCAACATCGTCACCGTCGAAGACCCGGTCGAGTATGAGTTCGAGGAGAACATCGCCCAGGTGCAGGTTACGGAAAAGATGACGTTCCCGCGCGTCATGCGCTCCTTCTTGCGACAAGACCCCGACGTCATGATGGTCGGTGAAATGCGCGACCCCGAGTCGCTCGCGATCGGCATCCAGGCGGGTCTGACGGGCCACTTGGTGGTCAGCACCATCCATACCAACTCCGCCGCCGAAACGATCGGCCGGATGGTCGATATGGACGCCGAGCCGTACCTGATCGCCGGCACTCTGGTTGCGATCCTCGCGCAACGTCTGGTGCGCTTGAACTGTCCGAAGTGCCGCCAACCGTACAAGCCCACGGAAGATGAAATCGAGATGATGCGGCTGAACAGCGACGAAGTCGCGGCCGGCCAGTGGGCGAAGGGACGGGGTTGCTCCGAGTGTCGAGGAACCGGCTTCAAGGGCCGAATCGGCGTGTTCGAGCTCATCGCGGGAACGCACGAGTTCCGCGCGGGAATCGCGAACAAGGTGGACTTCCCTGAGCTGGTCAACATCGCTCGCAAACAAGGCTTCCGCACGATGATGGAAGACGGCAAGCAAAAAGCGATGACGGGCTGGACGACGCCGGATGAGGTTCTGAAGGCGGTCTACACGCAGGCGCTGGATTAGGTTTTCCGAGCCCCCTCCTTTCCGCCAGGGAGAGAGGGGGTTGGGTGTGGAGAGGGCTCGCGAGGAACCCAGAGCGAATAGGTGCATCAATTTCGGCGCGCGAAGTCTCTTCCTAGGTGAGAGACCTCATGAAACAGAACATCGGCTCCGTCGACCGTATCGTCCGCCTCGTGCTTGGCATCGCGCTCATCGCGTTTGCCATAACCCAGCAAGCCTGGTGGGCACTCATCGGCATCATTCCGCTGCTCACGGGCATCGTGAGTTTCTGCCCGCTGTACACGCTGTTCGGAATGTCGACGTGCCCGCGGAAGTGAAGGGCATATAGATACGCTTGGCTCTGGTACGAACCAACCCGAGCCCTACGTGATGGTTCCAAGGTAAGGATCAATCCCTGAACGCCCCTGCTCCCGCCCTCGACTTGCTCTGGCCGTTCGCAGGATCATACTGCGGGTCGATGCCGTAGATGGCGTTCATCTCGGTTGTGGGCAACTGTGGGCGGCTCGCCAACGGTCGATCGGAGCAGAACCAGTGGTTGCGGTCGAAGCGGAACGTCGTCGGCGCCGTGTTTCCGCCGACATTCACCCCGCCGCTCGCCCAGCGATCCGAAGAGAAGATCACCAAGTTGTCTTCGAAGCGTCCATTCCGGCAGGGCACGAAGCCGGGCGCGGTGGTCTCCTGCAAGATGCGGAATGCCCATCGTTCGGGGCGATGAATCGTGTTGAACCGGACCGTGGCCCCATCGACGCCGACAAAGGCGACCGCAGCCACTCCGCCGTCGAATACGCAGCCCTCGACGGTCAAGTTCTTCGCCTCGTACTTAGCACCCAAGGGCCGGAAGAACTCCAGACCCGTGCTCCCACCCAGATTCACACCACGTTGGCCGGGGTTGGCGAACCAGCCCTTCCGGATCTTGATGTCCGAGGTGCCGCCCTTGGCTTGAACGCCGTTGTCGCCTCCGTCTCGAAGGTTCACCCGCTCGATGGTCCCTCGGTGGCATCCGACCATATCGATGCCCGAGCCGCCCCAGCGCGTGATGTACGAGTCTTCGATGCTGAAATCCTCCACACCAGAAAGCTTGATGCCGTCGTGATTGCCCTTGGGAAGATCGGCGATGGTCACGTTGTGGATACGGATGTGGTGGGAGGCAGGGCCCCTGCCCCCGTCGTCGATGTTCAGCCCATTCGAGCGCGAGCCGACGAACTGGATATGCGAAATCTCCAGGTGGCTGACCTTGCTCAGGTGCCAGTTCGTGAACTGCGGCCTGCGACCTGGGTCGGCCCCGCGAATGACGATCTTCTGCTCCCTGGTGCCGCGGAGGTTCTCCGCGTAAACGCCCCCTTCGTAGGTGCCCGGAGCAATCAGAATCGTCGTTCCCGGCTTGGCCGACCTGAGGCTGCCTTGGAGCTCGGCCATGGTCGCGACGTGCACCGTGTCGACGAACGCGCAGAGGACGAGCATGGCACCAATCATGGTAGCTGCATGCTACCGCGACCAGGACAACGAGAGCGAACCTCGCAGGATTACGGGGGCGACGGCGCAGGAAGGTTCGGCTAAAATGACATTGAGAGGAGTATTTTTATGCGAAAACTGAGCATTCTTAGTCTGTTTGCGGCAAGTGCCGCACTTGGTTCGGCGCAGTTGATTGTCGGCAACGACCAATCTGGGACGGCGAGCATCTACGAGGTCAACGTTCAAACGGGCGTGGCCCGGGTTCTGTACTCCTCCTCGACCGCCGACTCAAAGCCGTGGGGCATGGCCGCGGATAACGTCAACAACGTTCTCTACTGGAACAACGGGGCGACGCTCTACTCGGCTACTTACGCTAGCCTGTTGAGTGGAACACCGACGATCAACTCGGTTGGAATGACGTTCGGGGCAGGAACGGTCAACTTTGTCGGACTGGGCTACAACCCCGCCACCGGCCGACTGCTCGGAACGCGCAACATCGCTACCGAAGCCGTCTACGAGATCGATCCGGCCACCGGAGTTGCTTCGATCCTCTGGAATCACCCGAGCACCTTTGACTTCGGCGGGCTCGACTTCGATGACGCCACGGGCACGCTCTATGGGTTGTCCGACGCCGGCGGCGCGGGACTGTACCGCATTGATGCCACTTCCCAGACTCTGGTCGCGCCGTATCCGGGCGGTGAGACCGACATTGACGGGCTCGCCGTTGGGGGCGGCCGCGCATACTACGTAACCGACGGGCCCAACACAACCCAGGCTTCGTTCTATGTGTACGACCTCGCCTCGGGCGCCCAGGTGGGCACGCTGGCATCGCCGTTCTCAGGAACGGGCACGTTCTCGGGCGCGGCGTATGCGCCAGCCCTGGTTCCTGAACCCGGCACGATGATCGCCCTGGCTGCCGGCCTCGGAGCCATTGCGGCTCGGCGACGACGAAAGGCGTAACGTCCTTTCAGCCTCTTGCCGCAGCCTGCGGCAAGAGGCTACTCACGCCGCAACGCCACGATCGGGTCGAGCTTCGCTGCGCTGACCGCCGGATAGAGTCCGAAGACCATACCGATCAGCGCCGAAAAGGCCGCCGACACGAGCGCAGCCGCGACCGGGAAGGGGGTTGCAAGCCCGCCCTCGCCCGGCCAGTTGCTTGCTGCGGTCAACGCGGTTACAACCAGCCCCATTGACCAAGCGATCGCCATCCCGATGAGGCCGCCTACGAGACTGAGCGTGCCGCTCTCCACCAAGAACTGAGTGAGCACCGAACGTGCCGGGGCACCGACGGCCTTGCGCAATCCGATCTCCTTGGTCCGCTCGGTCACCGAAACCAGCATGATGTTCATGATGCCGATGCCACCGACGAGCAGCGATAGCGCCGCGATCGCCGCCAAGAGCACCTTCGCCCCGCCGAGCACCGCATTGATCGACGCCAAGATTGACTCATTCGAATCGACCCGGTAGACGCGCTTATTGCCCGAGCGGATCATCATCGCTTCCCACACACGGTTCATCGCGTCCTGAACTTCGATACCCGGCTTCGGCTTCATGCTGATGAGCATTAGCTTGTCGCCGCCCTGAAACTTCTTGTGGAAGGTGCTGATTGGCATGTACACATCGCGTTCGTTGGTCCCGCCAAACGCCTGCGACTTCTTGACTACGCCCACAACTTCGAGCGTGATGCCTCGCATCGAGATGTACTTTCCGATTGGACTGTCGGTTAGAAACAGCCGGTTCTTGATGTCCTCGCCGATGACGCACGCGTTGGTCTTTCGATCGAGGTCATCAGCACTGAGGTTTCGTCCCTCGAGCATCGTATTGCTGTTGAGCTCGAAGTAGAGCTCGTCGACTCCCTTGGTCACCGCATTGTCAACCGTACGGTCCTCGACCGTTGCCCTTTCAGCGGGTCCCTGAGCATAAGGGGAGATAAGATCCAACCCATCCACTCGATCCCTCAGGTACTGCACATCGTCCATGGTCAGCCCCTCGACTGCGCCAAGTGACTCTCGCATCCGCCGGCCGGGATCGTAGAAGACGTAGATCGTGTCGGCGCCGAAGCCCTTGAACTGGTCGCCCATGTACGCCTGGAAACCATTGCCCACCATCACGATGATGGTCACGCTCATGACCCCGATGATCACGCCCAGCATCGTCAGAAACGCCCGCAGCTTGTGCAGCTTGAGCATTTCGAGGGCGACGACAATCGACTGGCCAATCTGCATTACTCTTCGCGTCCTGCCTGCATGAAACCTTGGCGAGCCGGGCCGGTGAACTTCGGTCGGGCGACCTTGTCACCTTCCTTCACACCTTCAAGAATCTCGATCTTAGCCCCGGTCTCGAGGCCGGTCTTGATCCGGCGTTGCTCCGGCTTTCCGGTTGGCGTCTTCGCGGGGAACTCGACAAAGCGACCTTTGTCGTCTTTGCCGACATACTCGGTGGGCAAGGTCAGAACCTTGTCGCGCCGCGCGACTTCGAGACTGCACTTGGCCGACATTCCGCTTCGGAGTCGAGGATCGCTCTTGTCTAGCCAGATCTCCACTTCGTACTTGACCACCGCTTCGGTCGAGACCGGCGTGCCGGTTGCCGTCAAGCCAACCGCGACCGACGCAGGGGCAATCCGGCGAACACTGCCCGTGAAGTTATCGGCCGGAAACGCATCGACCGCAATCTCCGCCTTCATGCCCACGCGGAGTTTTGCCGTGTCGATTTCGTTGATCGATAGCATGACGCGAAGCGCTGTGCGGTCCTCAATGCGAAGAATCGGGGTACCCGAGCTGAAGGCGCTCAGGCTCGCGACCAGCTCACCTTCCTGCACGAGCTGCTTGGTCACAACGCCGTCCAGGGGCGAGCGAATCTGGGTTTCTGAAAGCTGGCGCAGCGTATCATCGAGCACGCTCTGGAGTTGGTCGACCGACGACTGGCCCGCGATTCGACTCTGCGCGAGGACCTCCACATCACGAAGGGCAACACGAGCCTTGCTCAGGTCGGCAAGCGCGTTCTCGTACTCCTTTCGCTTGAGGACATCTTGAATACCGTTGGCCTTGGCCCGGTCGAGCTCAGCTTGGGAGCGTTGAAGATCATCTTCTGCTCGCTGCCGCTCGATGCGCAGCTGGGTCTCGAGGCGGGACGCATTCTCATTCGCCTGCTGGAGCCGCACGCGAGCGAGCTCGAGCGAGAGCTTTGTGTTCTCGACGATCTTTTGCGAGACGTAGCCTTGCTGGAGCAGTTCAGCCTGGCGCTCTGCCTCGGACTTCGCGTTATCGAAGTTCGCCTGAGCTTCGCGAACGGCCGTCTCGCTGGCGACCCGCTGGTTCGGATGGGCGGTCTTGTCCAGCCGCTCGATTTCCTTCCTGGCGCTGTCGAGTGCGGCCGTGGCCACGCGAACCGATGCGTTGGTGAGCGTGGGCTGAATTCGAAGTTCGCTTTGGAGCTGGGAGACCCGAATCTCGGCCTGCTTGAGATTCTCACGAGCGGTCACTCGGCGCTGATCCATCTCGATGCTGGTGCGCGTGACGTTACTCGACGCGCCGCGAAGTTGGGCGCGGTCCTGACGCACTTTGAGTTCCGTTTCCTGAGGATCGATCTCGGCGATCAGCTGTCCAGCCTTGACGATGTCACCCTCTTGGACATAGAGCTTCTTGAGCCGCCCCGAAGCTCGGCTCTTGACCTCGACGGTCTTCACCGCATCGATGGTCCCGGTCTCGACGACGCGGTTGACTAGGGTCTCACGGGCAACCGCCATGAGCCCTTCGTCCTTCTTGGTGGCCGCGGCGCGCGCGGCCATCATCCGCGAGCCCATGTAGCCACCTCCACAAACCAAGACCAACAGGCCCGCAATGATTAACGCAGTCTTCTTCATGCCCGCACACTATGCTGACGCAACGATTCGTTGTCTGGTTTGATTATGGGTCCTAATGCTTAGGCTAAACAAAGACGGGCCGGGCATTTCTGCCCGGCCCGTTGATCGCTCCACTGCCTTACGGCTGGAACTGAGTGATCCGCAACTGGTCGATCGTCGGGTTCCAATCGACGTCGGCGGAGGTGTCAGTGTCCCAGAGATCGACGCGCGCTCGAACCTGGCGCGAACCGTTGATGAACCGAGATCCGTTCGAAACCACCACATCGAACGTCCGATCGGACGTCGTCAGGGCCAGGTTGGCCGTCACGGCTTCCCACTGGTTCGTGGTGTTGTTGAACAGTGAGACGCGGGCAACGCCGGTCGTGATGTTCGACGTACGAGCCTCAAATCCGATCCTCAGTTCGGACGACGTGGTCGTCGCCACCGTGGTGGCAGCCACCATCGATCGCAAGTTACCCTCGAAGTCAGCACTCAACGCCTCTTGGATCGTAAGGCCGCCATTGTCGCTGCGGTGCAGGCTATCCAGGGTTCCCGTGAACGGCGAAGCGTTCAACACCGAGAAGCTCTCCATGGGTGCCTGAGCGTCGCCGCCATAGACGACCAACGCGTAATCGACATCATTCACGCCTGGCGTTTCCAGACGTGCGTCTGCCACAACGCTCGCCGCCGAGACCTCGATCGTCCAGACCCCCGAAGCCGGGTTCTGGATGAAGATGTTCTCGGTCGGATTCAGGTTGTCCGGCGCGCCCCCGGTCGTAGACCACACTCCCGCGGCGAGACCAACGTTGCCGTGGTACACGTCGTTGTTGGGGGCCGTGACCTTTAGGTTCAGGTTGTTAATCCGAGTAGGATTCGCGCTGGCCGCAGCGGCAGGATCGGTGTAGATCATCGTCGACTTGAGCGCAGGCGATCCCGCCGGAACGAAGATCCGGTAGGTCTTCGTTTGCAGGTTCGTCAGCACATCCCGCTCGTTGATCAAGAACAAGTCATTGCGGTTGTCGTAAATCGGTTGCAGCCACGGAAGGCCCCAACCTTGACGCATTCGGGTGATGTCGTTTCCGTTTGCGCCCGGAACGTACTGCTGGGCTTGGTTGATCATGAGCGCCTTCGCCATGGTCGACTTCGGCCTATTCGCGAAGACGGAGCTGCCCACGGCTGGGTTGCCGAAGATGCCGTTCGACCACATCTGGAACAAGATGCCAAACGTGCCCGCGGTCATCGGCGTGGCGGCACTAGTACCTCCGAAACTCGTCGTGTACGAGGTGTCACTTCCGTTCGAGGTCGTGGTGATGCTATCGTAGAAGAACGCGAGGTCCGGCTTGATCCGTCCGTCCGCGGCGGGGCCAACGCTCGCGCCGCTCTGCCAGCGATCGTCGGTCAGTGTCGCCGTGTTGAAGTGACGGATGCCGCCGACCGACATAATGTTCTTCGCCCACGCTTGGGGCCGAACTTGCGTGGAGCCCGCATTCGACATCGACTGACAGATCAGCAGGTCGGTGTTGAAGACGATCTCATCCATCTGGGCCGAGATCGTCGTGTACTGACTGGTAAGCGGATCACCCCACGAGTTGGATTCAACGACTGCGTTGTAGGTGTTCACCGTATCTTGCGTCCAAGCCAGTCGACCGGTCCAGCCAGCCGTCTGATAGCGCGTGAACACGCCCGCCGCGTCGGGAAGCATTCCTCGACCGGAGGCATTGGAGGCGCCGTTGCCGAACACGATGCCCGAGCAAGACGTCCCATGGCTCGTGTCCGTGCTGTTCGTGCGAACCGTCACCCGGTTGGTTGGGGTGTCAAAGGCGTTGTGCGTCGCCCGGATGCCGCTGTCGATCACGTGGGCAATGACGCCCTGACCGGTATATCCGGCGACGCCCTCGATGTAGTTTGCGCCACTCGTGTTGCGGACGATGTCCATGTCGGTCCCGACCTCGCCGCGGCGGTCGAAGTAAACGACGCCGTTGATCTTCGCCGTCTGGCGGACCTGGTCAGGCGTCAGTTCGACCAGCATCAGCGAGCCCGCTGCGGGATTCTCGATGACGCGTCCGCCGAATCGGCGAATCTCAGTCGCGATCGAGTTCTTCAGCTCCGCGGTCGGCTTAGCAACTTGGAGGTAATAGTCATTAATCCCCAGTTCGCCGCGAGTCAACAAATTCAAGGCTGCGGGTTCGATGCGGTAGGCAGGCTCGTAAACACCAACCCAGCGCACAAACTCCAGTGCCCGCACCTTGGCTTCGCCTCCCAGAGGCAGGGTCACCAGCAGCGCGTTATTGGGCAGATACTGAGTGATCTCTCCGCCCGCAGCTTCGATGAGCGGACGGAACTCGTCGAGCGGCTGCCCCTCGAACTGCACGATGAACATGCGATTCGTAGCATCCGAGGTCAGCTCATGCGGAACCGCCGGCACCGCGACCAGCGGATCGAACTTTGCGTACTTCAAGTCCAACGAAGTGTCGCCCTGCGAGACCCGAAGCACCTCGCGGCCATCGAGCGAGACCGCGTAGTGAGGCACCGTCGAACGGCCCTTGAGTTCGTTCCATGTAATCACCAAAGCACTGGAACCCGGAACCTGAATGATCCGAACATTGGCGACTCGATTTGGCGTCTGGTGGAACAAACCACCCGACTCGAGGGTAAGCGACGTGCGCACTCCAGTGCGTTTAACGATGACTTCGGGGGCGTCTAGCGCGACTCCACCCATGACAACGGAGGCTAACAGCGTTGTGATCATTGACTCTCCTTCCCAACCTTGAAGGGGCGTAGCAACGCCCCCGTCCTTACATTCTATAGCAAGTTTGCGGTGCCGGGATGACCTGTGAATACCAGGAATGGAGAAAGTTTCCCACCCCGAGGGAGACCGGGGTGGGATCGCATTAGAATCGGACGCCGAACATCAGGGCCGGCCGCTGGCCAGCGATGAGGTAAACGCCACCGAAGTACATGCCTCGCCCGTAGGAGAGGAACGGGTGGCCGTCGTGGCCGTCATGCTGGTAGCCCAGCGTGATTCCTTCCTTGGTCGTGAACTTCGCGCCACCAAGAGGGTGGCCATGCTTTTCATTGGACCGGAGGCCAATCCCCGCAAACATGTTGAACGTTCCTTCCGGCACCTGCCAGTTCTTCTCCGCGGTGATCGAATAACCAGGGTTACCGGTTCCGATCCCTTGGACGCCTACCGACCCGCTGATCGAAGGTCGTGTCGGAGTCTCCGTCAAGAACTGAACCGAGGCCAGTGCCCGAAACGCGCTCTGCTTCCAGAGATACGCAACGCCCACCTGAATCTGAGGGGTTGCTTGGTACCACACGAAGGTCTCTGCCTTAGTCACCGTAGTGGGGGCATAAACCGTATTGATGATCCACTTTGAGTTGGTCGCCGAACCGGCGCCATAGCCGCCCGCCACTCACAACGGACACCGGGCTTGGCCCGGTGTCTCGGTGTTGGTGGTTTCTTGGGCGGCGACAAGCGCCGGGACGACCGCCAGAAAGGCCGCCAGTCCCTTGATCATTTACTTGCCGACCTCCTTCTCATCGCAGCAGGCTTTCACCTCTGCCTTCTCTTCGCAACATCCCGCGCAGTTGTCGCCGCAGCAGGTCTTGCAGTTGCCATCGGTGCAGGTCTCGCAGTTCGCGCAGCCGGCCATTTCACCGGCAACTTCGCCCATCGGGCAGGTGGCGCAGTTCGCGGCGTCCTTCATGGCACAGTTGCCGCAGTTGTCACCGCAGCAATCGGCACAGTTGCCACCGGCGCAGTTAGCGCAGTTCTCGCATCCGTTGGCACAGCACGCCTTCGCGGCCACGGCTGGTTGGGTCGTTGGGACAGGGGCTTCGTTGCGGGAAGCAACCAGCCAGGTCGACGAGAGTCCGAGGGCCATCGAGGCCAGCAGGATCGTTTTAAACATTAGAGATTTCTCCTAGGGTATCGCTCATGGGGTCGAGATTCGACCCAGTGACGAGAGCTAAGCGACCCAGGAGAATGGAGGCGCACGAGTGGGCGGAGAAGCACGCAAAGCCGCCGAAGGAGGACCACGCAATCCCGTCGCGGGCAAAGCGACCTCGGTGACGGTCGGGATGAATCTCCAAGACGGAACATCGGCTAGGATCACCACCCATGACGTCGGAGTCTCGGCCTGCGCCGCAACGACTCCATGGATGTCGGGTGAAGGTGACGGAGCGATCTCGCACGGGCAACTCGCCGTGTCCGGGGCAGGGGCAAGTGCTGGCTCCGCCGAACCACCGGCACAGCAAGAAACCGCGGGCTCGGGATCCGCGCAACACGGCATTCCGCACTCGGCCTTGAAGTAGGAACTCAGCACCGACGTCGGCACGAGCCCCATGAGGAGCGCCAGCAGGCCGACTAGTCCGAATCGGTTGCGCCGATGCATCATGCTTATTATAGGGCAACCCCGGGCCGACGACGCAAGTTCCCTCGGTAAACTACATAAAAGCATGGACACCAACGAGCGGCTTCTGCACGCGACTCAACTTGCCGCCCGGAAACTGGCCAGCGCTGGCAACTTCGATCAGGTTCTCCGAGACGTCTTGGCCATCTGCATCGAGGCGGTTGGCGCGTATGGCGGCACCATCTATCTGCACGACCCCGCGAAGAAGCGCTTGCTGTTCCATCATGTGTTCCCCGAGACGGTTTGGGAGAGACTTCCCTTCCGCGAGATCCCCGATGATGCAGGGGTAGCCGGCCAAGCCTGGCAAACCCGACAGACGATCATCAGCAAGTTCGACGAGAACAGCGAGGAGACCCGCAAACAGATCTCCGACGCAACGGGCGTCGTCGTGACGACGATGATCACCGTTCCGCTCATGATGGCGGACGAGCCGCCGATCGGCGTTGTCCAGTTGATCAACAAGAATGAGGGCGTTTTCAACGACTCGGATGCCGCGGTCTTGGATACTGTCGCCTCGGTTTCCACGCTCGCCTACTTGAACTCCCGACTTGTCGAAGAATCTGCGCGAGCGTCCTCGCTGCTCGGAATGGGCAAAGTTGGGCACGACATCGGCAATCTCGCCGCCAGCCTATTCGCGAACATCTCGTTCGTCGAAATCACGCTAAGCGGGATGAGGGATGAGTTCCTCGAGAACGAGATGGCGCTTGGCTACGTTGACTCGCTCGCATCCATGCTCACCGAACTCCAAGCCTCGGTGGACCGCATCGTTGGCTACTCGCGGCTGATCAGCGACCTCTCCGCGGGCCGCGAACTGCGCCCGAACATGCAGCTGGCTCCGATGGCGGAAACCATCCAGACCGCCGCCGCCTACCTCGAGAGCGAGGGACGTAAGAACTGCGTGGCCCTCCGCTACGAGATTGACAAGCAGGCCCCCGCGACCCTCCACGACGAGCTGTACATCTTCCGCATCGTGCAGAACCTGGTCGGAAACGCGATCAAGGCGGTCAAGGAGACGCTTCCCGAGGACTGGCAAGACCAGTTCGCCGAGGAAGACGAGGCGATCTTCGGCGAAGTCGTTGTGTCTTATCATTTCGTCGACGGCAACCACGTGATCGAGGTCAAGGACAGCGGCCCCGGCATGCCGGTGGATGTCGCCGAGCGCATCCTCGCGGGCAACGCCCGTAGCCAGTGGGACAAGGGCAGCGGCTCGGGCTGGGGCACAAAGATTGTGCTCGAGTTGGCGACGACCCACGAGGGCCACGTCTCGATCGATAGCTCACCCGGTAAGGGTGCGACCTTCCGCGTTGAATTCCCGCATCGGCCCTAGGGGCTTTGCGCGGAATGGCCCGGCTAGCTTGGGTTGGCTCGGGTTGGCCCGGGTTGGCTCGGCATTGACACCAACAGGCTAACAAGCCAACACATCAGCACGCCAACGGGCCGAGCTGCCAACACACCAACTGCCCTCCCTCGGTATGCTTCGAACGAAATGGGAACACCGATCACGATGACCCCGCAGGGGCTCAACGTTCCGAATGATCCGATCATTCCTTTTATTGAAGGCGACGGCACCGGACCTGACATTTGGGCGGCTTCCGTGCACGTGCTCGACGCCGCGGTCGAGAAGGCTTACGGCGGCACGAAGAAAGTCGAGTGGATGGAAGTCCTCGCCGGCGAAAAGGCGTTCAACCAAACCGGCAACTGGCTCCCCGACGCCACCCTCGACGCATTCAAGACGTACCTCGTGGGCATCAAAGGCCCGCTCACGACCCCCGTCGGCGGAGGCATCCGCTCGCTCAACGTCGCCCTCCGCCAGATTCTCGACCTCTACATCTGTCTCCGCCCCGTTCGCTGGTTCACTGGCGTGCCCTCGCCCGTTCATCGTCCCGAGGACGTCGACATGGTGATCTACCGTGAGAACACGGAGGACATCTACGCGGGCATCGAGTTCGCAGCTGGTACCCCGGAAGCGGCCCAGATGCTCGAGTTCCTACAGGCGACCTTCCCGAAGATGTTCGACAAGATCCGATTCGGCACCGCCGAGAAGACCGAGGCATTTGCCAAGGCGGTCTACATGGAGGGTGAGACTCCGGTCGAAGTCGGCATCGGCATCAAGCCGGTCTCCAAGATGGGCTCCCAACGACTGATCTACGGCGCAATCGAGTACGCCATCCAGAACAACCGTAAGAGCGTGACGCTCGTCCACAAGGGGAACATCATGAAGTTCACCGAGGGCTCGTTCCGCGATTGGGGCTACGAACTCGCAAAGGAAGCCTTCGGCGCTGAAGAGATCGACGGTGGACCTTGGTGCCAAATTCCCGAGGGCAAGCGCGGGGCGGGGCTCATCATCAAAGATGCGATCGCCGACATCACGCTCCAGCAGGTGCTCACGCGGCCGAAGGACTTCGACGTTATTGCAACTCTGAATCTGAACGGCGACTACTTGAGCGACGCTCTGGCGGCTCAGGTTGGCGGAATCGGCATCGCCCCGGGCGGCAACGTGAACACGGTGACCGGCCATGCGATCTTCGAGGCCACCCACGGCACCGCGCCGAAGTATGCGGGCCAGGACAAGGTCAATCCTTGTTCGGTCATTCTCAGCGGCGAGATGATGTTCCGTCACCTTGGTTGGACCGAGGCCGCCGACCTCATCATCAAGGGCGTCGAAGGTGCGATCGCTTCCAAGCGGGTCACCTACGATTTCGCTCGATTGATGGCGGGAGCGGTTGAAGTCCGATGTTCAGAGTTCGGCGACAACATCATCAATCACATGTCGTAGTTTCGCAAAACGGTTTCTTGGCACCTTCTTTGCAGGAGGTCCAGGAAACCGTCATGAAAAGCCGTCTCACCTTCCTGCTTCTCGGCATGGCCACTGCTGGCTTTGCGGCCGATACCATCACATTCACGGGGATCCGCCTCGTAACCTATCTTGGCAACGACAACGGAATGACCGTCTACGAAACGGGCGAGGCCGCGGGCAACGGTTGGCTGAAACAGATCGTCAACTCGTGGGCAGAAGTTGTTCTGGCATGTGATCTTAACAAGCGCTACAACGAGCCGGGCAACCATCGACGACGACAATACGGTGACGCGACGGGATACCTAACCATCACCACAACAAAGACCCCAGACTCGACCTTCAGAGTTTCCTTCTTGCGCGAGCGAGCCGCGACGGCGATCGCCACCGTCGAAATGACCGCCGCAAATGCGTATGCGTATGGCATCGTGGGGAGTGGGCGCGATGGTTGGGAAACGAAGCCAGCGGCTCAGCAGAATGGTCCCGGTTCAGATGATCGGACCAAGGTTGCGGCCCAAGACAAGGTGTTTGCAACCTGGTCGAACGTTCAGTGGGGACAATCGGGGGACCAGTACCACACCAGCCTGGCGATGAAGTTCGAAAGGGTGCTCGGAGACTCGGTTCTGGGAGTTCCCAGCGGTAGCGGCAGCAACCAAACTGCGGCGAGTGCTAGGAGCGGGGGACGGATCCGGTACAAGGGCTCGACGCTCGCCTTCGGAGCACCTGCCGGGCGCAACCGGTGGATTAGTGGAACCTACAACGGCTCCGCCACCAACGCTTGGATCTCATGTGAAGTCCGATCGATGAACAATGTCTTCCTCGATGGCGCCCAGAGCTACTCCCCGGACAGCAGCAGCTTCGACTTCGACCTTGGACAGATGTCGATTCCGGCATCGCCTGGCCCCTCGACCTACAAAGTCACGTTTCGACGCAAGGGCGCCTTGAACAAGATGCTCGTCCTTACCGTCGATCCGCAGACCGGTCTCAATGGCGTCTACGTGGACTTCAAATACGGCGATGTCAACCAGGACAACCAAGTGACCGCAGCAGAAGTCGGCCTGATCCTCGAGCAAATCGGCACTCAGTATCCTAACTCCACCTACTTCGACCTGATTCCTGGACAAGATGATCTACGAATCTCGGATCTCGATGTGGACGGCGACGGCTCGATAACCATGACCGATTATCTGATCTCGTTGCCCAATATCGGCCTCGTCGGGGACTAACCGCTGAGGTAAACTCTTTGGCGCGTGGCGGCGTAGCTCAGTGGTAGAGCACACGGTTCATACCCGTTAGGTCGGTGGTTCAAATCCACTCGCCGCTACCAACTTCCTTCCGAGATGACCCTCTCGTTCGATCCGGCGATCCTCGACCGTCCTCGGCTGTACGCTTGGCTTGGCGAAGCCTACTGGTCGGCGGGAAGGCCCACGGATTCAATCGATCAGTCGATCGAAAACTCACTTTGCCTGAGTGCCTGGGACGGTGATGAGATGGTGGGGTTTGCCCGGGTAGTCACTGATTACGCCACCTTTGCCTGGCTCTGCGACGTGATCGTCGCGCCTGAACGGCGTGGCCAAGGGATCGGCAAAGCCATGGTTGCGTCGATTCTGGCTCGCGAAGACCTCGCCACCGTCCGCTGGATGCTCGGCACGCGTGACGCCCACACGCTTTACGAGCCGTTCGGCTTTGAGACCTCGACCGAGACTGACCGGTGGATGACGAAGGGGTTCAACGTCCGGCCCCCGCGCGGCTAGTTAGCTGCCGGTATAGTGGCCCTAATGCCTGTCGCGCACTATCGAAACCCCCACAACGCCGCCATGCTGGATGCCCTGCGCGGACTCGCCGCTGAGTGGCGCATCGACGAGGGGGGGCCCTATGGAGAAACCGAGGTGCTGATTTCAGGCCGGGTCACCCGGGAGGAGCTTGCGGGCGCACCCAACCTTCGCGCGATTATTGTGCCGTTTGCGGGCGTACCGCTTCCCCTCCGCGAGCTGATCCACGACTTTCCCGGCATCTCCATCCACAACTTGCACCACAACGCGCCGGAAACCGCCGAAGTGGCGATGGCGCTGCTGCTGGCGTGCGCTAAGAGCGTGGTGCCGATCGATCGGGCCATGCGCAAGGGTGATTGGACGCCCGGTTATGACGATCGCCACTCGATCCGCCTCGAGGGCAAGACCGCGGTGGTGCTGGGATTTGGAGCCAGTGGCCAAAGGATCGCCCGGGCGTGCCTTGGCCTCGGAATGCACGTGATCGCGCACCGCCGCCATCCGAACCAGCCTTTACCGGCCGATGTCCCGACCGTCGGCGTCGAGTTGCGTGGCCCCCACGACCTCGGCCGATCGCTGATCCGAGCCGACGTCCTCATCTTGGCCATGCCCCAGACCGACGAAACCACCGGCCTGATTGGCCCTGACGAACTCGGCATGATGAAAGATGGGGCGATCTTGGTCAACATTGCCCGGGGGAAGCTTGTCGATGAAGACGCCCTGTACGAGGCGCTGGCGAGCGGAAAGCTGCGCGCTGCCGGGCTCGACGTGTGGTACCAGTATCCCGAGGGTGGGCCCGACGGCACCATCCCTGAGTCGGCTTCCCACACCTTCCCCAGCACGCGCCCCTTCCATGAGCTGCCGAACGTGGTCATGAGTCCGCATCGGGGCGGCGCTTCCATCGACGTCGAGTTCGCCCGCGTTCGAGCCCTGGCCCAACTGCTCAATACCGATCCGATGCCCAATCGAGTCGATCTGTCCCTGGGATACTGAACGTCCTAGTAAGTCCCAAGCCTCAACAAACCATAATAACCTTCGTGCGCGCGTTGATCAAGCTACTCCGGCCCAAGCAGTGGAGCAAGAACCTCCTCGTTCTTGCTGCCCCGATCTTCGCCGCACGCATCACCGACTCGGCGACCTGGCCGATTGTCGGACTCGCATTCCTGGCCATGTGCCTTGCCAGCTCAGCGACATACATCGTCAACGACTTGCGGGACGCCGAACGGGATCGCCAGCACGAGAAGAAGAAGCATCGGCCCATTGCCTCCGGCGCGGTCTCCGCTCGTGTCGCAACCGCTTTGGCCCTGGTCCTTGGCGCAGGGGCGCTGGGGATCGGCTACTTGCTCAATACAAGTTCCTTCACGCTGATCGTCACCTACTTCGTGCTGCAGCTACTCTACAACATGGTGCTGAAGCACGCGCCCATCGCGGACGTGTTCACGATCTCGCTCGGGTTTATCATTCGCGCCATGCTTGGCGCGGCCGCGATCACCGTGCCGATTTCAGGTTGGCTACTCTTCTGTACAGGGGCACTGGCGTTGATGATCGGGTTCGCCAAGCGTCGTCACGAGTTCATCCACCAGGGCGAGGCACGAACCGCAAGCCGCGAGAGTCTAGCCGGCTATAACCTGAAGAGCCTCGATGCGTTGGTCATCATGACCGCCACTGGCGCCGCGATGAGCTACGGCATCTACACGCTCGACAGCGCTACCGCGACGCGCTACCCAGCCATCGTCATCACGTCGCTATTCGTCTTTTATGGTATCGCCCGATACGTCTTGATCACGTTCACCATGGACGAGGGCGGCGAGCCTGCTGATCTCCTCTTCGGGGACGTTCAGTTGCTCACGAGCGTTGTGCTCTTCATGGCGTCGGCGATCGCTGCCGTCTCGGGTATGAGGCTGCCCTTGATCGAACGATGAAATCACGGAAGGTAATCGTAGTCGGTGCGTCCAGCGGCATGGGTCGCGAGCTTGTGCGCCAGCTGGCCGCCCGAGGCGATCGCGTTGCCGCCGTTGCGCGTCGCGAGGACAAGCTTGCCGAACTCGCCGCCGAGCATCCTCAGCAGATTCTGCCCTTCCCCCACGACGTCACCCAGCCCGAATCTGTGCCCGAGCTCTTTGCTGAGATCTGCCGACAGCTCGGTGGGCTCGATGTGATCATCTACGCCGCCGGGGTCATGCCCGAGGTGGGCGCAACCGAGTACTCGTTCGAGAAGGACCGGTCGATGATCGAAGTGAACCTGACCGGGGCCGTGGCCTGGCTGAACGCCGCCGCCGACCGGTTCCAGAATGTCGGGCACGGCACGATCGTCGGTATCGGCAGCGTGGCTGGTGAGCGGGGCCGCCAGGGTCAGCCGATGTACAACACCACCAAGGCGGCGCTCAAGACCTACCTCGAAGCCCTGCGTAACCGACTCAGCAAGCGCGGCATCCGCGTAACGACCATCAAACCGGGACCCACCGCCACCGAGATGACGGCGCACCTGAAGCAGACCGGAATGATGGGCGCCGAAGATGCTGCCGAGCGGATTCTCAGGGTCATGGATTCGGGCAAGGAGAAGTTCCTTAAGCCGAGCCACGCGATCATTTTCGCCATCATCCGCAACATACCGACGGGCGTGTTCCGGAGGCTCAAGCTTTGAAGTCGACGGCGCTGGAGACCTCGCGCCTGCGCCACCTTACCGGCTTCGGAATGGTCAGCGGGGCCGACGCTTTCGTCTTCGAACCGAGAACCGAGGCCGACGTTATCCGCGTCTTTCAAGTCGCGCGGGAGTCGGGACGCAAGGTCGCGCTGCGGGGCAACGGGCGAAGCTACGGCGACGCCAACATCGCTGAGGAAGCCATCGTCCTCGATATCTGCCGAATGAACCGAATCCTCGAATGGAACCCAGAAACTGGCGTGCTGCACGCGGAGGCGGGGGTGACGATCGAGCAGTTGTGGCGAACCTCGCTCGGCGACGGCTGGTGGCCACCGGTGGTGAGCGGAACCATGTTCCCCACCCTTGCTGGAGCGCTCGCCATGAACATCCACGGCAAGAACGCATTCCACGCAGGGACAATCGGCGAGCATGTAACCGCAGTGAGAGCGGTCTTGCCAAGCGGGAGCGTCCTCACGCTTACGCCAGCAGATGACGCGTTCTACGAACTGATCTCCTCAGCTGGTCTGCTCGCGGCGATCACCGAAGTCAAGATCCAGATGCGCGCCGTCGCCAGCGGCGACTTACGCGTCCTGCCTCTCTCCATCGCCAACTGGGACGAGCAGTTCGCCGCCTTCGAGTCGCTCGCCGATGGGGCCGATTACCTGGTCAGCTGGATCGACGCCTTTGCCTCGGGTCGGTCCGCGGGACGGGGGCTCGTTCATGCCGCGTGGTACCAAGAGGAGTCTGGCGCACGGCCGCACTCGCTCCGGGAGGATCACCAGGATCTCCCCGACACGCTGATGTTCGGCCTGCCGAAGTCGATGATGTCGAACTTCCTGCGGCCCTTCAACCGGCGTGGGGGCATGCGGCTCATCAATGCCGCCAAATTCCGCGCTTCACGCACGCTCGGCAATGGCCGCCCGCACCCGGACAGCCTCGTTGGGTTCTCTTTCCTCCTCGACTACGTGCCCAACTGGCGCAACGCCTACCAGCCCGGCGGATTCATCCAGTACCAGTCGTTTGTTCCCAAAGAGCATGCGCGACGCGTGTTCGCCGAGCAGTTCCGACTTGCCCAAGAAGTGAAGCAAGAGCCCTTCCTTGCCGTCATGAAGCGCCACCGCCCCGACCGTTTTTTGTTCTCACACGCGGTCGACGGGTACTCGTTGGCCTTGGACTTCAAACATACGGCGAAGCGGCACGACGACCTTTGGCGGCTCTGCCACCGAATGAACGATCTCGTCCTTGCAGCGGGCGGGCGGTTTTACTTTGCGAAGGACTCGACGCTACGCCCGTCTGACGTGACGCAGTATCTGGGTGAGGAGACGATTGCCCGGTTCCGAGCGCGTAAGGCAGAGTGGGATCCAGAGGGCATGCTCACTTCTGGGCTCGCCCAGCGGGTCGGGCTGGTCTAGGCGAACCAACGGCGCACGTGTGCGCCCTGAAGCTCACCGTCGAGCAGAAACGCGTCGTGCCCGTACGGCAGGTCGATTTCGACCCATTCACTTCGGCACCCCGCCGCTTGCGCCATCGCGTGCAGTTCCCGGCTCTGATGCGACGGGTAGAGCCAGTCGCTGGCGAAGCTCACAAACAGATACTGGGTCGAGCAGCCCGCCAATGAGTCGCACGCGTAGTCGTCGATCGCCCGCGACAAAACCACCAAGCTGTTGGCGTCAAACCGGTGCGTGAACTTGTCGCCTTGGTAGTTCAAGTAGCTCTCGACCTGAAAGCGCTCGGGGGGCTCATACGCAGGCCGTTCGGTGTCCCGGGCCGGTTCGTCTTGGATCTCGCGGCCGAACTTGGCCTGGAACGCCGACTCGCTGAGATACGACAGGTGGCCGATCATCCGCGCGACGGCCAGCCCATCCGCAGGAGGAGCGCCCTCGTAGTAGTCACCACCTCGCCAATTCGGGTCTCGCAGGACCGCCTGCCGAGCCGCCTCGTTGAAACCAATCTGCATGGCGCTGTGCGCCGCGGCACTAGCGGTGATGAACGCCCGGTCGACCGGGAACCGCCGGGTCCACTCGACCGCCATCATCCCGCCCATGCTGCCTCCCGCAACCCCCAGCAGCCGCTCGATGCCCAGATGCCCCATCAGCCGCATCTGCGCCTCGATCATGTCCCCAACGGTCACGCGAGGAAACCGCGACCCCCATGGTCGTCCGTCGGGAGCCACCGACGCAGGGCCTGTCGAGCCCTGACACCCGCCAAGCGCGTTGGTACCAATGACAAAGAACCGATCGGTGTCGATCGGCCTCCCTGGCCCGACCAGGCGGTCCCACCATCCCGCCGCATGAGAATCGCCGGAGAGTGCGTGGCAGATCACGATCGCGTTGTCAGCCGCAGGAGAGAGTTCGCCCCAAGTCTCGTAGGCAACTGTGGCCTCGGGCAGTTCCCCGCCTTGCTCCAAAGCAAGCGGGCCCACCGACACGTACTGGCGGTCATCGGCCTTCGGGGCCGTGCGCTGGTTTTCCTGAAACAGGGCGGGATCGAGCGACATGCGGAACCGAGATTCTACTCTCCAGAAACAGAAAACCCTCCCCAGGTCACTGGGGAGGGCACTGTGCGCTCTCGGACGAGCCTAGCGATAGACCGTGATGGGTGCCACCTTCGTGACTCCACCGGCGGTCGCCCGTATCGTCCCTTCGATGATCGGGTTGGCTCCCGGCACGAAGGTTCGAATCGTGAACTCCGCCCAACGCATCCCTTGCGGAATGGTGACGGTAGCCGGAACCGTGCAGTAGCTGTTGGTCTTGTTCAGGGTGACCACCACGCCGCCGGCTGGCGCTGGCGAGTAGATTTCCACCCTTCCGATGGCATTGAAGCCACCGCGAACCACGGACGGGGTGACCGTCAGCGACGTTGCCCACAGCGTCGGCGTCAAGGTCAAGTTTGTGGACTTGCCTTTGCCGAAGTAGGTCGCGTTAATGGTCGCGAAGGTCTGCGTTCCTACGGGTCCCGTGTAGACCAGGAAGGTCCCTTCGGTCGCTCCTGCGGGAATGTTGAGCGTTGGGAAGAACGACGTAGCCGTGTTGTTGTCGGCTAGGTTGATCGTCGCTCCGCCCGCCGGTGCGGGCTGAGTCAGTCGAACGGTTGCTTCAACTCGCTCGCCGCCCATGATGACGTTACGAGCCAGCGTGAGCGAGAGCACGTCGGTGAGCACGGCTCGCACTTGAAGGGTCCGCGAGAGCGAGAACCCGCGATACGTCGCGGTGACCGTAACGTTGCTGGTCGTGGCGGTGCGATTCGTCGTGATCGGGAAGTTGACCCGATCGGCCTGCGCCGGAATTGTCGCCGTGCCGACATCGTTTACCGCGGCACTGTTGTCGGTGACCGCGACGGTTGCTCCACTCGGGCCGGCTCGACCCGCCAGAATGACCGTACCCAGCAACGACTCACCGCCATACACGCTCGATCGGTTTAGGGTCAGCGCGTTCAGCGTCGCGGGAATCACGTTCACCGTGACTTCACGGCGAAGATTGATGAAGTCGACGTACACCTTGACCGGCGTCGCAGCATCGACGCCACGCGTGGTGAAGGTGCGCGCACCGGTGTCCTGATCTCGTGGGATCAAGATCGTGTGGTTGTTTGGGTTGTTCTCATCGATCGGGATGACGAAGTTGTTGCCCGAGCGGAGCTTGTACAGCTGGTCGTTCGGCGCCGGTCCCAAAAGGTTCAGTCGGATGTTAACGTTTAGACCGCCCTTCACGGGGTTCGGAGTGGCGACAATCGAGTCCAAGATTTCGGTCGAAACTGCGGCAAAGGCATCCACAAGACCCCAACCCCAGCGGTCATCCCAACCCACGCGGTCCGGGGTCACGCCGGGCGGCTCGACGAGGTCAAGCGCAGTCTGCTGGAGCGCGAGTTCAATCTGCGCAGGCAGCCAATCCGGGTGCTGCGTCTGCAGCAGCGCCGCGACGCCAGCCACGTAAGCCGAGGCGAAGGACGTTCCGTGGAACGTGCTCGGGAACAGAACGTAGTTGCCGTCTCCCGACAGAATCTCGCCGAAGGTGCCTTGGAAGCCAACTGGCAGGGTCAAGCGGTCCGTGCCGATGTTATAGTAGCCAGGAGCCGAGAAGTCGACGTCCTCGCCCGTGCTACCGCCGGCGTGCGCCCCACTCGGCAAGATGCCGGTAACCGCGTTGACCGTCTCCAGGTCACCGGGATACTCGACGCTTGTGGCGCCGCTATTGCCCGAAGCACAAAAGTGCGTCATTCCGCTGAGCTTGGTGAACAGGTACGCCTGCTCGATGACCGGACTCACGAACCCATAGCTGTTGCTATTGTTCGAAATGCGCGCCCCATTCGCATGACCCCACGTCAGCGCCTGCGAAATGGCGGTGTCTTGCGTCGTCAACCCTAGGCCGGCATCGCTCGCGTGAACGCGGGCGGAGAAGAGGCTCGCGCCTCCGGCTACACCGGCAATGCCTCTGCCGTTGTCAATAGTCGCCCCGATAATGCCCGCGATCGGGGTTCCGTGGTTGTCGAACCGGGTCAAGGGTTCGCCCACGCCATAGGTGATCACGCCCATTTCATTGTGGGGCAGGAAGCCCTTGCCGTTCGCAATGGGCAGGTCCGGGTGCTCCAGTTCAATGCCGTCTTCCAGAATCAGGATCGCGACGGAGTTGGTGGCGGTGACGACGTCCCATGCGCGAGCCACGCGCATGCTGAGGCGCGTTCCCCAACCGGTCGGATTCGGGACGGCGCTACTCAGAGCCCATTGGTGTTCGAAGTACGGATCGTTCGGCGTGAAGTTGCGCTTGCCTGAGAAGGTCGCCGGGGGAACCGCAAACTTGACGTAAGGGTTGTCGGCAAGCCGATTTGCGGCGTCGATCGCATCGTAGCCGTCGACCGCGGTGAGCGTGACCCGGTATTGGCCGGGGATGAACTCCTTCTTGAACTTTGCGCCCGGCATCGAAGCCAGAACTTGCTGGGCGATATCCTCGTTCACGCCATCATTGAACTGGACGACCACCGAGGGCTGGAACAGAAGGTGCTTGCCGTTGCCATCAAAGAAGACCGGAGTGACCGTGCCATCGGTTCGAGCGGCCAGCGCTCGGACTTGCGCGCGCGTGCCACCGCCGTCCATCTCAAGGAGCCACCAACCTGGTAGCGGTCCCGCGTGGAGCACCTTATCCTGAAGCATGGAGGCATCGAGATTAGGCTTGCCCTGCTCGGGAGCCTTGTAAATCGCGACGACGTTGCGGTTCAGGATCAGCGGCCGCTTTTCCTTGTAATACGAATAAACGGGATCGGGAGCCTGCCCCGCATAGGAGAGCGCGCAGACGACGCTTCCCGCGAGCCCGATCATGGCCCGAAATGAAGGATGACGCATACCCGCATTCTAACCGATGATTTGATAGATGTGAAGAGGTTCGACGAACTTTTTGCGAATCGCTTACCTGGAAAGAATGCCAGATTCAGGGCCATCCACCAAACTTACCGGACGCATAGTGCGTCATCTTCCAAGTCCATGCTCACTTCCGTTCTGATCGCCGTTGCTTTCACGCCAGATCTTGGGGAGAAAGCGATGGTGCGTCTCATCAATGAGCAACGAGCCTCGCAGGGGTTGTCCCTGCTTCGGCGCGTCCAGGTGCTCGACGAGGCCGCAGACTGGTTTGCCGAGGATTTGGCGGCGCGTGACGCTGACCTCGACCATGTCGATTCGCAGGGTCGCCGGGTGAACCACCGCATCTACGACTTCGGCTACCGTGCGATCAGGAAGGCTGCGGAGAATATCGCCTACGGCAGCGACGACGCAAAAGGTACGTTGGATCTCTGGTTGAAGAGCCCGGGGCACCGCCGCAATCTTCTCGACCCCGACCTTGAAGACATCGGTGTTGGGGCGCAAGTGTCACCCACTGGCCGCGTGTATTGGGTGACGGAGTTCGCCCGTCGGCACCCCGGAGCGCCGTCATTGCCGCTCTCCCCATCAAACTAACAAACGAGCCCCTCGTGAATCACGAAGGGCTCCGATTCTGATGAGACTGGTCCTACTTTCGGCGGCGTCGAGCCAGTGCCGCTACGCCGAGGCCAAGCACGGCCAGGGTTGCCGGCTCCGGAACCGGGTTCACGTAGGCAAGTCCGAGTAGGTTGCCCGTACCCATTGATCCAACGAGGTTGGCGGTGCCCGTGCCCAAGTTCATCGTGTACAGGCTGTCCGTCGAGTTGTCGATCAAATACAGGGTGTTGCCATCGTGATCGTAGGCCAGCCCGTTCGGGTTTGTCGGGCCATTGAGCGCGCCGATCAGCGTGGTGGCACCCGTCGCACGATTCATCGAATAGAAGCTGTCCGTACCGCTATTGGTTGCATACATGGTGTCGGTTAACGAGTTGTAGCCGAGGTTGGAGAACGAGGTTAGACCGGATGTGCCGATCAGGTTCGCCGCACCGGTGAACTTATCGATGGCATACAGGCCGTTGTTGTGCGACGAAACGCCGTACAGCCGCCCCGTGCTCGAGTCGTACTCGAGGCCGTGCATGACGATCGCCGAATCTCCGTAGGCGCCGACGAGCGTGGCGATCCCGGTGGCGACGTCCAGCGTGTAGAGCGAGTCGTTGCCCGTCGAGGTCAGATACATCGTGTTCGCCACGCGATCGTAAGCCAGACCGGCGGTGGTGCTGGCGTTCGCGCTAACCGTACCGATCAGGGTCTTGACCGCGGTGTTCTTGTCGATTTCATAGAGCGCACGGCTACTATCGACACCAATCAGCCGACCTTGAGCAAACACCGAGACGGCGACAAGGGCCGCGGAAAGCGTGAACAGTGACTTCAACATAAGAAAACCTCCGCCCCACCGTCCATGGGACTATCCCTACACTATAGCCCACAATTCCAATCATGGGGCTAGCAATTGTGCCAGGATAGACCCGGAAGAGCTAGTGGAAATAGCTGGCTCCGTTCACGTCGATCGTGACTCCGCTCAAGTAGGCCGCGTCGTCCGAGAGCAGGAAAGCCGCGGCCGCCGCGCAGTCTTCAGGCTTGGCAACGCGCCCCAGCGGAATCCCACCAACGATCTCTTCCAAGCGCTCAGCCATTCCCTCACGCGCCATCGCCGTCTCGACCCACCCAGGGGCGATCGCGAAAACCTGAATGTTCTTGGGGGCCAGTTCAACGGCCAGTGAGCGGGTGAGATTGATCAAAGCAGCCTTTGATGCGGCGTAAAGCGCCGCCCCGCCTTCGCCCTTGAATCCAACGCGGCTGGCGACGTTGAGAATCCGCCCCCCACCCTGCACCGCGAACTCCTTGACCGCCTCGCGGGTCAACATGAGCGGGGATTCGAAGTTCACGGCAAAGGTCCGGTGGAAGTTGGCCGAGAACGCCGCATCGCCTGAGGATGCGAAGTCGATGGGCATGTACACGCCGGCGTTGTTCACGACAGCGTGGACCGGGCCGTCGGCAAGGGCCTTTTTGAAGAGCTTGACAGCCTCACTGGGCTTGGTCAAATCAGCCTGGTACATACCGAGCGCACGATTCCCGAGCGCGCGCATCGTGTGCTGGGCTTCTTCCTCGTCCGCGGCGTAATGCAGCGCGATGTTCCAGCCTTTGCGAGCAAGCCGCAAAGCGATGGCGCGCCCAATGCCGCGCGATGAACCGGTGACCAATACTCTTCGATCCGCCATGAGCCGGATTTTACATGAGCCTTGCTATCGAGCGAGCACGGAGTAGGTGCGCAACGTCGACGTCATCGGGGGTTCTTGCCCGGCATCCTTGGCGGCTTTCAGATCGGCGAACGCACGGGCATGCCCGGCATGAAAAGCCTCGGACCCGACCCACGCCTGGAATCGCTCTTCCGACTCCCAGTAAGACACGACCAGATACGGTTCGCCCTCCGATCCCGGCTTGAGCACGTGCATCGCCAGGAATCCCGGCATCTCGTCGATCGCCCGAACCCGACTGCAAAACAGGCACTCGAACCGCTCCTGATAGTGGGGTTGACAGTGAATTGTGTTAATCGCGACGAACCCCGTTTGTTCCATCTTAGGCAAGGGCGCCTGCGAGAGAGCTTCCAACTGGCATGGTGCATCCATGACTCCAATCATACTTGACTTTTTTGTCAAGATGCCACCTCGTCTACTTCCTGGGATGCCCGTTGGGAATCCACGGAACACCACCAATAATGAACGGTGTGCCCACTCCCCAATCCCGGCTCACTCGTCGACACCGCCGACTCGGCATCATCTCTATCGACGCGCTGACGGCGGTGTTCGTGACCGCTCTTGGAGCGGCCGCATTCTTCTCGCTAGTTCCTGTTGTCGATCGGTCGCAGAGGATCGGCCGCCAGGAGTCCATCGCAATTCAGCTCAGCAACCGAATGATCGAGCAGCTCCAGCTGCTCAAGCCAGGTGACGTTACGCCCGCGGTTCTGGGCCAGCTTAATCTGATCGACTCTGGCCAATCGTCACCGCCCTACACATTCACCAACATCCCCTTGGATGAGGCGTCTCGATATAGCCCAGCTCAAGCCCTACCTAATGGCACGGGATTGCTCAATGTCGTCCAGTTGCCCCACAATAGCGTCGAAGTCCGTGTCCAGATTTCGTGGCAGAGTTCCTCGGGTCGACAGCGGACCATCCAGACCGGGACGGTTTTGGGAGGATTCCGATGAGCCGTCGACGAGGTGTAACCTTGATCGAGTTAATGGCCACGCTCATCGCGGTCGTGATGGCGGTCGCGGGCGCATTCGCCGTCATGCTCGGAGGGCTCAAGTCGTTCCAGCGTACGCAAGCGGAGGTCGCAGTTGCCCAACCCAACTCGCAGGCAATCCGGCGCGTCGTCGATACGCTTCGAGGGGCAATGTCGGTGACCATCAGCAACAGCGGACGAACAATCTCGTACACGCTTCCGGCCCGCAGCGCAACCGTCGACCCCGTAACGGGCGAGCAGGAGTTGGTCTTTCCCCTGACCTCCGACGGAGTCACTCGATCGTTTACGGTCACGAATGGACAGTTGGTTTCGCAGCCTGGAAACCGGGTCCTGCTCCGTGACGTCTCGGCCATCGATCCGCTGCCCGATTCCAGCCAGTTTAATCAGGCCTACGCGCCCTTTCAATCCACGACGATTGGTTCGAGGAGAGCCATCACCGTCACCTTTATCGCCGCGCAACCGGTTGCGGGAGAGACCAAGTTTGCGCGAATGAAGTCGACCGTTTTGATCCAGAACAGCCGATGAAACGACACCTCACCTCCGGTTCAATCGCCCTTGTCTCCCTCATCGCCATGGCCTTACTGCTGACCGTGGTGCTCGGCCTAAGCGGACTCACGATGCAGAATGTCCGCCGTAGCCAGCGAGACACGTCATCAAACTTAGCACTTCAAGCCGCGCAGGCTGGCTTGGAGTTGCAGGTTTCCCGGTGCTTCGGTTCACTCATGCAGCAGCAAGGGACGTTCGTCGAAGCCTCATCCAGCCTATCGACCGATCTCGCGAACTTGGCCCCTGGCGTTCAGGCGACGGCGTGGGTCAGCCCATTCGATACCGGTCGGCAAGCTTGGGTCACTTGCACCGCAACGATCCGCGGGTTCACTCGAAGCGTTCGAACGCGAGTGAGTTCGAAGAACGTGTCGATTTGGAACAATGCGGTGTTCGCCGGAACCGGAGCATCGGGACAGGCCATCAACGGAAATGTAGATATCCGTGGCTCAGTTCACTTGCTCGGCGAAGGCGAGCAGTACACGGATCTCAACAACAACGCCCAGTGGGATCCGGCCGAGTCCTTTACCGACCGTAACCGAAATGGCGTGTGGGACCCGGGTGAGGCGTTCATCGATACGAATGGCGACGGCGTGTGGAGCGCGGCCGAGCCGTTCAATGACGCCAACCGAAACGGCTCTTACGATGAGCCACTCACCTCGGCCGACCTCAACTCTTCGTTCTCCGGCAACGCCTATGTTGGCAACAACTACTCGGGCATGCCATCGGACCTTGAGGCCCTGATTCCGGCCGTGGCCCAAGTAGGCGAGACCGAGAGCCTCGCTGCCGAGTTCCGGGTCAAACATGGTCGAACCGCACTCAGTGGCACCGCGACGGTCGGAACAACGAGCATTATCGATGGTGGCAACAGCAAGAACACCCTTGATGGCGTGTACACCAATGATGGATTCGGAGGCAACCAAGGTGCCGCTAATGTCTTTAGCGACAACGGCACGAATCAATCGTACGATCTGGACGGATATGGGATTCAGTATCCCTACATCAGCGGGATCGGGGCGGTGCCTTACGCGGCTCCGGACGGGTCTAACTGGAGTACCTACGAGGAGTTCTATAACTCGCAGACCTTGACCGTGCCAGTGGCCACCATCACGAGTGGCACCGCGGCCTTCTCATACGGTCCGGACGCCAATGGCAATCGAATCTCGTTCACGCCAGAAAAGACGACGGGCGGGGTAACAACTCCGGCCACACTCCACGTCGAAGGGGTCATCAAGTTCGCGGGCGACTTGCAGATTGGCAGCAAGGACACCATTCGCTACACGGGCAACGGGACCATGTACTCCGCAGGAACGATTCGGGTGGATGGGAACTTCCTGCCGGCTCCGGGTCAGACCTTCCCGACCACCGCGCGCGTGGGCCTCGTAGCACGCCAAGACCTCAAGCTAGCGACTGGCAATGGCTCATCGCAGCTAAAAATGGCGGGGGCCTTCTACGCCATGGGGACCATCGTTAGCCGGAAACAGAACCAGATCGCTGGAACCTTTGTGGGCAGCTACTTCGACATGGGCACCAACGTGCCCAATATCTACCAAGTTCCTAGCTTGGTCTACAACATGCCCCCGGCGATGCCGGGCGATCAGAACATCTTCGCTTTGCGCACCCGCTCTTGGCGCGAGCGAGCTGTCACGAACTAGGGCTTGCCGAAGATCGAGTCGGCGGCGAGAACCACTCTCGGCTCCCCCCGGAGTTCGCAGTGGAGTTCGCCGCCGGCTCCAACCCGGATCGCCGTCGCCACATCTCCATTCGGCAGCCGATAAGACTTCCCCGGCGTCAAATCACGCGGCATCCAGTGGGGTTCCAGGTCGGTCCACTGTTGCGGGTCAGGCATCGTGCGCAGATGTTCGATGAAGCTGGACGCCAACTGATCGATTGATGGCTCGGCGCGGCCTTCCTGCACAAGCGAGGTTGCCCGATCGGCGATCTCTACCGGGAACTCCGTTTGACCGACGTTGATCCCGATGCCAACGCAAGGCACCATGTGCCCATGATCGTCAGGAAAAAGGTCGGTCAGAATCCCTCCGAGTTTTCGCCCATTGAGTCCAAGATCGTTGGGCCATCGGATGTTGCAGTCCAAGAGCTCGGCGGCGGCGCAGGCGCACGCCATGCCCAGAAGCCATGGCCGCGGATGCCCGACGTACGAGCCGAAGGCAATCGAAAGGGTGAGCGACTCGCCACGTTGGCTCAGCCATGGACGGCCAAAGCGACCGCGCCCTCCATGCTGGTGTTTCGCCAACAGGATAAGTTCAGTCCTTCCCTGCTTCACAAGTCGACTCACCTCGGTCTGAGTCGACTCAACCTCGTCGAGCCTCACCCAATCGTCGGGGACGCGCACTACTCCAGCTCCAGATGAAAGGGCAGCGCGACGGCAGAGTGCGTCAGCGCACCGACAGAGATGTAGTCCACTCCGGTCTGGGCCACACCCCGGACGGTCTCGAGCGAGATGCCGCCGCTCGCTTCAAACACGGTGCGCCCGCCAAAGCGTTTGACCGCCTCGCGCATCATGAACGGATCCATGTTGTCCAGCAAGACCACCTCAGCCCCCGCCTTGACCGCCTCCTCGACTTGATCCAGGTTCTCGCACTCGACTTCGATGCGAGAGAGATGCGACGCAATGTCCCTCATGCGGAGGACCGCACCAGTAATGCTACCGGCGGCCCTGATGTGGTTGTCCTTGATCATCACGCCATCGTAGAGACCCATGCGGTGGTTGAACCCGCCCCCACAGCGCACGGCGTACTTCTGCAATGTCCGCAGACCCGGAATGGTCTTCCGGGTATCGACGAGTCGAGCCTTCGTCCCGTCGATCCGCTCGACGTACTGACGGGTTAGTGTGGATACTCCGCTGAGGAACATCAAGAAGTTGAGAGCGGTTCGTTCGCCGGTCAGAACTCGACGTGTAGACAACACACCCTGAACAATGCGGTCGCCCCGGCGGATCGTATCGCCGTCGTTCACCAAGGGCTCCGAAAACCACTCGGGGGGGTCCTCGGCAGAAGCACCAAGGATGGCGTGGGCAATGCCAACTCCGCAAACCACGCCTTCCGCTTGCGCTTCGATGTAGAAAGACACCGACGCGAAGGGGTCAAAGAGGGACGACGTCACGTCGCCCGAGCCAACGTCTTCGAAGAGGGCATCCTCAACGACCGGCCACCAATCATGAGGCTCCGGCTGCAACCAAGGGTTCACGGGAGGGTTTTACCTTGGAATGGCCAACCCTCCCCCTAGGACTAGCGCTTCGGTATCCTCGTGCCGATCCCACTGAAGAACACGGTTAGCGTGCTCGTCGCGACTTCCGGGGCGTTTCCGCCCACGAGCGGAACGACGCGGAACTCCATGGGGAACGTTCCCGTGAGCGTCATGTTGCGTTGGCGCTGCAACGTACATTCTGCCGAGTCGGTCAGGTTATTAGGACCGATCGTGAACTCGAGGGTTCCGCCCGATTGCTCGGTTCCGTAATGCCAGACTCCGATGATGTCATCGGCGGTCGGCGAACCCTGTTCAGTGAACCGCCACTCAAGCCGCGCCTGACCTTGATAACCCTGAGGTGCAGTAACGCTCACACGGTAGTTTGCGGTTGGGTCGTCGGTCGGATAGCCCGGCTGGTTGGAAATCTGGTCGTCGAGGGCTTCAACGGTAACCAGAAATCGCACAGCGGTCTCATTGACCACCATCGAGCAAGATACGGTTCGGGTGTTGACGCCGTCGGATCCTTGGACGGTGAACGGGTACGTGCCGGGCGCGATGGCGAGCGGTGTCGATACGCTCAGGATCGAACGCGAGGCGGGGCGCGTCGGCGTCACCGGATTTACGCTGAAGCTCGGAGTCGCATTCGCAGGCAGCCCAACCGCGGTCAATGTCACTGCCCGAGGCGTCAGCGGGCGCTCGTCCCCTCCCGGCTCATCGACGAAGATATCGAACGTTGCTGTCCCGCCCGGGCTGATCGTTGACGTACCACCTCCTCCAAGGCCAAAGCTACTCACGCCTCCACCGCCGTTCGGTACATAGGGCGCATTCGCCCCGCCGAAACAGCCCAGCATGGCGACGATGCTCAATCCCGCTAAAAGAATGCGCAGTCTCATGATTTCCCCCGTAGCACTACACCAAAGGTCAGGGCCGGCTGGTTACCCAGTGCAGATGAGAGGCTTGTGGCCGTCGTGAAGCCGAGCGCGTTGCTCAGACCGATGTACACGCTCCAGTCGAACTGCCCATCGGTGGGCAAGGTCGGTGAATACCGGAGACCGAAACCGTACACCGTACGACGCAGCGTGTTGCCGGTACGGCTGTCACGAGTGTTGACTCCGCGGACGATCGCCGTAACGTCGCCCATGAACTCGAGCCCCTGTCCGATCGGGGCAATCACTCCGCCCGAGATACCGGCCGCGGTGCTGCCCGACTTCATAATGCCGCGAGCGCCCACGATGACCTTGAACTGGGATTCCGGCATCGGCAGTCTGTAGGCGACTCCGGCGGTGATGAATGGGGTGTCCTGGGCAGGGGTGTTCGGGAAGGCAACGCCACCTTGAACCGTCAGACCATCGATCTGCTGAAGTGCGTGACGGAAGAACAGTTCCATGTCCGTTCCGCCTGAACGCAGATTGGCGAATGTGTTGGCTCGTCCGACCGGGGCAACGGTCCCACGCATTCCCATCTCCCATCCCGACTCCAGGCCAAAGCGGCCGTCAAACGAGAAGTAGGTTCGGTCCTCGTGGGATCGGTGGAAAGTGGCCCCCAAGCCCAAGCGCCAAGAGCCGGCCGAGGCAACCCCCGGCCCTTCGACATTGATAAGGCGGTCGTTGGCGCCCGCTAGTGCAGACATTGCCAGACCTAAGGTGGTCAGTACAAGCAGCTTCCTTCGCAACTGGTAATCCTCCCGGGGTTACCCCCTAGTGGCCCATTATAGCTAAGAGATGCTGTCGGCAGAAAACTGGGGAGCGACATCAGGCCCGACGACGATCACGATGTCGTCGTTTCGGGTTCCAAGACGGGTTGTTTGCCGCTCGTCCTCGGTCTGCTTGTGAAGATCACCACCGCCAGCGAGCCCTGAGATGGCCCGAGCACGCTCCTCGATCGCCGCCTCTAAGTAGTAGATCGAGGTCGCATCCGTCGGCTCGGCATTGCCTACGCTACGGGCATCAAATCCTTCGCCGCGCAAGCGCTCGGCGAGCCGTCGCGCCGCTCCGGGAATCCCGCTCGCGTTATAGACCGCAACCCGAACAAGGCGGTTTCGGGCCGACATGTCTCCCTTGACGAGCCAGTCAACAGTCGCCTTGGCTCTCTCCTCATCCAGGACGATGTAGAATGCCCCAGCTTGGTTGGTCTCTTCTCCCTCCAGGGTCTCGGCGACAATCGCCGAGTCGGAGGCTCCACGAAAGAGCGTCGCGAGAGCCATCATCTGGATGCGCTTGAAGTTCGTTTCGAGTTGGCGGAAGCCGGTGTCGATCACCGCGTCGGCTCGCCATAGGTTGCCCGGGCGATTCGCCTCCGCCACCATCGCCCGAATGAGCTGCTGCTGACGAGCCATGCGCCGATAGTCGCCCTCTTCGAGCGAAGACTTGACGTTGCGTAGAGGGATCATCCGCCCACGGTCGTCCATCCGGTATCGATTCACCTCTCGAAACCGCGTATAGCCTACGGCCTGCTCGCCATCCACCCGGAACCGGCCCTTGGGCAGGTGGATGTGGAGGTTGCCCCAGTTGTCGTCGTAGTGCATCTCGTCGATAGACTCGACCTCGACCCCGCCAAGGGAGTCGACGATCTCCTTCACCGCGTCGGGCTTGATCACCACGTGATAGTCGATGTTCACGTCGAACATCTCCTCGATCGTTTCGCTGAGGAGTTCGATTCCGCCACGCGACATCGTGCCGTTGATCTTGCCCGTGCGTCCATCGGGAGCACGCACCTTGGTATCCCGAGGAATCGAAACCGCACCGATGCGCTGATTCTCCAAATCGACCGACATCAGCATGATCGTGTCGGCCCGCGAGTTCTTCGTGTAGGCGATTCCCTTTCGGTCGCGGTTGTAATCTCGCCCAACGAGCAACACGGTGAACCGATCCTGACTGGGGAACTGGCTCTTCGGATCGCTGATGCCTTGAAAGACCTGCAGGATGCCGCCGCTTCCTTCTTCGGTCAGCGAACTCGTGACTTTGCCCACCCAAGTCGCCCCGACGGTAATGGCGCCGAGAAAGCCTACATAGAGTCCCGCCAGAAGGCGACGCTTGGTGCGCTTCGTCATGCCACCCCCATCAACTGATCGGCTACCGCCTTGAAGGCACCGACCGCGCGATGAACGGCATCGTCGTCGATGTCCTTATGAAGCACCAATCGGATGCGATCAGGGGAGGGCGGGAGCGCCCACACCCCATGCTCGCGCAGCGCGTCCAGCCAAGGTGCGGATGGGCCCACCGTCTGGATGAGGACCATGTTTGTTTGTACGGTCTCGTGATCGACAGTCAATCCGGGCAACTGGTCTACCGCTTCGGCAATCTGTCGGGCGCGTCCATGGTCGTCGGCGAGGCGATCCACCATCTGGTTAAGACTGACGATTCCGCAGGCCGCAAGGATGCCCGCCTGGCGCATTCCCCCACCGAGGCGCTTGCGCCAAATCCGTGCGCGATCGATCAGCTCCGACGAGCCTACAAGGACCGAACCGACGGGGCTGGCCAGCCCCTTTGAAAGGCAAAAACTGATGGAATCACATCCGCGAGTGACTTCAGAAACCGGTTTGCCTTGAGCCACGGCCGCATTGAACACCCGCGCCCCGTCGAGGTGAATCTTGAGTCCATGCCGATCAGCGATCTGCCGATAAGCCCCCAGGTAGTCCGGCGGCATAATCGTGCCGCCTGCGCGATTGTGGGTGTTCTCGAGGCAGATGACCGCGGTTCCCGGTGTGTGCAGCGAACGCTTCATAACCGCGCGCTCAACCAGTTCGGGGTCCATGAATCCGGATTGAGAAGCGACCGTTCGGGTCATAACGCCGTTGAGGATCGCCGGCGCGCCAACCTCGTAATAGAGCACGTGGGCTTCTTCTTCGATGATGATCACGTCGCCCGGCCGGGTGTGGGCGGCGATGGCGATTTGGTTGCCCATCGTTCCGCTCGGTACGAACACCGCGGCATCCATTCCAAAACGTTCAGCGGAAAGTGCTTCGAGGGCAGCAACGGTTGGCTCATCGCCGAGGACATCGTCTCCCAGTGGAGCCTCGACCATTGCCCGGTACATCTCGGGCGTCGGGCGGGTCACGGTGTCGCTTCGCAAATCAATGATCGAGTCCGACATGCGTCTTATAGTTTGGCTCATTCGTCGAGGCTGACCGAGCGTCGAGGTACTCGAATCTGCGGAACGGGCAGCAAAGACTCGTCACGCCTAATGGGTACATTGCTGTGCGACATCAGGTCGAGAATCCGCCGCTCGGCTTCGTCCCGAAAGTCCAACATCTGCTGTTCGAATTCGGTCCGCATGATCTCCATGTCGTCGAGCAAGCGCAGGATGAGTTCTACGCCAGCCAGGTTCACGCCCATCTCCTGGGTTAATCTCTGAATCCGCCGGACACGCAGGATGTCCGCCTCTGAGTAAAGCCGGTTCTTCGCGCCAACGCGCGACGGGATCACCAACCCAAGCCGCTCGTACTGGCGTAAGGTCTGCGGATGCACGCCGCACAGTTGCGCCGCCACGCCGATCATGAACACCGGTTGTCGCTCGGTTCTCAAACCGGTACCTCCGACTCGGCAAACTCCCGCAGGAGTTGCCGCTGGCGTTCCGAGAGGGTTTTCGGGACGGCGATTTTGAGCCGGGCGACCAAGTCGCCTTTCGTGCCGTCGAGTTTGGGCATCCCGTGGTTTGCGAGGCGGAACTTCTGCCCGCTTTGCGAGCCCGCGGGAATCGTCATTTTCAACGACGAGGTAAGCGTTGGGATCTTGACCTCACCCCCTAAGGCGGCCATCACGAACGGCACCTCGACTTCAACTTCGAGGTTATCGCCGTTGCGGACGAATCGCTCGTGAGGAATCGCCTTGACCGAGACATAGAGGTCCCCGGCGCGGCCACCCGTCCCCATGATCCCTCGACCGGGCACGCGAAGCTTCTTCCCTTCGGGAAATCCGGCGGGAATTTTGATCTCGACCTTCTTCGTGGTGGGTATCGTGCCCGAACCTTGACAGGTGGGGCAGGATTCCATCGTAGTGCGGCCCGTCCCGCTGCAAACGGGGCACGGTCCACCAAGACCAAACACATTGCGAGTTCGGCCCGATCCTCCGCAGTTCAGGCATTCGCGATTGGCGCGGAGCTGCACCGTACCGGTTCCGTCGCACGACTTGCAGGCATCCATGGCCTGGTAGGTCAAAGTTCGCTTCGTGCCGGAGGCGATCTCGTCGAGGGTCAGCTCGATCGTCCGCTCGACATCTCGCGGAGCCACGGCCCGAGCCTCACCCATGCCGCCCACACCGGAATCGCGGAAGAACGTCTCAAAGATCGTTTCGAAGCCGCCGCCACCGCCAAAGTTGACGTCAAAATCGCCTCCACCGGATGCCGCACCCATGTGCTGGGCGGCTTCCCAGTTGGAGCCGTATTGATCGTACAACCTGCGCTTGTCGACGTCACCCAAGACCTCGTAGGCAGCACCAATCTCCTTGAACTTAGTCTCCGCCGTGGGGTCGTTCGGATTGACATCCGGATGATACTTGCGCGCCAGCTTTCGATAGGCTGATTTGATTTCCTTCTCATCGGCGCCGCGCGAGACTCCCAACACTGCATAAAGGTCTTTAGCCATAGGACTTCAACGACATGAGTATATAACGCTCAAGTCAAAAAAGAAGTTTCAGGGGGGTTGAAGGATTGGGGGGCGCGCGCCGATAATCTAACCCGTGGAGTTGGAGAGCCTATCTATCAAGATCGCCCGCAGCGAAAACCTGCCCGTCCTTCCTCAGGTTGCAACGGCAGTCCTGAAGCTTGCGGATGATCCCAACGCGTCGGCGCGTAACCTCGAGAAGCTTATCGAGCGGGACCCGGCGTTGGCCGCCAAGACCCTTCGGGTTGCGAACTCATCGTACTACGGGCTCTCGAACGTCGCCACCATCGCCCGGGCGATCAGTATTCTTGGACTGAATACGATTCGGTCGCTCGTCATCAGCGTCTCCTACCAGCAGATGATCTCGGGTCGCATCTCGGCGAAGAACTTCGACAAGGTCGCATTCTGGAGCCACAGCCTCGCTGTCGCCACCGCGGCGCGAATTCTCGGCAAAATGCAGCGGCCGGAGAAGGCCGAGGAACTGTACATCGCGGGCATGATGCACGACGTCGGCTGGCTCGTACTCGACCGATTTTATCCGGGTGACCTCGAAGAAGCCATCCGAATTGCCAAGGCCGAGACGGTCACCATGTGCACGGCCGAAGAGCGATTGCTCGGCTTCGACCACGGAGTCGTGGGCGGACTTCTCGCGGAGAAGTGGGGTCTGCCGGTGCCACTTCAAAATGCGATCAAGTTCCACCACAACGTGGATGGCGACAGCGAGTACTCCGAACTCACCTCGATCATCTCGATGGCGGACTACCTTGCGCACTCGGCCGGACTCGGATCCTGCACCCCTTCGGAAGCGGTGGAACTGGACCGATCGGCCCAGCTCATGCTCGATCTGCCGGAGCAGCAGCTGAAGGTCGTCGGCGAAGTGATGTTGCAGGAAGTTCAGCGTGCCCAGGCCGCCTTCCAAGTGTCCCTCGCCGCATAGGGCCTAGGAGGTCCTTTCGCAAGGCGGTAAACTGGAGAGGTTGTGGCCGACGCGTCGGCCTACGCCTCTGCTTGGCCCAGGACACCCCTAGGCTTCGGGTGCAGATATCCACTTCCGTAATTGACTTGAGGTGGCTTCAGCCTGCCCACGCAGGGGGCAACGAACTGAAACATGCCTACCAAGAAAAACAACGGGGCCGTCCCGCCGAAGCGCAAGGGCCCTTCTCCATTCTCATCCGCCGCTCCCAAACCCAAGAAGCCTTTCAAGGGCAAGCCAAAGCCCGATCGACCGCCGTTCGAGGCTCCGAAGCGGCCCGAACCCACCGTCGTCGAAGACACGACGTTCGCCGAACTCGGCCTGCAAGAGAGCACCCTCAAGGCGCTGACCGATCTCGGATTTGAGATCCCGACCCCCATCCAGGCGCTGGCCATTCCTGTGCTGATCACGGGCGGCGACCTTATTGGGATCGCCCAAACCGGCACCGGCAAGACCGCCGCGTTCGGCCTGCCGCTGATCGAGAAGATGGATTCCAGCAGCCCGACCACCCAGGCGTTGATCCTCGCGCCGACCCGCGAACTCGCAGTTCAGGTTGCCAAGGGTATCCACGATTTCGCCAAGTACGCCGGACTGCGCGTGGTTCCGGTCTACGGCGGCCAGCCGATCGATCGCCAGTTCCGCGCGTTGAAGTCGGGAGCCCACATCGTCGTCGGCACACCCGGACGCGTCCTCGACCACCTTCGCCGCGGCTCGCTGAAGCTGGACGGCGTGAAGTTCTGTGTGCTCGACGAAGCCGATGAGATGATGGCCCTCGGCTTCACCGAGGATATGGAAGCGATCCTCGCCGAACTGCCTGAAGATCGCCAACTCGCCTTCTTCTCGGCGACGATGGCCCCGCGGGTTCTCGCGATCACCAACAAGTTCCTCCGCAATCCGCAGCGGGTCGAGATCATCGCGAAACAGCGAACCCTCGAAACCACGAACCAGACCTACTATGAGGTTCCTCCGGGCAAGAAGCAAGAAGCGTTGGCGCGGGTGCTCGACATGGAAACCCCTGGCTCGACGATCGTCTTCTGCCGCACTCGGCTTGAGACCGCCGAGCTCAGCGAATCGCTGCAGCTTCAGGGTTACAACGCCGAGCCGATTCATGGCGACATGAACCAAGCCGAGCGTGAGCGCGTTCTGCGCCGATTCCGAGATGGCTTGGCCGATCTGCTGGTCGCCACCGATGTTGCCGCCCGCGGCCTGGACATCGACAACGTTACTCACGTGATCAACTACGATGTGCCGTGGGACGTGGAGCAATACATCCACCGCATCGGCCGCACCGGTCGCGCCGGGCGCAAGGGCGACGCGATCACGCTGGTCTATCATCGCGAGCGACGCCAGCTCGCGAACATCGAGCGGATGATCGGATCGCGGATCGAGCCGGCGCGGATGCCCACCGTCGCCGACATTGCCTCTCGAAGGCGCGCCGCGTTCGTCGATTCCCTTCGGGAAGCGCTCGACGCCAAAGAGTTCGACGCGCTGCTGCCCTCCGTCGCCGAGCTTGCCGAGGAGTACGACGCGCTTGAAGTCGCGGCCGCCGCGATGCACCTCCTGTGGAAGGAGCGACATCAGGTCGAGCACGTCGAGACCGAGGAGGAGTCGTTCGCCGATTTCGGCCAGCCCGAGATGGGCATGATTCGCATCTACGTGGGCATGGGCCGGCAAGACGGTCTGCGTCCGGGCGATCTGGTCGGCTGCATCACCAATGAGGCGGGCCTCATCGGCAAGCAGATCGGCGTGATCGATATCCTCGATCGGGCCGCGTTTGTCGAGGTTCCCGCCACGGAAGGACAGCGCGTTGTCGATGCGCTAACCAATGCGAAGCTGCGGAATCGAAAGGTGAAGGTGCGGCTCGCTGAGCCCGCGTTCAGCGATCCGGGCTCGGCGGGTGCGCCGCGAAAGGGCGAGTTCAAGAAGCCGCGGAAGTACGACAAGAAGCGATAGGTCGCGCCTCTGAGTCCGTTCTTGTTGACGGACTCAGAGACTTGGCCATCGCTCTACTTGGACTTTGGGTCGCCCGGCAGGGTGTCGGCGCGGATTTCGTCGAGGTTGCTTTTGAGATCCTTGTCGGAATCCAAGCCCTCAACCTTCTTGAGCACGCTTCCCGTTAAGACCTTGGTCTTTTCCTTCTTCATGGCTTCGCCGAGGTCCTTGCCATAAGGATTCAGTTTGGCGGTTTGGCCAACGTGGCACACCGCGCACTTAGCCTTACCGATCACCGAGGTCTTCTTCGTGCCGTAAGTCGAAGCGAAGTCCGCGACGTAGGCGACTTTTGCCATCGCCACCGCGGCAAGTCCAGCGACCGCCATCGAGGTGAGTAGGGTCCAATGTTTCATGATGCCTCCAGTGTCTTGCTCCCGACGCTAGTGTGGCCGGTTGCTGGCGCATTTGTCTGTCCCAATTTGATCTGACATTGGACAGTGAAATGTCCCTCGGATTGCCTAGGCTTCGCGACTTCGGATCCGTCGTCGATGGTCATCTCGAGCGACCGAGCGAACAGCGGCAATGGCGCGTCGAACGGTCTCCAGCACCTCGGCATCCGACTCGATCGGTCTGCTCTTCGCATGACGGGATAGCAACTCCTCGTCCAAGGGTGTCGGCCGGTGTCCAAGGGACTTGAACACCCGAGCCCAGTCCCTGCCGACGGAGTCAGCACTTGGAGAAGCCATCGACTCAAGAGCACGTGCGGTTTCGGCCAACGACTTTGCGAGCATGCGGCGGGATCCCTCCCGGTACGCGACACGCAACCCTCGGATCAGCGCATCGCACGCGGCCCTCGACTCCCCGACCGCGGCCAACGCCCGGCCAAGCAACGGGGCTGAAAGCGCCTCGACCGAAGCAAAGCCTCCATTGCGCGCCTGCGAGTCACCCGCCCTGAGCACCGAAAGCGCATCTTCGACTCGGCCATCAAGGAGGAGCGCTTGCCCGAGATTGGTCTGGATCATCGCGACGTCTTGCTCTCCGCCCGCAATGGGATGAGCGGCGAAGTAACTCAGTCCTTGATCTAAGATCTCGATCGCCGCTCGCGCCTCACCGAGCACCGCGCGGTACGCCGCAAGCTGGCACCGACATTGCCAAGCATCGTAGGGCCACCCCGTGGAGTCGGCGATCTCTGCGGCCTCGTCCGCCGCAGTGAGCGCTCGATCCCAGTTGCCCAGCACGAAGTGCGAGAACGACACGTTGAGCAGCGCGATTCTTCGCCGCGATGCGGCTACGTCCGACGCCAAGAATCTCTCGCACACTGCCACCGCTTCGCCGTGCTCCTCCAGCGCGACCAGGGCACCAATGAGCCGCACGTGGCAACGCTCTCGTTCATGGGAAGCCTCCGGACACCTGGCCAGCACGTCGGCGAGCAGGCGCCTCGCCACAAGCGGGCGTCGAAAGACCTCGGGACGAAAACTCGAGCTAGCGAGGAGCGCCAGCGCCGTTTTCGGCTCCGATTCCATCGCGCGTGAGAAGAACCTTGACAGCAGGTCGGCCTCGGTTCTCCCGAGCGGATACCCGCCGTCAACCTTGGCCAATCCCGCCCTGACGTCCTCGGCGAACGCAATGAGATCCTGACTAAAGTCCGATCCCTCTTCCCGGAGATCGCGACGCGCTCTCGCGAAGCCGCGCAGGCCTTCATCTATGTAGCCAAGCTTCGAAAGCACGGTCAGCCGAAGTTCCCAACATTCCTCATCGTGGCCAAGGTGACCTAGAGCAGCAGCGGTGGCCGACTCGGCCAGATCGAGGTCGCCCAGTTCCACCGCAAGGCGGGCCATCCGGATGAGCGCGTTGCCGGCATCAAGGGCCCACTCGGCTTGCGCCATTCTCGCCCAAGGCTCGATTTCACCAACGAGGACTTGCTGGCCCAAGGCGCTGTGGACTCCCGCGAGGATGCGCAGTTCGGATCCGGGATCGGGCTCATCTGCGGCTTGAGCCAAAGCGGCGCGAACTTCGCCCACATCGGTGGTCAATGACCCTGGATCGAGGCCCATGCGGTCGTCCCGCTCGACCACGGGAATCGACTTGCGGAGGCGACTGAGCGCCACCCGTAAGCGGTTAACGACCACAACCAGATCAACATTGGGCCACAGCGCGTCCGCCATCTCCAGTCTCGTTGCCGGAGCCGGAAATCGCCAGGCCAAATAGGTCGCCAACTGTGACGTCGTAGTTGGGCGGGCCGGACCGATCAGCCGCAGAGTCTCCAATGTAACCTCAGTGCTTGCCCAGCGGATGCGCTTTCACGCCGGTAAAGGTTTGCTTCACGGGCAGGATGTTCCCGTCCTTGTCGAACTCCAGCTTGTCCAGACACACCACGCGGGCGTTGGCGTCGGTCTCCTCCAGCGGTCGCCGGTGGTAGCAAATCACGTACTCTTCCGTCCCCGGCAACTTCAAGACGGAGTGGTGACCCGAGCCCTTCCCGACACTCGGGTCGGTGCTCAGAATCTTGCCGATGCGCGTGAACGGTCCCGTCGGCGACTTCGAGCGTGCGTACGCGACGCCGTAGGTCGAGTTCGTCCAACCGCCCTCCGACCACATGAACACATATTCGCCGTTGCGCTTCAACATGAAGCTGCCCTCGACGTACCCCTCCGGCGTGATCTCCTTGAACTCACCTTCGGTGCTCAGCATGTCCTTGGAGAGCTTCACTACGTTCGCGTGTTTCCAGCCGCCGTAGTAGAGATAGGCTTGTCCGTCGTCGTCGAGGAAGGCCATCGCGTCGATCGGCTGGGCACCATTGATGTAGTCCTTGATGAGCGGCTTTCCGAGGGCGTCCTTGAAGGGACCGCCGGGATGCTTACTGGTGGCGACGCCGATGCCCGCGCCGTCTCCCGCCGAGAAGTACATGAAGTAGGTGCCATCGCGCTCGATGACCGTGGGCGCCCACGCGGCGCGGTTCGTGCTCCAGGAGATGTCTTTGAAGTCGAGAATGCGCCCCTCGCGACGCCAGTGGACTAGGTCGGGCGAGCTGAATGCCTCAAAGAAGGTCTGCTTCTCATAGGGAGCCGAGTAGGTCGGATAGACGTAATAGCGCCCCTCGAATACGTGGATCTCCGGGTCGGCGTACCAGCCCGGGAAGATCGGGTTGTTCGAGGTCTCGGGGTCTTGGATCGACATGGCGACAAATGCGATCAGCGCTGTGGTCACGTGCCTATTAAACCTTCCCCGCTTCGGCATCCGCGGAACCTAACGTCTGTTCTCATCCGATACCATCTCGCGCTCATCCGGTCCGAATGTTGAAGCGCGCGTTGGCGCGCAGTTCCCTCCTTGGAGCAGGAATGGAAAGGGGCAAATCGGGTATCTTCTTCGAGCTTCGGGAGGTTGGGGCACCAAGCCGGTGCTCGTAGTTTCCGAAGACAGGACAACTATCATGGCAGACATCAAAGTTCGCATTCGACTGCGCGCGTACGACCACCGGCTGATCGACCAATCGGCTGAGAAGATCGTAGAGAGCGCCAAGCGCACGGGAGCCCGCATCAGCGGTCCAGTGCCTCTTCCCACCAACCTTCGCCGCTTCTGCGTCATCCGCGGACCGCACATCGACAAGGAGTCGATGGAGCACTTCGAGATGCGCATCCACAACCGGCTGATCGATATCCTCGATCCGACGAACAAGACGATCGATGCGCTCATGCGGCTTGATCTGCCCAGCGGCGTCGACATTGAAATCAAGCAGGCCTAAGTACAACCTGCCCAGTTGCCGGTCGGACTTGTACCGACCGGCAAATTTTTTTGCCCAAAAGTCCCAGCGCGGAAACTGACCGGGCGGGCTCCTCGTAAACCCCACATGCGTCGCCTAGCCCTTCTCACCCTCCTTGTGCCTGCTCTCTCAGCGGCCAGTTCCGGAATTGATGCCCAGAAGGCGGTGGAGCCGCCTAAGATCGACGGCACGATCTCCGAGGCCGAGTGGGGCGCGGCGCACGGCGAGGGGTTCTTCGACACACGCAACGGCGCCGCCGCCGAACCGGGCAGGTTTTGGCTGACCTACGACGAGAAGTACATCTACTTCGCGGCTCAGCTCGACGGCGACCCCAAGTCGATCAAGGCGACGGAGTATCGCCAGAACGTACGCATTGCCTCCGACGACTCGGTGTTCCTCATCGTCGAGCCCTTCGGCAACGCGAATCAAGCGAACGTGTTTGGCGTTAACGCGCGGGGCGCGACCGATGTGCGAATCGCGGGCGGACGGGCGATCAAGCGGGAGTGGCTCGGTGAGTTCATGGCGTCCGGTCGGGTCACCGAGAAGGGCTTCGAGATTGAAGCGCGGATCCCATGGGGCATCATGCGGCTACCCGCTCCTGGCAAGCGCGATGTACGGTTCAACGTGGTTCGCTATAACCCGACCTCGCAGCGCGAAATGGAGTGGCACTACACGAACAACCAGTCGTCGAACTCACCGTTCTGGCGAGGGGTCGAGGTACCCGCTTCAGGCAACGAACGCACGCTGAAACTCTTGCCGTACGTTTACGGAGGCTGGTCGCGCAATGGCCACATCGCAAACGGCGGTCTCGATCTCAAGACCTCCCTGACCGACCAGATCGACCTCGTCGGAACCGTCAATCCCGACTTCCGCAATGTCGAGAACCAGGTGCTGTCGGTGGACTTCAGCTACTTCGAGCGACTTGCCGGTGAAGCCAGACCGTTCTTTCTGGAGGGCACCAACTTCTTCGGCACCTCGCAGGACGCGCCACTTTTTGCCTCGCAGCGGATCGGCAAGTTCGACGCAGGACTCAAGTCGTTCGGCCAAATCACGGATCGGACACGGTTCGCGATTCTGGATACGATCGACTTGGGCGAGCAGAACGCGTTTGCGGGCAATGTCCGCCACCAGTTCAGCGACAACACCGGGGCGACGGTGGCCTTATCGAGCCTCGCGGATCGTCGAGGAGCCGACAATACCGCTATTCACCTCGGGTTCGACTCGACGTTCAAGAGCGGGCTGGGCGTCTTCGGCCAGCACCAGACGTCCCGCGATACCGTGTCGGGCTACGGCCATCGGATCAACACCGGCTTGTTCTACAACGCGAACGGGATCGACGCGTATGCGGAGTACCTCGAAGTCACGCGGGGCTACAATCCCCGTCTCGGATTCATACGCGAACGGGACGTGAAGGGGTTTGCCACGGGTGGCGAATACGTTAAGCCCGTCGAGCGGGGGCCCGTTATGGAGTACGGGTTTGGCGTGAACGCAAGCGACTTCCGACGGATGGACGGTCGGCCTCACCGGCGCGGACTCGAGTTCAACACCTCGCTGACCCTCCGAGATGGCACCGACATCGACACAGGCGCGTCGTTCGAACGATTCCGCGGCAACGATGACCGGCTATGGTTCGTCAGCCTTGAGCGTCCGCGGGGCGACGCTTACCGCCGGTGGCAAGTGGATTACGTGAGCGGCGTCATCGCGGGACAGGCCTACGACTCCTTTGGATTGCAGACCAGCTACCGTCCGGTGTCACCGTTGCAGCTAAGTTTGCGAGCCCAAGAAGTGCGCCACTTCTCGCGATCGACTCAGCTCATTTTCGGCGCAAACTACGACCTGGGCAACGACATGTCGGTGAGCGGGCGGATGGTACGCAATGGTCGCGACACGAACGCCTATGTCGCCTTCCGCAAGAGTGGTAACCGAGGCGCAGAGTACTACGTGATTTTCGGCGATCCGAATGCGCGCAAGTTCGAGACGAGCATCGTGATCAAGGCCGTCTTCCCGTTCGAGCTGAAGCTATAAGCTATCCGAAGGGCGGTAGTAACCGCCGGAACCCGTGCGCCAACACCACGGGCAGGGCTAGCGCGTGGACTCGCTCGACGCGCGTCATCTCCCTAACAGCTGCCCGACGCGTTTCTGGTGATACTGCATGTGGTCGGCGAGAAACTCGAGCGACTCCCTTGCGTTCAGCGGGCCCGCCACGGGATGGGGGAACACGACCACATTGGGCGATGGTGCCTTCTCCAGCCGACCCTGGAACTTCACCCGCAGTTTGTCCCAATCCGCAAGCAAAGTCTGAACATCGGGCGTGCTGCTCGGCTCGGCCTCCTTCGTCGGCACCGGCACCTTGATTCCGCGACGCATGATCGACCTGACCATCCTTCGCTTCAGTTGCTGCACGGGCGTCCGCTTCGGCATCGGATCCGACGCCCGAGTCCATTGCAGCAGCGTCGCCCGTTCAACGATCATCAAGTGCTCGATGTGTTGGGCCAACGACCATTCATCGCGCCCGAGGGGACGAATCGCCTCCTCAGGGGAACGGAACTCCAGCTGCGAAACAAACCATGACTTCCCTTCCTCGAGGCGCGCCATCAAGGGCTCAAAGTTCGACATTGCTCACTACGCTACCGCGAATCGCCAGAGCGTGTCCATAATCCCACCCTAAGAGGTGCCGAGCCATGAAACGAACGGTTGAACTGCGGATTTGTCTTGATGAGCCGATTTCCGGCGTGACCTATGCGCTACAACGCGGCAGGGACGAACATGTCGCGCCGGTTAGCACGAGCGTGTTTGAGTTCGAAGTGCAACGTATGGACGATGGTCGCTGGGGCGGGCCGTTGGTGCACGGCCCCTCGGGCGGCAAGTTCGTCTACATCGGGTCTGGCACCCATGGCGGGGATCGGTCATCGAGCTGGACGCGTCGGGCCAAGATCCCATTAGTCGGGATATCGGAGGAGTTGATCCAGGCTCATCTTGCCGCACCGAATAGCCGAATCGAGTGCACCATCGCGGGTAGGGCGAAAGACGGCGGCCCGTGCTGTGCGACGGTGCCGCTGCTCCGGGGTTGGGAACTGGCGAAAGGCTCGGGTTAGCTCGGGACTCCCCCTCTCCGCGAATGATTGTTTCGCGGGGAGGGGGGTGGGGAGCAACTTCTCCCACACCGCGCCAACAAAAGTAACCGAAACACCCGTGCCGCTCCGCTATAATGCGCAAGTGAAACGCTGGTTGCTCCTCATTCCTCTTGCCCTCATGATCATCGCCTGTGGCGGTGGAGGAGGCGGCGGAATCGGGGGCGGCGGTAGCACCCTAACCATGGATCCCGCCGTGCGGGGAGCGGCGATCGCCAAGGTCGAGACGAAGCAGAGTCAGTTGCTGGCCACACCGGGACTCTCGATGGCTGAGCGCTCGTCACAAATGGCGACCTACCTTCGCTCGTTGCCTGAGTTCAAAGCCGCCGGCTCGTCATCTGATCTTTGCGCATGGGGCCGCTTCACGGATGGCGGACACCTCGTGGTGAGCTTCAGCCGCATGCCCGACTGGTACGTTCCCGGGGCGCCCGCTCGAGATTTTGTGCCTTCGGCCGCGCCAAGCACGATCCCCAAGGGCATTGCCGGGCGTGTGCTCCACTCGTTTGGAAACGGCTTTACGGACGGCGATACGGCCACGACAACGATCAAGAGTCTTCTCGGTCGCTACGGGTACACCGTCCGACCCACCAACGATGGAGAGGCAAGCGTCCAGGCGCTTCGCGGCGTGAAGGGCGATTCCTACCTTTACTACAACACCCATGGCGGCAGTTTCGAAGACACCTTTGTGACGAAGCGATTCTGCATGCAGTCGTCGACGGTCCGCACCCCGGCCCTCGATACTCAGTTCGACATCGCCGTTGACTTGGCCGATAACACCCTGGTCTGGATGACCGCGCCGAACGGGCTCCCTGGTCCGAATGGCACGATCCTCTCCGACACGCGCTATGCGATTACCGCCGCGTTCGTGACCAAGTATTGGTCGTTTGAACAGAATGCGGTTGCCTACTTCAACGTGTGCTACAGCGCGTACACGGCCGCCGCAAACGGTGCGCAAGACTTCATCGCCGCAGTGCTCGCTAAGGGCGCAGCGGTTCACATGGGCTGGGACGACTCGGTGAAGGTCAACGGCTCCATCTTTGCCGCCCAGTATCTGGTCGACCGGCTGCTCGGCGCCAATGATGTGCGGGCGGAAACGCCCAAGCAGCGGCCGTTCATGGTCAAGGAAATCTTGGCCGACATGACGGCCAAGCGGCATATTCCTGTCGCCGGTGTGAACTTGGTGGCGACGTTTAAGGCGGGCGTTGCCAACGCGGGCCTACGGCCGACCATCCGAAACATGCAGTTCCTGGAGACGACCGGCGTCCTGGACATCTACGGCAAGTTCGGTACCGAAAAGGGCGAGGTGTTCGTCGAAGGCGTCCCCGCGCTGAACGTCCAATGGACTGAAGACAAAGTGAGTTGCGAACTGCCCGACACCGGAGCCGGCTCTTTCGGCGATGTGTGGGTCAAGGTCAATGGCAAAGAGAGCAACAAGCGCCAGCTCACGATGTACACCGGGACGTTCTCGTATACCGAGACGGGTCAGGGTTCGCTCAAAGTCGTCGTCAGCGGCACGCTCAAAGTTCGCCAGGACTTCGCGCCTTATCGGGAGCAGCCCGCTGGTCCGCTGGTGAATCCGTTCCCTATTCCCTACTTCGCCGCTCCAGGATCGACGTGCTCGTTTACCGCAAGTGGCTTCTATCAGCCGGGCCAGACCGTGGTCGAGCGCTGGCAGGGTAGCGGAAACTTGACGCTCGAGAACACTCCGATTCAGAATCCGAGTCCGTTCTGGTCAGCGAATGGCGCCTACAATCCGGCGACGGGTGAGTTCGTCACCTCACTGATCGCCGGCGGCCCCAAGCAGATCATCCGAGAGACGAGCCAGTTGTCCGTCATGGCGGGAGCTTTCGGGCGATTGTCATTGCTCGACACCGATGCATGGACGGTTCAGCCGTTCAGCGAGCCCGGCAATCCGAACTGGAACTTCTCCGCGATGACTCCGCAAGAGCCGCCGACAGATCAGACCGAGTATCGACCGGATCGATAGCTGTTCGGATTGGCTCGGAGTCGCGTTCACCCCAACCCCCAACCCCCTCCCCGCGAAACCATCATTCGCGGAGAGGGGGAGTTCCGGGCCAACCCGGGCCATCTGCCGCTACCGCCGCCCGACCCAGTCCGTGTCGATTCCCACCGCGAACAGCCGCTCCTGCAGCTGCCCCAAGTGAATCCCCAAGTGCCGTAGGTTCACCAACTGGTGGTCGAGCTTGGGGATCTTGTACCACGGGAAGCCGGACTGCTCGGATTCAAGGTCCAGCGCTGCCACCCAGTCGCCGATGTTCGCCGAGACGAAGTCCACGTACTCCAGCAGGTCGACCTGCGAGTAGGTGGTCTCCTCTGGCGGAACGCCGTCCTCGTCGTCGTCCCATAGAATCACCCCGTGGGGCACATGCTTGGGCCACGGCGTAAAGGTCTCGTGGTCGGGCATGCAATAGAAGTGGGTGTAGAACAGGACGTGGTAGGCGATGCGCCAGAAGGTCCGCGGATGCTCGGTCGCCGCCGACCATACGTCGTCGGGGCACACTTCGATGCACTGCCGCACCATCGCCAGCCCGGCCCGATACTGTCCGATCAGTGCAGGTTTAATGTCCATTTCTTAGCTCCAATGCCAGCCGTCGTCCCCGAGGAGCGTCTGGATGAAGTTCAGCTGCCCGCTGTGATACCAAATGTGCAGGGTCATGAACTGGCACCGCCGGAATCGGTTCGTCTCACCGTTTTGCGACGGCATGGGCTCGAGCATCTGCGCCTCGCTGAGGCTATCGACCGTGGCGAGGGCGCGATCGCGCCCGGCTCGGAATGCGGCCATCGAGGCCTCCTTGCCGCGGAGTTCGTCGGGCGCAACCACCCAAGACTCTGGCCAGGAATCGACCGTCTCGCCGCGCAGGAGCTGGCAGATCTTGTCGTTCACCAGCACAATCTCGTGGACGATGTCGCACACCGTGCGCGACTTGCCGCCGAAGGCGTGGTCGAAGGCTTCCTCGGGCAAGGCCTCGAGGTCCTGTTCGAATACGCCGAGGGCGTCGGCAAGCTCCTTTCGGGCGTGGGCTTTGAGTTCCATGCGGGGAACGTTACCCGCTGGCCCGCCTCTTGGTGGACCCTCAAGACTGCGAGTCTTGAGGGAAGCGGCTCATCCCTCCATCCGCACTGTTCTATGCTTCCCTCGATACGCGTCGTATCGAGGGCCTCAAGACTGCGAGTCTTGAGGGAAGACAGTAGAATCGGAACCCATGCTTGCTGAGCCGCCCGAACTGGTCGAGTTTCTTGCGCCCTATCCGCCCGCCACGCAGGCGCTTCTCCGCGGGCTTCGCGCCCGGATGGTCGAGTTGCTTCCGCCGTGCATCGAGACGGTGTGGGATGCGACGAACGCGGTCGGCGTCGCCTATGGATTCACCGAGCGGAACGCCGACCACTTCATCCACCTGCCCGCCTACACGAAGTATGTGAACCTCGGGTTCTCGTTTGGCACCTCGCTCGACGACCCTGAGGGCCGATTGAAGGGTGCGGGAGCTCGGATCCGGCACCTTCGCATGAACGCGGTCGAAGATCTCGACGACCCTTACGTGCTCGATCTCATTCGGCAGGCGGTACAGACCGCACCCCGCCCGAATGACGAGGTCGAACCCCGCACGATCATCCGCGTGATGGATGGCCCAAAGCGGCGACCGAGAGTCTGATCCAGTTCACCTACGATTCGTAGCGAGGCCGATGCTCCGCCCCAATGTTCTCGACGAACATCTCCACATGGCCGCAGTTCATGCATACGTAGACGTGGAAGGGCTCCTTGTTCACGAAGTGCTCAGCGAAGTCGCCGAAGACGCCTACTCTAGGGCCTTCGTGGAAGTCCTTCTTCCCCATGAAGACGACGGCAAAGTCGCAGCGCAGGCACTTGAGGGGTGAGGGTTGGGGCAAATCGCGGGGAGCACCGCACTTCCAGCAGCTTGCGTACTGGTCTTCCACCTCTTCATCGCATCGGCGACACACCCACATAGGGCCATTTTAACACGTTCGGGGCCCAAAGACTGCGAGTCTGGAGGGAACATCCTCCGTCTCGCCGCGTGCTCTAGCGAGTGCCTCTCTGGGCGGCGGCCAGCTCGCGGCGGAGGGCGTCGAAATCGGTGATAGGGGTTTGGGTGAAGGCCGCCTTCTTGCCGCCGTTGTAGAAGAGCTTTTCTCCCGTTCCGGCAAAGGCCCACATCATGCCGCCAGGGTTAGGGGCGCGATTGTTCCTCTTCGCTTCCTGAACATGGAACACCACCCCACCCTTCGGATCCACCGCTGGGTCGCCGATCCCTTCCTGGAACAGCAGCATCGCCCACCCCGGCGTATGCCCAGAAAGGTAGGTCGGGTCCGGATTGTTGTTGTCGAACTTCACGGCGTCGGTCGGCACCAGATACCGCCATCCCTGCTTGCCCACCAGGCTCATCGCGTGGATGCCTGCACCCTCCATCACAATACCGTTCATGTCAACCCCCACATACCCTGGCGAAAGGTCGAACGCCGCCGACACGAACCGGTTCAATCCGTTGCAGTTGCCGAAACCCTTGGCAAGCAGTTCCTCAATGTTGGGGCCAGCCTCGCCATACCGGAACTTCCTCATCATGACCGCGTACACCTTCGAGAACGCGGGCACGAAGTCGTCACCCAAGTTCGCGATCCCCTCGTTCTTTAGGAACTCGTTCAGCTGCGGCTGCACCCGCGACAGAAACGGACTGGGGTGCGCATACCACTTCATCTTCTCGTCCGAGATGGGGGGAGGGGCGATGTCCTCCGGCAGGGTCGACCGCTCGCGCGAGAGCTTGCCGTTCCAGTGCACGCCCCGCACGACCATGATCACCGAGAAGTTCCGGCTTGGTGGAACTTCCGCCCGCGCGACCTGCCAGCCCGGAGTCTCCGAGACCACCTTGTACTCCAGCGCCTTCCCCGCCACCGTGTACGAGAACGCCGTGATCGTGTGCTCCTGGCAGTTGCGAGGCAACAGGAAGTACACCGACTTCGCTTCTTCCTTCAAGTTCTCGAACTTGTACTCGTGACGGTAGGCGAAGCGCGAGGGGTTGAAGACGAGGTTCACGCCCTCGTCGCGCGGGTGGATGCGCTCCCCTCCGGCGAGGGCGAGGGTGAGCAGAAGGGTCGTCGCGATCATCGCTTGCCTCCGGCAATCACTTCCAGCGCTTCTTCATGCTCCTTTGTACTTCCCCATGAATGCCCTCCCTCAAATGTGACTACCTGAACGTTCCAACCATCCGAGTGGATGTTTCGCTGCACCTGTAATGCCTGCGATCGATTGAAGTCCTTGGAACCCAAGAGGAAGACTATTGGAAGACCCTTATCAGCAGGTAGGTATTGAGCCGCCGTGAAGGACCCAATGGTGATCAGGCCAACGCACCGATCTTCATACTGCTTTGCGAGAGCGGCGGCGGCGAAGCCACCAGCTGAGAATCCGCTGAAGATGAACTTCGCGTCAGTCTTCTCTCTCAGCTTGTCAATGGCCAGGAGAACACTCGCTGACCGATCCCGAAGCTTCATCGGATCGGACGTGTCGAGGCCCGTGAGCGCCACTGACCCCCAACCTCTTCGCGCACAATCTGAGGGCGCTAGGACTTTAGCGGAGCCAGACGGAGGGATATTGATCACGATCACAGGAACACTCTTGAGAGATCTGCCCTGAGGAACAGATACAAGACACTTCGTCCCGCCCAATGTCAGTGAAGTCGATGAAAATGGTGTAGGCTTCTTCCCTAGAGACGCACTGCCCCCTGAGCCTTTCCGCAACGTCGAGACAATCTTCTCAGCATAACGTCGATTCTCAGGTAGCAGTTGTCGAGCTTCCGTCAACGACAACATTCCGACCGTCTTGTAAACCCCCGCCTCCTCTTTGACCTGCTCGGCGAATGTATAATGGAAACGAAGCACGACATTTCTTCCGTTTGGCAAGGTCAGTGCGAACATCAGTATATGATCATTGTAAGTCCCACCATCACTCGCTAGCGCCTGCGGAACGAAGACTTCGAAGACGACGACTTTGCCGAGCTTAGTTGTCAGCGGATATGTTGCGTACTCCACCTTTGCCTCGGGAGTGAAGCGCCAACGCTTCTGTGCCTTCTCCAAAGTCGACTCGTAGATGTCTAACAATCGGAAGCCTCCAGAGGACACACTCAAATCTTTTGTTGCTGACGCTAGGTTTGGCCCTCCCCCCTTTTGAATCGACCAACCAGAAGGCAGATCGAGCTCGTACGAGTTGGATCCGGACTTGAAAGTCAACTTCGTTCCGTTGTCCGGTGCTTCCTCGGCTGGAATGGCGGAGTCTAAGACGGGAGCGGTGACGGGGGCGTCACGAAGGCGCCATGAGACCGCGTCTTGCAGTTTGTGACCGACGAAAGTCGTCTGCACTACTGGCCCAGGGCCAAACATGCAGACGAGGAGAAGAGTGGTGGTCATGCTGCGTGATTCTAAGGCAAACCACCCCGTCCAGCCAAGGGAACTTTGGGGAAGATGCACCCGCAGACGCATCTTCCCCAAAGTTCCCGACCGGCAAAGGGATCGTTAGAGCGTAAGAACCGGTAAGTTCGCAAAGTTGCCTCAGCTTTCTCCCCTTTCGATCGGAAGACTGCTCACACTGCACAACATGATGATCACATCACTGATCGCGCTCGCTACCATTGGATCGCCGGGGGTGCAAGTCCCACCTATGCCAGGAACTGCCTTCAAACCGGCAATCTCACTTCTGGGCAAATCCAAGTCGCAGTTTGATCGGGTCTTGGGCAAGCCCAAGAAGTCCACTGAGGCTCCACCCCCTGGGTTTGTGCGGTACACGTATAAGTTGAAAGGATTCTCGTCGGTCGATGTCCTCTATCGGAAGAACCTCGCGTCTTCGGTCTACGTCGGACTTGCCCTAGCAGATCCAGAACTGTATTGGAAGGAGGTCGTGCTTGGCCTTGGATTTAACGCGAAGCCCGACACGATGTTAAAGATTACTTCGGCAACGAGCGGAAACCACCGCCGCTCCGTCGAAGGGATTGCAAACCTTCCGAAAAACTGGGGGCTCAGGGTAAACACCGCAAACCTCGCCCGAGAAGCACACGAGGAGCTCACCGCGGAGTACGCACAGAAGTGGCCCAACATGCCAGCCCCGGCTCTTACGCTCCCGAAGAGCACCACCGTGATCATTTACGATCGGACGGTCAATCTGCCGTAGAGGGTAGCCCTCTCCACGGCAGACTCGGCGCACCGGTGCATTGCCGCGTTGTTCCCTTCCCTTGATACGCGTCGTATCGAGGCCCTCAAGACGACGAGTCTTATGGGAGCAGAGGGACATCCCTAAGTTCCTGACTCGGAGAGGGCTTTCGCTTCGGCCAAACCGGTCGGATCGCCCACCTTGCGGAACTCGGACGCGGCCTCCGACATGAGAGCTAAGGCCTCCGCTTGCAGTCCTTTGGCCTGCTTGACTTGGGACAGCTGCAGCTTCGTCCGGGCGATCCACCGCGCATAGCCCTCTCGCTCCCAGAACTCCAGGCAATCGGCCAGCATCTGATCCGCCTTCGCAATATCACCCAGGCGTAGATGGACGAGCGCCTCTTGCGCTCTGATATCCATGAGCAGGCCGGTGTTCGTCGCACGATCAAATCCCGACCGCGCCGACGCGAACCACGCCAAGGCACCCTCGAAGTCACCCTGTGCCGCGGCGAGTACGCCAAGATCGCGCTGGACCATCGCGGTTCCACTCAGGTCGTTGACCCCGATGAACCCGTCGATCGACTTCCGCATCCAAGCCTTCGCGGCGGAGTAGTTCTTCAGCTTGAGTTCGGCAACTCCGAGGGCCTGCTGGATGGGCGGATAGGTGCTGGTTTGCCCGGTCTTCTCCTTGGCCTCGAGCGCGGCGGCATACCCATCTCGAGCCGCATGGAAGCGTCCTTGCGCCAAGTCGATGTCGGCGAGCATCCGCAGTGCCTCGCCCTTGCCTGAGAGGTCGTCGTGGGTTTGAGCGAGTTGGAGCACCGCTTCGAACTCCGACTTCGCGCGCTGGAGGTCGCCCTTCTGGTACTGCTCGGTGCCTTTCGCGAGGCGATCGAAGAACTCGACCCGCCAGGTCGGCGTCGGTTGGACGTTCGGCGCGCTCAGCCGACTTCCACCCCAATAGGCTGCCGAGGCGATGGTGATTACCACGGCGACCATTGGTACGAGCCGACTCTGCCTTGCCTCCCGGCCGGGCACGTGCTCGGTCTCGGCGGGCTCAACGGGTTCGACCTCAATGAACGCTTCGTCCCATACGATCTCCAGCCTCTGGAAGGCGACCTTGACCGTCGCCCGATCGACCCGGTCTCCTCGGAGCATGCGGCTAGCGGTCTTTTCGCTCAGGTGCAGAAGTTCGGCCATGCCGCGGCGGGTCAACTTGCCGTGGCGGTGCTGCTCGCGCCACTCTTGCTCCAGACGAGCCTCCACGATGAGGATCGCCTCGGGCGTAAGCTTGATACCACGATACTTTCCGTTGCCGGGGGTAGCCATAAGAGATGTGCTTGAGCGTACCCTCAGCCCTCAAGACTGCGAGTCTTGAGGGAAGACTTCGGTTCGACATCCCACATCCCACATCCCACAACGCCAACAAGCCAACACACCAACACGCCACAATCACCCATGCTCGCGCTCCTGTTGATCGCCGCTCAGACGAAGCCGTTCGTCGCCAACGCCGAACTCGGTAAGCCGTACCGGGTCGGCGTCCAGGCGTACATCATCGGCACCAAGACAAAGGTCGACATGCCCTACTGGCGCACGATCACCGTCAAGTCATTCCGCACCGCGCAGGCGTTTGGCGGGCAGGGCGAGTCGATCATCGCCGAGGCCGGCCAGAAGCTGCTGCTCATCGACGTCAACATCAAGAACCCCAACAACGATAAGGTTCAGGTGACCACCGCGGAGACTCTGCGGACGCTGATCTGGGAGGCCAATCTTGCCAAGTCCTTTCGCTACATCCGCGCCTTTCTGCCGGACGGAGGCACACTGAGGCACGACCTCAAGACGGGCCAAGCGGTGGACGTGACGATGGTGTTGAGTGCGCCCGAGCACACGCCGTTCGTCCACTTGGGGCTGAGCTACGAGCGCAACAGCAATCAAACCGCGCGCTGGTTCGACGTCATCCCGATCGCGCAGAAATCGAAGTCGGTGTTCAGCACCGACGGGTTCAACTTCGGACCTTCGGCGACGGTGGCGGCGGACGCTCCCTTCGAGCTCGACGCCTTCCGCTTCGCGATCAGCAAGCCGGTCAAAAAAGGCGACCACTACGCGGTGACCCTGATCGCGACGAACACGATGCGCATGCCGGCCTCGTGGGGGTGGCAATACTCGGTGACGGAGTTACAGTTTGCGGGCGGGGCGAAGGTGACCGCCTATCCCTCGACGTACGAACCGGGGACGGACACGATGTGGGGCGGGGAGCTTACGCCAGGCCAAACCAAGCGGCTCGAGTACCGCTTCTACAACGCGCCGGCCGCCGCGCCGACATCCTTCACCATGAAGCTCAACGCCACCCAGCGCCAGGTGACGGTGGACTTCAGTCGCTAGCACGGATCGTCACACTCGAATCGTGCCTAGCGGCAAAAGCGCCGTTTGTTCGCCGGTGCTCACGCGGACAAATCGGACTGCGCACGCGTAGCAGCCCGGACGCGCGGCGATCTCCACCGATTGCCCTGCCGAGAACTCAACAAACGCCTTCGACCGATAGCGCGTGGCGAACGTCGCCGCAAACAAGTTGGGGAGCGGCTGGAGAAGCAACTCGGTCACGATCCCCTCGGCATTCGCCGAAGCCGCCGTGAACACAACACCCGACGCCGTCGCCGAGAGTGACACGTCCACCGAGTCGCCACCAAAGACATTCTCGGGCGGCCACATCGAAATCAGTGGCTCCAAACCCAACGCGACTTGAGTCTGCCACGCCTTGGCCCCGAGGCGCATGAAGGTTTGCACGACAGGAACGGCGCGTTGGCCGGGCTCGGCCTGCGCAAAGGCATACTCCTGCCAAGCCGCGTACTGAGCGCCGTCGAGCATCCGGAAGGCTTGGCCGGCGTGCCTCATGGCCGAGCGCCAAAGGTCCTGGGCGGGTGTGTTGGGATTGCGCGGGATCACCCGTGGACGCATGACCGTCGCCGACGGCTGCTCGACGAATACGACTCCCGCGAGCCGCCCGGAAAGCCCTCCCGTGAAGGGCATGGTCTTGACCTTGGCCATAACGAAAAGGATCGGCAGCCGCGGCTCTGTTCTGCACCCCTTCCCGCTCCGTTCGGGTCGGATTCGCTAGGAAACCCTAACGAAGCCCTAACGAAGGGATAGCGAACGCCTAGGGCATCGAAGAGCAAGGAATCGAGCCGTTGAACCTGGAGCCTGAGGTGGAAGAGCTCCAAAACGAAAAAAGTCCGCAAAATGCGGACACGCTATTGACTTCCCTTGTCAAACAACAGGTACTATTAAACGATTCGGGCCGAGCAGAGCTCAGCCCAAAATCACTTGTCATTGTTTCCGGCTGGAACCGGAGCAATCAACGAGAGGCCGAAGCCTCAACGCGTTTGCGCAATTAGTATAGGTCAGCGATGCAAGAAATGTCAACATTTTTTGCAAAAATGTCAAGAAATGACATGAGTTGATCTTGCGCAAATGCAGAGATTCGGTTTTTCGTCGGCAAGTTCGCAACGAGGAACACGGATATGCATAACGCAAACAGCATCAACATTACTTGCCCATCGTGCGAGCACACGTTCGCCCTGACCGAAACGCTGGTTAGCCAGCTCGAAGCGGAAGTCTCCGCGAAATTCCAAGCCGAGCGCAAGCGCGCGGAAGCCGAGATCGCAAAGCGCGAGGCAGACCTCACGCGACGCGAAGCTGAACGCGATCAAGCCATCGCGACTGCCGTCGCCGCCGCTCGCGTAACCATCGAGGCGGAAGCCAAGACTAAGGCCGGCGAAGCCACGCGTAAGGACCTGGCCGACCTCCAAGCCCAGCTGAGCGAGGCTAAGGTGAAGCAGAAGCAAGCCGAAGATGCTGAACTCGCCCTCCGCAAGGAGAAGCGCGAACTCGAAGCGGCTCGCGAGAGTTGGGAGCTTGAGAAGGCTCGCCAACTCGAAGAGGAGCGGAAGTCGATCCGTGAGCACGAAGCCCAAGTTGCGGGCGAAGCGGCTCGCCAGCAGATCGCCGAGCGCGATCTCAAAATCAAGCAGCTCTCCGAGCAAGCCGACCTCCTGAAGCGAAAGGCGGAACAGGGCTCCGTCCAGCTCCAGGGCGAGACGCTCGAGCTCGAACTCCAGTCGGCACTCACCAGCTACTTCAAGACGGACGACATCGAGGAAGTCAAGAAGGGTTGCCGAGGAGGCGACTGGCTGCAGCACGTCCGCCCGATGGGAGGATCGTGTGCGGGCACCATTCTGTGGGAGGCCAAGCGAGCCCTGAATTGGAGCAACGACTGGCCCGCGAAGTCGAAGCAGGACGCGTTCGAACAGGATGCGGCCATCGCGGTCATTGTTTCCGAGGTGTTACCGAAGGGCGTCCAGCATTTCGGGATGGTCGAGGGCGGAGTTTGGGTGACGAAGCCCGAGCATGCGGTGGCGCTGGCGACGGCACTTCGTTGCACGCTCATCGAGACCGCGCGGGTGCAAGCCGCCGTCGAGGGTCGCTCGACCAAGGCGGAAGCGCTGTGGGACTACGTCACCGGGCGAGAGTTTAAGACTCGCGTGGAGAACGCGATGGAAGCGTATCGCGACCTGGTGGATGACCACCAGAAGGAAAAGACGGCCACGCTGCGCCGCTGGGCGAAGCGAGAGAAGGCGCACGAGCGTCTCGTCGCCAGCCTGTCGGGGATCCACGGCGACATCCAGGGCCTCGGCGGCGCGGACGTACCCGAGATGGACGAGGGCGAAATCTTAAGTCTGCCGTATACGCACGAGACTCCAAAAAATGCGCAGTGAAAAAAGTTATAGGCGTTGTGCGAACGTCTATAATAGCAGTAGGGAGCTACGAGTGCTAACACCCGAGCTCCCGTTGGTTATCGTAATCGCTTCGGCACCAACCGAAGCACCGACCCGGGAACCGGGCGGACAGCCCATTATGGCGCGGAACTCGATTCCTTGTCAATGGTCAGCCGCTCGGTTCTTAAACATTCAAGAAATGAATGACGTTGAACAAAGCCGGCTGACCGCGCAAGCGGAGGTCGCAATCGAGAATGTGTTGCGCTCGTATTTCGAGGCGCACCCCGACCAATGGGCGGAACTGCTCCGTGATGAAGACTTCGTGCAGACGATGTACTTCACGAGCGGGGTCAAGTTGGATGTCCAGCACCAGCAGATCCATGCACCGGGACCCACCGCTCGCAAGTCAACGGGCCATGGCAAGACCCTCTGCAACAATCGCGGTGTGCGAGGTGAGAACGTCACCTGCAAGCACTGTCTGCGCATCTTGGCGCGGAGGGCGGCATGATGGCACCTCTCATCGCCGAAGGCCGTGATGACTTGGTCCGGAGCGCGATCTTGCGTCACCTCTACAACTCGCGGAAGCGGCGTACCAAGGGATTCAAAACGACTGAAATCGAGAAGGAACTTAAGCGCAGCGGAATCAGAGCGGGCGAGGTGAGGTCAAACTTGCCCTATCTGCTGGACAACGAATGGGTTGTGAGAGAGGAGTCTGAGCGACAGTTCCGCGCGAAGGGCGGAACAATGCAATCGGCGACTGCAACTCGCTACCGCATCTCGGCCAAGGGCGTCGACCTGGTCAACGGACAGGGTTCACCCTACACTCAGAACCAAGGCAAGTATGCGGGTATCCACATTGAGAACGTGCAAGGCACGGTCATCCTGGGTGACAACAACACCGTCAGCGAGCGGGCGGTCGAAGTCATCCGACCGCTTGATGCGCTGGCACAGGCTTTGGAAGCAAGCGTCGAGGTTGAAAACCAAGTCAAGTACGACATGCTGGCTGAACTTGGCACTCTGCGGGCAGCGCTGACCAAGCCAGAGCCGAATCGAACGGTTGTGAGAGCAACCGTCGACGCCCTGGCTCCGCTCGCGAATGTCGCAACGATCGCCGCATTCTTGCACCAACTGCAAACTGCGCTGAACGGAGGCGGGCTCCTCTAGTCAACTCGGCCCGCGTCTTCATTCGGCGCGGGCCCCGTCTCAATCAAAACACAGGAAGAAGAAAATAATGGCAATGCATATCTACATCGACAACTCAAATATCTGGATCGAGGGCCAGCGGGTCGCCGCTGTGTTCAACGGGCAAGAGAAGAACATCAAGGACGCTATCCGAAACAAGACGATGGACAAGTCCTTTCGGATCAACCTTGGCAAACTCAAGTATTTTGCGGGCGGTGATGACGTGAAGTCAGTGGTGATCTTTGGAAGCCGACCACCTGCATCGGACGCGCTGTGGGACGTGATGCGGCGTCTGGGAATGGAACCGATCATCGTAGACCGCAATCCGTATACGAACCAGGAGAAGAAGGTCGACACTGGGCTTGTGACTCGCATGGTGAAGGATGCATACACGAAGTTGGACAAGACTGCAGACCGAATCGTCTTGGTCGCCGGTGATGCAGACTTCGTTCCGACTGTCCAAGAACTACGCCAGGACGGCTTCGAAGTCGACGTTTGCTTCTGGGCTCACGCTTCACGTGAACTGGCGGCTGTGGCTTCGGAGTTCTTTGATATGACTCCGCACGTCGAGCACTTGAGGCTGCGGTAGCTAGCGGGTAGCACCGACGCGTGGGGCAACATAGGTTGCCCCACGTACCAAATCACCCTCGCGCATAACGTGCTATAAACACACGTGAGAGGTGACGGAGCCATCGACTACGTTCAAACATCCATCTTGGTGTCGGGGGAGGGATTTCACGGGCGGTCCGTCCAGCCGGAGGCTCAGGCCGTGTTCGTGCGCCAGACCCTCCAGGCGGTGCGGGATGCGGCGCGGCTGAAGACGCTTCATGGCTCACGCATCAAGGGGCGGCCAATCAAGCCGCTGGAGAGCGCCTGGGACCTCCTGATGGAGCCGTGGGAGGCGAGCGGCGAGGAAACCCGGTTCCTCTTTCGGGCGCCGACGCTCGGCTCGGCGGCACCTGCCCTCTTCGAGCAGCAGGGCTTGTTCGAAGAAGATCGCCTACAGCCGGAATGGACCGTCTTTGACCTGCTGGGCCAAGTCATTCACGATGTGGACCGTGCGCAAAGGGAGACGACGAATCTCGACTTCGGAATGCTGGACTCGCTCAAGGGATACCGGTCAAGCGTTCGGGGCGGCAAGGCTCACGCGACCTTTGAGTTCAGTAACCACGCCGCCGCGACCGCGCTGATCGACGAAGATCTCGTGCGAAAGGCGACCGACGCGCTGGCTACGACGCCGGAGTCACGCCTGGTTCGAGTCGCGGGAAAACTGGACATGCTGAGGCTAAGCAATCGCCTCTTCCAACTGAAGCTCCTCGACGGCAAGGCTTTACGGGGCGTGTGGCAAGGGGACGAAGCCGAACTGATCGACGCCATGAAACTGCCGGCTGTGGTCATGGAGGGCCTCGCCAACTACCGCGCGAATGGGGACGTACTGGCGATCGTGGGTAACTCCGTGCGACCGGCGGGTGAAGCGGATCAGGCCTATGGGAAACGTCCGGACCGAAGGAGCGCAAGTCTTCGCATGATGATCGGCAAGCCGCAACCGGGGGTTCTGGCCAGCATCATTGGGAAGTGGCCGGGCGACGAAAGCGAGGAAGAGATTGACGACTTCCTGAGGGCGATCGGATAGGCCATGGCGTATCTTTGGGATACGAGCCTCCTGGTCCACGCCGTCAGGGGCTCGGTGACGTTCAACAAGATTGATGCGTCACTGGGGCTGGTGGAGGCGAAGGTCGCTCCCACAATCTCGATTGTCTCGCGCGGGGAGATCATGGCCTTTGCCGCTCATAAGCACTGGGGGGCGGCCAAACTCAAAGTGCTGGAGACCCTCCTGGACAGGTGCGTCGTCATCCCCATCGACGATGATGATCTTGTCGAAATCTACGCGGAGTTGGCGGAGCACAGTATCCGGAACGGTCGCAACGTCGGGCAGAATGATCTGTGGATTGCCGCGACGGCGGTTCACTTCGGCCTGACCGTCCTTACGCTTGACGGTGACTTCGCTCGGTGCAAACGAGTTAGCTACATTCAGTTCGATTCTGCGGGAGTCGAAATCGGAAGGAGATAGAGGTTGGAAGAAGCAAACTGGGGACCCGAGAATCCGCATCCGCTGAGTCGGATGAAGACGGAGTTGGTGTGGGAGGGGAAATACGACGAGTTCGGGAATCGGCGGCCCGTGCGGTTGCCCGACTATCCTCTCCCGCTTCAACGCGTTGAGCGGATCGACGCGCCGAGCGACGCCGCCAAGGCTACAGCCGCCCGGCAGGGCGACCTGTTCGATCAAGAGTTATTCGAAAGGGGTTCACACCGCGACGACTTCCGGAACATGCTCATCTGGGGCGACAATAAACTCGCCCTCGCGGCCCTGCTCGAACAGTTCCGGGGCAAGGTGGACCTGATCTACATCGACCCGCCGTTTGATGTGGGGGCGGACTTCACGATGGAGGTTCCCCTTGGGGAGCGCGGGGGCGAGATCGAGAAAGAGCAATCAGTCTTGGAAGCGGTGGCCTATCGCGACACGTGGGGGAAAGGAACGGATTCTTATGTTCAGTTTCTAAGCGAGAGATTGTTTGTCGCTCGTGAACTCATGAGCAGCAGAGGCTCGATCTTTGTCCATTGCGACTACCGGGTCTCACATCTGCTTCGAGCGATCTTAGAGGACCTGTTTGAGGGGTGTTTCTTGAATGAGGTTATATGGTCATACGGGGCGGGAGGAAACCCGCAGGAGTTCTTTCCTCGCAAGCACGACTCGATCTTCTGGTTCTCCCGAGCAGGGGTTTCGCAGATAAATCAAGACCTTGCCATAATGCGAGTTCCATACGATGAATCGACGCTCTCAACGCACTACAAGAACGTTGATTCCCAAGGTCGGCGCTATCGAGTGCAGGTGAAGAACGGTCGTGAGTACGTGACGTACGCCGATGTCGGAAAACTGGTCACGGACGTGTGGACAGATATCGGGGCGCAGAATGCAACTTCGCCCATTTCGCCTGAGTCCACGGGGTACCGGACGCAGAAGCCAGAGAAGCTTCTTGAGCGAATCATCTCTGGAACGTCTGATGCGGACTTTCTGGTCCTCGACTTCTTCTGCGGCTCTGGGACGACATGCGCCGTCGCCGAAAAGCTCGGACGACGCTGGATCGGGGTCGACCTTGGGCGCTACGCCATCCACACCACCCGCAAGCGGCTGATCGGCGTGCAGCGCGAGCTTCACGCCAAGAACGAGCCGTACCGCTCGTTCGACGTGTACAACCTGGGCCGGTACGAGCGGCAATGGTGGCAGCTCGACCGGCTGCACGGAGCCGACACTGAGCACCGGCGTATCGTGCTCAAGTTCTACAAGGCCGCTCCGCTGGACAACTCGCCCAACCCGCTCCTGCATGGCATGAAGAACGGGGCGTATGTGCACGTCGACAAGATCGACTCCATCTTCGTATATGACGAGGCGCGCATGATTGCCCAGGCCGCCCAAGCGGTCGGGGCTCGAGAGCTGCATATCCTCGCCTGGGAGTTCGAGATGGAACTCAAGCGGAAGCTGGAGGCGCTCGCCGCCGAGACGGGGGTTAAGTTGCGCACGTTTCAGATTCCGCGCGAGATCATGGAGCCAAACCGCAACGAAGTGCAGTTCTTCGAGGCGGGGGCTTTGGAGGCCGCGATTGTTCGACATGAAGACGGTTCGCTCGATGTCAAGTTGGGGCACTTCAGCCCCGCACTGGCCGAAGCCCCGGAAGCGGAACTCGCGATGCTTCGGGAGCGGGCGATCAAGTCGCCGTTCGACTTCATTGACTTCTGGGCGATCGACTTCGACTGGGACGGCATCGAGCCCTTCGAGCACCACTGGCAGGACTACCGCACCCGCAAGGACCGCTCGCTGAAGACGACCTCGGACGCGAAATGGAGCTACGAGACGCCGGGCAAGCACCAGATCTGCGTCAAAGTGATTGATGTGTTCGGGGTGGATACGACAACGGTGTTGGAGGTGGACGTCTAGTGGCCACCGAGATCACCTTCGAGAACAGAGATGCCCTGCGACCGCTGTTCAAGCCGCACGAAGAACCGATTCTTCATCGCACCAAGAATCCTACAGCTGGGGGGCCGGCCTTGGTGGTGCCCGGACGCCGACCCAGCAGTTGTCCCTTGGTGCGCCCCATCCGCGCGGAGGTCAAGGCGTTTCGAGAGTCGGGCTACGCGGGAGTCTCCGAGACGAGCCGCCGATTGCTGAGACATTGGTTTGAGGCGGAGCACTTGGTTCAGGGCGAAGACGACTTACCCGTCCCCTTCGCGTATCACTTTGCCCAACGCGAGGCGATCGAGACGATCATCTACTTGTACGAGTCGCGAGGGATATCGAGCGTGGCCTCGTTGCTGACCGAGTTCGGCGGGGGCAAGCTCGACGACTTGGCGGCGGGGATTCCGCCGATGGACGATCGGTGGGCGAAGTATTGCACCAAGGTGGCCACGGGGGGCGGAAAGACCAAGATCATGAGCCTGCTCATGACGTGGAGCTACTTCCACCGGCTGTACGAGGAAGGGTCCGAGTTGCCGCAACACTTTGTGTTGATCGCGCCTAACATCACGGTTTATGAGCGGTTGCGCGACGACTTCGAGGGCGCGGCCATCTTTCACCGCGACCCCTTGGTGCCCCTCGACTGGAAGGACGACTTCCAACTTGAGGTTGTGCTTCAGGAAGAAGCGGGCGGAACCGCATCGCGGGGCGCGGTTTACCTAACGAATATCCACCGCCTTTACGAGAGCCGCGACAAGGAGGACGATGACGAGGGGCCGGTGAGCATTTTTGGCCCGGTGGTCAAGAAGGCCAAGGCGCTGGATACGGGTGAGTCGTTACGGAAGCGGATTGCGTCGCACCCCAACATTCTGGTGATGAACGATGAGGCCCATCACCTTCACGATCCAGGATTGGCCTGGAACATCGCGATTGACACCCTGGATCAGCTTTCAAACGAACTTGGAAATGGGGGCGTGATGCTGCAGGTCGACTTCTCGGCCACGCCACGCCATAACAATGGCGATCTGTTTCGTCACATCGTGAGCGACTTCCCTCTCGGCGAGGCGGTCGATGCGGGGATTGTCAAGGTGCCGGTGCTCGGGGAGTCGGATGATCTGCCGGCGGTGCCCGACCCCAACATGTCGTTTGTGGATCGGTATCACCAGCACCTTCAGCTTGGATATCAACTCTACAAGCGCAGCTTGGATGAGGTGGGGGCTGTGCGCAAGCCCATCTTGTTCGTGATGACCGAGGATACGGACTCGGCGAAAGAGGTGGCTCGATACCTGAGCGATGAGAGCAAGTTTCCGGCACTGGGCGGCAAGGTACTCGACGTTCATACGAAGGTTAAGGGCAAGCTCAAGAAGGTGACCCGAAACGGCAAGGAGACCAAGGAGTTTGTCGAAGGCGAGTCGAACCTAAAGCCCGATGAACTTAGGTTTCTGCGGCAACTGTCGCGGGACTTGGATGCGAAGGACAGCCCCTACCGGTGCGTGGTCTCCGTGCTCATGCTTCGCGAAGGTTGGGACGTCAAGAACGTGACGACGATTGTGCCTTTGCGCGCCTACTCAGCGAAATCGGGCATCCTGCCCGAGCAGACTCTCGGGCGAGGCCTTCGGCGGATGTTTCCGGGGACGGAGATTCCAGAAAAGGTCGTCGTCGTGCACCATCCCGCATTCCGCAACCTCTACGAGCATGAGTTGGAGCAAGAAGGTCTCGACATCGCGGTCATGCCGATTCGAGAGGACTTCAAAGAGACGGTTACGATCTTTGTGGACCATGACAACAAGTCGGTCGAGGACTTGGAGATCGAGATCCCGTTGATCTCAGACGCGGTTGAGACGAGTGCCGAGATGTCGCTCAGCTATGAGGAAGTGGTCGCCAAGTTCACGAGTTCTGGCTGGCCCAAGCTACCGGTCAAGTCGAAGGGGAGCGACCAGATCACGTATCACGAGCGGCACCTTTTCACGGACGAGACAATTGCGGCTCTCAAGCTCGATGCAGGCTTGCTTGCGACGGCGGCAACAGCGGTGAGCTACTTCGTGCAGATGATTGGGCGCCAGTGCAAGGTACCGAATGTCCATGCGACGCTGGCCCCGTTGGTTGAGAACTTCATTGCCGAGCACCTCTTTGAACGCAAGGTTGACCTTTACGGAGGCGAGATTGACCACCGCATGCGAGACGCGGATGTCAAACAGTACATCCTAGGTGTGTTCGCTGGGCTTGTCTTGGGCAAGGTGATCCATAAGCGTGATCGGCGGCAACTCTCCCAGGGCACCCGCCTCTCGACATGGAAGGCATTTCAGGCGACGAGCACCGAAGCGCGGCCAGCGGTCCCGGGAAGCAAAACGATGTTCAATCTGGTGCCCTGCGCTAACGACTTCGAGCAAGCCTTTGCTGACTTTCTTGAGCATGCGCCAGATGTCGTGGCTTACGCCAAAAATGCGGGTCCGCAGAAGTTGATGATTGACTACCTGAAGCCGGACAAAAACAAGGGATTCTACGTTCCCGACTTCTTCGCGCGAACGGCCTCGGGCCTGAACTACGTGATTGAACTCAAAGGTAAGACTGATGAGCTTGTCCCGCTAAAAGCAGCGGCTACTATGGAATGGTGCGCAAGTTCAACTGGGGATGAGGAGTGGCGATACCTGTACGTGCCCTACTACCTGTTCCAGACGTCTCCGGCGGCCGACATCGATGAACTTGACCGGGCATGCCTGCCGGTGCTCAGCGAGCTCGTGAACATGGCGATCCAACCTGCGCTGATGACCAAGTTCGATGACTCCAGTGCGAGCGTCACTAGGGATCGGGTTTTGGAGTTCCTTCGAGAGGCGGGTTATGCGACGTGCCCCAAGCCGTACGAGCCGCTGGTCAGGCAGTCGGTGGAGTTGTATCACTGGGTTTTGGAGTCAAGACACCAGTCTTTCAAGCCTGCGTTTACGTGCCTCCTGAAGCCGTTTGATGACTTGAGCATGTCGCTTCTCGTAGCTCGACTGGCTCCTCGACTGCCGCAATCAAAGTCTGATCGGGATATCTACTTCGATCCGAATCTAAACCACCTGAGCCATGGGCAAGCAAACACACTCGCCAAGCATCAGAGATGGATCCAGGATAATCTTGATCGGAACAAGAGCATGCAGCGGCTTGGGACATTCCTGTTCTGCTTGAACTACGCTCAAACTTGGATGATCGATGCAGGAGGCGTGTGGGAAGACGTCCGGGACGAGTTCGCTTCAGCCGAGTTCCTTGAAGTGTTTGAGTGCCTTGACCAAGTCAACAAGTTCCGCAATAGCAGAGTTGCCCACGAGGGCGATGTGACTGACCCCGAGATTGCGCGTAAGGAGTTGGTTCACTGGCTGCGCACGATGTGTATGATGTTTGAACTAGTTTGAGTTGACGGCGATTAACGGACCCTAAAGTTTCCCTAAATCAGCGCCGACACCTAGAAATAGGCGGCTGGGTGCAGACATGCACGAATCCACGGCTGGTCTAAGGACATCTACGTTTGGCAAAACTACGGTTAGCGCCTTTCCTTGAAGCGGTCTCCGGCCGCATGGGGGGTGTTGTTTATAAGTCGACTCGATTCGGCACGGAAATGGCTGAGTTTGGAGCCCCGACAAATCCGAACACTTCTGCCCAACAAGCTGCCCGCAGCAGCTTTAAGAAGGCTACACAACAGTGGCGGACTCTGAATCTGACGCAGGCGACCGCATGGCGAAACTATGCGGCCCAACTGTACACCGACGGGTACATTACCCTGAAGCGTTACAAGCCGAACGGTTTCAACGCCTTCGTGAAGCTCGCGGCAAAATGGTACGCCGTTAACGCGAGTGGCACGGCTCCAACTACACCTCCCGCTACGGCGTTTAGCGGGGATTCGATCACCGTTACCGTCGACTTCGAGAACCCGGGTGTTATCGACTTCACGGCGTCGGCACCGAACGCGGCCAATGTGACCACCGCACTGTTGATTCAGAAGGTGTCGAGCGGTATCGCCGATCCAGTGGAAGGTGCCTACAAGATCGGAAAGTATTTCCGATTTATCATCGGCACACTGAGCACAACGGTAAGCGTTGCGCCTGGCTACTATGCGGTTGGGTATCAGTTCGTCAACACGGCAACGGGCCAAACGAGTGCACCGATCTTCCTCGGTGTGATCGGCCCGGTTTCCTTCCAGATGGTCCAGGGCGGACAGGACAGGAAGAGAAAGGCGGCCTGATCCACGTTCCCTCTCGACGAAGGGTGTGCGTGAAGTTCACACACACCCTTCTTACTTTTGTTGGTGGGCTTCAGTCATCGGGCCTGCGCTAAGCCTCGTGAAACTTCCAGATCACGCCAGCACAATGGCATCCGGCGGCTACAAGAGATAGGGTGTTCGGGTCGTAGCCGCGGGATGATACGTGCCCGCGAAGAACCTGCACTCGAGCCGCATAGACGCCGGCACCATGGCATCCGACGGCTCTGCGAGGGCACGACGCATCCCTCGCCTACAAGGAGACGACGCTCACCGCGCCTTCTTCGGCACGTGACCGAAGGGCCAGCCGTGCTCCTTCCGCGCCGCGGCTTCTTGATCTTGAGCCGGATGTTCGAGCTCGAACCCATGCTCCACCCACGCGGGCGGAGGCAACTTCAGCCGCTCGTGCAGCGCGTAGAAGAAGGCCACCGAGTCCTCGATCCACCCGAAATGCCCGCACCGCCCGAGAAGCTGCACGTGCGCCTGAGGGAGGTACTTCTCCTTCAGCCGGTACGGCATCGCCGACCCGCACGGGTCTTGGTGTCCCTGGATCATCGTGACCGGGAACTTCGTCTCGCGCAGTTTGGGCAGCGACGGGCCGTACGCCGCGGGATTCAGGATGTGCCGGCGCAGCGCCATGAACACCGGCGCGGAGAACAGGTTCGGAGGCATGTCCTTCATCAAGCTCTCCGCATACCCTGGCTCGCGAAAGTAGTAGGGCATCACCGACATCACTTGCGACTCGATCTTCTGCTCTTCGGTCAGGTCCTGGCGCGCACTCTCCTCCACCAGCTTGTCGAACACCGACTGCGGAATGACCCGGTTGAGGTTCTGGCTAAGGACGTCGCCGTCCATACCGATCCCGGGAATGCTCGTGAGCACGAGGTGTTCGATCGCACTCGCGTGCTTGGCCGCGTAGGTTAGGGCGACGATCACCCCCCAACTCTGTCCCACGACCGTCCACTTCGTGTGCCCGGCGCGCTTGCGGAGGGCCTCGAGGTCTTCGATGGTCTTATCGAGGCTGATGGTGTCCGCGAGCGACCCCTTCCCCACCTTCATTCGACTCTTGCCGGTACCGAGTTGGTCGAAGAGGTAGGTGCGGCAGCGATCGCGCAAGCCGAAGCCGATCGCCCACACCGAGCGTCCGCTGAAGCCCGGTCCGCCGGGGATGGCCACCACCGGCCGCCCGACTCCGACGAGATCCGCGTTGATCACGTAATCACCCCGGTCGACGACCATCGACGACTGAAACACAAATGCGGCGATCACGGCGGCAATCATGGGCCCTACTATGGCTGAAACCTGGTCCGTTCTGCGCTTCAGCCGATCCGCTGGAGCACCCTACGTGCACCATCAGGTATAATGGCTTCTGTCTAGTCTGGCAAGCATTGTCAGAACGGGGGAACCACATCTGTGGGGTGAATCCATTCCGGAAGAGTTGCACCGAACTCTAACCCGTCAGCTAACCTCGGAGACTGAGCCATCATGAGCGTGCCGCCTTCGGCAAGCTCCATGACCGTAACGCATGGAGGTGATTGTATGCGTTTACATAATACGGCTGAGGAGACGTTTGTCACTACTCTCGTTGAGGGTACCAAGCTTCTTGTCGCCAATTCTAAGTTTACGACTCCCGAAAAGATCGCAGCCTTGAAGAAAGCGATCGCGGGACATGCCCAACAAGCGGTGTTGCTTCGCGCGCAACGGAATGCGGTAGGCGACACCGAGATGATGAAGAAGATCGAGCGATTGATCAAGCTTCGCGAGGAAGCGGCGGCCTACTTGAGCGCGACCGCGAAGTGGCTGACCAACCGGGATCGGAGCCTCCAGACGCTCGATGATCTGCCGCGGATGTTTGCCGTCCCCAAGTGGCAAAACGACCAACTCTGGGCTTAGCCCAACGCCTCGGGCCCGCAACGACGCGGGCCTTCCTTTTGCATGCAGACGGGCGACCGCATGGACTAAGCTCCCAGCACCATGCCGACCCGACGCGATGTGATCAAGCTAGGCGCGAGCAGCCTGCTCGCGGGCTCGATCAGGCGTTGGATTCCGAGTGCCGCCATGCAAGACGCCAACCCAACCCCCGCTCCCCACGTCGCCGCCTTCGAGAACCTCGCCTTCGGCATGTTCGTCCACTGGGGGCTGTACTCTCAGATCGGTAAGGGCGAGTGGGCGATGAACATGCACGGCATCCCGCGGGATGAGTACATGAAGCTCATGCAGACCTACACCGCGGCGGATTTCGACGCGAAGAAGCTCGCCCAGACCGCCAAGCGCGCGGGCATGAAGTACATCACTCACACCACCCGCCACCACGACGGGTTCAGCCTGTACGACACGCGGGGTCTGTCGAAGCTCGACGTGACCCACACCCCCGCCAAGCGGGATCTCATTCGGGAGTTGGTGGACGCTTGCCGCGCGGAGGGCATCGTGCCCATGCTGTATTGCACCACCCTCGACTGGAGCGACGATCGATTCGAGAACGACTGGGAGGGTTATCACAAGTATCTGCAGGCGAGCGTGGAACTGCTCTGCACGCGCTACGGCAAGATCGGCGGCTTCTGGTTCGATGGCAACTGGAGCAAGAAGGACGCGAACTGGCACGAGACCGAGCTGTACGCGGTCATCCGCAAGCACCAGCCCGACGCGATCATCATCAACAACTCGGGGATCGACGCCATGGGCCGGGGTGGGCACCCCGAGGTGGACAGCGTGACCTTCGAGCGCGGCCGGCCGACTCCGCTCGATCGCAAGGGTGCCAAGAAGTATGTCGCCGCCGAGATGTGCCACACGATGAACTTCCACTGGGGCGTGGCGACTCGGGACTTCAACTACTTGTCTCCTGCCCACGTGATCGAAGAGCTGTGTTTCGCGCGCCGAGCTGGCGCGAACCTGCTGATGAACATCGGTCCTGAGGCTCAAGGCGCGGTTCCTGCCTACGAGGCGGCGGCCCTGGCACGCGTCGGCGATTGGATCGCCATGCACGGTGGGTCGGATGGAGTGCTGTATCGAGGACGCCCGGTGGGCATCTCCGGCGAGGAAGATGACTTCGCGCTGGCGCTGGGTGATGAGCTTTATCTGTTCGTGACCGATCTGACCGCCACCAGCAACACGCAGGTCCACGGCCCGAAGCACCGCGGCGCGGGTCCGCGTGTGTTCAAGGGCGTGGTTCGCGAGTTCAAGGAAGCCGTGTGGATGGACAACGGCGAGGCTCTGAAGTTCAATCAGGACGCGGGGGCGTTAACGTTGCAGGCGACGGGCTATCCGTACGGGACGAACACGGTGGTGCGAGTCGCGCGGTTGCGGTAGCCGGTTCGTCGCGCAGGGCCTCGTCACTTCGTGACTCGAAACCTGCGCCTACACGAGGCAAGCATGTCGTCGGGACGAACCCACCGACGACCTCCGGGGTTCACCAGACCGAGCGTAAGCCGCAAGTTTCGAGTCCGAGCAAAGCGAAGGACGAGGCCCTGCGGTCTCGAACCCTTGTCGATGCAGGGCACGAGACATTCCTGATCCACGTTGCGTCGTGCCATTTCGCGCCGGGGAAAACCACCCGGCGACCTCGTGAGCTATCAGCGCAAGTCTAACCACGAGGACGCTGGCTGGCTTTTGCCAGCGTTAAAGGGCGTTCGCACTCATCCCCTAACACAATGCAACAGCCTCGAGCCCACCGACGACCTCAGGGGTTCACCAGCCCCGAGCGTGTGCTGAGAGCCATCTGAAGGAGCAGCCGCGGGTCTCGAGCCCTGCGGTCTCGAACCCTCGTCGATGCAGGGCACGAGACATCCCTGCCCCACGAGAGAGTCGGATAGCATGTCTACCCCCAAAGCCCTCGGTGGCCGTGCCCTTCCGTTCAGCGGGATCGTCTCATTTGCGATGAGCCAGACAGACTACATCCGCGCGGAACTTGACTCGGTGCGCACCGACCTCACCGAGACGTTTCCCCACCTTAGCGACGACCTACTCAACTGGGCACCTGCGGCGGGCATGAGGACCGTCCACGGGCAGTTCGTCGAGATCATCTCGACCGAGCGTACGATTGTGAATCGGATTACCGGAGCCCCACGCCGGGATCCGGACGAGGAGGACGCGCCGCTCTGGGCCGCCAAGTCGGTCTCCGGGCTGATCAGTTTGCTCGACGAAACGCGGGCAGCGACGCTTGCGGCGCTGGGATCGACCGACTTGGACTCCATCGTCGAAGTTAATCCTGCGTTTGCGGAGTATCTCGGACTGCGCACCGTGACTGCGGGAGAGCTCTTCCGATTCATCGCGCGGCACGAGTCGTATCACGCGGGGCAGCTGGTGTCGTATCTTTGGTCGCGCGGAATCGATCCCTATTCGTGGGACTGACCCGAGCGATTCGAGGGCGCTCAATCTTGGCGTAGGAAAAGGCGTGACTCCACTGAAACTCGGACACGTGCATCTCAAAGTCAGCGAGCTTGACCGATCCGCAAAGTTCTATGCTTCCGTCTTCGGACTCCACGTTGAAGAACGGCTTGAAGGATTCGCCTTCTTGAGCGATGGTCACGTGCACCACTCCATCGCGCTCCAGGAGTTGGGTCCTTTCCCTGTGCGGCCCCAACCCCACGCCATCGGGCTCTATCATGTCGCCTTCGAGGTCGAATCGGACGACGCCTTTCGCGAGTTCGAAGACCACCTGACCGGAATGGGTATCCGTTTTCAGTCGGTCGATCACGGGATCTCGTGGGCTGCCTACTTCTCCGATCCCGACGGCAATGGACTCGAAGTTTATGTGGATCGAAGACACGCCGCAGACGGTGCTGGTGCGTGGACAGGCACGAGTCGACGACTGGCCTAGATGACGACTCCTGCACATTGTTCATCTATTTCGGGTATAATCTTTGCAACGTTGAATCCGGCTATGCCGGAACGGGGGAACCAAACCTTAGGGGTAAATCCAGCTTAACGCTGGACGGGCATCTTTCGGCCCGAACCCGGCAGCTAACCTCGTAGACTCGTCGAAGGAGAGGGCGTTTGTCGTCCTCATGAACTCTAGCAACCGGGAGGTGGCTATGAATCTGATCAATGAGACGGAGCGCAACTTCGTGAATGCGCTTGTTGATGGTACGCAAAATGTCTTAGTGACCTCACGTCTATCCAAGAGCGAGAAGCTGGACACCCTACAGCGATCAATCCGCGTCCACGCCCACTATGCGAAGCGGTTGAGGCTCGCGCTGGCAAGGAGTGATGCGTCTGTGGAGCGAAGCAAGATCGAAAGACTCTTGCGACTTCGAGAAGCAGCCGTGAACTACCTTGTCTCGATGGCGAGGTGGCTGGTCTCACAGGAGCAGCACGAAGGCAGCCTTAGGCAGCGGCCGAGAATGTTTTCGGAGCCTCGCTGGTCTTTACCCAGCGAGCCTAAGACTCAGTAGACTTCCGAGCGACGTTCGGATCGGGCCCCGCCAGGGGTGCCGGGGCCATCTCATTACCTAGCTCGCGTGCTAAGCATCACTCGGAGCAGGCCTTCCGATCAATCCGAGACGCCTCATCAAGGGTGAGATCGTCATCCCTTGCACGATAACGCTAAAGGCCACCACTCCGAAAGCTGCTGCCGTCAACTCGCTCAGATAAGGGAAGTCTTTTCTCAGACCGAGTACGAGGGCCAGCGAAAGAGCCCCTTTCAGGCCACCCCACACCATTACGTGCTGATGCCGCATCTCAACGCGATATCGGCTGCCCCTGAAGAGCGCCAGAAGCCCGTAGACGCCGATCGCGCGAGAGAGCAAAGCCACCAAGATTGCGGCCACGACCACGACGACCTCTCTGGGGATGGACTGACCCAGAGCAACCTCGCGGACGCCGATGAGGATGAAGATGATGGAGTTCGAAACGAACGCCACAAACTCCCAAAACGCGTGGACCGCCACCCGCCCAGCCTCTGTAATGGCGCCAAAGTGCCCCAAGTTGCCGATCATCAGACCTGCGACCACCACCGCGAGAACGCCTGAACAATGGAGCATGTCCGCGAGGAGGAAAGCGCCAAAGGCCGTCACCGTCGTCAGGAGGAGTTCGACCAGATGCTCGGTAGTCCTTCCTGCGAGATAGAGTGCTGTACCCGCAACCGCAGCACCGCAGACTATGCCTCCACCGACCTCGCGAACCAGCGTTAGAGCCACTTGGCCGACACTGAGCTGGGTCCCTGATGCGAAGAGCACGGCGATCCCAAACATGACGGCAGCGGCACCATCGTTCAGTAGGCTTTCCGATTCTACAAAGAGCTTCAACTTGCCGCCGACTCCCGTCTCCTTAAACAGGGCCAGGACGGAGACCGGATCGGTTGCCGCGATCAGACTTCCAAACACAAGAGCCACCGGAAACGGCCATCCCACCAACCAACTGAGCGCAGCCGCAGTCAGGAATCCCGCGGCGATTACGCCCCCTGACGCGAGCACAACCACCGGCACCAGCGTTACCTTCAGCTCTCGCCAACGGAGGCTGAACGCCGCTTCGAACACGAGCGGCGGGAGGAGTGCCTTAAAGATCAGATCCTTGGTGAGCTCGAATCCGTCGAGAACGCCAAAGATGGCGAGCGCGGCGCCGGCGACAACGAGGCCAACCGTATAGGGAAGCCTTACGCGACGAGCAAGCAGCGCAACGACGGCCGCCACACAAAGAAGAAGTTCGAAACCCTCGATAGAAAACGACACTACGGAGTGCCTCCAGTACGGGTCGCCGGCTCAGTGCTCTCGCCATTTGAACGATGGTCCGTAGATTCAGGCGACGTCAAGTCGATGCTTGGGGTCACGATTTCGGGATCAACCTGCGGGACATTAGGGGTGGACTTCACGTCGTCGACGGGCAGAGCATCGGGCTCAATAACATGAAGATAACCCTCTGCGGTGGCTTCTTTGGTGAGGAGCGATCGAACGTGTAACTCGATCTTCTTTCCGCGGCGTGGTTCAAGTCGGGCTTGAAGCTGACTCACCTGCTCAGGCGTGATCGAGTTCGGAACGCGCACGACCGCAATGACAATGTCCGCGTCATAGGACTTCACGAAACGCGATTCGGCAAGAAACGCACCTGGGATCCGCTCGAGTCCCATCCGTAACCGTTGACTGACTGAGCTTTCGAACTGCTGCTGCTCGAGCGTGGATGAAAGTTGGAAGTAGAGGAAGATCGTCAATCCAAGCAGGATTCCGCCGTCGATGGCCAGCGTCCTCAGATACACCCGATCGTCCTTCTGACGCCGCGTTATGTTATGAAATCCGAAGGCGTAAAGGACGGCTGACGAAGCACACTGGATGGCGACCAGATTCGTGAAGAAGAGGAGAAACGCGCCACCTGCCTGTGGTAACAAGCCCCGCGATAGACAGATTCCGGAGCTTGCAAGCGGGGGCACCAGGGCCGTCGAGATGGCCACGCCGACAAGACCGACGCTCACGCGAGGGGAAACGGTCGCATAGGCTCCGGCGGCTCCTCCTGCAAGTGCAATCACAAGGTCCAGAAGGTTCGGCTTCGTGCGTGACAGGATCTCCGAGGCAATCGCAATATCTGGGTGAATCCTGCCCACGACCAACCCGATGCCAACGACCATCGCGGCTCCGACGATTTCTGCCTCGATCGCCCTCCGCAGGAGCCGAGTATTCCCGTCGACGATCGCCAATGCAAGGCCCATGATGGGCCCCAGGAGCATGGCGATGATCATCGCTCCAATCACCACCGCGGTACTGTTGGCGAGCAGGCCATAGGCTGCCACGATCGTCGCCAGGGCATTCATGACCAAGAAGTGCCCACTCAACCAAGCGTTCGAAGCAATCGACTTGCGAACTTTAGCTTGATGTTCGCTACGCTCCTCCGCGACAGACAGAGACGACTCATTCACCATCAACTCACCACTATAGCTAACCCGAGCCGCCAGGCGAAACGAGCGCGTCACAACTAGACGAGAGCTTGACCACAAGACTGACGCCATGGGTCAATGGTTTTAGGGCGAGCAGCGCCATGAAAGGTCGGTGATCGGAGGCCATGGGTTCGATGATAACCGTCACACTGGGATGGGACCCAACCGTGTCTCGGGGAGACAAAGATGAAATCGATCTCCTTAACCGGCTCATCCGAGCTGAAGCTAAAAGGTCGTGTCCTGCAGAAGTAACCCCATGAAGGGCGGGGATGGCTCGTGCCTCGCAGTTGATGCGCAGGGCATCCTGGCCTCATTTCGGATCACCCCACCCCCAACCCCCTCCCCGCGAGACGATCCACTCGCGGAGAGGGGGAGTAATATGCGCGTGAGGACCGACGATGGATCCCGAAGCTCTTCGGAGCATTCTTGAGCGCTTGGACCAAATCGAGCAGCGGCTTAACCGACTCGAGGGGCGAACTGCGATTCCCCGTCCCGCAACGCCTCCCCCTCCACCTCCCCCAACAACCCCCGTCGCCCCTCCGGTACAAGTCGAGTTCGACCTTGGCCCGGTGACTCAACAACCGGTGAAGCCCACCAAGCCGAGCGGGCTCGACGAGCTACAGCTTGGCGGGCGAGTTCTGCCGATCGTCGGCGGCGCCGTGTTCCTCCTCAGCATCGTCTTCCTTATCGCCCTCGGCATTTCGCGCGGGATGCTCACGCCCCAGGTCCAGTTCTTCGGCGCGCTCGGGTTGTCGACGACCTTCGTTATCCTGGGCGCGCTCAAGCGAGACGAACGCGAGGGATTTGGCCAGGTGCTCTCCGCGGTCGGCTCAGGCGGTCTGTACCTGACCGCCGCGGGTGGCCACGTCTACCACGGCCTCTATGAGTCCAGCGTGGTCGTCATCGCGTTCGTGATGCTCGGGCTCGCGAATCTCGCATACAGCCTGGGGCGCGGATCGCTTCCCTTCTACGGGCTGGGCGTCGCGGGCGGCCTCGTCGGCGCGGTGCTGCCGATGTCCGAGAAGCACACCGAACTCCACGCCGGGTTGCACTTGTTGATCCTGTTGACCGCAGGAGCGATCGCGGTCCGAAGGCAGTGGTTCGTGCCGTACGCTGCGACGTGGATGATCGGCGGGATGATCGTCCTGCCTTGGCTCGGCCAGGATCCCATGGCTCCAAACGTGCGACTCGCGTTGGTCGGGGCTCACGCGCTCATTTCGTCGGTGGTGCTGGCGTGGTCGACTCGGTTCGAGCGGCACTCGGGGGAGCCCCCCTTCTCGATCGCGGCGCTGGCGCTCGCGGCGGGTGGTCTGGCGATGATGCTGGTGCCCGCAGAAGCGAACCTCCACTTGGGGCCGCTTGTGCTCGCTCTTGCGGCGGGCGCGGCGGCCTTCCTGATGCCGAAGTCACTCGCCCGCGAGCGCTTGGCCGCGGCGGCAGTAACGACAGGTTCGATGCTCGCGCCGTGGGGCGACCACCAGCCGACAACCACGTTCATCTTCGCCGGACTTGCGGCGGTGTACGCCGCGATCGCCTATCGACGGGAGATCGGGACGCTGAGCCTGCTGTCCGCGGTGCTGATCATCGAAGGCGTGTTCGCGATGCAGGTGGCGCTGCACGGCTGGCGAGACGACTTCTTCGTTCGGGCGATCGGCGAGACTGGCCGGCCGCTGGCGATGCAGCTCAGCGGGAGTCTCGCAGTTGCGGCGTTCCTCGCGTGTGCGGCGTTTGTGCGCACCCAAGGTAAGACCGCAGGCAGCCTCACCCTCGCCCTGACCACTCCGCTGATCGGCTACCTCGCCTACGTCACGTTCTTCCCCTGGGATACCAGCGGCGCGTTCGGCATTCCGATCGGAATCGGCGTCATGGTTGCCGTCTTCGCCGCGTACCTGAGCCAAACCCGCGAGCCCACCGCGGTCCTCCTCGGCTGGATCGGAACTGCGGTTGCCGTCGGGTTGTTCTGGTACGGCGTGCTACAGGTCGGAGAGCCGGTGCTACTCGTGCCCGCGCTCCTGGTCTCGCTGGCGACCATGGGAGCCATGACTCTCGCGACCATCCAACGCGGTACGGGCGAAGCCCCCGACATCGCGCGCTTCCTATTCGGCTTGCTCGGCGGCAGCTTGATCGCGCGGTTCTTGTACGAAGGCATCCTTTGGCAGTTCGTCGTCGCCCGCGCTCCCGCCGGGACGGTGGCCCTCACGTTGTGGCTGGCCGGACTCATGATTTGGGCAGGGGCGCGCCCCTCGTGGGCGATGGTGCCGCTGGTGTCGATTTACGCGTTCGTCGTTGGACTGGCCCACGTCGGTGCGTTTGCCTTCGGAACCACCCCGCTCGAGATCAGCCTTTTGGTTGCCTATCTTCCGCTGATCGCCGCCTTCGGGTCGGTGATGGTGAAGAACGGGATCGAGCGCACCACGGCCTACACCATCGCCAGTGCGATCGGCTGGATTCCCTTCTCGACGCTTGGCGTGCGATTGCTCGCCGACCAGAGCGGGATGATGTCGCAGAACGGGGCGACCACCGTCTCTTGGACGGTGTACGGGGCGCTGATCCTCGCGATCGGGTTCGCGCTGAAGTCTTCTGGGCCGCGGCTCTTCGCCCTGGGGTTGTTCGGCCTGACCGTTGCCAAGGTGCTCATTGTCGATCTTGCCGCGCTTGATCCGGTGATCCGCATCGCCGCCCTGATGCTCCTCGGGGCCGTGATGATCGGTGCCGGTTACGCCTATGTTCGACTGCTCCGGAGGCCGGAAGAGAAACTCATCGATCCGGACGAAGCGTCAACTCCGTAAACACCGGGCGGTGGTCCGAGGCCAACTTCTCGTCCACGACGCGGGTCCGTCGGGCCATCCATCGGGTCGGCGGCCAAAAGAAAACGAAGTCGATCTCCTTCTCTGGCTGCGCGGCGGAGTAGGTGAAGTGATCCGAAGCTGGTTTCTTGGCCTCACCGGCGAGACTGCGGAAGAGCGAGATCGTACGCGAGCCGGGCTCATCGTTGAAGTCGCCGAGCAGCACGTACGGGATCTTCAGCCCGTGCAGGTATTCGGCAAGCGCGGACGCCTGGGCGAAGCGAAAACCGTCGTCCTCGACCCAATCGAAGTGGACATTGACGACCATCAGCAACTCGTCGCTGGGAAGACGCACCTCCGCCGCGAGAGCAACGCGAGGTTCATTGCCGACCGGCAACACCACCGACTGGACGTTTCGCAGCGGGTAGCGAGAGAGGATCCCCATGCCGTACTGCCCGCCATCGTGGTCCATGAAAGCGCCAAAGGCAGCGTGCATGTTCAGCCGCTTGCCCAGCTCGGCGGCTTGGTTGACGCTACCACTGCGCCGAACCCGCAGATCGACTTCCTGCAGACCCACGATGTCCGGATTGAGTCGGCGGAGCGTCGCGGCGGTGCGGGCAAGGTCGAGCTTGTCGTCCATGCCGCGCCCATGGCGGATGTTGTAGCTCACGACGCGACTCTTCACCTCGGTGACGGGTTTCGCCTGCGGGTCAAAGCGGAACTTGGCGACGACGGCAGCGTGGTCGCTCGGGAAGAGCGTCGGGTGGTGGTCGATCATCGATGACTCGGTAGCTTCCAGACCCCATCCGCGATAGTAGATAAAGTCAATCCGATCTTGCTCCTGCTTCGGGAAGCGCGGCGTCCAGGTCCGATCTCGCAAGCGATCGATCACCGGATTCAGTTCGCGGTAGGCGTCTCGATAGCCCGCATCCATCAGCACGTGACTGGTCGGCCAATCGACGACGGCCTGGTACTGGTCGCGTGCGACGGCGGCATAGTCGAGGTGGGACATCGAGTTGTAGTCGCCCGCGATGATGACCGGAACGTCTTTATACTTTGGGTCCCTCAGACGCTCGGCGATCCCGTCCCGGATCATCTCCAGATCGGGTTTGGAAGCCGCGCAGGCAGCAAGCATGCTCGCAAGGTCGCTGACGTTACGCGTGCCCGCCTCCCAGATCTCGCCGCTGTAGGGCAGCCAGATCGAATAGAACGCGACCCGCGACTTGTTCGGGAGCTCAACAAGCGCACCCACACACTTAAATGGTTCGTGTACCGAAATATCTTCGACAATTGGAAAGCGGCTGTGAATGGAGAGATTCGTGCCGCGTGGAAGAAAGTGGAAACCGAGCTCCTTGGCGATCAACTCCCCCGAACCGTAGGTCTCCTGCATGGCGACGATGTCGACCCCGCTACGCTGGATCACCTCGACGACCCGCCGCGGTCCCGCCATCATCCCGTCTTCGCGGCCTCCGCGCCAGATGTTCCAGGTCATCGCCTTGAACTCACCCGAGCGCGGGCGCGCCTGGGCCGCCACACAAGTGGTCAGCACGGCAACCAGCAACCCCATCAGCAAGAAGCGCAATCCGTCTATAACGCGCCGATTCTACCAATCGGGTCTAAACGGTAAGGTTAACGCGTTATGCGTCGAACAGCGACTCTGCTCTTGCTCCTTACTGGCCCGTCCCTGCAGGCAGATGCGATTGACGATTGGATCAAGGCGGCAATGGAGAAGGACCATGTTCCGGGCGTGGGGGTCGCGATTGTCCGCCCCGATGGCAGCGCCGACATTCGCGGATACGGCGTGGCCAACCTGGAATACGACGTTCCCTTCAGCGTAAAGACGGTCCACCGCATCGCCTCGATCAGCAAGCAGTTCTGCGCCTACGCGATTCTCAAACTCGCCAAAGAAGGCAAGCTCAGCCTCGATGACCCGCTCCGCAAGTTCTTCCCCAAGGGACCCGAGGCTTGGAGCAAGATCACGCTCACCCATGCGCTGGCCCACCGATCCGGGATCGCCGAGCCGGGAACCGCGTTCGATTATCGCCGCGAGTACACGACCGACGAGTACGTCGAGATTCTCGCAAAGAAGCCTCTGTCCGAGGAGCCAGGAAAGACCTACCGCTATAACAACTTCGCCTACGGGCTGCTCGGCATGGTCGTCGGAATCACATCAGGTGAGCCGATTGAGCAGTACGTGAGGAAACACGTGTTCGACCCGCTCGGCATGGCGGCCACCCACTACTGGGACGCGGAGGCAGTCGTTCCTCATCGGTCCGCTGGCTACCGCTGGCGCGATGGCAAACACGTGATCCCGCTGATGATCCGCCCGCGGGTGTTCCACGGATCCGGCGGCATCCTCTCGAGCCTCGAGGACATGGTCAGGTACGAGTTGGAGCTTCGAAAGCCTAAGGTGCTTGACTCGACCCTGCTGGACCAGCAGTGGAAGGTCTATGGCGGCGGCGAACGCGGCTACGGATTTGGTTGGCAGGTCGACCGCCGTGATGGCAAGCTCGTGCTGACCCACACGGGGGGCACGTTTGGCTACACGTCGGTCATCCATCGGGATGTGACTGACGGATGGACGATCATTCTCTTCCGGAACGCGCAAACGACCGAAGTCGCGGCGTGGGGAGCCGACGTCTTGAAGCTCGCAAAAGAAACGAAGGGCTTCCCGAGTCGGGAAGCCCTTCCTGTGCTGAGTCCTTAGCGTCGCCCGCCGCCGCGGCGGCGCGGAACGGCAGCGAGCATGGCCATCTTCGAGGGCCGGGTGATGATCGGCGCGGGATCGCCCATCGGCGAAACCGGAATCGGTCGATCCATGAGCCGCTCGATGGCGCACATGTCCTTCACCTGGTCGGCGAGCGCGAGCGTAACCGCTCGACCCTCGGCACCAGCCCGGCCGGTGCGTCCGATGCGGTGCACGTAGTCCTCGGCCGTCTGGGGAACATCGTAGTTGATAACGAGTTCGATGTCCTTTACGTCGATGCCACGAGCGGCGATGTCGGTCGCGACAAGAACCTGGTAGTGACCCGACTTGAAGCCTTCGAGCGCCTCACGGCGCTGAGCGAGGGTTCGATCGGCGTGGATTTCGGCTGCGCGATGACCGTCTTGGTGCAGCATGCGGGCGAGCTTGCGCGCGCCATGCCGGGTTCGAGCGAACACCAGCGTGCTGCCTCGGGTCTTGCCGATGAGCGAGCGGAGCATATCCTGCTTGCGATCTTGGGCCAGGTAGACCACCTCTTGGGTGACCAAGTGCGAGGCCGTTCCCTGAGGAGCGACTTCGACCCGCTGCGGATCGATCAGATAGTGCGCGGCAAGTTGGGCGATGCCCTGCGGCATCGTGGCGCTGAACAGCATCGTCTGTCGCTGCTCGGGCAACTGGTTGAAGATGGTGCGGATTGCCGGGGCGAAGCCCATGTCGAGCATTCGGTCGGCTTCGTCGAGCACCGCGATCGAGACGTTTCGCAGTGAAACGGTCCGTTGCTGAAGGTGGTCGATGAGGCGGCCGGGGGTCGCGACGATCACCTTGGGGCGTGCCCGCAGGTCGCGGATCTGGCGTCCCATGGAGTCGCCGCCGATGATCAGCACCGACGATAGTCCGATCATGCTGAGCGAGGCTTGAATCTGCTGGGCGAGCTCGCGGGTCGGGGCGAGAATCAGTGCAGTTTGGCCGTCGCGAAGCCGATGGGCGATCGGTAGGCCGAACGCGAAGGTCTTGCCGGTGCCGGTCTGGGCGAGGCCGATGACATCGAGCCCGCGGAGTCCGAGCGGGATGGCCGCCTCTTGGATCGGGGTCGGGGTGTCGATGTTGTGATGAAGGAGGCGGGCGCAATAGTCAGGCGCAACACCGAGTGCGGCAAAAGCCGATTGGGTTTTGGTATGGGACATAGGTTGTGATGGCGCACGTAAACTCACGCGCCGGGTGAGGCTTGCCGCTAAACGAGATCAGGCTCAACCGGGGCAAATCGTGCGGGAACCTGTGCGCAGCAAAACCTAAAGGTAAGGAGCGATGCGCTCGGCCCATGAGTGGACCTGACGAAGACTATACCCGAGTTTGGCTCGGATTGATTCGGGTTAGTTCGGATTGGTTCGGATTGGCTCGGAGTGCGCAGGTTGGTTCGTACCCGCGCCCAGACCCTACTTCAACTTGCCATCTTCAAACCGATAGTCGAAGGGATGTGCACGATTACTTCCCGTGACGGTGCCCCAACCCCGTTCATTGATGAAGGCAAATCGAACCCGCCCCTCTACCTGGGGCGTAAACGCCATCGTTTTCTTAGGGCCGTGGCACTGGAATCCAGTGATCGCCAGGAATGCTCCGTAGGTCGCCATCGCCCGGCCATAGTGGTCGCTGCACTCGATCTCGTTGTACGGATTCCGCTTCGACGGATGATAGCGTTCGTGGATCGCGCGGATCACCGTAAGGCCTTCGGTCACCATGCCTTCCGCGATCATGTGCGCCGCAACTTGGCCCTCGTAGCCCGTCCAACATTCGTTGAAGTACACGACCGCCCAAGCGTCTCCGCTCTTCCCTACCGCCTCCTGGAGTCCGCCTTTCGGGAAGCTGCACATGATCAGGCCCGGTTCCTTCGGCGTCGCGTACCACCGCCCGCCGGGAATCACCTTGTTGTGTCGCCGGTACTCCCAGATATCCTCGTAGAAGCTGTACTTGAAGATCGACGAAAGGGCTTTCTTCGCTTGTTCAGCGGGGACGACTCTCGGCAGGTTAAGTTGCAGCGCCCACGACTGCCCAAAGAGCTGATCGGTATGGCAGCCGATGTTCGTGTTGTTTGCTTCCGGTCGCTTGGGGTCGACCCGGTTCACGAAGTATTCGCCGTCAAACAAGTCGGCGGCCATTCTCTCGCTGCCGCTCGCGGCGAGTCTGCCGCATTCAGCCTCGAACTCGCTGTCCCCCATTTCGGCCGCCATCGCCTGGGACGCCCGCAGCGCCGCGATGTAGAGCGACGAGATCCACGCGATCTTCCCGTACCAAGCGGTGTCGAGCGTGTTGTATTGCGCGCCGTCCAGGATGCCATCTCGATCCTCGTCCTGCCGAATGAGATACTGCATCGAGCCCTTCACTTTGGGCCAGATGCTCCGCAAGAACGTGTCGCCTTTCGACATCGTGTGCTCGCGGTAGGTGCGTAGGATGTTCCCGCACTGCCCATCAACCGCGACCACTTGGTGGTACTCAGCGCGGTAGTCGATGGCGCCTGTCTCCTCCCGATAGGCGATGCCGTAGTCGATCTTCTCACGTAGATATCGCTCGACCTCCGGAAACACCCGGCCAACGGCTTGGGCGTAGTTCCACACGTGGGTGCAGGTTCCCGCGCAGCAGCCCACCCCCTCCCAGAAGTAGTAGCGACCTTCATCGAGCCTCAAGCAGGTGTTTGTCGCCAGAATCGACGTGTTCATGAACGTCCTATCGAGGAACCAGCAGGGGAGCGTCGAGTCGTACCACGTCTTGTTCCAGGCGAGCGTGGTGTCCCGGAGCTTGGGCCAGTTCGCAATGAGGTCCTTTGCGACGTCTTGAGCATCGGTCCAGCGCTTGGCGTACCAGTGCTTCTTGCCGGGCAGGTTCTTGGCACAGTTCGGGAAGTGCCACGCCACAACGAAGGTGATCGTCTCGGACGCGCCGGGAGCGAGGGTGAACTCGCGGCTCACCCGCGCTGACGTGCCTTGGGTCACTACGGTGGGCGAGGCGTTGCCAACGATCTCCACGCAGAACGTGCCGTTGTCTTGCGTCTCGACCAGTGGGGCTTGGCTGCGCGGCAGGTCAGCGAAGATCACCTCGCCCAGCGAGATCTGCCCCCAGCCGCCAGTGATATTGTCGACCACCTCGATCACCGCCGACTTCCCTTCGAACTCGGCAACCGAGAACACCTCCCAGTTCATGGCGTTGGAGTTGCGGCCGGTCACCGAGCGGACCACCTGCCCGTCGACGACCAGGTTCACGCACGTTCCATCCTTATGATTGCCGCCACCAACTCGCAGGTTGATGTACTTGCGATCGATCTTGAACTCGGGGGATCGCAGCCGGCCGACGTGGGTGTCCGCCTTGACGACATCTTCCCCGTTCCGGGTCTGGTGGGTGTTGACGACGTAGGTCGTTCCCGCATGAACCGGGCCCATGTAGCCTGGAAGCTGATCGACGCGCTGCGGTTTGTCGCCAAAGGCGGTCCCAGTGGCGGTCCACTTGCCATAGGTGCCCGACGACCAATCCTCAAACAAGATCTCCGGTCGTGCGTCGGGCCCGGTCGGGAGTTCGACCGCCGAGAAGAGCACACCGTTCGTCGGGGTGGCCGTTGCCTTGAGCTGAAAGTCTGACCTGTTCTTGCGCGAGTGGGCCAAGACGGGGTTGTCGCACCGGTGTTGCATCCGAAGCTTCAGCGGCTCTTTGCCGATGTTGCGAACCGTGAACGTCATCGTGGTCGCAGGATACGACGACCCCTCCGCATCGAGCGGGCAGAACGGCGAGAATGCGACGAGCGACATCTCGACGTCGGCATCGCCCTGCCGATATTCAACCCGGCCGACCGGATACTCGCCGCGGAACTTGATATCACCGAACCGCACGGCCCGATCGTTCACCGCAAGCTCGAATCGCTGGAAGAACGGAGACTGTTGCGTGACCGGATCGACGTAGTTCGAGCCCGACATCGGGGTCAGGGTCTCACCCATAAAGGTGGTCGGCGTGCGATCAACGCATCCCAGCCGCTCTTGGTTGAAGATATCCCAGTTCCAAAGCTGGCCGTCACCGCCAAGATACACGGTGCCAGCGAACAGGCCTCCGATAGGCAATCCGATGAACCTAAGCTCGTCGCCGCTGTACCACTCGGGCTCGCCCCGATGCAGCAGCGCGCCTCCCCGAATCTTCGTGGGCTCACTCATCGCTTCCCCCTTGACGCTTAGACCGCTGGCCGCGAGGGCTATCCCTCCGGTGCGCAACAACTCCCGACGGCTTACCGACTTCCCCATCGCTGGTCCCTCCGATGGCGCCATCTTACCCACGAGGTAGCCTCGGTTCATGCGGTTGTTCCTGGGTTGCCCGATCCCGTCCGAGCCGGCGCACATGCTGGAGGCCTGGGCGGACCGCGCATTGCCACAGGACTCCCTGCGCATCACCCCAGCGACCAACCTGCACGTAACACTTGCATTCTATGGCGAGGTCGAAGCTGCGCAGGCGGCGGCGATCATCGCCAAGGTGGCCGCCGTTCCTTGGACGCCCAAGCCGGTGATGACGGGACCGCTACGGTACTTTGGCCGCAACGCGATTGGTCTGGAAGTGGATGGCTTGCTCGACGATCCATGGTCCCCGGAGTTGATCGAGCTATGGCGACTTCAACCGGAAAGGGAGCGTCAACGCGACCCCCGTCCGCATGTGACGGTTGCTCGACTGCGCCCCAAGGCAATGCGACCCACCCTCCCGGCGGGCTTGGTTCTGAAGTTCAAGCTCCCTGAACTGGTCCTCTTCGAGAGTCGATTGTCGATGGAGGGTTCGACTTACCTTCCTCTTGCGCGGGTCGGTGGGGCTACCCGTTCTGAGTAGCCCCGGCGCAACGTCTACCCAGGGCCGATGTTGAAGGTCATATCGCCCTTCGCCGTTCCCTTAGAACTCAAGGTTCGCGCTCCAGCGGGCAGTTGCGATTCGCCCTTCCACTCGATCTGGCCGGTGACCACGACCGTAGCCGTAAAGTTCCCGTTGTAACGAAACGCCACCACATCGTTCTCCAAAGCCAAGTCGAAGCTGCTCGACATGAGCTTGTGGGTGGCGTTCCGGCTCTCCGCCGGCACAACTCCCCAGGAGTACCGCTCCTTGAGCGGAGTCCATAGGGTGATCCCATTGAAGTTGCCCGACTTCACCTGATACTTCAGTCGGTAGTCGGTTTGCTCCAAGAGTTCGGTCATGTCCCCAGCCCGGAAGTTGCGGCTCTGCTTGCGCCGAGCATCGATGCCCACCGCGCGGATCGTGACCACCTGATTGCCCTTCAGCGGAATGTTCTGGCGGACCGACGTGACCTTGACCCCGTTCACGTAGTACTCCATCTGATCCTCGCCCCGGATGTTCATCACCGTGAGCACGTAGTCGTCGAATCGGGACTGCACGGGAGCCGCGGGCACCGGAATCGCTTCGACTCCGGTCTTCACGTTGATCTCGCTGGCGTACTTCTTGAGTGCGGCGTCAATCGCGGCCATACGCTCGGCGCTCTTCTTCGATGGGCCGCTGAGATAGCGGCGGACTTCTAGGTAGTAACCGCCCACGGTGGCATCCGCGCTGGGTAGCTGGCGCCCGATCAGGCGCATCGCCTCCTTGTGCTTCTGGATCTCGGACACCCGAGCGGTGGTCTTCTTCTTGGTGAACGCATCCTCGTAAGCGTCGAGATCGCGGTACATCTGCTGGAATCGCCGGCGGTGATTCTCGATGGTCTGAATCGCCTTGACGTCTTCCGGCGTGAGCCTGATCCCGGCGTTGCGCAGTTTGCGCTCAAGCATCTCAGCTTGATCAGCGGCGGCCCCGCCCAGACCCAGCAGAAGCGCACTAGAGAGCGTGATCGCGGCGGCGGTGACACCCCCGATCACGGATAGGAATCGAAAGCCATTTCGAGGCATTTCTGTTACCTCCTGCGACCAGTATAGTGGGTTCAGAGCGGATTTCCGACGTTCATTTTCGCCGCGACCAAAAACGCCCTAAAACCCCAACCGCGAGTACGCCGAGCCCAATCGCGAAGGTCTGAACATCAAGCGACAACGCCAGCACAAGACAACTCGCCAATCCGATGCGGGCAATCCACGGCGAGAACCGCTTGTCTTCAGGGGCCATGCGCAGGGCCGCGATGTTGGTGATCGAGTAGTAGAGGAGGATCGTGAAGCTCGCGGCCGAAGCGACAAGCTTCAAGGTGCCAAAAGCCACTAAGAGTGCCATGACCACCCCGGTCAGAACGATCGCGGTTGAGGGAATCTGGTGGCGCGCGCCGATGTGCCCGAGCAACTTAGGCAAGTCGCCGCGGCGCGACATTGCCAGCATCATGCGGCTGATGCCGAGGATCTGACTGAGCAATACGCCCAGCATCGCCGTCGTCGCTCCGATCACGATCAGCTGGGCGAGACCGGTTCCGCTGAACTGCAACGCTGCCGCTTCCAGCGGAGCGTCGCTCCGTCCCATACCGTCCGCCCCGAGGGTCCCTAGCGCCACCACGGCGACGAATCCGTAAAGAACCACCGCGATCCCAAGGGAGATGATGATCGCCCGGGGGATCGTCAACTTGGGCTCGTGGACCTCTTCAGCGAGGGTCGCCAGTCGCGCATAGCCGGTGTAGCTGAAGAACAGCAGCGCCGCGGCGGGCAGGATCGCGCCGGGTTCGATGGGCGTCAGATTGGCGGAGTCGATGTGGGGCAATCCCATCGCCACAAACGCGACCAGCGTCGACACCGTCACCGCAACAATCGCGAGGTTCAGCCGCCCCGCCTTCCGAATCCCGAACAGATTCGCCCCCGTCAGCGCCACGACCGCCACCAACCCGGCCACGCGGGGATCCAGCGAAGGAATGAATCGGGACAGGTAGAAGCCAAATCCCAGCCCCACTGTCCCGCCTGCCGCCAACTTGCTGGCGAGGAACATCCACCCCGCGGAGAACCCCGCTAGAGGATGCACGAGCTCATAGCCGTACTCGTACGTGCCTCCGGAGGTTGGATAGCGGGCGGCAAGTTCTGCCGAGGAGAGGGCGTTGCAGATCGCGACACCGGCGGCCACTGCGAGCCCAGCGATCAGCGCAGGACCGGCGATTCCGGCCGCGACCCCAATCACCACGAAGATTCCGGCACCGATGATCGCGCCCAGCCCTACACCCACGGCTTCCCAGAGCCCGAGTTCTCGGCGCAGTGTCGGTGGGGCGGACATGCTGACGATGTTAGCCTACGTCGACCGTTCCTTAACCGCCTTCGCCAGGTCCATCCGCTGCACGGTCCGTAGCGCGGGTAGCAGTGCGAGGCTGCAGATCACCAATACGGCGACCGCCGCAACGAGGAATGTTGTCGGTAGGATTTGGACATCAAAGCTAAACAATTCTTGTTGCTCGGGGGTTTGGGCGGCTTGCCAGAAGAGGTGGACGAACCCGTTCGCAATCGGCAGCCCGACGATCAGACCGAGCGCGGCAACGATCAAGCTCTCGATCGCAACCATCCGCCCGATTTGGCCGTTGCTGACCCCCAAGGTCCGAAGTGTCGCCATCTCCGCGCGTCGCTCGAGCACGTTGATCGTGATCGTGTTGAACAATGTCGCGAAGGCAAGGATGTAGCCGAAGACCTCCATGATCAGCACAAAGCGCCGGGAGGTTTCGACGAGCCGCTGGACCATCGCCCGAATGCTCACCTGCACCATCGCCGCCCCCGCGTGCGGCAGATCGAGCGCCCGCCGACGAACATCCGCCAGGTAAGCGGGATCGACTTTCATCGCGACACTCGTGATCGCATTGCCCGGGAGGGCGAGCTCCCGCCGGAACAGGCGTTCCATCTCGGAGCGAAGCAAATACACCTGGGTGCCGATCGCCTCCTGATTGAAGCCCGCGACACGGATCGGCACCGCTCGCGACGCTTCGGGCGTGATCTGCTCGGGCAAGGACACCCAGACGATATCGCCTAAGATCAGTTGCAGCCTCGACCGCAGCGCAGGGCCAAAGATCGCTCCCTCCGCCGGGACTTCAATCGAGGCCCCATGAGCGTCCACTAGCGGTCGAAGCTTCGAGCCTGGTTCGACTCCGTTCAGCAGCGCGGAGTAGGTTCGCCCACCCTTACGAAACTCCATCGGCAGTTCCAGCGTGCCCTCGGCCCACACCACTCCTGGCCAGCTGCGGATCGTCTCGGTGGTGCGACGGGTCTGGAACTCGACGAAGTCGACTCGGACATCGTAGCCGAACATGCCGCCAATCATCTTGTCCAAGGCGCTACCCATCGAGTCCAGCAGTCCTCGCGCCATCACCATCAGGCAGAGCGCGGAAACCACCCCGACCAGCGTGGAGAACGTGCGCCGAGGCTGCCGAAAGACATTGCGCAGGGGAATCCGCATCAGGAGCGAGCCGGTTGGCAACCAGCGGTCCAGCTTCAACGAACGCGAGCCGTAGCTTGGAGCGACCGGGCGCATCGCTTCGGCGGGAGGAATCCCTGCCGCCTGACGGGACGGTGAGAACGCCGCGGTCGCGCACGTCAGGACGCCGACCACCACCCCAAACAACGTCACGTTCCAGCGCGGCACGATCTCCGGATAGGGCACCTGCAGCTGAGCCATGTAGAACCGAGACAGCACATCGGCAAGCCAAATCCCAAGGACCGAGCCAGACAGGCTCGCGACTCCGCCCACCAGCACCGTACCGGTCAAGAAGTGAACAAGCACGGCTGACTTGCTGAACCCCAGACTCCGCAGCAGGCCGATCACCGTGCGCTGGGTGTGCACTTGGCGGGTCAGCATCGTGGATACCGATGCGACCGCCACGCCGAGGAACAGCAGCGGAAAGAGGACCGCATACGCTTGGAACCCCTGTACGTCCTGCTGGAGCATCTGGTAGCTCGGCTGATCTTCGCGGGCGACCGGGATTTCGGGATCGTATGGGGCGAGGGCCTGGCGAGCCGCCAGCATCACCGAGGATCGACGAGAGGCATCGCTAACCGTGGCGTGAATCTCGTTGATCTCGCCGAGGCGGCCGTAGAGCCGGCCGAGCGTGGCTTCAGACAAGAACATGACGCCGAAGGTGTCCGGCATCGAGATCAGCTCTTGCTTGCTGCGGACGACGTAGAGGTACTCGCAGCTTTGTACCACGCCCACCACCGAGAACGGGACCCGCACCCCGTTTCGCTCGATCGTCACGTCCTCGCCGGGGTGCAGGTCATGGTGCTTGGCGAAGTTCGCCTCCAAGAGAATCGCTCGGTCGTCGTTGGGGCCAAGCAGGCGGCCCTCCAGCAACTTGAGTTGGTTGGTGGTCAGCGGGCGATCGACCGGGATGCCGATCAGCCTTCCGACCATCTTTGCTCCGGGCTTCTCGTCCAGCTCGAGCGCGGTGTCTTCGACCCATCGCCCCTCGACCGCTCCCACCCCGGGGATCTCCTTCAGCCGGGACACGACCCGCGCGGGCGCGGCGTTAAACCGGATGCTGAAATCCTCGAAGCGGAGCCGCTCGTAGGAGCCTCGATACGACCGATCGAGGTTGACGTAGACCGAGTACGCGCCGATCAAGAACGCCACCCCAAGCGCGACCATGAATCCGATCGCCACAAACGAAGCCGCCGATTGGCGCAGGTCGCGCACCGCCTTTCGAAGCAGCAGCGAGCCTACCACCGCACCTCCTCCGGATCGACCGGGTGCTCGTTACGCTCGTCGGTCAGGATCCTTCCGCTGCGCAAGCGGATTATCCGGTCGGCCATCGCGGCAATGGCCGCGTTATGGGTGACCACGAGCACCGTCTGCCCGCGGTCGTGGGTGGTCTGATGGAGCAGGCTCAGGACGCGCCGCCCGGTCTCCTCATCGAGTTCACCCGTCGGCTCATCGCAGAGCATCACGGGGGCACCCTTCACCAGCGCCCGCGCGATCGCGACCCGCTGCTGTTCGCCGCCGCTGAGTTCCGATGGAAAGTGGCTGCCACGGCCAGCCAGCCCTACGGCTTCGAGAAGTGCGTCGATATCCATCGGATGGTGCACCAGTTCCGCGGCCAACTGGACATTCTCGTAGGCGGTCAGCGTGTTGACGAGGTTGAAGAACTGGAAGATGAACCCGACCGTCTCACGGCGGAATCGGGTGAGGCCACGCTCGTCGAGCTTGGAGATGTCGCGTCCTCCCACCTTGACCGTGCCGGTGGTCGGGCGATCGAGACCACCAATCAAGTTCATGAGCGTGCTCTTGCCGCAGCCGCTGGGGCCGAGGATTACCACGAACTCACCGCGATCGATCGTGAGGTTCGCATCGACCAAAGCGTGAACCTCGGTTGAGCCCGTGCGGTAGGTCTTCCCTACCCCGTCCAGCTCGATGACCGACTCAACGCCCGGCACGGGGTGCCACCTTGCGGCCTTCGATCAGACCGTCCGGGATGGGAGCAACGACTTGGTCGTTCTCGTTTAAGCCCGAGACAATCTCCGTGCGGTCGCCGTCGGTTACCCCCAACTCCACCACCACGCGTTCGACCGTGTCGTCACGGACTCTCCACGCCGAGGGCGCGGCGCCTTCGAGCGAGATCGCCCCATTTGGAACGCAAAGGACACCAATCCACTTGGAGCTGAATCGGACGTCGAGTTCCTGACCGGGGACCAGATTCGCGGTGACACCCTCGACCCGAATGCGGCAGCGAACGATCCGCGACCGGATGACCGAATCGGGCTTGGGCTCGGCCTCGGCAGACAGGCGCTCGACGATGCCTACAAGCGAACTGCTTGAATCTCCGGGCAGCAGCAACTCGACCCGTTGACCGGCCGAGACCGCATGGACATCTTCGCTGCGCACTTCGGCCTCGACGTGAAGGTCTTCCCGCGAACTCACGGTTACGACCGCGACTCCGGGGTTCGCCCACGCGCCCGGTTCGACGGCAACCCGCATCACCACGCCGGCGACTGGCGAGCGGACGGTGAGCTTCGCGCGTTCTGACTGAGCCCGAACCAACGCGAGCCTTGCTTCTCCGATTCTCGCGCTGACCGTGCCCAGCTGCCTCTCGCGGACGGCGATTTCCTGTTCCAGAGAAAGCGCGGCGCGTAGGTCGGCCTGGGCGGCGACAAGTTGAGCGCGGGCGACGTCGGCATCCTCGGGCAACGGCCCGGCCTTGAGCAGATTAAGGCCATCTTGAACGGCCTCGAGTTGCGCTAGCGCAACCTCATGATTCGTGCGCGCAGCATCCCGCGCGGCCTGGCTGTAGACGCCCTCCGCGAAGAGCTTCTCGGCCCGGTCGCGCTGGCGGGCTGCTTCGGCGACTAGGGTTTTGGCCTGCGCCAGTTCGTGCTCGGTGCGCGCGATGACCTCGGTGCGGGTTCCGCGCTGGGTGTCCCGCACCGCCGCTTCGGCGACCCGAACCATGGCCCGGGCCTTAGCTTGGGCAGCTCGCGCGGAGGTTCGCGCGGCGATGATCGCCGCCCTTGCTTCGGACTCCTGTAGCCGCGCGGTATTCAGGGCGGCGCGGTACTGCTCGATGGTGAGATCGACATCGGTGGAGTCTGACTCCGCGAGGACGGATCCGACCGCTACCCGGTCGCCTTCGCGAACCGGCACGCTGACGATACGACCCGGCCGTTCGGAGGAAACGGGATACGACTTTGCGCGAACGAGCGCCTCCGCAACCACGGTGCTTTTCAGGGTGTCGCGCGTGACGGCGACCGTGTCGATGGGTAGCGGCGCTTTCGCCCGTTCACCCGTCCACCAGTAAGCCGCGGCGACGGCGGCGATCAGCCCGGCGATCAGTAAGGCCCTTTTCACGGCACTCTCCCGATACGCCGAGAGGCTACCCGCCGCTAAGAGGGGAAAGAAGCCCTAAGAACTAGGGACGCCGATTGCGCGCGGACTGACGCCACTTCCACCACACCAGCGCGGCGGCGGTCAGCGGAACCAGGAACAGCGCCCACTCCAGGGTGCCGGTTCCGCCGTCGAGTTCAAGGCCCGTCAGTCTCTCGATCCAGTCCATGTGCCCGTTTTACCCGCGCGAGGAAGCACCATTGGGACGGCACCCCTTAAGAATGGTGCTGAAATCCGAAACACTCTCGAACTCTTGATACACGCTCGCGAACCGCACGTAGGCTACGGTGTCGATTTCGCGTAAGACCCGCATCACCCGCTCGCCGATGACCGTCGAGGGGACTTCGTCGTCAAACTCCTCGTACAGCCCTTTCTCCAAGTTCGAAACGGCTTCTCGGAGCCGCTCGACTGCCACCGGGCGCTTGCCGCAAGCGAGGAGCATCGAGTTCAGCAGCTTCTCGGGAGCGAACTCCTGGCGCGTGCCGTCGCGCTTGACCACGAACAGCCGGGGCCGCTCGTAGATCTCAAACGTGGTAAACCGACGTTCGCAGTTGATGCACTCGCGGCGGCGGCGGATGGCCTGCCCGTCGCGGGCGACACGGGAATCGAGAACGCGCTGGTCGGGGTGGCTGCAGAAAGGACAGATCACGGCTTGCACCTTACGACGGTTCGCCCTGACCTTTTGATTCGGGGCCGCCCTTGACAGTGGAAAACACCTTGGGTATACTCCGCCAGTTCTACTCTCACGGGAGTCGAACACCATGCGCCTTCGAGGCGGCAGAGGTTCTGGACGGATGGTGAAACTCTAACCCAATCACACGACCTGAGCCGCGCCCCTCTGAGTGTTCATGGAGGGGCGTTTTCTATGTAAAGCCGTCCCGCAGCGAATGTACGTTATCTGGAGCGCGAATGCCGACAGTCAATCAGTTGGTCCGAAAAGGGCGTGAAACCCCGAATGTGAAGTCGAAGTCGCCGGCGCTGAAGGGCAATCCCTTCAAGCGTGGCGTCTGCACCGTTGTCCGAACGGTCACCCCGAAGAAGCCCAACTCGGCGCTTCGAAAGGTGGCTCGTGTTCGTTTGACGAACGGTGTCGAAGTTACGGCCTACATCCCCGGCGTTGGGCACAACCTGCAAGAGCACTCGGTTGTCCTCGTCCGCGGCGGCCGTGTCAAGGACCTTCCTGGTGTGCGCTATCACATCGTTCGCGGAACTCAGCAGACGGCTGGCACCAACAACCGGATGCAGGGTCGTTCGAAGTACGGCACCAAGCGGCCGAAGGCGGCGAAGAAGTAATGCCACGTAAAGGAGCAGCCCCCAAGCGCATCATCACCCCCGATCCCGTTCACGGTTCGGAAATGATGCAACGATTCATCAACCGCATGATGCTCGACGGCAAGAAGACGGTCGCCGAGCGGATCTTCTACGGTGCGCTTCAGCAGTCCGAAGAGAAGTTGGGCGTTCCCGCCCTCGAGATCTTCGACAAGGCGCTGACCAACGCGATGCCGAACGTCGAAGTTCGGCCGAAGCGTGTCGGCGGCCAGACGTACCAGGTTCCGATGGACGTCCGCCCCGAGCGACGTCGAGCCCTCGCCCTTCGCTGGATCATTGGCGCTGCGCGCAAGCGCTCTGGCAAGTCGATGATCGAGAAGCTGTCGGCTGAGTTCACCGACTGCTACAACGGCACCGGTGCGACGATCAAGAAGAAGGAAGACACGCACCGCATGGCGGAAGCGAACAAGGCCTTCGCGCACTACCGCTTCTAAGTCTCAGATCGCTCCAGATCGAGCCCGCTTCATCCCTTGGGACGCGGCGGGCTTTCTTTTTTGGTTTTGGAATTCACTAAATCGTGGCTATAATGCAAGTATGCGTCGTTCCGTGTTGACAAGACTTGCCGCAACAAGTACCCTGGTTTGTGTTCTCGCACTCGCCCCATCCGCCCGGGGTCAGGCATTCGACTCAGATCCCCAAAATCCCGACAACTGGGTAGTGAGCACAATACTTGAGGGTCGGGAGCTCGGCAATCGCCAGGAGTACAGTTGGGACTTCGGCGTCCGATCAACATTTAGTGCAGCGTGGAAGAGGGTCTGGGGAAGCACCTTCTGGACGCGCAATGATGTTCCCATGGGGGGGGGTTGCTCCTACTATTCCGTTCACTCAGTCGATCGATGAGCACGATGTCGTAGACTATTCAAGTGAAGGTACGACAAAGATCCAACTAGCGTGGATCTCGCCGCACCCCGTGCCCACAACCGTTCGGGTATGGGTTCAAGCACGAGCCTGGTACTTCCACAACGGGTCAACCGGAGTTGGGACGTGTCAAAACGGACTTGGATCGACGGTTCAGGTCCACGCCGAAGGTGGCGAGGCTTTGGGATTTCAGACCGTGGATGTTCCCGTGTCTCCCGTTGGCTTTGCGGAGCACGAACTTAACCAGGCGGCCGAAGCAACGCAGCCGAGCATCTATATTGGCGGCGTCATGGTGGCGCGGGGTCAGGCTCATGCAGGCGTAACTGTAAACTGGGGCATCGATAATCGACGTGTGCGGATCTCGATCAATGGCGGTGAGGCATTCCGCCCCGATTACACAGCGGGCACGCCTGCCAATGCTGGGATCGAGTGGTCCACAAAAACGGATTGGTGGACGGGTAACGACTACAACACTGCTGGGACCTCTGGCACCCCGAAAGATCCCTCGTTTGACTATGTTGTCCCGGCCAGGAAGCAAGCCCTAGTGGTTCACGAAGGGTCAAACAACATTGCATCTTGGACACTCGGCGTGCCTTTACGCTACCAAGAAAAGCGGGAGGAGCCGTTTCCGTTCGGAACTACCTTGACCCCAGCAACTGTCCCTGATCAAGAGTTCATGTTTGCGGGGCAAGCCTCTTCCCAGTTCCAAGTTGGCGAATGGCATCGCTGGAACGGTGGCCCGACCGTTGCGGGGCATCAGATTGATCCCATCTCGGTCTTCAAGCCGTCGCCATACGTGCGTGACAACAAGTTGTACCAGCCCGTTGGGGTGATGACTCGTCGATGGCCGCAGAACTTTCCCAGGCCGGAAACACAAGCCACATTACTGTTGGAATATGGGTGGGCTGACAGCACCACGAGAACGGCAACTCGCCATGTCACGTTCATTGACCAGTACAAAACCAAAACTGAGTTTCCACCGTTGCTTGATGCAAATCGGCATGCCACTCCCGTCACGCTGGTGGGGCACACTGACAAGACGATAAACCAGCAGACAGTTGAATTCCTCAATCCAACGTTTTCATCGTTGGCAATCTCGGCTCTCTTCGGCGTAGCTGATAGTGTCGTAGGAATGACGTTCGCTGAGTTTCCAGCTGACGTCACCGCCTCGCTCGCGTTAGGCTCGCTCAAGGGTGTTCTGTTGGCGTACTTTCCGAGCCAAAACTCCACCGCAACAATACACAAGGATGAGTATGCTTGGGGTGGCGAGCGCTGGTCAGAATGGGAGAATCCCGGTGGAGGGCCGCCCGTTCATAGTCAGCCTGCCGGTACATCCTTAGCGCAATATCACTGGTCAGTCAAGGCACGTCCGAAGCGTATGATCAAGGCGGTTCTTGAAGAGGACTGGGGCACTAACGGCTTCACTGCGACTTTGATCCGCAAGGAGACTCGGGATCAACTTGCCTCAATTGCGCCCCGACTTTGGAAGTTTTCGCTTGCACCCGACACGGGTGGCGGCAGTGGAGGCGGTGCTGGGGGCGGCTCACAGTGAAGTGGGCTGCTATCGGCGTGATCGCTTCGACCCTCGTCATTGTTGGCTTACAGCCGCAATCAGGAGTCAAGTCTGGACGCTTCGCACGCCCCACGATTCTCTGGGATGAACAGAACGATCGCGCCAAGACGCAACCGGCGTGGCTGCGACTTGATTGGACGGCAAAGGCAGACGAGCCTTTCCAGGCGATCCATATGGAACTTGCGCCTTATCGAGTATTCAGTGGCTTTGACACTAGGGGAGAGTGGGCAAAGAAGACAATGACTGCCTATAACGACTGGATCAGGGACCCACAGAACGCAGTGAAGTTATACCGCGTATCGGCCTACTTTGGGATATTGGGCGGCCTCGACAATGCCTCCGCAAGAACGCCCGAGTTCACCGAGCGATGGAGTGATGTTCAGTGGGGTTGGATGACTATCAAGAGCGGTCCGCCGTCGAGACTTTTCGTCCGACAGGGCTACCGGTGCTCGGCTGGGAACGGGTTTCGGACGCGATATGGAGACCTATGCCAAAAGTTACTCAAACATGATCCCCTGGACCGTGCCGTTCTCTTTGCTGGCATTGCAGAGGTCAGTGCGGAACGCATGCAATGGAGCAAAGCCAAGAACCGAATGTACCAACTGCCTGGCAAGGGACTCGAGTTTGAGGAGTTCTTGCTGAAAGCATGCGAGCGCATCCGTAAGAGCGACCAATGGCGCCCGTGGGATGGGGAGCAAATTTCCAACATCCATGCGGTGCGGGCATGGCGAACTCGAAAGAAGAGTGATTTGCGAAAGGCCATCGAGTTGCTTGAAGCTTCGATCAAGGTCACACCGGCTGCACACTTCGACGTCAAGCGGCTACAAGAGCATGTGAAGTTCCTGACAAGTATGCTGCAATACATGCAGAATGACTAACATAAATAGGTGGTCAATCTGCGTCTGTTGATGTGCGTGGCGCTCACCGTGTTCACCATGACGGTCACCGCCGTCGCTCAGAGAGCGGCAGCACCAGAGGCATTCCAACCTCCCAAGCGAACGTATGACACTGATGGCCGGAGCTTATCCAAGCTAAGTTGGGTCACGACCGAATGGAAGCCGGAAGCAGATCGACCCTTTTGGGACATCCACAAGGAAGGCTCTGTCCTCCGAACCTACGCTGGGAGCCGAACAAGCGCCGTGGATTGGGCGACCAAGACGAAGCGCGCGCACGCAGAGTGGCGGGTGGACGCCCAGAACCCGGTGAAGCTGTTCGCGGCATGCACGTACTTTGGCGGCGTGCCTCCCAAGTCGCTCAGTACACCCGAGTTCCAGAAGATTCAGGAGGAACTCCACCTCGGATGGTACATCCTACGCAAGCCACCTCGATCCTATTTGTTCGTTCGCATGGGTTATCGGTTCTGCGCAGGGGATGGTGACAGGCACCTGTTCGGGGATCTGGGACGAGCACTCCTGAAACGCGACCCTCTAGACCGCATGTCGTTTCGAGCTGCGGTTCGAGAACTTGCGGATGAGCGTCCCAGGTGGAGCGAGCAGAAGAAGGCAATGGTTCAGCTTCCAGGAAAGGGCCAGGAGTTTGAAGATTTCCTGCTCAAAGTAGGTCTTCAGATGCGCGGCAAGGAGGTGTGGCGACCGTGGGACGATGGCGTGATCTCTGATATCTACTTCGCACGGGCTTACCGGACGAAGTCCCGAGCCGCTTTGGATAAGGCTGGCGAATGGAATGAACTCGCCATCAAGAACAGCCCTGCCGATTTCGACAAGACATACCTGCTGGAGCATCGCAAGACGTTGGATCGTGCCAAGTCGTGGGCGACGAAGCCTTAGGTCGAGCTAGCCAAGCATCTCGATCGCCTTCGCAATCCGGCGCGCTCGCGTTTCCGGCGTCTTCGCATTCTCGATCGCGCGGACGTGCTCTTTGCGATGGGTGTAGCTGAGGTTCTCAAACTTCTCGTTGGCTCCCGGAGCCGCATCCAAGGCCGCTTGAAAGTCGGAGGGAACCTCCACGGTCCGCGGTTCCGTGTCCAGCGTCATCTCCACGTTCACCCTCTCTCCCGCAATGAGACCCGCGCCTTCGCGACTCTCTCTGGCCACGGGGATGAAGAACGTGCCGCCCATCGGAGCGACGGTGGTGCGGTACACGAACCCGTTCAGGCTCACCCGGACGGGCGGACGCTTCCCTCCGCCCAACTCTTCGACGACTTCATCTGGAACCTGGATGCCCGTCGCCGTCTTGCCGGCCAGTTCAAGGATCGCGGTGAATCTCTGCGGTTGGCTCATGGGTGGGAAGTTACCTGGCGTGTTGGCGTGTTGGCAGTAGGCAGTCTGCAGTCAGTCACTGCAGATCCGAGCAACCCGAGCTACCCGAGCAATCCCGCCGCCATTCGACCCAAATCTTGCATTCACGCCCCCAAATCAGCCATAATTTCATTGAATCGGTAACCGCGCGAAGTAGGTGCCGAGGAATAGTCATGACGGAGGCGGACACCCAGGTTCAAGCGTAAGCGCCCGGCAACCAAGCCGCCCCAGTCGCGTGAGTCGACCGGGGTTTTTTGTTGCAGGATCCGAACTCGGTGACCATCTGACACTCAACGACATAGAAATAAACACCATGGCACGCTCCCACTCTCTACAGTTCGTCCGAAACATCGGCATCGCGGCGCATATCGACGCCGGAAAGACCACCACAACCGAGCGCATCCTCTACTACACCGGACGCTCGCACAAGATGGGTGAGGTGCATGATGGCAACGCGACCATGGACTGGATGGAGCAGGAGCAGGAGCGCGGCATCACCATCACGTCGGCCGCCACGTCCGCGTTCTGGCGCGTCTCGCGATTTGACGATGCCGAGGGCAAGAACGACAGCCAGCAGTACAAGGTCAACATCATCGACACCCCGGGCCACGTCGACTTCACCGTCGAAGTGGAGCGCTCGCTGCGGGTTCTCGACGGCTGCGTGTCGGTGTTCTGCGCGGTCGGCGGCGTCCAGCCCCAGTCGGAGACCGTCTGGCGTCAGGCGACGAAGTACAACGTCCCGCGCGTGATCTACGTGAACAAGATGGACCGCCTCGGTGCGGACTTCTTCAGCGTCATCAGCCGCGTGAAGGAGCGACTCGGTGCCAACGTCGCCCCCATCCAGATTCCGATCGGCGCTGAGTCGGCTTATTCAGGCTACGTGGACCTCATCACCATGAAGGCCACGATCTACAAGTCCGATGACGGCAAGATCTCGGAGACCGTCGAGATTCCCGAGGACATGCGTGCCCAGGCCGCCGAATGGCGCGAGAAGATGATCGAAGCCATCGCCGATTTCGACGATTCGATCATGGAGCGCTTCCTCGAAGGCGAGGAGATCGGCGAAGATGAGATCCGCGCCGCGCTTCGTGCTGGCACCATCGCGCTCAAGGTCTTCCCCGCCCTCTCGGGTTCTTCGTTTAAGAACAAGGGCGTCCAGGCGATGATCGACGCGGTTGTCGAGTTCTTGCCGAGTCCGCTCGAGAAAGGCGACGCGGGCAAGGTTGGCGGCGTCGATCCTCGAACCGAGGAGGCGTTGGTTCGCCGCCCCGACGACAAGGAGCCGTTCACCGCGCTCGCGTTCAAGATCATGTCCGACAAGTATGTCGGCCGCTTGACCTTCCTCCGCGTCTACTCAGGCGTGCTCAAGAAGGGCTCGCAGGTGCTCGTCGCCTACCGCGATCCGCAGACCAACGACTTCCGCACTCGATCCGAGCGCGTGGGCCGCATCCTCGAGATGCACGCTAACGACCGCAAGGACATCGATGAAGCATTCGCCGGCGAAATCGTGGGCGTCATCGGCTTGAACGACGTCAATACCGGCCATACCGTGTGCGACCCGGATCATCCGATCGCGCTGGAAAGCATCAAGTTCCCCGAACCGGTTATCCAGATCGCCATCGAGCCCAAGTCGAAGGCCGACCAGGAGAAGTTGGGTTCATCGTTGCAGCGTCTCGCTCAGGAAGACCCGACGTTCCGCGTGTTCACCGATCCGGAGAGCGGTCAAACGATCATCTCGGGCATGGGTGAGCTTCACCTCGAAATCATCGTCGACCGACTGAACCGCGAGTTCGGCGTGCAGGCCAACCAGGGCAAACCCCAGGTTGCCTACCGCGAAACGGTGCGGACCACGGCGAAGGCCGAGGGCCGCTTCGTCCGACAGACGGGTGGTTCGGGTCAGTACGGCCACTGCTGGCTTGAAGTCGAGCCGCTCCCGGCGGGTTCGGGTTTCATCTTCGAGAACAAGGTTGTCGGCGGTTCGATTCCGAAGGAGTACATCCCGGCGATCGAAAAGGGTGTTCGCGAGGCGCTGAACTCGGGCATCCTCGCGGGCTATCCGGTCGTCGACATCAAGATCAAGGTCATTGAAGGGTCGTACCACGAAGTTGACTCGAACGAAAACGCGTTCAAGCAGGCCGCGATCATCGGCTTCAAGGAGTGCATGAAGAAGGCGAATCCGGTCATCAAGGAGCCGATCATGCACGTGGAAGTCACCACTCCCGAACAGAACGTCGGCGACGTCGTGGGCGATATCAACTCGCGCCGCGGCCGCATCGAGGGCATGGAGCAGAGCTTCGGTGGCGTGACCATCGTGAACGCGCACGTGCCGCTTTCGGAGATGTTCGGCTACGTGACGACGCTGCGGTCGCTTTCGCAGGGCCGCGCCGTTCCGAACGTGACGCCTTCGCACTACGAAGAAGTGCCGGGCAACATCGCGACGGAAATCGTCGCCAAAGCTCAAGGCGGCCGCTAAGGCTGGTCTGAGTTTCGGAGCCCCGTCTCTGGAGACAGAGGCGGGGCTCTTTTGTTTGTCGCGTGTGCAAGAATGAGCCATGGGGGTGTTTCGCCCAACGTTGGAAGCCTTGAATCAGGCAGGGGTCAAGTACGTCGTTGTCGGCGGCCTTGCGACCGTGCTCCATGGCCATCTGCGACTGACCAGCGACATCGACTTGGTGATTGCTTTCGACCGCGACAATGTCCTCAAGGCGGTGCGTGCGCTGTCGCAGATGGGTTTGGTGCCCAGGGCTCCGGTGGATCCAACGCTTTTCGCGGATCCGGACACGCGTTATGACTGGGTACAGAACCGGGGCATGATGGTGTTCTCTATGTCGAGCCCAACGCAACCGCTCTTCAGTGTCGACATCTTCGCCGATCCTCCCATTCCCTTTGAAGAACTCATAGGCTCCGCGGAGAATGTTGAGTTGGAAGGCATAACCGTCGCCATCTGTTCGATTGAGCACCTCATCCGGAAGGAAGCAGCAGGCCGCTCGATCGATGTGGACGATGTCGCTGCCCTCAGGAGAATCAGCAATGGCCGAGCGCAATGAGCCTTGGGATGCCTCCTATGAGGACGTGCGCCTCCGGCAAGAAGCGGATATCGCAAGGCTCACCACCCCTGCACAGCGGTTGCGGTGGCTTGAGGATGCGTTCGAGGCGTTGGCACCCTTCGTCAAGCCGCCGCCCGAGCTAGGGACTGACGACTGATCCTCTTGCGCTGGGTCAACTTAACGAGCTCTTAATCCTTCAGCACATCGAGGTTGAAACCAACGCGTCACGATCAGCATAGTCTTGGTTGTGCAGTTCGATGACGTTTTGGAAATCCTGCAAGCTGAGGGGCAGTTGCGCCGCAAGCGCACGAGAGTCCTCCACTGGATTCTGGCGGCCCTGGTCGGCGTGCAAGCCGCCATTTTCGGCTACATGGTGGCAACGGGCAAGGACTCCCTCTCGAATCTTGTGGTTTCTTTCGCACCGATGCTCTGCTTGCTTGGGCTGGCCGCGGGGATGACCCCGCGAGCGAAGTCCGCCCTCCTGGCCGCTTCTACCGAGCGCGATCCTCGCCTCGTCGGGCATCTCGTCGAGGCGCTTACCAGCGGCGATCCCGAGGTCGTCAAGGCCGCTAAAGACTGCCTCATCGAAATCTTGCCGACGCTGCGCGACGATGCCGAGCCCCTCGACCAAGTTCAACATGCGGCCCTAGTGCACGGACTAGCTACCGCCGACGAGCGCTTTGCTTCCGCAGTCGTACGGTCGTTGAGGGTACTTGGGCGATCGGAGTCGATTGCAGTTCTCGAGGCGATTGCTCACGGAAAGTCAACGTTCGTCAGCCGCGCTTCGACCGAGAGGCTCCCCGCCCTCGCGCTCGAGTCTCTCGGCGACCTCCGGATGCGGCTCGCTCGGGACGTCATTCAACGGCGGATCGCCGCGTTGGATGAGCAACGCACTCTTGTGCGCTGAGAACGATGCTGATCACTTCCCTTTGGGCCAACTGCCGAACACGTGATCGGTCGACCGGGTGGCGGTGTGGCAGCTTCGGCAGGAGTCGAGGCGTCCCCGATACAGGAACCCGCCGGCTTCGGCGTAGAAGTACTCCCAATCGCCGCCCAGATCGTCGTATCCGGGCTCGCGCTTGATCATCCCGCCCACCGCGCCCGTGCGCTTCTGCTTAACCACCGCCGCCCCCGGCGGATACGAGGTCTTCACCCGGAACGCCTGGGCCGCCGCCGGGTTCATCGAGACCCGGATAAAGTCCATGGCGTGGGGGCCGTACTGCTTCTTCGCCTTGGCGACCATTTCGGGGCTGGGGCCCACGCACAGCGACGATAGGTACGGATTCACGGCAACCATGCCGTCGCTGATCTCTTCCAGCGGCTCGAGCGTGGCAACAAGTTCCTCAGCGGTTCGCGGCTCGGTCGGCTTGCTGACAACCGAGGGAGGTACATGCGGTCGAGCGCACCCGAACAGCAGCAGGCCCGGCAGCATCATCGATGCGAAGCGCATACCCATGAGACGTATCCGGCACCCGCGGCGGTTGGACGCGACCTCAGAACTGTTCGATGTTCGAGCAGCGAGCAGGATCACCGAGCCACGCGCGCGTGGCCACTCGGGCATGCTCGTGGTCGACTTCGGCCACCAGTCGGTACATCGCTGGGCCGATGAGCTTCACTTCGACGGGGCGGTCGAAGTGCTCGCGCAGATAGGGCGAGTCGGCGGGCTCGGGCCACACCACGTGGCTCTTGTTCATCGCCAACCCGCGAAACAGGCCAAGGAGCGCCCGATAGCCCCGCTCGCTGGTCCAAAGGAACTCCTTGATCTCTTGTGGAACCCAGAAGTCGCCGACCAAGCGAACGACGGCATAGGCCTCCAGAGGGTCGCCGGCTCCGTAAACCGCTAGCGGAGTATCGCCCCCAAGCACCCGCCACCACTGGTCGGGCGTCCGCCGATTGATGCCGTCGTACCGATGAGCCCACGCCTCGAGAACGGGCGCAATCTCGTGCCAGTCCCCGCGCCCCAACTCACGGAGCTCCAGGTCGCTTGAGGCCGTGGGAAGGCGGCTCGATTCCGCCTTGATCTCGTAGCGAACGCCGTGGGTGACGAACCCGAAGCGGGCGTACCACCGGTCGCGGAAGGGAAAGAGCGTGGCGACTTCGAACTCGCGCTCGCGGAGGCGGTCGAGGAGGCCGTTCATGAGCGCCGTTCCGGCTCCTCGTCCGCGCCACTCGGGGAGCACGCCAACCGCGGCGATGCCCGCGTTTCGATGGGGGTGTCCGTGGCGGCTGTAGGTCATGTCGAGGATCGTGGCCGCGCCGACGATTCCACCCTCGGGATGCACGATGACAACGCCGTCCGAGTCCTCGCGGAGGAGATTCTCGTCGATGCCGACCGCTCCCCCGCCCCGGTACACGCGGGAGCGCACGTGGCCGAAGCCTTCACGATCGCCGTGCCCGAGCCATCGCACCTGGAAATCCACGATTCAAGTATGGCTTGGATGGGGTTGGTTCGGATTGGCTCGGGACTCCCCTCTCCGCGAGTGATCGTCTCACGGGGAGGGGTGCGTCCGTCCCAGCGAAAGCTAGGTCTGACCGCCGTTTCACGGGAGGGCTCCGCTTTGTCGGAGCCTCTTCTCGGAGGCGCTGACGAAGCAGCGCCCTCCCGCCCCGAGGAGAAGCCCCGGCAGACATGGGAGGGCTCCGCTTTGTCGGAGCCCACTTTCCGAGGCGCTGACGAAGCAGCGCCCTCCCGCTTCATGCGAAAACCCCTGAGGCTGCGGGTTGCACTCGTCCCCGCAGTCCGAGCAAGAAAGAACTGGCGGGACAACGCAACCGCCAGCCTCGGTGCCCCGGGACGGCCCGAGAAGTTGGGCACTACCTTCGCTTCTGCAATCATCTATCCCCCCGACGAGTATCATCACTTGTGCCCACTCGCCCCGCCCCGCCCGAGGTGTCGAAACACGAACGCTCTCACCGCGTCGTGTGGGCGCTCGCGTGGCCGGCGGTCGCGCTGAACTCGCTCCAGGTCGTGAACAGCCTCCTCGATGGAGGGTTTGTCGGGCACCTCGACCGGGCCTCGCTCGTCGCCTACGGCGGAATGACGCCGGTGCTCTTCCTCATGTTCTCGTTCGCGATGTCGCTGGCAACGGCGGCAACCGCCCTGGTCAGCCGAGCCTACGGAGCTGGCGATCCGGCGGAGTACAAGATGGCGACCCGGCAATCGCTTTCGCTGAGCATCGTCGGCGGGTTCTTGCTCAGCGGCGTGTGCTGGTTGCTCGCGCCTTGGTTTGCCGGCCAGTTGTTGCCCGCTAGCGCGACCGAGAGTGTGCCGAAGATGGCGGAGTTCTTCCGCATTTATGCCCTCGGGTTGCCTGCTATTTTTGTGATCCAAGCTTTGGCCGGATCGCTGCGCGGCGTGGGAGACACGCGCAGTCCGATGGTGATCTCGGGGTTCCAGATTCTGCTGCACATCGCCCTGAACTTCGTGCTGATCTTCCCCGCTCGCGAGGTTGGAATCTTCCCGATTCCCGGCGCGGGCATGGGACTCAGCGGAGCCGCCACCGCGCTCACCACCAGCGCTTGGGTCTCAGCGATCATCTACCTCGCCTTCGCGGGCCGCACGCGCCTAGGCCGCCAGTGGGATGTCGGCATCCCGAAGTGGGCGTGGGTGACTCGGGTGATCCGCATCGCGGTGCCCGCCGCCATCATGTCGGTGCTGCGGGTTGGCTCGCTGACTGCCTTTCAGTTGGTGCTCACCCGGGTGCCAGACGGCGAGTCGGCGATTGCCGCGTTGCGGGCCGCATTTGCGATCGAGTCGATGATGTTCATGCCGTCGTTTGGACTCTCGATGGCGGCTTCGGCGCTGGTCGGCCAGAGCCTAGGCATGAAGCAACCCGACCGGGCGGAGCGGCTCGCCTGGACGGCGGCCCACCACGCGGGCATCGTCACGGTGGTGCTCGCGGTACCGATCTTCATCTACGCCGAGGCGATCGCCGGAGTCATGCTCGGCGACAAGCAAGCGGTCATCGACCAGGCGGCCTCGCTCATCCGGTGGCTGTGCGTGACCGAGGTCATGTTCGCCTACGCGATGGTGATGATCGGCGCGATGCAGGGAGCGGGCGACACGAAGCGCCCGATGTGGCTGACGATCATCTGCATGTGGATGCTGCGTGTGCCCATGGCCTATGTGCTCGCGTTGCCCAGTTCGGCGGCGATCTTCGGCTGGGGCATCGGCATGGGCGCGGTGGGCGCGTGGATTGCGATGTCGCTGACTCAGGCGGTGCAGGGCGTCCTCAGCATCATCTACTTTAAGCAAGGCCGCTGGAAGACCGTCAAGGTCTGAGCGCATAATCTGCCATGGCGTATTGGCTGATGAAGTCGGAGCCCGACACCTACGGTATCGACCACCTGATCCGCGACGGCGTGAACATGTGGGAGGGATGCCGCAACTACACCGTGCGGAACTTCATCCGCGACGAAATGAAGATCGGCGACCTCGCGTTCTTCTACCACTCGAACGACAAACCGAGCGGAATCGTGGGGGTGATGGAGATCGTGAGTGAACCGTATCCCGACCCGACGCAGTGGGATCCGTCGAGCGACTACTACGACGAGAAGAGTCCGAAGGACAACCCGCGATGGTTTGTACGGGATGTGAAGTTCATCGAGAAGTTCCCGCGAGTGATCTCGCTGGCCGAACTCAAGGAGACGCCGGGACTCGAGCAAATGCTGGTCGTGCGGAAAGGACAGAGGCTGAGCGTGATGCCGGTCACCGAGGCCGAGTGGGCCGTGGTGATGAAGTTTGCGAAGGGCTAGTCACCGTCTTCGAATCTGTGGATTGCCCACAGTAGCAAGGCACCGGTCGTCAGAAAGCCAAGCGACCACCAGGTCGCTGCCGGCGGCTCTACGACTTCTCTGAGGGCCCAAGCGGTCGACCCGCTCAGGTGAACTCCGCTCACCAGTCCCACCAGGCCTCGCGCCATAAGGTAGGCCGAAAGGATTGCCGCGGCCCACTTGGAGACGATCTCCCGACCCGGAGAAGGATCGAGGTGGCTCATGTTTGGAGCTTCTCTCCTATGATGGACTCAGCGGTTGCGGCGGCCCCGTTGAAGTGAACGACTTCTTCGACTCTCCATCGCTCGACTCCGATGCTCTTCAAGCAAAGCACCAGACGGCCGCCCCAGAACTCGTAGCGGACCGTCAGTTCGTCGCTCTCGCGCTTCCAGGTGGCCGTCGCCAAGGTCTCTTGAGGCGATCCTTCCCAGTCCAGCGCATCCCCCAGACTGGAACCCCTGGCGAGCAAGAACAAGATCGAGCCGAGCGACCAGTTGCTCACCAAGCCACTTCGCGGGATAGGGCTCGCTCATCCCACCGTACAGAGGTTGGCGAAGATCAGCAGGTCATCCAATCGGCGCTCCAGAACCTCTCGCAGCACGGAGATGTCGAGATCTTGATATCGATGCACGAGCACATTTCGGAACCCCACCATGCCCCGAAGTGAGGTAGCCAGTTCGCGGTCAATCACCCCACCTTGCTCAAGGAGCGTGAAGCTCTCCCGGCTCTCTTGTGGCATGCCGAGCTTCTTGGTTTTGATCACGCGGTTTGCCATATCGAGAGCCAGTTCGCAGGCTCGCTGAATGTTCAAGGCGATCGCGTCCTGTCGGAGGTAGTCCTCTTCAAGAGGCGTGTCGCCAAGTCCCGCGTAGTAGCGTCGAGCCTGCGCGACGCACCGCTCAAGACTCACACGCTTGCCCAAGAGAACATCATCGACCATAGAAGCTCCCCGACCGCAATCCGTCCTCGACAATCTCGCGGCGCTCTTGACAGAGCTTCTGATAATCGCCCATCACGCGCACTTCGAACAGATCGGCCTCGAACGCCTCTGGCGCGGCGATGCGCCGACCCGTCATCACCGCCTCCTTCTGAAGAATGGTCGAGGCCGATCGAAGATCGACTAGGTCGACCGTTTTGTGCAGAACATCCGACAGTTCACCGGCAAGGGCGAGCAAGTCTCGCTTACCTGGAGCGAACAGCAGGGCCACATCGACGTCGCTCCCGGTGTGCTCATCGGGTGTCCCCGACGAGCCGAATCGGTAGATTGCCCAGGTATCCGGGAATCTCGCCAGCACCGCGCCTACGATGATTTCGTCGTGCATCATGCTTTGTTGGACGCTCATCCCACCGTAACCGTCTCTCTAACGACCCCCGCGCGCTCGTGGCGGGCGACCAGCTCATACGTTCCTGGACCGACGACCCACTCGAACACCGCAACGTCGTCCGTCGAGTTCATCTGCCAGCCAAACCCGCTCGCCGAAACATGATTCCAGCCCACAAGCTGTCCCGCCTCGCGCCGCAACGACCCGCTCAACAACCACGCCGGCATCAACTTGCCCGCGCCTTCCAAGGCCTCTCCGGCTCGAGTGATCTCGCCAACCACGCCACGCACCAGCTTCTTCTCAATGGCCTGCTTGGTCACGTTCGTCGGCAGGTAGCCCGTGTTTTGAACAGCGAACCTTATGCGGAATGCGCCTTTTCCCACCGGCTCGGTCACACAGGCGCGCAACTCCAGCTTCGGCGAAGCCAGCGCCATCCAAATCGCCCAGTCCCCAAAGGTCGAGACTTCCTTCTCCAAGAACTTGGGAGGCGGGTTGCGGAACGCGTAATGTGCGTCCCATCCACCAAGTTCGACCGGCCCTAGCTGCGGATGGTCGAACGCATACCACTCGATGTAGCCGAGTCCGTCCAACTCCTTGTCGGACCATTGCAGCAGCTTGATCTCGTCCTCGAACGGGTGATCGCGGAACCAATCGATGTACTTGTAGTCGGTGATGCCGGCCTGGCGCTGGGGCGACCAAATCTCCGTCGTCCACGCATGTACACCGCGGTGCTCGTACATCCAGTCGTCGAACACGCCGGTGATCACTTCCTTGGGGTGATATCGGAACTCGTGGTAGTTGCTGATCGCCGGGTAGCCGGTGATCTCGGTGCCCTTGGTGCCGAAGGTCTTGAACACCCACAGGTCTTCGGGCGGCATCTGGTCGTCTGGGTAGCGGCTCGGCGGGCGCAGGTGCACGCCGCTGAAGGTGTGGAACGTGATCGCGCCGCAAATGTTCGGTCGGTCAATAACTGCTTGAACCACCGTGCGGATCTCGGGCTCGCTGGTCGGATAGGGTCCGGCGCCGTGTTGTTCGCCCTCGGGCCTCCACGCGCTGGGGAAGTTGCGGTTGAGGTCGAGCCCTTCCTTGATCTTCCGACCGCGCATGGTCATGCCGTCGAAGTGGTGGAACAGCCCTTCGGCGAACACGCGGTAATACTGCCCGCCGGTCTCACCCGGCTCTCGGCGCTTCAAGAGTCGCGGCTCTTCATCGGCGATCTTCCACGGTCCGTTGGGGTCGGGGATGCGCATGTTGAGGATGCGGCCATCGCCATCGATATCCTTGCGCTCGAGGCCTTGGGGATCGTCTTCGTCGTACGGCCACGGACGCGTCGAGCTGCGGATTACGCGGGGCGGGCTTTCCAGTGCCCACTCCGCGCCATCGGGATTGAAGCGCGGCACGAGATAGAACGTGCGGGATTCGAGCACGCGCTTGGTGGTGTCGTCGGTCCGCGTGCACAGTTGGTTGAGCAGGTAGAGCACGGCAGTGCCGGGGCTGACTTCGGTGGCGTGGATGTTCGCATCGCACCAATAGGCAGGCTTCTCGTCGTGCTTGCCGCTCAGTCGATCGGTGACCGTGACGAGCCAGATATCGCGCCCCTCGTGGCTCTTTCCGATGCTGGTGACATCGACGAGGTGCGGATACTCGTCGGCGTAGGCCTTGAGCAAGGTGGTTAGCTCATCGTAGCGGTAATACCGATCGAACGCGATGTCGGGCATGGCGCTAGATTACCGAGCTTGATCGCTCCGTTGGATCACGAGGTGCGAGGATGGTTTGTGCCTCGCATGACGTCGTAGTCGAGGTGATCGGATGAAAGAGAAACTCACGAGGTGCGAGGATGGTTTGTGCCTCGCTGGCTGAATCACGCGAATCCGCACACAATGTCCTGCAGATCACAATCAACCGTTCCGGTGAAAGGATATTGGCTCCAGTCCGAAGCTAGTCCTGCCCGAACCGGGTTGTTGGCGATGTAGAGCGCGTGGTTTCGCCAGTCGCCGCCCACTCGCATCACGTGGTCAAAGAAGTCCTGCTGAAGACCAGGCAAGCCCATCTTGTATAGCCAGAACCCGGTTAGAGATTTGAACTTCGTCATCGACGCCAAGAGGTCCGAACTCTCACGAAGACCCTTGAGCATGATGTGGGCGTGGTCGGGCATGAAGCAGTAGATCGGCGCGACGCAGTCGAACTCTCTAGCAGCGCGTGCCAGCCGCTCGACTACGGGATCGACCACTTCCTTGGAGGTGAACAGCTTCTGTTGCTTGTCCACTGAGACGTGGAACGCTACGGTCCGCTCTCCTATGTAGCGGTCGCTTGGCAATCGTGATGGGCGCCTGGGCCTCATGTCTTCATGATAATCGGATGGCTGAGATTGCGAGGCACAAACCATCCTCGCGCCTCGTGAAATCCACGCTGAAGAGCGAGGCACATACTGCTGGATCCTCGTTCCTATTGGCTACCTAGGCGATTAGGGCGGGCAGGCTGCCCCGACTCCAACGACTCCACAATCGCCCGCATGACGAGCACGGTCTGTAGCCCTTCTCTCAAGTCGGGTGAGTTCGGCGTTCCATCCAGAATCGCCCGCGCGAAGCTATCTGCGTAGTTCGCGAACTCGCCATAGTGCATCCCCTTCAGCTCGTGGCGGAAGTAGTAGCCGCTCATCGCGTGGTGGAAGTCCTCCTCGATCTCCACGCCGCGGCCGTCGTGGTAGGTGAATCGCAGATCGGGATAGCGGGCAAGCGAAGTCCCTCGATCTCCCATTAAGAAACACTCGATCAGCGCACGCGCCCGGGGAAGCTCGTGGAAGCCGTAGTTGCCCAGAACGCGCCCGATCCGCCCTCTGGAAGCCCGCAGGTTCACCGAGATGGCATCCGGGGTCTTCATCCCGTACTTCGCGCCCAGCGCCGTGATCGTGCCCACCGCTTGGACCTCCTCGATCTCGCCAAGATACCAACGTACGAGATCGACCGGATGGCTGAGGCCCAGGTACGCCCAATGGGTATCGCTGACCGTCCACGGCGACTTCTCGTAATACCAATCCATCCGGTGGTTGTAGTGCGCGTCGAGCACTTCGACCTCGCCGAACGCGCCTTGCTCGAACAACTCTCGTTGCCGCTGGAACGGCTCATAGAACCGCGTCGATTGGCCGACCTGTAGTCGTTTGCCCGTTCGCTCTGCGACCTCCAACAGCGCAGGGATTGCGCCGGGATCGTTGATCAACGGTTTCGTGCAGATGACGTGCTTGCCCGCCTCCATCGCCCGGATGATCTGCTCGGCATGGAGCGAGTCAGGGGTGTAGATCGCGACGATATCAACATCTTTACGATCAAGAAGTTGATCATAGTCGTCGGTAACGAAGAGCCCGGGAGTGGACTCGATAGCCGCCGCGCGCTTCTCCTCGCTGAGGTCACAACCCGCTACCGCCCGGCAAAGACCGGTCGCCCGCAAGGCGACGAGGAGGGTGTGCCCTTCGTGCAGACCCACCACGCCTACGCCCAGTCGCTGTTCGGCTGGCAGTTCGCCATACGAGCGGCGCTCGCCGACAACCGGGCGTCCGGTGGGCAGGAAATCGGAATGGCTCATCGCTGAGGAGTCTACTTTGCCCATAATCCGGCATGGCCGAAGCCTGGAATGCGAAGTGGATTTCCTACGCCTACGACCCGCGGCAAGACCTCGGGGTCTTCGCGTTTCGGCGCAGGTTTTCTCACGCTTCGCAGATTCGGGTTTCGGCCGACAACCGCTACAAGCTGTATTGCAATGGAAAGCTCGTGGGGATGGGGCCCCAGCGAGGCGACGCCCGCCACTGGTTCTACGAGACGTATGATTTGACGCCCTTCCTTGTCGACGGCGAGAACGAGTTGATCGCGCTCGTGTGGAACTTCGGCTGGATGGCGCCGATGGCGCAGCACACGGTGCGGACAGGATTCGTGCTCGAGGACCTGCTCCAGCCTAAGGCCGAAGAGCCCCTCACCCCCCAGGGGGAGTCCTTGTCCACTCCTCAGGAGTGGGAGGTCGCGAGGGTCGACGCGTGGTCGTTCGACATGATGCACAGCGGGGTCGGCGAGTTCTACATCGACATCGGCCCTGGTGAGAACGTGGATTTCCGGAGACTCCCCCTCTCCTCGATGAATGGCGGGGAGAGGGGGCTGGGGGGTGAGGGGCGATCAGTTCAGACTTCAGATTTGAGATTTCAGATTGACGACCTAGACTGGCAAACTCCCCACGTCATCTGTACTGCAGAGGACCGCGGCGCGAACGGCGGCGGTACGCCGTGGATGCTGATCCCGGCGACTTTGCCCCAGCAGAGATATTCCGAACTCCCCCTCTCCGCGAGTGGTTCGTTTCGCGGAGAGGGGGTTGGGGGGTGGGGAGACTCTGGTCGTCAGCTCTACGAGTTCGGCGAACTCCTCTGCGCCTACCCGCGGATTACGTTTGAAGGACCCCGAGGCGCGGAGGTGCGAATCACGTACGCTGAGTCGCTGTGGGTGCCCGGAACGGATGACAAAGGCAATCGCAACGAGATCGAGGGCAAGGAGATTCGAGGCTACCAAGACCGAGTGATCCTCAGCGGTGGCATCGACGTATTCGAGCCGCTCTGGTGGCGAACGTTTCGGTTCATCCAGATCGAGCAAATCGAGTTGACCCCACCCCCCAGCCCCCTCCCCGCCAGCGGAGAGGGGGAGGTGCCCCTCACCCCCCAACCCCCTCTCCCCCGACAATGCCACCGGGGCGAGGGGGAGTTCGGATTCAAATCTGAAATCTCCCTCTTCCAAACCGGATATCCCTACGAAGTCGAGAGCTCCTTCGAGGCCGATCATCCGTGGGTCAGACCCATCTGGGAGGTCTCCGTCCGAACCGCCGACCGGTGTGCCGGGGAGACCTACTTCGATTGCCCCTACTATGAGCAACTCCAATACGTAGGCGATGCCCGCATCCAAGCGCTGATCGGCTACTACCTGGGCCGGGATCGCCGGCTGCAGAGGAACTCCATCGATCAGATCGGCTGGTCGATCATGGAGAACGGGCTCACCCAATCCCGCTATCCCAGTCGGCAGACGCAGGTGATTCCCCCGTTCAGCCTGTGGTGGGTGATGATGCTCTACGACCAGATGCTGTACGATGACGTGCCGTACACGAACGAGCGAGCGGGTCAAGTGAGCCGCGTTCTCGATGGCTTCTGCGGGCTGACCGAGCAGCAAGGCGGAGCCTTCTGGAACTTCGGCGACTGGGTGCCGGGTTGGCGGTGGGGGGTTCCGCCGGGAGGAGTCCAGTCGCGCATGCATCAGCTCCTCTACATGCTAGCTCACGCAGCTCAACATGCCCTAACCGGAGCCGAGCTGCGCGACCTCGGCGATGTGCTCCGCGAGTGGTGTGACTTCCAGGCGGACTGGATGCTCGAGATCTCGGAGCCGCGGATTCATGGGTTACTCGGAAGCGATGCGCCCAGCGAGCACGTTGAGGCGTTGTGGCGGTGCCTCCAGTCGATGGTCGGGCTTTCGTCCGACGCCTGGCCGAGAGAGTCGCTCGAGTCGGCGGCGAAGTGCACGTACTACTTCGGCTACTACAAGCACTTGGCCGTGTTTGCCTCCCCACCCCCCAACCCCCTCCCCGCCAGACAAACCACTCGCGGAGAGGGGGAGTTCTCGTACCTGGAAGAACTCCGACCGTGGTTCGAGCAGATCGAGAATGGCCTGACGACCTTCGCCGAGAATCCCGAGCCCACCCGCTCGGACTGCCATGCCTGGAGCGCGCACCCGATCCTTGGCTTCTTCCAGATCATCGCCGGAGTGACCAGCACCGCCCCCGGATGGAAGAAGGTGAAAATTGCTCCGCAGCCTTTCGAGTTGAAGCGGTTCGACGCACGCGTCGCCCACCCCGACGGCGAACTCCGAGTAGCCTACGAGAACGACCGGTTGAGGATCGACACGCCGGTCGAAGCCCATCTGTTCTGGAAAGGCCGGGAGGCCCTTTTGCCTCCCGGACCCCACCGCATCAGCTAAAATCCGCCTATGAAACGCGCACTGCTGCTCGCCTCGCTCGCACTCACCACCTCGTTCGCCGGTACCGTCGAACAAGCGAAGGTTTACAAGCTCCGCGTGGCGGTTGCGCCGCTCGATTGGTCGAAGAACGACCGCATCGACAACTGGCAGATTCCCGTCGAGTTCCGCCAAGCGATCTACGAGAAGCTCGTCGAGAAGCTGCTGGCGACCGGCAAGTTCGTCGTGCTCGAGCGCGAGGCCCTCGAAGCTCTCCTCCAGGAGAAGGCGATCAAGGAAGAAAACACCGGCCAATCGCAGGCCGGAAAGATCGTGCCCGCGCAGATCCTCGTTCGAGGTCAGCTGACCGACTTCGCGCTTAACAGCAAAGGTGGCGGGGGTGGCGTCGGCATCGGCGGCTCGATCGGTGGAGTTCGGATCGGAGCGAGGGTGTCGGAGGCCAAGGTCGGCATGAACGTGCGCATGTTCGACGTCGACACGAGCGAACTTATCGCCTCGGAGAGCGCGGCGAAGAGCGTCCAGGCGACCGGCTTCGACTTCGGCGGCTGGGTGAACAGCGTCGGCGGCAACTTCGGACTCTACGAAAAGTCTCCGCTCGGCCAAGCCACGACCAAGGCGCTCGACGAAGCGGTTGAGAAGATCGTCAAGGCGCTCGGCAAGCAGCCGTGGCAATGCATGGTCGCGGATTACGATGCCGAAGCGAAGGAAGTGGTCCTTAACGCGGGCAGCGAACTCGGCGTCGGCGTGGGTGATGTGTTCGAGGTGTTCGCGGTGACGCGGATCATCAAGGATCCGGAGACCGGCGCTGTCCTCGGCAAGCGAACAGCCAAGATCGGCACGATCAAGGTGACCGAAGTCGAAAAGAAGTTCGCCACCGCATCGGTGATCGAAGGCGACGGCTTCGCGGCGGGCGCGATCGTTCGCGAGCCCAAGCGCTAGTTCTTCGATAATCAGGTCGAGAACCGAAGTGAAATCGCTTATCCTTTAGCAAGGAGCGGCGATATGAATGAGCTTCATCGCGTGCCAATCGGGACCGCGTGGCTTCCCGACGAGAAGCCTCGCTTTGGAGATGAGCGCCCAAGGGTGTTCGAATTCGAGTGGCCCTACGTCGAACATGACTCGGTCATTCGCGTTTTTCGCGGGAAGGTGACTCTGCAGCAAGGGCTCAAGTCATCGACGGTCGAGGCTATGATCGAGATGCTGCCGAACGTGCAGGAGCGATGGCACCACGAACCGCTCGACGAGGGGGTCGATCTTGAGATGGATCTGCTCAGCGGCCACGGCGTTCAGCGCTGGACGATGCGACACGGAATTGGGCAGTTGGGCTGCCACGACGAGCCGAGGGCCGTCTGGTGTGCCACGCACTGTGCGTTCCAACTACTGGTCTCCGACATCAGCCATCTGGAGCTGTATCTCTGGAGGGATGAGTTCGCTCGGTGTCTGCACTAGCAAGCACCTGTCGGAATCCGTCGTAGCCTTGCCGCCGCAGGGGTGAGCCGATCGTGGTTGCGTCCCACTCGGCCAGGCTCAAGCGGCTCAGAGCATTCCGGTCCATCTGCACCAGAGCGGACTTGGTGACTAAATCCGGATCTTGCGTCGGGGTTGCCCGATCGGGCTGGCGTGGTCCGGGGTGGTTGAAGGGGCACACCTCTTGGCATACATCGCAGCCGAACAGCCAGTCGCCGATCCGGCTATCGGCTTCCTGCGGAGCTTCGATAGTCAGGTAGCTGATGCACTGGCGGGCATCGACCTGCCATGCGCCCTCGACGTTCACGATGGCTCCGGTCGGGCAAGCATCGATGCAACTGGTGCAGATCCCACACCCGCCAAGCGACCTCGTTGAAGCCGGCAGTTCGAGCGTCGTCAGCACGAGTCCGATCAGGAACCAACTTCCCCGCCGTGAGTCAATCAGCATCGTGTTCTTGCCGAACCAGCCTAGACCAGCGCGATGGGCGTACTCGCGCTCGAGAATCGGTGCCGAATCGACGGTGATGCGAAAGCGGGCATCGGGTTCTGACGACGAGATCTCCCGTACCAGCCGGCTCAGCCGGCGACGGAAGATGCGGTGATAGTCGCGCCCCCAGGCATAGCGAGCGACCCGAGGTCGGACGCCATCGTCGGGCTGATAGTAGTCGAGCCCAACCGCGATAACCGACCGCACTCCGGGGAGCAAGGACTCGGGACTGGTCTTGAGTTCGGCGTGGCGCCGCAGGTAGTCCATCGAGCCGTGGTATCCCCGATCGAGCCAGGATCGGTATGCATCGATGCTCTCGGCCGGGGTGGCGTCGGCAATCCCGAAACGGGTGAAGCCCAAGGCCCTCACTTTCGCTTCGAGTTCATCAACACCCATCACTATCCAACCCGGAAGGGTAAGGGCTGGAACGCCAGCGCGTAAGTGGTCTCATTCAGGTACCGGAACGTACGATCCGACGCGGGCATGGCGGGCGACATCGTCGCGCCGTGGCTGGCCCAGGCGTAGCCCGACCACCCGCCGAACGAAGGCACGATCGCTTGGTAGTGTCCGGTCTTTGCGAACACGGAACCGAAGGTGCCGAGCACCCCTTCCAACGAGTAGGGGCAGAACAGCAGGTTGTCGGCTTGGGTCACGAGGAATCCGTTCGGAGCGAGCAGGCGGTGCAGATCGCGGTAGAAGTCGGGCGTCCACAGTTGCTCGCTCAGCCCGCCATCTTCTTCCTCGTACACATCAGTGCTGTCCATGACGATGAGGTCGTAGGGCTCGGTCAGGTTCTTCACGAACGGGAACGCGTCCTCGACGAAGAGGCTGACCCGGTCGGAGTCGAAGGCCCCATCGCTCAGTCCCGGCAGGTGCTCGCGACACACGTCGATGACCGCCTGGTCGATCTCCACCATGTGGATCTCCGTTAGGCGCGGATCGCGCACGAGCTCCCTCAGTACCCCGCCATCGCCACCCCCGATCACGAGCGCTCGGCGTGGTGCTTCCATGTTCAGGAGGGGAATCTGGACCAGCGACTCGTGGTACGCGTGTTCGTCAAGTTCGGCAAGCTGCACATGGCCATCCAGAAAGAGGACCCGGCCGAAAACCAGGGTCTCGTAGATGTCGATGGTCTGGAATGCGCTTTGCTGGTGCGCCACATGGGAGGAGACTTGGACGGACATCGAGAGCTTGTCGCTGCGGATCGGGAAGTGAAGCTGCACCCGATCAGGATACTCGGCGTAGAATAGGGCTGATGGCTTGGACGCTGTACTACGACGGGGGATGCAATCTGTGCCATGCCAGTAAGCTCCGCGTCGAGCGCTGGGCCGAACGCGCAAGATTGCCGTTGCACGTCGATATCCTCCAAAGCCCCGAGGCCATCGAGAAGGGCTACGGCTCGGCGATGGTGCTGGAGGTTGATGGTCGCCCTCTTTACGGTGCAGACGCTTGGCTCGCCATGATGCAGATCGCTCCGTGGTACCTGCGTTGGGTGGGTTGGCTCGGACTGGTGCCGGGCGTTCGCCAGCTGATGAAGTCCGGCTACGGTGTGGTGGCCCGATATCGCTATCGCTGGTTCGGCACACGCGCGTGTCCGCTCCCTCAACCCCCCAAGACGACAACCGACTAGAGGTCGATGACGTTGGGCGTCCAATCGAGCCGTGCCAACGTGTCGAGGTAATCCTGTTCGGTCATCTGCTCGGGGCGCTTCTCCAAGAGGGCAACGACGACTCCCTCCATCACGTTGGTCGCAAACGTCTCGCCTCCCATGACCGGAGTTGTGGTGATCACCCGACGCGCACCGGTGGTCTTCAACCAATCGAGGTCCGCCTTGCGCACCGTCTGGGTCAGGATCGTCTTGCCGGTTAGGTCGTCGGGCGCGTACCGGCGGATGTAGTGCCAGTCGCCGCAGATCAGCGTGGCGTCGGCGAACACCTTGGGGAACTTGGGCGCGCGCGTCTCCTGCTTCTCGCCCGTCGGATAGAACCACTTGAGCGGCAACCGAGTAATGATCGGCAAGATCAGCGAGCCGAGCAGCTTCACCGCTCCGTAAGAGCGGACCGGGATCGGTAGGCCGAGGCCGAAGAGCAGATCGCCATAGGTGGTCTTGGCCCCGACATCGATGAGCGCCTGCGCCATACCGAAGCGGTCTACCGCCGATACGAGCAGCACCCGCTCCTGTTTGAAATCGACGGTTCCCTCGCGTTGAAGCCGGTGGACGGTCTCACGTTCGAGGGTGTGCTTGAGGCCCGATCCATCGACCACCGGCGTGATCTTGGCCCCCGATATCAGGCGCTGGATTTGGCGGAAGGCATATCGCTTCTCGCCGACAACGACGTAGATGTCCGCGCCGCCGACACCCAAGGCGTCCACCTTGCCGTCTAGGTCCGCGAACATCTTGGCGAAGGCGTTGAGGTCGCCGTCGGTGCCGATCCGCTCGATCCGAAAGGACTGGCCAAGGATGTCGAGTTCGTGGGTTTTGTTTCGTTTCGAAGAACCCAGCGAAACCGACACCACCCGCTTCATCGGCTAATCATACATCCCTTGGAGCCTGCTCGATACCACCCCATCCCTGTTCACTTGCGTTCACAGGCCTTCCCCTGGAAGGGAAGGTCCGGGGATCGATCAGAACCGGACGACGCGCTTGCCCGCGGCGACGATCTTCTCGACGGACGGAAGAACGTGCAGCTCGAGCGTTTTCGCCCACGGCACCGGCGTATCGAGTCGCGTCACCCGGAGGGGCGGGGCGTCGAGATACTCGAAGCCCTTGTCCGCGATGCGGGCCACAATTTCGCCCGCGAAACCGCAGGTCATCGGTGCTTCATTGACCACCACCAGCCGGTTCGTCTTGGCGATCGACTTGAGGATCGTCTCCTCGTCGAGCGGCACGAGGGTGCGGATATCGATCACTTCCGCCTTCACGCCTTCCTCCGCGAGAAGATCGGCTGCCTTCAAACAGTGGTAGACGTTCTGGCCATAAGTCACGAAGGTCAGATCCGACCCCTCGCGGCGGATGCTCGCCTGGCCAAACTCGATGACGTAGTCGCCCTCGGGCAGCTCTTCGGCGATGGCGTTATCACGATAGAGTTGCTTGACCTCGTAGAACAGGACCGGGTTGCGGTCGCGGAGGGCGTATTTCATCAGCCCCTTCGCGTCGGACGGGGTCGAGGGGCATACGATCTTGATACCGGGCGAGTTCGCGAACCACGCCTCGTTCATCTGGCTGTGATAGAGCGCGCCACCGCCGTAACCGCCCGCGGGGCCGCGGATGACCACACCCATGTCGACGTCGCCGGCTGTGCGGTAGTGATAGGTCGCGAGGTTGTTGACGATCTGGTCGAAGCCGCACGAGATGAAGTCGATGAACTGCATCTCGGCCATCACGGTCTTGCCGTTGAGGCTCATGCCGACCGCCGAACCGACGATCGCCGCCTCGCTGATCGGGGCGTCGATCACGCGTCCCGTCCCGTACCTCTCCTGCAACCCTTCGGTGACGCCGAAGGCACCGCCCAGCAGGCCGATGTCCTCGCCGATGCAGATCATGTCGCCGTTGTGCTCCATCTCTTCGTGGAGCGCTTCTTTGATGGCGGTCAGAAAATTCTTTTTCATTTCAGTTCTTGGATATCGGCCGTCGAATGTGGGATGTCGAATGTGGCTGAACTAGCTACATTCGACATCCCACACTCGACACGCTCATCAGACCCGGAACACCCACCGCTCGCCTTCTTCGGCAGCGGGCGCGGGAGACTTCAGCGCGTAATCCACGCCGCGCTTCAGGTAGGCGACCACTTCCGGCGGGAAGTCCTCGTCGGTCGTTTGACCCGCGGATTTACCCTCGGCTTGGTAAAGCGTAGATTCGGATTCCGAGATGTAGCCCTTTTCGAGCAAGACCTTCTTGGCGATCGCGATCGGATCGCGGGCGCGGCCCTCCTCGACTTCGTGCGGCGGACGATACTTCGCGGCTCGGTCGTCGTCGTGGTCGCCATGCCCGTAGGCGCGGAACGTCTTGCACTCGACGATGCTGGGACCCTTGCCCGAGCGACCCCACGCCACCGCCTGCATCACCTTGTCGTATACGTCGAACACGTCCTGACCGTCTGCGATGAAGCCGGGAATGCCGTAGCCATCGGCGCGCCGGGCATAGTCCTCAAGCGGATATCCCAGGTGCGTCGGCGTACCATATGCCCATTGGTTGTTCTCGATGATGGTCACCACCGCCAGCTTGTGGACGGCAGCAAAGTTGATCGCCTCATGGAACACGCCCTGCGCGGTCGAACCCTCACCGTTGTAGGTGACGACCACCGTGTCCCCGCCATCGAGCTTGTCGGCGTACGCAACCCCCGCCGCGACCGGGATTGTTCCGGCAAGCATCGAGGTGGAGTGGATGATGTGCTTAGCCTTCTTGCCGATATGCGACCAGTTGTCGCGAGCACGGCCCGGCGAGCCCGCCTTGCACCAGACCTGAGCGCACACCTCTTCGATGGTCATACCCATGCGGTCGGGGTTGTCCCAGCCCGAGCGAAGATCCTTCATGAAGAAGGCGGGCATATCGCGATGGATCGGGCTGATCCAGTCGTTCGGCCGAAGCCCGAAAAGCGAACCCACGAGGACGGCTTCTTGGTTGTGCGACGAGTAAAGCGTGCCCGTCAGCCGGCCCTTCTTCTTCTCCTTAATCAGCCGGACATCGAAGTAGCGGGCAAGATAAAGTTGCCGAAAAAGCTCCAGGTACTCCTCTCGAGTGAGCAGGTCTCGGGGCAACTGGTCGGGTTCGTCACTAGCTTTTGCGCGGGTAGCGGTGGCAGAGCCGTTCTTGGCGGTCAAATTCCTTTCTCCTAGGTTCCGGGCATTCGGAAATGAACCCAAATTGTACCTCAAAGAGGCACAGATTGAGGGTCTCTTCGGCCCTTCGTGATTATCGGTTATTGGGTGTTGATTGCGTTAGATTTCGCTTGGTAGAATTCGCCGATGCGCCGGTCCCTTCGCCTCGGCTTCCTGCTTTTGCTTACGCTCTTCGGAGCTCTTGCGTCCGCTCAGCCCATCATTTGGACCCACACAACCCCGTCCAGTTCGAACGCAAGGCTCATCCGCGACTCATCGGGCAACCTCTACTTCGTGACGAGAACCGGCTCCCTGACAGGAAGGCAGTTGAAGCTCACGAAATACAACCCGCTGGGGACGGTGCTCTGGGCTCAGACGCTTGAGTTCGCGGGCACCCTCGACGTTCAGTTTGCCCTTCAAAGCCTTGCCCTGACGAGCACTTCATTGCTGACCACCGTGCAAGAGCGGGATGGTGGTGGTGGAGGCAACCTTGTCAGGAGCCGATTGCTTGCCTACGACCGCTCGACAGGGTCACCAGTGTTTTCGACCGACACCGCCCTCGAGCTTGGTCCCATCGCGACCGGCAACGGCCAGTTCGCATTCCTGCGACGCGATACGGGAACGGGCGCGATGGACGCGGTCATTTATGATAACGCGTTCAGTGTCCTGGCGACGTTGACGATCGCGAATCCATTCCGAATGGGAGTTATCGCAATGGACACATCCAACCGAGTCTTTGTCGCAAGCTACGGCTTTCAGGCGAATGGTGAAACCCGTCTCACCCGATGCTCTGCGGCGCTAGGTATCGAGGGGCACACCATGTTGGATGCACCGGGCTATTGGGCAGAAGTTGCGTTTCGCATCGTGGTCGATCCAGCGACCAACCGCGTCTACGCGCTCGCCCAAGGGACCCGAGATGGCTTTGCCGATCCGGACACCCTGATCCTTGTCGCCGACGCAACTACGGGCATTCAGATTCACGCTGGCCCCGTCTGGACGTCGTCCTCCGGCACGGACATGCTTGATGACCTCATGGTCCTGCCTGGCGGGGTGGCCGCCAGCGCGGGCGAGATTAGTTCAGGCCATGTGGTGATGCGACGATTTGATTCTTCGGGCAACGCGGTCTGGACCCGGACCATCACGAACGTGCAAGCCGTACACGAGCGGCACGTGGCTCTCGACGCCGACGGCAATGTGCTGGTGCTCACGCCCGCCACGAGTCCTAACATCCGCATCAGCCGAATCCACGCGGCGACCGGCGACGACCTCGGTACGCTCGAGTTCCCGGTCGGCACCAACCGTCGCCCTCTCCAGATCTTTGCCGATGCCGCGGGCAACATGTTTGTGAACACCAACGGAAATGGGAGCGCGCACCTGCTCCGCGTCCAGCCCGCGAGCCTCACGATTCCTGCCACGATCGCGGTCGGTGGCAGCGACGTTAATGCTCAGATCAACTTGGCGGGACCGGCGGCAACCGATCAAACATGGACGATCGCCAGTTCGAACTCCAACGTAGTCTCTGTTCCCCCCAACGCGGTAGTCGCTAATGGCAGCAGTTCGGCGACGTTCCCTCTCACTATCAACGGAGTGGCGGCCAACACGAGCGTGACGATCAACGTACGTCACAACGGCTTTATCACCCAGCGTGCCATCACGGTCATTCCTTCCATGATCCAGTCAGTGGCAATCACGCCGCAGGTGGTGATTGGTGGAGGCTCGACGACCGCCATCCTGAACCTAACGGGAACCGCTCCGGCCGGAGGGCAGACCGTCAACCTCTCCAGCAGCAAACCGGCGGTGGCGAGCGTTCCCGCGACCGCCATCGTTCCCGCGGGCCAATCCTCATTAGGCGTGATGGTCACGACGTTCGCGGTGAACTCGAACCAGGGCGCCGTCATCACTGCGACCACTGGCGCGGTGTCGAAGACGGCATTCTTCGCGGTCAATGCACCCTCGCTTACGTCGATTTCGGTCTTCCCGCCGACCATGCAAGGGGGCCAAACCGGAACCTTGACCCTGAACATCAACGGCATCGCGCCGACCGGTGGGTTCAGCATCGTGCTGTTCTCGGGGGCTCCTGGGATCGTGTTCACGCCCGCGGCGGCTCCGATCCTCGCCGGTCAAGTAACCCGCAACGTCGACCTTCCGACTGCACCCGTGACGAGCAGCACCAACGTGCTGATCTTCGCCACCCGGAGTGGAATCTACAAGACCGCCACGGTGACTGTCACGCCCTGAGCCGCGAATCCGTTGAACGGTCAGATTCGTCCACACGATCATGGGCTTGGTTGGTCGCGTCCTGATGGTCGCCAGTATCGTTGTGCTTTCCGCAGTAGCGTCGGCGCTGCCGATCATTTGGACGAAGTCTATCGTCAATGGCGGCGTACCGAAGATCATCCGCGACACTTCGGGCAACTTCTACCAAGTCACGCCCGTGGGCACCCTCTACGGGCGCGAACTCGTGGTGACCAAGTACAACGCGCTCGGGACAGCGGCGTGGTCCACGACCATCTCCGAGACTTCCTTCTCGGGCAACCAGTTCAGCGTCCGCGGGCTGGCGCTCACCGCTACGTCCCTCGTCATTGTCGCCCATGAGAGGACCGTGGGAGGTGCAGGCAGCTTTGTCTCTAGCCGAATGTTCGGAGTCAATCTAGCGAATGGAGGCAACTCGTTCTTTGGCAGCTCCTTGATGGAGTACGCGCCCCCCGCCGCTACCCCCACTCAGATCGCCATCCTACTGCGCGACACGTCCACCAACGACACGTCCGTTGCTTTCTTTGATGCGACCTTCAGCGTCATCGCCACGGTCGGCATCGGCCAATCGACGCGGATTGGCGTGGTCACGATCGACACCGCGAACAACGCGTATGCCGCGAGCGGGCTCGCTGATGGCACTTCGCGGGTCACCCGGTGCAACAGCACCGGCGTCGCTTACCAAACCAACTTTGACATCTTGCAGCGCAACACCGAAACGCCGGTACGCATCGTCGCTGATCCGGTCGGTAACCGAGTCTATGCACTCGTCTTCGGCCTGTTTGAGACTCCACCCAACGACATGGACGCCTTTCTCTATTTCCTGAACATGACCACCGGGCAGAAGGTCAGCATAACCAGCGTGAACTCGAGCACCGACGATGACGACCCGTATGATCTGTCGATCGCGCCGGGAGGCGGAGTCATTGCCAGCGTGGGGCGGGCCGTCGTTAATGAGTGTTTCGTGAGGAGACTTGATTCCGAGGGCAACTACGTGTGGAATCTGACCATCACGAACACCCCGGTTCCTTCACCTCGGAGCCACGCCTTCGACACCGATGGCAACTTCTTGATCTCAAATGCGACCTGGACCGGGCAGGATGCCCGGATCGACCGCATCAACACTGCCACCGGGGCCCTGATCAATACCCACCAGTTCTTTGTGGGTGCAACTACTGTCCCCCGAGAGTTGATCACCGACGCGGCCGGCAACTTCTATCTCACGAGCACCTCGAATCGAACTACGCTGTTCCAGCGCATTCAAGTCGCCGACCTCTCGTTCACCGCCAACAATGTCACCGGAGGCACTCCGGTAGAGGGTCGCATTGATGTCGCCCAAGTCAGTCAATCGGACCAAACTTGGCTGGTCTCAAGTTCAAATCCCTCGGTAGTCTCGGTTCCGGCAAGCGTCGTGCTACCCGCCACGCACCCATCCGTGACGTTTCCGCTCACCGTCCAGCCGGTGGCCTCAAACACGAATGTCAGCATCAATGTGCGCAACGGCGGGTTCATTTCCCAGAAGACCCTGACCATCATCCCGAGCAACATCCAGTCGCTCTCCATCTCCCCCCAAGTCGTCATCGGTGGCATCGCTACGGAGGCGAAAGTCACGCTCGGCGGCACAGCGCCTGTCGGTGGGAGAACCGTCATGCTGGTCAGCAACAAGCCGGCCGTAGCCTCGGTTCCGGCTTCGGTTGTCGTTCCGGCCGGAGACTCGGTCTTCGACGTTCCGGTCACAACCTATGGGGTCAACGCCAACCAGGGGGTCGTCATCACCGCGACAACCGGGGCCGTCTCCCGGTCCGCGTTCTTCGCGGTCAATGCTCCGTCGCTGACTTCGATCTCCGTCAATCCCAGCACCCTCCAGGGAGGCTCGCTTGCCTCCTTGACGCTGAACATCAGCGGCATTGCGCCTGCGGGCGGTTTCAGCATCGTGCTCATTTCGGGGGCTCCTGGCGTCGTGTTTCTATCCGCTTCGGCAAGCATCCCGGCCGGGCAAGTGACCCACAACGTGAACGTCCCGACCGCCTCGGTCTCGAGTTCGCTGAACGTCACCGTCTTCGCCACCCGGAGCGGCATTTACCGAACGACAACTTTGACCGTCACGCCATAGAACCTTAACACAGTTTCGTCATCAATGGTGGTGGCGGCGGACGCTTAGGTGCATAATGGACGATGCGTCTCTTGGCGGTTCTTCTCGGCGTTTGCCTAACTTCGTTCACGTTTGCCCAGCACACGATTTGGAGTCATACGATTGACGACACGTCGAAACCCCAGGTGACGCGAGACGCGTCCGGGAACTTCTACCTCGCAACCCGCCAGGTGTCCCTTCTCGGTCGCAAGATTGTAGTTGAAAAGTTCAACGTGTTGGGCACGAAGATCTGGAGCACGAGCCAACAGGAAACTTCGGGTGGCTTGGCTCATCAGTTCGACGTCCGCTCGATCGCCGTGGGGCCAAGCCTGGTTCTCGTTGCCGCGAACGTAAGAGATGGCGGAGGCGATGGCGCGTTCCAATCCAGCGTCCAAATGGTCTTCAACGCAGGCAACGGGGCCTTCCAGACATCGGTCTCGTCGCTTGATGAGGTCTACCTCAGGGCCCGTTCTGCCAACGACTTCTATGCTTTGCTTTTTCGTCGGCTGGATGGGCTAGTAGGCGTGGATATGCGAGACAACTCCTTCGGGCTGATCGACACGCCCACACTTGCGAACAACTCCAATGATGCCAGCGACATGACGATGGACGCCGCCGGAAACGCCTACGTTAGCTGGACCAACACCTCGGACATCAACCAAGTTTCCAAGGTGACGACGGCCGGCGTCGTCGCCTTTACGACGCCTATGGATGTGGTTGGCCGATCTGAAGACCGCACCTTCAAGGTGATTCATGATCCGCGCACTTCACTATTGATCACGCTCACGGGCGCGCGCAGAGAAAATGCGCCGTTCGACCGCGATGTGTTCCTCAGCATCGCCGCGGATAACGGAGGTGGCTTCCTGAACCACGCACTGGTGGCCCTCTCAACCGATGATGAAATCCCCGGGGATGTGTTCCTTGCCCAGCCGTCGGGTGCTACCGTGGCGGTTCTGGTGCCTTCGGGACCCAGGGTCGACGTGGTCCAATACAATCAACTCGTCGGCACTCCTGCGCCGTTGTGGAGTGCGCCGGTTGGACTCGCTACAGGAACGCCGCTGTCGTCGTTGGCCAGCGATGCTGATGGAAATGTGCTCCTGCTCCACCCGTTTACTGCAAACGCGATGGGCATCGGGAAGCTACGAAAGACCAACGGGCTTGTCATTGACTCGTTTACGGTGCCCGGAACGGACGTGCACCAACTGTATTCAGATCCGGCGGGCAACTACTACGTGCTCAACGGCGACTCGGGAGACGTGCTCCTTCGCCGCATCCAGCCGGCGCTGCTCGCGGTACCGACGGTGCCGTTGAACGGTGGCGCGATCGGCGTGGGGTCGATTACGCTTGGGCTCAGCGCCTCTGGAGACCAGGTGTGGACCTTGACCAGCACGAACCCTTCGGCCGCGTCCGTTCCTCCGACGGCGACGATCCCCAGTGCGGGTAGCTCGGTTAACTTCAACATCACGACGCAGCCCGTCAGTTCGAACACGACGGTGACCATCGTGGCAAGATTCGAGGGCTTCATCACCCAGCGCCAAGTCACCGTCATCCCGAGCCAGCTGGCGTCGCTAAGTGTCAATCCCAATGTGGTGATCGGCGGTGGCAGTTCGCAAGGGATTGTGACGGTCAGCAGTCCCGCTCCTACGGGAGGCATGGTGGTGAACCTCTCGAGCAACAAGCCCTTGGTGGCGTCGGTCCCGGCGAATACCACGGTGCCCGCGGCCAGCACAAACGTGCTCTTCGCGGTCACGACGTTTGGCGTGAATAGCAACCAGGGTGTTGTCATCACGGCTACGCGAGGCGCGGTGACGAAGACGGCCTTCATGGCCGTCAACGCGCCGTCGCTCACCTCCATCTCGGTCGCTCCAGGTTCGATCAAGGGCGGCACTACCGCGGTACTTACGCTCAACATTAATGGCGCTGCGCCCACGGGTGGATTCAGCATTGTGCTCTTCTCGGGGGCCCCGGCGGTCGTGTTCGCTCCCGCAGCGGCATCGGTCAATGCGGGCCAAACGACACGGAATGTTAGCCTGCCGACTGCAGCGGTGACGTCCTCGACCAACGTGCTGATCTTCGCCACTCGAAGCGGCATCTTCAAGACGGCGACGTTGACCGTCACGCCGTAGTCGGATTTGTAACGAATCTGTAACGCGTGGAGGGGAATTCTGGCCCGACTGGCATGCCAGAATTCTCTCCATGCACCAGCTTCTCAGTCTGAGGAGGACCCTCAGGCGTGCCCTAATCGGCGCACTGTTTGCCGCAACTTCGCTTACTGCGTTTAGTCAGCCCGTCGCTTGGCAGCACACGGTTGATTACACGTCTTTCCCGAAGATCACGCGAGACCCATCGGGCAACATCTATCTCGTCACCCGCGAGGCGATCTTCGGCGGACGTCAACTACGGGTTCAGAAGATCAACCCGCTTGGTACCTTGATTTGGTCGTCGGTCATCGAACGGAGATTCGGTGATATCGACCTTCAATACAACATTCGCGAAGCCATCTATGCCCACGACGCCGTTTACGTGCTCTATCATGAACGCGCGGGAGGAGGGTCGGGTACGTTCAACTTCTCCTACGCGAGAAGGGTTAATCCTGCGGATGGCACCTCTGTGCAATCGTCCTCTTCCGGCTCGATCGAACTCGAGAGCATTGCAGCTTACAATCAAGGACTCGCCTACGTTGGATCTATCGCAGGAAATGCCCGCCTGTTCAAATCTGGCACCGAGGGCGGCAACTTGGCGAACGTCACCATGCCAGGGTTTTCTCGAGCCGACGATATCGTTTGTCAACCCGATGGCACTTGCTTTATCGCGGCGAGCCGCTCCAACGGCACGGTTTCGATCATCAGAGTAAATCCCGACGACTCGTTCACCTCGTTTGATTTCGACATCGCAACTCGGACTTCCGAACAGATGACCCAACTCGTCCTCGATGCCACCGCCAATCGCGTCTACGGTTTCGGCTCGGGCTACTTTAACGGCATTCAAACGGACCTCGATGTCACGGTTTATGGCGTCAACACCGACGGAACGATTCCGAACAGCGCGGGCTTTGGCGGATCGCTCGTCGAGGAGCCGGGCGCGATCAGTCTCGTTCCCGGGGGAGGGGTCGTGGTCTCTCACTTCTCCGACAGTTCGACTCCGGACAGCACAGTGGTCAGAAGGCTGAATAGTTCGGTATCTCAGATGTGGAGCTCGTCGATCGTTGACGCGATCGGCGGGTACCGACGGAGTCATGCCTTCGACGCCGACGGTAACCTCCTCGTCTTGGATACGGCTCCGAACGGCCTGTCTGGTCTCGTAAGAGTAACTAAGAAGTCGATCAGCACCGGAACCACGCTACTGACGACACTCCACCAACTCACTGCACCGGTCACCCTGGACCTGCTTTCGGATCCCGCAGGCAACTACTACTGCACGGTGAACGACAGTGTGTCTAGCCACCTCTTTAGGCTGCAGCCCGCGAGCATGGACTTCTCGACCAACACCCTTCCTGGCGGTGGGTTGGTGACGGCGACGATCACCTTGGCGACTGCCGCACTCGGCAACCAAACCTGGACGCTTGCTAGCGCGAACCCAAGTGCCGCGAGTGTCCCGGCCAACGTGACGGTAGCCAACGGCACGACGACCGCGACTTTCGAGATCACGACAGCGGCGCTTGCTGCGAATGCAAACATCGGCATCTCGGCTCGTTACCAGGGCTTCATCATGCAGAAAACGCTGACGCTGCTCACGCCGACGGTCAGCGCGCTGAGCATCTCGCCCAACGTGGTCATTGGCGGCGTCAACACCGCCGGACTCGTCACGATCAGCGGCAAGTCTCCGGCTGGCGGAAAGACCGTGACCCTCGCAAGTAGCAACACCGCCGCCGCGACGGTCCCGGCTTCGGTCGTCGTTCCAGCAGGTTCGACGTCGTTCGGATTCGGCGTCACCACCTTCGGAGTGACCGCCAACCGTGGCGTCGTCATCACCGCCACCACCGGAGCGATCTCGAAGACCGCGTTCTTCGCGGTCAATGCGCCGTCGCTGGTCAGCGTCGGGATGAACCCATCGACCGTCAAGGGTGGACTGCAGACGGCCATGACGGTGACCTTGGACGGCGTTGCGCCGACCGGAGGACGCTCGGTCGTGATCTTCTCGGGAGCTCCGGGCATCGTATTCGCTCCCGCAAGCGTAACGGTACCGGCCGGCGCGCTATTCGTGACCCAGAACCAGAACACCGCCGCGGTGACCAGCACCACCAATGTGCTGATCTTCGCCACCCGTAGCGGAATCTACAAGACCACGACGTTGACGGTGACGCCATGAGCCCCGGTATTCCTACCGGGTCTTCGGACAATTGCCGTTTCTTAACGGGAATCCGACTATAATGAGGATTCAGAGGGCAGGCATGATGAAACGCAATCTATTCGTATTCGCACTTCTCGCTACGTCGTCCGTCGTGTTCGGTCAGGCCGTGATCACGGACGGCACGAGTTCATTCGGCTGGACAGCTGCTTCCGCATTGTCGGGCGCCGCAAACCGCACGGGTACGGGCGGAGGAGGTTCGAACCTCTATAGTGCGTTCGGTTCACCTGATCAGTCGTTCCAGGAGTGGTGGTGGTACCGCGTTAACGGCGTCAACAACCGAGAGTTCGCGCTGTCGACTCAAGCCAACGCGCCGGTCGTGAATGGCAACAGCATGACGCTTTCGTATCGCGAGCCGGAGGGTTTCACCTCGACGCTCGTGTACACGATCAACAACGTTGCTGGCGTGGCTCGGGTGACCGGAACGAACTTCATCAAGAATGAAGGGAACTCGGCGCTCGACTTCAGCTTCTTCAACTACCTCGACTACGACATGGGAGGCACAGCAGGAGGCGATAGCGCGTCCATGTTGAGCGGTAACCCGGCACTTCGGATGCGGATCACCGATGCGACTGCGCTCATTAACGCGGAGTATCGCGCACTCGACGCAGACGCGTACCAGATCGGTGCTTTTGCTACGGTTCGAGGTCTTCTGACCGACGCCGACATTGATAACTTCAACAACTCGGGTCTGCCGTTCGGCCCTGGCGACTTCACCGGTGGCGTGCAGTGGAACTTCACGCTCGATCCGGGCCAGGAAATCGCTCTGCAGACGACCCGTACGCTGAACCCGGTTCCGGAGCCGGCGACGCTCGCCGCCCTCGCGATGGGTGCAGCCGCGCTGATCCGTCGCCGACGTAAGTAAGCGACTCCCTCTGGAATCTGATGGGGTCTGGCCAAACGGTCAGACCCCATTCTTGTTTTTGACGCTTAACCCACGGGCTAGGAGCCTGAATCAGGTGTCAAAATGTCTTGATGGGAAGCCGCTTGAAGTGTTTCGTCTTGACCCTCGCCGTGGCGACCGCCTCCATCAGTCAGAGTCTGCCGATCATCTGGCAGAACGCGATGCCCGCCTCGAGCAATGCCAAGTTGGCGCGAGACTCCGCATCCAACCTGTACTTCGCGACGACGACGACCTCACTCTTGGGCCGCCAACTGAACGTTCAAAAGTTCAATGCGCTCGGCACCAAGCTGTGGGAGATCAACCACAACGTCGCCGGCAACCTGAGTCAGCAGTATCGACTCCAGGATATCGCGATCACCTCCAGCCGCTTGTTCGTGCTCTATCAAGAACGATCGAACAATGGAACCGGCAACTTTGTGTCGAGCCAAATGCGCGGCTTGAACCTGAGCGACGGCTCCCTTGTCTTTGCGCTGACCTCACCCAACACGGTTTGGGGTGCGCTTGCCGCCAACGAGACCCATATCGGACTCTTGGGCAAGTCGGCCACAGCGGATACAGGCTCCGTGAGCTTCTACAACGTCCCGGCCGGAACTTTTGCTGGCCTCGCCAACATTGGTGACATTGCCGGGACAGGCGACCTGGTCATGGATGCTTCCGGCAATGCTTACTCTGCCGCGATCAACACGAACGACACCACTCAGGTCGCGCGATCGACTGCCGGCGGAGTCTCGTGGCAGACCACCCTGAACGACCCGACGAGAACCGCTGAGACCCTGACCAAGCTCGTGATGGATCTGGCCGCCACCCGCGTTTATGCCATCGGAAGCGGAGTCAGCGGTGCAACGGGACTGGACGTCCTCCTCCACGTCTTAAACTCGACGACCGGTGCCGGTGTAGTTACTGCACCGGTCGGCGCGACCGCGGGCGACAACCTACCTGGCGACATCAGCATTCTGCCGAATGAAGGCGTGGTCATCTCGTCGGTCAACGCAAGTGACACGTCTGTGACCCGCCGGGACACGTCCGGATCCAGCGTCTGGACAACGAGCTTTACGTCTCCTGCATCCGGATTCGGACGGAGCCATGCTTACGACGTGGACGGTAATGTGCTCGTCCTCAGCGCGGAGACTTCGAGCACCAGCAAGGTGGTACGGCTAAACCGCAGCAATGGCGCCACGTTGGGCACGGTCGAGTTCGGGGGCACGGCGAGTGCGAGAGACCTGTTCACCGACAGTGCCGGTAACTACTACATCAATGCCGATGTGAGCCAATCTGCGGCGGTTATGCGCGTTCAACCCGCGCGCTTGACGTTCACCGCGAACAACGTGACCGGCGGTACTCCGGTCAACGGGATGATCACCCTACCGGCGAACGCAACCGTTAATCAGCTTTGGACTTTGGCCAGCTCCAACTCGGGTGCCGCCTCGGTTCCAGCGAACGTCACCCTGAACGTGAACACGAGTACGGTGAGCTTTCCCATCACGGTCAACGGCGTAACCGCCAACACCAACGTTGCGATCAATGCTCGCTACGGAGGGTTCATCACCCAAACGACCTTGACCTTGATTCCGTCGAACGCCCAATCGGTCGTGGTTAATCCCAACGTGGTCGTCGGCGGCACGGCCACCCAGGGGACCGTGAATCTCAGCGGCAAAGCCCCCACCGGCGGGCGAACGGTGACGCTGGCCAGCAACAAGACCAACGTGGCGACCGTCCCCGCCTCTGTGGTGGTCCCGGCGGGGCAGTCCAGCGCAAACTTCGCAGTGACCACCGTCGGGGTGAATACCAACCAGGGTGTGGTCATCACAGCGACGACCGGAACTGTCTCGAAGACCGCGTTCTTCGCCGTGAACGCGCCGTCCCTGGCCTCGATCAGCGTGGCTCCCGGCTCAATCAAAGGCGGTTTGACGGGAACCTTGACGCTCAACATCAACGGTCCTGCTCCAACCGGTGGCTTCGCGATCGTACTTTTCTCGGGTGCGCCCGGAGTTGTGATCCTTTCGGCAACGGGGGTCATCCCCGCCGGGCAAACAACACACAACGTGAACATGCCGACCACGGCGGTGACGACATCCACAACGGTCACGATCTTCGCAACACGCAGCGGGATCTACCGCACCGCGACCGTCACCGTTACGCCTTAACTTACATAGCTACGCATTCCACCCCCGTAGCCCGCTAAAGTTGCGGGGGTCTCGCGTACACTAGAGGGCATGCAGCTCGCCGCTCGCCTCGTGATCGGATGGGTCTTCCTGAGCTTGCTAGGGAGCCTCCAGAGTCAGCCCATCATGTGGCAGCGCGCCACCTTGGGAACCTCGCGAGCGATGATGATCCGTGACGCGTCCTCGAACCTATACGTCGTTACCCGTCAAACCCATCTCCTTGGCCGCAAGCTCGTGATCCAGAAGGTCAATGCCCTTAATCAGGTGCAGTGGACTCAGGAGGCCTTCGAATCTGGGTTAGGCGACATCCAGTTTCAGGTTCGCGATCTCGCGTTGACGGCCACCCGTCTTCACGTTCTTGCTCACGCGCGCGAAGGAGCCGGCGATGGCAACTACGTATCGAGTCTAAGGCTAGCACTCGACTCGACCACGGGGGCCATTGACAGCTCGAGTTCAACCGCCACTCCGTACACGGCCATCGCCTCAGGCGGGAGCGTCGTGGCCATGAGTTCGATCTCTGGAGGGACCGGTTCGATTGAGCTGTTCGATGCGACTTCGCTGGCTTCGCTCTACTCGTTTGGAGTTGGCGCGGTCGCCAGCATGGACGACATCGTCGTCGATCCAAGCGGAGCCGCTTATGGTGTTTCGACGCTTGCCGATGGAACCGGGAAGTTGACCAAGGTTGTCGTCGGCTCGAGCCCCTTCACCACCGTCATCGATGCTGATGATGTCACGGACGAGTCCGTTCGGCGGGTCGCCGTAGATTCGGCGGTGAATCGAGTGTACGTGGTCACCGACGGCACCTTCGACGGCGATCCGTTTGACACAGACGTTCGCTTGTTCGGCGTCAATGCGACGACCGGGGCGCTCGACTTCACGGAGATTATCGGCGGCACGCTACAAGACGACGTTTTTGCCGAAATGACCGTTCTTGGCGGGCAAGGCGTCATCACAAGCCTCCTTATCAATGCTACGTCGACTCGACTCGGCCGCACACAGGTCAACGGAGACTTTGTTTGGGACATCGACTTCGCTAACTCGATGGGCGACCACCGCAGTCACGCCTTTGACGCGGATGGCAATGTACTCCTTCTGCACGGCCAAAGCGCGACGCAAGCGAGGATCTCGCGCGTGAATGTTGCAAACGGGTCGCTGATTGACGAACTCCTCGTTACGGTCGGTGATGGTCTCGTGCCGCTACAACTGTTCTCAGACGCGGCGGGCAACTTCTACGTCAACGCGGACACCTCGATAACGTCTACTATAGCTAGAATTCAGCCTGCAGACTTAAACATTTCTAACCCGTTGGTCATCGGCGGAGTTGGGACGAGTGCGAGCATTCTGCTCGCCTCCCCTGCATCAGGCGATCAGACCTGGACCCTGACCAGTTCAAACCCCGCCGCGGCTTCGGTGCCCGCCACCGTCGTGGTGCCGAACAACTCCTCGTCAGCGAACTTCAACATCACGACTTTCCCCGTAGCCGCGAACAGTAACGTCTCGATCAATGCGCGATTCAACGGCTTTATCGTTCAGAAGACGGTAACGCTGGTGGCATCGGTGATCTCCAGCGTTTCCGTCTCGCCGAACGTTGTCATCGGCGGGGTCGCGACCGCTGGAACAGTCACGCTGACCGGTGGCGCGCCTGCTGGCGGAAAGCTGACCACGCTAAGCACGAACAAGCCCGAGGTCGCCTCGGTGCCCGGATCAGTCAATGTCCCCGCGGGGAGCAGCTCGGTGGGGTTTGCGATCACCACGTTCGGTGTCAATGCCAATCAAGGGGTCGTCGTCACCGCGACCACTGGTGCCGTCTCGAAGACCGCCTTCTTTGCGGTGAATGCTCCCTCTCTGACGAGCATCTCGATTGCGCCGGGGTCAGTTCAAGGCGGCCAGAGCGCCACGTTGACGTTGAACATCAACGGCATTGCCCCGACTGGCGGATTCAGCATTCTACTGTTCTCGGGAGTCCCGGCATTGGTTGTGCTCTCTGCGTCGGCGAGTATCCCGGCGGGGGCCGTAACCCATAACGTCAATGTGCCCACTAATGTCGTCACGAGTAACACGCTGGTCTTGATCTTTGCCACCCGGAGCGGAATCTACAAGACCACGACGATAACGGTTACGCCATGAGCGACTCAGAGGGCTAGAGCTTCCGTCGTATACTGGTTGGATGAGCCTGATTACGCGGGTCGTTGCGTTGCTGGTCGCCCTTTCACTTGCCGCTGTCGGCGCATCCGTGCCTGTGATCTGGACCAAGGTGACCGAGCAAGCCGGGGATCCGAAGATCATACGGGACAGTTCGGGAAACTTCTACCATGCGGTCCCCACCGGAACCTTCTTCAACAAGCAGGTCGTCATTACGCGCTACAACGCAATGGGAGCGGTCGCATGGACCCGGAAGATTTCCGGGTCCTCGTCCGATGGAAACCAGTTCAGTGTCCGTGGCCTTGCCGCGACTTCAACTTCTCTGATCGTGGTTCTGCACGAGCGAACCAATGGTGGTGCCGGCAGTTTCGTGTCCAGCGTCATGTATGTCTATGATCTGGCGACTGGGAACTTCCTCCTGTTTAGCACGTCGCAGAGTTTCGAGTATTCGGCCCCTGCCGCATCGGCAACGCAGTTCGCTGTCATGCGACGCACCACCTCTACGGACATGGTGTCCATCAACTTTCGACAAGCATCGGGCACCGACATCTCAACGTTCAATATTGGACCCGCTAAGCGCCTCGGCGTGGTGACCATGGACAGCGATGGTGACGCCTACACGGCGAGCGGTCTAGAGGACGGAACCGCCCTCGTCAGCCGGTACACCGCAGACGGGATGATCTTTCAGACTGTGTTTGATGCTCCTGATCGTCACACCGAGACCCCGATTCGCATCGTCGCTGATCGGCCGGGGCGGCGGGTCTATGTGCTTGCTCAAACCGTGCCCGATCTGCCCAACAATGTCGACGCGATGCTCTATGTCGCAAACCTGTTGACGGGTGTGCCCATCGCTACGGTTCAAGTTGCCCCGAGTTCGGGTGATAGCGACCCTCAGGATCTGACATTACTGCCGTCATCGGGCGTCGTGGCTAGTGCGGCAACGAGCAACGGCATAACCTCGGTGAGGCGGTTTGGCGTGAACGGGAACACTGTGTGGACAAGTGTGATCACACAGTCGCCAAGCACCGGCCGTCGAAGTCACGCCGTCGACCCCGACGGCAACCTGCTCGTGCTCGGTCCCACAGACTTCGGCGATAAAATCCGGGTCGACCGGCTAAACATGGCGACGGGAGTCTTGATTCAAACGCACCAGCACCTCATTGGATTTCCCGCTGAGCCGCTACAGCTTCTCACGGATGCTGCCGGTAGCTTCTTTATGACAAGCCGATTGGGCCAGGACGCCCTTTTTCAACTCGTCCAGGTTGCCGACCTCACGTTTAGTGCCAATAACGTGACCGGCGGAACCGCCGTTGAGGGCCGTATCGACGCGGGCGAGGCGTTCGCCTCCGACCGAACGTGGCAGATCACGAGTTCCAATCCCGCGCTCGCTTCGGTGCCCTCAAGTGTCATTCTGCCCGCATCGCAAGATCACGTGACTTTCCCGATCACGGTAAGTGGCGCGACCTCGAACACGAACGTGAGCATCAACGTTCGCCACGGTGGATTCATTTCCCAAAAAACGCTCACCGTCGTGCAGAGCAACGTTCAGTCAGTTTCGATCACACCGCAGGTCGTGATTGGCGGCGTTGCCACCACCGCCGATCTCACGCTCACGGGAAATGCACCAACCGGCGGGCGAACGGTCACCCTGTCGAGCAACAAGCCTGCGGTCGCCTCGGTGCCGGCGTCGGTCAATGTGCCGTCGGGCCAGTCGACGCATGCCGTCCCGGTGACAACCTTCGGCGTCAACAGCAACCAGGGCGTGGTCATCACCGCGACGACGGGAGCAGTCAGCAGGACCGCGTTCTTTGCGGTGAATGCGCCGTCATTGACAAGTATCTCGATCGCACCAGGCTCGATCAAGGGCGGCCTCAATGCGACGCTAACGCTGAACATCAACGGCATTGCGCCGACCGGAGGGTTCAGCATCGTGCTCTTCTCGGGTGCGCCGGCGATCGTGATCTTGTCCGCCTCGGCGGGTATCCCCGCCGGAGCGGTAACCCACAACGTCAATGTGCCCACCACCGCCGTGACGAGCAGCACCAACGTGCTCATCTTTGCGACTAGAAGCGGCATCTATAAGACCACGTCCCTTACCGTGACACCCTAAACTTGGCTTTTTAGTATTGCCGTCGTACAATAAGTCACATGCGTTGCCGACTCGGGTTTAAGATAGCGGTTCGGAGCGGGCTTGCGTGCTGGGTGCTCGCGATGGGAGCAATCGGCGTTGCTCAGCCCGTGATCTGGACCCAGGACGTCCCCCTCGAGTCTCAGCCTCGGGTAGCTCGCGACGCATCGTCGAACCTCTACTTGACCACGCTCGTCTTCACCGCGCAGAGTGTCTCGCTGATCGGGCGCAAGTATGACCGCAACGGTACGCTCATTTGGACCCGCACGGTCGACGTATCGCAGACTTTCGGAAGCGGATACAACGCCAGCAATGCGGAGCTCGTGGTTACAGCTAACCGGGCCTACGCTTTGGTCGGGACGAGTGTAGACGACCTGCCGGAAGTGAGGATCGTAGCCTTCGATCTCAACACCGGCGTTGACACCTCCGTTGCTTCCAACAATATCGACTTCGGCAGTGCGCTGGCGGCAAACTCGACCCACCTTGTCATCGGCGGCCGCAAAGGCACTGAAGTGCTCGTTGAATACCTTAACCCCACGACCCTCGCATCGATCGACACCATTCCCGTGACCGCGAACGGATCGTTCACATCAAACATCGTTCTCGATGCCTCCGGAAACGCCTACACCGCCGCTACCCAAACCGGCAAAGCCCCACTACTTGCCAAGGTCAGCCCAAGTGGCTCCGTGACTTGGAGCCGCACCTTTGACTCCGCATCGTATTCGAACGAGTTCGTCATGGACGTCGACGTTGACACCGGGCAGAACCGACTCTTTGTTGTCGGCCATGGCAAAGATGGCGTCACGGAGATCCCCTTGGTCGGGGCGTATTCCTCGACCACGGGCGGCTTAGTGTCGCTAGCGAACCGGTCAGGCTCCAGCTCCAGCCGAAGTGTCGATGTCGTTGCGAGAAAGGGTGGAGGTGCCTATGTCTTGGAAGGCTTCGGATCCTATCGCATGCTGCGGGTTTCTAGTTCCGGTTCGCTTACGTGGCTGTCATCTGCTTTCGCCGCGAACAACGTGGCAAGCGGTCGGATCGAGTTCGATTTGGATGGCGACCTCGTTCTGACTCACGGATCGGGTAGCACGTCGGTCGTTGTGCGCGCGATCTCGGTGGACTCGGGCAGCCTTCTTCGCGCCTTCTCGTACACCCGGCCTTCGGGAAGTTCGCTTCGGGGAGCCGTTATTGACTCCGCGGGCTCGAGCTATGTCGCGCTGGATCTCGGCACAAGTTCTCGGCTTCAGCGGGTTCAGGCGGCGGAGCTGACGTTGCCCACTTTGCCATCGACTGGAGGATTCCCGGCAACCGGGCGCGTGCGCCTAGCCACGGCGGCAGTCTCACCGCAGTTGTGGCAGCTGTCAAGTAGCAATACGTCCATTGCGACCGTGCCACCCAGTATCCAGATCAACACCAGTTCCATGACCTCGACGTTCACCATCACAACACTTCCCATCACCGCCAACACCACCGTGTCCATCTTCGCCCGCCACGGGGGTCTGGTACTCGCCAAAGTGCTGACGGTGCTTGCGCCATCCTTGCAGTTCACCACGGTCAATCCTCAGGTCTCGATGGGCGGCACACCCCTCACCGGTGTCGTGCAGATCACCGGGCCTGCACCGACGGGCGGGCGAACCGTCGCGCTCTCGGTCAGCAAGCCGGAGGTGGCAACCGTTCAAGCAAGCGTGGTCGTCAATGCGGGAACGCTTGTCGCGACCTTTCCCTTGACGACCGTCGGCGTCAATAGCAATCAAGGCATCGTGTTGACCGCAACGCTGGGGGCAGTTACCAAGACCTACTTCTTCGCGGTCAATGCGCCGAGCCTCGTGTCAATCACGGGCACCCCATCTTTGGTCGGAGGCACGACCGGCACGCTGACGCTGAACATCGATGGGCTCGCGCCGCCCGGCGGACGATCGATCTTGCTGTTCTCGGGCGCGCCTGGGATCGTTATCTTGCCATCGTCCTTCGCCGTGCCCGAGGGTCAGACAACGGTGAATGTGCCGATGCCCACGACCGCGGTGACCAGCAGCATCAACGTGCTGGTCTTCGCAACGCGAAGCGGAATCCACAAGACGACGACGGTTACGGTGACTCCTTAGGCTTAAGGCGGTGTCAGCGCATACCTGCCCGCATGGCCATCCGCATAGACCGCCATCGCGGTCCGCCCGTGGGCGCAAATCCGCACTCTTGGTCCGTCGTCCTGAGCTCGAAGCTCGGGCTGATCCAGCATCATCACCGTGCTTGCCGGATCCGAAAGACCTGAGCGATTAACATGGACGAGTCCCCCGAAGACGGGCTGAGCACGCACCAAGAACTCCAAACTGACCGTGTAGGAGAGGAGTTCATGGCTGTGCCACTCGCCCATGTGTTGCGCCTTCGCCCAACGGTCCAGCGGGCAGAACCAGACACGTGGGTCCATCAGGTAAGGATTGAGCGCCTCCACAAAGGCCGTTGCCCCTAAGGTGCTGGGTGAATTCGAGAGCGGAAGCGGAGGAGACCACTGGTCGTGGTCGCTTTCATAGAGGGCCCAAGCGTGCTCCAGTTGCTTCAGGTTGTTGAGACATTGCGTTTCGCGACCAGAACGAACGGCGCGGATCGCGACAACTGAGGTGATCCCCGAGAGAACAGCGATGATCGCGGAGACCACCAAGATTTCGGTTAACGTAAAGGCACGTTTGGACGTCGCGACCATCCTCAGATACACAACCCCACTTTCTTGATCAGACGCAACCCTTCCCTTCTTCGTTCACCCGAAGTCTGGACCCTGCGACGCCCCCGACCCCTTAGCTGCCTGGATCCTCAGTTGCAACGCACGGACCCCCATCGCAAGGATCAGCAGGGCTCCTGCGCTGTAGCTGTACATGTGGGTGATGCCTACGGCGAGCGCTCGACGCCGGACCTCCAGGTCCGGAATGTCGTGGCCCTGTCCAATCCAACCGAGCCCGATGTAGCTCAACCCCAGCACCAGCATCGCACTGATGTATAGGCCGCTCAACCCGCGAAGCATGATCTGGCGAAGTCGCTCGATAGGTAACGACGGCAATGACCCGGCTACTGCGAAGGCCCACAGTAGGATCCCCGCGAACACCCCCACCCACCACGTAGCGAGCACGCCCCAGACCAGGGCCATGACGACCGGGTCCGTCGACGCGACGACCCTAGCGTGGTGAACGGTGAAGTACTCCACCCACACGTGGGCGGTGACCATGTCGTGGGCGATGCCATACACGACCGAGAGCAGAATCGCCTCAAGAATGACGCGGGCGGCGGCGGCCATGGCTCTAAGCCAGCTCGACCTCCGGCTCCTCAACCTCTTCGTCGGGCGCCTTTCCAGCCTGCTCAGCATCCATACACGCCACCAGCGCCGCCAGTGCAACCTCGATCTGGTCGTCGTCGGGCTCGACCGTGGTCAACAGCTGAGTAGCCAGCCCCGGCGCGAACATCACGTTAACCCACTTCTGGCTGCGGAATTTGCCCGCCATCCGGATCAGCTCATAGCTAATCCCCGACACCACAAAAAGTAGCGGTAGCTCCGTCAGAAACCGGACGGTGCCGTTAATCATCGCGTTGCCCAGGTCGAATCGCGGCAGCGGCGTGAACAAGATGATGCTCACGATGAGGACAACGATCGCGAAACTGGTGCCGCACCGCGGATGAAGCCGAGTCTGGGCCCGGCAGTTGTCCATGTTCAGGTCTTGCTCGGCCTCGAGCGTGTTGATCGCCTTATGCTCTGCGCCGTGATACTGGAAGACCCTTCGGATATCCGGGAGCCGACTGATGAGCCAGATGTAACCGAGAAAGAAAATCGTCTTGATGATCTCGGTGGTGAAGTTGATGGCCGCGTCGCTCTTAAAACCCAACCACTTGCCCAAGTTCGCGGAAATCAGGTTCGGGGCGAGGTTGAAGAGCGCGATGCCAAAGACCAAGGCGAAGACCATGGCTCCCGCGACCGACAGGTCTTGCATCCGCTTCGAGGGCACCTTCTCGGCCATCGCGGCCTCGACGTCCTTCTGATACTGCGGCTCAAGTTGGATGTTCGATGCAAAGCGCATCGCGCGAATTCCGAGTGCCATCGAGTCGAGCAACGCTAGGGAGCCGCGCAGAAACGGCAGCTTGAGCCAGTTCTGCCGGCCGATCCACGTCTTCTCGATCGCTTCGGTGGTGGTGACGATCTCGCCATTCGGAGCCCGACAGGACACCGCGAAGAATCTCGGCGTCCGCATCATCACTCCCTCGATGATCGCTTGGCCGCCGTATTGGAGGTATTCACCCTTCGGCACGAGGCAAAGTATAGCCGACCCGGCCCATTCCCCCTCGAACCTGCGGCGAGTGCTCGTAGGTTAACGGGTACTTAGCCAAAAGCCAGCAACTTTCCGGGAACAATCCAGCCTGAGTTCCGTCTATACTCGATGAGCCGACTCAAAGGAGGGGCAATGTCTACTGGTAATCCAGCGGGACTTGAACTGACGGAAGAGGAAGCATTCGCCCTGTTGGCTATGTGTCTCACAAGCCCGCACGGGTTGGATGTAACTTCGGAGACGGCGTTGCGGAAACTGGCGGAATACGCGATCTCAAAGAGTAATCATAAGGATCTTCATCTCATTGACTTGAGCGCGTACAAGACAGGAACCGTAGCGTAAACTCAGTTCGAGGCGGCGGCAACGCCGCCTCCCGCAATTTAAGAGGTCGGTTCGACCGGTGTTGCGGGCCTTGCTTTCGACTTGAACGCCATCGCGTACTGGTAATCCTCGATGTAGTCGATGTCGTACGCGAGTTCGGGCGGGCTCCCCGGGACGGCTTTTCCCCTCACCCGTAAAAGCTCGGTGATCTTCGCTTCGATGTCCGGTACGGTGAGCTTTTTGTTCAAGTAATCCCACACAAACTTGAACCCAAGCATTCGCGCGATGCCCAGCTTCGACTTCCGCCGATTGAACACTTCCTCGATGTGGGTCAGCGCAGTTCGGAAGCCGCGCACCGAGACCTCATACATGCATCCGGTGGTCCACTCGCCATCGAGCAGCTTCACGAACGTGGCCTCGGCACCAGGGTAGGCCTCTTCGTAGTCCGGCCGTTCGATGAGCGGCACATTGAAGTCGATATTGTGATCGCACAGGTCGATAAACCGCTCGACAACTGCCGGAGTGAGGAAGGGCAGATCGCTGGTGACGATCAGCACGCGATCCGGCGGCAAGTCCATCGAGAGCAGGTGCTCGATGCCGACCATGATGTTCTTCGGTCCGCTCCCCATCTCGGGAAGTGCGGCGGTCGCTAAGGCCATATCCTCGTGGTTGATCACGGCCTCCGAACCCACGACGATGATCCGGTTGATCCTAGGCGACCCCCGAAGTGCTTCGATGGTCGAGCGGATGACGGTTTTGTTGTCGAACTTGACGAGCGGTTTGCAGTTGCTGCCCGTCACGCGTGCGAACGCGTCTTCCATCTGCCCACCGGCAGGAATCACTACATCTAGTCCGGGCACAGGTTCCTCCGCCGGAGTCCCGAAGCTACTCCAGTACTTCAAGAAGACGGGATGAGCGGGACGGATGCTTCAGTTTCTTGAGGCTTGTCTGTTCAATCTGGCGCACCCGCTCACGCGTGAGTTCGAACGCATCAGCAACTTCCTCGAGCGTATAGGCACGCCCGTCGGCAAGGCCGTACCGCAACAGCATGACCGCCTTCTCCTTGTCGTTCAGCGTTTCGAGCAAATCGGCAATGCGCCTACGCACGACGGCGCGATTCGCCATGAGGTCGGGACATTCAATGCTGCGGTCGGCGAGGAACTCACCCAACTCCCCGTCTTCGGAGTCTCCCACGGGCGCCTCGAGCGATACCGTATCTTGGCAATTCCGGCGAATCTCGTTGACCCTTTCGACGGATACACAAAGAGCGCTAGCGAGTTCCTGACAGGTTGCCTCCCGACCGAGCTGAAGATAGAGATCATTGGCGGTTCGGGTCAATCGATTGACCAAGTCCATGGTGTGCACGGGGATGCGGATCGTACGGCCCTGCTCGTTGATCGAGCGGGAGATACCCTGGCGAATCCACCATGTCGCGTAGGTACTGAAGCGGAATCCGCGGGCAGGATCGAACTTCTCGACGGCGCGCATCAAGCCGAGGTTGCCTTCCTGGATGAGGTCTTGCAGAGAGATTCCGCGCCCCAGATACCGTTTGGCGATGCTAACCACGAGCCTCAGGTTTGACTCGATGAGCCGCGACTTGCTCACATCGCAACCTTGCTTCGCCGAAAGAGCCAACTGCACTTCCTGCTCGGGGCTAAGCAGGGGAATTTGGCCGATTCTCTGAAGCCATTGGCGAACCGAGTCCTCCAGGCCGCCTCCATCCGGAAGTTCCTGTCCCCTCTTATTTCGTTCTGGCTTCGGCCCTGGTGACTCTACGGTCGATTGGTTGCGTGTGTACGCAATCATAGGACTTCCCCTCCCCCGAAGAAACCCGGTCGTTACACTATACAATAGTTTTAGAGTATGGGCCGAGTTTTTTTATGCATTCAGGTCTTCAAACCGCTTTTGCAGTTCGCGCAGTCTCTCGTCACCGATGACCTCCTTCACTTTCTGAAGGGCTCGCTCTTCGCGTTTTTTTCTGAGCAATGCCACAGTATCGGCCACCACCTCGTCGCTGAGGCGATCGTCCCGGCCTAACTCAAGATCGGTCAGAAGTTGGACCGACTCATCATCCGTGAGCCGGTTTAGCCACTCAGACGCCGGTCCTGTCGGGCAAAGGTCTCCGAGCGTCTCCCTAAGGTGCTCCGCTAGATGCTGCGCGCGACCCGTCAGAAAGAGATCCGGCTCTCGGACGACCTTCCAGGCTTCTCCTCGATACGTCGGGTTCAGCAGCGCACGGAAGATCAGCACCTCGGCCGACTTCATTCCAATCTTCGGCCGTGCATCCGTAGGTGTCGGCAAGGAAGGACGCCGTGGCGTCGCCGGATGATGTCTTCCGACCATCGCCCGAAGGGCACGGCCAGCCTCGACCGGATCGCGGAGAACGGGGTACTTGGGTGCAAGGTGCTGAATGTGCCGAGCCCGTTCCAGCGCATTCGGGCAGGCGGCCAAGATCTCCGCAACTTGCGCCCAATAGGCGTCATCTTCCGGCTTGAGGCGAGTATCGAGTTGCCGCAGTCGAAACTCGGTCGGAGTCAGCCCATCTTTGACGACTTGCTGCACGGCCCCCGCACCAGCTTCCTTCAAGAGCGTGTCCGGATCCTGCCCAGCCGGCATATGGGCAACCTTGACATCGAGCCCAACCGACGTCAGCATTTCGGCGGCCCGGGTGGCTGCCTTCTCTCCAGCGGCGTCCGCATCGTAGAGGATGGTTGCCGCGCCGGATCGAGACCACCGGGCCAGCAGTCGAGCATGTTCATCAGACAGCGAAGTCCCGAGCGAAGCAACTGCGGTCGCAACGCCGGCCCGATGGCATGCGATGACATCGAGATAGCCTTCGCAGAGCACCGGGGTCTGTCCTTCGTTCAGTGCGGCTTTGGCTACATGGAGCCCGTAGAGCACCCGGCTCTTCCGATAGAGGGGCGTGTCGGAACTGTTGATGTACTTCGGGTGGCCATCGCCCAGCAGCCTTCCGCCAAAGGCAATCAGCTCGCCGCGTTCGTCGCGGATCGGGAAAATCAACCGTCCGCGGAACTTGTCGAAGTAACCGCCACTCGAGTCGGCTTCGACTAAGTACAGCTTCTCGCACTCCTGAAGAGCGAAGCCTCGCTTTTGCAGGTGCGTGGCCAGCGCGACATCGACGTTAGGGGCGTAGCCGATTTCCCAAGTTGCGAGCACGTCCTCGGTCAAACCTCGGCGCTGGCAGTATTCCTGTGCTTCAACCGAGCGGTCGAGTTGCGATCGGAAAAAGGCCAACGCCTCAGCCATGGCGCCTTGCCAAGTAAGGCGCTGCGATGGATCTTGAGTCTTGCGATGCTTGAGTTCGACCCCGGCGCGCTTGGCCAACACTTCGATGGCCTCGGGGAACGTCATGTTTTGGGTCTTCATGACCCACGTGAAGATGTCTCCCGACTCGCCGCACGACCAGCACTTGTAGCGGCCAATCTGATCGGAAACATTAAAAGAGGGCCTCCGATCGTCGTGAAACGGACAGAGACCCACCCAGTTGCGCCCGGTGCGCTTGAGACTTACGGATTCACCAACAAGCTCGACGATTCCAATGCGTGCACGGATATCGTCGAGCTCGTCGGACACTTAACTTCTTAGGCCTTGCCGGCCGCAACCACGATGCCGGTCACCACATGCGGAGCGTCGTCCTTCAGGCGATTGAGCCGGAAGGCGACCTTGTTCCTGACCAGATAGCGGACAACGAGGCTGTTGCCGTTGATCTCGTACGCATCCGGAACACCGTACGCCCTGATGATGTCGGCGAACTTGGCGCCGTATCGGATTCCCCGGTTCGTCACCACCCGAGAGTCATTGGAGCCGATCGCTTCGATCTGGATGATCTGACCATAACGATTGAGGATGAAAGCGAAGCGGCTGTTGCCTCGCTTGTACACCCAGCGCGTATACAGGATGCGCGCATCTTGACCCTGCTGAGCACCGCCGCCGCCCTGGCCACCGCCGCCGGGACCCGCGCCTGAAGCCGTCGGACCGCCGCCCTGGCCGCCTGGAGGAGCACCACCAGGGCCGGCACCAGCGATCACCGGTGTATCTTGACCCTGAAACAAGCCAATCGTGCTAAAACTGTCCTTGCTAGATGGCGGGATATTCCATTGCGCGACCGCCGAGTCGCCCGCACCACCGCCGCGAGCACCACCAGCCCGACCACCGGCCGCCGCACCCTGGCCCCCGCCACCGCCAGCTGGGCCGACGGCTCCGCCGCCACCGCCGCCGACGGTCTGTACGTCGTCAGGGTTGCCAAATCGGCGAACCAAATCGATTGCGGTGTCATAAAGCTTGATACCGACGAGCCCGGTCTCGGCGCCACTTCTGTTTGCCGTGGTCCCACCTGCCGTTCGTCGTAGTCCAGCATTGCTGCCGGTGCCATCCGCCATTACCATCGCGATTGTCGCCAATCCCGCGAGAATCAACATGCCAGTTCGCTTCATCGAGTCGGTCATCCTCCGTCCGTTGACGCTGTGCGCGTTCGTATTTTTCAGACGCTTGAGGGATCTCGAAAGGTCACGGGGCCAGTCGCATCTTGCCATAACTTCGATATCCTGCCATTGACCTTTGGATATTTAAAGCTGATGGCGTGAATAGGTCTTATTTCCTAAAGGTGTTGTTTGCTGATCCAAAACACCATACAATATCATCGAGGGATGAGAGACATCATGAAAACTGGATCGAATCGAATACTGGGTTGGGAGGCTCACCTGGTTCAACGAGCCTCGGCGGGGGACTTTGTGGCGTTCGATCTGCTGTGCGAGCAGGTCCGTCCCACCTTGTATGGCATCGCGTACCGAATGCTGCGAAACGCGGACGATGCGAACGACGCGGTTCAGGACACCCTGATCCGAGCCCTCAAGGCACTCCGCGACTTCGATCCGGAGCGACCGATTCGACCGTGGCTCAGCCGTATTTGTGCCAACTGCTGTGTGGACATTATCCGGTCTCGACGAGGCAACGAATCGCTGGACGCCCACGAGCATGCCCTGGCAGCCGACGATGCCTCGCTGGACGATCAGACCGACCTCGTCTTCCAGCAACGCGCCCTCGTGGCCGCCGTGGATCGCCTTCCCGCAACCTATCGCAAGATCATCTTCATGCGCCACTTCCGGCACATGGAGGTCAATGAGATCGCGGATGAGTTAAAGAAGCCGGAGGGCACGGTGAAGAGCTGGCTCTTCCGCGCCCGGGCGATGCTGAGGCAGGATCTCGACCTGGCGGCCGTCGCCGCTTAGACTACGGACTTGGGGTGGTTCGGCCTTGGCTGGGCCACCCTTACGCAGCCACAGGCTTGGCAGCGCGGGCACTCAGGCACTGCACCCTGTGCGACTGCACGAACTGAATCTCGATCGGGTGGAACCCGACGTAGTTCAGTAGATTCAGCAAGCGGTGCGCGGTGTAGCCCCACTTGTGATACAGCCCGTCGTGGTGCTGGTCTCCCCAAATCGCCTGCGCCCACAGTCCCCAGCGGTGCTGCGTATTGTAGTCGTACTCTGGATTCGTGTAGCCGTTCGGTTCGGGCGCGCCGAGGAACTGCGCCACGCACCATTGGATATCGGGCACCTCGATGTAGGCAATGCCGCCCGGCTTCAGCACCCGCTGAATCTCTTGGCAGAGACGCACGCCATCCGCGTATCCAAAGTGCTCGAGCACGTGGCTAAGCACGATTTCGTCCGCGTAGTTGGCCTCGAAGGGCAGCCCAGGGAGGTCCGCCGACACAACCGAATCGTCCTTCGGGAACTTGTCGACGTTGATGTAGCCTGGTCGGAGATCGTCTCCACAGCCAAGATTGAGGCGAATCGGAGTTGCGGTGCTTGCCATCCTGGCAAAATTGTCGGGTTGTCGGCGGGTATCGCTTAGGTCGTCTTCGTGACTTTCATCAGTCGCGCAGCCTCATCGGGGTCATGACCCCTGAGGCGCGCGAGTTTGAGAGCCATCGCTTGGCCGACGATCGCCTGCGGGACCGCGGCGATCTCGGGAGGAACCCCGAACTCAGGCCAATCGAGGCGGTGGGCGGGCAACCCCACCGGAGCCGAGAGACGATTGACCACGAGCAGCGCGGCATCCGGTCCGGCCAGCGCACGGGGACCGTGTTCGAAGTCGGCACTCGAATACGCCTTGGCGGCGATCAATGCGCACTCCATCAGCTTGAGTGCCGTCTCGAGCGCCACTGGATACGCATAACCCCGACCGAGAACGACGAGCGGTGCGCGCTCAAGCAACGGCTCGGCATGCTCGTCGGCAAACGACATCGCGGTCTCGATCCAACTGGCGTCGGACTCGAATGAAGGCAACTCTGCCCCCAAGGCGCGGACCAGCGACACCATGGCCAGCAATGAGGCGGTGAACGTCTTCGTCGCCGCAATCGACTGCTCGGAGCCGACTCCGAGAGCGAGCGACATCTCCGCCACCTCGGTCATACGTGAGCCTTCCGTGTTGGTGACGGCGAGGGTGTCCTGGTCGGCTTCGCGCATCTGAGCAAGAACTTCGGCCACGTCCGGCGCGGCGCCACTCTGCGAGATGCCCAGGCCAAGCACCCGCCCCGGATAGCGCAAGTGACCGCCAAACTGAGTGATCACCGAGGGCGCGGCAAGACTCACCGGGACGCCCAAGTGGATCTCGATCAGGTAGCGAGCGAACAGCGCGGCGTGATCGCTGGAACCCCGAGCCGCGATAACGACGAGATCGTAGCTCTTGCCGTTGAGCAGCCTCGCCAACTCTTCGTCGTAGCGCGGGGCTTGTTGCGGCAGAACGACTGCCTGCTCGCGCAGTTCGGCTTCCATATGAAGGCCCAGCATGCGACCATTGTGCTTGGTGTTGGCTAAATCGAATTTCGACCCTGCGGCGGCGTATACTGATGCAACCTCAGCAATGGCGCTGACCCCACGATTCAGCTATGTCCGCTCCGGCATTCGATATCATTCACGAATGGGAGGAGCCTCAGGAGCTTCATGAGCTTCTCGAGGCCATTCGCGAACGCCGACAGGACGCAAATCTCCAGCGGGTCCGATACGCTTTCTACGTAGCCGAGCAAGCCCACGCCGGGCAGTTGCGCGCCTCGGGTCAGCCCTACATCACCCACCCGCTAGCCGTCGCAAAGATTCTTGCAGACTTGCAGGTCGATGACGACACGATTGTCGCTGCCTTGCTTCACGACGTCCTCGAGGACACGGCCACCCAGACTCGCGAATCGATCGCTGAGGTGTTCGGCGATGATGTCGTCGACCTTGTGGAAGGCGTCACCAAACTCAAGTTCAAGATCCCGACCGAAGCTACGGATCGCCAGAAGGCAGTCGCCGAGACCACTCGCGCCGCCGAAAGCTTGCGAAAGATGCTGCTCGCGATGGCGAAGGACTTTCGCGTCATCATCATCAAGCTTGCCGACCGCCTGCACAACATGCAGACGCTGGAAGGGCTCGCCCCTGAGAAGCGCACGAGGATCGCCAACGAAACCCTCGACATCTATGCCCCGCTGGCGGCGCGGTTGGGCATTTGGGAGATCAAGTGGCAACTCGAGGACTTAGCATTCAAGCATCTGCACCCCGAGGAATTCCAGCGAGTCAGTGAGCTCGTTTCGAAGACGCGCACCGAACGCCAAAAGCAGGTCAACGTCGCGATTCTCCAGCTGAAAGAACGGCTCGAAAGCAAGGGGATGCGCAACTTCGACATCACGGGCCGCCCCAAGCACCTGTATTCGATCTTCAACAAGATGGTGAAGCAGGGGCTGGACTTCCATGAGATCTATGATTTGCTCGCTATTCGCGTGACTACCGAGGACACGAAGGACTGCTACCTGACGCTGATGGAGGCCCACGATCTTTGGATGCCCATCCCCGGCCTGTTCTTCGACTACATAGCCACCCCCAAGCCGAACGGCTACCAGTCGCTCCACACCAAGGTGGTCGGCCCCGGCGGCGAACCGATCGAAGTGCAAATCCGAACGCGCGAAATGCACGCGATCGCCGAGTACGGGGTGGCTGCCCACTGGACCTATAAGGAAGGCAAGCAGGTCGCCAACGAGACCACGAGGCTCAGCCGGCTCCGCCAACAACTCTTTGATTGGTCGTCCGACGCAGGGACCAGCTCCGACTTCCTGCGATCCCTCTCCACCGACTTGTTTAGCGAGCAAGTGTTCGTGTTTACACCGAAGGGCGACGTGCTCGACTTGCCCAAGGACTCGACCCCGATCGACTTCGCCTTCCGAGTCCACACCGAACTCGGCCTCTCGGTGGTCGGGGCCAAGGTCAACGGCGTCATCGTCCCCCTGCCGACGAAACTGAAGAACGGCGATGTCGTGGAGTTGGTCACTCGGGCGAACGGACAACCCAGCCTGGACTGGTTGGAGTTCGTACGCTCAAGCCACGCTCGAAACAAGCTGCGCGCCCACTTCAGAAAGCTGAGTCGCTTCGAAGATGCCCAGCGAGGAAAGGACCTCCTCGAAAAGGAACTGCGCAGCATGCGCCTCGAGCCCAAGGAGTTCGTGGGCGAGGACCGGCTTCAGACGGTGGTTCACCATTTCGACGGAGTGGAAAACGCGACCGACTTGCTCGCCAAGATTGGCAGCGGGCTGCTCTCGGTGCAGAATGTTATCCACAAGCTACGGGGCAACGTCACCGAAGTCAATCAAGATCAGATTCAGACCGCGCGAACTAAGGAAGGCAAGCTCACGCTCTCGAAGGACGGCATCGACGGCGTGGTCATCCATCGCGCCAAGTGCTGCGAGCCAATTCCGGGAGACGATGTGGTCGGTTACGTGACCCGCGGCCGTGGCATCATGCTGCACCGCAAGACGTGCCCCAATATGGTCCGCTTCGAAACCGACGAGCCGGAGCGATTGCTTCGCCTTGAGTGGCCGAGCGACGGCTCGCACTATGCGATCAGCCTAAAGATCGTCACGCTCAACCGTCAAGGACTGCTGATGGACATCTCCACGATCTTCGGGGAGTCGCACACGAACGTCTCCGCCGCGAAGATCCGCACGATGCCCAACCACACCGCCGAGATCGAAGTGTCGATCGACGTGCGCGATACGCAGCACCTTCAGCTGGTCATGGCGAAGATCTCGAACTTCTCGGACGTGATCAGCATTCTCCGGATGTTCGGCCGGATCGCGCCGAAGGCGTAGGAGTGCTTGTTGGCGGGCACGATTCCATCCGCCGGCTACGAAGTCCTTCTTTCCAACGTGGGGCAGGGATGCCTCGAGGTTGTTGCATGGTGCCCCGCTTTCCCTTTGTAGCCGCCGGATGCCATTGTGCCGGCGTGATCCCTTGGCTGAGTCAGGTTCAGCGAGGGCACGATGCATCCCTCGCCCACAAGATATCGCTGGGTGGATATAACAATGCAACAGCCTCCCTCGTGCCCTGACATCTACGACCTGCGTTCCTGCGCCTCGCTAGACTCAGGACCGCCAGGTGGGCGAGGGCGAAGGCCCCTGCAACGGGGAGCGAGAACGGTGCGAGAAACAGCCACACGCCGTACCATTCGAGCCCCTCGATTCCCGCAATGTCGTAGAAGAAGCGCTGGCCGCCGGTCCAGGTCAGATCTGTAGATCCCGCCTCCGAGGAGAAGGCTGCCTCATAGAAGGGGTAGTGGTCGTTGGAGACTTCCCCGCCGCTGGCGGCCACAACCAAGATCTTCTGACCGTCGGCGTCAGTTCCTTCGATCATGACTCCACGTAGCCCCTTGATACTGTTGTATCCCTGCGCCGATTCGGCGAGCAGTCCTGCCCTTGCGAGTTCCTCATACACAACGGGAAACACGTCGAGATGGTCATTCAGGACTTGGCCCAAGTTGCCCTTAGGCTTGAGTGCCTTGATGACGCGCCCAGTCAGGTCGTAGTAGGGATCGTCCGGAAACTCGTTGAGATCTTGACCGAGGTCGTAGTTAGGATTGGGCACGGCAAGGGGATGGCCGCTCTGGTCGATCTGAGTCTCAAACGGCACGACGGCCGTGACCGTCTGGATTCTGTACACGTGCCCCAACACAGGCGGCCGCATGAAGAAGTAGCCCCAATACCATCGCGAAGCCGAGAGGGAAACAACAAAGGACACTGCGAGGAGCGCAAGTAGCCACGCGCCAAGAAGTGCGAGTCCAGACTTCGGCTCCCTCATCTCCCTAGGAACGCTTAGGGAGTATGGACAGGTTCCTCCCTTCACCTTCCATCGTAGCCACAGGATGCTACGTGCCTTTGGAATCTCCGGCGGCAAGTATCATCCGCCAGCCACGAGAACGGATACGTTAGCAGCTAATCGGCCTCGGCCTGTGCTTTCAGAAATGCGGTCCGATCCTCCAAGAACCGACGCATGTACCGCGTGAGAATGAGCCGCTCCGCCAGCCGACCCAACAACCCGAGCGGCGCATCAAACTCCAGCTCGTCGGTCATCCGCGTCCCCTCGGGAATCGCCTCGAACCGGTGCACGTGACGCATCCGCTTGAATGCGCCTCGCACCATCTCATCGGCGAACAACCAGGGCCGGTCGAACTCGGTCACGACCACCGTCAGTTCCTGCCAAACGCCAAAGTGCCGAGCCCGCCACGTCACCGATTCGCCCATGCTGATCAACCCAGAAGTCACCCCAGCGATGGCTCGTTCCCCCGTCGACGACGAACCTTCCTGGTGGAGATCCACATCCCGCATCAGATCAAACACCCGCTCGGGCGGAGCATGGATGATCGTCGTCAGCAGGATGCGCGCCACTAGCTAAACGGCCACGTCGGTAACATCCGAGCGAGCGGTTTGTCGCTGCGGTAGCCGAGCTCGTACTCCGCCTGCATGATCGTGTGGATCTCGTGGGTGCCTTCGTAGATCATCGCGCCGCGAGAGTTGCGGAAGTAACGCTCCACTGGGAACTCGTCGCAGAAGCCGTAGGCGCCGTGGATCTCGACCGCCTTGTTGGCGGCATCGAAAGCGGCCGCGCAGTTCGTCCACTTCGCCATCGAGCACTCGCGCGTGTGGCGCTGGCCGGTGTTCTTCATCCAGCCCACCTTGTAGTACAGCAGGCGACCGATCTCGCGCCCTTGCGCCATGCTCGCGATCATCTGCTGTACCAGCTGCTTCTTGCCGATGGGCTCGCCCTGCACGGTGCGGTCGTTGGCGTAGGGCACACAAGCGTCAAGACAGGCGGTGATGATGCCCACCGCACCTGAGGCGACCGTGTAGCGGCCGTGGTCTAGGGCAGACATGGCAACCTTGAAGCCGTCGCCTTCCTCACCGATCATGCAATCGGCGGGAACGCGCATATCCTCGAAGAAGATCTCACCCGTGTTTCCGGCGCGCACACCGAGCTTGCCGTGGATGGCTCGGCTGCTGAATCCTGGGGTGTTGCGGTTGACGATGAACGCCGCGTAGGGCGCCTTTGCTTGGGTCTCGGTAAGGCGCGTGATCACTAAGAACTGGTCGGCATAGTCGGCAAGCGAGATCCACGTCTTCTGTCCGTTCAGGACGTAGCTATCGCCGTCCTTTCGGGCGGTGGTCTTCAGATTGGAGGCATCGGATCCGGCGTTCGGCTCAGTGAGGGCAAACGCGCCGATCAGCTTCCCGGTGGCGAGGCTCGGCAGCCAGCGCTGCTTCTGCTCTTCCGTGCCCCACTGCATCAGCGTGAGGCTGTGAAGGCCGCTGTGGACGGACATGACGACCCGCGCCGTGCTGTCGGCGCGCTCGAGCTCTTCGCAAACGATGCCGAGGCTGATGTAGTCCGTATCGCTGCCGCCGTACTTGGCGGGAATCGAGATGCCGAGCATGCCGGCGTCGCCCATCTTCTCGAGGGTGGCTCGGTCGCTTCGGGCCTCGCGATCACGCTCGCGAAGGTCGGGAACGATTTCGGTTTGCCCGAACTTGTGGGCAGACTCGCGAATCAACTCGTGCTCGGCGCTGAGGGAGAAGTCCATCGCCCTAGAGTTTATCTCGCGCGGGTGGGTCTGTATATGCACGGATCGGAAACGCTCCGCTTCCAAAGGGGAGCTGGTCCCCCGCCGAGCGGGGGATCTGAGGGGTAGCTGTATCCTGGGCGACTTACAGCTACCCCTCCGCGCTGCGGGCACCTCCCCTTTCTGAAGGGGAGGTCATCAAAATCTACTTGTCCAGCAGGGCGGCGATCCCCGGCAGGACCTTCCCTTCCAAGAACTCCAAGCTCGCGCCGCCGCCGGTCGAGACGTGGCTCACGTCGTCCGAGAATCCAAACTTATCAATCGCCGCCGCTGAGTCACCTCCGCCGACGATAGTCGTGCCCTCAGCATCCGCCAGAGCCTGCGCCACCCCGCGGGTGCCCGCCTCGAAGGGCCCCATCTCGAACACGCCCATCGGACCGTTCCACACGATCGTGTGGGCGGCTCGCACGACCTCGCCAAATCGAGCGATCGATACGGGTCCGATGTCGAGACCGAGCATCCCCTCGGGAATCTCGCCTGATGGAACCACCGACGTCGAAGCGGTCGGCGAGACTTCTGACGCAATCACGACATCGGTCGGTAAGAGTAACTTTTCGCCATGATTCTTGAGCAGATCGGCCGCATAGGCGAGATTCGTCTCATCGAGAAGCGAGCCGCCGATTTGGCCACCCGCCGCCTTGATGAACGTGAAGGCCATGCCGCCGCCGATGATCAAGTGATCCACCTTTGGCAACAGACTGTCGATGACGGCGATCTTGTCTTTCACCTTTGCGCCACCCAAGATAGCGACAAACGGGCGCGCCGGATCGGTCAGAGCTTTGCCGAGGTAAGCGAGCTCTTTCTCGATCAAGAACCCGGCAACCGCGGGCAAGAGATGGGCTACCCCCTCCGTCGAGGCATGCGCTCGGTGAGCGGTGCCAAAGGCGTCATTGACATACGCCTGAGCCAGCGAGGCGAGCGAAGCAGCGAACGCGGGATCGTTCTTCTCTTCCTCGGCATGGAATCGGACGTTCTCCAGAAGAACCACTTGGCCAGGCTCCAAAGCCGCACATGCGGCAGCAACCTCTGGCCCGACGCAGTCCAGAAGCAACGGCACGGGCATCCCAAGCAGCTCGGTCAAGCGCGCCGCAACTGGCGCAAGCGAAAACTCAGGAGTGACGCCCTTCGGGCGACCGAGGTGGCTGCACAGAATGACCGATGCTCCGTTCTCGAGGAGGAAACGGATCGTGGGCAGCGCCTCCGTAATCCGCCGATCATCGGTGATGACACCGTTTTCGAGCGGCACATTGAAGTCGCATCGGACGAGAGTCTTCACCCCCGACCACGAACGATCGCGCACAGTCTGCTTCTGGAATGCCATGCCCGGATTTTACCGACCGCGCCCTAAGGACTCTGGGCCCAGCGAAGTTGATATCCGTACTTCCAGTTCTGAGGAATCATGCGGTCGCTGCTGTTGGCGAGCGGGTTCAAGGTCGCATACGCGGCGATCTGCTGCTCGGGGGAACCCACATGAATGTTCTCCATCATGCGACCGACGCGGTGCGTGCCCAGCATCGCCAGCTCAAACTTGGTGAACCGCGCTTCCTTGGTGTCGTAGTCTGCCAAGGCGAGCAGACGCCCCTTATACGTGTCTCGACACCATTCGCTGTCCGCGCGCATGTCGTAATGTGCAGTTATTCGTAGCGAAACCTTGTTGTTTTGAACCGCCACGACCTCCGACTCCATGCTTCCCCCTCGGATGTGGCTCTCCCACCAGGCGCTCTGTCCGGCCTGCATGTGGCTCAAAAGGACAATCCGGTTGAAGAGCGGCCCGGTGACTGAGGTCTTGGCCCCTGGAGTCAGTTTCGCGGGCAGCCAACCCCGCCACTCCGACGGCTTGAACCACAACCGATCCAGGTGATAGAACTTCGGATGCCGCTGGTCGAAGGTGGTCATTCCGGGAAAGGCATACCCGCGGCTCGAGATCCGCAGGTCGAGCGTTCCTGTCGGCTTCTTGAACGCATCCTGCTCCCACTTCAGGCGGTCGGCGTCGGTGAGTGTCCGGCTCAATCGACGCTCGGCCGGCGACAGCCGTCGGTACGCGGCCACCGCTTCCTTGAGCGCTTGCAACGTAGCGTCCGCATCGGGATCCGGCCATCCTCGGTTCATCCGGCCTAAGTAACGGCCGGATGACGAGGCCACATAGATGCCCTGCTGAATCTGGTCGCGCATCAGGGTTGCCAACCACTTGCGCTCGAACCGCTCCCGGTCGGGATGCTCGTTATAGTTGACGTCATCCACTGCGACGGGGATGAAATTCTCTCGGGCGTATTCGACGATGTCGGGGCGAGTCCAGACAAACTGCCTGGTTTTGACTCCGTTCTGTCAGCAATGCCCTCGCGGATCGCCGAAGTACATCCACATGAGCAGCGGCTTGTCCTCACGCTGCCCGGCCTGCAGACCCTCGTAGATGGTCGAACGCCAGTCGAGACGCTGGAACGCCAGGTCTTCCGCCATCGGCGAGGCATGAGCCTTGACCGCGGCAAACGTCGCCGCCGTCAACTCGACCGGTGGCTTACGGTCCGCTCCCTGAACGGGAGCCAAAGCGAGCACCAATGCGAGGATCATGGCAGCGGGCGGAACTCGGCGACGGCGTCGTTCACGGTGAGCTGAGCCTGCAAGACCTCGGCTTTCATGCGCGGGATACCGGTCAGCAACGTCACCGGAAGCTCGTTCAGGAGTTGCTTGACCTGGTTCCGGTTCAGGGCCAGCATGTGCTGCAGGGCGCTGATCAGTTCCTCGGTCTTGTGTCCACCGTTCGAGAGCAGCACCAGTTCGTACAAGTTGTCGTCATCACGCCGAGCGAACGCGATGTGCTTCGGCGTATGGCCGTCCTCGACCGAAATCGGCACCTCCCGGTTGCACCCTTCGCAAAGCAGCACCTCGGTCTTGGCGCTGTAGTAGTTGAGGAAATTGCAGAAGCCGCAACGAACCTGGCTGATCCCCAGCACTTGCCCATCGGGCGCGATCGGGATCATGCGGTAACAACCCTGGCACGCGAAGTCGTTGTGCGGCTGCTCGGTCAGTCGGTTCTTGTGCTGACAGTACGGGCACACAACCGCCACATTCGCGACCTTCTTGATCTGGGTGGCCTCGTAAATCGCATAGCCGATGCCAGCCACCCCCGCCAGCGCGAGGACCCCGGCGAGCCCAACGAGTGCGCCATCACCCCGGAAGATGAACAGGATCACCGCGATGGCCAAGGCGATGACGCCCCCAATCGCCGCCCCGAGGGCCCTCATTCCAAATTGTTCTACGACATCTGAACTTCGTTCAGGCATGACCGACTCCTTTAGGGAATGAGACGGGCGCCGAAGCCCTCAAGCACCGCGAACCACCGGACTAGCCGCCGGTTTGTTCGACGGCTGGCACGATGAGCACCGAGCCACGCGCTTGCTCCAGCGGCGTAAACCCGTACTCGCGGCCCAGATCGACAAGCATCTCCATTCCCGTTCTTTGAGTATAGGACACGTTGATCATGGGATTAGGCATTCCCGGCGCGATTTCGATCTTCAGCTTCGTGATGTCTCCGATCAGGTTGAGAACATCGACCAAACTGGCATCGGCGATCGACAGGTCGTGACGATGCTCCCAGGGCATGATCACGCGCTCGGTAGGCGGCGGAACCGTCGGCTGGCCCGAGGGGGATGTGGATTGAGCGGCTTGAGGGTCGTCTGGATTCACCTGCTCCGGCATACCCGCAGCCGGTGGACCCGGCGGATTCAGTTGTTCACCCTGGCTGGATGGGTCCGCTGGAGGTGGCGGTGGATTCAAGGACACCCACAGGAACGAGCCAAAAGCGATGACCGCAGTCGCCGAAAGAGCGGTAACCCAACCGAGCCGACGCGGAGCGGGAGACGGAGTGGCGCGCGGCACAAACTTGGGAATCACCGGCGTCGGGGCGACGACCGGCGGACGGGCATGGCGCAATCCGCGCACCATCGCCATTCTCGACTCCAGTTCCGGCTTCCACTCCGGGAAGCGGCGCTCAAAGTCATCCGCCGCGGCTACATCGGCCGACTCGGCGATGGTCCACATGAGCTGGTCGATGTCGGCGGGGACGCGCTTCATTCGCCCTCCTTCTCGTACAGCAATCGGAATCGCTCACGGGCTCGATAGAGCCTCGTTTTCGCGGCATTGACGTTGCATCCCAGACTGTCCGCGATCTCCTGCAGCGAAAGCTCTTCCCAGTAGAAGAGGGTCAGCAAAGCCCGATCCGCGGGGGCCATTTCGGCCATCACGGATTCAATGCGCGGGTCGGACGTGTCCTCTTCGATGGGCGCGGCGGCATGGTCGGCAGCATCTAGGTCGACGAGACGCGACTTGTACTTGACCCGCCGAGCCTGCTGGATGCTCCGATTGACGGAGATGCGGAAGAGCCAGGTGCTGAACTTCGAGCGCCGGTCGAACCGAGGCAAGTGGCGGTACACGAGGGTGAAGATCTCTTGCACCGCATCGGCGGCCTCGTCCGCATCGAGCAAGATGCCCCGCGAAATCGCAAACACCTTGTCGTAGTACTTGCCGTACAGTTGCTCGAACGCAGTCGCGTCGCCCACCAAGAAACGATCGACGAGGATCCCGTCCTCGTCGAAGGTTGCCTTGGATTTGTCGAAGAGCAACGACACCACGCTATTTTGGACGCAGGCGCGTGCTGAGTGGGTTACCCCGCCCAAAAGCAGGCCCTTGCGGCGTGACGGCAGGTTCGGGTAGTATTTCCCTTCGCGTCTCACCGACGTGGAGCACGACCATGGCGAATATCTGTCAAGTCACCGGAAAGAAGGCGAACAACGCGAAGCACATTCGCCACCGCCACTCGGGCCAGTGGAAATTCCGCGCCCCGAAGAAGAATCGACTTCAGCTCGTTAACTTGAAGTCGGTGCGGGTCAAGACGGATCACGGCGTGGTTACCCTGCGCGTCGCCGCTTCGGTGCTGAAGAGCCCCGAGTTCAACGCGGTCATTTGCGGCCTGAAGCCGATTCCCAAGGCCTGGCTGAAGAAGCCGTCCTACGGCATCTGAGTTCAGCTTTCTAGCTTTCAAGAAGCCCGGCATTGGCCGGGTTTTTTTGTTGCTCTGGTCCTTAGCCTGGTGATTCGGAGGCGACGCACAAACGGGGCTGTTGCATTGCGGCTTCAACGAGCAGAAACCTTCGTAGCCGCGGGATGGTACGTGCCCGCGCTGAGCCTAACTCGAAGCGCAGAGACGCCGGCACAATGGCATCCGGCGGCTACAAATGTGTTAAAGTTGGCACAACGCAACAGCCTCAAAACATCGTCGCACCTCATGGGCCGTCCGTGAGTTGGCTTGTGTGGTCTCCAACATGTGTAGGGAAATCCGCTCAGGTGCTTCCTCACTGCCGCAATACCTCCTCGATCCGCACGCAGACGGGTTCGGGAAACACGCTCCGAAAACCGGATGGGTTTGAGGAGATCTCGTCTCGAGAGAGAAAGTGGGTTACCTCGAACCGCTCGCGGTCCATGGCCTGAAGCCGAACGGCTCCTTCTTGCCCTTTGTCGCCCTTGATCTGGACCACGACCCAGACGTAATACTTGGGATAAGCCAATCCCGATTGGGTTGGTCCATCGCGCAGAAGCTGATAATCCAGGGCAGCGATCGGCTGGGCCGTAGTCGCGGCGAAGTAAGCCTCGAGATCGCGCCGCAAGAAACGATCGAATTCGGCCCGGGCAGGAACATTCGCGTCGATGTGCGATTCCCGGACCCCTATGGAGGCACATCCTTGCAGTGCGCAACCAAGAGCCACAAGCAGCACGTGCGAGACCGGCCGGGACATCCGGGTTCCCTTCATTCAACGATGTTACTCACGCACCCGGTCCGGAAGGCACGCAATCGGCCCCCCTTACCTTGCATATTTCGCAATCCAGGGATCAGGACTCTCTCCCAAGTCCTCTCCGGTCAAGGTGCGCAGATGCGCGATGATGTCACGAATGGCACTGCGGCGAACCCGCTCAACCGTGCGGTCTAGCCCTGACCCGGCTTCCTGCTTGGTGCCCGAGGGGTAGTAGGAGATGATGAAGTAGAGACGGCTGGCCGCCCCAGCGGCGTCGCTTTGCAGGGCTTTGTTCCGCGACATCTCGAAGTTGCGCGTCTGCTCATCAGCGAACCCAGCGCGGAGCCAGAGTAGGCCATAGCTCAAGAGGAGCGCGACGAAGAGAATGGCCAGCCCAATCCCAGCGGTCCAGCGTATGATGGCTTGACGCTTGTCGGCTGAAGTGTTCATCTCTGCTCTTCGAGGACGGTTCTTGATTGTTAATCGTAGGTCAATTGACTCTACTTCACTCTGAGCCACAGGTATTCGCCGCTGAGAAACACCACGTAGTAGATGGCCATCATGCCGTTGCACCCGCCTACGTTGCTGCCGGATTCGAACTCAACCGTGCCACCGTCGACCTCAAAGTCAACGATGTTGCTTCGGCACCAGTCGACCTTCAACTGCAGTTGGTGCCTTCCCGGCTCGACGTCGAAATCGACTTGCTCGCCATCCTTGATCGTCCCGATGACCTTGCCGTCGAGGACAACTTTATACGCACGCAACACGTCAGCGTATCCGGACTCTCGGGTGATTCGGATCATCTCTCTGGGCTCCTAAGGATCCTTGTCATCCGTGCCTTGCCCAGCGTCGGAACTCCCCGAGAAGAACTCCGTCAGCCGACCCGAGAGCCACGCTTGGAACTCGGGCGTGGTCGGGGGGCAGTGTTTGCAACCCGCGATGACCTCGGTCACCGCATTCGGAAGCACCGAGCGCACTCGCGCCACCACGGCCTCGCCGGGGAACGAGATGTCCTCGGCCGCGCCGAGCACCATCACCGGCATCGTCAATCGCTGGAGATCTGCGTCGGTCGCCACCGGCGGAATCCGGGGGTCGAAGGGCATGTCCCGTAGCGACTCGCCCATGTACCCCGCCCAGTCCGCGTCCCAGGTGGGCAGCAGCGGATCGAGGAACCGGCGCAGGTTCGCCTCCGACCCCGTCATTCGGTAGCGGAGCATCGGAAGGGCCATCTGCGTGAGTCCCTTCCAGTGCGAGCCGTTCGCGATTCCGGCCGGCACCAAGAGCGCCAACTTCTCCACTCGCTCTGGCGACGACGAAGCGGCCAGCCGCGCCACAAACCCGCCCCAACTCACCCCAAACACATTCGCGGTCTCAATGTTCAACCCGTCCAGCACCTCGAACAGCCAGCGGGCGTGAGAGTCGTCATTCAATGGTAACCGAACCTGCGGACCACGCACCGACTGCCCCGGCAGATCCGGCGCAATGATCCGATACTGGCTGAACAGCGGCCCCAGTTCGGAGAGCAAATGTGCGGAACCGGTGCGCATCGCGTGGAGACAGACGAGGGGCGGCGCGTCCCCGGGGCCGCCCATCAAGACGTGACTCGGCCCGAGAGAAGTAGAGACCTCACGACTCTCTATAGGCGCGGGGATTCGGGCGAGAAACTTCTCGTACCAACCCTCCAGCCGAACTCTACCTTCGTCATTCTTCCAGTTCACCGGAGCCATGGCATCCGATACTACCATAGCCGCCAGATGGGTCGAGAAAGGCATCTCAGGGCGAGCGTAACAACTGCGTTACAACCGCGTTACAACCGGCGGGTTTGACAAGATCCTCACCTATACTCTTTCCAATGAAGCACCTTTGTCGTCTTGCTCTGGCATTGATTGGCGCCAGCCTGACCGTTCTGGCAGTGGCGCAACCCATGATGTGGTTCCACGATTACAAGAATCGCGCGAACTCGAAAATCGCAAGGGATTACAGCGGAAGTCTGTATTACGTGTCGGTACAGCCCGCGAACCGGGGTTGGACCATGTCGACGGACAAGTTTACGCCGGGCGGGGACAAGGTCTGGTCAAGAGACTTCTTCAACGGACGACCGGAGACGGAGACGTTCCACGTTGCGTCGGTCACCGCCGACGCGAACCATGTGTTCGCCGTAGCAAACCGTCGGCTGAACGACGAAACAGGCGCCGTCGTGGGTAGCTACCTGGTTGCCCTTCGCGGCACGAATGGTAACTATGATCTCAATCACCCGGGTGATGGCGAAGCATTTGCGAGTGTTGCGGTTTCGAGCAACCATCTCGCCCTACTGTCGCAGAATCTGGCGACGGGGGTCGCAAACGTCACCTTCTTCCAGACGGGCACTTGGACCAACATGGGGACGGTCAATCTGGGTGTCGTGGCCAGCGTCGTAGAGGTCAAGCTCGACGTAGCCGGCAATGCCTATGTCGCGGCAAACAACACCAATGGCACGGTGCAAATCTCAAAGTGTTCAGCGGCGGGAGGCATTGCGTACCAGACGACCCTCGACGCGCCAAGTCCGCGGGTGAATGAGAAGTTGGTTCGCCTAGAAGTCGACACCGTCGCGGGGAGAGCCTATGCGATGGGCACGGTCGCCTATTCGCCGACCGACCAAGACGTGATGCTCTATGTGGTGAACTCGGCCACCGGTGCCCAAGTTGGCATCCAGAGCGTCCGATCATCCAACACCGACGATATGGTCGGAGACCTGAGCATCGTTCCCGGAAGTGGCGGCGTCATTGCGAGTGCTTACACGCCGTCTTCGGAGACGACGGTGGTGGCTCGTCGATCGACGTCGTCGGCTTCTGTCTGGAGCAAGACCCTTACGGAAACCCCCGCCGGGGCCGGTCGCTCGCATGGTACGGACGCTGATGGACAACTTGTGGTTATGAGTCCCATCTCAAACACCTCCGTTGCGATGGACCGCATCGATCGGGTGACGGGCGCAACGCTCGGTCGCGAGACGTTCTCGCTGTTGAACGATGCCAAGGCACGTCAGTTGATCACGTCCTCAGGTTCGTACTTTGTGAGCTCAGAGCATCGAACGTACGTCCCGCAGGCCTGGGTAGCGCGGTTTCAACGGCTGCAATCGTCGCGCTTAAGCTTCACCCAAAACAACCGTCCCGGAGGCGAGACCGTCTTCGGTCGGATCCATCGATTCCCAACAACCACCGTGGAAGAGGCCTGGAGCGCGACGAGCAGCAATCCAGCCGTGGCCTCCGTGCCTGCGACGGTCAACGTTCCCATCGGTGTCCAGACCTTCAACTTTCCGATTGTCCTGTCGCCGGTGTCGGTGAACACGAACGTGAGCATCAACATTCGCTTTGCCGGATTTGCCGATCAACAAACGCTAACGGTCATCCCCCCGGTGATCTGGCGGCTTCGCGCAATCCCACACGTTGTTGTCGGAGGTACCCCGACTGTCGCCCTTACTGAAATCGTTGGTGACGCCCCGGCGGGCGGACTGACCGTTGTTCTTTCGAGCAACAAGCCGGCAGTGGCGTCGGTCCCAGGAACTGGGGTTGTACCCGCGGGCGCTGACTTTGCCGAGTTCCCGGTCACGACCTACGGCGTGAACTCGAATCAAGGGGTGGTGCTCTCCGCCACGACAGGTTCGGTGACGAAGACGGCCTTCATGGCGGTGAACGCTCCCTCGCTCACCAGCATCGCGGTGACCCCGGGGTCGCTTAAGGGCGGGGTGATCGGCACCCTAACGCTCAACCTCAACGGCATTGCGCCGACCGGCGGATTTAGCATCCTGCTGTTCTCGGGACTGCCCGCCACCGTAACGTTGCCCGCATCGGCTAGCGTTGCGGCTGGGCAAACCACGCGGAACATCTCGATGCCAACGGCCGCAGTAACGGCCACGACGCAAGTGACGATCTTTGCCACGCGCAGCGGCATCTACAAGACTGCGACCGTTACGGTGACGCCATGAAAACCCAAGGTACTACCATGCATAAACTCGTTCTGACCATCATCGCCCTTGTAGCTTCGGCCATCTCCTCGGCCCTGCCGACGGTTTGGAGTCACTATTACGACTATGCCAGAGGTGGCAAGTTGATTCGCGACGCAAGTTCTAATCTTTACTTCGTGCGATCGGTACCGACGTCCACCGGGCGAAGCTATGTCATCGAGAAGTTCAACGCCGCCGGCGTGAAGATCTGGGAGAACACAGTCTGGGAGAATGGGCCGCTGGGCCTCCAATTCGAAATCAAGCAACTGGCCGTTACGGCGACCGACCTGTATGTGCTCAGCCAAGTCCGGCATGAGGGGGGCACGGGAGACGCGAATCAGAGCTGGATTCGACGCCATCCGCTGAACTCCGGCCATACGTTTGGATCCTACGGAATCTTCTATGAGAACTTCGAGTCAATGGATCTTAACGAGTCGGAGGTCGTCGTCCACGGTCGAAAACCAGAAACAGGTGAATCCTATATCTCATACTCCGGCCTGGATCTGACCGCACCCAACCGTGTTTACCTTGGGCCCACCGAACAAGCAGGGGTTGTCAAGATTGATCCTTCAGGGTTGACGTACGTGGCGACGACGCACCACGATCGTTTGAAGATATCGAAGTGCACTCGGATGGGCGGATTGCTGCAGCAGACCGAGCTCAACTCAACGAGCCACTATGGAGAAGACGCGTTAGCCCTCCAGATTGACCCGGCCGCGAATCGTGCCTACGTGTTGATGCGGGGTGCCTACGGCCCCACCGACACGGATGTCATGATCTATTACGTCAACCTTGCGACGCTTGCGCTGGCCGGCACCTATTCGGTGAGCAACACGGTGACCTCGGAGTGGGAAGCCGAACTCACCCTGCTGCCCAATGCGGGAGTCATTGCGAGCGCCGTGCTTTCTGGGCAGAACCAGACTCGGGTCATCCGGAGGAACACGACTGGAGGACTGGTCTGGGACAAGCTCTTTGTTGTGCCGTTCTCAAACGAGCGACACGTCCACGCGATCGGGCCTGATGGCAGCTTTCATATCGTGAGCTACCACCACAATGCCCCCAACGTCTTCTATCGATTTAACGCGAGCACAGGAGCCAGCATGGGGCAACTAACGATGAGCTTTCAGTCGTTCCGGCCGCAAGACGTGTTCATCGACGCCGCAGGCAACTTCTTCGCAAACTTTGACACCGTGAATGGCGCAATGATCATGAGGATACAGCCTGCCCAACTGTCGTTCTCTGCCAACAACCTCGCCGGAGGCGTGGCTGCGAACGGGATCATTACGCTAAGTGAACCATCCGCGGTCAACCAAGTTTGGACCGTCGCCAGTTCGAATGCAAGCTTGGTCGGGGTCCCCGCGACGGTTACCTTGACGGCGGGCAACACAACCGCGAGTTTCCCGCTGACTGTCGGCTCCGTCACGGCGATCACGAGCGTTAGCATTAATGTCCGCCACAGCGGGTTCATCTCTCAACAGAACTTGACGCTCGTGCCATCGATGATCCAATCACTGTCGATCTCGCCCAACGTTGTCGTTGGGGGCGTTGCTACAACCGGTACGGCCACGCTCTCGGGAACCGCGCCAGCGGGTGGGCGGCTGGTCAATCTCACGAGCAACAAGACGAATGTGGCTACCGTTCCCGCAACAAGAACCGTTGCGGCAGGTGCGACGGCGGTGACCTTCCCCGTCACAACGTTTGGAGTCAACACGAATCAGGGCGTGGTCATTACGGCAACGACGGGCACGGTGTCGAAGACGGCATTCTTCGCGGTGAACGCGCCCTCACTGACGTCGATCTCGCTAAACCCGACGACCCTCAGGGGTGGCGTGACAGGATCGCTCACGCTGAACATCAGTGGGGTTGCCCCTCTCGGCGGGTTCTCGATCGTCCTGTTCTCCGGAGCGCCGGGCATGGTGTTTCTGCCCGCCGCGGCATCCGTTACTGCCGGGCTGACAAGCCGAACGATCAGCGTGCCTACGGCCGCAGTGACGTCCACCGCGGCTGTGACTGTCTTCGCGACCCGCAGCGGCATTTACCGGACTGCCACACTGACAGTTACACCTTAGAAAGGACGCTCTACCGGGCTCCACAATGGAGCCCGGTCGAACCTAGAACTCTTCGGCTGTTCCTATACGATCCAAAAGCCCTTAGAAGAACCCACTGCTCGATTCTTGAGCCGCAACGACGTACTTCTTAATGAACTCAAGGAGCAGCTTCTTGTCCGGATTGGAATGCAGTGGGATCACGCGGAAGAAGGTCGAGTCCAGGTTATCACCCATTCTCAGCTGTTCCATAAACATGGCCCAAGTGAGATTGTAGTTTGTCGGATACCACTTGTCTCGCGGACCCTTGTAGAACATGGCGGCAATGATCTTTCCGCGCACATCATGATTTACTTCGACGATCGTGACGGGAATGTCGCCTCGTTCGGTCGAGACAATCTCCTGAGATTCGCCAATGATCGTATAGCCTTGAGCCTGGAAGCAAATCCTGTTGTCATGGAACGAGTTCTTGTCGTTGCCCGAGATCAGTAACACGTCGTAGCTCTCTGCTTCGTGCGAGTAGATACGACCAACTGCCCCAAACGGATTGAGAACGGTGTACGTGTTCTCATCCACTTTGTACGAGCACATGGGGTTCTCTTGACTGGGCGTGAACCTAAAGTCGCCGACAACGGCCGGCGCGGCTTTCTCCATGAATGCCTCATCCTTCTTACCGTAGTCCGGCCTAGGCATTGCGTGGAGTATGACACCAGCAACGAGGAGTAGCCCTGCAACAGCGAATGCGCGAAGTCTTAGTCTTTCCATCCCATTAACCTAAAAATCTTAAAGAGAACAACGAAACAAACAATGAGCGTGATGTAGCCACTGTAATCGTGGAACTTGAGTCCAGCGTCCCGGCCATAGGTCTCCCCGACCACTCCGATCAAGGCAATTCTGAGTCCGTTGATGAGGATTGCAAGAACCGGAATCAACGCCAGTGCAATCATGTTTGCCCACCACTTCAGCCGAGCGATCAGCACAAAGAACACGGTGAAGGCGACCAAGGCTAACAAGAGCTTCAACCCGCTACAGGGCACCTCCACGTTCAACTGGAAGTTGTTCATGTAGATGACCGTCGGATCGGATTGGTAGACGAAGAATCCGCTTAATCGAAGAAGTTCGTAAGCGACTTTGGTCGAGATAACTTGAAGCGGATTTGTCGTATTGTTGACGATCGCGCTCCACAAGGGAAGGCAGAAAGCCAAGTACCCGATCGGAGCGATCGAAATGAGCATCCAACGAAAACCCGCAATCACCCAAACCGCACTAATCGCCGTAGCAATCATTCCCAGTGACAACAACCCGTCGATTCGGGACACCGTGGCCGGATACATGACTACGAGGAGGATCAAGAGAAACGGAATCCCCATCACGCCAAACTTCGCGGGGGTGTCTTTGATCCGAGGCCACCACTTGTAAAGAATGAACGCGGAAATCAGCGGAACAATGGGACCGTGGCTGTAATAGCCATCCGGGCCATTCCAGAGGGTAGGTAACTGCAGCAGGAGTGGCCAGAAAAGGACACATAGGCTGGCCGTGACGGCAAGCGCTGGTAAGAATGCTGGTGAAGCGACCGCCGCGCGAAGAGCGCCGAGTACTGCATCAAGAGTCGACGTGGACGGCGGTGACGCCGTTTCTAAGGTGGTAGTATCTACGGCTTCCATAACGACTTGGCGCGGACTCGTGCCAGATGGGGACTTATTGTACCAATCCCTATTGACAACGATATCCTCACGGCATTGGTTCCGCAACTTCCGGGCCAACTCGACAGGAATCCTTTGACTTCCCCACGACGTCCTGTCCCGCATGAGAAGTTCAGGTTCAAGGGACGGCAAGAAAGGCCTGTCTCAATTCCTGCTTGCGATCCTGATCCTCATCGCCGCATCCACCCTTCAACTGACGGCAATGGTCGTTGCTCCCGATCCTCATGGGCCCTTCGGTGTGGTCACGATGGTGGAGCGAGAATCCGCGCCACCCTTCTCGTATCGTGCGCTCATGCCGATCGTGGTGGACGGGCTCGAACGGGCCGCCTCCCCCGTTGCCGCAAAGGTGCGATCCATTTGGTCGGCCGACTGGACCCAAGAGCAGTCAATCACTAACAACCGAGCAAAGTCGCTGCTTGAGCATATCGGCGCGACCAGCGAGAGCGACGCCGTTCATCTCGTGTTCTGGGGTTTGTGTGGCGTCGGTTGCTTTGCCACGTTCGGTGTGTCTCTTTGGCGTATTCTGGCGGAGTCGGTTGGCGAATCTCGAGGCGGACTACTTGCCGTCATGAGCATGCTCCTCCTGATGCCCATCCTCTTGCGTCCGCCCCTTCAGATGTACGACCCCATGACACTAGCAATGGGAGCGGCCCTGGCCTTCTGCGCTTTAAGGAGGGCCTGGATTCCGTTCTTCCTCCTTCTACCGCTGGCTTGCACGGCTAAAGAAGCACTCTTGATACTCGCAGTATTGCCCATGCTTGCGCAGATCCAGTCCAAGTCGTGGCTTCGATTGGGGGGTACTGTCGGGCTGACCGTGGCCGCGTATCTTATCGGTAAGGCCATTGCCGGAACGCCACCATCAACTGGACCCCAGTTCCAACTTACTTTGTCGGAGAACATCGATCTGTTGCGCGGTAAGAACCTCGGGGCAGTCTTGCTCAGTTTCGTGGTTCTGACCCCCATTCTCAGCCTGATTGTTACCTCTTGGAAGTCGATGCCAAGAGCAAGTCGAAGTCAGCTCGGGGTGACTGCGATGATTATGGTGCCGCCCCTGATCGTCTTCGGACGACTGGTCGAAGCGAGAATATTCTATGAGATCATTCCGTTGGCCCTCATGTTGACCATTCCCCACTCATGGTTGGTAAATCCAGAGGCAGAAGGACGATCTGATCCGGACCGAGCTACGAGTCCTCCTTTGTGAACATGGATTCTTCGTCGCGTAACGAGGTCAGGAGATCGCATCCCAAGAGACGGGCATGCCCGTTCCACGGTAAGCGCGGCGCGCCCGGCGTGATTCCCATTGGTCGCGCTGATCCTGGGCCAGCGAGCGTTGCATCGTTCGCAAGCGATCGACCATGTCCGCCTCCAGCACCTGGATCTTCGCCAGAACATCGTTGACCGACCGCGTCATCGGTACGGCTTCCAACTGGTCGAGAATCTGCTCTCGCCGGTGAAAGAGGGCATTGGACTCCTCCCAATCTTCGCGCCCAAGGGCGTGGTCGAGGGCAAGAGTCAGCAGCAACATCTGCTGCGCCAAAGCATCAGGCGACGGCTTGACCTGCATTCTGGGCTCCTCGTGTTTGGGCTTCGATCTGGACCCAGCTGTCCCGAAGTTCGCTGAAGATCTTGATGCATCGCTCGACGGGCTCGGCGCTGTCTTCGCAGTTGGCCTTGACCAATTCGTTCAGCACGTACGTGTACAGGCTGATCAAGTTCCGCGCGACGTCGCCGCCCTGATCTTGGTCGATGCACGCCATCAGTTCCAGGACGACTTTCTGAGCCTTCTGCAACTGGTCGTTTTGGCGGGGCAAGTCTTGATGCGCGATCGCGTGCTTACCCGCCTCCATGAACTTCAGTGCACCGTCGTACATCATGATGACGAGTTGGAGCGGTGAGGCACCGTTGACTGATTGCTTGCGATACTCGTGCGTTATGCGTCCGTAGGCCAAAGTTGAACTCCCGGAGAACTACTGGGGATTATCGGCCCCGGTTCGGTGAAGCTCAGCCTGATTTGCGTCCCGAGATGTCAATTTCCGAAGGTCGGATCGTGAGGGCAGCCACAAGGAACAGCATGAGCACCCATGCGAACGGGACGAGCCAGATCCACGACTCTGGATAGTCGGGCTGCGCGAGGTCGCGCTGAACGCGTCGCAAGTTCACCTCAAGCAGCCTGAGATAGAGGAAGATTGCCGCCGACAGCCCTCCGCCGATGAAGCCCGCGGCAGACGCGAGCCCGAACCGACGCGTAACGTAGGCGCCGAACACAAGCGCAGGCAACAAGCCCAGCCCCGCGCATTGGGCAAGCTGCAACAAGCGATGCGTCTCTGTGAAGAGGAAGAAGGGCCAAATCGAGATCATGTACGTGATGAGCGAAGACGCCACAAAGCCGGTGCAGCCGACCAGCATGACCGTGTCGGTGTCGCGCTCGACCGGCCCGGGGTTCTCTATCGGCTCGTCGGTCTGTAGGGGTTCGAAGGACATGCGATCACTCCGCGTCCTCGCGAGGCAGGTACTCGAAGCGCGTGAACCAAGCCATCGCACCCACTGACATGCAGATCACGAGGATGAGCATCGCCGGCCAAGCAACCGAAGTCGGCATCAGATTCTCGGACAGGCCGCCGGACAGGAACTGAAGCCCCGGGCCAGTTTGAGTCACCGACGGACGCTCCGCGATCGAGGTCAGGTAACTGTTGATGCTTAGGTAGTACATGCTGCCGGGCAGCTGCGCGACCGCGGTCTCCCACACGAAGGCGATCAAGATACACACGATCATTGCTCGGTTGACCAACAAGCTGATGAACACGAACAGTGAGCCGTAAGCCGCGGCGCCGATGAGAATCGCTTTCACGTCGCGATAGAGATACGGGTTGCTCAAGGCTCCTGCCCCGTGCACCGACGCGGAGACGAAAACCGCCGCCACCAACGAGATGATCGCGACCGCCGTCATCGAGGCGAGCGAGCGCATGAGCAACAGCTGCGGCCTTGGAATCGGCCGGGTCAGGAGATAGACGATGGTCTTCTGCTCGATCTCGGCGCTGAGCACTTGGGTCGAGAAGATCGCTGAGACCAGCGGCAGCAGCCGAAACACGAGGGTCGAACTGAGCAGACTGTAAAGTTCGTCCACGGGACGATCCACCGAGACCCGTTTGATCAAGACGCCCATCAACACGAGGCCGAGTGAAACCGCGAGCCAGGTCAGCACGCGCTTCAGCCGAAGGAAGTCGCGAAGGGTGCTGAGATAGAGGTAGCTCGAACTCATTCGTTCACCAAGTAGCGGAAGATCGACTCCAGATTGTTGTCTGGGCTATGGAACTCGCGAATGTGGAGGCCCTTTTCGAGCACGAGCACGGGCAGGGCATCGTAGAATCGGCTTGGCTCGCGGGTCTGGAGCTCGAGCCCGTCTCTCGTCACCTGGACCGAAAGCACGTACGGCAGTGCCACCAGTTCCTGGGCGATCTCCCGCGGCTGATCGGTTTGGATGCGGACTCGGTGCGGATATTTGTCGAGGAGTTCGCGGATCACCTTGAGGTCTCCGCTCGCCAGCAGCCGGCCGCGGTGCAGCAGCAAAATCGAGCGGGTCATCTGCTCGACCTCGTGCAAGATGTGCGAGGACACGAGTATGGTCTTGCCGCTTTCCGCCAGACGGTGAAGCAGGTCGATGTACTCGCGCCGCGCGACGGGGTCGAGGCCGTTGAGCGGTTCGTCAAGCAAGATGATGTCGGGATCGTTGAGCATCGCCTGGGCGAGCTTGATGCGCTGGCGCATTCCCTTTGAGTAGCCAGCGATCTTACGATCGCACCGATCGCTCATCCCGACGGCTTCGATAACCTCATCGGCGCGGCGACGGGCTTTGGCATGGTCGAATCCGTTGAGGCGAGCCAGGTGGTACACGAACCGCCGCCCGGTCATGTGCTCGTAGAAGTTGTCGATCTCCGGGCAGTAGCCGAGATGCCGAAACACCTCAGGATTCGCAAACGGGGCGTGGCCGTACACACGAACGTCGCCGGTCGTTGGCCGAAGCTGGCCGGTGATCAAGCGCATCATCGTGCTCTTGCCCGCGCCATTCATGCCGAGAAGCGCCGTCACGCCGGGGCCGACCGTACACGAAACGTCGTTGAGGCCAATGACCTGGCCGTACCAACGCGAGGCTTCGGTGAGCTGGATTCTCAAATCGCTCATCCCACCACCTCGACCGCGCGGATGCGCCGCCACGCGATGAACAGCATGAGCGCGCTAAGCCCAACCATGATCGCCAAGACAGGCAACAGCGGCGGTGCCGGCACCATCTGCATGCGGCTAGGAATGCCAAAGTAGGGTGACCCAGCCGTCCCGAGGATCGCCTTGGCCATGCCAATGTTCAGTCCATCGACGCTGGCATAGTACAGCGAATGGACGATGGGCAACGCCGCCTTCGCGGCCTCAGAAGTCTCGCCCCGCCCCATGGTCAAGTTGACATGGACGACCACCATCGCCTGGGTGAAGAAGTTGGTCACGAAGTAGAGCGCGGCGTACGTGGCTCCGGCGAGGCGCCCCTGGTTGAACATCGAACTGAATCCGATGACCAACGACGCATGGAAGGCCGCCCCGAGCGGAAACATGAGCAGGAGCTTCAGGAACAGCAGCGGATCTTGGGAGACAAACCCCTTCTCCCGATAGCTCATCAGACCGAACAGGAAGAACGCGAGCGACGGGATGAGCATGATGGCCAGCAGCGGCAGAAACACGCCAAACCACTTGCCGAGTAGATAGTCGCGCTTAGTGACCGGCTTACTGAGATACACCAGGAGTGCGTTGGCCCGGGTGTCATTAGCAATCGTTCCCGCGCCGAGGATCAGGGCTCCGAGGAGGAAGAGGATCTGCCCAAACCCGAAGCCGTGGAGGAACTGGTCCTTCCACACGATTCGCAGGAGGAAGGCCTCCATCGGATCAGGGGCGTTCGGAGCACGGTTCGCCGCAATCTGGTCGAGCACGAACATCACGAAGACCATGCCCAGGTAGTACCAAGCCGAACTGGCACTCACGACCCACATGACCTTTTTGCGGAACGCCTGACGCATGGTCGTCTTGGCGATCGCCCACCAGCGGTGGCGGGGCGGCTCGAGAACGCCCTCGTAATGGCGGTAGCTGAGGTCGGCAATCGGGCTAGACATGGAACTGAGGACCTCCCTGGGGACCCACAGCGGCAAGGAAGGCTTCTTCCAACGACCGCTCGGCAAGACCGAAGCCTCGGATTTGTGCGCCAGCGGCTCCGGCGGCTCTCATGACACGCGGCAGCAGTTCCTCGGGGGTTCCGGGAGCCTGGACCCGCCAGTGCAGCGCTTTGGCAGAAATCACACGGAAGCCTTCCTCAATGAGTCGGTCGCCGAAGCCGGGGCACTCTTCGCGGAGTTCGATGTCTAACGGCTGACCTTCCAGCTTCTTGAGATCTTCGATCCGTCCCGTTGCACGTAGCTGGCCGGTGGTGACGACGATCACGTAATCGCACACGCGCTCGATGTCGGGGAGCAAGTGGCTGGAGATGAGGACGTTCACTCCCTTGCCGTGCGACACCGAACGGACGAGTTCGAGCATGTCCTCTCGCCCTGCGGGGTCAAGTCCGTTCGTGGGTTCGTCGAGGAGCAGCAGCTTCGGGCCATGGACGAGTGCCTGCGCAAGCTTGATCCGCTGCTTCATGCCCGTTGAATAAGTTTCGACATTTCGATAGCGAGCTTCGCCGAGGCCGCAGTATTCAAGGACCTCGTGGGCTCGCCGCAGAGCCTGGGCAGAGGGCATTCCGGCGAGCTCTCCGGCGTACGCCACGAACTGGACGGCGCTCATTCCGGGGATGTGGCAATCCTGCTCGGGCATCAAGCCGATGACCTGGCGGATGCGCCGCTCGTCGCGTTGGACATCGAGGCCGAGCACGCTCGCCGAACCCCCTGCCGGCTTGACGAAACCGAGCATGGTCTTCAGGAGCGTGGTCTTACCGGCCCCGTTAGGACCAAGAAGTCCGACCGCCCCTTCAGGGATGTCCGCGGTGAAATCGCGGAGGGCCGTGAATGATCCGTATCGAACGGTCAGGTTGCGGATCTGAGCAACGGCCATAGGTGAGTTCTACTTTACACGCAGATGGGCTCGGCGTGGGTCGTTTGGGGGGGCGGTTGGCATGTTTGCTTGTTTGCGTGTTGGTGTGTTGGAACGTTCGCATGTTGGGTGGTCGGGGGAGGAACGGACGCCGCCACACCGTAAAGTCACGCCCGCAAGCCCACCTTCCCCATAATGCCAACAAGCCAACACGCCAGCATGCCCCAAACTTCTTGAGTCGGCCGGTAAGCCGGATTCTGTCGTGAGTGACGATTTATCTGCGCGACCAACCCGGAGGATCGGCGGGCCACCTCATCTCCTCCCTATTTGGTCTTGCTTCCGGTGGGGTTTGCCCCCGCGCGCCTTGCGGCAACACGGCGTGAGCTCTTACCTCACGATTTCACCCTTGCCCCGGCGAGCCGTGGCGGTATGTTTCTGTGGCACTTTCCGTCGGGTCACCCCGCCCCCGGTTGCCCGGGGCACCGTGCCCTATGAAGTCCGGACTTTCCTCTCCCGACAAGCGGGAGCCGTCACTTAGCCGACTCCTTTCCAGCGTACCTTGTGGCTCATGACCGCTTCCGGGGGCTGATCCGACACTTATCCCCAGCCCCCGAAAGCCTGCGACAAAGACGGGCTCCGACACGTCACAATTCCTGCGTGGATGCCCCGCGTCCACGCCCCCCGAACCTCGGTATGGCTCGTCCTTTTTGCCACCTCCATAACCACACGGAATACAGTCTCCTCGACGGGGCGAACCGCATTCCGGACATGGTGAGCCGTGCCCACGAGCTCGGTATGGAGGCGCTCGCCATTACCGACCACGGGGTCATGTTTGGCGTCATGGAGTTCCACATGGCGTGCCAAGCCAAGGGGATCAAGCCTCTGATCGGGCTGGAAGCGTACGTTGCGCCGAACGGCTACAAGAACCGGGGCAAGGGCGAGGAGAAGGACAGCTTCCACCTGCTGCTTCTGGCCAAGGACCTCGAGGGCTACCGCAATCTGTGCAAGCTCGCCACGATCTCCGCGCTCGAAGGCTACTACTACCGACCGCGCATCGACCATGATCTGCTGCGACAGCATTGCGCGGGACTCGTCGCGACCACGACCTGCCTTGGCAGCGAGGTCAACCAGGCTCTGCTCAAGGGCGAATACGACCGCGCCCAATACTTGGCGGGCATGTATGCCGAAATGTTCGGCGAGGGCAACTACTTCGTGGAGCTGCAAGATCACCGGCTACCCGAGCAGGCTCAGATCCGAGATGGACTCCTCCAGATCAGCCGCGAGTTGAAGCTGCCGCTGGTCTGCACGAACGACGCGCACTACCTGTGCAAGACCGACGCCCAGCCGCACGACGTATTGCTCTGCATCCAAACCGGCGCGCAAGTCGCCGATGAGAAGCGCTTCAAGTTCTCGACCGACGAGTTCTATCTCAAGTCCGCCGACGAGATGGCGGAAATTTTCAAGGACACGCCCGAGGCGATCGAGAACACGATGATGGTCGCCGACCTGTGCGACGTCCAGCTGGGCAAGCAGAAGGCCGACATGCCCGACCCGGAGCTTCCTGAGGGCGAGACGCCTCGGAGCTACCTGCGCAAGCTCGCCGTCGAGCAGCTGTTCAAGCGGTTGCCCAACGTCGAGGAAGAGCGCTACCTGAGTCGGCTGGATTACGAACTTGAGGTCATCGAGAAGACTGGGTTCGAGAGCTACTTCTTGCTCGTCAGGGAGTTTGCCGATTTCGCCCGCAACCAAGGCATCGCCTACGGAGTCCGCGGCTCGGCGGCGGCCTCACTCACGAGCTTCTGCATCGGCATCACCGACATCGACCCGGTCGAATACGACCTCACCTTCGAACGGTTCTTGAACCCGGAGCGCGTAACCATGCCCGATATCGACATGGACTTCGAGGACGCTCGGCGAGATGAGATCATCAAGTACGTGACGCAGAAGTACGGCACGGACCACGTGGCGCAGATCGTCACCTTTGGCACCCTCGGCGCCAAAGCGGCGATCAAGGACTGCGGGCGGGTCCAGGGCTACACCCCGCAAGAAACCGACCGCATCTGCAAGACGATCCCCAACGTTCCGGGAATGACCCTGCAGAAGGCCCTGAAGGAGAGCGCCGAGTTCCGCCAGATGGTCGACAACGAACCGCGGGTCCGGGAGCTGGTCGAAACCGCGAAGACCGTCGAGGGCATCGCGCGCAACTGCGGCGTGCATGCCGCCGGCGTCGTGATCTCGAAGGAACCGCTGGTCGACCACATCCCGCTCTACCGCGGCAACGACGGCCAGGCCATCACCGCCTTCGAGATGGGCATCCTCGAAAAGATCGGGCTGCTCAAGATGGACTTCCTTGGCTTGAGCAACTTGACCGTTCTCTCCCGAGCCGTCGAGAATATCCGGACCTCCCGCGAGCGCAAAGCAAAGTGGTCGAAGGACCTAGCCGCCAAGGCTGAGGTGCTGCTCGATCAAGGCATCCTGTCAATCCCGCTCGACGACGTGCCGACCTATGAGATGCTTGGCCGTGGCGAAACGGTCGGCGTGTTCCAGTTGGAATCAGGAGGCATGACCCGCTGCGTCAAAGACCTCAAGCCGCAGTCCGTTCGAGAATTGGCCGCCCTTGTTGCGCTCTACCGGCCGGGCCCGATGGAGCACATCCCGCGCTTTGTCAACCTGAAGCACGGTCGGACCGAGCCGGAGTATCTCGACCCCAAGATGCAAGAGATCTTGGAGGAGACCTATGGTGTCATCGTCTACCAAGATCAGGTCTTGAAACTGGTCCAAGCGCTGGCGGGCTTCAGCCTCGGCAAGGCGGACATCCTCCGCCGCGCGATGGGCAAGAAGGACAAAGCGCAGATGGACTCGCTCCAGTCGGAGTTCAAGGAAGGCTGTACGGCCAACAGCGTGGACGTCTCGGTTGCTGACAAGGTGTGGGAGTTGCTGCTGCCATTCGCAGGTTATGCTTTCAACAAAGCGCACGCCGTCTGCTACGCGATGATCGCCTACCAGACGGCATTCCTCAAGGCGAACTTCCCGGTGGAGTACATGGCGGCACTTCTCGCGGTCTATCGAGACAAGGAAGACCGGGTCGTGTCGTGCATCGAGGAGTGCCGACGCATGAAGATTTCAGTGCTCTCACCCGACGTGAACTCCTCGGAACTGGACTTCTCGATCGACCGATCGGGCGCGATCCGATTTGGATTGGCCGCTATCAAAGGCGTCGGCGACGGAATTACGAAGGCGTTGATCGATGAGCGCGAGGCCGAGGGCCCCTATAAACACCTTTTCGAGTTTGCCGAGCGAATGAAGCCGCATGGCATCAGCCGGTCGGTCCTCGAGGCGCTCGTTCGGGCCGGAGCTCTCGATTCGATCGACCGCAACCGTAAGAAGCTCCTCGAAGTCGTCGATGGGGCGATGGCGTTCGCCGACTCCGCCAACCGCAACCGACTCGCTGGGCAGGACTCGCTTTTTGGCGGCGAGCAGAGCGAAGGCCCGAGCTACCCCGCGCTGCCCGAGGTCGAGCCCTATGGCCGCACCGACCTGCTCGCTCTGGAAAAGGAGGTCATGGGAATTTACGTCTCGGACCACCCGCTGCGAGGTTATGAGCGGGCGATCCAGCTTTCGGCCACCCACACCTGCGCCTCGGTCGCCGAGCTTGAGGATGGGACCCAAGTGCGGCTGGCTGGAGTCATTGCCGGCTTGCGGACGGCGATCTCAAAGCAATCCGGCAAGCGATGGGCGTCGCTGGTGCTGGAAGACTTCACCGGACAAGTAACCTTGACCGCCTTCGCGGCAACGTACGAGCGACTGGGCGAACGCCTTGTAAAAGACACGGTGGTCAAAGTGACGGGGACGGTGTCCCACCGCGAGCGGCCGGGAGGTGGCGGCGAGAAGTCGATCGAAGTACGACTCGAGGACGTCACGCTGATGGACCAGTTGAGTCTCGACGGCATGTCATCAGACTCACCGGGCGTGATCGAGATCGAACTCGAACGCGCGACTCGTCCGCAGCTGCGCGATCTGATGGCCGCCTTCTCGCAGCATCCCGGCGACTTTGAAGTCCAAATCCAGATCCTCCCCAAGGACATCCACCTTCCCATCTTCGTACCGGCCACCGTGCAGCCCACCGGAGAGCTGATCCAGCAGATTCGAGCACGGGTCCCGGGGGCCCGAGTCACCGTCCACGCCGATACGGCAGATGATGTGATGGATGCGCTTGCGATCGCCGGATGACACGCCGAGCCGTCCTCAGTCGTCACAATAGGAGACGCTTATGAAACGCACCCTTGCCCTATTCGCGGCCTTCTCCCTGTTCAGCATCGCCGCTGCGGACGATTTCGACAAGAAGATCGCGGCTTTCCAGCTCTTGCAGGATAAGAAGGTGCAAACGGAACTGAAGATGACCGAGGCGCAGCGAACCAAGCTGAACAAGCATGCCGACGCGTTCAATGCAAAGGCCGCCGCCTACCAGAAGGAACTCGAAGCCCAGCAGAAGAAGACCAGCAAACCGGCACAACCCGACGCCAAGCGAATGCAAGCGATGATGACCGAGCTGAAGAACAAGGTTCTCGCTGAACTCAGCGCCGCGCAGATGAAGCGGCTTCGTGAACTCAGCTTGCAAGCGGTCGGCGTGACCGCCCTCGGCGATGACCTTGTGGCGGCAAAAGTAGGCCTCACTGCGGAGCAGAAGTCTAAGGTGAGGAGTCTAATCAAGACCGGCCTGGACGCGGCGAACAAGCTGATGGCACAAGCCGACGCCACCGCGCGGAAGGGGATCAAGGAGCCGAAGAACGACGCCGAGTTGAAGAAGGCTGAAGAGACCTACAACAAGCGGATCGAGGCCGAGCAGAAGCGAATCCAGCCACAGTTGCAAAAGCTGCGTGAAGACACCATCAAAAAGGTACTCGCGGCGCTGAGTGCCAAGCAGAACGAAGCTTGGAAACAGCTCCAGGGCAAGCCTTACACCGGCTAGCTATAATCCTTACATGCGTCTGGCCACCCTCCTCGTCGTCGGGTTATTGCCGGGGCTCGTCGCTGCCAACGCGGTGAAGGAGTTGGAGGCGGTGTACCGCGACTTCAACGCCGCAATGAAGGCTCGCGATCTGAAGAAGGTTATGGCGTTCACCACGCCAGACTTTAAGCTCATCAACGCGAGCAAGGTTGTGTTCTCACGCATGGAGGTTCGCACCAACCTCGAGCAAACGCTGAAGCAGTTCAAGAGCATTGCGAGCATCACCACGAAGATCGACAGCTTCAAGAGCAGCAAGCTCACGGTGATTCAGGTGCGCTCGACCAGCGTGTTCAAGGCGGAGATCGTTAACCCTTCGACCAAGAAGGTCGGCGTCTTCGAAAGCAAGTCCACCAGCGACGACGTCTGGCACAAGACCGCCGCGGGCTGGCGCATCAAGGAATCGCGGATCGTGAAAGAAGAAAACACCTTGGACGGTCGCAAGGTGGGCGCGTGAAGGAGCCGATCCTCGAACTGCGCGACGTCGAAGTGGCGTTTGGCCAAGCCAAGATTCTGCGTGGGGTCTCTTTGGAGCTCTACCCCGGAGAGACGCTCGGCGTCGTAGGCGAGTCGGGGTGTGGCAAGTCGATGACGGGCTTTGCCGTGATGGGCATGCTGCCCAAACCGGGCAAGGTCACCGCGGGTTCCATCCGACTCGAAGGCCGAGAACTGACTACGCTCACCAACCGAGAATGGCTGGACGTTCGCGGCGACCAGATCGCGCTTGTGATGCAGGATCCGTTCACCAGTTTGAATCCGATGATGCGCGTGGGCGAGCAGATCGCCGAAGCCCTGCGGCTCCACCAAAACATGAGCCGCGATCAAGCCAACCGCCGAGCCGTCGAACTGCTCGACGAGGTCGGCGTTCCCGTGCCAGAGTCATCCGCGCGCAAATACCCGCACCAGATGTCGGGCGGGCAGCGTCAGCGGGTCGTCATCGCGATTGCGTTCGCCTGTAAACCCAAGGTGCTCATTGCCGACGAACCGACCACCGCCCTCGACGTCACACTCCAGGCCCAGATCCTCCGGCTCATCCGCGAGATGCAAGAGCGCGATGGTACAGCGGTGATGCTGATTTCGCACGACATCGGCGTCATCGGCGCACTGAGCACCCGGGTCGCGGTGTTCTATGCCGGACGGGTGGTGGAGATTGGGACCTCCCGCGAAGTGCTTCTTTCACCCGCCCACCCCTACACGAAAGCGCTGCTGAGCGCCATGCCCACCGCGGGCAAGACGGTCCTCGCTTCCCTTCCCGGCCAGCCCCCGGATCTCAGCACGCTCGGCGGCGGCTGTGCGTTCGCCGAACGGTGTCCGGTGCGTTGCGACCGCGCCGAGATCGATCCCCGCTTGACGCCGATCGCCCAAGCGCCCGACCATCGCGCGGCGTGCTGGCGCGTGGAATCGAACGAGCCCGCCCCGGTTGGGGAAACGCCCCTCGCCTAACAAGCGTCCAATAGGGGATGGTCGTCACGTCGCTCGCTTTGCTCTTGATCGCTCAAGAGCCCATGATCCTGAAGTTCTCCCCCGTGGGCGAGTCCATCTACCGCGAGCAGTTCAGCATCGTCGAAACCACCGAAGGATCGCCCACGATCAACGCATCTGGCGAGCGGCGCCTGCGCATCAAGGTGCGAGAGGTCTCGCGGGGACGAGCGCGCATGGAACTCACCGTCGCCGACGTGGAGGCTCGCGGGGCCGAAGGGCTCGCCGCGGAGTTGCGCAGTTGGTTGGATCAACCCGTGCGAGAACAGTTTGTGAACGATCGTGGTTACGTCGATCGTAAAGAAGAGCCTCGTGGCAACCGCCCCTTCTTCGGTCTCGTCCTGCCGCCTCCGGCAAACTCGTTGCCCGACCGGTGGAACGCCAAGCTCCTTATGCCGATTGGCTCCGAGCGAGCGGTCGATTTCAAGTACGAGTTGGAGCAAGTCGAGCAGCGCGATGAGCCGGTCTTGCGGGTCAAGGTGCAAGCGTCCGACAAGCAGGGCGCGCAATCGACCGCCCTTGATGGCGTGGTGTTTGTCTCGCGTTCAGGCACGGTATTGAACGGCGAGATGATCAGCCGACTCGAAGACACCGACGCCAAGACGAAAACCACGATCACGTATCGGTTTCTGAAGCTATGAGGAGTTCCGCTCAACCACGCACGGAGCGCAAGGGTGGGTTCGTCCCCGTGCTTAAGTGGGTGAGGGATGTGTCGTGCCCTCGTGCATCGGCTCGCCTTACACTCGCGCTCTTGCTTCTCTTAACCGCCGTCCTTTCCGCCGCCCAAGTGCCGAATGGTACCGAGATCAAGCTCGTGCTGCTGAAGGAGCTGAACTCCGGCGGCAGCATCGTCAACGAGGAAGTGCCGCTGGCCGTTGCGGAGGACGTGTGGGCGGGCGGACGCGTGGTCATCCGAGAGGGAACCCTGGCCGTCGCGAAGGTGAAGCAAGCCCGGCGCGAGGGTGCCTTGTCGGCGAGCATTTTCGATAAACCCGCTCGACTCGCGATCGAACTCCAGCACACCTGGGACGTGAACGGACGGCTTGTACCGCTGAAAGCCAAGTTGAATGGCCGCGATGAGAAGCTGTACTCCTTCAACCGCGACAACACGAAGATCCCCCGGTTGGCCGACCGCAAGGCGCAGGAAGTGCTTCGCCAACCCAAGAGCCGTCAGGCGATCGAAGTCTTGGTCGACTCTTTGCGAGGGGTGCGCACGACCGAGGATCTCACCAAGAACGTGGAGCGAGCGGCGCTGCTGGAAGTCGCACGCGCACTGCGTCTCGAGAATACGGTCGAACTGCTGATCTCGAACCGTCTCATGGACCTGGTGAACCTGGGCACCACGCTCAGCAAGCCCGGCTTTGCTGCGGTGCTAGGTGCTCGGGCGGCGATCGGGACCGTTAGCGTCGTGCTGCGGTCGGCGCGTGAGATCGTGCGCATCGGCAGCCACCTGCCCGGATTCCTCTCGCGCAAGTTCGGCGGACGGAACATCAACGCCGCGATTGGGCTGGAGTTCTCGACGTTCGCGGGACGGTGAGTGTTGGCTCGGGCTCATTGCCCCTCACCCCCCAGCCCCCTCTCCCCGCAAGCGAGGCGAGGGGGAGTGAGAGACTCTCCACCCCCAACCCCCTCCTCTCGCCGGAGCGAAAGGAGGGGGCTAATCGCTACTTCAGCAGATCCTTCACGACGTGGCCGTGGACGTCGGTTAGCCGGAAGTCACGGCCCTGGTAGCGGTACGTCAGCTTCGTATGATCGACGCCGAGTTGATTCAGGATCGTCGCGTTGAGGTCGTGAATGTGGATGGCGCCGGGGGTGAAGTGGTCCACCGAAGGCGTGATTACATTGCCATCCTTATCCACCAAGTTGTATCCGTAATCGTCGGTGTGGCCGTAGGTGATGCCTGGCTTGACGCCGCCGCCAGCCATCCACATCGTGAACGCGCGGGGGTGGTGGTCGCGGCCGTAGTTCTCGCGGCTAAGCGGGCCTTGACAGTACACCGTGCGGCCGAACTCGCCGCCCCAAATCACCAGCGTCTCGTCGAGCATGCCCGTGCGCTTGAGGTCCTTGATCAGCGCGGCGCACGCCTGGTCGACGTCTTTGCACTGGATCGGCAGTTCGCCGGCGAGGTTGCCGTGCTGGTCCCATCCGCGGTGGAAGACCTGGATGAACCGAACGCCCCGCTCGGCAAGTCGCCGAGACAGCAAGCAGTTCGCGGCAAACGTACCCGGCACGCGGCTCTCTTGACCGTACATCTCAAAGACCTCGTCGGACTCCTTCGAAAGATCCATCAGGTCCGGCACGCTGGTCTGGAGCCGATACGCCATCTCGTACTGCTTGATGCGCGCCGCGATCTCAGGATCGCCGAATTCGTTCAGGTTTCCTTGGTTTAACTTGGCAAGATCATCAAGCATGTCGCGTCGCGTCTTGCGGTCGAGACCCTCAGGATCGGAGAGGTAAAGCACGGGGTCACCGTTCGATCGCATGCTGACGCCCTGGTGCTCGCTGGAGATGAACCCCGAACCCCACAACCGCGCAAAGAGGGCCTGGTCGGGGTTGCCGCGCGTCACTTTGCTGTGCAGCACCACGTAGGTCGGCAGGTTCTCGTTCTCGCTGCCAAGGCCATAGCTGGCCCACGAGCCCAAGCTCGGCCGGCCCGGCAGCTGGCTGCCGGTTTGGATGTACGTCACCGCAGGGTCGTGGTTGATGGCTTCGGTCCACATCGAGCGCACGACGCACAGTTCGTTCACGACTGAAGCGGTGTGCGGCAGCAGCTCCGAGACCCACACGCCCTCGTCGTTGTTGTCGTACTTCTGGAACTTGTAGCGGGAGGGAGCGAGCGGGAACCGCGCCTGGCCGCTGGTCATCGTCGTCAGCCGCTGCCCCTTGCGGATGTGGTCGGGGAGGTCCTTGTCGTACTCCTCGTGCAGCTTGGGCTTGTAGTCCCACAGGTCCAGCTGCGAAGGCCCGCCATTCATGAAGAGGTAGATAACGCGCTTGGCCTTGGGAGCAAAGTGCGGAATGCCCGGGAGGCCGCCGTGCCGCGTATCTTGCCCGGCCATCGCCGCCATCGGGGCGAGAAACCCTGAACCCATCAGCAGCCGATGCAGCGCCGCGGTACCAACGCCAAGGGCGGCGCGCCCAAAGAGCTGGCGACGGGTCATGCCAAGTTCAAACTCGCGTTTCGGATCCAAAGTGTGGTCGTTCATTGCAGGCTCATAAACTCGTCGGTGTTCATCAGGGTCGAGCAAACCATGGTCCAAGCCGCATGGTCGGCGAGATCGAGGGAAGCATCGCGTGCGGCAAGGCCGACCGTCACCAGGCTCCGCGCGGACTCAGGATCTTCGGCGTAACGGGTGCGATAGCGAGTCAGGCTCTGCTTGAGCAGCGCCCGCTCTTGCGGCTTCGGGGCGCGCCCGAGGGTCAGGGCGTAAGCGAGGGTGAGCCGATCGTCATCCGACTTCGCCTCTTGCATGACGCGCTCGCTGAGCACCCGCGAGGCTTCAACGAACGCGGTCTCATTGAGCGTAATCAGCGCCTGGAGCGGGGTGTTCGTACGTCCCCGCCGCACCACGCACGATTCGCGCATGGGGGCGTCGAAGGTCAGCATGATCGGATGCGGACTCGTGCGCTTCCAGAAGAGGTAGAGGCTGCGACGATAGATACTATCGTCGATGTCGGGCACGTACCGCGCGGTGTTGCTCTCGAGGAAGCCGAGCGCCTCCCACAGTCCCTCGGGCTGGTACGGTTTGAAGCCTCGGCCGCCGAGTTCTTCACGGAGCAATCCGCTCGCGTGGAGGGCGGTATCGCGTAGCACCTCGGCCTCCAATCGGAAGCGAGGACCGCGCGAGATCATCCGGTTCTCGGGGTCGCGATCGCGCTTGGCGTCCGTCACCACCGATCGCTGACGAAACGCGGCGCTGTTCACGATCATCCGATGCATCGCCTTCTGGCTCCAACCCGTCTCGGCGAACCGAACGGCTAGGTAATCGAGAAGCTCGATGTTGCTCGGCCAGTCGCCTTGGGCGCCAAAGTCCTCGGCCGTCTTCACGATGCCGTGGCCGAAGAACGCCTGCCAATACCGGTTGACGGTGACGCGGGCGAACAGCGGATGGTCGGGGCGGGCCAACCATCGCGCCAGCCCAAGCCGGTTCTTCGGCGCCTCCTTCGGCGTCTCGCCTAAGATGGTCGGCACGCGGCGATAGGCGGGCACGGTCGGCAGGTTGTACTCGCCGCGGTGCAGGATGAAGGCGGGACGCGGAACCGGCAGCTCTTCGGCAACCAGCGTGAACGGAATCATCGAGTCCAGCTGGTCCAGATCAGCCTTCGCCTTCCGGAACGCGACCGTCGCGCTGGTCTCGGGTCCGCTGGCCAAGTAGAGGTCGCGCAGGCCGGCTTCGGCGCGCTTCGGATCGCGGGCTCGCAACTCGGTAAGCCGAGCCGCTTGATCCGAAACCGCATCGCCGACGTCGTAGACCAGGCCGTCGCCACCGCCGCCGTTGGAGATCTTGACGACCAGGGTATTCGAACCTTGCTCGAGCGTCACCCGGACATTATCGACCGGAGTCTGCACTCCACGCAGGACCTTGTTATCGTGGACGAGCTTTCCGTTCAACCAGACCCGGATGCCGTCATCGCTACCGAAGCGAAGATCGACGTCCCGTCGGGCATCCGACGTCAACGTGGTGCGAGCGTAGCCCGCGGAGTTCTCCTTTCCGGCAACGGTCACAAACTGTCCACGGCGAATCGCAAGCGGACGCCACTTGCCCGGATCTTCGACTCCGCCGGGCTCAGGTCCAAACTCCGTCGTATGGGCAAGATCGAAGTTGGCCGCCGTGTAGGGTCCGGACACCTCCCAGTTGCCAACGTTTGGAACAAAGACCCTCTTGGCCTCGGCCCACGCGGTCACTTCTTCGAGGCTGAGCGAGGCCCGCGCATTGGCCATCGCCGACTCATACCGTTCCGCGATGTCCTGCTGCGCACGGCTGCGCGCTCGCATCACGGGAGCTGGCGTCAATAGATTGCCGTCGAGCGGAGCGTCAGCGGTGGAGTTGAAGTAGGCGTACAGGCTGAAGTAGTCACGTTGTGAGATCGGGTCGTACTTGTGGTCGTGGCATCGCGCACAGCCCACGGTGAGCCCCAGGAAGACGGTGCTGAACGTGTCCACCCGATCAAACGTGTTCTTGGCAAGGAACTCTGCCTCGATCGCTCCGCCTTCGGCCGTCGTCGGGTTCATCCGAATGTATCCGGTCGCGATGCGCTGGTCGATAGACGGCTTGGGGAGCAGGTCGCCGGCCAGCTGCCACGTCGCGAACTGATCGAACGGCAGGTCCTCGTTGAAGGCTCGCACGACCCAATCGCGGTAAGGATAGATCGACCGCTCGTTGTCGAGGTGCAGTCCGTGAGTGTCGCCATAGCGCACCGCGTCCAGCCATGCCCGGGCTTGATGCTCGCCGTAACGGGGACTCGCGAGCAACCGCTCCACTTCCTTCTCGTAGGCCTTGGGGTCCTTGGAAGCGACAAACGCGCGGATCTCCTCGGGAGTTGGCTGCAATCCCGTCAGCGCAAGCGAAACGCGGCGCAGCAACGTGGAGCGGTCGGCCTCGGGCTCGGGGGCCATCCCAACCGCTTCGAGTCGAGAGAGGACGAAAACATCGACTCCGGTACGCACCCAGTCCTTCTGCTTGACTGCCGGAAAGGCTGGTTTCTTAGGTGCGACAAAGGACCAATGGGGCTCATACTTCGCCCCTTGCTGAATCCAGTTCTTGAGGATTTCAACCTGGTCGGGGGTGAGCGGCTTCATGCCCGAGTGGGCAGGGGGCATCTTCATCTCATCGACCGACGTGGTCACCCGCGACATGATCATCGACTTCGTCGGGTCGCCAGGCGTGATCGCCCGATACCCGCCGCGATCGCGGGTCGCGTCCTTCGGCTCATTCAGCCGAAGATTGCCCTTGGCTTCCTTAGCATCGAACCCGTGGCACTTGAAACAGCTCTCGCTCAGGATTGGCCGGACGTCGCGATTGAAGCTGACCGTTTTGACCACGGCGGGTTTGGGGGTCGAGACCGCCACCGCACCACTCGCCGTCACAAAGACGACCGCACCACCGAGAATCCACCAGCGCCGCATCACGTTCCTTGCATCTTAGCGCAAGTTCGACGTGACGAGCCTGCGATTCACGGCAAATTTTGGGCGCGGGCTACATCACGCGGCGCCCTTGAAGGAGGTTGACGACGATCACGACCAGCGCGATCACAAGGAGAATGTGGATCAGCCCTCCGAGCGTGGTGGACGTCACCATCCCGAGTAGCCAAAGCACAGCGAGGATCAATACCAGTGTCCACAACATGTCTTTATGCTACTGAATTAACTCACCGGATTCAGGTCGGCTCTTGCGCGTCCGTGGAATGACTGACATCGAAAATCAGGACACGGCAATTGACGACACCTCAACGAACGACTTGCTTGTTTGTCGGCAATGCAATAGTCTGTTACTGATGAACACACAGAACACCCGAAGAGGCATGCTGACCCTCTTGGCCCTAGCGGCCCTTTCCGTCGGGGCTTCGGCACAGTCCCAAGATATCCGAGTGACCGTCGATGGCGAGATCGTTTCGATGCCCGATGTCCAACCCATCATGGTCAATAACCGCGTGATGGTGCCCGTTCGAGGTGTCTTCGAGCATATGAATGCCACGGTCGAGTGGAACTCCGATTCTCAAACCGTTTTTGCAACTTACGGCACTCATCGTATTCAGTTACCAGTTAACTCGTACACCGCAACCGTCGATGGCCGTAGTGTCAGCTTGGATAGCCCGGCGATCATCCACAATGGTCGGACGATCGTTCCGTTGCGGTTCCTGAGCGAATCCATGGGAGCGGAAGTCAAGTGGGAGTCCTATGCTCGCCAGGTGACGATCACGTCGGCAACGACCCGGATTCTTGAGCAGAAGAAGGACGAGGTCTCGTTGGGTGGCCCGATGGTGCAACTCAGCATCGGATCGGTCATTCCCTTCAAGCTCGAAAGGCCGTTGAGTTCGAAATCGGTCGCGGTCGGTGACACGTTCTCGGCCGTGATCGACTCCGGCAACGACACACACTATCAGAACATTCCGAAGGGCACGACGCTCGAGGGCCATGTCGATGTGGTTCGTGCAAAGACGGGAGACACGCCCGGCGTGCTGGGCCTGGCCTTCGATCGCCTGCGCCTTCCGAATGGAAGCCAGTTCCCGATCTACGGCTCCCTCATTGGTCTCGACTCCAAGAGCATCGAGAACCTAGATGGCCGCCTAACGGCCAAGCCGGGAGCGAAGGTCGACAACCTTAGGTATGTCGGCTACGGTGCCGGCGGTGGAGCCTTGGTCGCCATCTTGACCAAAGGCAACATCCTGACAAGTGCGCTCATCGGTGGCGCGCTGGGATTCCTCCTCGGTGAAATCCAGAAGGATCCCTCACGGTCACGCGACGTGAGCCTTGAGACGGGCGCCCCGTTTGGCGTTCGGCTGACCAGAGACATGGAGTTCCGACCGGACATGAAGTCGGTCGCCCCCAAGCCGATCAACTGACCTTCAACATCTTGGCGGCTCTGGCATCCCTACCCCGGTGCCAGGGTCGCTTCCCTACACCTACCGGAGGACATTCATGAAAGCACCCTCAAAGCTCCTTATCACCGCGCTCATCGGCCTCACCGGGCTCGCACCGATCACTGGACTTGCTTCCCAGCAAGACTCACGTCCGGCGACGGCGCTCAAGGGCACCGCGGTCGCCTACCCGTGGGCCTTCAAAAAGGGCAATCGAACGGCGCGCACGTTGGCCATCCAAACCGTTGAAGAGATTGCGCAACGCGTCGGCTTCTCGACGATCCCAGTCGATGTCGCCCAAGCGACCTGGGAGAAGCGTAAGCTTAGAGGTCCCGTGTATGGGCAGCTGCCCTCAAGGTCGACCCTCCAAGCCTACGGCCGATCGCTCGGTGCCAAACGGGTCCTCTATGGTTCCATTGCCTGGCACACCCGCAGCATCTGGGTCAACCTGGGTCCCAAGACGATCTCGACCGCGACCGTCGATGTTTACGTCTTCGATGTGGCTTCGGGCAAGATCCTGTTCCAGAACCGCAAGGTTCAGGGACGCAGCGATGAGAAGTCAAACGGCTACAAGATTGCCGCTGACATTCTCATCACCCCATTGGTTACGGCCGTCAGTGGTGGCCCAGCCACCCCGCAAGAGCAACGAGCGGTCCAGATTGCTCTCGCGCACGCATATCGAAAGTGGGTGAACCCAAATGGCAGTTAGCAATCAACCTCAGGCAGACTCAATGAGAGTGCTACACATCGCCCCGGAACCGGGCACTTATCAAGAAGTCCAGCAGGCGCGCTTGTCGGGCCGTGAGTTCCAAATCCTTAGGCTCGTGGCCGAAGGATTGGAGAGCCGGGAAATCGCCGGTTCACTCTTCCTTTCTACGCGTACCGTTGATTTCCACCTGGCGAGTATCTACCGGAAGCTCGATGTGAACAACCGGATTCGTGCGCTGAGCGCGGCTCGGAGAGTCGGCATCCTGCAAAGCGAACTCTAGGCGTCTTCGCCTACGCTGTTCAAGATGCTGACGCATCCCATGACCTGGTCAGACTCGTCGGTCAGAGGCAATACGCGCAAGAACATGTTGGCAAACTTGCCGTCGAGTCGGACTTCCGTCTCGTGGCCATTCAGGGCCGCGAGATGGGCGGCAACCGCGGGGTGGTTCGGGTCTGTGGTCTGAAAGATCTCAAAGACGGTCCGGCCAACTTCCCAAAGGACGCCAAAGTGCCTCGAGGGATATTCGCCGTTGGCAATGATGTGGATCGCGAGGTCGCCGTCTGTGGCCCATACGGTCGATTTGATCTGGTCCATTGCCAGATGGAGTAAGGCGAGCGCGGCCCTGAGGTCAACGACGCCGCGCTCCTGCTCGGCAATCATCTCCGCCAGGTGGGCACGCTCAACATTAGCGTCGCGGAGTGCCCGCTCGGCCCGTTCCTTGATGATTCGGACAACCGTGTCCGTCCTGCCCATTCCGCCGACCTTGAGCTTGATCCGGAGCCAATAGGTGTTGACTGTGCCCAAGCTCAAACCCAAGCGGTGCGCGATGGCTTCGTTCGTGAGCCCCTCGACGCAGAGCTCGATGATTTCCTCTTCGCGAGGTGAGAGTTCTTTAGTTTTCATGGATGGAGCAAGGTTCGAATCACCAGCATCAGAGACCTGATCGATCCTTGGCGTAAACTCGACCTAACTCACCTTTGACGAAAAGTTTACCTCAGCTACTGTGGGCTTATCTGTTGACGGTGCTTTGACTGTCTATGGAAGTACTGACAGCCTAAAGAACAGTTAGCTCGAGCCAGCTTTGAGGTCCCAGTGGCGTAGAACTCATCGGGAAGGTACGTCATCATCATCGACACATTCAGAGTTCAATCGAAGCCAAACATCCAGAGAGTTGCCTTGCTGGGAACCCACGTTCCTCGGCGATGCGGTATTGCCTCGTTTACTGCAGATCTCGCGCAGAACTTGGTCGAAACCGAGGCTGGCTTGCGTGGTGACGCTATCGCGATGACGAATGGTCATAGCTACGACTATCCGGAGCGCGTTCGCTTCCAAATCGCGGACCAACAACCCGACCAGTATCGAGCCGCGGCGGCGTTCATCAATCAGGGCTCTTACGATGTGCTGTCGGTTCAGCATGAATACGGAATCTTCGGCGGCGAGGCTGGAGAGTACTTGCTGCATCTCGTCCGCGAGGCCAAGATGCCGATTGTGACGACACTCCACACGGTCCTTCGGGAGCCTACCGCCGCACAAAAAAAGGTGCTCGGTGAGCTACTCCAGCTCTCGGAGCGGATCGTCGTGATGAGCACTCGAGCGATCGAGCTCCTCCAGGAAGTACACGACGTCGCCCCGGAGAAGATCGACTTCATCCCGCATGGGATTCCCACGATTCCCGAGCACTCCGACGGGGCGCTGAGGGCTCGACTGGGCGTTTCGGGACCGATGATTCTCACCTTTGGGCTCCTCTCTCCGGATAAGGGCATTGAGTTTGTGGTTCAGGCGATGCCGGCCATCCTCGCGGAGATTCCCGACGCGACCTACGTCGTCGTTGGGGCGACCCACCCCAACGTCAAGGCAGGCAGCGGCGAGCGCTACCGTGAACAACTCGAAGCTCTGGCTGCCGAACTTGGAGTCGCCGATCATGTCGTGTTTGTTAACGACTACGTGCCGATCGAAGAACTGGTCGAGTATCTGGCGGCGATGGACATCTACATCACGCCGTACTTGAACCCAAATCAAATCACATCGGGAACCTTGGCCTATGCGGTCGGGGCGGGGCGGGCAGTCGTCTCAACTCCCTACACCTACGCCGAAGAGCTCCTGAGCGAGGGCAGGGGGATGCTCGTTCCCTACCGGGACGCAAGCGCGATTGCGGCTGCAGTAACAAGGATTCAAGTCAACGAAGACGAACGTCGAACGATGGAGCGACGTGCCGCCGAGTTCGGCGATAGCATGCGCTGGCCCAAAGTCGGGCGACGTTACTTGGAGTGCTTTAGCCAGGCTCTCGAGGACAGCAGCCCCCGCATGAAGACGATTGTTCGTCGTGCTGTCGTAAAGCCCGGCGTTGAACCCTCATGGGCTTTGCCGAACTTCCACCACCTCTGCGAGATGACCGACGACACCGGACTCATGCAGCACGCGATCTACACCGTGCCCCGGCGATCCGAAGGCTATTGTGTCGATGACAATGCCCGTGCCCTCTGGCTTACCGCCCGCCTCGAGGCGCAAGCTGGACTGAGTCCTGAGATCTTCTCGATGCAGGGCACCTACCTGAGCTTCGTCATCGACGCGTTCAATCCCGAAAACCGGCGCTTCCGAAACTTCATGAGCTACTCCCGGACGTGGCTCGAGCGTTCCGGGTCTGAGGACTCTCAGGGACGATCGTTGTGGGGATTGGGCACGCTCATCCGCTACACCCGCAATGTCGACCGGCGCAACGCCGCTCAGAGCATCTTTGTGCAGGCGGCGCCCGGGATGATCGACACCACCAGCCCGCGCACGTGGGCCTACGCCGTGCTCGCGCTGGATGAGTATCTGGAGGCATTCCCGAACAACCACGCGATGCGTCAGCTGTTTGTCACGATGGCCATGCGACTGATGCACGTCGCCGAGCAGAACTCGAGTGCCGACTGGCCCTGGTTCGAGCAAAGCCTGTCGTACGCCAATGCTCGCCTGCCTCAGGCGCTCCTGATTGCTGGCCAGTCGCTGGCCAACCCGAGCATGATCGGGGCTGGATTGCGGGCCCTCAACTGGTTAATGAGGTTGCAGACCGGACCGGGCGGCGTCTTCATGCCGATTGGATCGGAGGGATTCTACGCGCGCGACGGGATTCGGGCCGACTTTGACCAGCAGCCGCTGGAAGCGTGGGCATCGGTCTCCGCCTGCCTCAGCGCCCAATCGGTGACCGACGAACTTGTGTGGAATGCGGAAGCAAACCGTGCCTACGAGTGGTTCATCGGCAAGAACGTCCTCGGGATCCCCCTTTACGATTCGTCCTCCGGCGGCTGTAACGACGGACTGCACTCCGGACGCATCAACGGCAATCAGGGGGCCGAGTCGACCCTTTCGTATCTTTGCGCGCTCATCGAGCTCCAGCAGTGGAAGAGGGTCGAGCGCTCCGTTATCCCAGTAGGAAGCCATGAGATCAACTAAGTTCGATGTTCTGCTAACTCGCCATCCGAAGAACCCGATTCTGACGGCTGCCGACTGGCCCTATCCCGTTCACTCGGTGTTCAATCCCGGGGCGACCAAGCTCAAGGATGGGACGACCTTGTTGCTCTGCCGCGTCGAGGACCGTCGAGGCATTTCCCACTTCTGTGCCGCCCGTTCCGCGAATGGCATCGATGGGTGGGTGATCGATCCAAAACCGACGCTCGAGCACGATCCGATCCGCTTTCCCGAAGAGCTATGGGGAATCGAAGACCCTCGCATCACTTATGTGCCGGAAGTCGGTGAATACCTGATCGCGTACACCGCGTTCGGCAAATCCGGGCCGGGTGTGGCGATCGCATCGACCACCGACTTCATCGAGTTTGAGCGTTACGGACTGGCTATGCAGGCCGATGACAAGGACGCCGCACTCTTCCCGCGACGGTTCAATGGCGAGTTTGCCCTGATTCACCGCCCTTCCACGCCTCAGGACGCGAGCATGTGGATTTCGTTCTCGCCCGACCTGCGCAACTGGGGTGGACACACGATCCTGCTGCCCGCCCGACGAGGTGCCTGGTGGGACGCTAACAAGATCGGCCTATCGCCCCCGCCGATCGAGACGGACCGGGGCTGGCTGATTGTCTACCACGGCGTGCGGCGCCATGCCTCGGGGTCGATCTATCGGCTCGGGCTTGCGCTGTTCGACAAGGAAAACCCAGGCGTTTGCCTATCGCGGGGCCAATCGTGGATGTTTGGCCCGGAAGAGCCCTACGAGCACGTGGGCGATGTCGGCAACGCCATTTTCCCTTGCGGTTACACCATCGCCGAAGACGGCGATACGATCCGCTTCTATTACGGCGCGGCCGATACGACGATTTGCGCGGCGACCGGAAGCATCTCCGAGATGCTCGAGTGGCTCGAGCGCGATGGAAGCGAGTTCACCGGCGTCGCTGGCCAACTCGCCGAACGGGAAGCACGAATCCTACCGCCGTAGATCAAGTTTCACTCCGCACTGAAAGTTCAAACCTCGCAGGTACAATGCCGCGTAGAACGAGCTATGCCCATCTCCCCAGAACGGATCGTCGGCGCCGACCTGATGGACATCCACGATAAGGTGGTTGCCGGAACTCGCCTGTCTTTTGAAGACGGGCTGCGCCTGTTCAAATCGCCCAACCTGACCGCGGTCGGCTATCTCGCCAACATCGACCGCGAACGGCGACACGGCGGACGCACCTATTACGTGCGCAACCAGCACATCAACTACACGAACATCTGCAACAAGTTCTGCAAGTTCTGTTCGTTCTATGCGAAGAAGGGTGGCCCCGCGCCGTACGAGATGAGCCTGGACGAAGTCAAGCGCCGCCTCGAGTGGCACAAAGACGTTCCGCTGACTGAGATCCACATGGTCGGCGGCATCAACCCGCGACTTCCCTATCAGTACTATCTCGACCTCGTCCGGTTGGTGAAGGACTCCCGCCCCGGCGTCCACGTCAAGGCGTTCACCGCCGTCGAGATCGTCGAGATTGCCCGCCAAGGCAAGGTGACGATCGAGCAGGCACTGGCCGACCTCATTGAAGCTGGGCTCGACTCGCTCCCCGGTGGCGGCATCGAGGTCCTGAGCGACCGCGTCCACGAAGAGTTGTTCGGGCGCAAGCTTCGCGGTGAAGAGTGGAAGATGGTGGCCCGCGCGGCCGCCCAGCTTGGCCTGAAGCAGTACGCGACCATGCTCTACGGCCATATCGAAACGCTGGAAGAACGGGTCGACCATCTAATCCAGCTGCGCGAGCTGCAGGACGAGACGGGCCACTTCCTCACGTTCACCCCGCTATCGTTCCACCCCGAAGGCACGGAGCTGGAGCACATCGAGCATGCGACCGCCGATGATGACCTCCGAACGATCGCCGTGTCGCGCTTGATGCTCGACAACTTCGAGCACATCAAGAGCTTCTGGATCATGAACACCGTGCCGGTGACTCAAGCCGCAATCTGGTACGGCGCCGACGACGTGGACGGCACCGTCCACGAATACGAGATCACGTACAAGGATGATGACTTTGGCAACAAGTCGCAAGCCCTCACACGCGACAACATGATCCGCATGATCGAAGAGGTCGGACGCATCGCGGTCGAGCGAGACTCGCTGTACAACGAGATCGTTCGCGACGACGAGCCCGTGCCCGAACCCAAGATGACCGCGCTGCCAATGGCGAAGGTCTGAGGTAAGCCAGTAATTGCACCGGGATTTCGATGGATTGGCCGTAATCTGGGTGAAGCGGGTTACAATGGATGTAAGAACCGTATGACTGGGTTCGGAGGTAATCACATGGGGAGCAGAATGAAGATTGTGTTGATGGGCGTCGCGATGGGCGTCGTGGCGGGCGCAAATGCGCAGATGTTTATCAACGGTAACTTTGAAGCGGGCGATCTCAGCTTCTGGAACATTGCGACGACCACGAACGGTCAGTCGGTGAGTCAATCGGCGGTTCTGTACGACATCGATGGCCCGGGCTTTCGGCCCACCAACTTTGCCGGAAGGTTCCAAGTGGGTCGGATCAATACGAGCACGGCGACCGGCGGTATCGAACTCACTCAGAATCTGAATCTGATCGGCGGCTGGCAGTACTATTTCGATTTCGACTGGGCAGTGCAGCGCACCGGGACGGCGAACAACGCCGAGGGCGGAATCTTCTCGCTGATCGTGAACGGGACCGCGATCACCACCCGGGCAGCGGGACCAACGACGGGATCGACCCCGATCTACGGTCATATCACGAGTATCTTCACGCCGACGACAAACGGGACCTACTCGGTTGGCGCTAGGATCGTGCGACCGTTCACCCCTCCAGGCGATATGTATCAGTACGTGGACAACTTCGCGGTCACCGCGATTGTCCCCGAGCCCGGCACCATGGCGGTTATCGCTCTTGGTGGCGCGTTCCTTGCTCGCCGACGACGAAAGGCGTAAGGCGTTCCATAACTTGAAGAAGGGCAAGCCGACATTCGGCTTGCCCTTCTTGCTGTGCCCGGTACAATCTCAACGTGGCAGCCAAAGAATTCTCTTTTGACGTCGTTTCCCGTGTGGACCAACAAGAGGTTCGAAACGCGGTTCAGCAGGCGGAGCGAGAGCTTGAGAACCGGTACGACTTCAAGGGTTCGAAGTGCGAGATCAAGTTCGAGAAGGACGAGATCACCCTCATCGCCGACGACGAGTTCAAGATGGAGCAGCTCAAGGACATCTTGGTGTCCAAGCTCCTCAAGCGCGGCATCGACATGCGCCAGATCGGCTACGGCAAAGTGGAAGCTGGCTCGGGCCTGACCATCCGCCAGAAGGTCGAGTTCAAGGTCGGCATTCCCCAAGACGAGGCCAAGAAGATCAACAAGATGATCAAGGACAAGGGGCTGAAAGTGAACAGCCAGATCCAAGGCGAGGAACTGCGCGTGTCGGGCAAGGACAAGGATGAGCTTCAGAAGGCGATCGCGTTCCTCAAGGGGTTGGACTTGCCGTTTCCGATCGAGTTCGTGAACATGCGGTAGTGGTTTCAGTTGTCTTAGAGCGCGTGTTCGTGTCGCGAGTAAGCGAAGTGGCCATCGCCAGCATCCCGGACCGGAAGTGCGCCCGGTGAGCTCTACCAGTTGGGGCGGTCGCTTGACACCCGCATGCGCCTAGGTTCCGCAAGAATTGCATCTTCTGCTCCCAAAGTGTGTTAAGGTAAGCGCACAACGACCATGCGCACCAACTACATCCTCGTCGATCTTGAGAACGTCCAGCCGGAATCGGTGGAAGCACTCGATCACGAGCATTGCCGCATCGTCGTGTTCGTCGGCGCGAATCAGTCCAAGATCTCGATCAAGCTTGCCTGCTCACTCCAGCAGTGTGGGGATAGGGCGAAGTACCAGTTCATCAGTGGCTCTGGCCACAATAACCTCGACTTCCACGTCGCGTTCTACCTCGGACAACTCGCGGCCGAGCATCCCGGTGCCTACTTTCATGTCGTGTCAAAGGATGCGGGTTTTGATCCCCTGATCCAGCACCTCAAGTCCCGCAAAATCGGGGCCGCGAGGGTCGCCAGCACAGGCGACATTCCTTTCGTGAAGGCAGCGACGAGCCACACTCCTGAGCAACGCGTCCAGTTGGTCGTCGACAGACTTTGCCTTCCCAAAGCAACACGCCCTCGGACCATCAAGACGCTCTCAAGCTCGATCAACGCGCATTTCCAGAAGTCGCTCACGGATGCTCAAGTGACCGAGGTTATCGACGGACTTCGAAAACGCAAGTTCGTCTCCTTGGTCGAAAACAACGTCCACTACGAAGTGCCATTGAATACGGCGTAGTCACCGATCCCCGCCCCCGAATCGTCGTAAGCTACTTCTTCGCCGGATCAGCCGAGCCGTTCCACCAGCCGTTGTCCAGGACACCATCGCCGTCGTAGTCATCCAGTTGCAGCAGCGTGAACGTCTTAGCATGTCCGTCGGCGAAGGCAACCGCAACCCGGTCTGCATGGCGCTCCGCGGGCGTGGATCGGCATCCGAACGGCCCTGAACCGCACTCGGCCCCATCACCATAGTAGCCGCTGGGCTTGCCGCTGCCACGGAGCGAGGGCAATGGGGGATCGATGGTGTACTCGCCGCCGCTGGTCGTCCCATTATCGCGACGAACGCCGCGGGTGTCCGCGACCACGATCGTCGATGATGTATGGCTGATTTCCGAGTCTCGCGCTGCAAAGGGCAGGTTGGGCGCGAGTTCACGCGAGTTGCCGAGGTACTGGTAGTTGATCCCGTAGCCGCCATAGGTGCGGTTCTGGTTGTGAGCCCACTTCTTGCCGTACACCTCAAGCGAAGCGTTGGGCGCGATGAACACTTCTTCCGTCTTCACGTACTGAAAGATCCGGTCAGCCCAGCGAACTCGCGGATTCCACGAGGAGGGGCTGCTGTGGTGAGGATAGCCGTCGCTATCCTCGGTGTACATCATGACTGCAAGGCCAATCTGCTTGAGATTCGAGATTGATTGGGTCTTCCGAGCCGCCACTTTAGCTTGGACGAACACCGGGAAAAGGATAGCGGCAAGGATCGCAATGATAGCGATGACGACCAAGAGTTCGATGAGGGTGAAGGCGCGACGCATAACGACCTGTAGTCTCTTTCAAGCTGGGATGATCAAAGTTGCCTAGGCTGTCTATCCTTTGTCATTCTTGACGAAAACGTCAAGAATGTGCGTACTCCACCGTGCCAATCCGAGATAGCCCGTGCTAATCCGCCCATCCTCCGCGCGGTACGACGCCCCCGCGCGCCGCGTGATCCCAACTCAACCCAACCCGCGCATAACGTCGTTTCCCCCTCCAGAACCCGGCAATCTTGCCGATACATCCAATGGGCCCCCACCCTGTCCGGAAGCAATGGCATGAATTCGTTGTCCAAGATCCTCCGACAGACCGATCTCCTCTTAGGCATCGGATTGCTTGCCATCGTCGGCATGTTGATCCTGCCCCTGCCGCATTGGATGCTCGACACCGGATTGGTCATTGCGATGACCGCTTCGGTCGTCATCCTTCTGACCTCGGTCAACATCAAGGACCCGCTCGAGTTCAGCGTCTTCCCTTCGCTGCTGCTGATCACCACCCTGTTCCGCCTCGCGCTCAGCATCGCCGCAACCAAACTCATCCTCGGCACCGGCCAAGCCGGACACGTCATCGAGACGTTTGGCAACTTCGTGATGGGGGGCGACTTCGTCGTCGGCTTCGTTGTGTTCTTGATCCTGATGATCGTACAGTTCATCGTCATCACGAACGGTGCGGGGCGCGTCTCCGAAGTTGTTGCGCGGTTCACCTTGGACGCCATGCCCGGTAAGCAGATGGCGATCGACGCCGATCTCGCCGCGGGCATGATCGACGAAGAAGAAGCCCGCGCCCGCCGCAAGGCCGTTAAGCAAGAAGCCGATTTTTACGGCGCGATGGACGGCGCCTCAAAGTTTGTCAAAGGCGACGCCATCGCCTCGATTCTCATCATCCTCGTCAACATCGTCGGTGGCTTTGCCGTCGGATTCCTCCGCGGTGACGCTGACGCAATGAGCATTCTGCGCACCTACGCCCTGCTCTCTGTGGGTGAAGGTCTGGTGTCGCAGCTCCCCGCCCTGCTCATCTCCACCGCCTCCGGTCTGATGGTCACCCGCGCTGGGCAAGACCGCTCGATGGCCGGCGAAGTCACCCGCCAGCTGCTGAACCAGCATCGCTCTCTAGGTTTTGCGGGCGGAGCATTGGCCGTGCTCGCGTTTGTGCCCGGCTTCCCCGCCACCATCTTTCTATCCGCGGCCGGACTGTGCTTTGGCCTTAACCGCTTCCTCACCAAGAACCCCGCCGCGTTGAAGCAGATCAACGATGGCGACAGGCCGAAGGACGTGCCAAAGGCCGCGGCCCCCGCCCCAACCGGGCCCGAGGCTGTTCTGCCCCTGCTGACCGTCGACCCGATCGAGATCGAGATCGGCTACGGACTCACTCGCCTGGCCGACCCCCGTGTCGGAGGCGATCTCTCCGAGCGGGTTACCGCCACCCGTCGGCAGATCGCGCTGGACCTGGGATTCGTCATGCCCACCGTGCGCATCCGGGACAGCGTCCATCTGACCACCAACGAGTACTGCTTGAAGGTGAAGGGCGAAGAAGTTGCGCGCGCCGAGGTTCTGCCGGGGCACTGCTTGGCGATCAGTTCGGGCTCGGTGCTGTACCCGCTCGCGGGTCAACCCGGCCGCGATCCGGTGTTCGGCCTCGACGCGCTTTGGATCGATCCGGGCCAGAAAGAAACCGCCGAGCGCGGAGGATACACGGTCATCGACCCCAGCGCGGTGATCTCGACCCACCTGAGCGAAGTTGTGAAGAGCTACGCGCCCGAACTGCTCTCGCGCCAGGACGTCCACACGCTGATCGACAACGCGAAGCACGTCAACGAAGCGGTCGTCAATGAACTCGTGCCGCATGTGCTGCAGCTTGGCGACGTGCAAAAGGTGCTCCAACACCTGCTTCGCGAGCGAGTTCCGATCCGCGACATGGTTACGATTTTGGAGACGATGGCCGACTTCGGCTCGCGGGTGAAAGACCCCGACCAGCTCGGCGAGTTAGTGCGTGCCGCCATCGCCCGTACCATCACGCGGCAGTTCCTCGACCACGAAAACCGCCTGACGTGCATCACGATGGAGCCCTCACTTGAGCGCTCGCTGACCGAGTCGCTGTCGCAGACCCCGTACGGTGCCGTGCTCGCCATGGACCCGAACGACCAGCGGCGAATGATGGACGACCTGCAGTCTCAGGTGGAGTCGGCGATGGCCCAGGGCTATCAGCCGGTGCTGCTCTGCGGCAACCAATTGCGCCTGCCCATGCGGCGGCTGCTGGAGAAGTACATCCCGAACCTGTACGTCCTCGCGTACAACGAGGTCGCCGCACAAGCGGAGGTCGAGTTCGTGGGCCAGTTGCGAGCGGCGTAAGGCCGATCACGTTTACCGAGGGCCAAGGTTGGCTCGTACCAGGGCCACCACTTTCTTATGTCGCCCCTTCAGGGCTCTCGCGACGATGTCGCCTACCCAGGGCGTGCCCTGGGCTATGATGTTGCGCTCCGCTGGAGCTTCGGAGTCTGTTCTCGCACATCCCACATCGAAAACCTTGTGTCGCCGCTTGACTCCAGTGATGTCCCAGTAAGTCAGGTTTCAGCAAGCGGCGACCGATTCTCTGACGACTTGGCCTCGAGTCCTTCAGGAGGTCATCGATGATCGAGGGCAATCCCGCCTTGATGCAGTCGTTTACCGCGATGCCGCTTAGAAGCGTGTGCACCAGGCTCCCAACCCGTGTTCGCACGCGACCGTTCAACAGACAGTCGCGGATCAGCTTCAATGCGCGGTCGCACCGGTAGTGATCGCAAAGCAGATCGATGAACATCACGTCCGACAGCTCGTCGAGCCGACAGGTATGCATGAACCGCGCAAGTTCCCGGTCGATATGGTCGTAGACCTCTTCCGGAACTTCATAGTCCTCGAGCACGGTCAAGGCGTTGAAGAAGGCGAATCTGAGTTCCTCGATCTCGGCCGAGTGATTGCGAAGGATCAGCGTGGTTATCGGAACCAAGATCTCGAGGTGGATGTCGCCCGTGTATGGATCTGCGCCGATGAGTCCTTCGAGATTCATGAGTTGGCCCCCCGCTTTCAGCATACATCCCCTTGGCCCAAGATACAGGCCCATCTTGGTCGCGACGAAGCGCGACCCTCCCGTACCGAGCCAGCGGAGACCCCACGAGGGGCGACACATGACCCCGAAATGCCGTACACTCTCGCGCATGCGGTTGGCCGAGTGGGTGGGGTGGTTCTCTGAGCAGGGCGACCTCGGCCCGGAACGAGGGGTCTGGGAGTCGGTCGCCGTCGAGGCACGCCCGTTCATGGTCGCGGCCGAACTCAGGCGCACTCCTCGACAGGTCCTCATCGTCGCCGCCAACTACGAGCGATGCCTCAGCTGGGAGGCCAAACTCGTCCAATGTGGGATGCCCGAGAGCCAAATCCACCAGCTCCCCAGCGGAACCTCGACCCTCTTCGAAGACGCAACCCCCGAGCACACCGCCCTCTCCGACCGGATCGGCGCGCTGGAAGCCCTCATCGCCGATGAGCCGACGGTGGTCATCGGCGCGGCGAGCGCGGTTCTCGAGCGCACCCTGCCCCGCGATGTCCTCGCGGACGCGTTCATCGACATCCGTTCGGGGCAAACGCTCGACTCCGACCGCCTCCTCAAGCAGTTCGCCATGCTGGGTTACGAGCCGCAGGAACCGGTGCGGCTGCCTGGCCAGTTCAGCCGCCGCGGCGGCATCGTCGATGTGTACGTGAGCGGCTACGACCTGCCGATCCGCATCGAGTTCTTTGGTGACGAAGTCGAGAGCCTGCGCCACTTCGACCCGATGAGCCAGCGGTCAGTGGGTTCCCTGCCCGCGCTGCGCCTGACCCCGAGCCGCGAAACCCTCTACCCGCTGGACGGAGACGAACGGTGGGGCGGCGAGGTGGCGGCGATGCTGGCGCAGTCGATGGAGCGGGAGGCCGCCGGTTTGCCCGCCGAAGCCGCCGCACGACTGGAAGAGTTGGTCACGGGCGACATGCGAGCGCTGAGCGAGCGGGTCTATTTCGACCGGTTGGACTTGTATCGTCCGCTGCTGCACCCAGATTCCGGTTGTGCCTTGGATCTGCTGACCCCGGACGACCTGCTGGTGCTAGACGAGCCGTTTGAACTGGAGACGCTCGTCGCCCGCGCCGAGGAAGAGCTCGCGCAATCGCTGCACAGCCGCCACGCCCGGGGCGAGATTCTGCATTCCGTGGTCGGCGACTACATGCTGCCGCCCGAACATCTGGCGAGCCACGAACGCACGCTCGCCCTGACCGCGATGAACGCATTGCCGGAGTGGCTGACGCTGCCGCGCCACGACGTCGGCGCGGTGAGCCTTGCTCCGTATCGGAGCTGAGGGATCTGGCTCGGGCTGGCTCGGGGCAATCTGTTTCCCCTGAGGCTGCCGGTTGCATGGTCCCGGCAGGGGCGCGTCCCAAGTCTTGGGCGACCCTGGGACTCGACCAGCCACGAGGTGCGCGGGGGCGTTGTACCGCGCCTAAATGGGCGCGACAAAGCGCGCCCCTCCCCAAAACTACTCCACGGTAACCGACTTGGCCAAGTTCCGCGGCTGGTCGATCTCGCAACCGTTCAGCCGAGCCACATGGTACGACAGCAGCTGCAGCGGGATCACCGAGAGCAGCGCGGAAAGGAACTCGCTCTCGCACTTGGGAATCTTCACGACGTACTCCGCCACGCGCTCGACCGTGTTGTCCTCTTCGGTCGTGATCGCCACGATGGTGCCGCCGCGGGCCTTGACCTCCTGCATGTTCGAGATCACCTTTTCGCGGATCGACGAGTGCTCGAGCACCGCGTCGTTGGTGGCACCGAAGATCGAGACCACGCCCGGCTGAATCAGCGCGATCGGGCCGTGCTTCATCTCACCCGCGGGCATCTCCTGCGTGGGAATGTACGCGATTTCCTTCAACTTCAGCGCACCTTCCATCCCGACATACGCATCCGCTCCGCGACCCAAGAAGAAGCAGAGCGGCGCGTTCCGTACGTCTTCGGCGAGGGCGAGCACCACATCCTCGGTGTTGAGGCACGCCTTCGCTTTCTCGCTCAGGCCCTTCAACTCTTCGACAACCGAAGGAACTCGAATTCCGGGCGCTTCGGTCACTTGAGCAACGTAAAGTGCCAGCAGAGTCAGCACGAGGACCTGCGCCGTGTACGCCTTTGTTGAGGCAACCGAAATCTCCGGTCCAGCCTGGGTGAAGATCGTCCGGTCGCATTCACGGGCAATGCTGGAGCCGATGACGTTCACGATGCCGAGCGTACGGATTCGCTTCTCCTTGCACAGCCTCAGCGCGGCCAGCGAGTCGGCGGTTTCACCCGATTGGCTGATGAAGATGGCGAGCGACTTCGGCGACAACACCGGATCGCCGTAGCGAAACTCGCTCGAGTAATACACATCACACGGCAGCCGGAGGAGCTTCTCGAACAGGTACTTGCCCATCAGACCCGCGTGGTAGGCCGTTCCGCAAGCGATGATGTTCACCCGGTCGATCTCGTGCCACACGTGCTCGCCAAAAATCTGCTCGAAGCGAATCTGGTTCTTGTCGTCGATGCGGCCGGCAAGGGTCTGACGGATCACGTCAGGCTGCTCGTGAATCTCCTTGAGCATGAAGTGCTCGTAGCCGCCTCGTTCCGCCGCCGCGATGTCCCACTCGATGGTCATCGCCTTGATCGGCACCTCTCGCGAGTCGCCGTCCATAATCCGCACCGAGTGGTCGGTAAGCACTGCGATGTCGCCCTCCTCCAGTACCATCACCTCCCGCGTGTAAGGCAGCAATGCCGGAATGTCGCTCGCGAGCATGTTCTCGTGCTCGCCAAAGCCCAAAATGAGCGGGCTGGCGTTGCGCGTCGCAACCAACTTCCCTGGCTCGGTCCGCGACATCACGACCAGAGCATACGCACCTCGAAGACGCTTCACCGCTAGCCGAACCGCTTCTTCGAGGGGGACGCCCTTGTCGTACTCATCGCCAATGACGTGCGCCGCTACCTCGGTATCGGTTTGAGAGTGGAAGTGGTGGCCCTTTGCGGCAAGCTCCTCACGCAACTCCAGGTAGTTCTCGATGATCCCGTTGTGGATGATTGAGACGTTTTCGGTCTGGTCGAAGTGAGGGTGGGCGTTGGTGTCGGTGGGGGCGCCGTGGGTGGCCCAACGGGAGTGGCCCATAGCCGTACGCACATCCGACGTTTCGGTGTCCTCGAGCAGTCGGCCGAGTTCGGACAGTTTGCCCGCCTTCTTCAGAATCCGGATGTCTTGGCGCTCGGGGAACGCGATGCCGGCGCTGTCGTAGCCTCGGTATTCAAGACGCTTGAGTTGATCGAACACGACGTCGACCGCCTTCCGCGGGCCGAGGTATCCAGCGATTCCACACATAGTTAACAGGATATCACACGGACTGGTATGGTCCCGGGAACACCATCCCTAGAAAAGCGCGTCGTAAGATAAGGTGGAATAGACTGTAGACGCGCGCGCCGATCTTCCGAAGATTCACATAGCCGTGCAGGGAGTTGCGTTGATTACGTGATTGAAGTCAAGGAGAGCCAGTCGGCAGCGGGGAGTTTGATGACCGAGGGTCACAAGCTGTTGCCCAGGTCGAAGCGGTATCACCGTGGGCCCTACCATGTCGTCAAGCGCATCTTCGACATCGTAGCCAGCGCGATCGCGTTGCTCCTGCTCTTCCCCGTCTTCCTGATCGTCAGCATCTTTGTGGCGTTCTCCTCCGGCTTCCCGGTGCTGTTCAAGCAGCAACGCGTCGGCTACCTTGGCAAGCCGTTCTACATCTACAAGTTCCGGACGATGGTGCGAAACGCCGAGGATATCTTGAAGGGTCGCCCCGACCTCATGGAGGAATACAATCGCAACTTCAAGATCGAGCACGATCCACGCATCTCCAAAGTCGGCCACTTTCTGCGCAAGTACAGCCTCGACGAGCTGCCTCAGTTGCTCAACGTGATCAAAGGCGACATGTCGTTGGTCGGACCTAGGCCCATCGTGGTCCCTGAGCTGGCCAAGTACGGAGATTCGCAGGACATGTATCTCGCCATGCACCCTGGTTGCACCGGGCTTTGGCAGTGCGGAGGGCGCAGCGCCACCAGCTACGAGGAGCGGATTGCCCTCGATCGCGAGTACTTCGAGAAGGCGGGGCTTCGTTTCGACTTGTACATCATCTTCCGAACGGTCATCGCGATCGTCACTGCTCGCGGCGCGAAATGACGTCAGCCCCCAAGAAGATTGCCCTCGTTCACGAGTGGCTCACGATTCCCGCTGGCTCAGAAGAGGTCTTCTCCGAGATGTGCCAGATGTTCCCGGGCACGGTGTTCGGTTCGATTATCGACCCCGACCGATGCAAGTTCCTGCAGGGCATGGAGCTGCGGCCGAGCTTCCTTCAGAACTGGCCGATGGCCAAGCAGCGATACCACCTCTATGCTCCGCTGATGCCGTGGGCGTTCCGGCGCATGGACCTCAGCGAGTTCGACCTGGTGCTGAGCAGCAACCACTCGTTTGCCCACAGTGTTCGCAAGCGCCCCGACGCGTTACACATCTGTTACTACCACACCCCCGCGCGCTGGCTGTGGGTGCCGGAGATCGACAACCGAGCCACCAAGTCGCCCATCCACCGACTGATCGCCCGCTATCTGAAGCCGCTCGACCTCGAGGCCTCGAAGCATCCCGACTTCCTCCTCGCCAACTCAGAAACCACCGCCGCCCGCCTCAAGAAGTTCTATGGTCGGGACACCTATCGCGTCATTCACCCGCCCGTGCGTACGCACTTGTGGCGCGATGTCCAGCGCGAATCAGAGGACCTTGGCTTCCTCTATTGGGGGCGTCTGATCGACTACAAGAAGGTCGATGTGCTGATCGAAGCGGTTCGCCAGACCGGGGACAAGCTGCAGATCGTGGGCTCGGGGCCCATCGAGGATGAGCTCAAGGCTCAAGCCGCTGGGATGCCCAATGTCACGTTCCACGGGCGTCTGCCCGATGAAGAGCTAAAGAAGGTCATGGCAAACTGCCGCGCGGTGCTGTTCGCCGCGTATGAAGACTTCGGCATCGTTCCCGTCGAGGCAATGGCCGCCGGGCTACCCGTGGTGACGTACGGCGTCGGCGGAGCTTCCGAGAGCGTCTTGCCCGAGTTCGGAGTCCAGTTCCCCGAGCAAACTCCGGAATCCCTCGCCGAGGGTATCCGCGCGCTCTCCGGGCGATCGTTCCAGCCGGATGCGCTCAAAGCCCACGCCGCGCAGTTCGACGTCGAGGTGTTTCGGCAGCGGTATCGGGAGACGGTCGAAGAGCTGTACGCCCGACACTACGCCTGAGCGATTGCCTCGATCATCCGAACTGTCCGCACCGTCGCCACAACGTCGTGCACCCTCAGCACCCGTACCCCCTGAATCTGCGCCCACACGTGCACCGCGTGCGCTCCCTCTCCCCGCTCCTCGATTGGCAAAGGCTCCTCGCCCCCGAGCACTCGCCCGATGAACGACTTGCGACTGACCCCAAGCAGCACCGGGTAACTGGTCGCCACAAACTTCCCCAATCCATTGAGCAGCTTCAAGTTGTGCTCGACCGTCTTGCCGAACCCGATGCCCGGATCGATCCAGACGCGTTCGGCCTGTAACCCGGCTTCCTCGACCACCGCCGCCTGGCGCAGCAGGAATGCCCGAACCTCCCGAACCACGTCGTCGTAATGCGGGGCCGACTGCATGGTTTGCGGCGAGCCTTGCATGTGCATGATGCAGACCGGACATTGGTGCGCGGCCACGACCTCGATCATCCCTGGCCCACGCAGGCCCATCACGTCGTTGACCACGACCGCCCCGGCCGCCAACGCCGCCGACGCGACCTCCGCCTTCATCGTGTCGATGCTGACCTTGACGCCCTGAACCGACAGCGCCGAGATCACCGGAATCACGCGGCGAAGTTCCTCGGCGGCGGGAACCGGGTCGGCTCCCGGACGGGTGCTCTCGCCCCCCACATCGATCAGGTCGGCACCCTCGTCACGCATCCGCAAGCCTGCGGCGATCGCCGCCTCAGGATCAAAGTGTCGCCCACCGTCGCTGAAGCTGTCCTCTGTAACGTTGAGAATGCCCATGATCGCGGGCCGGCCAACGGGAAGATCGAACATCGCCGCGAGTGTAACCGCTGAACCGAACGGAGTGCTCGGGTAGTCTGATCTTCGTGCGTGCGCTCGCGTGTTGTTTGCTGTTCGGCGTCGCGGCGATCGCCGCCTGCCAATCTGCCAGCGGGGTCTACCGTCCCGAAGGCGCGGCTCCGGCCGAGTGGCGGATCAATGATCACCATACGCTGGTGTGGAATGGGGCACCCTACGTGCCCGTCGGCGCACGGTTGCAGCCTTCGCTGGCCGACATCGAGCGCGCCAAAGGCGCCGGTGTTCTGGATGTCCTTCTTTCCGTTCCGCTGGGCGTCGATCTCCAGCCGTTGATTCAGGCGATGGAAGCGGCCGGAATGCGCTACCTCATCGCGATCGACTCGCTGGCACCCGGCGCGACCGGCGTGGCGGTGGAGCCGCAAACCTACCGCGTGGCCGGAATCACCGAACCGCGCAAGATCGAGTTCAGCCTTCCCGGCGCGACCGATGCGCTCGCCGTGCTGGTGACCGCACGTGACGCCACCGTGATGCGCGTCGATCGGGTTGTCGTCAAAGACGGCAAGTTTTCGATGGACGTCGCACCGCCGGGGTCGCTCGAGCACGTTTTGCTCGTGTATCCCGTGCAAACCACCCAATCCCACCCCGATTACTGGGAGGGATTCGACGGCCAGCGTGATTCCGTGTTGACCACCATCCGACGGGCCAAGACCGGCCCCGGACTGAGAGGCGTCGTCAACCCGATGGGCGAGTACGTCTCGCTGGCCGGGCGCTCGGCGTTCGTGCCCAACGGCGCCTACTTCCAACTCGAGTTCCGGCAATATCTCGAAGGTCGCTACCGCAACCTCGAGACGGCCCTGCGTGCCTGGGCAATCGGCATCAACGACGTCGCGTCTTTCGAAGACTTGGCCCGCCTCGTCCCGCTATGGTCGGGCGTTCGTGGCATCCCTCAACTGTGGGACCCCAAGACCGATCGTCTGTACCGAGCCAACCAGCGCACCAGCGCGGTATGGGCGGATATCCAAGCCGTCATCAACGCGGCCGCCGGTCGCCGGTTCGATCGGCTCTGTGGAGCGCTTCGTCAGGTTGCCGACGTGCCGATCATCCAGGAGTGGCTCGGCTGGGTCGCCCCTTACGAGGCCGCAAGGCCCGCGCTGAACGGCGTCGGGATGCGCGCCATGGGCACGACCTACTCCGAGTTGGCCCAGACCGCCGCCCGAGCGGCGAGTTCCGCGATGCGCTGGACCGGGCCGAGTTGGCTAGTCGCCACCGATATCGCGCCGGCAACTGCCGACCCCAGCAACGCCGGCGTGATCATCAATGACCTGACCGCCATGGGTGCGCGAGGTTTCTATTTCCGGGGCATTCCGCTCGATGCGATCGCCGCCGAAAAGCCCGACCTGTCGACCGCGGACTGGTCGCCGAACCCGCTGTACTACCCCGAGAGCGCCGCCAACCCCGCCAGCCCACAACGCTTGCCCGCCGGACGATTCTGGCTGCCTGCGCCTGGTGGCGGCAACCGTATCGACCTGGGCGTGGGATTCCATGCCTACCGCTACGTCGATAAGCGGCACACCTACACCGCCATTTGGACCTCCGGCGCAACCGCCCGCGTCAAGCTGCGGCTGGCCGATCCCAAGCTCGCCACATTTACGACCCTCGATGGCTCCGATCCTAAGGTGAAGGTCCACAAGAACGCCGTAGAACTCGACCTCGGCCCCCTTCCGATCTTGGTCGAAGGCACCGAGGAAATCCCGATTCCCGAACTCGCCCTTGCCGACGAGGTCGCTCGGTTCGAGGCGCTCAAAAAGTTGGCGGAGACGATGAAGCGCGACCTTGCCGAGGAAGACTTCATGCACCGCGATGCGGTGGCTGGTTTTGAACGCACACCCGGCGGCAGCTTCCTCACCATGCGCCGCGCCTACTGGAGCGCGACCGCCAAGCTAGCCCCCTACGTTTGGGTCGAGGCGGAGAGCACCCGCACCACCAACTTCTCGGAGCTGATGGCCGTCTCCGGTGCCAGCAACGGCGGCGCGTTGGCTCTTCGCGCGCCGACGGCTCTCGATCCGCGTGGCTATTTCGCGGAGTACAACGTTCCCGTCCGCGCCGGTGATGTGGAGGTTTGGATCGCCGCCCGGATTCCCGCCGACGCTCGCGGAACGCTGACGATGGACATCGGCGGCCAACAGCTGAGAATCGAGGAGCCGCCGGTCATGCCCTATGGCCCTGGCTTCGCCTGGTATCGGCTCGGAAGCACCGCCCTGCAAGGGGTGTCGATGAAGATGACGCTGCTCGTGAACCCGGAAGGAAGCAGCGACCTGCAGATCGACGCGATCTACATCTGCCCGCCCGGGATGAGCCCGAAGGGCGCGTTCCCGCCCGAGATCGTCGGAAACTAGAAGCTCAAGGTACACTTTGCGCTCCCGCGCGGCTGTAGCTCAGTGGATAGAGCATCTGTCTTCGGAACAGAGGGTCGGGGGTTCGAATCCCTCCAGCCGCGCCATTCCAGTGTTGCTTTGTGCCCGTGTGTTCCGGACACAGAGGTGACACCTGCGCATCGGGTATCAATGTTTGCATGGAGCCCTCGGGGGAACTCTGGCCCCAGACCCGTCAACTATTGGAGTCCTTAGGCTTCACATACGTAGGCGAGGAACACAACTGGGGCCCTAAGCTCGCATTCCGGCGAGGCGACCTACTGGTAACGATCCACTTCCACAATCGGGATGTTTGGTACTACATCGAGGCATCTCACGCGGGAGATCCAGTCATTGATCTCGTCACCGCGGCACGTGCCCTAGGTGCGGATGAAGACAGGTTAAGCAAGATCTTCTGGCAACGACTTGATGACGACGTAGTAACCCGCCAGTTCGCAGACTACGTCCTGGAGTTTGTGGAGTCCAGACTCGACTCCGACACGGGCAGAGCGGAGTTATCAGACCTTGTCCAGCGCTTTCGGCAGGAAATGCGGGAGAAGTTGCAGCTGAAAGCAGATGGGTAATGACGCTCAACAGCAGTTGTTTACGGCCACGAAAGCACACCTTGCCGCGCAGGGATTTCGGGTCAAGCGCAACATGTTTTGGCGTCATGCAGATTCATTGATTCAGTCGTGCTCGTATCAGGGATCACAGTTTGGCCACGCCGTGTATGTCCATCTGGCGTTTCAGCTCGAACACTTGGAAGCGGTGCTTCCCTACTCCCAAGCTGAAGTTCAGGTACGCCTTGAGAATGTGCTACCGGATATCGCAAGGGACCTGGATGAGGCCCTCGAATCCAACGACCCGGCTCTTGCGCTCGGCCTTTGTGAGTGCGCGCTCTCACCGTGGCTAACTGGGGTCATGGAACAAACGAAGACGCGGCCGGGCCTGGCCGGATGGTTAGTCACCCTTCGCAGCCCGATCATCACGCGACGCGGACATGAGATTCTCGACGGTTTCCTCCAATGGGCCGAGTTCCTATTGGACTTGAAGCAGAGTCTCAAACATCATGGCTTGAAATGCCTGATCGATGAGGACACGCTGATCGTCCAGGAAGGGTCGGTAGCGGTGGCGGTCTATGGCGACCGACGCGGTGGAGTTGAGGTCATGGGCTTCGAGCATGCTGGGACAGTGGCCGATCGGGACGTCAGCAAAAGAGTCTGCTCCGGAGACTATGTCAGCTACGCATCGCTGCCCAACCGAAGCTATCGCGCGTTGTTCCTCGAGGATCGGATCGATTCAGTGCGCAAGACGCGAGAAGCGATCAAGGAGATGCTGACGGCTTTGGGTTAAACCCGACTGTGCCTGCCTAGCCGGACGGAAAGCGCCTGGAGCGCCGCGATTCTATAGCCGAGGGCGATGCCCTAGGTAGGCGATCTTGGAGCCCTATAGGGTCGACAAACGCGCAGGGCCTCGTCACTCGTGGCTCGTGACTCGAAACCTGCGCCCACACCTGAGTTCTGGGTGACGTTCAGATTCCAGCCGAGCAAGATCAACCAACCAGCCTAACTCACAGCGCGGTACGAACCCCCGCGCGCCTCGTGGGCTCTCACTGTCCGAGCAACTCCCGCGCTCCCCGAACAACCCGAGACAAAGACCTACCCCCGATACTTCGCGCCCACCCGCCGGTAGGCCTCGCGGAATGGGATGCCTTCGGCTTGGCATAGGCGATACGCCTCCTCGGTCGCGAATAGGCTAGGGTCCATCGCCGCCTCGGTGCGATCCGCGCGGAAGCGAACCCCCGGTAGTACGTGCGCCATGACCTCTGCACAAGCCGCCGCCCGGTCGAGTAGCCCGAACAGCGGCGGCTTGATCTGCTGCAAATCGCGGTGGTAGCCGCTTGTCATCTTGGCGGTCAGGTTCAAGATGGCGAGCAGATCGCTTGACGCTTGCGCGCTGTGCGCGCGCACCAGTTCGAACACATCCGGGTTGCGCTTCTGAGGCATGATGCTGCTGCCGGTGGTGAATCGCTCGGGCAACGCCACAAACCCAAACTCGGCGGTCGCGTACAGCACCAAGTCGCTGGCGAGCCGTCCCAAGTCTTGAATCAGCAGCGTGGTTTGGAACGCCACCTCGGCCTCCGCTTTACCGCGTGACAGCTGTGCCGCCGTCACCGGCTCCTGCACCGAGGAGAAGCCCAACTCGGAAGCGGTCTGCGATCGGTCGAGCGAAAGGCCGGGCGTGCCGTAGCCCGCCGCCGACCCTAACGGGTTCGTCAAAGCGCGGCGCGTCGCCCCGCGCAATCCAACCGCGTCATCGCGAAGTTCGGTGGCGAACCCCTCGGCCCACAGCCCGACCGTGCTTGGCATCGCCCGCTGCAGATGCGTGTAGCCAGGCAGCGCCAAATCGCCCTGCGCATCGGCGATCGCGAACAGCGATTCGACAACACTTTCAGCGGATTGGGCCAGCGATTCGCACGCCTCCCGCACGTACAGCCGCATCGCCGTGAGTACCTGGTCGTTCCGCGAACGCCCAAGATGAACCCAGCCCGCCTCGTCGCCGAGCTTCGCGGCCAGCCGGTTCTCGATCGCGGTGTGGCAGTCTTCCTCCTCAGGCGAAATCTCCCACTCGCCGCGGGCATGCGCCTCGCCGATCTCGGCGAGCGCGACGATGATCCGCTCAGCAATGCCCGACTCGACATGGCCGCACGAAGCAAGCATCCGCGCGTGGGCTTGCGACGCGCGGATGTCATGCGCTACCAACCGCGCATCCCAACGGAAATCGTCGCCAACCGTAAACGCCATCACCATCGCGTCGGCATCGCCCCCCTTATCCCAAAGTCGCTTCATCGCATCACCTCACCGTAACGTTCAATAATCTGGCCGTAAACTTGCACTCCGAGAAGGATCTCTGACTCCATCACGTACTCGTCGACCGTATGCGAGCGGCCTGTCTCGCCGGGGCCAATCTTCACCGCGGGAATGCCCTGGAAGAACACGAGGTCCGACATCGTCCGGCTGACGAAGTGCGGTTCAGGCACGCATCCGAGGAGCTTAGCGCCCTCCGGACAAGCGTAGGGGCGTAACCGATCCGAATGCACGACAACCTCGCTCTCGACCACCTCGCGGATCCGCGCAACCGCGGCTTCGGGCGTCATCGTGGGCTCGAGCCGGATGTCGAGCGTAGCCGACGCCGTGCCCGGCACCTGGTTCTTGGCCTGCGCCCCAGTCACCACGGTCGGTTGGAGCGACGAGTCTCCCCAATCGAGCGCCTCCAGCGCCGCCAGATCGCGGGCCAGCGTCCAGATGGGGTTCTTGCGCCCCAGCGACTTCGCGTGGGCGGCGTGGCACGCCTCACCGTGCGCGATCAAGTTCGCGATCAGCAGGCCATACTGGCCGACCGCGCTGGCAAGCGAGGTGGGTTCGCCCACGATCGCGGCGTCGGGCTTCTGGCCCAAATGGGCGAGGCACTTCTGGGTGCCGACGCCCAGGGTCTCTTCCCCCTCGACGAGCATCAGCAATAGTTCGCACGGCGGACCGTCGGCAACCGCCTGCAGAAACGCGACCATCAGCGCGGCCGCGCTCGCCTTGGCGTCGTTGGCCCCGAGTCCCGTTACTCGGCCGTCGCGCACTACCGGCGTCCAGGGGTTGCTCGTCCAGCCGTCCTGTGCGGGCACGGTATCCAGGTGGCTATTCAAAGCCAGACAAGCACCTGAACCCGCACGGGCAAGGACGCTGTTCCCCACGCGCTCGACATCCGCCCCGCTGGGACGCAGCACGGACTCAACATAGTCCGCGATCGCCGCTTCCTCGCCCGAAACGGACCGGATGCTCACCAGATCGCGGTGCAGCGCGAGGACGTCGATCAATCCTCGTCCGCCTCGAGCTTGATCAGCGTGCCGGAGCCCTCGTTCGTGAACACCTCGGTGAGAAGGGCGTCGGGCAGCGAATGCGACACCACGTGGACGCGCGATACTCCGCCGCGGAGGCAACGCGCGATGGCCGAGGCCTTGGGCAGCATGCCGCCCTGGATGGCCCCATCGGTGATCATCGCATCCATCTCGTCGAGTGTCAGCTCCGAGATGAGCGAGTGATGATCCTCGACGTCGGCCAACACGCCCGGGGCGCCCGTCATGAAGATCGCCTTGGCCGCGCCGAGGCTGACCGCGATCTCGGCGGCAACGGTGTCGGCGTTCGTGTTGAGCCACTTCCCTTCCGCATCCCCCGCGAGCGGGCTCACGATCGGCAGGTAGCCCCAGTCGAGCAGGTCGCCGAGCAACGCGGGATCGACGTCGTCAATGTCGCCGACCTCGCCAAGATCGACCGAGCCACCGCTCGCCAGGGGTGTCGGCCCTCGCCGATGGGCGTCGATGAAGCCCGCATCCATGCCGCTGATGCCTACCGCCGGAATGCCGAGCTTGCGCGCGGCCGACAGAAGGGCTGCGCGGGCCTCGCCGTTCAAAGCGAGCACCATCGCATCCACCATCTCCGGACTCGTCCGGCGTCGGCCCTCGATCTTCTCGAACTCGACCCCCAGCTTCTCGGCGAGCACGTCAGCCTGAACTCCGCCGCCATGCACGAGCACGATGCGAACGCCCAGCGAGTGCAGGACGCCGATCTGCTCGAGCAGCGCGTCGGCCCCGCCGGGACGCACCAGCGCCTCCCCGCCGACCTTGACCACGAAGGTGCTGTCGCGGAAGAGCCGCAGGTAAGGAACGGCATGGCGCAGGGCCGAGATCGCCGCGTGGCCCATCATCGCAAGCCTCCTTCGCTGAGCGCAGCGAGGATCGCCTTCTGGGCGTGCAGACGGTTGCCGGCTTGCGGCACGACGATGCTGCGCGGGCCGTCGAGGACGGCGTCGGTCACTTTGATGTTTCGGCGGACGGGTAAGCAGTGCATGAACTTGGCTTCGGGGCGGGCGGGGGCGAACCACGATTCGTCAACCGTCCAGTCGCGGTAGGGTTCGCGAGCGATACGGTCGGCTTCGGGGTCGCCATAGACATCGGGTTTGGCCCAAGACTTGGCGTAGAGAACGTGCGCGCCTTCGAGCGCATCCGAGCGGTCCGCGGTTTCGTGGAAGGTGCCCCCGCCTTTGGCGGCGGCAGCCACCGCTTGGGAGATAACCCCACCCGGCAGATCGAATCCGGGGGGACGCAAAACCGTCACCTCCATCCCGCGGAGCAGCGCCATCGTCAACGCGGACTGCGGCACCGCGAACGGCAGCGGCTTGGGGTGATACGCCCAACTGAGAACGAACTTGCCGATCGCGGGGATACCCAAGTCGTCGAGCGTCTTCCAGTCGGCAAGCGCCTGACAGGGGTGGCTCGCCGCGGATTCGAGATTCACGAATGGCCCACCGAAGTGTTCGGCCATCGCGCGGATCGGCTGATCCGCGAGGTCGTCGGCGAGATTCTTTCCTTCGGCAAAACACCGAACGCCGAGCAGGTCAACGTACTGAGCGAGAACGGGCATCGCTTCGCGGATGTGCTCCACCGCGTCGCCATCCATCACCACCCCGTCGCGCAACTCGAGCTTCCATGACCCTTGGCCGGGTTGGATGACGACGCTCGTTCCGCCGAGATGCGCCACCGCGGTTTGCATCGAGACCAGCGTCCGCAGCGACGGATTCATGAACAGCAACCCGACCACTTGGTCCTTCAGGTGGGTCAGGTCCTTGCGACCTTCCAACTCGCGCGCCAAGGAAACCAACTGACGAATCGCATCCGGCGACAGGTCGAGCAGGTCGAGTAAAGCCGTCATGCCCACCCCAAGCCGGGAATGCGAAGGCCCTCCGCGCGGTCGAATGCGAACAAAGCATTCATCCACTGCACGCCGCCGCCGGCCGCACCCTTGGTGAGATTGTCAATCACGCTCGCAACGAACAGCTTGCTCCCTTCCTTGCGCAGGCAAAGGTGGGCCATGTTCGTGCCCGCGACATCCTTCACGGAGGGCCAACTCGACCGCACCTGCACGAACGGAGTGCCGCGGTAGTACTCCTTCACGGCGGCGACGATGGCGCCTTCGTCGCTGTCGATCTTCAGGTCGCAGATGATCGAGGAATGGATGCCCCGCGAAAACGGGCCCGAGTGGGGCACGAACGCGAGTTTCGGGCGAGTACCCGAGATCGTGGCCAGGTTCTCCATTTCCGGCTGGTGGCGGTGACGCAGGGGCTCGTAGGCCCACAACCCGCCGTGCCGCTCGGGGTGGTGCGTTCCCTCGCGGGGCTGCCGCCCCGCCCCCGTGCTGCCGGTGATCGCGGACACCACGATGTTCGGATCGACGAACCCGTGCGCCAGAAGCGGGGTGATCGCGAGGACGACCGAGGTCGTGAAGCACCCGGGGTGCGCGAGGTAGTTCGTGTCGGGCGAAGGTCCGGGAATGTCCGGGAGGGCGCACTCAAAGCGATCGAGCAAGTGGGGCGCACCGTGAGGCTTCTTATACACCGCTTCGTAGGCGGCCGCATCCTTGTATCGGAAGTCGGAGGACAGATCGACCACCTTCAGTTCGCAGCCCGCCGATTCCGCAGAGGCGATCCAGTCGGCAAGCATCGTGGCCGCTTCGCCATGGGGCAACGCGGAGAACAGGCCGATCGTCCGCTTCGAGTTCAGCAACTCCTTGCCTTCCTCTTGGCTCGCGAACTTCTGGTCACCGAGGGCGGGGGCCAAGTGCGGAAACGTCTTGGCGATCGGTTCCCCCGCCGCCGACGCGCTGACCACAGCCCGGATGTCGAAGTGGGGATGCTGGACCAGCAATCTGACGAGTTCGCCGGCGACGTAGCCGGAGCCGCCGAGGACGACGATGGGGAGGTTCTTACTTGGCATGATGGAGTCCGAGGGTGGAGATCAGGAGCTTGGCGAAGGGCTCGGGCCGAGACCGGGCATTGATGGCGGGGACGCCGAGCTGAGTTTCGATGAGCCGTGATCCGGCTTCGTGATCGGTGGCGGGGCCAGTGACGACCGCCGGCTTGAGGTTGTATCGCTCGGCCATCATCCTTACGCCGCCCCAGGCTCCTACCGGGTCGTTGGCGGCAAGCACGATGTGCTGCAGATGGCGTTGCAGGTCCGGATGTTCGAGAATCGCATCAACCCCGTAATCGCCCATCAGGCCGTCGCCCAACTCGACCACGATCACATCCGCGTGGGCACCGTCGAGCTCGGCAAGCATCGTGCACGTGAGTTGGGCCGAGGTCTGGGCCGACGTCGTCACGACGCCGAAATCGGTGAAGATTAGCGCCCTCTCGGCACCGGCATCTTCCATAGCAAGGACATCCCGGCGCAAACTGACGCCGGTGGTCTTGGCGGCCACAACGCGGAGCCCCTTACGTACGAACTGCTGGATCAGGGCGAGGCACGCCTCGGTCTTGCCCGAGTTCATGCAGGTGCCGACCACGGCGATCACCGGGGTCTTCACTTCGGGCAGCGCCTTCGCGAGCGGAGGACAATGGGCGGCGATGTTGGCGGGAGTGCCTTTGCGGCTGCCGAGTTCGCCAAAGGTCAGCACTTGGCCGAGCACTTCGGCTTGGAACGGCTCGCCGACGCTCGGCGAGTAGCTTGTGCAGTTACCGATGACTCCGCCGAGATTGAGCACCTGAACGCGATCTCCCGGTGCAAGCTTCTGGGGGATGACTCCCGAGTAGCCCAGCAGCGCATTCCGAAATCCGAGCGCACCGACGATGATATCGCCGGGCTTGATCGCCGCAAATCGTCCGGTGGTGAGTTCCAGCGTGTTGTAGTGCGACTTCTCATTGAGGATGCGAACCGCCACGACGGCGCCCTCCTCGCAGTGGATCGTCTCCGAGACCCGGAGGTCGCGTCTCAACGGCAGCGACTTCGTCACGCTCGCGATCTTGTCGGCGAGGACGCGCTTCACTTCCCTCTCCCCGCGCGAGCGCTGAGTTCGCTCGGCAGCGAGAAGATGCGTGAGAAGCCGATCGCATCGGCAGGAGTCCATTCCCCGATTGCCTCGCCATACTCGCCGCGGCTGGCATTCATCAGAGAGAAGGGAGAATCGCAACCCGCGACAAAGCACCGCCCTGGGGCGAGTTCGACGGTGACCGTTCCCGTCACGCGGGTCTGCACGTCGCGGAAGAATGCCTCGATGCTCCGGCAGAGAGGATCGGTCCAGAGTCCGCGGTGAACATAGTCGCCGTAGATGGCGGCGAGGGTGTCTTTGGTCGTGAGCTGGCCGCCAGTGAGGACGAGCTTCTCCAGCTCTTGATGGGCGGAGAGAATGACGGTCGCCGCGGGAGCCTCGAATGCAACGCGGCCCTTGATGCCGAGGATCGTCTCACCCAAATGCATCCCGCGCCCGATGCCGTAACTCGCGGCAAGCGCGTCGAGCGTCTCGATGAGCGCTACTGGGTCCATGGGTTGGCCATCGAGGGCAACCGGAATGCCCTGCTCGAACCCAAGATTCAGGGTCCGCGCCGGTTTGGGAGCGTCGAGGGCGCCCGCCGTCCGCACCCAAGCCGCCTCGGGCAGGATCCCCGCCGAGGTCTTCGTTTCGGTCCCGCCGATCGTCACGCCCCACAGACCCGCATTGACCGAATAGGCCGCGCCGAATCCGGGAATCGGAAGACCCTTTGCTTCGAGGTCGGCGACTTGCTCGGGACGCTTCGGGCCAAGATCGCGGATGGGCGAGAGTAGCTTTAGGTCGGGGGCAAGGGTGCGAAGAACGACCTCGAAGCGAATCTGATCGTTACCCGCGGCGGTGCTGCCGTGAGCGATCGCGTTGGCTCCGAGCTCCTTCGCGACTCGTGCCGACTCGCGGGCTTGAATCGCTCGTTCGGCACCGACGCACAACGGGTACACGCCCCCCTTGCGCACATTGCCCGCGATGAGATACCGTAACACCTCATCGAAGAATGCCTGCTTGGCATCGACCGTGATGTGCTCGGCGGCACCGAGGGCTCGACTCTGAGCCTCTATCTGCGCAAGTTCATCGGGGGTGAAACCCGTATCGACCGTGACTGTGACGACCTCGTAGCCTTGCTCATGAAGGTAAGGAACGCACCAGCTGGTGTCGAGACCGCCGCTGAAGGCAAGAACAACTTTGCTCAACCCGCCGACTCCAGCGCAGTGAACACCGCCGCTTGAGCCTTCGCGCTCTCTAGGGCCAGGAAAATCGTATCGTCGCCAGCAAGCGTGCCAACCACACCCGGCACCTTCATCTCATCGATCAACACGCCCACGCGCTGCGCCGCGCCGATCTCGGTGCGGACGACCATCAGATGCTCGCCGGCTGCGACCGCGCTGATGAACCCGAGCATCTTCAGGTTGCTCTTGGGCTCGTCGGTGAACACGTAGATGCCCTTCCGCTTGCCAATCTTCAACTCGCTGAGGTCCCGGCTCAGCGTGCTTTGGGTGAGCTGAAACCCTTCGTGTCGAAGCTGGGTGACGAGTTCTTCCTGGGTGACCTGGGGATTGGCGTAGACCAGCTCTCGAATGCGGGCTCTGCGTGCTTGCACTTGCATAATATGCATTATAACGTGCATATTATGCGATTGTCAACCCCTTAGGGATGGCGATGCTCCGTCAGCGCCTCCGAATCTGGGCGACTACTGGCTTTTCTTCACAAGTTCGACGATGTCCTTCTCAGCCTTTTTCCCCGACCACTGGCCCACGATCTGGCCGTCCTTCACGAGGAAGAACGTCGGGACGACGCGCACCTGCCACGCGGACCATGTCTGCTTGTCATCGAACAGCACCGGGTTCGCAAACTTGTTCTTGCCGAGAAACTTGTCGAAGTCGGCTCGTTTCTCGTCGATGCTGACACTCAGCACGGTCAATCGCTCCGCGAACTGCTTCTGCACTCGTTCGAGGACGGGCTTCATTTCCTTGCACGGCACGCACCAGGTCGCCCAGAAGTCGACAAGCACGAGTTGACCCTTCATTGACTCCGCGTTCCAAGTCTTCCCTCCCGTGTCTACCAAAGCGAACGTCGGCATCGGGCGCGGCAGGACGGTCGGGAGATATGCCTCCGGATCCTTCTTGAACTTCGCCACCTCGCTCGGGTTGCAGAAGTAGTACGCCTGACCCTTGTATCGCACACCGGCCGCGGCCTTCTCGGCACCATGGCCAGATCCCCCCGCCTCGCAAACAACGCAGACCTGAGCGGCCTTGGGCAGTTCGCCCTTTGGGATATCGACCGGCTTGTCTTGACCCGGTGCGAGAAGTGAAGCGGTGAATAGAAGGGTCAGCATGGTGTGTTCTTAGAAACGGACGCCGAAGCTCACGCCCCAGTATCGTCCTTTGACCAGCAAGAGGCTTGTCGAGGTCTCAAGAGTCTTGTACGTCAGCAACCAGTGGGTGTTACGCCCATCGTGCTGGACCATCGCGTCCCACTGCGGATGCAGCGAGAGGTTGACGCCAAACGGAAAGTTGAATCCGCGCTCCCAACTCGAGTAGTTGATCGACACATACGGTGCGATTCTCGTATTGGGCAACGACTTGCCAAACGTGATGTAGGTCGCCCGCGTGCCTTCCGGCGAGAGAATCCGGTCGCTCGATGTTCCGAGCGAGACCATCGGTTGATGGGCGGTCTCAAAAAGCAGGGTGTAGTTGGCGGTCGGCGATAGTTCGCCGACCACGGCGTTGTACTCGAGCCCAACGAGGAGTCGATCAGTCACTCCGTAGGCCAGATTGAATCGCCAACGGGGCCGAGCGACGGGTACGTCGGCAAATCTCCCCGTCAGTTGAAACTGTCCCTTGATGTTCCCCGACCCGAGGAACTGGCCTTCGCCGGGTCACCCAGTTCACGTGGGGACCTGGGTCGGCCGCGTCGGCGGCGCCGCCTGCTGCGCTTCTTGGGCAAGCACTTGCGCAGACGAAACCGCCATGAGAAGTACGAGGGAGTTTCGCATCAGCAGCAGTCGCAGTTCGGGCAGTTCTCGGTGCACGGGCAGTTGCCGTTCGCACAGCAAGGGCATTTGCACTCGCCATCTTGGCAAGGCGGACAGGCGCAGGGGCCATTGGCACAGCAGGGACAGGTGGTTTCGCTCATTTCTTCGTATCCTCCGATCGGTCGAGTTGCCCCGGACCGAGTACGCAAACGTCGTTCTTCCGCAACTGAATCCGCTCTTGAACCCGGACCTGGTCGCGGGCAATCCGGCGGTCGGCTTCAAGCGCCGAGCGGTTGCTGGCAATGATCGTCTCGATCAGCGGCCGTGCTTCGGCAGTGAGCGCGTAGCTCACCATCTTATGGCGACGGCTCGTCTCCACCACACCCGCCTGTCGGATCGTCTGCAGGTGCGAGCTGAGGGTGCTCTGCCCCATCTCGAGGGCGTCGACCATCTCGCACACGCAGAGGTCCGACTGCAGCAACGCGTAGAGAATGCGCACCCGGGTGGGATCGCTCAACGCCTTACCGAGCAGAACAACGTCGTTCATGTCACATCATGATATCACGATATGACAGAACATGTCAACGCGGCAATGGGACCGGTACCCTCTTGGGGTGCGCATTCTCTTCGTTTGCCTAGGCAACATCTGCCGAAGTCCCATGGCGGAGGCCATTCTCCGGCACCAACTCGATGAAGCAGGACTCGACCATATTGAGGTGGATTCGGCGGGTACCGGAGCCTGGCATGCGGGCGAACTTGCCGACCCCCGAACCCGACGAACCCTTCGCGCACGAGGCATTCACTACGACGGCCGCGCTCGGCAACTGCGCGCGGAGGACTTCGAGGTCTTTGACCTCATCCTCACCATGGACTCCCAGAACTTGCGGGATACCCTGGGTTGGCGCGAAGCGCGCGCTGAGAAAGTGCGCCGGTTCTTGGAGCACGACGTGCCAGACCCCTACTACGACGAGGCGCAGGGGTTCGAGCGGGTCTACGAGATGCTCGACACCGGCTGTCGGCGGCTAATAGCGGAGATCGCCGAGAAGGCTTAGCGCACCAAGTTGAACAGCTCTTGGCGCACGGCGACGTTCTTCTGGATGTTGACTTCCCAGACGGTGTCGACTTGCTGGACGATCTGCTGCCCGCCGGTGCTCACGCCCACTTTCTCGGAGATCGTGAAGCGGCGCAGTCGCAGCTGACTGTCGATCGCCATGGTGTAAACCCCACTCGCGGGAGCCGCGCCGTACTCGCGCCATTGCCCCCCGACGACCGTGACCGTATCCTCGCCGATCTGGGTTTCGCCCTGCAGCTTCACGTTGACCCATTGAAGGTTACGATACCGGAGGTCTGCGGTTCGACCGATGACGATGTCCAGCGGAGTCGAGCGATCATAAATGCTCTTGACGATCGCCGCGTAGATGGATCGAACATCGTGGCTGCCGCGGGCATGCTCGACCGGTTCCACCAGCCGACGTCCCTCGACGCCCTCGGGCGGTTGGTAAGAGAAGTACTCCCCATTCGAGGTCACGAGCCACGAGTCGGAGCCGTAGTTGGCCTTGAGGTCCTGACGGAGAAACAGCTTGGCCGGCAGTTCCGCTTGCAGTTCCGTGGTGACGATCGCCTGCTTGTTGCCTGCGGTCTGGACCATCCGGATCGTGCCCGCGAACGTCTTCGCGTCGTTGTAATACGCGAGCATCTTCGAGACCAGCGCCGCGGCTTCGTTCCCCTGGGCACTCGCTGGAGCCCCGCCTTGAGCGGCCAATAACAAGCTGATCATCAACATTTCCCCATCACCCCCGCATCCACTTTACATCTTCGACGCCCAAACGATGGTTGACCGTTCGCGCCGCGACAAACAGCGTATCTGATAGACGGTTGAGAAACGCGAGCGCAACGTCTCGTTGCGGCACTTCGTGGTGAAACATCAGCACGGCCCGCTCGGCTCTTCGGCAAACGCTCCGTGCGATATGGAATCGGGCCGCGGCCTCACACCCTCCCGGCAGGATGAAGTTGGCCAACGGAGCTAGCTCGCTTTCCCAGCCATCAATGTACTGCTCGAGGGCGTCCACGTCAGAATCGCTTAGGATTGCATTATCAAACTTGGACCCCTGAGGCGTCGCTAGCTCGGCACCAAGATCGAAAAGCCGTGATTGAACGGAAGCGAGCGCTTGGTCGATATCCTCCGGCAAGCCCGCCGCACGGACCCAACCGAGCGCCGCATTCAGCTCATCGACCTCGCCGATGGCGACCATCCGCGCATGGGTCTTTTCGACCCGAGTCCCGCCAACCAGCCCGGTCGTTCCGTCGTCGCCCGTCTTCGAATAAATCTTCATCGCCCTTTCATCACCATCAGCACGAACTGCGGCAGCTTGAGCACCTTACGCCACTTTCGTGGGTTGAGGATGAGCCGCCACAACCACTCCATACGCATCCGGCGAAAGATGATCGGCGCGCGTTTCACCCTACCGCTGTAAACATCCAGCGATCCACCCACACCCATCGCCACCCGCGCACCAATGATGGACATCGTGTCGCGGATAAAGAACTCTTGCCGCGGGATCCCCATCGCGACGAACAGCACGTCCGGGTTGGCCTCGGCGACCACGGCGGCGACCGCGGCATCCTCGTCGGGCTTGAAGTAGCCGTGATGAGTACCTACGATGTTGCACCCCGGATGCCGTGCCGCAAGTTGCTTCGCTGCCTCACCGGCGACGCCGGGTTCCGCACCGAGGAAATACAGTCCGTACCCCCGCTCCGCGCTGCGGGCGCAAAGCTGGTCCACCAGATCGACCCCGCTGACTTTGCCCTCGAGCGGCTTCCCAGCGCGGTTGGCCGCCCACAGCACGCCCGCGCTATCGGGGGTCACCAAAGCGGCCCCCCGAAGCAGATCACCAAACTCAGGAATCCCGACGCCATCGACGATCATGCTCGCGTCGGCAGTCGCCACGAAATGCGGCGTGCCCGTGGCGATCATGCCGTCGATACGCGAAAGCGCCTCGTCCATCGTGACCCGGTCCACGGGGATGCCAAGAATGCTGACCGTGTCCCGAGTCACTTGCGACGAGGCGTCTTCCATTACCTTCCGGTCATGCGCATCAGGGCCTCGATCGCCTTATCCAGCTGAGGATCCTTGCCAGCGAAGTACTCCTCAGGCGTGATGTCGACCTTGATGTCCGGCTCCTGGCCGAGGTTCTCGGTTGGCGTGCCATCCAAGCGGTAAACCCCCGTGCCTGGCAGCCGAATGCTTGTACCATCCACCAGGCGCCCTCCCGACGTGTAGATCACGTAGCCAGGCGTTGGCATTCCCACCAGGGTAGCCAGGCCCGCCGCTTTCATCGAGGCAGGAAACATCTCCGCGTTGGAGAAGCTCGTCTCGGCGTGCATGACGACGGTCGGGCGGTCCCACGATGTGCCAGGGCCGAGGATCGCATCTCCATCCCGGAGTTGGTAGCGCATATTCGGCTTGCGCTCCAGCATGTCAAGAAGCAGATCTGCGATGTTGCCGCCGCCGTTATTGCGCACGTCGATGATGGCACCCTGCTTGCCCTGCAGGTACTGCCAAGCTTGGAGGTTAAACGTCTCAAGGTTGCCGCCGCCCATTCCGGCGATGTGCACGTAAGTGAGCTTGCCACCCGACTTCTCCTCCACGTAGCGCCGTCGACTCTCGATGCGGTTGCGGTACAGGATGCTCGAATACTCGCCCGAACTGAGCCCACGATAAGTCACCGTGCGAGCCTTCCCGTCCGTTCCAGTCACGTCGAACTTCAGTTCGCGTCCGGTCTGATCGGCGACCACGCGCCACAGCTGCTCGTTCGCCGAGACCTTTTGGCCGTTGATCGCGGTCACGATCTCGCCCGGCGCCAGCTTGGTCTTTGCGTAAGAGCCCGGCGTTCGCCGCGGAACTTCCTTGATCTTGATGCCGGGACCAGCAAAGCTGTAGTCGATCGTGAAGCCGAGATGCGCGGTGTTCGAACCATTCGGATTGCCCGGGGCGGGCGAGACTTCCGCGTGAGAAGCTTCGAGTTCGCCGGTCAGCATGTTAATGACCGTCGCCATTTCGTTGCGGTGGCCGACGCCGTCGAGTTGCTTGCGATAACGCTCGCGGATCGCGACCCAGTCGCGTCCGTGGAAGTTCGAATCGTAGAACGTGCGGTTGTAAATGCGCCAGAACTGCTGGTAAGCGGCTTTGCGCTCTTCGGCGACATCACGCAGCCAATCGGCGCGGAACGTGACCGCCACCGTCGGGAAGTTGTTGGCGCGCAGGTTCAACACGTTCAGCGTGCCGTTGCGCAAGAACGTGAGGGAGTTGCCGTCATCCGAGAGGCCGAGGCTCGAGATGCCGCCCCCAGTCGTCATGGCGCGAGCACCCTCGCCGTCGTAACCAACGGTCCAAATGTCGCCGCTGTTCATGTAGTACAGCGCGCCCGTGTTTGGGTCCGAGATCGGTGAACCACCCTGCGTGGAAGCCGCTACCCAACGGCGCAGCCGCTGCTCGGTGTCCTCCCAGTCGAACTCGACCTTGACCGCTTCCTTCGGCTTCTCGAACTTCAGCTCGAGTTCGGTCGTTCTCGCAATCTCGGGCGTGGTCGGCAACGCGTAGAGGCCACCGCCATCGCGGCTGCTGCGCACATACAGATACTTGCCGTCGGACGACCAAGTCGGGCTGGAATGCTGAACGTTCAGCTCGGTGACCGACTGGTGCTTGTCCGAAGCGAGGTCCTTAACCCACAGGTTCGATCCGTTCTCCCATGGCTTGAAGCCAGTGTTCGGCGTGAGCCGGGTGTAGGCGAGATACCGGCCGTCTGGCGAAATCGCATAGGCGGTCAGCCACGGCCGCTCGAGGAGCCGCTCGGGAGCTCCACCGGTCAACGCAACCTTAAATAACCCGCCCTGCGGTCCCGCCAGCCAGTACGTCAAGTGCCGCTTATCCGGCGTAAGTTGAAGCTGGCTTTGGTCGTAGTCGTCGCGCACCCACGGCGTGACTTCTTTGGTCTCGACGTTCATGCGGAAGATCCGCTCAGCGCCGTTACGGTCGGATACGAAGAAGATGTTCTTGCCGTCCGGATGCCAGATCGGCTGAGCGTCGACGCCCGCGTAGTCGGTGAGCTGAGTCGCGTCGTCCGCGTTGGGCCCCTTGCCCTTCTTAACGGGTACGAGCCAAATCTCTCCCCGCACGGCAAAGGCAACCTGGTCACCCTTCGGGCTGAGCGCACCATCTTCCATTCCTGTGGTGAGCACGAGACGCTCCTCCATCGCCGTCTTGTCGTCGATGTTGGCGGTGATCGAAACGCGCGTCGGCGACTCGCCCGGCTTCATGACGAAGGCCGAGCCATCATTCTCAAACGCCAGCCGATCGCCGCCAACGCTGAGGAACCGAGCCCCGGCGAAGCCGACGTAGTTGGTGAGTCGGGTCGCTCGTCCATCGAGCCCAACCCGATACACGTTCGGCGTGCGCTCTACGGAATCCGTGATCCGGCCGATGCTCTTCCCGATGCTCGTCGTGCTGGGAGTCTTGTCGGTGACGGTCACGCAATAGATCGACTTGCCGTCGGCGGCGAAGCGCGGCCACAAGTGCTGCTGGCCGTTGTCGCGAACCTTGATCCGCTTGTTCGTCGCCAAGTCATATCGCCACAGCTGAGAAGCTCCCGAGCCTTGATATCGCGGCCGAAGCCACGAGAAGCCGGAGTGGCGCGTGTAGAGCACTTCCTTGCCGTCGGGCGATAGTTCGGGAGAGCCGATCGGCATCATGTCGAGGAACAGCTGCCGCGTTCGGCCGTTTTGAACGTCGATCGAGTAGATGCCGTTATGCGGATCGTCCCGCGATGTTCGCATAAGGATGCTCTTGCCATCCGGCGACCAGCTGGAGGGGACATCGCTACCGCTGTTGAAGGTAATCCGTCGAGGTTCCCCGCCGTCGACCGGCGCGACGTAGATCTCGTTGTTCCCGTAGCGGTTGCTTGCGAACGCGAGCCACTTGCCATCGGGCGACCACACCGGAAAGTCGTCCATCTCGACGTTTGAGGTGATCGGCAAAGCCCGACCGCCGCCCGAATTCACCACCCATACGTCGCCACGCCAAACGAATGCAAGCTGCTCTCCATTCGGGCTGAGAGCGAGGTTGCGCACTCCGATAAGTTCGCGCGACACGGGGGCGGGCATTTGCCCAGCCGGTGCCGTGGTCGTCATAGCGAGTCCAATCCAAGAAACGAGGGCCACCATTCCGACGGTTTTACCTTCTGATCCAAACAAGTGAGGAGGCTACGACGTAGAATCGTCATCCATGATCATCGCGAAGTTGCTGTTGGCCGCCCTCGGGGTGGCGTCATTGTTCGCCACGGTCGAGGCTCAGAAGCCCGCTAAGACCGAGACCTTGGTTGTCGCCGGCGGGTGCTTCTGGTGCATCGAAGTGATCTTCGAGGAGTTCAAGGGCGTCGAGAATGTCGAAAACGGCTACGCCGGCGGCAAAGAGCCCAACCCCACGTACGACAGGGTCGTCTCGGGCATGACCGGCCACGCCGAGGTGATCAAGATCACCTACCGGCCGGACATCATCTCTGCTCGCGACTTGCTGCGCATCTTCTTTACCGTCCACGACCCGACCACGCTGAACCGCCAGGGTCCGGACGTCGGCACTCAATACCGTTCGGCGATCTTCTACCGCGATGCCGCCGAGAAGAGCCTTGCTGAAGAGGTCATGGCCGAGATCACGAAGGAGGGCATCTGGCCCGGGAAGATCGTGACAACGATCGAACCGCTGCTCAACTACACCAAGGCTGAGGCGTACCACCAAGACTATTTCGCCCGTTTCGAGAAGGCATCCGAAGCCGAGAAGATGAAGTTCAACGCGGGCTACTGCTCGGCGGTGGTTGCACCCAAGGTGCAGAAGTTCCGCGAGAAGTTCGCCCACCTGCGAAAGGACGGCTGATCCAAAGCCTAAAGGCCAACACGCTAACAAGCCAACTCGCCAACTCGCCAACATTCCGAAAATCGCTTGAACCCTGCCGCGTCCTTAGGACACTCACTTCTCGAAACCGCAGGGTTGAGCACCTATGGACGACCGGATACGGAACGCGCAACGAGGTGACCGAGAGGCGTTTGCCGCCTTCGCCGCCGAGCACTACTCGGCGGTGTACCGCTTCTGCGCCCGCCGAATCGGCGTAACCGACGCCGAAGACGCGACGCAGGAGTCGTTCATCACCGCGCAGCGCGCCATTCGCGGCTATACCGGAGCTTCACGCATCGAAACGTGGCTCTTCGGCATCGCGAACAACGTGTGTCGTCAGCTCGCCCGGCGGCGCAAGTTGGAGATGAACACGATGCGAGCTTGGACCCCAGATCCCGCTCCCGACGGCGAATCGACCCTCGTCAACCGAGAGGTCCTGCGCAATGCGCTCGCCAAGCTGAGTGACGACCACCGTGAGGTGGTCATGTTGCACGAGGTCGAGGGGCTGGCCTACGGAGAGATCGCCGATGTCCTCGGCGTCCCCGTCGGCACGGTGAAGTCCCGCCTGCACCACGCGTTCCTCCAGATGCGCCGCCACCTCGGTGAAGGAGCAACCGCATGAACGACATCCGCGAAGACCTGAAAGCCTATCTGGACGGCGAACTCGAGACCGCTCGGGCTCAGGAAGTCGAACAAGCCCTCGCCGCCGACCCCGCCCTGCGCCAGGAGGCAGAACTGATGAAAGCGATGAGTGAGACCCTGAAGGCCATGGTGCCCGACACCCCTCCGACCGGAGCCGCAAAGACGCTGGACCGACTGCGATCGCGCCGCCGCTGGAGTCTGGGCCAGTGGGTGACGATGGGCGGAGCGATCGCGCTTGCCTTCGTGGCGATCAACCTGGTGCGGCCCGGCGGCGGCGCGATGGAATCGGCCGACTTGGCCGTGTATAAGGAGATGTCGCCTGGTAATGCATCGAGCGCACCTGCGTCGACGCTGCCATCAACGGGCGATGAGACCATCGATGTCCCCACGTTGCGGGGCGGTGGAGTCGGAGGAGGTGGGGGAGCAGACAAGGCTCCGGGCCGTAGCTCGTCTCCCGCACCGATCGTCGATGTCCCCTCCCTCAACCCGTTGCTGATCCGCACGGCAAACCTCTGGCTGAAGGTCAACTCCGCCTCGGAATCGCTTGCTCAAGCCGAGCAGATTGCGAAGGGCAATGGCGGCTTCACCACCAGCACGAACCACTCGTCGACCGAGGGCGCTACCCCCAGCGCGACGGCAACCCTCCGCGTCCCGGTGAAGACCTTTGAGTCGGCGTTGGGGGCGTTGCGCAAGCTGGGCGAAGTCGTTCAAGATCAGTCGAATTCCGACGACGTCACGACCGAGGTCGCCGACAGCGAGGCGCGGATAAAGGTCATGCGCGCCGAAGAAGACTCCTACGTGACGATGCTGCGCGCGGCACGGCGCGTCGGCGAGCTGCTCGAGATCAAGGAGCGGCTGAGTTCCGTGCGCCAACAGATCGAGAGCCTCGACGCCCAGCGCAAGGCCCTCCGCGGCCAAGCCAGCTACTCAACGATCAACGTGACCTTCACCGAGCGGCCAAAGGCCGGCGAACCAAAGAAGGAGAACTGGTCGGGCGACGCGTGGTCGAACGCCGTCAACGGTCTGATGTCGGTCTTACGCAGCCTGGGCCAAGCCGCGATCTTCGCATTCGTCTACGCGCCGATCTGGCTGCCGATCTTGTTCGTGGGATGGTTGGTCGCTCGACGGCTGAAGTAAGCGTTGTGAATGTGGGATGTCGAGTGTCGAATGTAGCCCCGGCTGCAACATCCCACATCCGACACTCCACATTCGGCTTGACCATCCGGGCAAACCGGGTAGACACGCCATTCCTGGGAGGGCACCGCTCTGTCGGCGCCGACTCCCGCAGGCCAAAAGCATCCACGCCCTTCGTGGAGTTCCTGATCTGGGGCACCTATCAAGCGCCAACGGCGCGCAACATCATAGCCCAGGGCAACGCCCTGGGAGATAGCGCATCAGCGCAAGAGCCCTGTAGGGGCGATACAACGGAGCATTCGCGATATTCATTCCGAGCTGCTGAGCCTATGCTACGGCGGCACGTTACGCGATTGCTGACGGTTGCCAAGGGCTTCTTGCCGTCGAGCTTCGGCGCGCATGATTTCAAGCACGTTGTTGGGCAACTCAGAAAGTCGACGCCAGTTGCGCTCCCCGGCCATGGTGTCTGGAGTTTCGCGAAGCACGCTCGAAATGCGCCGACCGTCAGCAAACATAATTTCTACCTGCAGGGCGCGACCGGTGGCAGAGTCGAAGTTTGCGGCATCAGCGTTCCATTGCAGAAAGTAGTAGGCGTGCTCGGCAAAGTGCGCCGCGAAGGGAAAGCCATGATTACGTTGGAGCACGAAGTACGACGTAATCCAGCGGAATCGGACCTGAGTGTCCTGCGGAACTCCACGTGGCAAAGCCTCTGTCGGCTCCCAGTGCATGATGTGGTCAAAGGGGTGGTCGGCGTCGCTCGTCTCGCCGAGCGAACTGCCATAGGCGCTCCTCAGTAACCATCGATCTAGGGCATCACGGGCGGTCGCCGGTAACTCACCGACGGCCGTCGCGCGGCCCTCCGGCTCGAGCATCGCCGCCGGCACGCGCCCTACAAACCTCAAGATGGCCGCGTTGGGATGCACGGTCAGCCACTCATCCACCGAGTTGCCCGAGTAGGGATGTGCCAGTGCCGTGACAAAACACAGTTCTGCAAACGTCCCGAGCAGCTCCGACTTGGCGTTGGCGTTATAGGCGGCGGCTTCGGGAATCAGGTATCGCTTCTCCTTGAGAACGCTGGTCCAAGCCTTCACCATGAGGTCGCGGTCGAGATACTCCCGCTCGGCGGCGAGTTGCTCCTGCGGGCGCACATACCAGGTGCCACCTTCGACCTTGGAGTTTAGCGTCCACTCTTTCGCCAACCGGGACGCGAGTTGATTACTGGCCGCGGTTCGACCCGGTTCAGTTTGACTTAACCACAACCGCCGCAAGCTTCGATCGGTCAATACGGCCACCAACGGCTGCTTCGCTCGCTCTGAATGGTCAAACAAGAGACTGCCTTGATACCAACTCAAGGGCTCGTTGCGAAGCGGATTGGCAAGTATGGGAAGCAATGTGTCGCGTGTGGGTCCTAGTCCACGCAGGCTCACCTCTTCATTGAGGCGATAGCTCTCTTCGCTGACTTCGGCCACCACATCATCGAGTTCTGGGGCATCAGCTTTCGCCTCGTCCGACAGGGTCCGACTGAGTTCCGCCACGGTCCAACCTTCGGAGTTGACGAACCGAACTGTGACATAGAACCCGCGGAACTCTGGCCCGCGGTTGACGCCGGCGATGACCTTCACGGCGGGCGACGTGAGGCGGAACTGGCTGGCGCGCGAGTCGAGACTCAAGATGAACTCGCGCTCCCGAACGAGGTCTTCCCTCAGAACATCGAACATCGTGCTACGCTCGCTGTTGAACGCATCCAAGATGCCTTTGCCGTTGGGGAGCGCGACTTGCTGCGGATTGGCGGGGTAGGCGAAGGCGACGCGATCCTGCGCGGGCATCTGGAGCAAGCGGTCAACGGGCAGGCTCCGAGCAACGCGGGTGAGCCCTCGTCCGGACGGCATCGCCGCAATGAGGGCTTGTACTTCCGCTCCAACCGCGGGATCGCGCTGATTCGTGGGTATGCGTGGCTCCAAGTTGCGCGCGCGCTGAGCAAGGGTCTCTGCATACGCCTTCGAGAACTCCTCGAGTTCAAGAGCGGCGATCGATTTCTTGAGCTCTGCGGATCGCAAGTCACGCTCGATTTTCTTGAGCTGATCCGTCTGCGCTTGCGTGCGATACAACTCGACGCGCTTGCCGTCGACCACGCGCCACGAGCAGGTGAGCGCTTTGCCGAGTTGGTCGAGGATCTTGCGCACCGGCTGGGGATCGAGCCGAGCGACCACCGTGTTCCGCGCCAAAGACCCAGTCGCCGTCACGGGGACTCCAGCGTCGTTCGAGATCACCTTGAGGAGGGTCGGCAGACTTTGACCCCGCGAGTGCAGTTGAATCTCACGATCGAGATCGGGCCCTTGGGCCAGAAGAACGACGGCCAACCAAACCATGACTTAGTATAGGCGCGAAATCCGAGCCGTCCCGGACGAACCCTGCTAAACGAGGCCCATCAGCGCGTCACGCAGATCGTCGAACTCGAACTGGAACCCCGACTCCAGCAGCACCCGCGGCTCAACGCGCTGGCTGTAGAGCAATAAGCTCGGGTCCGGGGCGCCGAACAGGCTCGCCAGTTGCAGCGCGAACGCGGGAACGGGCGGGGCCCAGGGCCGGCCGATTACGCCGCGCAACGTCGCCATCAGAAACCGGTTCGTACACGGATGCGGTCCGACCGCGTTCACCGGGCCGCTGATCGGATTCTCCATGCAATAGAAGATCAACCGCGCCATGTCCTTGATGTGAATCCAGCTGACGTACTGCGAGCCCGGGCCCTGGTGCCCGCCTAAGAACCAGCGCGTCAGATTGGTGAGCGGCGGCAAAGCCCCCCCGTCGTCCGACAGCACAATGCCGGTGCGCAGCTTGACCTTCCGCACGTCACCGACCTCGACCCGATCCATCGAGGCTTCCCAAGCCACGCACGTGTCCACAAGGAAGTCCCGCCGCTTGCCCGGCTCCGATGTCTCGGTAAGAAGCTCGTCGCCGCGGTCGCCGTAATAGCCGACCGCACTGCCGTTGATCCACACCGGCGGCGGGTTCTTCGCCTCGGCGATCGCCCGGCCAAGAATCTGCGTGCTTGCCACGCGTGACTGCAAAACTCGGTTGCGCGTCTCGGGGGTCCACTTTACTGAGATCGGGCTACCGGCAAGGTTGATCACCGCGGCCGCTCCGTCGACCACCAATTGCCAGGTGCCGAAGTTGGCCCCGTCCCAAAGCTCGGCGCGCGCGCCCTTTGGGGCTTCGGTCGAGCGCGTTAAACACACGACTGAATAGCCGAGGCGAGTGAGCTGCGCGGTCAGCTCTTCCCCGATCAGCCCGGTTCCGCCGGCGATAACAACGTGACTCATTCGGCCATCCACTCCTTCATCAAGTCTTGCTCCACGCCCAGCTGCTGCAAGATGCGCGCGACGACCGTGTCGGCGAGATCTTCCAGGCTCGCTGGATTCATGTACCACGCCGGCGACGCGGGCAGAATCGTCGCCCCGGCCTCGGCCAGAGTCGTCAGGTTTCTCAGCATGATGACGTTCCAGGGCATCTCGCGGGGCACGAGGATCAGCGGACGGCGCTCCTTCAAACACACATCAGCGGACCGGGTGACGAGATCGTTGCTGATGCCGTTCGCGATGCGACCGGCGGTGCCCATGCTGCACGGGACGATCACCATGCCGTCGTGGCGGAACGATCCGCTGGCGGGCGGGGTGAAGTAGTCGCGCTCATCGAGGAGCTGGATGTTCGGGTAGTCGGCGCCGAGGTACCGCTCGGTGGAGAATGCCTCGCGGGTCAGCCCAATCCCCAACTCCTGACCCGCCACCTGAAACGCCTGACGGCTCATCATCAGATAGATCTCGCGGTAGTGGCCGGCAGCAAGCCGCAAGAACCGTTGCGCGTAGATCGCGCCTGAGGCCCCGGTTACCGCGACGACCAGCCGTCCCGTCTTCATCACGCTGAGTCTACGCACATTCGTCCCGCTGCGTTTGGATTCTGGGGACAGATGGCCTACAATGGGGGCATGCGACGCGCGTTCACGCTGATCGAACTGCTGGTCGTGATTGCCATCATTGCAATCCTCGCCGCGATTCTGTTTCCGGTGTTCAGCCAGGCCAAGGAGACCGCCAAGCAGACGGTATGCGCCAGCAACATCCGGCAGATCGGGCTCGCCGCCCAGTTGTATCTGAACGACCACGACGACATGTGGGTGCCGATGGCGACGTACGATCCGTTGCCCGGCTACGCCCCCATCGAGATGTGGTTCGGCTACGACAACAACAATGCCGGGCTCGAGGGTGGCTTCTACGGCCGGATTTACGAGCCCCCGCAGAACCCCATCCGCCCGGGCAAGCTCGACCCGTACATCAAGGGACGCGGCATCATTCGGTGTCCCAGCATGCCCGGCCAATGGCAGTCCTCGTACGCCATCAACTTCTTCTATCCCAACACGACGTCGGCGTATTACACCACGAATCCCCGCGCCGCGAACAACGAGTACGGCCCCAGCGCCCGCAGCATGCAGACGATTGGCGGTGCCTTCACCACCACCGGCGCGTCGCAAAGCGAGATCGAGGAGCCGGCGGGAACGCTCGTCGCGTGGGAGCACAAGGCCACGGTGCCCGCGTGCAACTTCCTCCAGCCGCACGACTGGTTCGATTCACCGCCCGATCTGAACAGCCTTCGCGATCACTTCCACTTCCTCCACCGCGGCGGCGCGAATACGATCTGGGCGGACACCCACGCGAAGCGGTTGGTCTACTCACAGCTGAGGCGGCCGATGTTCTCCGCGCAGAAGTGGATTTACGAGTAGCGAAAAGCGGGTTAGGTTTTGCTCGGGTTAGCTCGGTTTTGCTCGGGTTGGCTCGGGAGAGCCCCGCTCCATTCCACAATCCGTGGCTACATTCCGTTGAGCCGGTCGAGCACGTCCTTCGGGGCCATGACCCGGCCGTCCTTTTCCATCACCACGTCTGACATCTTGGTCCACGTCGCGCCGTCCCACTTCACCCACGCCGTCCCCATCGGAACCACGGCAAAGGTTGAGCCTCGCTTGACGGTCAGTACGCCGAGGTCCTTGTTCTCCGTCACCGTCCAACCCTTGGCCGTGCACCAAGAGCGCAGATCGCCAAACTTGGCATTCGAGCGCTGGCACGTCGCGGTCGGGATGGAAGCACCGGCGAGGTTCGACGTGGTGACATTACCAAGCCTCCGCCCAGCGATCCGCGCCAGGCTGGAGCGCAGGAACCGTTCCATGAGTTGCTGGTCGGCCGTCCAGTCATGCACGGGAGGCTTGTAGAAGCCCTTGGAATCAGATCCTTGGAGTTGAAGATGCGACTGAACTTCCTCAAACCGGGTTGCGACCAGCACCACGAAGAGGCCGGTGTCCAATGTCCAGCGCGAGTCCGCGCCAAGGGGCACGCCACTCGGAGTTCCCTTTTCCAAGTCATCTAGACGGCTCGATACCATGTCCTTCCGCAATCGATCTTCATCTCGGCCCGGACTTATTGATGTCCCAAGAAACAACAGAGATGATCGGACGTCAGCTCGTCTCGCAAATGCCGAGAACGGCACGTACTGCCTACCGCCTACAGAATACGCGCGCTTTTCTGATACCCGTTCGAAAGCGAATCCCGCTGACTCCAAAACGTCACGTGGAAGCCAAGCACCAGACGCATCAATCATTGGCGATAGCAAACAGAGAACAGGTGTTAGGATCAGCATCTACTCAACTCAGAGCCTTCCCTGAGGGCGTCGGTGGGTTCGAGGCTGTTGAATGGTGGTTCCGACGTCGTACTTAACTTGTGGGCGAGGGATGCGTCGTGCCCTCGCTAAGCGTGTCGGAGCGGCTATGCCCACGCCGGTACGAGCCAACCGGCGACTACGGGGCCCGCCCAAGGCACAATGCAACAGCCTCGCTCGTCACGTTCGACATCCAACGTTCAACATCCGCTCCGGCCCTAGATTTCATTCAGCCGGTCCTGCACGTCTTACGGAACAATCAGCCAGCCTCCTAATCCATAACGACGTTAGACCCCCTGGTCAGCGTTGCGCCGAATGTCTTGGCAGGCTCAGGTTGGGGTACACCACACACGCCGATGATCATTCGCCCCATGACTCCCGACGATATCCTCGGCGCTGTCGAGCTCCAGCGGGCGTGCTTCCCTCCCCCGTTCCCCGAAGTGTTGCTTTGGCGGCCGGAACACCTCGCCCGGCACTTGGAGCTGTTCCCCGAGGGGCAGTTCGTCGCCGTGGATACCGACAATGCCATTTGGGGCGGCGCCAGCTCGGTGCTCATCTCGGAGGAGAACTACAACGCCCACCGCAACTGGGACACCACCGTCGGCGGCCCGTTCCTGAACGCCCACGACCCCAACGGCACCACGCTGTATGGAGTCGACATCTCCGTCCATCCCGAAGCCCGACGCCAGGGCATCGCCCGCCGCCTCTACCACGCCCGCTTCGCCGTGGTGCGCGAACTCGGACTCCGCCGATTCGCCACCGCCTGCCGAATTCCCGACTTCCGCACGTGGCGCACGCAACCCGGCGACCTCGCCCGGGACCTCGAGCGATACATCAACGATGTGGTCTGGGACCGGGCCAACGACCGCACGCTCTCGCCGCTGCTCCATATCGGATTGAAGCCGGTGTGCGGCATCCTCGACTACATGGAGGACGAGGAATCGTTCGATTGCGCGGTGCTGCTGAAGTGGAAGCCCACTCGTCCGTGGCTCGGTCCCGAGGTGATCGATGGCGACGAGTGACACTTTCACTGTCGCCGCAGTGGCGTATCGGGTTGGCCAGGCGCGCTCCTTCGAGGACTTCCTCGTGCGGATTGGGCGCGTGGTTCACCGAGCCACCGAGCAAGGAGCCGAACTGGTCGTGCTGCCCGAGCTGGCGATCCTCGACATCGTGCCCGTCGCGCTCGATAACCCGGCCGACATCCTTCAGTTGGCCGAGTTCGGCCCGGATTACGTCGCCTACCTCGAAGAGTTGTCGCGCGCCTTGGGAATCACCATCGTCGGCGGGTCGCACCTGGAGTCCCGCACCGAAGGCGTGGTCAACACGTGCGCCATCGTTGTCGACGGCAAAACGCAGCGGGTCGACAAGCACATCCTCACCCAGTTCGAGGCGGTGGAGTGGGGACTGGTCCCGGGCTCAGCGCCCCGAAGCGTGGACGGCGTCGGCGTAGCGATCTGCTACGACTCCGAGTTTCCCGAACTCGTGCGCCCGCTCGCGCGGGCCGAGGCGTGGGTGCTCGCGGTGCCGTTCTTTACCGAAACGCGGTACGGCTACCAGCGGGTGCGGTGGTCGGGGCTGGCGAGAGCGATCGAGAATCAGATCTTTGTGGTGCAGGCCGCGCTGGTGGGTTCGCTCGGCGGCGAGCCCGTGCCCTCGACCTACGGCCGCAGCGCCATCCTCACCCCCAGCGTGCCGCCGTTCCCCGAGTCGTGCGTGCTCGCCGAGACGCCGCTGAACCGCTCGGGCATCGCGGTCGCCACGCTCGATTTCGACGCCCTTGAAGCCAGCCGCAACTCCGGCGACGTGCGCAACTGGAACGACTACCGCTCGAGATTCTGACCTGCCGCCATCTCGGCGTAGCGCGGGTCCCGAGCGCACAGCTTGATGAAGTCGCAGTGCGGGCAGATCGCCTTCGGTAAGGGCTCGACTTCCGCCCACTCGTGGTTGAGAATGCGGTCCCCGAGTTCTCGGCAGGCAAACAGGAACTCGTCCAGTTCCTCACCCGTGAATCGATGGGTGGCCGGTTCGCCGCCGCGGAGGGGAATGAGCGTCGCCTGGATCGGCCGGTCGAGGTACTGCGGGCGGAGCATCGCTGCGTAGGCGCACATCGCGATGTCGGTGCTGACCTCTTCGGGGGTGACGTCTCGCCGCCCCGACTTGTAGTCGAACACGTCGATGGCTCCGTCCGCTCGCTCGACAATCCGGTCCGCCCGCCCGATCAAGTCCCACTCGCCCATGGGGTGCTTCAAGCGGTACTCGACGTGAAGGGTCTTCCCTTCCACCGGCCGCATCTCGATCTCCTCGAGGTACTGGGAGAGGATCGCCTTGCCCTCGCCCAGGGCTTCCTGCATCTCTTCGGCGCTACCGTAGCCGGCTTCGATCCAGTTCTCCTCAAGTGCAGCTAGCGCCTGGTGGGTGGTGGTCACCCCCTGCTCACGTTCGTCATAGAACTTCTCGAGCACGCGGTGGAGCGAGAGGCCGAAGCTGTAGGTGCTCCGCGTGCGCAGATACCACTTGCCTCGGGGATTGACGTACGTCCAGTAGTACTGCTGCGGACACGCCAGGTAGCAGGTGATCTTCGAGGGACTCAAGGTCGGACGCCGCGCCACGGGAACATTATGCTCGGAACTCCCCCTCTCCTCGAATGGCTTGTTTCGAGGGGAGGGGGGTGGGGAGTGCGACCTGCGAGGCGTCAGAGTCGTGGAATCACCCTCGCCTCGCTTGCGGGGAGAGGGTCGCTGAGCGCATGCGAAGCGGGGTGAGGGGTGAGATCTTCCTCTTTTCGCCTGCAGAAGTGAAGGTTCAGACGCGTTTCGCAGCGTCGGCGTACGTCACCATGCGGCCCGCGAGGTCGTAGCCATACTGCCTCGCGTTCTCATCCAGCGCGTTCACCACGAACTGTAGCCGCCCCATAGAGTCATAGACGTTCGTCACGAAGTGTCCGCTCGCGTCTTGGGTGCTTTGCAAACGCCCTTGCAGATCGTAAGCGTAGGTGGTGTGTAAGTGCATCACATCTCTAGGGGGTCGACACAGACCTTCGCCTGTGGGGTGTCAGGGCCGTTTAGGTTGCGAAGCGGATTAGGCAGACCCCGAGCGGAACAGCTACGGCCACGGCAATGTAAACACTGCATACGGAAAGTAGGGTGCCCGTGATCCTTCCAAATCATTCATTTCTAAAGCAAAATGACAGGCGAACACTAAGTCGTTCAATAGTCCTTTGGAGTTTAACCGCTGCTGGGAGAGTGCCACCTGATCATGCCTGTCTTCAGGGTCGTACGGAGCACGATGGAGCGCACTCCACAGGTGGTAGCTACAAACATCGTACCCTTCGAGGCTCCATGAAGCGCGGGCAAAGTGGGGATCAACTTCACCCAGGGCTGATTCAGTAAACACTTGCTTCGCATAAAACTGCCATTGGTCGTCTTCATAGTCTATGATAGGGTTGACTCGCGCGATTCCAACAAGTTGATGCGTAGTCAACGCATCTTGTCTAGCAACCTCTAACAGCAAGTCGGCAAGGTCGCACCAAAGATATTGAAATCCTTCCCATGTTTGACTGATCATCTCCTCTGTGAAGGAAGTCCACACGTCACCGTCAGCAGAAAAAGGACCATGGTCCAACTCGGCATACTTGAGCCGTGCATCATAGCCTAACATTGGAATTGGCAAATCAACCATAACTCTAACGAAATGGGTCTTGCAAGGGCGCGCTCAGGACTTTCCCCGGCGCTAGAGCTGCAATCTCCACGTCACTTTAGGTTCCCGAGCGACGCGCTCGCCCTTCCCGCCATAGTTGCACCTGTGGCGGGGCTCCGGTTCGGGCTCGATTCGCGGCCGCTCCATGATCTCATTATACAGCACCCCGCCGCGGTTTGAGAGAAGAATCTTCGGAATCAACTGTGGGGACGAGCCAACCCATAGCATTTAGGGGGTCACAGCGGGCCGGCCCGTTGGACCGCCACAGTGCAACTGTGGCGGGAAGGGAACCATTATGCTCGGAACTCCCCCTCTCCTCGAATGGTTCGTGTCGAGAGGAGGGGGAGTTTCGGATCTACGGCAGCCAGCTCTTCTCGTAGCTCCACAACCGCTTCATGTATTGATCCCGTAGGCGCGTGAACTTCGACTCCAGCGCCACCGGGCGGCCACCGACGAACACGCCCACCACGTTGGTCGTCAGTTCGAATGGGTCACCGTCGGTGATCACCAGATTGCCGAGTTTGCCGGGCTGGATCGAGCCCAGCCGGTCGCCCACGCCCAGAATCTCCGCCGACCAGAGGGTCAGCGCCTTGATCGCATCTTCGGGGCTAAGCCCGTAGGCGCACGACTGGCCCACCCGCACGGGAAGGTTGAACGAACCCGAGTTGTCTTCCGACATGAACGCGAACTTCACGCCCGCCTTCGCCAGCAGGTGCGGCAAGGCAAAGGTCGTGTCGTACGGATCCCAGTCGTTGGCCGGGCTATTTGACGACAGCGTGCTGCGTCCCGCGGGCTGGATGATGACCGGCATGTTCTCCTTCTTCAGCAGCTCCGCTTCCTTCCACGCATCGGCCGCGCCGGCCAGCACAACCTTGAGGTTGTACTTCTTGGCGAACGCTACCGCGGCCCGAATCGAGGCCGCGCTTCGGACGCGCAGCAGCACCGGAGCCTTGCCCGTAACGTACGGGATCATCGCTTCCATGCCGAGGTCGATCTTGTCCTTCTTGGCCGCATAGTCGCTAGCGCGCTTGAAGAACGCTTCGAGATCGGCGGCCGAGCCGCCGCCTTGGCCACCGCCGCCGCCTTGGCCACCCTGCAGATCTTGGCTGTGGTCATGGCCGTCGTTGTCGTCGTGGTTGTGCTGTTGGCCCTGGATTGGCGGGTTGTACTCGCCTCCCAGCAACTGCTCGAAGGTGCAGCACGCGAGACTCGCGTCGAACGAGAAGCCGGTGCCCGCGCCCGGGAAGTTGACCACCAAGAACGTCTGATTCAGCGACTTGTGCTCGCCCGTCCACCCGAAGGTGTTGACCAGCGAAGCCTGCCCGGACACGGTGCCGCCCGTCGGACGCGATAGCGTCGAGAGGATGCCGCCCATTCGCGCCACCGGGAAGTGCTCGCTCTGAACCTGGATGGCCGTTTGGGCGATCAGGTCAGCCTGGAACGCACCCAACTCGGCGTTGTCGTTCATCTGGCCGATCGGCGAGACTTCGGAGAGGCCCATCGACGTTCCCGCGTCGATGAATCCCGGATAGACGTGCATCCCGTTGGCATTGACGCGGGTTGCCCCGCTGGGAATCGCGATCCCCTTGCCGACCGCGGCGATCTTGCCGTTCTCGACAATGACCGTTCCGTCGACAATCGCCGGACCCGATACGGGGTGAACCGTCGCCCCGACGATCGCGTAGACGCGGGCTTCGGGGATGTTCAACGGAGCCGTCTTCTTGTTCGCGTCGAGCTTCGTCTTCAGCGTGCTCGATTTATCGAGACCAAACGCATCTCGCCGCTGGAAGTACACCTCGCCCTCGATCAGGGTCGTCGATGCTCGCGCATAAACGCTCAAGGGGTGGCCGTCCCAGATGACGATGTCGCCATCCTTGCCGACTTCAAGGCTGCCCACGCGATGATCGATGCCCAGCTGCTTGGCGGGGTTGATCGTCAGCGTGGCCATGGCCTGATCTTCTGATAAGCCGCCGTAGCGCATGGTCTTCGCGCCGTCGATGGCGATGCTCGGCATGCCGCTGACGCCGTCGGTGTTGATCGAGACATTGACGCCCGCCGCCGTGCAGATCGCGGCGTTGAACGGAATCGCGTCGTAGCCTTCGATCTTGAACGACCAATTGTCGACAAACATAGACACACCGACTCCTGCCTTCGCGAGTTCCGGAGCAATCTTGTACGCCTCGAGCGCGTGCTGCATGGCGCCGATCTTGAAGCCGAACTCCTGGCTCAGACGAACCATCATGAGCATCTCGTCGGCGCGGTAGCTGTGGCACTGCACCCAGATCTTGCCGCGGAGGATGTCGGCCAGGGTTTCCAGCCGAAGGTCCTTCCGAGGCGGATCGCCCTTCTTACCGCCCTTTTCGAAAGCATCCCACTCGGCCATGTAGGACTTGGCCTCGGTGAAGCCACGGCGGTAGACGGCCTGGACACCCATGCGGGTGCGCGGGAAGCGATTGCTGGTGGTCGAACCAGAGCGCGTGACGTTCTCGCCGAGCGCGAACTTGATCATCCGAGGAGCATCGGCAATCGGCATTTCTTCGACCGGGCGCTGATACTTGAACTTGATGACCGTGCTTTGGCCGCCGACCGCGTTGGCGCTGCCGTGCAGGGCCATGCCGGTAGTCTCGCCGCCGGCCAGCGCCTGCCACACATTCTTGGTGCTGGAATCCAGCACGTCGAAGATGCGCACATCGGCGGTGATGCTGTCGCTACCTTCGTTGGTGGCGAGAATGCCGCGGTGTACGTGGCCATCGACGATGCCCGGCGTGATCACTCTGCCCGTCGCGTCGATCACTTGGACTCCCGCCGGCGCGCCGACGTTGGCCCCAATCGCGGTGATCTTGCCCTTGCGGATCAGAATGTCGCCGCGCTCGATCGTGCCTTTGGTGACGGTGAGAATCCGTCCGCCACGAATGAGGACATCGCCGCCCGTCTTGATCGTCGGGCGGCGCATCGCCTCGGTCTCAAAGGGGAGCGTTTGGGTTACGCCGGTGGCCGCTCCGACCAGCACCAGCGCCATCAGCGTCAATCGTCGCTTCACTTCGTCACCTCGGTCTTCGTTCCGTTCACCACAATCCACTTCACCTTCGAATCCGCCTTCGCGAAGTCACCGGTCAACACCACTAAGTTGGCGACCTTCCCAGCCGCGAGGGCTCCGGCATCCGTCAGGCCGAAGATCTCCGCCGGCGTTACCGTCATCGCGCGAAGAGCATCCTCGCGCTTGACGCCCAGCGTGATCAGCGCCCGCACGTTGTCCAGGTACTTCGCCATGCCGTCGCTCTCCGAGCTGAACGCCACCGGGACGCCCGCCTCGATCATCTTTACGATGTTCTGAGAGCGAACTCGCCAGTTCTCGCGGCGCTCTTCAAGCACTTCCTTGGGCGGACCGTCATTCGCGGGGGTAACGCCAGGCTCGACGCCCGTCGAAATGCCCGCAAGCACGGGGATCTTCGCTTTGGCCAGTTGATCGGCGCGCTTCTGCCCCTCTCGTCCGCTGGCGATAATCACCTTGAATCCAAACTCCTCACCCAGGCGGAGGGCTCGCAGAATCTCGACGTCGGTGTCGGCAAACACGACCGCCGGCTGCTGACCCTTAAGCAGCGGCACCAGCGCATCGAGGTCCGCGTCTTTGGTTGGGCTCGCCAACTGGGACTGGCGCTGGGCATCGTAGAGGGTCTGCCGCAGAAGCGAAATCACACCCATTAGGCTGCCCGGGAATCCTTGGCCAGAGCCTGATCGGAAGGAAATCTCCATGCCAAACTCCTTGCCGGTGAGCTTGTCGCCTTCGACGATCGGCGCGATGGCTCCACTACCGCGCACGGTAGCTCCACCCGGGAAAAACACGGCCATCGTGACGCCGTTCACCCGCGCATCGCCGACGTATGCGGAGAAGTTCAGCGAGTCGACCGCCTTAACCTGGGCGCGGATGCCCTTGCGGTTGCCCGCCCACATCGTCGCCGGAGCGGTCAGCGTCGCCGGAGGCGGAGTCGCCGCCGCTGGCGCATCGGGGAGCTTCAGCCCCCTCGTCGTATAGGCATCGATGAAACCCGGATAGACCGTCATGCCCGTGGCATCGACCGACTCCGTTCCCGCCGGCGCGTTGACGGATTCGCCAAGCGCCTCGATCCGATCACCCTTGACATAGACCGACCCCTTCTCGATCACCTTGCCATCGCCCAGTTCAATCCGGGCATTGATGATAACAAAGTCAGCGTGGGCGAGCGATGCCACCGCAAAGGCCATCATCAGGCCTGCGGTGCGCACCCACCGTGTGCGTAAACCCTTCATTCGTGAGAACCCCTCAAGCGCAGATGCGCCTAACCGCGTTTCTACCGGATTATCTGCGTTCCGTGTTCCACTCTTGGTCCTGAGCGGTGTAGTCGTCGTAACCGACGGTCGCGTAGAGTTCCTGACGCGTGCGCATCCGATCCATCCACCCGGCTTGGGTACCCGTGGCGAGCAAGTCGGCATAGAACTCCTCGATCGCCTTGAGCATGACCCTCAACGCGGTCACCGGGAAAATCACCATCTGGTAGCCGAGTTCTTCGAATCGCCCCGCAGAGATGAGTGGCGTCTTGCCGAACTCGGTCATGTTGGCGAGCAACGGCACGCTGACGCCCTTGCGGAACGCGGCAAACTCCTCTTCCGAGACCAGACCCTCAGGGAAGATCGCGTCGGCCCCCGCATCGACGTACCGCTTGGCGCGCTCGATTGCGGCGTCGAGTCCCTCGACACCACGCGCGTCCGTGCGAGCGATGATCACAAACTCCGAGTTGCGCTTGGCGTCCGACGCGGCACGGAGCTTGCCCGCCATTTGCTCGGCGGGGATCACGTCTTTGCCGTCGAGGTGCCCGCATCGTTTGGGGCTCACCTGATCCTCGAGGTGTATTCCAGCCAGCCCAGCCCGCTCCATTTCGATCACCGTGCGCACCACGTTCCACGCTTCGCCGAAACCGGTGTCGGCGTCGCAGATGATGGGCACGGGTGCGGCTTGGCATGCCTGAGCAGCGACGCCGGACATCTCGTTCAGCGTGGTCAGCGCGATATCGGGCACGCCGAGGAGGTTGTTAGTGATCGCCCCGCCACTGAGATAGACCGCCTTGGCCCCTTGTCGATAAGCTGCCCTTGCCGAGAGCGCGCTGAAGGCCCCCGGCATCACGACGATGCCTTCGGCCATGAGGCGACGAAGCTCGGCACCAGGGTTTGCGGAAGGGGCTTGGATCATGGGTTTAGGATAGCCCAGCGGCGGTTCGGTACACTCGCACCGATGCTGGCGCGCTCGCTCATCCTTCGCACTTCGGCAATGAAGCCGGTCGAGAAGTTGGTCCGTAACTCCTTCATGTTCCGCGGGTTGGTGAAGCGATTCATCGCCGGGGACAACCTCGATCAGGCGCTTGTGGTCGCCGAGGACTTGGTCGCTCGCGGCTTTCACACATCGCTGGACTATTTGGGCGAGAACACCAAGACCGAAGCCGAGGCCCTCGCCGCCAAGGCCACCTATATTCAGATGCTGCAGCGCATCGCCGCCAGCCCCTGCGCGCCGCGGACGAACATCTCGATCAAGCTCACCCAATGCGGCCTCGATCTAGGCGACGATTACGCGGTCGAGAACTACCGGGAAGTGCTGCGCGAGGCAGAGAAGCTCGGCAACTTCGTCCGGGTGGATATGGAGGCTTCGGATTACACCGAGCGGACCATTCAGATCATGGGCCGCGTGTGGGAAGACCATAAGAATACAGGAACGGTGCTCCAAACCTATCTTTATCGCACACCCGATGATGTGGAGTTGATGATCCGTCTGGGCATGCGAACCCGCCTGGTGAAGGGCGCGTATCTGGAGCCGGCGACCGTGGCCCATCCCGAGAAGTCGAAGGTGGACGATGCTTACATCACGCTGGGCAAGCGGATGCTCGAAGCCGCCAACTACCCCGCCTTCGCCACCCAGGACGAGAAGATCATCTCCGCGCTGACCGTGCACGCTCAGGAGCAAGGCATCTCGCAGGACAAGTTCGAGTTCCAGATGCTGTACGGTATCCGCCGCGATCTGCAAGATCGGCTGAAAGATCAAGGCTACAACGTGAGGGTGTACATCCCGTTTGGGGACATGTGGTACCCCTACTTCACTCGTCGCCTCGCCGAGCGCCCGGCGAATGCGCTGTTCATCGCGAAGTCGCTATTCAAGGGCTGAAGGACCAGCCGAGTGCGTCACAAACCGGCATCCGACCTACACGGTGCCCGCCGACATTCATAATGAGTCGTGTTCTTCTCGGGTCGGTCCAAACAGCTGCCCTTTCTGAGCGACTACCTGCAAGAGGTGGCGAAGCGCGAGAATGTCGATCAACGTCGCCTAGGTTTTGCAGGGGCGATCATCGGTGTGACCGCGGGGTTGATGGGTGCCGCTTTCGGTGCCTTAGCGGGTACGGGTGTTATCCAGTTCGGCGTGACGAACATTGCAGTTTGGATGGGGTTGAACCTGCTGACCCTCGCCGGGTTCGGCGCCTTCTATCTCAGCGAGCGGAAGCGCCGTGTCGACGCGCTCCCCAACAAGGACGTATTCCGAGATGCCAAGCCCTTTATCAACGAGTTGAACGGATCGCTCCAGCGACGCCGCCTTCACCGTGAGCTCTCGCCCACCGCCGGAGCCCTCCTTGAAGAAGCCGCACGGAACTGGCGGCGCGTCATCAGTGCGCTGGCGACCCCCTTCTGGACCGATCCCGAGCTCCCCGAGCACTGGAAGAGCATTCGCGACCATGCGTTCCAGAGCGCCGATCGCGCCATGCTCGAACTGTTGCTCCTCCTGAAGTCCTGCTATCAGCCAAACGCCGGCCCGCAGGGCTGGCAGTCGGTGGTGATCGATGTGGTGGAGCAGTTCGGAGGCACCGTGAACATCACTCGCGGCGAGGATCTCTTGCCGGTCACATTCGATGAGGCGACGGAGACGGTGACGATGTTGTCCCACCTCGCCGACGAGGTCGAGTCGGCATCGAAGGAGTTGATCGCATCGGGCGTTGGGCAGGAAGATCACCTGCGATCGCGGCTGGCGATGACCCAGACCCTCAATGAACTCCGCATGGTCCGCGAGGCCGAGCAGGAGCTCGAGCAGAACACCCTCGGCGAATGACCCTTTCAAAGTGGTTGCGACAGGCGACGGCGGCGCTGGCCGAGGCGGGCATCGAATCGCCAGCCCTGGAGTCGCAGGTTTTAGCGGCTCACGCCTTTCAAGTAGATCGAACCCAGGTGCTCGTCCACGGCGAGTGGCCGGTTCCCGAAGCCCTCGAAACGCTCCTGCAGCGCCGTCTGGCCCGGGAGCCCCTAGCCTATCTAACGGGTCAACGTGAGTTCTTCGGACATCGCTTCGCGGTCGGGCCGGGAGTGTTGATCCCTCGCCAAGAGACCGAGACGCTGGTGGAGGCCGCGCTGGCTCTGGAGCTGCCGGCGCACGCTCGGGTCCTTGATGTCGGTACCGGGTCGGGTTGCATCGCAATTTCGCTGGCGCACGCTCGTCCTTCGTGGGCCGTGAGTGCCTTGGACATCTCTCTTGTTGCCGTCGCGTACGCTCGACGGAACGCGACGAACTTGGGCGTGTCGATCGATGTTCTGGAGGGGGATGCACTGGATGGTGCCTTGGCGAGTGTCCGATTTGATCTCATCGTTTCGAACCCTCCCTACGTTGGGGACGACGATTATCTGCCGCCCGAGGTGCGTCACCACGAGCCTCCGCAAGCGCTGTTTGCCGGTGAGGATGGCCTAGATTTCTATCGGCGGTTGGCGACTCATGGCCTTGCTTGGCTTGAGCCTCGTGGCTGGATGCTGCTTGAGGTGGGTGATACCCAAGCGAATGCCGTCGAGCGACTGTTGGCCGAGGCGGGTTGGCAGGTCCATCCTGCGACGTGCGACTTGAGCGGCATCGCGCGGGTTGTGCGGGCTCAGGGTCCGTAGTTGGTAACGAGCAGGAAGCGAAGGCCGCCGTACAGCAGGAAGCTAGCGACCAAGATGCCGAGCGCCCAATTGAATCCCCGCGTGTCCGTGACGAACCTGATCTTGCGCGCATAGGTCACACCGCACACCAAGGCCGAGACCGTGAACAACGAGTAGAGGAACGGGCCAAATGCGTTGGCGCGAAAGGCGGTGAGGAACTGTCCGTGGACGGTTGCGGTGAAGCTGGTGGTGAGCCCGCAACCTGGACAGGGCCGGCCCAGCATGGACGCCGAAGCGCACGGGGCGAGACCCAGTTGCGTATGGGTGCCGTGCCCAGCGGGGCTGGGCGTTAAGTAGAATCCCACGACCGTGACCCCTAGCCAGAAGAGGAACCAGACGAGTTGGCCGGAGAGCGGTTTGCGGCTGGAAACGGGCTCGAAGCGGAACATCGTCAGTCTCCGCCGCCTAGGACGGGGATCACGCACTCCGGCTGCAGTTCCTGTCCTTGGATACGAGCCATGCCGATCACATCGCCGTCGGGACCCACCAACCCGCACACCAACCCGGCCGGCGGTCGAGAGAAACCTATCGCTTGGCCGTGGCGGATCGCGTCGGCCTGTCGGTGGGTGATTTCGACCAACGGAACTGGGGGCAGGGCTTCGACCAGAGGTCGAAGATCTCCGGGTTCAACTTCCTCGAGCGTGACCGCGTCCTCGACTGCAAACTTGCCCACCCGCGTTCGGCGTAGAGCACTCAAGTGTGCTCCGCACCCAAGTCGCTGGCCAAGATCGTGTGCCCATGTCCTCATGTAGGTCCCACCTGAACACACGACGCGGACGTCTACTTCGTTGCCGGTCTGGGCCAAGAGTTCCGCTTCGCTGATGAAGACCGTACGATGTTCTCGCTCGACCTCCTCGCCGCGGCGGGCATAAACATAAAGTGGCTTACCTTCTTTCTTTACCGCGCTGTAGAGCGGCGGCAACTGCTGAATCGAGCCCTTGAACTCTGCGAGTACCTCGGCGATCTCGGACATCAGGTCGCTGGGAACCGGCTTTTCGGCGACGACATCACCCTCGGCGTCTTGCGTGGTGGTTTCGACGCCGAAGCGGATCGTCCCCACGTACTCTTTGGGTTCGAGGGGCAGATATTGGAGGAACCGGGTTGCCGGCCCGACCGCGACCACGAGCAGACCGGTCGCCAGTGGATCGAGGGTGCCCGCATGGCCAATCCGCCGGGTCTGGAACTTACGGCGAAGCCGGGCGATCACATCGTGAGACGTGATCCCCAACGGCTTGTCGATTAAGACGACGCCAAGCATGCGCGCAATCGGGGGAGCACCAGCTCCAACGCCTCCTCGATTTCGGCTTCAAACGAACACCCAGCGGCGTTCTTGTGTCCACCGCCGCCGATTTCTCGGGCGACCGCGGCCACGTCGTGGTCGCCGCGTGAGCGTAGCGAAACGCGCACCCGGCCTGGCTTGGGCTCCCGGAAGATCGCCGCAATCTCGACCGTGCGGATGGAGAGTAGCTCGTTGACGAATCCCTCGGTGTCGACGTCCTCGGCCCCGGTGTGCAGGAAGTCTTGGAAGTCGAGCACGCCATAGCAGAGGCGGTCGTCAATCTCGAGGGTCATCCGCTCCAAGAGGTAGCCGAGCAGGCGCGCACTTGAGAGCGGTTTACGCTGGAACACCTCTTCGCTAATGCGGTTGATGTTGCCGCCGGCTTCAACGAGGCGAGCGGCCACGCTCAGGGCCTCGGCGGTGGTGTTTCGAAAGCGGAAACTGCCGGTGTCGGTGACCACGCCAGTGAGCAAGCAAGTCGCCATCTCCGGCGTCATCTCGACGTCCATCGCCTCGAATAGCCGAGCGATGATCACGGCCGTCGCCGGGGCGTGGGTATCCACGATGCGCACATCGCCGGGAGCCTCGTGGGGCACATGGTGGTCGATCACGACCAGTCTCGGCAGTTCCGCGAAGTTCGGAGCGAGCGAGCCCAGCCTTTCGAGGCTGTCCAGGTCCACGATGATGCCGAGATCGTGCTTTCGACTCGGAGTCTGGCGAATCTTGCCGACCCCCGGCAGGAACTGCAGATTGAAGGGCGGAGCGTGGTGGCAAACCACCTCGTGAGCGATGCCCTCCTGACCCAAGAAGTAGGCCATACCCAGCGCGCATCCGAGGGCGTCGCCGTCCGGATTGAGGTGGGTGCCGATGAGCACCGAGGTGGCCCCGCTGATCTCCCGTCGGAACGCCTCGACAAGCTCTGGGGCAAGCACTAAGCTCGCCCTCCGCTGTGTTTCGTGGGCCTCAAAGCGCTAAGAGGATACCCGCGCCGAGTCTATGCGTCGAGCAGCCTGAGCGGTTCGTCCGTCGCATCGGCGGGATTAGGAACGTATCCGGCTGGTTCGGTGGGCCCAAAGATCGCTGCCTCGTGCCCACCGCGATAGGCCCATCCCTGATCGCCAAAACTCCAGTGCCAGTACTCGCTCGGGTAGTTCGTGAGCACGGTCTCGGCGAACGCTTCGCATAGGATGTCGCGGGTTCGGCGGGCTTCGGCGGAGAGCCCCGGAGCATCCATCGAGTAGCAGGCTGGGTCGAATCGGTCGTACGGCGCAGTGTGGTCATAGGGCGAACCGTCCTCGCGCACGAGGATCATGTCGATCGCCCCGCCGGTCGAGTGGGGCGGCGGGACCTTGGGGGAGTCAAAGGGTGCCGTGTATCGGTTCACCACACGCTTGAGCTTGGTGTCCGACCAGTCGGGATGTCGCTCCTTGAAACGCTGCCAGATTCCGAGATACATGCGCCGCTGGATGTGCATCGGACGCCACCCTTCCACGATCGCGAGGTGGTAGTCCTTGGGCAGCCGGGATACGGCCTGGTTGATCGCTTCGGCCACGCGCTCCCGCACCAGCGTCTCGCGTCGGTAGTTGAATCGGGGCCGATCGAGCCGCGCTCCTGGGCAGGCTTTCAAGAAGTCGACCATTGGTTCACCGCATTCGCGAATGGGAATCCGGCGAAGATCGGTGATGGGTTCGGCAGGGGAAATGCGCTTGCGCTCCATGAACCCCGCGAGGGTACCCGCGGCAACCGATGGCTCCCCCTCCCTCGTGGCCCCAGATGAAGCGATTGTCTACGGCCGGTTCATTGCCAAGGCTTCCGCTTGGGTCACGATGTCCCGCAGATTCCACGCCCGCGAGCGGAGTTCGCGCAGAGCGGAGAGGTCGCCATCGCTCAGCCGAGTGATCGGGCGGCGGAGGTCGAGCGGGCCCATTGCCTCGCCGCGAGCAGAGCTGTCGTCGAGACCGAGGATGTGGCCGATCTCGTGCAGCGCGCACTGCATCAGCTGATCGCTATTCAGCCGGCGGCCCGACGGCACACGCAACCGAAGCTCGATCGTCGCCGAAACCTCGCCTCTCAGTCCGTCGCCGTCGCGGCGGACGGCTCGCTGCCAGCGGGCAACCCCACCCGCCTCGAGGCTTCGGAACCGCAGTTCGTTCGCCCAGCCGATGGTGATTTGGGCTTCGTTGGCGGGAACTTCGACAAAGCGAACCTCTCCGTCCGTCGCGACTTCCCACTCGCGCATCGCGGCCTTGAGTACTTCGCGCGCCTCGGACGGACCCTCGGCGAGCGCATAACGGACTTCACCGAGGAGAATCACGTCGGTGGCGGCCCGGGCGGCTTCCATATGGCCGGCGTCGAGCGCACGCTGTCCATACGACAGAAACCGATCCATCTCGGGCAGATATGCCCCCGCATGCGCCGTCGCGACGAGCACGTAGCCGAAGACCCAACCGGTAAGTATGCGCAAGAACCCCATCCCACGGAGGAGTTCCTCAACAGGCGCAACTAATACCTAGCTGGATTACCGGGACGGGTCATAATCTAACGTTCATGGCCAAGCGGTTTTATGTCACCACGCCCATCTACTATGTGAACGGCGCTCCCCACATCGGGACGGCGCTGACCACGGCGGTCTGCGACTTCGAGCGGCGCTATCGGGCGATGCGAGGTGAACCCGCGTGGTTTTTGACCGGCACCGACGAAAACGCCACCAAAGTGACGGAGGCCGCTGAGGCTGCTGGCCAAGCTCCGATGCCGTTCGTCGATGCCATGAGCGACCGTTTCCGCCAGGAGTGGAAGACGCTTCGCATCGAGTACGACGACTTCATCCGTACGACCGAACCGCGACACGCGAAGGTCGTTCAGGCCATCTTTGAGCGGCTGCGCGAGCGGGGTTACGTGTATCAGGACAAGTACGAGGGCTGGTACGACGTGGGTTCGGAGGCATTCGTCAAGGAATCGGATGTGGTCGACGGCAAGAGCCCGGACGGCAACCCCGTCCGTTGGGTGAGCGAGGATAACTGGTTCTTCCGACTTTCGGCGTTCGGCGAGCCGTTGCTCAAGCACATCGAGGACAACCCCGGCTTCCTTCGCCCAGATACCCGCCGTAACGAGGTGATTTCGTTCATCAAACAGGGGCTGCGGGACATGTGCATCACGCGGCACAACACCGGATGGGGCATCCCCGTGCCCGGCGACGACACGAAGGTCATCTACGTTTGGTTCGACGCGCTGATCAACTACTTGTCGGCGACGGGTTGGCCAGATGGCGACTGGGAGTCGCTGTGGCCCGCCGATGTGCATTGGATGGCGAAGGAGATCTTCACGCGTTTCCATGCGACGCTGTGGCCGGCGGTGCTGATGGCCGCCGATCTGCCGCTGCCCAAGACCGTTATCGCCCACGGTTGGTTCACGTTCTCTGGCGAAAAGATATCTAAATCGAAGGGTGGCTTAATCACGCCGCAGGGGCTCGCCGACGAGATCGTGGCCGCCTCGCAGTGCGATCCCGAGATCGCGATCGACGTGGTTAGGTACGCACTTGCCGCCTTCTTGCCTTATGAGGGCGATAAGGACTTCAGCGTCGAGGAAGTCGAGCGGCGCTACAACAGCGACCTCGCAAACGATCTCGGCAATGCGCTGAACCGCTCGTTGGCGATGTCGCATAAGTTTGCTGGCGGCGTGGTGCCAGATGCGCCGATCGAAGCCGATGTCGAGTCGGCGATCGCCAACTCTAAGCGCGCCTACGAGGCCGCCCTCGAGAACTTTCGCTGGGATCAGGCGGTGGACATCGCGATCGACCTCATCCGCTTCCTGAACAAGTACATCGACACCCGTGCGCCGTGGGCGCTGGCCAAGTCCGGCGATCCCAGCTTGCCGAATGTGCTGCGCTCGATGCTATTGACGCTGCGCACCGCCGAGGGTCTCCTGCGTCCGATCATGCCCTACGCTTGCGACGAGATTGCCCGCCAGCTTGGCGTCGATCCGCTTCGCGACTTCTCCGCGATCGGTGAAATCGCGACGCTTCCCGCCGGAACAACCTTGGCCACGCCCAAGCCGATCTTCCCCCGAATCGAGATGAAACAAGAACCCAAGCCCGAACCCGTGGTCAAGCCCGAATCGAAACCCGAGCCCAAGCCGGAACCGCCCGCGACGCCTGAAGTCGCCGAGTTGATCGGCATCGAAGAGTTCGCTCGCATGCAGCTGCGCATCGGTCGCGTGCTGGAAGCGGAGCCGCTTGAAGGATCGGATCGCTTGCTCAAACTGCAAGTCATCATTGGCGAAGAACGGCGACAGATTGTCGCGGGAATCCGCGCCAGCTACGCGCCCCTCGACTTGGTTGGGCGGCAGGTGGTCGTGGTGGTGAATCTCAAGCCGGCGAAACTGCGCGGAGTTGAGAGCCAAGGCATGCTCCTCGCCGCGACCGACGATGAAGGCAAGGCGATCCTGCTTCAGCCCGATCGTGAGACTTCGGAAGGGGCCAAGGTTAAGTGAACGACAGAGCGTGGGTTCAAGGCGCGGTCCGCTTGATGCTGATCAGCTGCTTGGTGACCGCGCTCCTCGCCGCGTTCAGCTTGTCGTATCGCTATCGTGCCGAGTCGCGGAACCGCGCGGTCGGCGTTACGCTCGAACTCGACACCATCCTTAACTACGCGGCGAGCTCAAACTTATCGCTCGAAGAAGCCCTCATCAAGCTCAAAGGCGCCGGCCTGACCGGCGTCGTCATGGCCGAAGAGACAGTTGGTGACCTCATCTCCGACGGTCGCGCAAGCATCGTTCCGCAGGCGATTTTGCTGACCAACGAAGACGCTGCGCTCCGGGCGCGCATCGCCCAAGGCCTGGAACGGCGGTTCAACATGTTTGTGCCAAATGGTGGCAGCACCATTGCGATTGGCGGACTGAACGGTGCCTTGGCGCGCACAGTCTCGCTTGGCATCGACGACATTCTCGCCGCGGAGGTGATCAACCAGGGCATCTTTATCATTGGGCGAATGTCCAACCCCTCTGGCGTGAACTCGGATTATGTCAAGAACACGATCGCACAAGCGGCGCAGGCGGGCGTCGCGGTCTTCCTCCCGCAGGGCGACCAAGTTCTCGGTCGACGGGACGCGATTCCGACCCTGATCACTGCGTTGACGGGGAACAAGATGCTCTACGCGACGCCAGAGTTCGCCAGGATCGGTGGCGATGCGAACGTGGTTGCCCAGGCACCCGAGCTGGTCGTTCGGCTTCATGCCGCGCAGACCGCCGAGATCGACAAGCTGACCTTGGGCGGAGTCCTCGAGCGCTACGGCAAAGCCGCCGCTGAGCGCAACCAGCGTGTTCTTTTGCTCCGGCCGCTCTCGTTCACCTCAGACCCTCCGCTTGACGGGCTCACCGACTTGGTGTCCAAGGTCGATCGCCAGCTTCGCAAAGAGGGACTGGTGCCGGGGGTGCCCCACGCGTTCGACGACCCCGCGGTGCCGAGTTGGCTCTTGGCTCTGCTGGCGATCTCCATGTTGCCAGCTCTGTTCCTGTTCCACCTTGTGAACTTGCCCCTGGCTCACGTGCAAGGAAGGATTTCTTTTGTCGTCCTCGGTCTCGCCGTACTCAGCGGCGTCATCGAGCCGGGTAGGAACTATGCGGCGCTCGTCGCCGCGATGCTCTATCCCGTGCTGGCGTTCATGCTGCTGGTTCATGCTCCGCCCAAGAACATCCTCGCGGGCTACCTGCGAACCTCCCTCGTCAGCCTCGTCGGCGGCCTCGTCGTGGCCGGTTTGCTCAACGGATTGCCGTTCCTCGTCAAAGCCGACAGTTTCAGCGGAGTCAAACTCGCGCACTTCGCCCCGATCGCCTTCATCGGCCTTTGGTTTTGGGTGCGCAATGGGCAGTGGCGGACCGCGATGGGCGATCCGGTCCGGTGGGGGCAAGCATTGCTGGGCTTCGGGCTCATGGCGGCGCTCTTGTTCATGGCCACGCGCACTGGGAACGATAGCCCCGCAGGGGTGAGCGGAGTGGAAATGCAGTTCCGAGCGCTGCTCGACCAGTGGCTCTACGTACGCCCCCGCACCAAGGAGTTCCTCATCGGACATCCGGCGCTGGTTGTGCTGCTGGGAGCGCTCATCGCGCGGCGGACGGAGACGTTAGCATCAGGGTGGCTGGCGATTGGAGCTATGGTTGCAGCCATCGGCCAAACCAGCTTGGTGAACACGCTTTGTCACCTCCATACTCCGTTGGCCGTTGGACTCACGAGGATTCTGGTGGGTCTGGTTCTCGGCGGTATAATCGGCGCACTTGGGTGGGGTGCTTGGTCGCGGTTCGCGGCAGCACACAGATAACCTATGCCGAACCTCCTTCTGGCCGGTCACTTTGGATGCGGAAATCTTGGCGATGACGCTATCCTGCTTGGCTTTGTGCAGGGTATCGGCCGCGAGTACGACCTGACCGTCATGAGCGGCGCCCCCGAGGACACTTATCGCTTGTACGGGTTAAGGTCCATCCCTCGAAAGGACATGGCGTCGTTCAACGACGAGGTCGAAAAGTGCGATGCGCTCGTTTTTCCGGGCGGCAGCATCTTTCAAGATGCCACCAGTGCGCGCAGCGTCGCCTACTATTCGAGTCTCGTCAAGCGGGCCAAAAAGTCAGGCAAGAAGGTGTTTCTCGTCGGGCAAGGCGTCGGTCCACTTGACGGGTTCTTTGCCAAGCGGATGGCGGCGGCGGCGTTCAACTCAGCCGACGGCATCGTGTGTCGCGACCCGATGTCTCCCGGTGCGCTGAAGGAGATCGGTGTTAACAAGGGCATCAAGGTCGGTGCCGATTTGGCGTTCCTGTTGCCTGAGCAGCCGCCCAGCGAGGATGCAAGTTTTGCCGTCGGCAACATGAAGACCGTAGGTATCGCGCCGCGCCCCTTCGGCAAGAACGCTAAGGAGGCCGTTCAGCTGTTCGGCGACCTCGCCCGGCTGCTCTTTCAGGCGAACATGATGCCCGTGCTTATCGAGATGGACTCCAAGCACGATGGGCCGTTGATCATGGAGATCAGCAAGACCCAAGGCGGAAAGGTCCCCGACATCCGAAAGTTAAGCACGCCAATGCAAGTCCAAGGCCGCATGGCCCGGATGGACTCGGTGATCGCGATGCGCCTTCATGCCGGCATTCTCGCCACCACGGTCGGCATTCCGCCCTTCATGATCAGCTACGACCCCAAGGTCGCGGCTTACGCCAAGATGCTCGATCTTGGCGGTTCCATCGCCATCGAGGGGATCACCGCGCAACGGATCTTCGAGAACTTCACTGCTTTCCAGCGCGATCGTGAGCGTCACCTGAAGATCATGGCGAAGAAGCGAGAGGAGTTCCGGACGGCGGCAATGGTGTCCGTCGAGGCTGTTCGCGAAGGTCTTCGCGGAAGGGTTTAGCCCCTACGGGTACCCTAGTCGCTATGGCACCAACCGTAACTGGCTATGCCGCATTATTTGTCGATTTTGAAAACGTCTACTACTATTTCAAGAATCGGTTACCGGATGAAATGGACCCGGTCGATGCGTCAATCTCCATTCTCCGCAGTCTCCAACAAAAAGTTAAAGTTGATCGAAGCGAACGCAGCATCATCCAACACTCCTACGCAGACTTTGAACGAATCCCTTCGGCCCAGAATCCACTTGCTTTGATGGGGATCGAGCCTCACCACGTGGTGGGGACCGATCAGAAGAATGCGGCTGATATGAAGCTGTGCATCGACGCGATGTCCACGCTTTACACTCGACACGATGTCCGAACGTTCTATTTGATGGCCGGCGATCGTGACTATATTCCGCTCATCCGTCACTTGGTCGAGCATGGGCGTGAGGTTATCGTCGTGGCATTCCGCAAACAGACTTCCGGTGACCTATTGAAGGTGGTCGGCGACGACTGTTACTGGGATGCCGAGAAGCTCATCGAGTCGACGATCCGCGTGCAGATGGTCGAGCCGGTTACCGCTGCTCCGAAGCCCAAGGCGATCATGGCGACAGCGAAGGCGGTAGTCGCCCCCCCAGCGCCGGAGCCCGAGTACCCGCCGGCCGAGTTTGCCACCGCTAAGGCAATCGACGACCAGTACGTCTACAACGCGCTTGTGATCCTCATGGAGAACTTCCAGGACAAGCCTGAGGTTTGGATCAGCCCGTACCTGCATCGTTTGCGCGACGGGTTGACTGAACTCGAAGACTGGGAGCGGAAACACCTTCTCCAGGATCTCGTGGATGTCGGCGCGGTCAAGGTCGAGAAGCGGCGCGGTGAGCCGAACGACTACTCGGTGTTAGTGGTGAACTGGGATCATCCGGACGTACGCGGCCTCGTGAAGTAGCCGGACAGCCTCGGCTCCCGGATATGCTTGTCGCGTGACTGCGCTCGACCGGATCCGAGAAATGTGCCTCGCTTTGCCTGGAGCCTACGAAAAGCTCAGCCACGGCACGCCATGCTTCTTCATCGAGAAGAAGCGGCAGTTCTGCTCGTATCTCGATAACCACCACGGAGATGGCCGGGTAGCGGTTTGGCTCGTCGCCCGCCCGGGCATTCAAGAGATGCTGATTGCCGAAGACGCTGAGGTGTACTTCCGCCCGCCCTACGTGGGGCCAAGCGGTTGGATCGGCGTGCGGCTGGATCGGGGGTTGGATTGGGAGGTGGTCGAAGACCACATCGTCGCCGCTCACGAGTTTGCGGGACGCTAGTCGGGTAGAGTCCCCTATGGTTTACATCGCGGCATTCGTAGGTTCCCTCCTGCTTCAAAGTCCCTTGCCGGCCATCGACCCCAGTTCGGTCTATGGGATGAAGACTTACACCACGAACCCCTCGTTTGGTTTCTTGCCGGACAAGTTCGCCGTCGGCTTTGCTCCCGCCGACATCGATCGGCTGACGATGCACGTGCTTAAAGGAAGCGAGCCCAAGGCGGAAGGCGGATTCTATGCGACGGACACGCCGTACCCGGCCTTCAAGATGTTGCGCTTCCAGCCGATGCCGACGATCGAGCTTGCGGAGCCGGGCGAGTATGTGATCGAGTTTCGCTATGGTGGAGCGGCGGTAACACGCCTGCCGTTCCGCATTGAGAAGAAGCAAACGGGAGATGAGTTCAATCCCGTCGTCTCTTGGGAGTTCCACACCCCGGTGGACAAGGCGGGAAACCTGACGTTCAGCAATGCCGACGATGGCCAGGTCTGGCTCAATGCCTGGCTAGCCCCGGCTCGTGAGGGAATCGCGATGCGTTCGAGTGCCACGATCCGGCTAAGCCACGGTGGGAAAGTGGTGGCCGAGGCGCTGCCATTCATGTTCCAAGAACCACAGAATGCGCGTCGCGGGTTCAAGCTGTTCAAGCCCGGTGGCCGGACACCGTTTAAAAAGAGCGATCTGGCGGGTCTGAGCGGTGCCGTAACCGGCACGATCTCCCTGCCGGCAAAGACCCTGCGGACCTTTGCTTGGACCGTGAACGGCGGCAAAGTTCAGCCGCATCCGCGGAGCGCCTCAGACCATTCCCCGCGCACGGACTACTGGATTCCTCGACGCCTTGCGGGCAGTGCCGAGGGCTACCAGTTCTTCCACCTTGAAGAGCAGTATTGGGCCATCAGCAACTAACATGCACGTGGAGGTGGTTCAAGGTGACCTGCTTGACCAAGAGGTCGACGTCATCGTCAATGCATGGAACCGCAATGTGATTCCGTGGTGGCTGCTCTTGCCGCAGGGGGTCTCGGGAGCGATCAAACGCCGGGGAGGCTTGGCGCCGTTTCACGAACTCGCCCAGCACGGTCCGATCCCGCTGGGCGGCGCGGTGGTGACCCGACCAGGCGAACTGCCGTTCCGGGCCATCATTCACGTGGCCGCGATCAACTTGGCTTGGCGGGCGTCGGAGACCTCCATCAGAGAGAGCGTGCGGTCAGCGATGAGGATTGTCGAGGAACGGGGATTCAAGAGCGTCGGCTTTCCGGTGCTGGGGTCGGGATCCGGAGGGTTCCCTCAAGATCGCGCAATCGAAGTGATGAGGTCAGAACTTGAGTCTCTATCGGTCGATGCCAACGTTGTGATCGTCGTCTACGACCAGCCGTCGCACTAGTGCGTAGCCGTCGCGGGACGAGCCTTCTGCGACGCTCCGTGGGGTGTCGGACGGCGTATCTGCCACAATCGAAGCTCGCATGAGCAAGCAAGGCATCACTTCTCGAGACGAGAGCTTCAGCGATTGGTACAACGACTTGGTCAAGAGGGCCGAGTTGGCGGAGAACTCGCCGGTCCGTGGAAGCATGGTCATCCGCCCCAATGGCTACGCCATTTGGGAGCTGATGCAGCGCGCGCTCGACGACATGTTCAAGGCAACCGGACATGTGAACGCCTACTTCCCGTTGCTCATTCCGATGTCGTTTTTCGCTCGGGAGGCCGAGCACGTGGAGGGGTTTGCCAAAGAGAGCGCGATCGTCACCCATCATCGGCTCGCCCAAACCAAGGATGGCCTCGGGGTCGATCCCGATGCGAAGCTCGAAGAGCCTTATGTCATCCGCCCTTCGAGCGAGACCATCATCTGGCACACCTATAAGAACTGGATTCAATCGTATCGTGACCTGCCGATCCTCATCAACCAGTGGGCCAACGTCATGCGCTGGGAACTTCGCCCCCGGCTGTTCTTGCGCACGACCGAGTTCCTATGGCAAGAGGGACACACCGCTCATGCGACCTTTGAGGATGCCGAACACGAGGCGCTGACGATCCTCAATGAGTGCTATGCCCGGTTCGCCGAGGAATGGATGGCAGTCCCAGTGCTGAAGGGCGTGAAGTCGAAGAATGAGACCTTTGCCGGAGCCGATCACACCTATACCATCGAAGCGCTGGTGCAAGATAAGCGGGCAATCCAGGCGGGCACGAGCCACCACCTCGGCCAGAACTTCGCCAAGGCGTTTGATGTGACCTTCACCAACAAGGAAGGCAAGCTGGAGCACGTCTTTGCGACGTCCTGGGGGGTCTCGACGCGGCTCATCGGCACGCTGATCATGATGCACTCCGACGACAAAGGTCTCGTGGTGCCGCCGAGGCTCGCCCCGATCCAAGTGGTCTTCTTGCCGATGGGCCGAGATGAGGACATCCGGAAGCTAACCTACGCGAAATCCGACGAACTGGCAACCTTGATGCGTGGGCACGGCGTTCGCGTCAAGGTGGACAAGCGCGACCAGCTATCGCCGGGATTCAAGTTCAACGACTGGGAGCTCAAGGGCGCGTGCATCCGGGTCGAAATCGGCCCACGCGACCTCGAGGGCGGCACTTGTGTCGTCGCCCGACGTGACGTCGGCGAGAAGGTTACGGTCGCATTCGATCAGCTTGCCGACTACATCCACGCGCAACTCGATGCCATGCAGCACGATCTCTACGCGCGGGCCTTAGCCTTCCGCGAAGCGAATACGTTTCGTGTCGACACGTGGGAGGAGTTCGAGGCGTGCTTCGCTGGCGAAGGTGGTGGCGGCTTCGTGGTCGCCCACTGGGATGGCACCGACGAGACGGAAGCGATCATCGCGGAGAAGACCAAAGCCACGATCCGCGCCATTCCGATGACGCCGCTCCATCCGGACGACGTCAAGCCGGGCAAGTGCGTGCTGACCGGACGGCCCAGCACCCAGCGCGTCGTGTTCGCCAAGGCGTACTAGGCTTACTCGAGAACCTTGATCAGCCGGATGTTCTGGATCACAAAGTACAGAACATCCTGCCCCTTCTCGATCACGATGACTTGGTCGTCGACGCTGCGCACGATCCCCTCATCTTTGTAGCCCGATTGTCCGGAGACGGTGAACACGGAGATTTTGCGGCCCACCAACGATCGCATCAGGGTGATATTCATGGCTTTGCCTTCAGCGGAACCAACTCAGCGACCGAGGCCCACGCGCCCCCATTCACCTCGCTAAGCGCGACGAACTTCACGTACCGTCCGCGGCGCAGTTCCGAAAAGAATACGGCCTGGGGGTTGCTATGGTTGTCAAATGTGCCTTCGTGGGCGGGTGCTAGGTTCACGGGGTCGTCGCCCACAAACACCGCGAACCGGGCTACGCGTCCGTTCACGTTGCTCGGACGGCCCTGATAACGGATTCCCGCAAGCTCAACCGAAGTGCCCAGATCGAGCAGCAACCAATGCGGATGCTGGGGTGTATCCGGCGTGTATCGGGTGTGCCAGAACGAGTCGGTGTTGCCATCGATCGCGTTCGCGGCTTCGCCCTCGCCCTTCTCGAAGCTGGACGCGGCGACCTTCCACCCCTTGTTTTCAAGAAGGTAGATCGGGCGGATCCGCTCGAAAGACATCCTGACGGTCGGGCTGGGAACCCAGCCTTCTTTCGATGACGAGGCCTCGACAACGCCACCATCAGAGAAGTCCTTGGTGCCGCTGAAGGCCTCGCCATTGACCTTGACGCCCGTACCTTCGATACGCAGTTGGCCGTCTTCACCACGGGTCACCGAAGGCATCGGCGCAACCGGAACAGCCTCGCGCTCGGCTCCCTTGCGATATGGTCGCAACACGACGCGCCATTGCACCCGCTGCGGATTGCATAGGTATTGCCCGAGCGGGCCGGGGCCGCACGATGCGCCGCCGAGGCCCATCTGCTTGAAGTCGAGCGTCACGACGATGTCGTCGCGGGGAACCAGGGGCACGAGCTTACGTGGCTCACCATTCTCGTGGCGGCTGTCGTCGATCTGCTGCGGCGTAAAGCGATGGGTGCTGAACGAGAGCGGCCCCGCCGCCTGGATGAGCAGGCCTTCGCCCTTTGCGCTGGTCAGGCTTAGCCAGCGCGTGTCCTCCTTGTTGCCGTTCTCCTGCCAGCGCAGATACTCTTCGAACTGATCATCGACCTTGCCGGAGAATCGCCCCACGTCGGTGGATTGCTTGCGGTCGGGATACGACTCGCCAGGGCCGCGCCCAAGCCACTCGAGGTTGTCGAGATCGCCCGACACATGCCCGATCAAGCCGATGCGGGGCAGAGAAGGTAGATCGCCCACCGGCAGGATCACGTTGTCGACGACGACCGAGCCATCGCCGAGGATCGTGTAGATCGCTTGATGATCGAAGCCGGTGCCCTTGAATCCGCGAGCTTCGATCGTCGCCGTGACACGGACAGCGTTCGGTAGCTGCTCGAAGTCCAGCCGCCGCTTGCGGTGGGTCATTCCGCCGAGGCCGCCGTCCCAGAACGCCTTCTGGAACCACACGTCGTTGTCGGTGAACGCGCGGAACACGTTGAGTTTGAACCCTTCCGTGATCAGTTCCTTGGTGCCGACTCGATACGAGGCGATCTCACCGGAGACAGGATCAAACGCGACGCGGAAGTTCTTGCCCGTGATCGTCGTCGCTTCCAGTTTCGGCGCATCGCTGAGCGGGGTTACGACCGCGTCGTTGGTGAACGGAAGCAGGAACTGGTCCCACGCGATCTCGTGTCCCCTCTTCGCCCAGATCGTATCCTCCTTGAGCTTGAAGCTGACCCGCATGAAGTACTCGGCACCTGGCTTCGGGCTGAATTTTGGGAAGGGGATGTCCGCACGCGCGGACTTGAGCGGCGCGATGTCGACGTCGAGATTTCCACCGCCCATCGGCTTGCCGTCTTCTTGCAACTCCCAACTCGCGTCGAACTCGTTCAGGTTGGTGAAAGAGAATCGGTTGGCGACTTCGATTTCGCGGGCGGAGATGAGCTTGGTCACCGCGTTCTGATAGGTTTTCTTGACTTCAAGCGTCTTGGCCGTGATTTGGCGATCGGGCAGAATGATTCCGTTGCCGCAGAAGGGGCCGTCGTTCGGCTTGTCGTCGAAGTCGCCGCCGAAGGCGTAATACCAGGGCCGTTCCCAGATCTTGGCGGGCTTGCCGTCGATGGGGACGTGCCACGCGGTTGGGGTCGGCAGAGGAGCGCCCATCGGCCGCCGCAGACCTTGATCGACGAAGTCCCAGATGCAGCCGCCCATGTTTCGGTCGCTGGAGTAATACGCCTCGACGTACTCGTGGAGATTGCCGACGGCGTTGCCCATCGCGTGGGCGTATTCGCACACGAAGAACGGCTTCTTGGACGTGGACTTGCCTTGCGATACGATGTAGTCCACGCCGGGATACATGACCGAATCGACGTCGGCGACCTCGTTGTACCGTTCATAGTGGACAGGGCGGCTCGTGTCCAGATCCTTGATCAGCGCGGAGGTCTTTCGGAAGTTCACGCCCGGGCCGGCTTCGTTGCCCAGCGACCACATGATGATCGACGCGTGGTTGCGATGGCACTGGACCATGCGCCGGGTTCGGTCGAGGTGGGCGACTTCCCAAGTCGGCTGATTGCCGAGGGTCTTGTTCCAGTCGTAGCCCATGCCGTGCGACTCGATGTTGGCTTCGTCAATGACGTAGATGCCATAGCGGTCACACAGCTCGTACCAATACTCGTCGTTCATGTAGTGCGAGCAGCGGACGGTGTTGATGTTGAACCTCTTCATGATCAGGATGTCTTGGAGCATCCGCTCGCGGGAGACGGTTCGCCCGGTGTCGGGGTCGTGCTCGTGGCGGTTCACGCCCTTGATCTTCACGGGCTGGCCGTTGACCTTGAACACACCGCCATCCCAACTGACGGTGCGGAAACCGATCGGGAACGAGCGGATGTCTTGGGTCTTGCCGTCGGTGTCGTTGAAGAGGACGACGAGCCGATAGAGATTCGGCTTCTCCGCCGACCAGGGCTTGGCTTCGCTCAGCGTGAACTGGAAGGGGCCGTCGGCGGCGGCGTGAAACTCCTCGTGAACGACCTTGTTCGCTGCGTCTCGAAGCTGCAGCTGGACTTGGCCGCGGACTTGCCGCGGAAGATCCGTCTCGACGCGGACCGTTCCTTCACCGCTCTTCGGATTGTAGGATGGAGCCACGCGGACATCGCTGAAGCCGGTCGAGGGGAGAGAAACCAGCGATACGTCGCGGAAGATGCCCCCGAACCGGTACATGTCTTGATCCTCAAGGTAGCTGCCATCGCACCAGCGATACACCTCAACGGCGAGGAGGTTCTGGCCTGATTTGAGCGCGGGCGTGATGTCGAACTCGGCGGGACCCTTGCTGTCTTCGCTGTAGCCGATCTTCTGGCCGTTCACCCAAACGTAGAACGCGGAGTACACGCCTTGGAACCGCAAGATTGTTCGTCGGCCCTCCCATGCCGCGGGCACCTCGAAGGTGTGGCGATACGAGCCGACGGGATTGTAATCGTGGGGAATGAAGGGCGGATTGGCTCCGTGGGGATATCGAACGTTCGAGTAGATCGGGATGCCGTAGCCCTGCATCTCCCAGCAACTCGGCACCGGGATGGTCGCCCAGTCGGCGTCCCGGAACTTGGGTTCGAAGAAGTCGACCGGTCGATCGTCCGGCTTGCCGACCCAATGGAACTTCCAATCGCCGTTCAGCAGCTTGAAGTAGGGCGACTTCGCTCGATCGCCGCTTACCGCTTGCTCGACGCTAGCGAACGGATACGACGTCGTCCGCGAGGGGAGCTTGTTGATGCCGACGACGAGCGGATTCTCCCAGTCGGGCAGGTTATCAGGGAGTTTTTGGGTGGGTTGAGGAGCCGGAGTTTGCGCCATGGTCAAGACCAGTCCCGCCACGATAAGGATCGCGTTCATGGATGTGGTTATGCTAGCACCGCCTCCCTAAACTCGGGCACAGGAAAGCTCGCAAAACTACGGGAACGTGCCTATCTTGGCCTCTGAGGAACACAAACTGTTGGATAATGTAAGCATGAAGGCTCGGGTGTTTGGTTTGGTTTCTCTGCTCGGGGTGGCTGCGGTTTCACCTGCGCTGGTGATCGATGACTTCATCGACGGCAATGTGAACCTGGTCGTCACGGGCGGCGCAGGGCTCGCAAGCCTAGATCCGGCAACCGCGCTCGGCAGCAGCCGCGCCACATGGATCGGTCAGAGCACCTTTACCGGAGTCCGCTCTTCAACGCTGAATATTAGCGGCGGGTCATTCTCAGTCGACAACTCGATCGGCACGTCTAGCAACTCATCGTTGGGCTACGGAATGAACAGCGTCTCTAATGGAGGCACATTTAGCTCCTCAAATCCGAGTCTGAATCTGTTCGGTTTGGACACCTTCCGGTTCCATTTCGAGGGCAATGATCAGCCCCTCACGGTGAGCATCATCGTGATCACCAACCAGGGCGTTGGGATTCAGACCTTCTCAAAGGCGGTTGCCGGGGGGCAGTTGTCGCCGTTTACGCTCGACATCGGACCTGCCGACATTACGAATACCTTTGGAACATTGGATTATGGAGACGTTGATCACCTCAGATTTGACTTCGCGTCAGCAAATGCTGGCGACTTCGCGTTGAGCCACATCGAAGCGGTCCCTGAGCCCGCAACGATGGCCATTCTTGGCCTTGGCTTTGCCGCGCTTGCCCGTCGCCGACGCAAGTAACCGCAGCGCAATGAGCGCTTAGCCACTCGCCCGTTCTTCGAACATCGGATGGGCGGGTGGTTTTTTGTTGGATGACGTGCTATAAAGAAGCGTGCGACGTCCACTACTACTCGTATCGTTACTGGTCCTTCCGATCGCCGCCGTTGGTCAGGAAACCGCGCCGAATCCGCTAGAGGTCGAGGGCTATCTTCCGGCTCCTAAGCTGATCCAGTCCTTCCTCGATGCCCCTCGGCACATGAATCGTTCGCTTGGGAATCTGAGCCCCAATGGGCGGTGGTTCTTGCAGACCGAGAGCGCGGGGATGCCGGTGCTCGCCGATCTGTCGAAGCCGTACCTGAATCTCGCGGGCGTGCAGATCGATGTAGCCGCGCACCGCAGCCGGGCGATGACCACCCGTGGTGACGTGGCGCTCATCCTCGTCGACGCCCAGGATTGGACACGCCGCCGAGTCGACGCCCCGAAGGGAACGCGCATCACCGGCGCGACCTGGACTCCCGATGGACGAACGGTCCTATTCATGGCTCATGGCGCCGATGCCACCCACATTTATACGGTCGACGCGGCAGGAGGTGCGCCGAAGCGGCTCACCAAGCGTCCGTTGCTCGCCACTCAGGTGGGCTTTGAGGTCGTCGATGGCGCGGTTTTCTGCGTGATGCGCAACGGCCAGGCCATGCCCAAGATTTCTGGGGTGCCTTCGCAGCCGCGCGTTCAAGTTGCAGACTCCAGCCGCAATCGACTTCGCACCTATCGGTCGCTTCTCGCCAACAAGGAAGAAGCCGCACAGCTCGAGTACTTCCTCACCGGCCAGCTGGTGAAGATCGATCTTCGGACAGGCGCGGAGCAATCGATCGGCGCGCCAGCCATGATCCGCAGTATCAACGCCGCCCCCAAGGGCGATGTGCTGCGGGTAGTCACGATTCAGAAGCCGTTCAGCTATATCGTTCCCGCTAGCAGCTTCGGCGAGCGAGAGCAGATTTGGGACCTGACCGGAAAGTCGCTGTTCCAGTTGCGAGAGCGACGCCTGACCGCGGGCGATGCTCCGGCGGGAGCCGGTGGCGGCGCGGCAGGGGCGGCGGCCGATGCGCGTCGCGGCCTAACTTGGCATCCTGACGGCAATGGCCTCGTGTACGTGGCCCGGGTGCAGGAAGCGCGGCCAGCAACGACTCCGCCTTCGGAAGATGATGAGCAAGGCCGCGGTGGCCAGCGCCCCGGCGGTGCAGCTCCCGCCGACACCACCCCGAGACGCGAGCGACTCGTTCGCTGGACGGCCCCGTTTACGGACAAGGATGTGGCGACGATCTATGAGTCGGCGACCGGCATTGGCTCGTTCTCGTTTGGCTCCGGTGGCACCAACCTCTACATCACGGAGACGATCAGCGGTACGACAACCACCTACGCGGTCGATCCAGCGAAGCCCGACAGCCGGTGGAAAGTCTCCAGCTTCCGCACCGCCGACACGGAGAACAACCCTGGCAGCTTGGTGACGACGTCCAACCCGCTGGGAGTATCGGTCGTGCACGAGCATGAGGGCTTTGTGTTCCTACGTGGCACCAAACCAACGACTGACCCGGCGAAGACGGCTCCGCGACCCTTCCTCAACAAGGTCGAAGTTGCCAGCGGAAAACTCGAGTCATTGTGGCAATCAGCTGAGAACGCCCATGAGGTCGCGGGTGACTTCCTTGCGCCGGATGGTTCTCGCTTTGTTGCCGAGCGCCAGAGCCCGACCGAAGTCAGTAACACCTGGCTCGTCGAGAACGGCAAGCTCGTTCGTGCCCTCACGGACAACAAGGACTACGCCCCTGATTTGACTGAGGCCAAGCGGTATCGGATTCAAGTGACCCGCGCCGACGGCTTCAAGTTCTGGGTGCGCGTCACGGCTCCGAAGTGGAGCTGGCCCGGTTCAAAGTTGCCCGCGATGTTCTGGTTCTATCCGAGCGAATTCACCGACCAAGCCGCCTACGATCGCGGCCAGCGGAGCTACAACAAGAACCTCTTCCCGAATGTCGGCCAAACGAACATGGCCTTGCTGACGCGGTTGGGTTACGCATTCGTCGAGCCCGACTGTCCGATCGTGGGACCTCAGGGCCGGATCAACGATTTCTACGTCAACGACCTGCGCAACAATATGTCGGCAATCATCGACGAGTTGGACCGGCAGGGCATCATCGACCGCACCAAACTCGCGCTGGGTGGACACAGCTACGGCGGCTTCAGCACCGCGAATGCGATGGTGCACACGCCCTTCTTCAAGGCGGGCATCGCTGGCGCAGGGAACTACAACCGCACGCTGACGCCGATGTCGTTCCAGAGCGAGACTCGGGTGCTGTTCGAAGCGCGAGAAACCTACCTGAACATGTCGCCGCTGCTCTACGCTGAGCACATGACGGGTGCCCTGTTGATGTACGCGGGTATGGAGGACCAGAACGTGGGCACCGACCCGGTGAACTCGATCCGAATGTTCCACGTGCTGGAGAGCATCGGCAAGCCGGCGTCGCTGTACATGTATCCGCACGAAGACCATGGCCAGATCGCTCGGGAAACGATTCAGGACATGTGGGCCCGTTGGGTGGCGTGGCTTGAGAAGTACGTGAAGTAGCACGGACTAGAAAAGGGGAGTGCTCCGCTCCGTCGGAGCCTTGATATTCGGCGCTGACGGAGGGAGCGCCGTCTCATCGGCAGCCCACGAGGTACGAGGGTGGTTCGTGCCTCGTCTCTTGTCGGGGGACGAACCCACCCCGACGCTCCGTGGAGCAAGAACAACGAATGCCACCCGCACGACCGGCCCCGCATCCCGTAAACTCACACCATGAGTTTTCGGATCGAAAAGGACAGTCTGGGTGAAGTTCAGGTTCCCGCCGGAGCCTATTGGGGCTCGCAGGCCGAGCGGAGTCGGCAGCTGTTCAGGATCAGCGGGCTGACCGAGCACCCGAAGATGATCGACGCCTACGTGTTGCTCAAGAAGGCGTGTACGGCGGCGAACACGGAGCTCGGGCTGCTCGACAAGGAGGTTGGCAACGCCATCATCCAAGCCGCCGACGAGATTCTCGGCGGCAAGCTCCGCGACCAGTTCCCGGTGGACGTGTTCCACATGGGCGCGGGCACCAGCTTCAACATGAACACCAACGAGGTGCTCGCCAACCGCGCCGAGGAGATCCTCGGCGGGCAGCTCGGCGCCTACACCCGGGTCAATCCGAACGACCACCCGAACTACGGCCAAAGCACAAACGACACCTTCCCAAGCGCGATGCGCATCATGGCGCGGCTCATGCTCGAGGATCTGTTCCCGGCCATCGACCGGCTCGCGGATGCGTTTGCCGCGAAGGGCGTAGAGTTCGACAGCATTCTCAAGTCGGCGCGCACCCACCTCCAAGATGCAGTGCCGATCCGGTTGGGCCAAGAGTTCACGGCCTATGCCGTCGCGCTTCGAAAGTCGAAGCGTTGGTTGGAGCAGGCCGCTTACGAGCTTGAGGAACTGGGCATCGGAGGTTCGGCCGCGGGCACGGGACTCAACACCCACCCCGACTACCGTGCGCTCGCCGTTCGCAACTTAAATCAGTACACGGGGCTGAAGTTCCGCAACTCGCCCGACCTGCGCGAGGCGATGCAGAGCAACCTCGCGATGGCGTCGCTGGCGGCGGGGCTTCGCATCTTCTGCCAAGAGCTGACGCGCATCAGCAACGACCTGCGGCTCATGTGCTCGGGACCGCTCACCGGCATCGCAGAAATCGTGCTTCCGGCCGTGCAGCCGGGCTCGTCGATCATGCCGGGCAAGGTCAATCCGTCGATGGCGGAGAACCTGAACATCGTGCTGTATCAGGTCATCGGCCAGTGCAATACGATCGACAACTGCGTGATGGCGGGCCAACTTGAGCTGAACGTGATGATGCCGGGTATGGCGTTCTCTGCGCAGTTCTCGCTTCAGATTCTCACCAACACGCTGGACACGTTTACCGAGAACTGCGTGAAGGGCATCCAAGCCGACGCCGAGCGTTGCCGCCACTACGCGGAGACGTCGCCCTCGCTCGCGACCGCGCTGAACGTCTACCTCGGCTACAAGCAAGCCGCCGACGTCGTGAAGACCGCGCTGAAAGAGAAGAAGCCGATCCCGCAGGTCGTCCGCGAAGCGGGCCTCATGGACGAGGAGACGCTGGCGAAGGTGCTGGACCCCGCGCTGCTGACGGAGCCTGGCATCCCCGGAAAGTAAGTGATCGAGACGCCCCTGCTCTGCCTTCGACCCCTCGAAGAACGGGACGCGGAGTTCATCCTCGAACTCCTGAACGATCCTGCGTTCATCGCGAACATCGGTGATAAGGAAGTAAGGACCAGGGAGGGGGCGTTGGGCTACATCGAAACGACCGCCGCCAAGTTCGCCGAGAATGGCTTCGGCTTGCTTGCCGTGGAGAACAGAGAGGGTCAGGTGATGGGCATCTGCGGGTTGGTGCGCCGAGAAGGGCTCGAGGAGCCCGACCTCGGCTACGCGTTCTTGCCCCGCTTTTGGGGTCAGGGCTTTGCCGAAGAGTCGGCTCGGGCGATTTTGGATTCCTGCGATCTCGACCGGGTGCTGGCGGTGACCGATCCCGCGAACTCGCCCTCGATCCGGCTTCTTGAGAAGCTTGGTTTTTTCCCCGACGGTCAGGTGTCGCTGGACGGCGTTGGCGTGTCGAATCGCTATGTGTGGATTCGCGGCGCTTAGCTAGGTTGGAACTCTGGGGGCTTCCATCTTATAATGAAGCATGGAGGTCAGCGACCGAGTGCGGCAGGAGATGAAATCGACCCAATACTGCTTGGGTGTTGGGTTCTTGGTGGGAGCTCTTCTCATAGCCATCCTCAGCAGGCTTGTCGAGATCAACCTGGGGCTGGTTACCGAAGCGTTCTTACTTGGGACTGGACACTTTTTGGGATGTTACGTGCTGCGATCCCAGCCGCTCATTTTGGACGCCGCTGTGCCGATGTGGATAAGCCTCTTGGCTGTGGTGGCCACTGTTCACTATCTTGATCTGTTCAGTTCAGCTGGGCAAGTAGCGACCTTGGCGGCGCTAGCCTTATGGCTGGGGTTTCAGGTCTGGTTTGTGATTCCTCGGCTCCGCCGGTGCCTTGAGAGTTACGGATCTACGCTGTAGACATGGCCTCACCCGAGAAGCCGTCGAAGCTTCGATCACGACACAGGGGGATCCGCGTAGAATTTGGATTTGCGTACTGACGAGGCCCCGCGCGAGTCAGCTTGCATCAACAACGAGGTGGTAAGTGATTCCGATCGAGGAGCAGGTCAAGGTGTTCTCACAGCGGCTCGCGCCGATCCTGCGCAGTCACGAGATGGAGCATGTGCCACATGAAACTCGGGTCGAGTTCGTGGGACCTCATCATCAGATTACGATCTCGTTTGATTGGCGCGACCAACTGTTCGAATGTTACTTGCAGGTGACCAAGAGCTACCGGCTCGACGCGGTCCTCACCTCCAGCGAGCGCATCGACATGGAGGAGGAAATGCGGACGCTGGGCACCAACTTCTTCCGCCGCGCCGACGTGCTTTCGAAGTACGTCCGAGTCGCTTGGGACCGCATGGGTGGACCCGGGTGGAAGTCGATGAGCCTTCTACGTTCTGCTGTGCATGAACTTGAGCCGACCATCGGCCCTCTGCCACGAACTCGGCACGTGATCGATGCCCTTATAGCCGGTGCCACCCCGAGCCGGGAACTCTTGGATGAAGCACACGACGAAGCACTCAGCCACTTCTTGCGAAACCTCGATGCGGAAAGCGAACCGACCGAACTGGGCAAAGAGATCGACTCGCGCCTGATGGCACCACTGGAGCAACTGATGCTTCTCGAGGAATGAACTTCTGACGCAGGGGTACGAACCAACCCCCGCGCTTCGTGGCGTCATCGCATTCAGGGCAAGTTCACGGAGGGCGCAGGTTGGCTCGTACCAGCGCCTCCGTCTGTAGAATAGGATCCATGCAACGCAAACGGCCGACCCGTTTGCCACGTGATCGATACGTGGGCGAGCGCACCGCATGTTTTGACATGTGTATCGAGAGCCGCCAGCATGTGTTCCAATCGCCTGAAGTGGTCGGTGCCATGGTCGAGCGGCTGGAGCGCGCGGTCAGCGGACAGCAATGCGTTGTTCCGGTGTACGTGTTCATGCCCGACCATTGCCACATCATGGTCATGGGACTCGAGGAGCAGTCGGACTCGCTCGCCGCGATGTACCGGTTTCGCATGCTGACCGGGAAGTGGCTACACTCGCGCGGCCTGCCAGGTTGGCAGCAGAGCTTCTGGGATGATGTCATGCGGGTGGGCGACGATTGGCGGAATCACGCGACGTACCTAGCGATGAACCCGGTGCGCGCGGGTTTGGTCGAGAACTACTTCGACTACCCTTACCTTGGCTCGATCGGATGCGATCTGCAGGATGTGGTTCTTCGCGTCGATTGAGGCGCTGGTACGAACCAACCTGCGCCCTCCGTGGGAGACCTGAGACCGACCTGCGCCCTCCTTGGTTGAACGTAAAGCCTACGCCAACTTCATCGCGGCGCGGACTTCGTCCATCGTCATCCCCGCGCGCACGCGGGCCTTCTCAGCACCCACGCGAAGAATCTCGCGGATGTCGGCGTCGTCCAATGCCGCACGCCGCTCGCGCATTGGGCGGAGATACTCGTTCACCACTTCGATGCACTCGGTCTTGTTTTGCATGCAGCCGCGGATGCCGGCACGGTCTTCGTCCCAGGCGGTTTGCCAATCGGGCGAGTACACCTTCAGGTACTGACACACCGCGCAGCCCTCGGGGATGCCGGGGTCCGTCTTCTTCAGCTTGGACGGCGTGGTGAACGCGGACTTGATCTTCTTGGCCGTCTCGTCCGGCGTCTCGCTGAGATAGATGCAGTTGTCGTACGACTTGCTCATCTTGCGGAGCACTCCGTTCTCGTCAGCATCGAGGCCCGGCAGCTTTGAGCGAAGCTCGTCCTCGTCGATGATGTTCACGAACTCCGGAAACACCTCGACGCCGAACATCGCGTTGAACGAGCGGCCGATCTCTCGTGACACTTCGAGGTGCGGCGCCTGATCCTTACCGACCGGAACGCCGTAGGGTTTATAGAGCAAGATGTCGGCGGCCTGCAGCACCGGATATCCGAGCAAGCCATAGGAGACCTGCTGCTCGGCGCCAAGGTCGTCCTTCTTCTCCTTGAAGGTCGGCACGCGCTCCAACTTGCCGAGGCCCGCAACCATGCTCAAGGCGAGGTGCAGCTCAGCGTGTTCGGGCACGTGCGACTGGATGAAGATGGCACACTTCTCGGGGTCGAGCCCGGCGGCGACGTAGTCCTTGGCGATCTCGAGGCTGTTGCGCCCGACATCGAACGCCTGGCCCGCGCGGAGCGTGGTGAGCGAGTGCCAGTCGGCGACCATGCAGAACATCTCGTAGTCGTTCTGCAGTTCGATCCACACCCGCAAAGCCCCTTCGTAGTTGCCGAGGTGGAGGCGCTCGTTGCTGGCGCGCATGCCGCTTAAGATGCGTGGTTTGCTCATAAGTCTTAGAATCCTAGGAAGAAGCCGGCCACCCGGCCCACCGTGGGCCATAGCACCCGGCCGAGAATGCTCAGTTCGGGGTTCGAGTTCAGGATGATCAGGATGAACAAGATCACCGTGCCGGGTCCGCGGTTGAACTTATACCATGCCAACCGTTGCGGGTCGGGCAAGAACGCGCCGACCAGCCAGTGGCCGTCAAGCGGGCCAATCGGGATCAGATTGAAGAAGAAAAGGCCAACGTTGATGACCACGCCAAGGAACAGCGCGAGCGGGATCGGATCAGAATAGGACAGGTTTCCGAGATCCAGCGCCATCGTCGTGGTCATGCTGAGGATTCGAAAGATGATCGCGAAGATGCCGGCCAGCATCAGGTTCGTCATCGGACCGGCGAGCACCGAGAAGAAGTGGTCCCACCGCGGGTTGCGCATCTTGTTGGGCATGACCATGACCGGCTTGCCCCAGCCGATGCCGAAGCCGACGAGCACCGTAATGAAGATGAACAGCGTGCCCAACGAGTCGAGGTGGGCGAGCGGGTTCAGCGTCACTCGTCCCATCATGCGGGGCGTTGGGTCGCCCGCCGCGTCGGCCGTTTTGGCGTGAGCGTATTCGTGCAGGGCGATGCTGAGCAAAATCACCACGATCGACAGGCCGACTTCAAGCGGGGATCTGCTCATGAACGCTCCCTAGTTTGAAGGAGATCGGCAGGCACCTGCTCACGGGCGAGAAGTTCGTCTTGAGTCTCCGCACGTTGGATGACCACGGCCGTGGCTCCTCGGAGGAGGACGGTCGCTGGGCGCGGGTAGCGGTTGTAGTTGCTCGCCATGCTACTGCTATACGCTCCAGTGGCGAGTTTCTGCAAGATGTCGCCGGGCTGGACGTCATCGGGGAGGTCGACGTCTTCGATCAGGGTGTCGGTCTCGCAGTGCCGGCCCGAGAGGCGTGTGGGAAGCCCCCTCCTTTCTTTAGAGAGGAGGGGGTTGGGGGTGGAGAGGCAGATCTCCCCCTCTTCGCTGGCGGAGAGGGGGAACACCCGCTCCACCGCATACTCCGCACCGTACAGCGCGGGCCGCGGGTTCTCGGCGAGCCCGCCATCCACAACGACATACCGCCGCCCTGCCGCGAGCTTCACCGCTCCGACGGTGTACAGCGTCACTCCCGCCTCCGCAACAAGCGAGCGGCCGGGCTCCTGCGCGAGGACCGGATCCAGTCCAGCGGCATCCAGAATCGGCTTTACCGCCGCCACGATCGCCGCGCAATAGTCCGCGATGGGCATCGGCTCTTCGTCGAAGTAGCGAACACCGAGCCCGCCCCCGACGTTCAGCACCTTGCACCGCCATCCGTGCTGGGCGAGCATCCCCACCGCGAACCGAGCCAGAGCCTCGCCGCCGGCGATCTGGGCCGAGGGCTCTAGGAGCTGCGAACCGACATGGCAGTGAATCCCGACCAGCGGCAATCCTCGGTCCAAGCAAAACTTCACCGCCCGCTCGGCGTCGCCGCCCGAGACGCTGAAGCCGAACTTCGTGTCCTCTTGGCCAGTCGAAATCTTCTCGTGAGTAACTGGGTCAACTCCGGGAGCAAGCCTCAAGAGCAGTTTCGTTATGTTCAAATCTAGACGCTCTAACTTATCCAGTTCCGAGAAGTTGTCGACGACGATCTCACCGATCCCCACCGAGAGCCCGAACTGAATCTCGGCCAAAGACTTGTTGTTGCCGTGAAGCGTGCAGGCGGACGCAGGCACACCACCGTAGAGCGCGGCTCGGAGCTCGCCCTCGCTGGCGACGTCGATGCCGAAGCCCTCGCTGTGAGCGATGGCCAGCAGCGTGCTGATCGGATTGGCCTTTGCCGCGAACGACAACCGTCCTTCAAAAGACGCTCGGTACGCGCCCATCTTCGTCCGCAGGGTCGCCTCATCGAGCACATAGAGGGGCGTTCCAAACTGGGCCACCAACTCGGCGGCTTGGGCTGGAGTGAGGCGAAAGCGCGGGTCGTTCATGGGCTTAGCTGAGCGGCGATTCCGCGCTGAATCACCGCCCCATAAGCTACCCTACGCCCGCAGAAACCCGATCAGCGCGCGACGGCGTGGAACTCCTCCACGCGGCCGTACCAGACCGCGGGCGAAACTGCTCCAACCGCTCGCCAGGAGATTCGCCCCCGAACCGTGCGATTCGTGGATTCGAAAAACCGCTGGGGGTTGGTCGCCACTGAGATCGAGAACGTCGAATCTAGAGCCGTCGGTGTCCTTGTCCCCACGACCTCCCAGCCCTGGGTCTGAACGTTGAAAAGCTCCACCTGCTCCTCGAGCGGCCCGGTTCGCGTGATCGCATTCACCGATGACACAACCTCCAAACTCAAGGTATTCAGTGACGTGACTCCGGTGACAAAGTCCATGGTCGCGCCAGCCGCGGGCACGCCTTGCGCGGCCCGGGCATTGCGCACGACGAACCGGTTTCCGTCCGTTTGGCAGGCGGAATCCGCGTTGCCGCTATCGTAGATGCCCACATGCGCCGTCATCGTTGCTGGCACTGTGTACGGGTTGATGACCACGTTGACGTAGTTGTCCGGGTCAAGATTGGGCCAGCTGGCGATGTAGTGAGGATACGCCCGCTGCCCGCCAAGGGCAACTCCTAGGTAGTCCCCGTAGAACGCCATCGAACGGTTGAGGCCGTCGTTCATCATGTTGAACGTCGTCGGCGTAAGCCGCTCTCGACCCCACGTCGCACCGCCGTCATCGCTATACGCATACCAAGCGTCGGCCCAGCAAGCAGTACCGTTGTCGTTCTGGCTCAGCGCCTCGGTGCTGAAGAACAGCACGTGGATGCGACCCGACCGATCAACCTCGATCCACGGCCAAAAATGGTCTCGTGAGAGTCCTGTATCGCGGAACAATGCGACGGGGCTCGACCACGTCGCGCCACCGTTGGTTGACTTCTGGAAGTGAAGATCGGCATTTCGATTTGCACCGACCAAGTTGCCCGAGTCGAACGACATGCTGTACACCGTCCCCGTGACCGGATCGGCAGCAATGCAGGGCATCGCCGGCACACGGAAGTTGCCCGGGATGATCGGGCAATCCCCCGTTCCCCAAGTGCCGACCCGGCTCATGAGGACTTGGGAAGCAAGATAGGACGCACCACCATCCATGCTGCGCCGTACGCGGAAGTCATTCGTGCCCGTGGCCCAGTAAGAAACATAGACGTTACCCTCGGGGCCAACTCGGGGGTTGAATCCCAACCCCGATCCCAGAGAGACGGGCGGCAGCCACGATGCCCCCAGGTCGTTTGAGCGAGCGACGCCGAGGTTGTAAGCCACGTACAGTCGGGTCGAGGACGGATTGCCGGGAATCGGCCCCGCCGCGCCCCACACCTTGTCCGCGCTGCCGGAGGCCTGCACCATCACCGAGGGCTGAAAGGTGTTCGCGCCGATGTTCTTTCGGGCAATGTAAACGCCGCCGACCGAGGCGAAGCTGATGGCTCCCGCCCACAGGTTGCCCGTACGGTTATCGTAGATGGTGAACGGATCGCCCTCCACGCCCGACCGATTGGGTACCGGGGGACGCAAGGTGAAGTCGGACCAGGTCGCGCCGCCGTTGCTGCTGAGGCCGACGCCGCAGCGAATAACCTCCGAGGCGGTGCTTTCGCTCCAGTCGTTCCACGAAGTGATGATGTCGAGTCCCCAGGGGCCGACGGAGGCGGCACTCGTTTCATTGGCGGCGAAGGTTCCCCGGCCGATGTCGGTGCGGACCGGAGGGCCGACGATAACGTCTTGCGCTACGGCCACGCCGCCGAGGGAGAGTATGAGAAGGGTGGTGGATAGGCGAATCATGGTCGGTCCTCGGCGCGGAGTTCGGTCAGGAGCAGGTCTTTGAACTGGGAGGGCACGCTGCCCCCGAGTGCTTCACACTCGCGCACGTGACGCTGGGCTTCTTCTTTCTTGCCCTGGTAGTAGAGCGCGATCGCGAGTCGCCCGTGGGCCTCGGCCACCTTCGGATCCAAAGCAAGTACTTCATACCAAGCGGCAATCGTGGTTGCCGACTCGCCGCGCATGTCGATGAGCCGGGCCAGGGCAACCCGGGCATCGATCGACGTCGGGGCAAGGAGGATGGCCGTCCGGATCGAGGATTCGGCTTCCTTCTCTCGACCCTTGGGCAAGAGTGCCGCGCTGAGGCCGAGATAGGTCTCGGCGCGAGTGGGATCGACGATCACGGCCTTCGAGTACGCCGCGATAGCGGCGGGGAGGTCGTTGGTCTCGAATACGGTCGCGGCTGCGGCTGCGAGGCGAGCGGCTTCTTCACGAGTTCCGCGTTGGGCAATCTGAGCCGCGTCGGCGGTCAAGGTGACCCGCCCGGACGAGTAGTCGAGGCCCCGCATCGCATCGCGCATGCGTTCGTCTTTGTAGTTCTCGACCGGACTGGCTGACGCGGTGCCCACGGCAACGTGTTCCCCACCGCTCTGGCACCCTGCCAAAATGGACGACGCCACCACAAAGGCGGTCAAATGAAAGAGACGCATAGAAATCCTCGGAGTCGGCTCGCGAATCCGCGACCCGTTTCATGGTACATCACGTTTTGCCACTTATCGGATGTCGATCCGGAAACTGGCCTGCAAAGTAGCAAACGCACGAGTCGCTCATCGCCGCCTACGGCTTCCCTTTCCCGGTATCTTGAGATGACCCCGTGATTCGACGCATCACCCTCGAGAACTTCATGTCCCACGTCCACACGGTCATCGAGCCGGCGGCGGGATTGACGGTGATCGTTGGGCCGAACAACTGCGGAAAGTCGGCCATCGTCGCGGCCTTGCAATGCCTCAGCTACGGGGCCTATGGCAAGCCGTTCGTTCGCCACGGATGCCGCTACGCTAAAGTCACCGTCGACACCGGCGAGGGAGACCGCATCGAATGGACGCGCGATAACGACCAGGTGACTTACACGATCAACGGCGTAAAGACCCACCGCGGTGTGGTGCCGGATGACCTGCCCAAGCTACTCAAAATTAACAAGGTCAAGGCCGACGACGACGAGTCGGAGTTCGACATTCACTTCGCCGAACAGAAGCAGCCCATCTTCCTTCTTGGCAAGGCCAAGGATGCGGCGCTTTTCTTTGCCTCCTCGTCCGATGCCGGGTACTTGCTTCGGATGCAACAGAACTGGAAGAACCGGATTCGGGATCGCAGGAGCGAGGCCAACCGACTCAATGAGAGCTTGATCGCCGATCGAGTGCGCTACGAGGGGTACGCGCCGCTTACCGATATCGAGCCGGCTATGAAGGAGATCGAAGCGCACTATGCGGAGCTCGCTGACATCGAGCGACGCCGTACGTTGCTCCAAGGGTTCCTTAAGCGACGATTGGAGACGGTTCAATCGGCGGAGCGCCAGCACGCCGCCGCCGACGCATTGAAGGACCTGCCTGGGGTTCCCGCTTTGGCCGATGAGGAAAGCTGCCGTAAGGTCGTTTCCCAGTGGCGATCGCTGCGCCGTTCGGTGATGCGGGAAGAACTCCTCGGCCAATCCCTGGAGATTGCCGCACCGCCCAGCCTGATCGACACCACCGGGCTCTCCCAACTGGTTCGTGACACCCAGAGGAAGCGGCTTTACGTCGCCAAGGTCGGAGCCAAAGCTGACGTCGTGCAAGCCTTGGATGATCCGCCCACGTTGACCGACACCAGCGTCCTCGCCCGGGCGATTCATGCCTTTCGAACGGCCCAGCGCGTGGTTGATCAAGCCCAACAGAAGCTATCCGAAGACCGAGCCGCGCTTGAAGAGGCGGCGGGGGACCTTCGCGAGTACGTGTCTCGCCACCCCGAGTGCCCCACGTGCGGAGGGGCTATCGATCCCGAACGGTTCCTGAATCGACAGGAGCACACCCATGCGTGAGTTTCGCGGCCTTCTGTTCATCGGCGATCCCCACCTCGCCCACCGGGCACCGGGTTACCGCAAGGATGACTACGGCGAAGCGATCCTGGGCAAGCTCCGGTGGTGTTTGGACTACGCCGCCCAGGAACAGCTCCAACCGGCTCTATTGGGCGATCTCTTTCACTGGGCCCGCGACAACGCGAACTGGTTGATCGCCGAACTGTGCGAGATGCTGCGCGGACGCGACTTAATCGGCATTTACGGCAACCACGACGTCCACCAAAGCCTACTCACCGACAACGATTCGCTGAGCGTGCCGGTAAAGGCAGGACTGCTCCGCCTGATCACGGAGCGCGATGTGTGGGAAGGAATCGTAGGCGGATACCCGGTTGTGGTCGGAGGCACGCCCTACGGCGCATACCGTCCAAGCGACTATCCCCCCGGGTACGGCGGCAAGAAACTCGTCATCTGGATGATGCACCACGACGTCACCGTCCAGGGCTACATCGGCAAGATGGACCCGGAGGAGCTGCCCGGCATCCATCTGGTCATCAACGGCCACATCCATCGGCGGCTCGATCCCGTCGTCGTGCGCCGCACGACGTGGCTGACTCCGGGCAACATCGCTCGCACTAAGCGCTCAGAAGGCGTGAACACGCCCGCGGTGCTTCGGATCGATGTCTCGGCCGACGGCTCGTGGGATGCCCAGTACGTCACCGTCCCCCACCGTCCCGCTGAGGAAGTTTTCACCGAGTTGCCGGCCATCGATACCGAGCTGCCCTACGAGGGGTCGTCGGCTTTCGTGAGGGGCCTCAGCGCCATCCGGGGTGGCCGGATGGGGGGTGAAGGACTCCGAGCGTTCCTCGACCACAATCTCGATCAGTTCGAGCCCGAAGTTGCCGCCAAGATTCGCGAACTCGCCGATGAGGTGCTATCCGATGCCTGATATCCAAGAACTCGACGTCCTACGATCCCGATACGACAAGCTCGCGGCTCAGCGTAACGCGGCCGAAGCGCTCCTCGACAACGCTAAGAAGGAGCTCGCGAAGCTCGAGGCCGAAGCCAAGGAGACCTACGGGACCAGCGACCTCGCCGAACTGGAGGCCCAGTTGGCGAAGATGGAGCATGAGAACCTCGAGAAGCGGCGGGCGTATCAGCAGCAACTGGACACGATCGAGGAGAAGCTGAAAGAGGTCGAGGAGAAGTTTCCGAAGGAATGATCTTCGAAGAACTTACGCGTCCGGAATCGCCAGGTCGTCTCCGCGATCGATTTGTGATGCTCCGTGCCCAACGGGACGCACTCAAACACGTCATCGAGCGGAACGAAAAGCGACTGGCTGAGCTTCAGCACGAAGTCGAACTCGAGGCGAAGGTCGACCAGGCGATGGCCACGCTGACCGATCAGCTGTTCAGCGACGTCGCCGAGTTGCTCCAAGACCGGCTCACGACTGCGCTCGAGGAAGTGCTCGATCAGCCGCTGCGCTTCCGAGCCGAGACCAAGCTGGCTCGTGGCGTGGCCACGGTCCGGTTCTGGATTGAGCGCGACGGCAACGAGGAAGACATCCTCAAGGGACAAGGCGGCTCGGTCACCAACGTGCTCAGCGTATGCCTGCGGATGTTCGCCCTTCGCCGCTGCGACGAGAAACTCCATCGGCCCTTCCTCGTGCTCGATGAGCCCGACGCGTGGCTCCGGCCCGACGTGGTGCCGCGCTTGGTCAAGATCATCGCCGAAGCGGGCCGAGAGTTAGGCTTCCAAACTATACTCATCAGCCACCACGACATCGATCTCTTCTCGCAATACGCGGACCGGGTTTACCGGCTGGATCCCCAGGGCGACGGTTCCGTCCGGGCACGGATCGTGGGGGGTTCGGTTACCGAAGATGAGGTTGAGGCGGGACCGCCGAGGATGCCCACCAACCTGTTCGACGAGTTTTAGTTGCCTGAGCGAGTTGTCTCCGTCGAGACATCCGTCGTGCGAGCGTCCGCGTTCTTGAGGCCGCTATGCAGGAATGTGCTCACTCCCGCGCAACGCTCCGAACCCCCGGCGTGTAGTTCGCAGAGAACTGACCGGTTGTTTCGTTCAGCACGGGGTCGGTGACATACGCCCCGGCTCGCTTATAGGTCGTCGTATTTGCTCCCACGGTTCTTGAGGTCCTCGCATCCAAGCCGTTGTACCCGTAAGACGTCGAAAGACCTGGATTCGTTAGACCGACGAGGCGAGATTCTGCATCCCAACTGAACGTCCTCGTTGTTCCCGCATAGGTGTCCGTCTTGCGACGCCCACGGCCGTCGTAGGTGAATGAACGCACCGTGTTTCCACCCACCGCGATGCTGGTCAGTTTGTCGGCGACGTCGTTCACGTACGTCTCGGTCACCCCGTTCACGGACCGCGTGGCACGGTTGCCGTTCGCGTCGTAGGTGTACGAAGCCGCATAGCCGGGGCGAGACTCCGAGGTCAGCTGGTCGGCGAGATCGTAGCCGTAGGTGGTGGTGATGCCCGCCACCGAGTGGCTGGTCACGTTCGACACCGCGTTGTAGCCGTAGGTGTGCTGCC
>JADZEW010000027.1 GCA_020850325.1 Methanoregulaceae archaeon
ATCTCGGCGTCGCCAGCAACCACCGGCTTGCGGTAGAGCGTCGAGCGGGCGATGCCGCACGCGCGGCAACACCGCTCGGCCGAACGATCCGGATACTCGGGAAGCAGAGCCGCGATCATTTGGGCCCGTTCCCCTGCGGAGACTTTTTTTCGTCGAGCATCCGGCGAACCAGCGAGACCTCCATCTTGGCCAGACGGAGTTCTTCCTCGAGCTGCTCGATCCGGTCCTGGGCGCTCAGCACGGCCGAACGCCACGGCTGACCCTGGAACGAGTTCTCACCGTGGACTGCGAACTGTTTGAGCCAGCGCTCCAGCATCGCCGCACTCAGTCCGTGATCCCGGCAGGCCTTCGTACGAGACCACTCGCCGCCGACGATCTGACGGCACAACTTTAACTTCCACTCGCGTGCAAATCTGCGTGACATAACGACAACCTCATTGTAGGATGAGGTGTCCACTCGATTGGGCTCATTCCATTTCCGGTCCCCTCCCTTTCGCTCCCGTGAGAGGGAGGGTTAGGGAGGGAGAGTCCATCTCAGATGGCCATCGATCTCGCAGGGCCTCGTCCTTCGCTTTGCTCGAAACTCGAAACCTGCGACTACACAGGTATCCCATGTGGGGGCACGGATGCCTTGCGCCCTGCTATCTAGCGGCCAACCTCTCCACCCCCAAGCCCCTCCTCTCCAGGGAAAGGACGGGGCTCGGAACTACTCTCTCAGGATCACCATCGCCCCAAACCCGTCGGCGAGTTCGCAGATCTCCCGGGTCTTTAGGTCGATCAGGTAGACCCGATCGCGTTGGGTGGCGACGCACCAGCCGTCGGGTAGCGTCGTCGGATGCATCCAGTTCCAGATCAGGAATGGAGTCTGGAAACCAAGTGAGTATCGGAAGGTCCATTTGTCGTTGCTGTAGTCCCCGACCATCAAGTCGTAACCTGGCCAGAAGCCACCGCTGGCCCGAAGACCTCCTTCGTCGAAGCTGCGCGACGAGTAGGCGCCGACTTGGACCATATCGCCTCCGGCGCGCATCTTTTCCACCCGCCCCTTGGGGTCGAAGGGGGCGATCAGCGGTGGCTCGGAGAAGTCCCACACGAGTTCGAGCCGCTTCTCGTTTTCCGCATGCTTCCCATACTTGAACACGCGAACGTGGAGGCCCCGGTGGGGCGATGAACGCAGCGGTTCCGGGTTCTCCCGCAGCGTGATTGAGGCTCCAGCGCGGTCAATCGGCGCACGCAGAATCTTCATTCCGTCGGCCGATACGTACACGATGTCGCCAATAGTCAACGGCCTCGACATCTCCTCGCGGGTCCGCAGTGCCGAGAGCTCCAGCGGCCCCAGGTGGGAGAACATGAACGCCAGCGGCACCATGATCGCATAGCTGGCCAGGTTCATCAGGAGCGACGCCTTGGCCGCCGACGCGGGATGCGGCGCGGACTTGAGGACGAGTTTGGCGAAGGGAATCTCACAGAGGACGGTGAAGAGAAAGGTCGCCACCCACGCGATGGCCAGCACCTTCATCTCCGAACTCATCACGCCCATGCGATCCACAATGCCTTGCCACAGTCGGAGAATCCATGGCGCGAGCACATAACCGACGGCGGCGGTCGCGTAGTTGGCGGCAATGAGCCCAACGCGCGCATTCGTGGGCTTTGCTCCGTACCGCCGCTCCAGCACCCACGCCTCGAGCATGCCGATCAGGAAATTGCCCACCGTCAGGGCAAGGAAGCCCCCGAACATCAGTGGCGTCGGCACGTTGGCGAGATAAGCGTCGAGCATGGCCTTGTCCTAGAGACGCTTGCACTGGGTAGGAGATTCCGCTTACACTTTCTGCATGGTGCTGGCGCTGCTGCTCATGCTTTCTGCCCAAGGGCCGGACAAGCCGTTGCTCGACCAGATCGGGGTGAAGCCAACGGGTCGCAACGGGTACGAGGAGTTCCTTCAGGCGGGGGACGTGCTCGCCCGTGGGATGTACGACGATCTGTGGCGAGCCGATCAGAATCTGATTCACGGCGGCGAGATCCAGCCGTCTCGCGGCAGCGAGCTTGCCAAAGAGCTGTTTGCCGGGAAGAACGCGCTCGAGCGTCGGCGGATCTTGGTCGAGCGATTCGCCGAGGCGACCCGCCTCCTGGAGGCCGCCGCCGCCAAGCCAATCTTTGATCCGAGGACCCAGTTCGACGCATCCACGCTCTTCCCACAGCTGCGGTGGATTCGGTACTCCGCCCACCACTTGGTGAATGTTGCCTATGTGCAGCGCGCAAGCGGCAATGACCGATCTTCCGTCGAGACCCTCCTGCGGGGCTTGCTCATCCTCGACAGCGTCCAACGGGGGCCGATGATCTGTTGGCTCATGGGCAATGTGTGCCAACTGTTTTTGCTGGAGGAGATGGTAGCGGCTCTGCCTGAGCTGAGTCTGGGAGCGGCGACGGCTCTGGAGCAGCAGGCGGCGGCTCTCGAAGCCCGTCCACCCAGCATTGCCGAGAGTCTGGCTGCTGAGTACAAGTTCATCGAAGGGTCCGTGAACCAACTGCTCGGCGACCGAGGGGACGATTTCCTGGACTTGTTCTTCGATGAGGAAAGCAAGTTCGCTGAGCGCTTTCGCGCGCTCGATGCGCTGGGCAAGCGGGAAGTTGCCGATATGGCGCTGCGTCAGATTCGCGATGTTCGCCGGCAGCGGGAGGCATGGATTGCAGAAGGGCCGAAGGGTTGGTTGTCGCCCCCGACCCACTCCCACAGCCGGGGGGCAGCCCCACGTCCGAACTTGCTAACCAGTTGGCCGAGGGGATGCTCGCCGAAGTCAAATCGGTGATGCCTGCGGCTGCATTTCAGGTGGTGAAGTACCGACTCCTGCGCGTCTCGGGAGCGGCGATCCAATACCGGTGGGAACAGGGACGTCTGCCCAGCACGCTGGCGGATGCGGTCGGTGAGACTCTGGCGCGATGCCCGATCAGCGATAAGCCGCTGCTCTACCAGCGCCATCCCGAAGGCGGGTTCACGGTGAAGAGCCCCGGCACCGATCAGACCGGCGAGATTCGCTTGGTTAGCCGCCCTCCTCGTTCGTCCGATGGGCCGATCGATCCCATTCCCTCCCTTTCACTCCGGTGAGAGGGAGGGTTAGGGTGGGAGAGTCCTGTCGGATGGGCCACCGATCTCGCAGGGCCCCGGCCCTCGCTTCGCTCGGGACACGAAACCTGCGACTACACGGTATCAACCTCTCCACCCCCAACCCCCTCCTCTCCAAGGAAAGGAGGGGGCTCTAACAGTACGGGCACCGATCTTGGAATCCGTTCGTATACTGACTTTGTATGAAACAGCTCACGCTGGGGGTTCTCGGCATTGTGGGACTCGTCACCGTCGCGGCGTTTGCCTTCGCCCAATCGGGCGGAGCGAAGGCTGGTGCGAAAGCGCTGGACTTCTCCGCAACCACGCAAGACGGTAAGAGCCACACGCTGAAGAGCCTAACAAAGGACGGCGATGTCGTTCTTTACTTCATCAAAATCGGTTGTCCGGCAAATCACCGGGCGGCCCCTTTCTTCAGGAAGATCGACGAAGCGTATAAAGGCAAAGCCAATATCGTGGGCGTGATCAATGGCAGCGTGTCGGACGCTAAGGCTTGGTCCAAAGATTACGGCACGAAGTTCCCCATCCTCTCGGATGCGAACATGAAGATCATTCGCGGTTACGGGGCGGTTTATTCGCCTTGGGCGGTGGTCGTTGGCAAAGACGGGATGGTCAAGAAGGTGCTTCAGGGTGGTTCTCCCAAGGAACTTCCAGAGGTGAATGCGGTCGCCGCTCGCAATGCGGGCGTCAAGGTCGCCACGATCTCCTTCGACGGAGCTCCGTCGGGGGGAGGGTGAGCCTTCTAACCTACGTTTCCCGGTGGGAAGCGACTTAGACGGGGTTCCAGTCGGGACCCCGTTTTTCTTTTTACGGGGCGGTAGTGCTCCTCCCCTTGGAGGGGAGGACGTTCGCGCCTATGCGCGAACGGGTGGGGTGCTATGGGGCGAAGTTCACCCCATCCCGGTTCCCTAGCGCTTTGGAGTGAGCCCTTTTTCGTAGACACCTCTTGGTCATTGAAGGATTGCATGTTCCTTCGAGAACTGGTCTGGGGTCTTCATCCCAAGAGACGAGTGAAGACGCTTTGAGTTGTAGAGTTTGAAGTAGTCCGCGAAGGCTTCGCGGGCTTCTTCAAGATCGGCGTAAAGGTCGCACCCCGCTTCTTCGAGTTTGAAGGTCTTGAAGAAAGATTCGACGCGTGCGTTCTGGGTG
>JADZEW010000028.1 GCA_020850325.1 Methanoregulaceae archaeon
ACACCATCTCACCATCATCTGCGCCGTGATGCACAAACTCGCACGAAGAGCCATCTCCGTCGTGCAGAGAAACACCCCTTGGGAGAAGAACATCGAACTGAGCGCTTGACTTCCTCTTACGCTATCTTGCAGGGGAGGACGTTCGCGCGCAGCGCGAACAGGTGGGGTGTTTCGGAGTTCCTCACAGCCACCCCATCCCTGTTCGCGTTCGCTCACAGCCTTCCCCTGGCTGGGGAAGGACTGTGAGCGCAGCGAACAGGGACGGGTGATATCGGTACGGCTAAGTGCCTTAGCCTCGTCGTCCAAGTTCCCTCAAGGCGGCGCGTCTTGAGGGAGAGCGGAACCCGCCTCGTGTTCACTCCACCAGGTCAGAGGCCTGGTTCAGGAACTGACTCATCGGGTGCTCAGTTGGGGCATACGATAACACCAGTTCGCGGAAGCGCGCGTAGTCCTCGAGGTAGATCGGAACCGTAAGTTCGCGCGACGGCTTATCGACGCTGATGACCAGATAGGGCAAGCGAGGAAGTAGGCACTCGCGACGGCACGCTGTGATCTCGCCCCATTCCACTCTCGAATAGGCTCCGCCCCGATTGTAGGCCCGCAGCCCCCGTGGGCCGACACCCACCCAAAAGAACCATCGAGCAACCTCGAACGCGATCCAGTGCAGGGCAAAAATGGACGCAAAGAGTTCGGCAATCATTCGCCCGTACTCGCCGCCGAAACCAAAGATCGCCGATGCCGCCGTGCTGCCGACCGCAACCATCGACCCAACTCGCAACGCTCGAAGACTGCTGTAGAACCGATGGTCCGTGAATCCGGGACTGGGGTGTGCCGCCGCCACGTGGCGGTTTTACCTCTCGGCCCATGCCCTCTTAAGGTTTGCGGACGTTGCTACTTCGAAGACCCGGGGGGAATGCGGTGCACCCGACCCGCACCCGGAGGAACGCCAGATTCTGCGTAAAATGAGGCCCGATGGCCGCAGAGCTACTGGTCGAACTCGAACAGCTCAATCCTCGCGGTCGGGCGAAGACCGAGCGCAAACTCCGCGAGATCTACGCCGCCGGGGACGCGGACGTCCGCGTCGCGGCCGCCCATTTTCTGCTTGAGTGGCAATCCTCCCGTAGTCTCGCCGTCGCCGACGACTGGCTGGCCCAGAGCCCGGATTACCCGATCTTCGTCCGCATGGTCACATGCTATGCAACGACCTCGTATGCCGACACCTACGACCGATTCATGGCTCTCTTCGCGAGAACGGACTTAAGCGCGGATGAAGTCGACGTGCTGGTTGATTGGTTTGGATCGTGGGCGGAGCACCGCAACCGCGACCCGCGATACAAGAGTGTCCTGGCCCTCATCGCCACCTATCTAGACCATGAGAGCCCCGAGATCCGGTGGACCGCCGCGTTTCGGATGGGCTGCCTACGGGCTACCCCCTATCGGGATCGGCTCGTCGAGCTGGAGAAGGACAAGACCCTCACCGCTTACGGCTACGTGTCCGCGGTTGCTCGCAATGCGATTCGAGCCATCGACGGTGAACGGGACGTCGATATGCGCGATGCGCGAATCGAGTAGCCGCCCACTGCGGTCTGGTCACAGGGCCCCAAGAAAGTGCACCTTAGGGAAGGGAGGGGCAACACAAAGATCGCACAATAGATTAGACCGTCGAGGATCGTGGAGCCTCTGTGGACCGTCGTCACATTGAGACTCGTTCCATCCTGATCACCTGTTTAGAGCTACTATAGCCGGTTCGTGCTTTCAACCTAGGCGAGCCTGTCATAATTGGGAAGTTACGAGGGCATTCGCCCATGAAAAGCAGAATAAACGACTTCGCCTTTAAAATCGCGACCGCCAACGGAACCGGCTCAGCGAGCGCGAACGGCCTGATCATGCAGGCCATCTTCCGGATGGGCATCCCTGTCACCGGCAAGAACCTCTTCCCGTCGAACATCCAAGGGCTCCCCACTTGGTACGAGATCCGCGTCAGCGAGGCCGGTTACACCGCCCGTACGCCGATTTTCGACCTTATGGTCGCCCTGAACCCGGCCACCTTTGACAAGGATGTCGCCGAGGTGACGAGCGGAGGTTGGCTGCTGTACGACTCGACGTGGCCCCTCCTCGAAGAGAAGATGCGCCATGACGTCACGTACATCGGCGTGCCGATGGCCGACCTGTGCAACGAGGCGTTTGACGGGGTCCGCAACCGGATCCTCATGAAGAACATCGTCTACGCAGGCGTGCTGGCGGCGTTGCTCGGCATCGACCGCGAAGAACTGATCAAGCTGACCCAAGAGAAGTTTGGCAAGAAGCCCGCGCTGCTGGAATCGAACCAGCAGGCGATCGAGCTTGGCTATCAGTACACGGCCCAGCACTACAAGTGCCCCCTGCCGATCCAACTCGAGCGTCGGGACGCGACCAAGGATGCGATCCTCATCGACGGCAATACTGCCGCAGGGCTCGGGTGCCTCTACGCTGGGGCCACGGTCGGAGCCTGGTATCCGATCACGCCTTCGACCTCGCTGATGGAAGCGTTCACCGCGTTCTGCCAGAAGTACCGCGTCGATCCCGAGACTAAGGCCAATCAGTTCGCGATTCTTCAGGCCGAAGATGAACTTGCGGCGATCGGCATGGTCATCGGTGCGTCGTGGGCGGGTGCACGGGCGTTTACGCCGACTTCGGGCCCCGGCATCTCGCTGATGAACGAGTTCCTCGGCCTAGCGTATTACGCAGAAGTGCCCGCGGTGCTGTTCAACGTGCAGCGGACTGGCCCCTCCACGGGAATGCCGACCCGCACGCAACAGGCGGACTTGTTGCTGTGCGCCTATGCCTCGCACGGCGACACGAAGCACATCAACCTCTACCCGGCCGATCCGCACGAGGCGTTTGAGATGGCGGTCAACGCCTTCGACCTCGCTGAGCGGTTCCAGACGCCGGTCATCGTGCTGAGCGATCTCGATATCGGAATGAACGATTGGATGGTGCCGAAGCTGACCTGGAATGACATGTATCAACCGGATCGGGGCAAGGTGCTGTCGGCGGAGGAACTCGAAGCCGCGGAGCGATTCTCTAGGTATCTGGACGTAGACGGCGACGGCATTCCGTACCGCTCACTTCCGGGCGTGCATCCGAAGGGGGCTTACTTCACCCGAGGATCTGGGCACAACAAGTTTGCCAAGTACACCGAAGATGGCGACGAGTATCAAGAGGTCCTCGACCGCATCGCGCGGAAGGTGAACAGCGCGCGCGCCGCCATACCGGCTCCGTTCGTCAAGCGTCGCGAGGGAGCTCGGGTTGGGCTGATCAGCGTGGGCGGATGCCATGGAGCGTGCACGGAGGCATTGGATATCCTCGAGGCCGATGGCCTGCCGGTGGATTACCTGCGGGTGAAGGGCTTCCCGTTCGCCGACGAAGTGAGGGAGTTCTTGGACTCCCATGATCGCACGTTCGTCGTGGAGCAGAACCGCGATGGCCAGTTGCGGAGTCTGCTGATTCTCGAAACCGAGGTCGACCCCGCGAGGCTACATTCCATCCGGTCGTACGCCGGTTTCCCCATGAGCGCCCAGCCCATCGTCGACGGCGTCCTCGCCAAGGTTCAGGTGCCCGCATGAGCTACATCACCAAGCCGCAAGCCCATCATCCTTCACTTAAGCCCAATGCGCTCGGCCTGACGCGCCGCGACTATGAAGGCGCGATCACGACGCTCTGCGCGGGTTGCGGGCACGACAGTATCACGGCGGCGTTCATTCAGGCGTTCTGGGAACTCGACATGGAGCCGCATACCGTAGCGAAGCTTTCGGGCATCGGATGCTCGTCGAAGACGCCGGCTTACTTTCTGCGCGAAGCCCACGGCTTCAACAGCGTGCACGGACGCATGCCCGCCGTAGCCACCGGAGCGGGTGCCGCAAACTCGCAGCTCAAGTTGGTCGGTGTGTCGGGCGACGGCGACTCGCTCTCGATCGGTCTCGGGCAGCTGTGCCATGCCATCCGCCGCAATCTGAACTTGCTCTACGTGCTGGAGAACAACGGCGTGTATGGTCTGACGAAAGGCCAGTTCTCGGCCTCGGCTGATCCGGGGTCGCTGAACAAGCGAGGAACCGCGAATACGATGCCCGCCATCGACAGCGTTCTGCTTGCGATCAACCTAGGCGCGACCTTTGTCGCGCGCAGCTTCTCGGGCGACAAGGAGCAGCTGGTCCCGTTGATCAAGGCGGGTCTCATGCACAAGGGCTTTGCTTTCATCGACGTCATCTCGCCATGCGTGACGTTCAACGACCACGAGGGCTCGACTAAGAGCTACGCCTACACCAGGAGGCATCAGATCGAGGTTGTCGAGGCGGATTTCGTGCCGGGGCGTCGCGAGATTACCGTCGACTACGACCCGGGTTCGGTGAAGGAAGTGACCTTGCACAACGGGGACCGAATCATGCTGCGCAAGGTGGCCGAAGACTATGACCCCTTGGATCGGGATCAAGCGTACGCCTACATCCGCGATCGCCAGAAGGTCGGCGAGCTCGCGACAGGGCTGCTTTACATGTCCGGGATGACGAGCGACATGAATGATCAGCTTCGAACGGGTGATACGCCTTTGACCCAGGTTTCTCACGGCGACCTGTGCCCCGGATCGGCTGAGCTCGAGAAGTTGATGAGCCGCTACCGATAAACAATGCCCCCTCCTTCCCCTTGGAAAGGAGGGGGCTTGGGGTGCAGGGGATGTTAGAATCCCCGCATCTTCTTGCCGCCAAGCATGATGCTCAGGGTTGATTTTGCTTGGATGCGAGGCAGTGGCTGCGCCTTGTCGAGCGCTGCGCCGGGGCCGTAGCCGACCATATTCATCATCACGAAGTCGGCTTCCTTGAAGATCCCAGCCGGTACGTCCACGGCAGTCCGTTCACCCGCCATGAAGATCGTCCGTTCTACGAAGTCGCGCACTTCGCTCATCTGCAGGAAGCCCATGTCGCCCATGAGTCCCTCGACGAACACTTCGGACGACGACCACATGATGAGGGTGTTCTTGCCCTCCATGGCCACGATCGAAGCGGATTGGCCGAGGCTATAGGGGATCGACTTCCACTGGAACTTGAGCGCCTTCGTCAAATCCACCTTCTTCTCGAGATCGGGGGCCGTGATCTCGTAGGGCGCGAGGAAGTTCACGTTCTGAGGCGCATCGATCGCCACGTTGCCGCAGTAGTTCGTGGTGAGGGTGTAGGTACCCACGAGTGATGCGGCGGCGTCGATCTGTCCTGGTTGCTTCTTGGTTGGCCAGAACGCCGTCGTCCAGTCCGGTTTGTAGAAGTAATCCGACTCGGCTTGGGCGTCGCGGGCCATTTGGCGCATGGCCGCCTTTTGCTCGGCGGTCAGTCCCTTCCACTCGATCACGCGCGGCTGGCCCTCGCGGACGGTCTCGCTTGAGCCCCAGTACATCTTGATCGTGAACTCGGGGGTTGCGTCAGGGTCGAACACGTCGCCCTTTCGCTTGCCGGGTTCGGCCGCGGTCGGTCTATAGAGCTCGAGGTCGAGCTTCTTGCCTTGCTTGAGACCGGCAGGGGGCTCAACATAAGCGAAAGCTTCTTTCGGTGCAATCGACGGTGACCAGAGCCGCATATTGAGGATTCTGGACGGCTTGCCCGTCATCATCTCCATGCCCGCGGGCATCTTGAATCCGGGCGGCAGGTCGGGGATGTCGCGCATGAGCTCGACGCCCGCCATACGCATCATCTTCGTCTCGGCGAGGATCGCGAAGAAGGCTTGGTCGTTCGCCTGATCGGCAATGGGGGCCGAAGCTAAGAGCGGAAGTAACACGTGAATCATCACGTCGGATCTCCTTCAACCCTGCGCCCTCGTTGGTGCGAGGGTTGCGACTCCAGTATATCTCTTGGATCAGCGCTCGGCAACGTGCTCGCGGTACCAGTCATACGCTAACTGGATGCCCTGGTCGAGTTCGATGCGGTGCCGCCAGCCGAGACCGTGGAGCTTGGTGACGTCCATCGTCTTTTCGGGGAAGCCATCGGGCATGCTGGAGTCCCACTCGATCGGCCCGGTGTGGCCGACGACGCTCTGAATCGTCTCGGCGAGCTGCCGGATCGTGACCGAGGTGCCGGTCCCTACGTTGATCAGCCCAGAAGCCTCCGGATGCTCAATGAGGAACAGAAGGGCGTCGGCGACGTCGTCACTGTGGAGGAACTCCCGCTTGGGCTTTCCCGAACCCCACACGGTCACCGGTCGGTCAGGCAGGGCCTCATGGAACTTGCGGATCAGCGCGGGAAGGACGTGGCTGGTCTTCAGGTCGAAGTTGTCGTTGGGCCCGTACACATTGGGGGGCATCGCGGTGAAGTAGCGGCGGCCGAACTGCTTCGTGATGGAGTCGCACAGGTAGATGCCAGCGATCTTCGCGACCGCGTAGGGCGCGTTGGTCGGCTCAAGCTTGCCTGATAAGAGTGCTTCTTCTGGAATGGGTTGGGCAGTCTCTCGGGGATAGACACAACTGCTGCCTAGAAAGAGGAGGGCCGGAACATCGGCGAGGTGGCTGCCCCAGATGAGGTTCGACTCGATCGCGAGATTCTGGGAGATGAAGTCGGCGGGGTACTCCGAGTTGGCGCGGATGCCGCCCACCTTCGCCGCGGCGACGATCACAAGATCGAACTTCTGCTCAGCGAGAAAGGCGTGGGTCGCGGCTTGGTCGAGGAGATCGAGTTCTTGGCGGGTCCGGGTCACGACCTCGTAGCCGCCTTCATACTCCAAACGCCGTGCGATGGCCGAGCCGACCAGCCCACGGTGTCCGGCAACGAAGACCTTAGTGGCTTTCTTCGGCGCTCTTGTAGACACGGTAACCCTCCCGCTGAATGATCGCGTCCTTCTGGGCGGTCTCGAGGTCGGCGGCAACCATCTCCTCGATCAGCTGCTCGAATCCGATCTTTGGTGCCCAACCAAGTTCCTGTCGCGCCTTCGTGCTGTCGCCAAGGAGGGTATCGACCTCCGTCGGGCGGAAGTAAGTCGGGTCGACTTCGACAATGCTCTCGCCGGTCTCCGCGTGACGTCCGCGCTCCTCGACGCCCGAGCCTTCCCAAACCAGCGGAATCCCGGCCAGCTTGAAGGAGAGAGTCGCAAGTTCTCGCACGGAGTGTTGTTCACCCGTCGCAATCACGTAGTCTTTCGGCGCTTCCTGTTGGAGCATCAGGTACATCGCCTCGACGTAGTCTTTCGCGTGGCCCCAGTCGCGAAGGCTGTCGAGATTGCCAAGGTACAGCTTTCGTTGCAGTCCGGTGGCGATCCGCGCCGCGGCGCGGGTGACCTTTCGGGTGACGAACGTCTCGCCTCGGCGCGGTGACTCGTGGTTGAACAGGATGCCATTGCAGGCGTACATGCCGTACGCTTCGCGATAGTTGACGGTGATCCAGTACGCGTACATCTTTGCGACCGCGTACGGGCTGCGCGGATAGAACGGTGTGGTCTCGCGCTGGGGCACCTCTTGGACCTTGCCATAGAGCTCGCTCGTGGAGGCTTGATACACCTTGACCCGCTGCGACATTCCGAGGAGCCGGACGGCCTCGAGCACCCGCAATGTACCAACTGCGTCGGTCTGGGCGGTGTACTCGGGCTCCTCGAACGACACCTTGACGTGGGACTGCGCTCCAAGGTTGTAAATCTCATCCGGCTCGATCTCCTGGATGAGGCGGGTGATCGACGAGCTGTCGGTGAGGTCAGCGTAGTGCAGGTGAAATGGACGGCCGGCCTCATGCCTATCGTGGAACAGGTGGTCGATCCGCTGAGTGTTGAACAGCGAAGAGCGCCGCTTGAGGCCGTGGACCTCGTACCCATTGTCCAGCAAGAACTCGGACAGATACGAACCATCCTGCCCTGTAACTCCGGTAATGATTGCGCGCTTGGCCACTAAGATCTCCCTATCTAACGTCGGAATTTCGGCGGCGCGAACTCAGGTCCGACGCCCCGTAGATGTTGACATACAGAAGCGGAACACGTCCTCGAAGCGTTGGGCGATCCTCTCGATGTCAAAGGTGGCTTCGGCGTAGCGCCGGCCGTTTGCGCTGCAACGCTCGCGCAAATCGGCGTCTTCATAGAGTTGCCTTGCGTGCTGAACAAAGGTTTCCGAGTCTGATGGCTCGGCGATGAGGCCCGCGTCTTGCGATTCCACAATCCGCGCCGCTAGATTCTCTTTCGGGATTGCCCCGAGCACCGGCCGGTTAGCGCAAAGGTATGCGAGAACCTTTGACGGCACGGAGAAGACCCCAGCCGCAGGTTCAAGGACTGCCACCAGCACATCAGCGGCGGCAAAAACTTCGGGCATCCGGGCAAAGGGCTGGAAGTCGAGCAGGATGAGGTTCTCAAGGTTCAGGCTTGCTTTTTGCTCCTCGAGCCAACGACGGCCAATCCCCTCGGAGATCACGACGATCCGAACGGATGGGTCATCAGCGAAGTCCTCGGAGAGACGCACCAGCAGGGAAGGATCGTGCTTCATCCCGAGGGTCCCAGCGTAGATGAAGTTAAAGGTCTCGCTGAGGGCAAACTCCTTCGACCAACCGTTTGACCGAGGCATGAGCGGAACCTCATTCAGGGGCCCCCAGTTCTCGATCACAAAGATCTTGTCCTTGTCAGTGCCTGACGCCTCTAAGGCGGGCAGGAAGTCGTCCGCAATCGCCACGATGGCTGAACTTCGACGCAAGAGCCGCTCCTCCATCTGGGTGTAGTACTTACCGATGGGGGCTCCCACGACGGGCAACTTCTTGCGAAGCACCGCCTCGGTAGCAAGTCCGGTCAAGTCTTGAAGCCAGAACACCGTCCGGCTGCCAACGTCCTCTGCCGCCCGCCAGAGTCCATTTTGCACGTCGAGCGGAGCGCTTCCGGAAATGACGATGTCGGGACCGAAGGACCGCACAACGTCGGCGGCGAGCTTGGCGTGCTCAATTTCCTGGGCGCGTCGTTTGATGAACTTCGCCTTTTGAATGGTCCTGGCCAGGCTGATTGGGCGAACGTCGAAGCTCTTGGGGTCGTCCATTTGCTTGGCCAAAGACCCCTGAGGCATGGGGTTGGAGGCGCAGAATACGTGCAACACATTGTGATGCAACGCGGCAAGCGCCCGGCTGAGCTGGACCGCGTACGGATGACCGGCGTAATCGTGGACGAGAATTCTCATCTTGTGTTCAGTTTTGAACCCGGATCGGCGAGTACCGGGACGGGACTGTTTTCATCATTTTGGCGCTTCGGCCTTGTCAGAACGGGCGCAAACAGTGTATTCTCGGTTCCATAGACGGCGCAACAACGTCTTGAACGGATTTCAACCTGGCAATGTTGCGGGATTTGTCCGCTTTTTCATGAAGGATCGGTGAATGGCGGGCAAGTTGAAGGGATTTGTGTAGTACAACGTACAAGAGTCAGCTAACCAGGTTGAGTGCAGTATGGGGGAGAGTTTCATCATGATCACGTCGCGGCTGAATGATGCCGTCGCAAGTGAGCCGGAGGAGGTTGGGGCCGTCGCGTATCTAGACGCAATCCCTGCAACTCCGCCTCGCGTCGAGGTACGGAGAGTTCCGTACGCATTCGCCAAGCGAATGCTCGACGTTGTCTTTTCCGCGGTCTTTCTGGCCATCTTCGCCGTGCCGCTGATTCTGATTGCTCTGTTGGTGAAGCTCACAAGCCACGGTCCGGCTTTCTACGTGTCTGAGCGGGTCGGCCTCGGCGGCAAGCGCTTCAAGTTTTACAAGTTCCGGACCATGCGGATCGACGCCGACGAACGGCTTAGGGATTTGCTTCAGCATAACGAGAAGGACGGTCCGATCTTCAAGATGGAGTCCGATCCGCGGGTCACCCCGATTGGCGCCTTCCTCCGCAAGTTCAGCCTGGACGAGATGCCGCAGATGATCCACGTGCTCACCGGCAAGATGACGCTGGTGGGTCCCCGTCCGCCTCTGCCTCGAGAGGTGAGTTTTTACTCGGAGGACGAGTGGACGCGATTGTCGGTCAAGCCGGGCCTGACGTGCTACTGGCAAATCCAGGGCCGCAGCGACCTCGACTTCGAGACGTGGATGGAGCTCGACCGCAAGTACATCGATGACATGTCGTTCTGGACAGACCTGAAGATCCTCGCGAAGACACCGGTCGCCGTTATCAGCGGCCGAGGCGCTTACTGATCTCGAACTACCAGCGGTGGTAGCCGGGAATTGGGACGAAGTCCTCGAGATGCTTGTCGGCAAAAAGGTCGATGCCGGCCATGGACTTAACGGTGTAAAGGCCGTAAATTGCCACCATCGCAAGTACGCAGAGGCTCAGGGCCCCCGAAAGCGCAGCAATCGCACACCGTGCCTCTTGAGCCCAGATTGCGATTCGAGACGGGCGCTTACGCGGCTTGACGTTTCTTGGTATGACCAAGTAGATGATCTCGGCGGAGCAGGCATCGTCTTGGCGCTGAGCGTGGCCCATGCCAAGGATTGTCGGCTTCCTCGGGCCACCGGACAAGGGAAGGGTGCCAATCCCCGCAGGACTGCCGGCGCGAACCCAATCAACTCGGCTGCGTCGAGGCAACATCGCTTGATGGAACGTTACCCCAACAACCTCGCAAAAATACGGATGGGAATCACGTAAATGGGGAAAAGTCGGGGAACTCTGGCAGAATTGCTGGATCAGACTTGCGTGAACCTGTCTGAACCGACTAGAATATCGGGAGGAGAGTACGGACGAGCTCTTGTTGCTGTCCGCTGCCGAGAACTGATCCGGTCGAAATGGAAATCACCTCGCAGCCATTGACCCTGAAGAACCTGCTTGACGTTTTTCGTCGGCACTGGTTCGGCATGTCCGTGGTCTTCATCCTCTGCCTGATTGCCGGGGTGGTGGCATATTTCGTGACGCCTCCGATGTTCCGTTCCCGGACGATGATTTTGGTTGACTCGCCGGTGGCGAACCTGAACGATCCGGTCAGCGAAGTCACATTGCCCAACCTCGCCACTGACTTGGTCACCCAATCCGGCGTCATCCAAAGTGAGCGCATCCTCTACGAAGCGTTCCGCACGGCGGGCGTGTCCATCCCGGAGGGGCTGACCCCTGAACTCCTGCAGAGATTGCTGCCGCGAGTTAGCGCGGAACCGGTGCCTGGGACAAGCATTATCGAGATCAACGTGGACACAGGTACCGCTGCCACGGCGATGCGCGTTGCTCAGATTATCCCTGAGGTGTATCTGAGTTACCAACGTTCCTCGCGCCAGGCTGAGGTCGTCAAGGCGACAACCTTTGTCGAGCAGCGCCTCAAAGAACAGACTGACGCGTATAAGAAGTCGCAGGCGGATCTGAACGACTTCAAGAAGAAGCGCACGCTGGTTCCGCTTGAGCAAGAAGGCCAGGCCAGGAGCATGATGGTTAGCAGCGCCCAGCAAGCGTTGGTCGAAGCTCAAGCCACCGTGGTTGGGGCAAAGGAGAAACTTGCCAACCTGCTCAAGGAGCTGGAGAAGATCCCAGACAGCCGCAGACTCGCATCCCGGGTCGCCAACATGGAGATGCTTGAGGGGCAGAGAGCCCAGATTGCGCAACTTGTAGCTCGTCGTGAAGAACTGCTCGAGGTGTATCTCCCGGATCGGCCCGAAGTGAAACAGGTGGACGCCCAACTCGAAGTCGCGCGCCAGCGACTTGAGGAGATCCCCAAGGAGGCGGATACCACCACAGACACTCGCCCCCAGTCGTTCTTCCAACTCGAGGAAAGCCTCATCAGTGCGCGCACCGATTTGAAGGCGGCTCAGGCTCGCGAGTCGGAAGTCCGAAAGTGGCTTGCCGGACTCGAGCGCGACCTCAAGATGTACAACGACATCGCGATCCGGCAGGACGAGCTGGTCCGGGCGGTCGAGGAGAACCGGGTTCTTCTTGAGTCGATCACCAAGGCCTACGAAGAGCTGCGCCTGCGCCGAAACTCGGCGCGCGAACCGGTAAGCGTGCTCATGCAGGCTTCGAATCCGTCGAAGATCTCGCCTCAGACCACGCGCCCGATGGGCGCGGCGGTGCTGGTCGGCCTGTTCCTCGCGGTTGCCTTTGCTCTGCTCAAGGACGGACTCGACGAGAAGGTTGTTTCGAGTTCCGAAGCCGGGCATATCGCTGGCCTTCCGTTGCTGGGCGAGGCGCGGATTTTGCCCAATCGGTTGCCGGGGCGCGCGGCAGAGAAGTTGCGGACCGCGATGCGCGAGTCCTACCGGGTGTTGCTGTTCAACCTCCGCTATGTTGCTGGCGATGACCCCGTGCGCACGATTGCGGTGACGTCCAGCCGGGATGGGGAGTTCAGTCCCGATGTGGCGTTCAATCTTGCCGCGGTGGCGGCCTCGGCCGAACACCGGGTCATCTTGGTCGATGCGAACTTACGGAGTCCGTCCGTTCACCGGCGGATCGATCGGCTGCGGGAGATTCCTGGTTTGACCGACGTGGTGAACGGCAAGGCCGCGCTGCTCGACTGTTTACAGGATAGCGCCATCCCCGGTCTGCGGATTTTAACGTGCGGCACGCCGGTGGAGAATCCTGCTGACCTGTTTACCTCCGCCAAGTTTCAAGATGTCCTTCGAGCGTTGCAGGACTCTTCGGAGATGGTCGTGCTGGACGCCGCTCCGACCCTCGATCTCGCCGACATGCCGGCAATAGCGCATAACGCCGATGCGATATTGTACGTGGCACGGCCCGGGGCGACACGTCGGCCCGAGCTCAGGCGAGGATTAGAGACCTTGAGGCAAGCAGGAGGAAGGGTCGTCGGCATTGTGTCCACCAGGCTGTCAAAGAGGGCTTCCTAACCTTGGGTCCGACGTCGTCGGACAATAGGACCGCGGAATCAAACCGCAGTGTTGCAAGAAACAAGCGCGTGGGAGTCACCGCTCTTGCGGCCACGGGCGCACGTGCAACGTCAGCTCTCCTCATGCTCGTGTCTGTGCCGCTCACAAGCGGATATCTCGGCGAAGAGCGCTATGCAGTCTGGCTCTCCGTCAGCTCGTTCGTGGCCCTGCTTACATTCGCAGACTTGGGAATTGGGGTCGGTCTCCTGAACGCGGTGTCTCATGCCTTTGGAAAGGACGACGTTACTGCCGCCCGCAGTCATATTGCCACGGCCCTGGCCCTCCTCATGTCGATTTGCGTCGTGCTGATCAGCGTCGCCCTCTTGCTGATGCAGACCGAAATCTGGGCCGAGGTCTTCAACGTCAAGACCCCGATTGCCCGATCAGAAGTGACCACCGCGGCCACGTTGTTCATGATCATGACCGCCCTCAATCTGCCATTAGGAGTTGTACAGCGAGTGCAACTTGGTTTTCAGGAGGGTGCTCCTTCGTATATCTGGCAGGCTTTGGGCTCGCTACTGGGCCTGGCCTTACTAGTCCTCGCCGTGCGTTTTAGGCTGGGATTGCCCTGGCTGATCCTCGCATACATGGGTGGGCCCGCTTTGGCCAGCTTGGCGAATGGGGTCCTCTACTTCGGAGTTCGACGTCCTGAACTGCGCTTCTCCAGAAGGTGGATTCAGCGTGAGTCTGCGCGTATCCTGCTTAGGACCGGGGTTGGCTTTGTCATTCTCCAGATCCTAGTCGCCGTAACCAACAGCATGGATTACATCATCATAGCCCAGAGGCTTTCTTCCGGCGATCTGGCTGGTTACTCGCTTACCGTCCGCCTTTTCAGCGTGATCATGCTCCTGATTGGAACTGTCACCGCTGCACTGTGGCCCGCGTTCTCAGAGGCACATTCGAGAGGCGATCATGGATGGCTAGCCTCCACTTATGCCAAGGCAGTAAGAATCAGCCTTGCCACCATGGCGATCGGCTCGGTTGTTGTGATTATCTCGGGACAATGGCTCGTCGATAAGTGGAGTGTCGGCTCGGTGAGCATCGGCTTGACACTGCTTGCCGCGAGGGCGTGCTATTCTCTGGTGGACTCGGTTGTTGGAGTCACGGGGACTTTGCTGTCGTCGATGAACATGATCTGGATTCAGGTAATCGCAATCGGATCGTACGTTGCCGTGTCCCTGATTGCCAAGCCGTGGGCAGCGGATGTTGCGGGCGTTGCTGGTGTCGCGGGAGTTGGCGCATTGGCGATGGGGCTGTGTGTGCTTTGGCCCCTTTGGAAGAGTGCGGCGGGAACACTATCCAAGGTGTCTTGATGCTATGAATCCATTACCGCTTTATCGAGTCTCGCACTGGCTATATTGCCACCGCTTGAAGCGGTTGGCGAGGATTGTTTATAGGATTAATGTTTTCTTGTCGGGCTGTAGCATTCCGCCACAGGTGGAAATGGGCGTGGGCTGCAAGTTTCCAGATTATGGCATCGGTGTGGTTCTCAACGGCAATGTTCGGCTTGGGTCAAGAGTCACAGTATTGCCCAACGTGGTCATCGGCCAGAACGTACGTCGCTTAGGCGAAGTATCGACCATCATGGTCTGTATAGACGATGATGCCGTGATTGGGACAGGGGCAAAGATCATAGCGACGGGAACGTTGACGATCGGCGCACGGGCGGTAGTTGGGGCTAACGCGGTCGTCTTGCGCTCTGTCCCTGCGGATACAACGGTCGTCGGTGTACCGGCAAGGATTTTGTCCGAGAATGCAAGGACGTCAACCGAGGAGCCGCTATGCTGAGCGAGAGCTTATCTCGGACGGCCCGCAGGAACGTCATCGACCTGCGGGTGCTTGTTGGATCCATCGCGATTGTTCTTCTAGGTGCAAGCACTTCGGCAGAGATCAATCTCGGAGGGCGACTCTTCTACAGCGAAGTAATGCTGCTGCTGCTGCTGCCCTTCCTATTGCTGCGAGAGCGGCCGCATCCCGCCACTGAGGTCTTTCACCGGTGGATTCTCATTTGCGGAATACTGTGGCTCTGGAGCCTGGGCTTGACCGACTTCGTCCGGGCCACGCCGTTCGAGGATTGGTCTCGCGGGATTTCGAAAGTCTCCTTCGTTTTGCTGAACTACGTTGCGCTGAGGAGACTGCTCAACACGGATCGGAAGATCTTGTTGATGGCGGTAGGCTTGGCGATTGGTACGGCAATCAGCGTCCAATCCCAAGACTATGAGCCGGAGACTGCGTGGAAGTTTGGCCTCGGGGCCATGTATGCCGTGTTCATTGGGGTCGCATGTGCCTGGAAGCCGCTTCGCAACCTGACGCTCTTGCCCTCATTGGCCTTCGTTGCGCTCGCGGCGACCTCTGCGTTCATGGGGACGAGGAATCTCGCCGGAACCGCAATGCTAGCAGCGGGGGTGCTCGTTGTAGGAAGGGTACTTGCAGTGCTCAATGCTGAATCCACTCGAGGAAGGATTGCTGGCGTGCTCGCAGTAGCTATGATTGGAATGGTTACCTATTCCGGTTTCGGCGTGCTGTCGGACGAAGGAGTGTTTGGTGAGAAGATCCAGCGAAAGTATAGAGATCAAGTTCGACAAGGGGGCGGAAACTTGCTGCTAGGTGGTCGGGCTGAGTCCAGCATTGCCGTTATCGCAATCGCCGATTCACCCATTTTGGGACACGGATCATGGGCGAAAAACCGCGACTACCGTCTTCTGTACGAGAGCATCAGGTCCAAGAACACGGGCCAGCCGGTCGTTGACACCGGCCACTACCTGATTCCAACCCACTCGTTTTTCTTTTCGGGGTGGGTCGAGGCGGGGTTGCTCGGCGCCGTGTGGTGGGGGTTGGTGATCTTCATTGTCCTTCACTCTCTCTACCGGCTCCTCAACTGGACTTATCCATTGGGGCCGGTAGCTGTTTTTACAGCTTGCCAGTTGCTTTGGGATATCCCATTCTCTCCGTTTGGAGCGGATAGAAGGCTGTCCGTTGCTTTCGCTTTGGTCCTCTTACCTATCGCCGCTAGTCAAGCGACGCGCGCCTATGTTCGCCGGGACCCCGAGGGTGGCGAGATGATCGTTGGGCGAAGCTAGGATCCGTTGCTGCTCGGGCGAACAAATGAGAGAGCCAGGCCCCATTAGAGTTGTTATCAATGCCGATGACTTTGGAAGAAGCGAGGTCGTCAATGACGCCATTATCCGGTGCTTGCAGGAGGGATTGATTTCGAGCGCGACGATCATGGCCAATGGAGAGGACTGGCTAGCAGCGTGCTGCGCCTCCGCGCAGTTTCCTACGGCCAGCTTCGGCGTCCATCTCAACCTGACCGACTATCGCCCAGTCTCGAGTGGAGCGGGTCTCGCTCGCTACTTGGAGCCCAATGGCAGCTTCAACGGTCAGTTCCGATTCCAAGCCCGCCTACGCGACTCTGAGAAGGTTGCGGACGAGTGGAGTGCACAGATTCAACGAATCCTGGATGCGGGCGTCAGGGTGAGTCATCTTGATTCACATCACCATTCACACACTGGACTCGGGGCATTTTGGGCCCTGAAGTCTGTCCAGCGGCGGTTCGGAATTCACCGCGTCAGGCTCACGAGAAATTTGATTCCAGATTCGGAAGAGCCGCTTCGGCGCAATCTGAAACGTGCGGCGAAAGCGGTCTGGAACGCGTCATTGAAGAATGTTCCTCCAAAGACAAGGACGGCAGATTTTTTTGGCAGCGTAGCCGACCTGTACGAGATTCTGCATGCCGGTGGCGCGATCCGACCAGGATCGATCGTCGAACTCATGTGCCATCCCGGACTTGTTTCGCCGGATTACGAGAGGGAGGTTGAGCTACTGCGGGAGCGAGCCCTCCATTCTCTTGGCCTCGATTTCGAGATGATCTCCTACCACGACTTGTAAGGTACTAATGAAGGTCCAAGCTCCAAATGAAGGCAAACTCGTGATCCAAACGCAGACCTCTCCCCCACAACATCACTTTTTTGGGTTCCACGACATCGTGGCGTGGAACCCGCGTGGGGATCGGATGGCGGCGTTGCGGGTGCAGGTCATCGACCGGCCGCCAGTGCTGGGCGATGTGGTCGAAGCGGGATTTGTCGAAGAATCCACGGGAGAGTTCCGGCCGCTTATCGAGACCGGGGCATTCAACTTTCCCCAAGGGGCGCGGCAACTGTGGGCGGACGACGACTCGTTCTGGGTCAACATCCGTCTGGGCGATGCTTGGGGAGCGGTGCGGGTCGATGCCTCGGGAACGAGGATCGCTGAGAGCCACCAAGCGCTTTACGCGCTCGACCCGGGTCGGAGGCACGGCTATGGACTGAACTTCGCTCGCCTCCACCGTCTCGGCGGGTATGGGTACGTGGGCTATGGCGATCCGACAAGCGACCAACCACGCCCAGAACGAGACGGCATCACGAGAGTCGATCTCGAAACAGGACGGGTCGATCTCCTGGTCTCGATCGCCGACGCGGCTGCCGGAGTGGACTCGCCGCCGGAGACGCACCACTACCTAACCCATCTCGTGCCCTCGCCTTCGGGAGCCCGGATTCTGTTCTTGCACCGTTGGTGGCTCCCCGACGGGGGCATCGGGCACAGGCTGCTCTCGGTGAAAGCTGACGGCACAGACTTGGTGTGTCATGCCGAAGGATTCCTCAGCCACTTTGACTGGTGGGATGACGACCGACTCATCATTTGGGGCCGCCTTGCCAACTCCAGCGACCGTCTGCGGCGCATGCCGGGTGCACAGCGATTCGGTGGCGCCCTGAAACTGGCGAAGCGCGCAGTTCGCGCGGTCCTGCCCGCCAAGAAGGGCGGCGGCATGTCGTTCCTGCTGATCGACATCCGAGACGGATCGGTCCAGCCCTTCTGGCCGGAGTTGCTTCCCGAAGACGGACATCCGATGTTCTGCCCGGCCAACCGAGGTTGGCTCTCGATCGATACCTACCCCGATGAGAACCGCACACGCGAGCTGAGGCTGCTTAACGCAGCGACAGGAGAGGTAGTCGAGCTTGGCCGATATCAGTACGCAAACCTGCCTTTGGACACGTCAATGCTTAACAAAGCGTACGAACACCTCGATCCTGTCGTCTTAAGAAGCGTGGACGGGGAGAAGTTCGCTTGGGCGCGCAGTGGCCTGCACTGCGATTTGCATCCGCGATGGAAGGCGGATGGCACGGCTCTTGCATTTGATTCGACTCACGAGGGGAGCCGGCAGGTGTACGTCGTCGACACCTCGCAGATGGTGTGAGCAGTCTAACTATGAGTCAGCCCGTGCGGATCAGCGTGGTCATGCCCAGCTTCAATCAAGCGTCCTACTTGAAGGAGGCGATTGAGTCGGTCCTGGCGCAGGGTGCAAGTCTGCATGAGTTCATCATCCTCGATGGCGGGTCGACCGACGATTCGGCGGATGTCATCCGGTCATACGAGCAGCACCTGACCTACTGGAGGAGCGCGCCGGATGGCGGCCAGACCCATGCGATCAAGGAAGGCTTCGATCGGGCTACTGGCGATGTCTTGTGCTGGCTGAACTCGGATGATCTCTTTCTGCCGGGCGCGCTAGATCGGGTCGCTGGGGCCTTCCAACAGTATCCCGACGCGGGCGTGGTTTCCGGATATCTGTACTACATCGACGAACACAGCCGCGTGAGGGAGTGTCCTCAGGTGTTGACCGGCAACCCGTTACTGGCCAAGCTGGGAGTCGTGAACGTCAACCAGCAGGCCACGTACTTTAAGCGAGATCTTTATCACGAGGTCGGGGGAGTCGATGCCTCACTCCACTGCGCCATGGACATGGATCTCTGGTGCCGTCTCCACCTGTCGGGCCGTCGATGGGTTCCGATCCCGGCGTATCTTGCGGCGTTTCGTAAGCACTCGGAGCAGAAGGGAAGTGGCGGGGCTTGGTGGGATCGTTACCAAGAGGAGAAAGCCAAGGTTCGCGCCAGATATCCTTCAATCTACGGGAGTCCGCTGAAGCAGAGGCTAGGATTGGCATGCTATCGGTTTTCGCAACTGGCTAGCGGGCGACATCTGCGGGCGACCAGGCTCTCCCGCGAGCGAGCGGGACTTGCGCTTCGGGAGGCGCTTCCCAGTTGACGACTGTTGCGCCTGTGCCGGTTGCTACGAAGCGGCTTGAGGTTCTCATCCAGAACCCGATGTTGCCGCCGTATCGGCTGGACTTGTTTAGGGCACTGAACCGCTCGCCGGTGATCGATCCTTCCTTCAGCTTCGGGCTCGCCCACCCAAGTACATCACTCGTGGACGTGACGGGAGACCATGGGCTCCAACTTCTCCCCGTGGAGAACGTCTTTGTCCGAGGACACACGCTGACGGTTCAGAGAGGTCTGCTGGATCACGTGCGGTCGCGCAAGTGGGACGCAATGGTGGCCAGTTTCGACCCGCGCATGGTGCTCAACCTGATGGCCATGCGTGCCGCCAAGAAGCAGGGCACGAAGTTTGTTTGGTGGGGACATGGGATTCGTCCGCGCCAGAAGTATCAGAGCATCTACCGTCGGCTGGCCATGGGTGCGGATGCGGTAATCCTATATAGCGGGGAGGGCAAGCGCCGTCTTGAAGATCTCGGAGTGCCTTCGGAAAAGTTGTTCGTCGCATGGAACTCGATTGATACGGACACCATCGCGCAACTTCGACGCAACGACATTGAGCGTTACCGCATCCTAACGATTGGCCGGCTGGTCGCGGGGAAGAAGATTGAACTGCTACTTGAGGCTTTCAAGGCGGCGTTGCCCATGCTACCGCCCTCGATAAAGCTGACGATCGTGGGTGAAGGTCCGGAGGAGGGTCGACTCCGATCCCTGGCGGATCAACTGAGTATCTCGGGCCGGGTTGAGTGGTTGGGAGCAATCTACGATGAAGTAGCTCTCGCACCTTTGTTCAACAGCGCTTTGTTCACAGCGACCGGTGGCGATGCCGGACTATCAATCATCCACTCGCTAGCGTACGGGGTTCCCACCCTTGTCGGACGTGGCGAGCACCACGGCCCTGAAGTCGAGGTCTTAACTCCTGAGAACTCAGCCACCTTTGAGTCCGGCGACCGAGATGGTATTGGCAAGTTATTCGCCGACCTCTGCGAGAACAAAGAAAGGTTGGCCGTGATGGGTGAGGCGGGAGCCAAGAAGGTGCTCGAGCAGTTCAGTGTTAGTCGGATGGTGAAGACCTTTGAGGAGGCCGTCACCTTCGCGTGCGGGGGGGGGAAGCACCGCTAACGATGTGTGCCATCAACGGAGCCTTAGCCTACGGCGTCTCGGCAACTCGCGTGGATGAGGCCGTCATCGTTCGGACGCGAGACCACATGGCCTCCCGAGGGCCACAGGGCGCCGGCCTTTGGATCGACGAGCGAAGGCGCATCGGCTTCGGCCACCGACGGTTGGCGATTATCGATCTCAGTTCGGAGGGCAACCAACCGATGTCGCTCCCCGATGGGTCGCTGACCATCTGCTTTAACGGCGAAATCTACAACTTCCGAGACCTTCGACACCAGCTTGAGGCGAAGGGGCGCGTCTTCCGCACGGAGTCCGATACGGAGGTACTGCTGCACCTTTATGCAGAGTATGGATCCGAGATGTTGGGCATGCTTCGCGGGATGTTCGCGCTGGCCATTTGGGAAGCACGTACCGAAACCCTCATGCTCGCGCGCGATCCGTTCGGGATCAAGCCCTTGTACTATGCAGATGATGGCCAGATTCTGCAGTTCGCCTCTCAAGTGAAGGGTTTGCTGGCAGGGGGTAAGGTTGACACGTCACCCGAGCCGGCCGGGCATGCGGGCTTTTTTCTTTGGGGCAGTGTTCCAGAACCTTATACGCTTCACCGTGGGATTCGACAGTTGCCAGCGGGGAGCTACCTGTTGGTTAAGGAAGGAAAGTGCAATACCCCCGTCGTTTACAGCAGTCCCCGATCCTGGTTTGAAGGATCGGCAGAAGGCACCTTAGATCTCCGGGAGGCGCTGCTCGACTCGCTGGACCATCACTTCATCGCGGACGTACCTGTTAGCCTGTTTCTCTCGGCTGGACGCGACTCGACGACGCTGCTGGCGCTCGCTTCTGAGATTCGGCCGGAACCGATACGAGCCGTCACGCTCTCGTTCGAGGAGTACGCGGGTCGACACGACGATGAGACCCCGCTTGCGGCGGAAGTTGCACGGCAGTACGGCGCTGAGCATCACATCTCTTTGCTGACGCGATCACGGTTCGATGCGGAACTTGAACGAGTGCTCAATGCAATGGACCAACCGAGTATCGACGGCCTGAACACCTACTTCGTCAGTCAAGCCGCCGCGGAGGGAGATCATCGGGTAGCTCTCTCGGGCCTCGGGGCGGACGAGCTTTTGGGCGGCTACCCTTCGTTCCACCAAGTTCCTAAGCTTGCCCGATCAATGGCGATGACCCGGTTAGCGCCGGGACTCTTTGGCGGGGCGAATCGGCTCGCCGCCCGGCTTGGTGTACTAGGAAGTTCGCCGAAGTCGGCAGCTCTTGTCGAACTCGGGGGAAGCATCGAAGGAGCGTATCTCCTGCGGCGAGGGTTGTTTTTGCCGTCAGAAGTCGAGGAAATTCTCGACCGCGACCTTGCCCGGGCGGGCCTGGAGGAGCTTGCAACCATTGAGAGGCTTCGGCAGATTACTGAAGGACTGCCGACCGTCCACGCGAAGGTTTCTGCGCTCGAGTTGTCGATGTACATGCGCAACCAACTCCTTCGCGACAGCGATTGGGCGGGGATGGCCCATTCTCTGGAGATTCGCGTACCATTTACCGATATCGAACTGATGCACCGTGTTGGACCGTGGATCGCCTCCGGACAGCCTCCGACGAAGGTCGACATGGCCAACACTCCAAAGAACGCGTTGCCGGAAGGCATCCGGAATCGCGCAAAAACAGGGTTCACCATTCCAATCCGCGATTGGATTCTGTCGGGAGCGGATGCGAAAGCGGGCGGTGAACCCTACCGCGCATTGGCGCGCCTCGTCTACCGGCGGCTCACCGGCGGGGAAGGACTGGCTAGGGAGGCGGCAGCGTGAGGATTCTGCACGTCATCGCTTCGACGAACCCGGAAGGTGGCGGGCCGATCGAAGGGGTCAAGCAGCGCGGAAGGGTACTGCGCGAGATGGGTCACGAGATTGAAATCGCTTGCTTGGACGCTCCGGACGCGCCATGGCTAAGTGAAGTGGGTTGTCCCGTCCATGCGCTTGGTCCAGGGCGGGGTGGTTACGGCTACTCGCCGCGGCTTCGGCCCTGGCTACAGAACCACGCAGGCGAGTACGATGGAGTGGTGGTTAACGGGATCTGGCAGTATCACGCACTGGCGGCGCGCCAAGCGATGCAAGCTCTCGGCCGACCCTATGTGCTCTTTACGCACGGGATGCTCGACCCTTGGTTTAAGCGCACTTTTCCGCTGAAGCACCTGAAGAAGGTGGTCTATTGGCTTGTTGCCGAACATTGGAACCTCAGGCAGGCTGCCGCAGTTCTGTTCACCACGGAAGAAGAGCGTGTACTAGCCCGCCAGTCCTTCGCGTTCTATCGAGCGAAGGAACGGGTGGTGAGCTACGGGACCGCCGGGCCACCCGGGGACCTGGACCCGTGTCGCACGGCTTTCCTCGAGCGATTTTCGGACCTTGATGGTAAGCAGTTTCTACTCTTCTTGAGTCGGATCCATCCGAAGAAGGGCTGCGACCTGCTGATTCGTGCCTTTGCCGACGTGTTTGCCGATAATCCGGACATGCGACTAGTCATGGCGGGTCCGGATCAGACTGGGTGGCGTTCCGAGCTGGAGCAGCTTGCCGAGAGTCTCGGAGGCTCCGAGCGGATCCTCTGGCCGGGCATGCTTTCGGGCGATCTCAAGTGGGGAGCGTACGCGGCGTGCGAAGCGTTCGTCTTGCCTTCCCATCAGGAAAACTTTGGGATCGTGGTGGCCGAGGCACTCGCGTGCGGGAAGCCGGTGCTGATCTCGAACAAAGTAAACATCTGGCGTGAGGTGGACGCGGCTGGTGCAGGGTTGGTGGCTGACGATTCGCTTGAAGGAACTTGCGAACTCCTGCAGCGGTGGCAGTCCAGTTCATCTGAAGAGCGGGAGCGAAAGAGGGCCGGCGCGATGGACTGCTTCAATGATAACTTCGAAATCGGCCAATCGGCGCGGAGTTTGCTGGAAGTCCTTAATCAGGTTGCCTCAACGCCGGGTGCGGTAACGGCGAGTTGTTGAGATGTCTGAAGTTCTCCAAGGCGTCGATACCTTCACGCAACCGAGCTTTAGTTTGGGCAATCGTTTGCGGCGCCTCCTCTGGGGCGTGATATGGACCCTGTTGTTCCGCAGGTCGCCGACTCCGTGCTTCGAATGGAGAAACCTCTTGCTTCGGCTGTTTGGCGCAAAGATAGGCCGGGGTGTCCACATTTACAGCGATGCCCAGATTTGGGCTCCCTGGAATCTGACGATGGACGAAGAGTCCGCGTTGGGGCGGGGGGTCATCTGCTACTCGATGGGCCCGATAACGCTCGGCAAACGTGTCGTGGTCTCACAGAGAGCACATCTCTGCGCAGGTACGCACGATTATGAGGACCCAGGAATGCAGCTGCTGACGAAGCCCATCCAGATTGGCGATCGAGTCTGGATTTGTGCAGAAGCCTTCATAGGCCCGGGAGTGACCATAGGAGAGGGAGCGGTCATCGGCGCTCGAGCTGTGGTGACCAAGGATGTACCAGCGTGGGCGGTTGGGGCTGGGAATCCATTTCGTGTGCTCAAGGCGCGAGTTCTTGGGGGCACCACGCAGTGACAGGCATCTCCGTTCTCGTTCTGACGAAGAACGAAGAGCAGGATTTGCCGGGTTGCCTGGAGAGCTTGAGTTGGTGCGACGATGTTCATGTTCTTGACTCGTACTCGACGGATGGTACAGAACAGATTGCCGTTACGAGAGGCGTCAACTTTCATCGGCGCGTGTTTGATGGTTACGCAAGCCAGAGAAATGCGGGGCTTGAACTGCCATTCAAGCACCCTTGGGTTTTCGTACTTGATGCGGACGAGCGCCCTACGACAGAGTTGATCGCGGAGATGAACGTGATTGTTCAACGTGCGCCTCAGGATGTTGGCGCGTATCGGATTCGAAGACGTGACTTCTTCATGGGGCGCTGGCTAAGACATGTCCAAGCTTCACCGTATTATGTTCGTCTGCTTCGGGTGGGGCGAGCCAGGTACGAACGAGAGGTAAATGAGGTCGTCCGCGTTAACGGTGAGATAGTGGATTTGAGCGCGCCGTTTGACCATTTTCCATTCTCGAAGGGCATCCACCATTGGTTCGAGAAGCACAATGTTTACTCGACGATGGAGGCCGCCGAGGTGTTACGTACGCGGGCCGGAGAGGTTCCTTTCTCTCCAGTGAAGGCTCTTACGGCCAAAGACTTCAACGAGCGACGCTTCCACCAAAAGGAGCTGTTCTATCGCCTGCCGGCGCGACCCTTGATCAAGTTCATGATCCTCTACATTCTCAAGCGCGGATTTCTCGACGGGCGGGCAGGTTACGCCTATGCTCGCCTACAGGCAGTCTACGAGTACATGATTGTGCTTAAGACTAGAGAAGTGGAAGTACGCTCCTAGGTGCAAAGTCGCGACCATTATGCAAAGTATCAGGCTCTGAGTATCTCCTGCTTGTATTCGGCAGGATAAGCAAGAATGTTCCCACCGACCTGGTCAAAAGCAAACGGATCAAGCACGCAACGAGCCTTATTAAAGAGGATGAGGTAGGGACGATCGGCTACGACTTTGGCTAACTCGTAGCCTTCCGGGAACATTCCGGTCAGCTCAGTCAAGGAGGCAAAGCTGGCCCTCGTTTCCCGCGAGTACTCTAGGAAGACGAGCGGTCTGAACCTAATCAGTGTCTGTTCAAGGCCCGCAAGCACTTTACGTTCAAACCCTTCAACATCGATCTTAATGAACTCAAGGCGATCAAGCCCAAGTGTGCTGATATACGGGTCCCCACGAACGACCCTCAGCTTGCCTACTGCCATGTTTGCGTCGCCAGCGTGACCCTTGACGAAAGAGGCGGTGCCGGTATTGGCAGCTGGAGGTGCATAGAACTCTAAGTCTTCGTCTGCGTCCCCTAGGGCGATTGGATGCACGGTCACGTTTGGGATACTGTTCTGTTGTATTCGAGCCTCCATCAATGCCCGAACCGGCTCATACGGTTCAAACGCATGAACCACTTTCACGTGGTTTGAGAGGGCGACAGCATGCTGTCCACTGTTCGCACCGACGTCTAGGATAACCGAGCCGTGCCTGCTATCGAGGAGTCGCGCAAGGTACAGTAGCTCTTGCTTTTCTTGCGCACCGAAGAAGTACGCAAGCCAGTCGACGAAGTTCTTGAGATTTCCCCGATAATGGTGGTTGAGCGCAAAAATGTCGACGTCCAGATCGCAAGTATCTGGATTATAGAAGCGGCGTATCAGGCGGCTGCGCAGGCCGAAGCGCAGCCAGTCTTGATGACCGACGTACTTCAGAACGCGCAGGAGGATTGGAGTAGGAAGTCGCTTCATTGTGATTTGTTCTAAACTGTTCATGCTATCTTACCCATGCCTAATTCGTCGGATCAGGGCGTATGGTACAGTTGCTGCTTAATCATGGAGTACACAACACATGCCAGATCTCCGGTTCAGGCAATCGGGATCGGATGAGTTGCGAAGACACCAAGATGAAACCCGCATCGCCTTCAACCGAAGCTAACTCTGGAGTTGCTGAGGTGCAGCCCCTGCCGTCAGTTGTGGTCTCTGCTGGAACGAAGAACTTTCACTTGCTGATGACCGCAGAGGAGATACATGGTCGCGGAGCACTCAATGCCCTTCTTTGTGGGCCATACCCAACAGGCTTCATAAAGCGGGTGCTCTCGGGATGGGTGCCCGACGGGGCTAGGAGACTCTTGGACCGCGAGGTTTGTTTGCCGGACGCCCTGGTCCACCCGATTTGGGGATCCGAAGTGATGCAGGCCATTGCATTCCGCGTCCGCCGTCTAAGAGGCAACCCGACAGAGTCGACACTCTTCGACCAAACGACTCTGAATTACTATCACCGAAGTGCATCACGAATCTTGAGGCAGGTGGGCCAGCCGAGGGGCATCTATCATTACCGCGCAGCTTTCGGCGGCGCGTCAGTCCAGACCGCCAAAGAGCTTGGAATGGTGACGATTTGTGATCACTCCTTGGCTGATCCAAGGCTGTTGCCTTCGCTTGTTCAAGACGACGAGACTCCGAATGTCATCTCGATCAGCGATCTTGACCCGGTTTCTCGAGCAATGTGCATCGACATTGAGCAGGCCGATTTAATCCTAGTCAACTCCGAGTTCGTCAGGGAGACCCTAGTCACCTGCGGTGTTTCCCCCGACAGAATCCATGTGAACTATCTCGGTGTCGACGAGGCTTTCGTGCGGCTTCTCGCGTCCTTGCCTGGTCGCTCTCCTTCGACTACCGGCATGCTGAATCTCCTATTCGCAGGGTTCTTTGGCCAACGCAAAGGAGCGGACGTGCTCCTTGACGCTTTGGCGGAGCTTGCCGACGAACCGTGGAAGTTGACTATTGCCGGCAAGATTGATCCTCGCGTAGAGGAGCAGTATGGTCGTCTATTCGAGCGCGGACGCGTCGTCAAGGAGGGAACAGTGAGCCGGTCACGGCTGACCGAACTCATGTCGCAGGCCGATCTTTTTGTGTTGCCAAGCAGAGCGGAAGGTTCAGCTCGCGTGCTCTTCGAAGCCATGGCCTGTGGCTGTCCAGTTCTGACAACGCATGAGTCTGGCACGATCGCAAGGTCAAACGTGCACGGATTTCTGGTGAGGAGAAATGCAGCTGATGAGATCGTTGACGCATTGAGGCACGCCATGCAGGATAGGCAACTCTTGCTAGAAATGGGCAACTCATCTCGCTCAGAGGTTCTTGAGAACTATCGCCAGAGCCACTACGGCGACCGGCTAATGGCCCTCTATGGGGAAGTTTGTCGATGAATGAGCTTGTGTTCCGACGTCCTGTTCGCCCTAGGTTGGTTAGCCTGTACCAAGTCGAAGCGATGGAAGATGCACTGGTCCAACAGGGTGTCCGATGTGAGCGAGTGACTATGACCACGACCAGGGAGTTTGTCGGTCGCGTTGCAAAGCATGCAAGCCTCGTTAGGAACTTCGCGGTAATGCCGGGGAGAGCCGTCTTGGCTCCGGTACTGCGTCGATCAGAGGGTGACCTGTTTCCGTACTGTTATTGGACTCGGGTCATCCCATGGTCATTTGATGTGTGGCCGTCAGAGTATGATCATTGGGAGAGCTTTTATCGCCGGATCAGAGCCCGGCTGGCTTTTGTATCGGCTCGCGACTCAGCGACAGAGCTCCAACGACGACTTCCTAACGTACGGATTGTGTGGTCTCCCGAAGCAACTGACCCGTCAAAGTACAATCCGGAGAAGCCTCTGTCAAAACGCGGCATTGGCGTCCTAGAGCTGGGCCGACGGTCTGCTGCCTTTCATGAAAACGTGCGCCAACTTCTGGAGTCACGTGGCATCAAGCACATTTATGAGGCAGTTCCGGGTCAGAAGATTTTCGCGACACGTGAAGCGCTCGCTCTCGGCCTCGGAGACTCTGTTATGTCAGTCTGCTTTCCAGCCGCGGTCACTCACCCAGAGACCTCGCAGGGTCTTTCAACGGCAACCCATCGGTACTTTGAGTCCATGGCGTCGAAGTGCATTCTTGTAGGAGAAGCGCCAGATGAACTCATCGAGCTCTTTGGATACAATCCGGTGGTTACGCTTTCCCGCTGCAATGTTACCGACCATCTGCTTGAAATCTTGGGCGCTCCCGAGCGTTACAGGGATTTGGTTGAACAGAACTATGCAAGGCTGCAGGAAGTTGGGACTTGGCAAGCGCGGGCGAAGCAGATTGTGAGTTGTATAAGCGAGACACTTGATGTCTAACACTGTTTCAGCACGCAAGAGTCGACCACCAGTTGCGGGTGTCCTACTTCTACTGGTGGGTTAATCCAGTTTCGCCGTGTCCATATACTCGCCCACAAAAGCGAGCAGCTCCTCTTCCTCCGCACCGGGGTGCAGACCGATGAAGCGGTACATGTTGCCCTCTTGCGGCTTTGCGGTCAGCACCTCGCCGAAGAAGATCGCGCGCAGCAACTCTGACTGCGTGGCGAAGATCGTTTCGTTGTGGCGGAAGAGGTAGGCCGACGGCATCTCTTGGTTGCTGCCGCGTTTGCGAATGACGAGAGCATTCACCGGGATCTCGCCCAGCGTCTTCGTTTTTACCGTCGTGATTCGCTGGCGGACGATCTCCCAGTCCTGGGCGCGGAAACACCCGGCCGGGTCGTGGAAGGACTCGCCTCGATCGCTGTTCACGACCACCGTGTCAATCTCGCGAACACCATCGGTCATGATACGGCACACGATGCCTGATGCCTTCAGGTCCGGGATATCCATGATGTATGACTCGTCTGGACTCTCCGTACCCGGGCGCATCTCCAGAGACCCCACCGACCGGGGCGTGTTCTCGAGCAGCCACTCCTTCGTGCGGATCGTCGACGTGCCACCGCCGCGGGCGGTGACTGCCACGCCGATGCCGAGCAAGATGCAGGCGAGGAGATAGGCGCGAAACTTCATACTTTCCACCCGAGAATCTTGGTGACCTTCATCAGAATCAGGAAGCTCACCACCAGGCTGATGTAGCCGCTGTAGTCGTGAAATGCGTGGCCAGCCTCGCTCCCGTACTGGTTGCCGACGATGCCGATGAGCGTGATACGCAGCGTGTTGATGAGCACGCAGAGGGGAAGCGAGATGGCGAAGAGCAGCAGGTTCTTCCACCACTCGAGGTGTGCAACCAACACGAAGAAGGTTACGATCGCCGCCACCGCCAAAACCAGGCGCAACCCGCTGCACGCCACGCCTACGTCGACCGTGAAGTTGTTCAGGTAGATCAGCGTCAGGTCCTGCCGGAACGGGTTCATGCCCAGCATGTCGAAGAACTGGTACGCGCCGATGGCGCTGATCTTCTGGAGCGGGGCCGTGTACTTATCGATCACGTTGTCCCAGAGAGGCAACGCGAAGAGCAAATAGAACGACGGCGCGGCGAGTCGCTTGAGCCCTCCCCAGCCGAGGATGAAGAGGCTGGCAGAAAGGCAAGTGGCGATGAGAAGAAGCGAAAGCAAAATGCGGGTGCTGTTGCCAGCGGCCACCCACGTGACCCAGCAGCAACCAAGGAGGGGCAGAATCGCCCACCAGGGCCCCGGCTTGGCCTCGGCGCGGAGCTTGTCCCACCGATCCCAGACGATGAGCGCGGCGCACAACGGAACCGCCACGCCATGGGCGTAGTAGGTCTCGTCGCCGAACCACATCTCGGGCAAACGACGCATGAGTGGCCAAAAGGCAGCGATGAGCCCCGCGACCACGGCAATGACCGGCGCCATGCTGCGCCAATCAAAAGGTGGGGTGGGTTCCTTCGCCATATCGACGCCACCAGGCGGCGTCTGGGCAGGACTGAGGACTTCGGTTACTCCCATTGAAATCAAGCTCTCCGCGGATTGTATATCATACGCCGTGCCAAACCCGGGTGGTACCGATTTTGGGAGTTTAACGTCGAGAACCGAGTGTGCGAAAGGCGTGCTCCTTCGAAGGTGCTTTATGCACAGTGCTTGGCCCTTCCGTTCACCCTAACATGGCCGAGCTGTGTTCTCGCCTGGCGAGTTTTGTAGACAGCTTGAAGCAGTTGCAGCGATATCGGCGCAATCTTTGGAGTGTGCCCGTTTGTAGGTCAGGCGGCCAGAGCGTTTCTAAACGTGGGCGTGTATCCTGGAAACACCGTGCCCAAGTTCTGGTTCTTCAACCGCTTCGACACGACTTCAGCGAGAATGTCGCGGTAGTCGATGGTCACGCGCAGGTCTTGACCCTCAAACAGCTGATCACTTCTCAAGCCGGGCCAGTCGCGGATTACTTGGCCACCGTTGACCTTGTTTCCCATGAGGAACATGGCGTTCCCCGTACCGTGGTCGCAACCATCCGAGCCATTCTCCTTCACATTGCGTCCGAACTCAGACATGCCGACGAGGGTCCAGCTTGTGCAGTTCGAGGACATCATGTCTTGATAGAACGCGAGGAGAGCCTGGCCGACTTCCGTTAGTCGGCGATGCATGTAGCCGTCGGTCGAGCCTTGGCGATCGTGGGTGTCCCAGCCGTCAAAGTGGATCGCCACGGCCTCTAGGGGAACGCCCGCCTTCAACATGGCGGCCGTTGTTTGGAGAGATCGGCCGATTTCGCTGTTCTGGGGATAGACGGCACCGCCAGAGGGAACGTACGGCTCAAAGACAATCGAACTTAGGACCGAGACACTGTCGATCGAGTTGAGGGCGGCCTCGCGGAAGGGGTCCTGGGAGTCGCGATAAGCCGTGGCGAGCCACTCGACCATCTCTGATTTGTCGGGGTACTGGCCCAGGAAGCGGTGCCTATCCGGCCGAGGTAAGGGAATCGACTTGGGACCGCCGCGAAGGGCTTGGATCGTTCCCCGAATCGAGCCGATAGCACGAATGGACGAGTTTGGGGCAGCTGTCGTCGTTGCCAAGTGGCGGCCGATCCAGCCGGTGCCCGTAGAAGGGTCGTTCGTCTTGCCTGTTTCCATCCACATGCCGGCATTGAAGTGGGAACGGGTCCAATGTGTTCTATCTGCGCCGGTCGCATGCACGAAGAGGAGGTCGCCGTCGTCGTAGGTCTCCTTAAGTAGGGCGAGAGAGGGAGGTAGACCGAAGAATCCGTCAAGGTCAGTCGCCCGGAGAGAAGAGGACCTCGACGGATCGGGAACGGCGATGGTGGGCCGATGGTCATAGTAGGCCGACTCGGCGTGCGGGACGCAAATCGTTAGCCCATCGATCCCCCCGCCCAAGTACAGCATGATTAAGGTGTCTCGGTTTGTTCCTGCCTGGCCAAACGCCAAGCGAGGCATCCAAGCGGGAAGCAAGGAGGCGGTACCGAGGGCGACTCCCCGGCCTAACACCTCCCGTCTGGTTAACGCATTGTATTCATAGCATCCACTCATCGAATCGATCTCCTTAGTACCACTGGAACGACGGCGCGCACATTGCGAGGGCGAACGCTTCTTCGATCCTCGCATCGGATGGCTTTCTTACCGGCGCGCCGCGGTGGTTTGGGCCGGTCCTGGACAAGAACGCGCGCAGGCGATCGTGCTCTGCTTGCGGCATCGTGCCGCCGTAGAGCACGTGGTTGATTTGGTCTGCCACCTCGTGCGGCCACTCTGCGGATCCGATAAGGGGCTTCCAGTTCACCACCACTTCACGGATTTGTCTGGACATTACATCGAAGGCGAAGTTCCATCGCGGGAGCATATGGCCGCTCCAGTGCTCAGGGTTATCGGGATATCCGTCCGGCAGGGGCCAGGCAAACTGCTCATGCCCTGCTTCGGCGAGCCGCGGGAACCGCACCGTGCCAAACACTGTCACCTGGGCCCCGAGCAGCCTCAAGATGCCGGCAAAGAGGTGAAATGGTCGCTTGAACTTTGGTTTGGACAGGGCCAACGTACCCGGTCTAAGGATCACCCGGAGCATGGATTTGATGTCGCCGTTCGTTGCGGTGTAGGTTTGGGCGACGGCGTTCTCGAGGGTCGCGAAGTTTCCGGCACCCATAAACCAGGCGACGAGCTTCTTGGCGATGTAGCGGGCGGTGCTTGGGTGCGTGGCGAGAATCTGTAGGACCTGCTCGCCGTCCTGTTGCCCGCCGCCCGCCGGGATGGTGTGGCCGAGGACGTGCTTCACTCCGTCTTCGTGGTACATGTCGTGGTACGCAAACTCCCTCCAGTTCGGCTGGTTCTTATGCCCCGTTGCCCACCCGGTGAGACAACGTGCCACTTCCTTGACGTCGAACTCGGTGTATCCACCACCGACGCCCATCGTGTGGAGCTCCATCAGCTCGCGGGCATAGTTCTCGTTCGGGTTGCCGGCTCGGCTCCCCTCGTTGTCAAGGAAGGCCATCATTGCCCCGCTGTGCGCCGTGGCTGACAGCAACTCGGGAAACGTCCCTAGGGCGTGGGGGCGAATCGACTCGTTCACAAACTGGAGAGTCGGCGCGGCAGAGCATTTGTACCAGTCGAGGTTAAAGTGGTCGAACCAGAACTCGACCATTCGTTCGTAGAGTTGGCGCTCCGAGTGGATAGACCGATACATCGTCGCATCAAAATGCTCGTCACTAGTCCTCGAGTCATCGAGAATCCTCAGGTCTGCAAAGGGCATGTAGACGCGAGGATAAAGGCGAGCGACCTCGGACTCACAGACCTGGTTGTCGGCGTCCGTCATGCCTAACTGCCACTCAAGCCAGCCATGGAAACCCAACTGCTGGATGTCTTGAAGATCAGACGGTTTGACCGCATAGGTACAGCGACGCAGGAGGCGCACTTCGGGGGTTACGCTCTGGGCCGAGGTGTCTTCGGCTTCGGCACGGGACACCAGGCTAAAGAGCGTTGCGGCCGACGTAGCGGCCGCAAGCAACTCGCGTCTGCTAGACGATTTCGGCGCGGCTACGGTGGTACCCATCGGTGCGGGTTGTTCCACGCACGAGCGGTCTGCCACCTGGGTTTTTTACCGGTGGGATCTAGAACATGATCAGGCCGGAGGAGGAACCGGGTCCGATCTTGGACTCGGTTTCGTGAAGCGTGTCTCACGTTTTGAGCGCGTTGCCACCAACGGGAGAATCTGTCGAGCGGGCAAACGTGCCGGATTCCACCTGCAGACCAGACCGATGGCCCAAACCTTGACACTTCCACCGAGAAGCGCAGGCGCGGCACAGGTACCCTTGGCCCCGTCTCAATGCGCGAAAGATAGGGGAGCTCAAGAACAGCATGCAGGTTGCAGTCATTGGTGGTGGATACGTGGGATTGGTTCAGGCGGCGATCGTCGCCGACCTCGGCCACGACGTGATGTGTTGCGAGATCGACCCCGACAAGCTCGCCGCGCTGCAGCAGGGAAAGACGCCCATCTACGAGCAGGGGCTCGACGAGATCGTGTCGCGCAATCACGCGAAGAAGCGGCTCGTCTTCGTCTCCGACCTCGCCGAGGCCACCCGCTTCGGGGAGGTCATCTTCATCTGCGTGGCGACTCCGGCCAATGAGGACGGCTCGCCGAACATGGACGCCTACTGGGACGCGTTCGGAAAGATCCTCGAAATCCCCGCCGACAAGCCGAAGATCATCGTCAACAAGAGCACCGTTGCGGTCGGTACCGCGCGCGAGGCGCAAAAACTCGCCGACCAGAAGGGAAGCAACTACCACGTGGTCAGCAATCCGGAGTTCCTCCGCCAGGGCACGGCGGTGAGCGACGCCTACAACGCCGACCGGATCATCATCGGCGCAAAAGGTTACGCCGAGGCGGCTGCTCTGCTGGAGATCTATCGCGACCTGAACCGGCCAACGTTCATCTGCGATACGACCTCCGCCGAGCTGATCAAGTACGCCAGCAACTGCTTCCTCGCCTCCAAGATCAGCTTCATCAACTTCATGGCCGAGCTCTGCGAAGCCTATGGCGGCGATGTGAAGGACGTCGCACGCGGCATGGGGATGGACAAGCGGATCGGGCCGAGCTTTTTGCAGGCAGGTATCGGCTACGGTGGCTCGTGCTTTGGCAAAGATGTCGACGCCCTGGTTCATGCAGCGCAACTGAAAGACGTGCGTCCAGAAGCGCTGCTCGCCGCCCGATCGGTCAACAACCATCAACCGGTGCGGTTCGTAGACCGCATCGAGCGGACGCTCGGTGGCTTGGAAGGCAAGACGATTGCGCTTTGGGGCCTCGCCTTCAAGCCGGAGACCGACGACATCCGTGACTCGAAGGCGATCGACATCGCCAACGAGCTGGTTCGTCGTGGAGCGGTGGTCCATGCCCACGACCCCGAGGCGATGAAGCGCGCCGCGGCGGCGGCTCCGGGAGTTTGCTTCTTCGATGCCCACCTTGACGCGGTAGTCGGGGCCGAGGCATTGGTGCTATCCACGGAGTGGAACGTGTACCGAAACACCGATCCCGAGGAGATTCGCCAGCGGCTGGTGCGTCCGGTCATCTTCGACGGACGGAACATGTTCGACCCGGTCGAGATGCGCCGAGGCGGGTGGAAGTACTACGGCGTGGGTCGCGCGGATCCGAGCTTGGACGGTCGCTGACTTGGATCCCCCTCAGGCAAGGGCTAGAGGGGGTATGAGCAGTTTTACGCGCTGGCTTTCAGTCGGCGACGACCGTATGCCGCAACCGCGGCCAAGCCGAGCCCCATGGTCATCGGCTCGGGCACGGTCCCTGGCGTGCCTAATCGGACATTGTCCACGAGCCAGTAGTGTTCCGCTGTCCCATCGTTGATGAACTCCAGGCGGTCGAGTGCGCCTGCGAAGCCAGACATCGACGCGAACTGGGCCCCCAGGTTCATCGATGAACTACCAACAAGGACGTTGTTAAGATAGCCTCGTACCGTCAAGGTCGAGGAAGCGTAGGCCCAACTTGAGTTGTTCGCCGCCCAAAATGCGGCACTCAGCCCGTCAAACGTGAATAGGGTGTTGTTGGCGGCAGCGATGGTCGCCTGCCCGGTGTCGTTGAAGAGTGCCTTTGCTGCCGACGGAAACGCAATGTTGTTTCCATAGTTGGTGTTGTACCAAGCGTTATCCAAGACCGCGGCATTAGCGCTCCACGTGAATCCCTGGTAGTTCGCAGGTAACGAAACATAGCTCGACGTAACCACATCGTCAAAGTTCAAAACCAGTGCCTGAGAACTGGAGGCCGTGGCAAGAAGCCCAAGCACGATCAACCCTCGATCAATACTTTTCATGTTCAATCTCCTCCCTGGTGCCCCATGGGCCCCACAGTCCTGACATGACTTCCGTCAAGCAGTCCGATCACAACATTGTACGAAACAAAACTGTCATACCAAGGAATAAGGTGTAAAACCTGTTAGTAATGCTAGGGGCCGTCTCCGACCTGTCCTACTGCGAGCGAAGAAAAGTAGCACTTCCGAAACTGTAGGTGGCCACCAGTGGGAACTGGCTCTGGTCAGTGAGACTGCACTTGTGCCGGGTTTTGACGCACAACAAGGTCTGTACCTCAGGACTGTTGTAGAGTATAGGGATCGCGGTACGGCTGCTTCCGAGAGCATGGCTTTTTGGGGGAGAGGAGTCAACGCGACTTTGGAGGAATCATAAATGAATCATAAGATCTTCTTGGGGGTTGTGCTGGCCACGACCGCAGCAGCAGCAGAAGCTCAGTTTGTCGTAGCCGATACCACGCTGACGAGCCAGAACGCCGGCGCAAATCGATTTCGGAACTTCGGCAACGCGGGCGGAGGCGATAACTATCTCGGTGTCAACGGTCTCGGCGATTCGAACAACCGGGTCGAGGACTCTTCTATTCACTGGACCAAACCGTACTCGCACGCATTCTCGTTTGTGTACGATGTCGCTAACGACCGGTTGATCAGCGAAGTTACCTATCTCGCTGCCGTGCCTGACGCACCCATTACGTCAACGTTGGTTTACAGCAACTTCTTGAGCAACGTCGCGAACCGAGTGCCCTCGGTGGCCAACCTCGATTGGAATGCGCTCCAGATTTCGCTCACGATGGCCTCCGACGGCAACAGCACGCCGGCTCAGTTCAATCTTCGGAATGTGAAGTTCAACGGGAGTAACCTCAACGTCACGGACTTCTTCGGCGTGCTCGGCCAGACCAAGGACTGGACGATCCAAGGCTACAACTTCCGAAACGGGTTCAGCCTGACCGGGACGATCGAGCTCGACGGTGCCTTTGGATCCGGCGGAGATTTGAACGCCATCAACTTGGGATTCGGCAACATCCCTGGAGCCGTCCCCGAGCCGTTCACGATGGGCCTCGGTATCGCCGCCGCGGGCGCGTTCGTCCGCCGTCGTTTGAAGTCGAAGAACCTCTAAGAGCACGAGCATCATGCTAATAGCCCGGACAGAGTCGTCCGGGCTCTCGCATTTTTGCCGGGTTGTCGTCTCTAAATATGCATATGTAGGGCGGAAGCTGTATAGTAGTGGAGAGGGATGGGGCGCGGGTTAAACCGCCTCGCCCTGTGGGAGACACATGAACCGACTTGCCGTTGCCGCTATCGCGATCGCATTCGCTGCTCAAGCCTCAGCTTTCAACTTGATTGCAGATGGCGGATTTGAAATGGGCGACTCGTCGTCACCCCAGTTTACTGGCGGCCCCTGGAGCACGCAGTACACCTATGCCACAAACAACAATGCGAACGCAAACGACCTAGGGTCGATCTGGCATGAAGGGAATCTGAGGGTCATGCAGCAGGCGAACAACGGTACGACCGGCCACAGCTCATGGAATCCTGTTACCGCGAACGAGGGAAGCTTCTTCTTGGCCGTGAACGGCGCTACGCAAACGAACCCCTCGCCGTTCGTCCTGACCCAGGTGTTCGCCAACAATGGTGCCGCCGCGCTGAGCATCTCGCTTGCCTCGGTCAATCTGTATGCACCAGGCGGGCTCGCTGGGGCGACCGTGCTCGAAGTGTTCCTTGACGGGGTCTCTCTGGGGACCACGAATACTCTGGCTGACAATGTCTGGCGGACCGCCTCTTTCACAGGGAACGTGCTGAGTGGCGGACCGAACTCGACCCTCAGGATTGTGGCTAACACCTCCCAGGCGAGCGGAAACGACTTTGGGCTTGACAATATTCAGGTGACCCAAGTCGTCCCCGAGCCCTTCACGATGGCCCTGGGGATCGCGGCTGCGGGGGCGTTTGTGCGCCGCCGGCTGAAAGCGAAGACCGCCTGATTATCAACCATCGACCACTCGAGAGCCCGGACAAGATCGTCCGGGCTCTCGTATTTTTGCCGGGTTGTGGGTTGGCCGGGTACGCAAATCAGGACAATCGTTGTATAGTATGGGGAGACGGGAGCGAGTGCGGATTCAACCGCCTCGCCCTGTGGGAGACCCATGAATCGACTCTTCGTTGCCGCCATCGCGATTTCCATCGCTGCTCCAGCCTCTGCACTGAACCTGATTCAGAACGGCGGGTTCGAGCAACACCAGATTGCCAACAACACCTGGGCGGCGGTGAATGCGACGACGAACCCCACGTTCCTACCGAGCTGGACCTACTTCGGCGCGTCCAACCACAACGTGGCACTCACCGGAGCGGGCTACTTGGGACAATCGTCACAGCAGGTCGACGTCAGCGGCGGCTCCGATACGGTGCCGAGCGGGATCTTCCAGTCCATCACAACCGTGGTGGGCCAACTATATCAGCTCACCTTCCAGGTGTTCACCGGCGGTACATCTCTCACCGGTGGCGTGAACATGAACGTGTACTCGGGGGGGATCAATGGCGCCTCCCTTCTCGGGGCTTCGAATCTTCAAGGGAACGCGGTTAATGGTCCAGGTGGGTTGAAGACTTTTACGTACGGCTTCGTCGCGACGGGGACCACGACGACCGTCGCGTTCTCGATGTTTTCCAGGCCGGTGAGCCAGATCGACAATATCTCGGTCCAGGCCGTGCCCGAACCCATCACCATGGGCCTCGGCTTTGCCGCCGCCGGGCTGTTCGCCCGTCGACGAATGAAGGGTGCCGCTCGCCTCGCGGTTTAGGTAGGTGGCTCATAGGTTCAGAGCGGGCACGAGTCCATCCCGCTCCCACAAGTTTCTCAACCATGTTGTAGGTTCCGGATGCATCGTGCCGGAACCTACGGCCGATGATTAGGTCCAAAATGTGAGCTGTCACATGGGCCCTGGCCGATTGCCCCGGCACCTGTACCAAGGCGAGCGCACTTGCGCTTTCACCGCGTGCACACGCGAGCGATCTGTTGTCTTTGATCGCGAAGAGCATGTAGAGCCGTGCGTCGAGTACCTGCGCCGATCTGCCCATGAAAGCGGCTGCCTCGTTCCGATCTACTGCTTCATGCCAGACCACGTGCACATCATGTTGAAGGGACAGGACCAGTCGTCGGATGCGCTCGCGGCCATGTCGAAGTTCAAGCTGCTGAGTGGCCTTTGGATGTGCCGGAAGAAACTCTCCGGGTGGCAGAAGAACTTCTATGATCATGGGCTCCGCGGTCACGATGACTGGCGCAACCACGTGCGCTACATCGCGAACAATCCCGTGCGTCGAGGACTCGCACGTGAAGTGCTCGCCTATCCTTACACGGGGTCCATCGGCTGTGAACTTCTGGAGATTCTCATGCCGTGGGGTACGTAGTCTAGAGCAGGCACACGTCCCCCCGGCCCAACTTGAACTTCCAAGTATTTCTGCCGGGTTGCTCAAGAATTCCTGCTTCCTACCCGAAAGTAGGGGGAGTATCGTGTTACACTTGCGTAGTCGCCACGACGGTGGCTGGGTTTAGGGATTTGGGATGAGAAATCTTCGGTTTGCAGTATCTGCCTTGGTTCTTTCGTCGCTAGGCGCCTCGGCGACCGCGATGGTGTTCAACAGCACAGCGGTTGGGTTGCTCGGAGGAGCCGCCGATTCTAACTGGACGGTCAGCGGTCCTTCGGTCACGGGGACTCAACAGGCGATCACGCTGAACTATGTGGGCAATCCGTTCCCTTACAATGCCTACGCCGCGAACGATGCGTTCTCGCAGTGGATCAGCTTTGCCGCCGATGGCGGAAACAGTCTGCCAGCTGCTTCGACCCAGGGCATCTATACTTACACCACAACCGTTGACTTCACCGGATCCACGGGTGTCCTGACCGGCCATGTCTGGTCGGACAATGCGATCGTCGACGTCTTTCTGGGCAATGTGAGCCTCGGGCTTGTTCCATTGGCCACGACATACGCCGCCGGTAGCGTCGACTGGTTCAAGAAGGGAAGCGCCTTCACCCTAAGCGGATCGGGAGTACAGACGGTTTCGTTCCAGGTCAGAAACGGTTTTCCCGGTTCCGGTGGTTCGAACGACCCCACGGCTTTCCGCGCCCGGCTGAGCATGCAGGCGGTTCCTGAGCCCTTTACGATGGGCCTCGGCCTCGCCGCCGCAGGCCTGTTTGCCCGTCGACGACTGAAGTCCGCCGCCCGCCTCGCGGTCTAACGTTCACTTCATCAGTCTCAGAGTCCCGGTCGGTTCGGCCGGGACTCTTGCATTTGGGCGGGCGACGCGACCACGTCCAGACGCACCGCACCAAAAATACTGTCAGTCTTACGGGGTTTCGCGTGCGGGTCACCCGATCCAGCCAAAACGGTGTAGAATGGCGTATCGCTCGAGGGAGAGCCGGGTACTCATGAAAAGAATTGTTGGTGTGATTGGAGTGGTTACGGTGGCAAGTGCCGCTAATGCCGCATTTTTCCAGAATGGTAGCTTCGAAGTTGGGCCCAATCCTGGGTCGTTTGCAACCAAGAGTGCGGGCGACACGTCGATCACCGGTTGGGTGGTCGGTGGAAACAGCATCGATTACATCGGCTCTTACTGGCAAGCTTCTCACGGCAGCCGGAGCATCGACCTGTCGGGCAACAACAACGGCAGTATCGCGCAGACCTTCGACACGGTCATCGGTACGACTTACCGGCTGACGTTCGACCTGTCGGGCAACCCGGACCGACGACCTACGAATCCGGCCGAGTACATCGTCAACGTCTCCGCGGGCTCGCTGAACAGCAACTTCTCGTACAACGACCTCACGAATACGAAGGCGAACATGAAGTGGAAGAGCTTCACGACATCGTTCGTGGCTACGAGCACCTCGACGACGCTCTCGTTTGTCGCGATTCACCCAACGGGCGCCTTCGGCCCCGCGCTCGACAACGTGGCGGTACAGGCAGTTCCGGAACCCTTCACGATGGGCCTCGGCCTCGCTGCCGCTGGGGCGTTTGTCCGGCGTCGCATGAAGGCAGCCCCTCGTCTCGCGGTTTAGGCGTCAGTTCTCGAACGAGGGCCACGGCATGATTCATTGCCGGGGCCCTCGTCTTTTGTACAGGCATGTCCTAAAGTGTCGGTGCCCGATTTGGATCGAATGGCTAGCCCGCGATTCAAGGTGAGGAGCGGGCGCCCGAGCTACGAGATCCTCTTTGCAGTTTCTTATCCGCATATGTACCGGGTTTTCGCCGATTAGCCTCAAAACGCGAGTCATGGTGCGAAAAGTGCCGTCATACTATCGAGGTTGCCCAAGGCTCTCCGGAGGCTGGGCGATTGTGACAGGGTAGTACCCGATAAGGGGAGAGGATTATATGAAGCGATTTTTCTTAATAGCAGGACTGGCGGCGGTGGCTTCGGCCTCGCAGGCGACCGGGACCTTTGTTGCTTATTGGCAATACGGCCTGAACGGCCACTCGAGCGCGGTGAAAGTCAAGCTCGGGGCCACGAACTACAACGTCAGCGCCGGTGAGTTTACGGCTCGAAGGTTGAAGGACGCGGCCGGAGGTACCAGTTTGGACCTGCCGATGTCTACGACCAACCCGAACTACGACTTCATCGCGAAGACGTTCTGCGTCGAGTTGACCGAGTCGATCAACGTGAACACCAACCACACGCACAACGTGGTGGCGCCGCTCCTCGGTGCGACTACTCAGAACGGCGGCGTGACGTTTGATGCAACGCGGGTTACCGCACTCTCGAGACTTTGGGCAAATGCCTCAATCACGGACAGCATCACCGCCGCGGCCTTTCAGCTCGTGCAGTGGGAGATCACCTTCGATGGCGGCTCGCTTGACCTGACGGGTGGAACCTTCCGCAACAATGGCACGGTCAACGCTGCGATCATCACCCAGGCCAACACCTGGCTTGGCCAGCTCGGGTCGTGGACCGCTCAGCGTAACCTGGTTCTACTGTCCCGAGCGGGCATCCAGGACCAGATCACCGCGCTCGACGGCTTGCCGCCGACCAACGTGGTTCCTGAGCCTTTCACCATGGGCTTGGGCGTTGCCGCGGCCGGAGCGTTTGTTCGACGCCGGCTGAAGGCCCGAACGGTCTAAGGTACCGACCCACAATCCGGAGCCCCGAGTTCACAAACTCGGGGTTTCTTGGTTTCAACCAAGCATATTTGCCGGATCGTACAAAATTCTTCCTTTTCGTGTCCACATTTTCCTGCGCGTGTGTATAATAGGACAAGCGTTCCCATGGGGAGGGCGTAACATCTCGGATTCTGAGGAGGATCTGGGGAGTGGGAGATAACTTGATGAAACGATTTGCAATCATTGCGGGCCTCGCAGTTCTGAGTACTAGCGCCCTGGCCCAGGATTTCATAGGCAGTTGGAACACAGGTGGTTTTAACGGCGGCGTCAATACGAGCATGTACAACGGCTCTGCCGTGCGGTTCACAGCTTACAAAACGGGCGGCACGTTGCCTGGCGGATTGCCGGCCGAAGCGGTGAGTCATTTGAACACGGCCAACCCTGGGTTCTTCTCGTTCTGCGCAGAGCTTGGAGAGACCATCGGCGGAGGCACGCAGACTCACGAGCGCGTCGAGATGATCGGCGTTGGGACGCAGACTTGGGCGGGCGGCATTCAGCAAGTCACGTTCAACCTCAGTCAGGTCAACAAGCTGAGCAGGTTGTGGTACGGTGCGCTCAGCGGAGCCTTTGGCGGTTGGAGCAATGACCTCGCAGCTGCTTTCCAGCTGGCACAGTGGGAGATCTTGTTTGACGGCGGTACCACGAGTTTGACGGCAGGTAACTTCTCGTTGACGAGCGGCGCTGGCAACAGTCGCTACACGGCTACGCAAACCTTGGTCAACTACGCGAACACGCTTGGCGTCGGGGCCAACCTGATCCTCTTGTCTGATGCACTCAACAGTGGACAGCCCCTGATCCAGGACCAGATCACCGGCTATATCTCGAGCAATCCGCCGAACACGGTTCCCGAGCCCTTCACGATGGGCCTCGGTGCCGCAGCCGCGGGACTGTTCGTTCGACGCCGACTGAAGGCGAAGGCTGCTTAAGCCAGTTCATCGCCTCTCCCGAAGACCCGACTGCCTGATACGCAGTCGGGTCTTTTTTCGTCTTTCCTTGCTGGTATTCGTGCCGGGATTTCGCCAGAACTGCGCGGGAGTCACGTGCAAGCGACAGTTGCTGTGATATCATGTGTCGTGGAGTCCACATCTGGACTTGAGAATAGTTTGGGAGAGCAAGAAATGAAAGCAAACTTTGTGTCCCGCGGGTATGTGTCGGTTGCCTTGATGACAGCTCTGGTTACTGGTGCAAGTGCACAGAACTGGAGCTCCTTCTGGCAGGCCGAGACCATCAGCGGTGTCTCGATGTCATATAACGTCGTCACCAAGGAGCTCACGGCGTCGATGTCACCCGGAGCCAAGGTGAAGATCGCCGGTGTCGAGCGTGAAATCGAGAATTTCTTCGGCTTCTATGTACTCCACGCGACGGGTGGAGGTGGCCAAGGGCCCTTGGGGGCAACCAATGACACCAGTCCCACCGGATGGAACTTCTGGGACGATAATCAGTATCTCGCGGGTTGGAGTGACAACAACAAGACGAATCTGGGCTCGCCGAAGACGGGCAAGTTCGCGACTCTGGCGTTCCCAAGCAACAACTGGTGGGGGATGCACGTGACCTACAAAGGCACGAACGGGATGACTCAGTACATCCGCTGGAACGGCGGAACGCCTCCTTCGAACGTTGTTCCTGAGCCCTTCACCATGGGACTCGGCATCGCGGCCGCGGGTGCTTTCGTTCGTCGTCGCGTCAGGGCCAAGAAGAACTAGCACTCACCTTCAGCACTGCAAGTAGAGCTAGCCTCAAAAGGGGGTCTAGCTCTGTTTTTTTGCCTGATCAAGCCGACCCAACGGCATCACGCAACATCACCAGGGGAAGGCCGTCAACGACCGTGGCATACCCTTGCCATGAATCGACGCATCTTCCGCATGTCGACCTTGTTCGTTCTCGCCGCCTCCCTGACCGGTGCGGCTGTGGCTAACCCTATGCCCACCGGAGCCAAGCCGGCGGCCGGTCGCATTCTTGTCCGGTTCACGGATGAGAGCGCGGCTCGATCGATCGAAACGAACCTGCGCGGAACCGGTTCCGCGGTGTTGCGCACGATTCCCAAGATTGGCGTTAAGGTGATTTCGGTGACGCCTGGGCAAGAGAAGAGCATGGCGGCAAACCTCGCTCGCCAGCGCGGCGTGGTGTTCGCCGCTCCCGACTACGCGGTCGCCCCTGCCGCAGTGCCGAACGATCCGCTGTACGGCAACCAATGGCACCACACCAAGATCGGTACGCCGAACGCATGGAACACGGTGATCGGCCTCGGATCCGTAACGATCGCGATTCTCGACACCGGTTGCGACCCCCTTCATCCAGACTTGCTCTCAAAGTACGTGCACGGCTTCAACATGTTCGAAGGCAACTCGAACTTCGCCGACGTTCATGGCCATGGCACCGCAGTTGCCGGCAGCGCCGCCGCCATCACGAACAACGCGCTCGGCGTTGCCGGCGTAGCGTGGAACTGCCAAATCATGCCGATCCGCATCAGTGATCCGAACGGCTACGGCTACTCCAGCACTGTGGCCAACGGCCTCGTGTATGCCGCGGATAACGGCGCGAAGGTTGCGAACATCAGCTACCAGTTCTCGTACGATCCGACCGTCCTCTGGGCCTGCCAGTACTTCCAGAATGCGGGCGGGGTCGTCACGATCTCCTCGGGCAACACCAGTTCGCTGAACAACGGCGCGGCGAGCCCCTACGCGCTGACGGTCGGCGCGACCGACTCGAACGATAACCGCGCCTCGTGGTCGACGTGGGGACCCGCGGTCGACATCTCTGCCCCCGGCGTGAACATTCAGAGCACGAACCGAGGCGGAGGGTACGGTGGTTGGTCGGGTACGTCGTTCTCCGCGCCGGTTACCGCGGGTGTTGCCGCCTTGGTCATCTCCGCGAATCAGGCGCTAACGGCGACTGAAATCCAGAACGTGCTTACCCAGACGGCGGTCGATCGAGGCGCAGCCGGATGGGATCAAGAGTACGGCTGGGGCCGCGTTAATGCGGACGCTGCCGTGGCCCTCGCGCTCAGCATGGGCGGCGGTGGCGGCGACAACACGCCTCCTACCGTGTCGTTCATCCAACCCACAAACGGGGCAACCGTATCGGGAACGACGAACGTCCTCGTGAATGCGAGCGACAACGTTGGAGTGGCCTCGGTCAGCTTCTACGTGAACGGCAATCTTGTTGCGACCGATACGACCGCGCCGTACGAGTACTCGTGGAACACGCTGACGGTTGCGAACGGTGGACATAACCTGCGGGTCGAAGCGAAAGACGCGGCAGACAACGTGGGCTCGGCCCAGATCGGCGTGACTGTCTCGAACCTCGACACGACTCCGCCGGTGACCGCGATCACTACGCCTCGGACGAACTCCCGAGTGCGAGCGAACTTCTTCGTGACCGCAACCGCCAGCGACAATGTCGAAGTGGTGAAGGTCGAGCTGTTCGTCAATGGAGTCCTCGCCAGCACCGACATGAGCGCGCCGTGGAGCTTCAGCGTCAACGGCACCGGTTGGTCGAGCGGCGTCTACACCCTCACGACGAAGGCGTATGACGCACAGAACAACAGCTCAACCTCGACGGGAGTCAGGGTCAAGAAGTAGGTCCTCGCAAAGGTCTGCTACGAGCCGGGGCCCTATGGGTCCGGCTCGTTTACTTGGTCCGGGAGAGTACGTCACGGTACACCTGTAGCGTTTCCGCCGCGCATCGATCCCAAGAGAACTTGGCGAGTTGGGCCGGCATGGCCGCGCTTAGCCGTGCGCGCAACTCCTCATCGGCCACGATTTCGTGCATCCGCGCGGCAAGGGCACCCGCGTCGCGAGTGGGGAAGTACAGCACCGCGTCGCCTCCCACCTCGGGGAGCGAGCTGTTGTTCGCGACGATGGTCGGTGTGCCGTAGCTGAGAGCTTCCAAAACCGGCAGTCCGAATCCCTCGTACTCCGAGGGCATCACAAACGCATCCGCATGGGTGTAGAGCGCGGAAAGAAGCTCGTCGGGCACGAACCCGGGCGTGACCACGTCCGTTCGGAACGGATGCTGATCGATGGCAGCGCGAACCTCGGCAGGAGCAGCGTCCGCCTTGCCCGCCATGACAAGTTGGTGGGGGAGTCCGCTCGCACGTTTGAACTCGGCGAACGCCTCGAGCAGCGTCAGGATTCCCTTGTGCCCGCGCCACATCGAAACGAAGAGGAAGTACGGCTGATCGGTGCCGAGAAACGCACGGAGGCGCATCTCGCTGTCTTCGGGGAGCACCTGAGTCTCAGGATGGCCTTCGTAAACCACCGAGATCTTGGCGGGCGGGATGCCGAGTGTCGCCTGCGCGTCGGCCGCGGAGTGCTTCGAGATTGCGATGACCCGTCGCGCTCCGCGCAGCGCGTGCTCCAGCACGCGTTTGAACATCATGAACTTGATGCCCGATCCCTTACCGCTGCGCGTCGCCACGGGAAAGTGAAGGATGGTCAGATCGTGGAGCGTGGTCACGAACGGCCGGCGATAGAACAGCGGGTGGTTGAAGTTGAGGAAGTGGACCAGATCGAGGCGGTGGGCGTTCAGCGACTTCAAGAGCGTCGTCTGTTCGGCCCGGCTGTAATGCGGCGCATCGACCACGACCGGCGTGAAGTTTGCTTGCTGCAGCGTCCACTCGTCGCGGTCGGCGGGGGTCAATAAGACGAAGTAATCGTTCTCGGGGTCGAGCCGGGCGAGGCCCTCGATCAGTTCACGGGTGTACCGTCCGATGCCTCCGGTCGAAGTTCGAAAGAAGCGCGCGTCGATGCCGATCCGGTAGCGAGGTTGAGCCATGGGCAGGGTTGCTCAGGTTACCGTACACGTTATCCCCAAGCCACAACTATCGGCGAATCTAAGTCACTGGTGAGTCGTCCCAACATAGACAGGTGGGGTGACCGCATGATACATGCTCGAATCGCTGTGCTCTTGGCCGCGATCTGCGGACTGACCGGACTCTCGGCAGCGCAGTTCTTGATTGTTCCGAAGGGGGAGCGGGCGGGCAGTGTGACGCCCAAGGCGCTGAAGGCCGAGATGGACGCTTATGGAGCCTATGCCACCGCGCGGCTCGAACTCAGCTTCGCCACCGATCCGAACTGGAGCAACGAAGTCGACTTCATGATGCGCCTCCCGGAGAACACTGAGGCGACGGGCTTCGCGTATTGGTTCGGCGACGAGTACGTTGTCGCGAAGACGGTCGAGAAAGCCCGCGCCGCCCAAATCTACGAGTTCATCACCTCCCGCCAGCGCGATCCCGCGCTGGTCGAGCTGGTCGGACGGCGACAGTTCCGCGTGCGCATTGCTCCGATCGACCGGACCAAGGATCTCCGGGTCGAGATCAAACTCGTTATCACCCAAACGAGAGGGGCTCTCGCCCTTCCGCTGACCGCGATGTTTCATCAGAAGCTGGAGTCCGCGGACCTATCCTTGAGCACTCCTGACGGGTGGCGTGAAAACTGGGGGCGCTCGGCGACACGGCAAGGAGATCGCCAGACCATTCGCTTCGAATCGAAGCCCTGGACCGCGAAATCTGATTGGCGAGCTTCGCCGCCCCCTGCTCCGGTGGTCGCCTCGGTCGGCCGTCCCGAACGAGGGGAAGGCACGATTCTGGTCGCCTACACCGCTCGCCGGTCCGAATCGAACATTCGCCTCACCGGTCTCAAGGGGGTCCTCCGTCACATCTACCCGGCAAGGGCCAGCTTGAAAGCGGGGGAGACCGTGACTTTCTCGGCAAGAATCGCGGAGAACGCTCCCGATGAAGCCGAACTCGTGGTGGGAACGCATCGATGGCGTCAGCGATTGTCGAAGACGCCCTTTGCCGACCGCGCAGCGGTCGTCGCCTGGGGGGCGAACCACGTCGCCGCACTGAAGGACAAGAATGAGATTCGAAAGTGGGGCATGTGGCTCGGCATCCCGACCAAGGAGACCAGCTGGCTGGCCGTCCCCAAAGCGGAGGAAGCCGCACTCATGAGCGCCCGATTCGAAGTCGGGGCGCGACAGTATTGGCTGATCGTTGCCCGATATGGCCAAGACTCGAAGCAGGCTCTTGCCGAGTTAACTAAGGTGCGTAAGCTCTTTCGAGATGCCGACCCCCGGTTCAAAACTGATCAGCAGGTCGATGCCAACATGGGTTGGCGGCTTGAGAACGCCGCCTACAATGTCTTCAACTTGTTAACTGCGCAGTACGGTAAGGCCGTCGCCCAGCTCGGTCGGTCTAGTACTTCGGCCAAGAGCTTTGCCGCTGGCGTGCGACACATCCATGCGAGTAAGAAGATCTACTGGTTCCGGCGCATGGCTGTCGAGGATGTGCTCGCCGATGCGATCAGCGGGGAGATCAACGAACGAATGGACGTCCTGCTCGGTTACTGGGGCGATCGGGACCCGGGCAAATTCAACCCGCGCGATCCCGAGTTGATTCGGCTTTGGTCAGCCTTGACTCCGGCGCAACGGAAAGAAATGGGTTTGCCCTATCGCCTGACCGAAGGGCTGCAGATCGCCGAGCGCTTGCGCCTAGGTCTTCCGGTGGAAAACGCACCTGCTGCCCGGCGCTTTGCCATCGACGCCGTCCGGCTGGCCCCCGTCTTCGGAAATGTGGCCCAGCTCCGTGGCGAGGCGCGAGCCAGCATTGCTCACTACAGTCTCACGGAAGTTGCTCGCAAGTGGTTTGGCGATCGGCAGAAACCTCGCACCCCCGCGCCCATCAGCGAGCGGGTCAACGAGCTGGACCGATGGCTTCGCAAGTTCGAGCTGACACGCTCACAGGCTAAGGACACCTTGATCGATATCGTGGGCCTCGACCAAATGAGGGCCCAGCCACACAATCCCGACCCCACGAAGCCGCTCCTCAGCGTAGATCAGCTCCGGTTTATCCGCCACTACCGGCTCAATGCCGTCGAAGTGGTCCGTCGTCTATATGAAGACAACTACCGAAATGCGACCTATCGCTGGGCGTCCTTTGCTTACACCACCCGGAGAGATCCCTCGGACGTCGCGGAATCTCGGAAGCAGCTAGAAGCCTGGGCCAAAGCCCTCGCAAGGAAGCCCCCCACAAGCCCGAAAGAGGTACGAAATGCGGGAACTGGGGATCCGGCCCGAGATGACTACGTGTTTAGCCTCCGCACTTATGGGCCGAACCATCCGAAGACCAAGGAAGCGCGGGAGGAGATGGAAGCTTCTGACCGAGTTAGAGGCAAACCCACCCGGATCCCGGTCCGGGCCGAGATCCTCCAGTTGGACCTCGAGATCGACCGACTCCTGTGGCGGCCGCTCACTCCGGAGGAGACGGCGAAACGAGATGAGATGGAACGCCGACGCAAGGAGCTCTTTGCCCGGATGGGTGACCCGCTCCTCATCGTCGATGCGCCCCCGACCGCCCGAGTCAGCGCGCGCCTCCCAGATGGGCGTCTGGTCAGTCTCGGGTGGAATGCGCAAGCGATGCGCTGGGAGCACCGATTCGATTTGCCGCCAGGTTCGCAGGAAGGAACCATCGACATCCCAGTCTGGATCCGCCTCGGAAGCGGGGCCACCGAGTCGAAGACGGTTCGCATCCATGTGGACCAGACCCCTCCCGCGGTGACGGTTGAGTGGATCAAGCTCCCGAACGGCTGGCGGGTCCGCGCGACCACGGAGGCGGGCGTCGCCCGCGTGAATCTTGCCCTTGCCGATGGCCGGCGGCTGGTCCTCAGCCGAATCGCCATGCAGGGTGATGGCATCGTTTGGCAGATCGATATCGCGGGAGATGTAAGCGGGGAAGCGATCGTCATCGCGACCGATGCCGCTCACAACCGAACGGAGGTGCGGAAATCGTTTTCGCCCTCGCGCTGATTGCGCTGATCTCTCCGACGGTCGACGTTCATACGAACCTGCTCAGCGTGACCGCCCTCGCGGTCGATGATCAAGGCTCGATTTGGGCGGGAACGTCGGGCGGACTCGTGCAATGGACGCCCGACGGCCGCGCTCGGCTCTGGACCCGCGCCGATGGCCTCCCCGGCTTGAGGGTTCGGCAGTTGCAGGCCGGGAAGGACGGCCTGCGCGTGCTCGCCGACGGAACGGCGGTGCTGCGCGGTGGGCGGTTCGATAAGGGAGATCACCCCATCCCCGTTCGCGCTGCTCACGGCCTTCCCCTGCCAGGGGAAGGAAAGTCCTCCCTCTCCACCGTGTCGGTCGGGCTTCCTGGACCGCCCGTCGCGCGGGCGAAAGTGGGATCGCAGTGGGTGTGGGCGGTTCCCGAATCCGGTTTGTTGACGCTGAGCCGGGGCAAGGGCACGCCCTTCGAACCACAACCACCCACCAAGTTGTTGACCTCGCTAGCGGTTAGTCGCGAAGGTCACTTGCTCGCTGGCACCGCTGGCCAAGGCGTGCTCCGCCTGACAAAAGGCAAGTGGGAGTCGCTTCGCCTGCCCGCCGGATCGCTCGAGGGTGCCGACGCAACGGCCCTCATTCCCAATGGAGACCGTCTCTGGGTCGCTCCCCGCGAGGGGGCTTCGTTCACGCTGAACAAACAGCAATCGGCAGCCAAGGGTGCTCCCTGGCGCACGGCCGTGACCTGGAACGGACAAGACCTGGTGCGACGTGCCGACGGCCGGCTTGCCTTCATCGACGCCCAGGGGAGGGAACTCCCATCAACTCTTGTGCTTCCCCGCGTGAATGCGAATGCGATTTGGGTGGAGGGAGGCACTCTGTTCGTTGCCCAACCCGGCGGATGGAGCGAGTTTGCTCCCGGCGAACCCCCGCGGCATCGATTCGACCTTCCCGAGCTGCAGGGCGCGCCGACGACGACGATCTACGCCGACGAGAGGATGGTAGCGATCGGAACCCAAGACCGAGGTCTCATCCTGGTCGATCGACCGACCGGGGAGGTGCGCCACCTCCACGAGGTTCACGGGTTGACCGACGATTGGATCACCGCGCTTGCGCCTGATAATCGAGGGTTGCTGATCGGTACCTTCGTGGGGGGCCTTCTGCGTTGGGATGGCGAGCGGGTCACTCAGGTCGGCCTTAAGGGCGGCTGCATCACGCGTCTCCTCGTTGACGGCGCGCGCACATGGGTCGGCTCATTGGCCGGCATTTTCGAATGGAACGAGGGCGTTCTCTCGGCTCCCGCATGGGCAAAGCAGATCGAACCCGACGTCACCGACATCGCCGTCCACGATGGCCGGCTATGGATAGCCGCGGGTGGAGCGCTCTTCGAGATTCGCTTTGGGTTAACGCGAAGTTAAGCGGGTGTACGCTTGCCACAGCCATGGCAGAAACCCCCGAACGCGCCTATTTTGAACCTGACGAGATCGTCCGCTCCCAAAATGGAGGCGGAAAGACGTTCGCCGATATCTTGACGGGACGCCTGAGCCGCCGGGGCCTCCTGAAGGCGGGTTTCCTCGCGGGGGTTGCGGCGTCGCCGCTGGCGCGCGCGCTCGCGCGAGAGGAGTCGTTCGACGATGGCCTCGGCTTTGCGCCGATCGCACCGACAACCGTGGATCGCATCCAAGTTCCTGAAGGCTATCGCGCCCAAGTCGTGGTTCGCTGGGGAGATCCGATCAAGGCGGGAGCACCTGCCTTTGACCCTGAGAAGCAGTCGCCGGAGGCTCAGCGTCAACAGTTCGGTTACAATAACGACTTCATCGGCTTTCTGCCGCTGCCGTTCGGATCGCAAAACTCCTCGCACGGCCTCCTCGCCGTGAACCACGAGTACACGAACGCCGAGCTCATGTTCCCGGTCGCGAAGCCGACCGATATGTCCGAAGCCCAGACTCGCACCAGCATGGAGGCGGAAGGATTCGCGGTTGTCGAGATCAAGCTCGATGACCAGGGCGAGTGGCAGGTCGTCCAGGAAAGCCGCTATAACACGCGGTACTCGGCGACCTCGACGTTCGAAGTCACCGGCCCCGCTCGCGGCCACGACCGCCTCAAGACCAAGCGCGATCCCTCTGGCCGCACGGCGGTGGGCACGTTTGCCAACTGCGCAGCTGGCAAGACCCCGTGGGGCACGGTGCTCAGCGCCGAGGAGAACTTCCAGGACTACTACGCCAACTCCGCCGCCGTAACCGATGCTCGCGAGACCCGCAGCCACGAGCGGTACGGCATTCCCAAGGAGGCCAGCGAGTACGGTTGGGAGCGGTTTTGGCCCGAACTCGACCTCAAAATCGAGCCGCACGGCCCCTACCAGCACGGATGGGTCGTCGAGTTCGATCCTTACGACCCCGACTGGACCCCGAAAAAGCGCACGAGCCTCGGCCGATTCCGCCACGAGGCCGCCACGACGTATGTGGCCAAGAACAACCGCGTGGTGATGTACTCGGGGGATGATGCTCGGTTCGAGTACGTCTACAAGTTCGTTTGCGATCGACCTTACCAGCCGAACAACCGCGAGGCGAACCGCGACCTCGTGGATGAGGGCACGCTGTACGTCGCCGTCTTCAACGAGGACGGAACCGGCGAGTGGCGTCCTCTGAAGCATGGCCACGGACCGCTGACCGCTGAGAATGGCTTCAAAGACCAAGGCGAGGTGATGATCGATGTGCGCATCGCCGCCGATCTTCTCGGCGCGACCAAGATGGACCGCCCGGAGGACATCGAGGTCAATCCGGTGAACAAGAAGCTCTACTTGGTCTGCACCAACAACACCGATCGAGGCAAGGAAGGGACGGCGACGACCGACAAAATGAATCCGCGGTCCGAGAACAAGCACGGCCACATCATCGAGATCACCGAAGCCGATGACGACCACACCGCCACCACCTTTGCCTGGGAGATGTTCATGGTATGTGGCGATCCCGCCGACGAGGCAACCTACTTCGCCGGGTTCGACCGAACGAAAGTGAGTCCGATCTCCTGCCCTGATAACGTCGCCTTCGACGCCAAGGGCAACCTATGGATCGCAACCGACGGCATGTCCAAGACCCTCAAGGTCAACGACGCGTTCTACGCCGTGCCCGTGCAGGGTCCTAACCGGGGGCGTCTGCAGATGTTTATGGCTTCCGTTCCTGCGGCGGAAGTTTGCGGTCCCGAGTTTACGCCCGACGGTACGACGGTGTTTCTTGCCATTCAGCACCCGGCGGAGGGTTCGAAGCACGGAGAGTTCACGACGCTTTGGCCCGACGGAGCCGGATTGCCGCGGCCCTCGGTCATCGCGATTCGAGCCGAAGATGGTCGGGTGATTGGATCCAAGCCGGCCGGTGCATCCCGTCGCGATCTGCTTGGACTCAATCGGTAGGGCTTTCTGCCCCGGATCGGGCTGATTCGGGGCAAACTAGCCGGTATGGTCGCCGCGATCGCCGCTCTGCTGCTCTGTTCGTTGAGCCCGGCTGGGCTCGTCGAAGGGTTCCTCGAGGCGGTGAACTCGAAGGACAAGGCAAAGCTCTCCGCGTTCGCCAGCGAACACTTCCACGATCCGAAGGCCGTGCCCGAGCGGGTGGATCGCCTGATGCGCATCGCCGAGCAGTCGGGGCCATGGAAGCTCATTCGGCTTGTCGATGATCTGCCGAATCTCAAGCGAGCCGAGATCGAGGACCGGATGGCGACGAGGCTCGCGCTCGTGCTGCAGCTGGAAGCGGGGAAGATCCGAGGTATTCAGTTCATGGACAAGGAGTCCCTGAGTGAACCCGCTCCGAAGGAGTACCGCGATTGGACAAGCCTTGCCGCGTTGGTCGCCGAGATCCGTAAGGACACGCAGTCGCCAGCGCTGGGGGCCGCGGTGTGGCAAAAGGACCAGCCGCTCGAAGTCGCAGTTGACGGCCTTCGCAAGCTAGGGAAGACCGATCCGGTGAACCCCAGCGACCTCTGGCATATCGGATCGATCGGCAAGTCGATGACGGCCTCGCTCATCGGTGCGCTGATCGAGAAGGGCCACCTCAAGTGGGACTCGACGCTCGGTGAACTCTTACCGGAGACTCCCATGCGCGACAGTTATCGGAAAGTAACTCTGCTCCAGATCATGCGGCACCGCAGCGGAATCGTTCAAGACATGAACTTCACCCGCGCCGACGTCGACCGCATCGTCGGTGATGAGCGAAACCCGACGAAGATGCGCGAGCTCTATGCCCGTCACACGCTCGCTCGCGAGCCTCTTGGCCCTCCCGACGGCCAGTTCCGGTACTCCAACGCGGGTTACACGCTTCTGGGGCACATTGCTGAAACGGTCTTGAAGCAGCCCTTTGAAGCGCTGATGCGCCAGTATGTCTTCAATCCCATCGGAATGAAGACCGCCGTGGTCGGAAATCTGGAAAGCGAGGAGGGCCGCGCAGTCGGCCACGTGAAGACCCCGCTCGGGATCCGGGCCAACGATATGACCGATCCGCTGGGCCTTTTCATCAGCCCCGCTGGCAACATGTGGTGCTCGATGGAAGACCTGGCGCGATTCGGCCGCGCGCATCTCGACGGATTGAACGGCGAGCCGTCCTTCCTGAAGGCGGAGACTCTCAAGATGTTGCACACGGGCATGCCCGAGGGCCCCGGCGGCGGTGACTACGCGTGCGGCTGGGTGATCGGCCCGTTGCCCGGCACTCAGATGGCGCATGGACATAACGGATCGAACGGAACGATGGTCGCCGAGCTGTATCTGTTTCCAAAGGCCGAGCTCGTCGTGGCTTCGGTCGCTAACCGCGGCGGGGAAGCCCAACCGTCGCCTCCGCTGCAGTTTGTGCTGGCCGTGGCCCAGCGATACGCTCCTCGTTAGCGAAACATCATAATAATGATTATCAGAACGTGTTTCTGCCGTCAGGAGGCGGTATCGTCAGCGATATGAGCGACTTCGGAGAAACCTGGAGACTGATTCGGAAGCGGTTTGATGATGCGGTGCTCGATAAGAGCAAGGAGCAGCTGAACTGGGTGCTGCACGCGGATGCCTTGACGCTCGGCGAGATGGCGATCCACGTCGCGGGCGTCGAGGTCTCTTTTTGCAGTCAGCTGATGGAGACGGCAACCGAGGGCGAAATGGACCGGGTCCGCCGTGCGGCAACCGAAGGCTCGGTCAACAATCTTCCCTTTCCCTTCTCCGCCGACGAGATCACGCCCGAACTCGTCAAGTGGGCACTTGATACCGCCCGCGAAATGACGGTGAGAGTCATCGACGACACCAGCCCGGAACTTCGGTCAAAGCAGATTCAGAGCGCGTTGGGGCCGATCGTAGACGGTACGGGAGCGCTGGCCCGGCTGGCGTACCACCCTGGGTACCACCAAGGTCAGGCGTACTTGATCGAGTCCGCGCCCGGTTTTCCGCTGGCCTAGAACTTGAATCCGAGGCTGTTCCAGGCCCAAGCAACTTCACCCATAAGGATCATCAGGTGAACCTGTCGGCGCTGATTTGGAATCCCATGGGTAATATGAGGAAAGTGTGGGTCGGACGCAATGGGAGTACTATGGAGGCTCTCTAGCGTGTGCGATCGCTAGTAGGACGTCCATATGGCCTTCATTTCTGCTCTCTGCTTCTTCCTCACCGCCCAGCCAGGACTTGCTCCAAAGAACCTGCAGTCCGTACCCATCGTGGCTGCCTCGGCATTTTCCGACGGAAGGATGTCGCAACCGATGGCCGATTGGCTCGCATCGCTCCGACAGAACGAGCCACGCCAGAAGCCTGCCAGTCGCTGGAGGGCGCTGGTGTTAATCTATCCCAATCTGGACACTAAGTATATGAAGGCGAACCGTGAGGTTACGCGGCATACGGCACGCGCCGATCCCGCCTTGACGGAGACGATCAGATCGAGCATTGCCGAACTCCCCGCGATTGTGCGGCGATTGACAGGAGGAGCGTGTGAACTGCAGGTAGACATCCACGTGATCGATCGGCCGGTCACGCTAAACAACGACGGGACACTGGAAGCTGGACACTCTTTTCCCGCTCCTGAAGATGAGGATATCAAGCCCGAGTTTGAAATGTATAACAAGCCAGGCATGTATGACTCTTATGGCTACTTCTACAATCCGGGCGATCTCCCGCAGTCGCTTGCAGGAGGTGGAGGTGGCGGAAGAAATGGTACGAGGTTTGTTGCAAACTTTGGTGATCTTAACCGATGGAAGAAGACTCCTGACTTTATCGGTGGATTTATGAGTTGGGGGCAGGGGCTTTTCCTTCATGAGTGGTGCCATGGATTGGACGGTTTCTACAAGCATAGTGGATACCAGATCATGGATCTCCACCACCTTTACCGCTACGGGAGAATGGGGCACCGTGATAAGCCGATGTATGTCGCTCACTTTCAGGGCTTGCTCACATTCTTGGATAGCGGTCGGTACGGCTTCTCCCGATCCGTTTGGCTCTCGGGGAGCCCTCGTAACCCGGTTGAGCTCATCCCGTGCCAGTTGACGGCTCCCATGCCCGGGGTCGTACTAGGAACTGCGGGTTTTTGTCTGGAATGGGCACGAACTCCAGCTCCCGACGGTTATGTGGTCACGTTAAGGGCCGAGGGACTGTCTGACGGCACTCCATTGGAGTTCCGAACTCGAGAAAACCGCATCCAGATTCCCAAGGGCGGCATCGCGCCGGGCAACTATCGGTGGCATGTTCAAGCGCTTAAGGGTGACAAGCGCAGCGAGGTTGGCGACACGTTCACGCTGACGATCAAGAGTCCCAACGAACTGACGCCGCCCTCGGTTACCGCCGTAGCCTTCTCGCAGCCCGTGGCCCCAGGAAATGGCGGAATGGTGCGGTTGTGGGCACGCGTGACGAGTGAGGCGGGAGTCAAGGTCGCCTACGCTGACTACTTGCAGGCAGATGGGACTCACGAACGCGTGAGGTTGCAGCGCCGGAGCGGCTGGGCGGCCGACAATCGATGGAGTGCGATGCTCTGGGTACAGCCAAATCGAACTCGTCGAGCCCAAAACCTGTCAGTTGTCCTACACGTCGAGGATAACGCCGGCATGACCTTTGACTCTAACCCGATCGCGCTTACGGTCGCCGCCCCCATGGACCAAGGTGTAGCGTCGGCGTCATGGGTGAACCCTGGCGACCGAATCGATGCCGTGAACGATGGTCGGTTGCCCACTGATTCGAACGACCATAGCATTCCTAGGTTTACTTGGTACAACCACAAGGGAACGATGGAGTGGGTACAAATGGAGTACAAGGCACCACAAACTGTGGATTCCTGCCTCGTGTATTGGTTCCAGGATACCGGGGCATGCAGGGTCCCGCAAGCTTGGAGACTACTGTACCGAGCAAACGAGGGTTCGCCGTGGCTCGAAGTCAAGGTTCAAGATGCGCCTTCGATTCGTGCGAATTCTTGGAACATCATGCGATTCGCTCCAGTTTCAGCTAGACAGTTCCGTATCGAAGCTCAGCTGAGACCTGGTTTCTCAGCAGGTCTCCTCGAATGGCAACTCCATAACTTGTCCTCTGAATCATCGGGGCAGGTTGACGTCACAGCTCGCAAGTCGAGCATATCGACAGAATTCGTGGCTCCAGGGCAACATTGGCGTCAAAGCCGTCACGAGGTGTTCGCGCCCTTCGCCGACTTCGACGCGCTGCATGTTCGAGTTCATTCTGCTAACGGCAAAACTCGCAGTGAGACTAGTGAATACGACGGTGGAACTTGGGCCGAAGTGAGGTGGCCGGACGGCCAAGTGCAGCACCTTGCTTTCAATGATGCGAACATGCAGGATGGTGGATATGTGCCCAGGACGGAAAAGCCAGAGTTTGGTGGAGCCGCCACGGCATGGGTACCGCGCTTGAACCCCGCTCACCGTGACTACGAGGTGAAGTTCTTCTACCGGCATCCCGACGGAACCGTGAGTGAGAGTCCGGTCTATCCCAGAGTGTTCGTTCCGGATTTTGTTAAGCCGGTCCCCAAAGCGAAGGCTACCGCCTCGAGTGGGCCGCCAGCCGACCCCGCCAACTCGGTCATCGATGGCCTGCTACCGTCCCGTTCATTCGACCACGCGATCCCGCGTTTCACTTGGTGGGACCAAAAGGGCACCAAGGAATGGATCCAGTTGGATTACGAGACACTCCAGTCAGTCGACTCTTGCTATGTGTATTGGTTTCAGGATAGCGGAGGTTGCCGGACTCCTGAGTCCTGGAAACTCCTCTATCGAGAAGATGAGAAGTCGGCTTGGAGGGAGGTCGCGACGAGAGGACCTCTGGGCACCGAAATCGATCGCTGGAACACCGTCCGATTTGCTCCGGTCAAGGCTAAGCAGTTCAGAATAGAGGCCAAGCTGAAACCAGGTTTTTCGGGAGGCATTCTGGAGTGGCGACTCTTCTAGGCAAGCTAGAACTTGAAGCCGAGGCTGACCGACATCCAGAGGTTGGTGCGCCGCGGTTGCCCGGCGAGCAGACCTCGGTCGAAGAGCGTCGAATAGTGCAGCGCGGGAGCTAAATTGAGTCGATCTCCTAGTCCAATCGACGTCGAGGCCGTCAGTTGTAGGTCGGCGAACCCGGCTTTCGAGCTCCCGAAGTAGAAGTTGTTGGATCGCGCATCCCCGTAGCTCAGTTCCGCGTTGAGTTCCACTTCGAGCAAACCGGCTAGTTGGCTCGATAAGGCATGGGTGACCCCCAACGTGACATAGGTTCCGGAGTAGGAGTTGTTGCCGGTGTACAGGTTCAAGTAGGGAGAGCCCCACACGTCGCCAAGTTCGACCGTCGCGAACCACTCCTGATAGCGTCCTTCGCCCGTTCCCGGAAACTGGTAGTCGACGATGCCCAAGCTCCACTCAGCGGTTCCCACCGTGCGCGTGTACTCGAGGGTGAAATCGAGTTCGGTCACGCGGCCGCGTGGAGTCGACGTGTAGTTGGGCAGATTCCAGTTCGTCGGCTCGAAATTGCCCCACAGTCCAACGGAGATGGGGCCACGGGAAACCGTAACCCCCGGCTGGATCACCCAATCATTGACCAGGTTGATGCCGCGCCAGACGTACTTCGAAGCAACGGTCAACTCCGCCTCGATCTCGAACGGCTTCTGGACCTGCGCGGAAGCAAGCGCGCTCAGGAACACGACCGACGACCACGCGACGCGCAACAAGGGTGCCATGCCCTAATCTTCGGCAAATTTGCGGGGATCTTCAAATGCAGGCTTTATTTAGCCTTTGATGCGGGAGAGTGGCGCCGATATGGAACAAGGAGCTTCGGGAGAGGTTGGGACTTGGCGGGATGAAGCTTAGAAAGCGACTGATCATCGTATCGGGCCTCTGTCTGGCCATGGGCGCCTGGGCGATATCGAGTGTTGCGCTCGACTCGTCGGCTCGTGGCTTTGCCGAGATTGAATACGACCGTGCCCAGAACGACGTGGCGCGCATCAACGAGGCGTTTCGCAACGCGATCACCGCTCTCCACACCAAGTCGGCCGACTGGGCGAATTGGGACGACACCTACAACTTCATCGGAGACCGCAACCGCGAATACGTCGAGTCCAACCTCGACATTTCCTCGCTAGAGGGAATTCGGATCGACCTGATCATGATTCTGAGCCCCCAGGCGGAGTCAATCATTGCGGTGGGGGTTCCTGATGGCAAGGGGGCGGTTCCCGACAGCCAGGAGATCTTGCGGCAGCTTCGTACGGGCAAGAAGCTCGATCCCACCGTGGGACATTCGGGCTATGTCATTGTTCATGGGCAGCCGACTCTTGTCTCGGTCCGACCGGTCTTCCGCACCGGGGCGGAGACAGGCAGCCGCGGCTGGATTCTCTTCGCGCAGCGGCTCGACGCCCGGTTGCAGGGAGACTTGCGGCGCCTCACCCGCTACCCCATCAAGTTTCGGGTAGCGGACGATGCCGTGGCAGCGAGTGGTTCTAGTCGCGAGAACCGCTCTCTAGTCAAGGTTCTGAGCGAGGACGAACTCCTGGGCACCTCGGTCGCCTACGACCTGTTCGGCCGCCCCTCCCTACAGCTCGACACTGTTTTCAACCGCCGAGTGTACGCCTACGGCAAAGTGGTCGGCAAGAACACGGTTGCCCAGGTGCTGGCTGTGGCCGCGTTCTTTGCCCTGGTGATCATGTTCATCTTTGAGCGCTTCGTACTGCGCCGGTTGCGAAAGCTCCACGAGCAGGTCGCCAGCATCGGTGCGGAAGTCGACGGCGCGCGGGTCAAGCTCGATGGTCAGGATGAACTCGCTTCCCTTGCCAATCAGGTGAACACGATGCTGTCGCGAATCGAAGACGGCTCCTCCGCCCTCCGCGAGAGTGAAGAGCAACTACGATCGCACAACGAGAATCTCGAGCAAATGGTGGCCGAGCGCACCGCCGAAATCGAGCGCAGCGCGGCGGCCCTGCGAGAGAGTGAGGAGCGGCTGCGGCTCCAGAATGAGAATCTTGAGCAGCTCGTCGATTCGAGAACCCGCGAGATCGAGCACCAAGCTTTCCACGACAAGCTGACGGGTTTGCCCAACCGAGCCCTCTTCATGGACCGGCTCTCCTGCGCGTTGACCAAGTCGGGGCGGTCGGGAATGAGCACGGCGGTCATGTTCATCGACCTTGACAACTTCAAGCTGATCAACGACAGCCTGGGCCACGACAAGGGTGATCTGCTGCTGATCACGGTTGCAGACCGGCTGAGCGAGTGCGTCCGCGCCGGCGATACCGTGGCTCGATTGGGGGGCGATGAATTCACCCTGCTGTTGGAAGGCGTGGAATCGACCGCGCGGGCCGAAGAAGTCGCCGATCGCATCCTGGCCACCTTGCGCAAACCGATCCCCGTCGGCACGAGCGAAATCTTCACGGGAGCGAGCATCGGTCTGGCGATTACGCACGACGGCCACGGCTCGGCTCAAGATTTGCTTAAGCACGCCGACGTGGCCATGTACCGCGCCAAGGCGACGGGCAAGTCGACCTATGTCGTGTTCGATGAGCACATGAACGCCCATGCCGTCGAGCGGCTCGAACTCGAGACCGCGCTCCGCAAGGCGATCGACCAAGGCACGATGAGCCTGGCCTACCAGCCGATCGTCGACCTTGCCAGTGGACAGATCATCGGCGTGGAGACCCTGTCCCGTTGGGCGCATCCCACCCGAGGCGACATCTCTCCCGCGCAGTTCATCCCGATCGCGGAGGACACCGGACTCATCGTCACGTTGGGCAACTGGGTTCTCGAAGAGGCATGCCGCCAAGCGACCGAGTGGATCGAGCTGATGTCAGATCGGCCCTTTACGATCAGTGTCAACGTTTCGGGGCGCCAGTTGAAGCGCGATGACATTGTCGAGCGGGTCAGCGCCGCGCTCGAGAAGTCAGGATTGCCTGCCGAGAGATTGAAGCTCGAACTGACGGAGACCGTCCTGCTCGACGACGGCGAGGAGATCGCCATCAAGCTGCGGTCGTTGAAGCAACTGGGGGTCAAGCTGGCCCTAGATGACTTCGGCACCGGCTACTCTTCCCTGTCGACTTTGCGCTCCTTCCCCATCGACACACTCAAGGTCGATCAAGCGTTTATTCGGATGCTCGAGGATGAATCCGAGGCCCTGGCCATCGTCGAAGCGATCACGTCCTTGGCGAGGACGATGCGCATGGATGTCACTGCCGAGGGAGTCGAGACGGCATCCCAAGAGCGGCTGCTCAAGCAACTCGGCGTGAGCTGTGGCCAGGGCTACTTCTTCGCCCGTCCGATGCCTGCTGCCGAGCTTCGCGCGCTGATCAGCACCGGTCCTCGTTCCCTCGCGGCCTGAATGCACGCATAGAGTTTGCAAGCGAGCGATCAACTAGAACAAAAAAAGGTCTCCCCGCGCACGGAGCGCAGGGAGACCCATGCAGGCATTAAGCCGACGGCTTAGTGGTGGTGATGGTGGCCGTGGCCCTCATCCTCATCCTGCGGAATCTCGGCGACGAGCGCTTCCGTCGTCAGCAGCAAGCCGCTGATCGAAGCCGCGTTCTGGAGCGCCTGTCGGACAACCTTGGTCGGGTCGACAACGCCAGCCTTGGCGAGGTCTTCGTAGACCAGCGTCGATGCGTTGAAGCCCTTGCCGTGCTCCTTGACCTTTTGCACAACGACCGATCCCTCGACGCCCGCGTTCTCCGCGATGGTGCGAAGCGGAGCTTCAATCGCCTTACGGATGATGTTCACGCCGATCTGGCGGTCGTCGCCGAGGTCCATGCCGTCGAGCGCCTTGCCCGCCGTGATGAGCGCAACGCCGCCACCAGGAACGATGCCCTCTTCGAGGGCCGCACGGGTGGCTGCGAGAGCGTCCTCGACGCGAGCCTTCTTTTCCTTCAGCGCGGTCTCGGTGGCCGCACCGACCTTCACGACGGCAACGCCGCCGCTCAGCTTGGCAAGTCGCTCCTGGAGCTTCTCCTTGTCGTAGCTGCTGTCGGTGGTCTCGATCTGGCGCTTGATGACGTTCATCCGGCCGTCGATCGTGGCCTTGTCACCTTTACCGGCAACGATGGTCGTGTTCTCCTTCGTAATCACCAACTTGGCGCACGAGCCGAGCATCTCCGGACCAACGTTCTCGAGCTTGATGCCCAACTCTTCGCTGATGAACTGGCCACCGGTGAGGATCGCCATGTCCTCCAGCATCGCCTTGCGGCGATCGCCGAAGCCGGGAGCCTTCACCGCGGCAACCGGAAGACCGGCGCGGATGCGGTTCAGAACCAGCGTCGCAAGGCACTCGTTCTCGATGTCTTCCGCCACGATGATGAACGGGCGGCCCATGCGGAGCACCTTCTCGAGCATCGGGACGAGGTCTTGCACGCTGCCGATCTTCTTCTCATAGAAGAGGATCATCGGCTCTTCGTACACGGCCTCCATGCGGGTGGCGTCGGTCACGAAGTAGGGCGACATGTAGCCCTTATCGAACTGCAGACCTTCGACGATCTCGAACGAAGTCTCCGTGGACTTGCTCTCCTCGACGGTTACAACGCCGTCCTTGCCGACCTGGTGGATGATCTTGGCCACCAGTTCGCCGAGTTCGGCGTCGTTGGCCGAGATCGTGGCCACTTCGCGGATCGCCTTCTCGCTGCTGATGCTGGTCGAAGCCTTCTCGAGCTCGGCGACGAGCACAGCGACGGCCTCTTCGATGCCCGTCTTGATCATCGTCGCGTTGCTTCCCGCGGCGACGTTGCGGATGCCTTCCTTGAAGATGGCCTGCGCGAGGACGGTGGCGGTGGTGGTGCCATCACCGGCGGTGTCGTTGGTCTTGCTGCTGACTTCGCGAATGAGCTGGGCGCCCATGTTCTCAAAGCGGTTCTCGACCTCGATTTCCTTGGCGATGGTCACGCCGTCGTTGATGACGGTTGGGCTGCCGAACTTGCGCTCGAGGACGACGTTGCGTCCGCGCGGGCCGAGGGTGACCTTGACGGCGTTGGCGAGCTTGTCGACGCCAACTTCAAGAAGCTTCCGGGCGTCGTCGGTGTATTTAATGTCTTTTGCGGGCATAGGTTCTTGTCCTCTTCTTTTTGGCACTCATGCCAGTCGATTGCTAATTATGGCACTTCGATGTGCCTCCACGCCATCATTTGGGGCACATGTTCGCGATGCCCGTGGAATGTTTCGGTCGCTGGTGTGATTGCCGAGTGGTAGTCTAAAGTGGAGGTTCAACGATGATTACCGCCGTCGCCGCGATCGCGATCTTACAGGTCAGCATCCCCGTTCAAACTCAGCTTGAGCTGATCGGCGATGTCCAGCAGATCCAAGTTGTCGCGTTCGGCAGAAACGGTGAGCCGGCGCGTGGCCGCATTGTGATCACCAATGACCACAGCTGGGCCTTCGGCAATTCGACCCTTCCTGGGCATGGGAAGTATCTTTATCGTTGGCCAGTCAAGTCCCCAGAGCGCTACCAGCAGTTCCACGTCTACTGGGCAACGGTCGGCGATCATCGACGGATTGTTGACAAGCCGGGCAAACCCTACTCCGTATCACGTGGCTCCCTCATCGCGGCCCTCTCAAAGGACACGGTGCTCTTAGGCGCAGACACCGACCAACTACCTCCGGGTGCGTTCCGTTGGGAAGTCGTTGCCCTGAATCCCATTCCTCCTGCGAAGGTGCGCCGAGTTGCGGCGGGTGGAGAGCGGCCCAAGCCGAACTTTGGATCGGCGTGGTACGACTCGCCCTCCGGCTTGCTCAATACAAACCGTGGTCAATTCCGCGTGGCGGCCCAGGCCAGTACGGCTTGGACGCCGAGATATAAAGTCGAACGCCGCCCAGCTAAGACGGGTTCGTTCTATGAGTTGGACACCAAGACCGGTGGGTCCGCGCTGGTTGACGATGCTGACTCCAACATGTCGTTCCGATATTGGCGAAACGCGATGTTCCGCGCCTCGCGCGACGGAAGTGGCCACGACTTCTGGGATCGTGGGGCTAAGCAGTGGGTCCGCTTAGGCTTTCATCTGATCGGCGAAAGCGCGGACCGAACCAGCCTCGTGTTCGCCGATCATAGCGGGTCCTCCGCGAAGCCGGCACCGACGTACATCGTGCGCCTCAAGAAGGAGTTGCGGTAAGAGTGACTAGTGGGAAGAGGGCGTTACGCGCCGACCGCTCTCCCATCACTCGTCACTCGTCACTCTTCACTCAAAACTCGTCACTCGAAAACTCGTCAGTTCTTCGCGCCGACCATCGCACCCTCAACCACGGCGAGGATGTCCTCGGCGCGGAGGATGACGTAGTCCTTGGCATCGACATTGGCTTCGGTGCCGCTGTACTTGCCGTAGATGACGGTGTCGCCAACTTTGACGTCGACGGGCGACATCTGGCCCGAGTCGAGGCGCTTGCCGGGGCCGACCGCGAGAACCGTGCCCTTCAGCGGCTTCTCCTGCGCGGTGTCGGGGAGGATGATGCCACCCGCCGTCTTCTCTTCCTTGGCGGCAGCTTCGACAATGATTCGATCATGAAGCGGTTTCAGGTTCATTTTTTATGCTTCTCCAGTCTTAAAGGGCACGCCGATGGCGCGGCCCATTGCTTAGCAGTTTACCAGAGAGAGTGCTAATGGGGGCGTTTGGTGTGTTGGCTTGTTAGCGTGTTAGAGACGGATCCCATGTCCGACCTCCGATCCCAACACTCCAACACACCAACAAGCCAACACGCTCAGAACGTTCTTTCCCGCATCTTCGCCCACGGCCGCGGATAGCCTGACGGGGTGTTCTTCTTCTTCCGATAGACCGGAAACACGCGCTCGGCGTCGATCACGGGTAGGGTGCGGCGGTGGACCACCTCAAGTTCCAACCCGAGCACCGACGCCAGCCGCTCGATCTCAGGCAGGTCGTTGGGTGTTCGCATCGGCAGGACGATGCCGCCCTTTCGGCACGGGCGGGTGCTGAGTTCGAGTTGGATTGCTAGGGGCGCGAGTGCCCGACCGGTGACCACGTCAAACACATCTGCCAGGAGTAGTTCTTCCGCTCTTTGCTGCAGCGCCGTGAGATTCGTCAACGGATGCCGCCGCAAAAAACCGAGCATCTTGCCGCTCGAGTCCAGCGCAGTCACCTGAACGTCGGGGCGGGCGAGGGCGAGCGGCCACGCCGGGAACCCAGGACCCGTGCCGATATCCAGCACCGCGGCACCCTTTGGAATGAACTCGGCGATCAAGAGCGAGTCCAGGATATGCCGCAGCCAAGCCTCCTCCCTCGGCACGCGGGTGAGGTTCATCACCGCGTTCTGTGCGTAGAGATCCTCCTCGAACGCGGCAATCGCTTCGAGGTCAGCCGTCAGTCCGAGCTTCGCGAGTTCTGTAGCCAGATCGCTCATAGCTTCCAATCTCCAGATAAGGGATTGTGGGCGAGGGATGGGTTGTGCCCTCGCAATCGTCGTCCGCCGTTCACTCCACCACCCTCGCCCCATCAACGACCTCGCAAGGAACAAACCTGCCACCGCCAAATGCACCGCTAGCCGACTCGATGAACGCGGCAACTTCCGAGCGTTCGACCAGCGCCACGCACGCACCGCCGAATCCCGCACCCGTCATCCGCGCCCCGACGCACCCTGGCGCGCTCCAGCAGGCCTCTACCATCCGGTCCAGCGCTTCTCCCGTCACCTCGTAATCGTCGCGCAAGCTCTCATGGCTGGCGCGCATCAACGGTCCTAGTCGCTCCGTCTGCCCGCGGCGAAGCGCATCCGCGAACTCCAGGCAACGCTCATTCTCGGTCAACACATGCCTCGCTCGCCGGTAGGCAACCTCGGGCAGTTCGCCCTTCCGCTGCTCCAAACGAGCCCGCTCGAGCATTCGAAGATTCGGAACCGCCAACATCGAAGCGACCAACTCGCACTGCCCGCGGCGCTCGTTGTACCAGGAGTCGCCCGCTACGTCCGGGTCGGCGGCAAGCTTGCGCGAGACGCCCGTGTCGCAGATGACGATCTGCAAGTCCACCGGCAGCGGAACCGGTTCGATTGTCGAAGCCAGCGTGTCGAACAGCAGCGCATGCCCAGCCAATCCGGAGATACTCGCCATCTGGTCCATGAGCCCGCTCTGAACGCCAAGGAACCCGTTTTCGGACCGCTGGCCGAGCCTGGCGAGGTCTAGGGCGGGCAGATCCTGCCCGAGGAGCCGATCCCATACTCGAGCGAATGCCATCTCGATCGCCGCGCTGCTGCTCACTCCGGCCCCGATAGGCACCGAGCTCCCGACCACCGCCTGGAGATTCGGCACCCGGTGGCCAGCCTCTCGGAACGCCCAGGCAACCCCCGCGGGATACGCCGCCCAACCCAGGTCGTCACCTGGTTGAACCGAATCCATATCAAACATCGGGGCCGCTCCGAGTTCCAACGAGACGAACTCGCTTTGCGAGGCGGGACTCGCCGCAAGCCAAAGCTCCTGATCGATCGCCGCCGGGAAAACGAAACCGCCGTTATAGTCGGTGTGCTCGCCGATGAGGTTGACGCGCCCCGGTGCGACCGCCACGACGGCCGGCTCACAGCCATATCGTTCTCGAAACGCCGCCACCACCCGATCCTTCGCCATCGCCTGCGAGTAAACCCGACCTGGTAACTCTGCGGAGGGAATCGGCCGCCTTTCATGGCATCAGTCAATCGGTCTGCCTGGGTCCACTCTAGCCGCCCGGGCCCGGCAGGCCTCTGATCCCGCGGTATACACTCGGCCCATGCGCGTGATGATGCTGTCGTGGGAGTATCCGCCCCGGATCGTCGGTGGCATCAGCCCTCACGTGTACGACCTCTCCCAACAGCTGGTGAAGCAGGGGATCGAAGTCCACGTCGTCACGAAGCACACTCCACTCGCCCCCGATGAGGAGGTGGAGCCCAGCGGTGTCCACGTCCACCGAGTTCATCTCGACGAAACGCCCAACGACTTCCTCCACGAAATCCAACTGCTGAATGATGCGACCGAAGACCGGGTGAGGCTCCTCCTCGAAGACTGGCGTCGCGGCGGACAGCCGACCGTCTTCCACGCCCACGACTGGCTCTCGCTCGATGCCGCGCGGACGCTGAAGTACGAATACAGCCTGCCGATGGTCGCTACGGTCCACGCCACCGAAGAAGGCCGGAACCAAGGCATCCACAACGAGATGCAGCGGTACATCCACGAGCAGGAGTACTGGCTGACCTATGAGGCCTGGCGCACCATCGTGTGCACGGAGTACATGAAGGGCGAGGTCGCGCGATCGTTCAATGTCCCGGTCGACAAGATCGACGTCATCTATAACGGCGTCGTCGCCTCGAAGTTCGAGTTTGAGTGGACCGAGGAAGAACATGCCGCGTGGCGGCTCAAGTTCGCCAAGCCCGATGAACCGATCGTCATGTACGTGGGCCGGTTTGTGCGCGAGAAGGGCATCCACGTGCTGCTCAATGCGGCCAGCGCCATCCTTGCTCGACAGCCGAAGACCCGGTTCGTGATCGTCGGCGGTGGCAACCGCGCCCAGTTCGAGAGGTTTGTGCGGTGGTATGGCCTGCAGGATCGGGTGGTCTTCACCGGGTTCATGGCGAACCGCAATCTCCACCAGATGTATCGCATCGCCGACGTGGCGGTCTTCCCTTCCCTTTACGAGCCGTTTGGCATCGTTGCCCTCGAAGGCATGGCCGCGGGAGCTCCGGTCGTGGCTTCGGATGCCGGAGGCTTGCGCGAAGTGGTTCGACACGACGAAACGGGCACGCTTCACTTTGCCGGTGATCCCGCTTCCCTGGCTTGGTCGGTTCTTCGCGTTCTCGACGATCCCGAGCGAGCGCAACGCCTCGCCGCGTCCGCGCAGGCCCGGCTGAAGAACGACTTCAACTGGGCGAATATCGCCACCCAGACGATCGATGTCTACGATCGCGTGTGGGAGGAGTTCCTATCCAGCTATTGGGCGGCCGACACGCTCTGGCCGGTTTCGCCGGGTGCCGAAGAACGCGCCGCAATCCGGGCCGCCAAGCGGACCCACGTCGTGCGGCCCCGTCCGGCGATTGCCGAAGTCAGTGTTCCCGGCACGCTGGATCACGAAGAAAACCCCGTGGAAGGCTCCTGAAAGTTTATCTAGACTTTTTTATCCAGATTCCGCACTGAACCTAGATGTGGAATCGTCGTATCAGGTAGTGTATCAATCGATGTCAGCTATGGAGACGATTCCGTTTCGCGAGGTTCGGCAGGGCATGCGTGCCCGCGTCATTTCGGTTCCCGATGGACCCGACATGAAACGCTTGCGCGAAATGGGCCTAAACGAGGGCGTCGAGTTTAGCGTGGCGAAAGTGGCCCCGTTCGGCGACACGGTTGAGATCCGGCTCCTGAACTACGCGCTCTGCCTACGCAAGCGCGACGCCGAGTCGATCATCGTCCAACCGATACCGGCGTGAATCCGCAGCCGCTGGTCGCGATCGTCGGCAACCCGAACGCGGGAAAGACGTCGCTCTTCAACAGTCTGACGGGCAGCCACCAAAAGGTCGCCAACTACCCGGGCGTTACCGTCGAACGCATTAGCGCCACGCTCCAGCTCGAAGGTCAAACCGTCGAGTGTCTAGACATTCCCGGGCTGTACTCGCTCGAAGCCCAATCGATGGACGAGCAGGTCGCCGTCGACGCGGTCATGGGTCGAGGCGAGGAGCGAGTTCCCGACCTCCTCGTCTGTGTCTTGAACGCGGCCAACCTCGAACGAAACCTCTTCCTCTTTTCCCAGGTTGCCGAGCAGGGCATCCCGGTTGTGGTCGCGCTGACGATGACCGATCTTCTGAGAGAAGACGGCAAAGCGATCGACGCGATCAAACTCTCGAATCTGCTCGGGGTCGATGTGATCCCGGTCATCGGCCACCGCGGTCAAGGGGTCGACCTCCTGAAGGAAACCATCGCCCGGAACCTCGAGGACGGCCACCCACCCTCTCCGACCGTCGAGCATCCCGCGGCGCTCGAAGAAGAAGTCACCCAACTTGCGGAGCGGCTGGCTCGGGTGGGGATGGACGTCAGCCGCGACGATATCCGGCGGGCCCTGCGCTCCGCCGACGATCCTTTTGCCGCCCGCGTGGGCGAAATCCCGGAGATCTCAGCTGAGTTTGACCGGGCCCGCGAGAAGCTCCAAGCCTCAGGCGTCTTCGCCGATCACCGCATTGTTGCCGACCGCTACAAGTGGGCAGGCTCTCTCACGAGCCAAGTCATCGCCTCTGGGGTCAGTCCGCGCAAGTGGCGTTCAGATCGGCTCGACAAGGTGCTTACCCACCGTTTCTTCGGGCTCATCATCTTTGCCACCGTCATGTATGGGGTGTTTCAGGCGATATACACCTTCGCCGGACCGATGATGGATGCGATCGAGGGGTGCATCGGCTGGTTCGGCGGACTCGTTGGCGGGTTGCTCGAGGGCCAGCCGATGATCCAGTCGCTCGTGGTGGATGGGATCATCGCGGGAATCGGGTCGGTGCTGGTGTTCCTGCCCCAGATTCTCATCCTGTTTGCGCTGATCGCTGTTCTTGAGGGCACCGGCTATCTTGCGCGAGCGGCATTCCTAATGGATCGGCTCCTCGGCTGGTGCGGACTCAACGGGCGGGCGTTCATCCCTTTGCTCTCGAGCTTCGCCTGCGCCATTCCCGGCATCATGGCCGCGCGCGTCATGCCCGATCCGAAGAGCCGCTTGGCGACGATCCTCGTTGCCCCGCTGATGAGCTGCTCGGCCAGGCTACCGGTGTACATCTTGCTCATCGGAGCCTTCATCGAGCCCGAGTTCGGCGCGGGATGGGCAGGCTTTGCGCTGTTCGCGATGCATTTCCTTGGGCTGGCGATCGCCGTTCCCGTGGTGCTGGTGCTCAACAAGGGCATCATCAAGGGCCGCCGACTTCCCTTCCTGCTCGAGCTTCCACCCTATCAGTGGCCGCGCCTACGCGATGTGCTGCTCGCGATGTACTTCCGGGGCAAGGTGTTCCTCGTTACCGCCGGCACGATCATCTTCGTGATGTCGATCGTGATCTGGGCTCTCTCCAGCTTTCCGCGCTCGGCGGAGGCTGAAGCTCGCTACGAGCAGGAGCATCGACAAGCGCAGAAGGAAGGCAGCATCGACGCCTACGTTCAGCAGCGGCAACTCGAAGACTCGTTCCTCGGCCGGTTCGGCCGGACGATCGAGCCCGTCTTTATCCCCGCTGGATACGACTGGCGGATCACGACCGCCATCCTTTGCGCCTTCCCCGCTCGCGAGGTGGTCGTGCCCTCGATGGGCATCATGTTCGCGGTGGGGGGAGATGCGGACGAAGAGTCGGTCGACCTGCGGAAGGCCCTCGACCAAGCGACTTGGCCGGACGGACGGAAGCTGATGACACCCTGGACCGCCGTCGGCCTGATGGTGTTCTTTGCCTTGTGCGCGCAGTGCATGTCCACGCTGGCGACGGTCAAGCGCGAGACCAACTCGTGGGGCTGGCCCGTATTCATGTTTGTGTATATGTCCGGGCTTGCGTATCTGCTCGCCGTGGCGATTCACCAGGTTGGACTTCGGGTGGGCGGCTAATGGAGAATGCGCCTAAGCCCTACTATCCGGGCTTCCGAGACATGAACCTCGCTGGGGCGTTCGCGCTCACCGCGCTGTTCTTTCTCGTGATCTGGTTCGCCGTGATCTCGTCCCGGCTGCTCGGGTTGCGAAAACGCCGCAAGGACCTCGCCGAAGCCATCGACAACGGCGAGAGCGGGTTGCGAACCGCCATGGACAGCGCGCTCGCCGAGGCGGCATTCATCACGCCCAAGCTGCAGAACCACGAGGTTGGCCCCGTCATCGAAGTGCTATCCGCCTCGGGCGACACCACTCAAATGACGCGTGCCGCGCAGCTGCGAGAACTCGACGACGCGATCGGCAAGCTGCGCCGGCAGTTGGAATCCGCCAATACGGAGTACGCCCGGCTCGTTAGCCCGGGGCCAACCGGTTGGGTGGCCAAGCTTTGGCGTCTGCCTGCGAACTAACAGAAACGAAAGTCCGTCGTTGGTGCGTCCCAGAGATATGAAGGTCTCCGCATGGCTGGCTGCCATCGTGCTCGGACAGGGGCCGCTGATTTCATTGAACCGGGACGTGATTACCCTCACTGACGGCTCGGCGATTGCCATGACGCCTCCGGTGTGCGTGTACTCGCCCACGGCGGAGCGGTTCCAATGGTCGAACTCGGGGCGCTTCCTGTTGGTGGACGGGTTCTCGGTTGCGTCGTTCTCGCTCTCCAGGCCAGCCGCTCCCCGTCACCACATCGAGCTGATCGAGTGGCGCACTCGAAAGTCCGTGACGATCTCCGACCTTCCCACCGGAGGTGGACGGATGAAATCAGTCGAGTGGGTCGGCGACGATCACTACTTGGTGACCAGCTTCGAGACGCTTCCCTCCGGGCCACAACGTCTCCAGCCAGCCACGAAGCAAACGCTCACCCTCCATCGGGCGGGCACCACGCAATCCTGGCCGCTGTACGACACGGGTGAGGTCCAGGGCGCGGGTATCTTCACCGCGTCCGCAATCGTGGCGCCGAAGCACGGCTACGCGGCGGTCGTCGATGCCAGTCGACCCAACGAACCGCGGAAGGTGCTCCTGGTGAACTACCGCACGGGCAAGCGCACTGCCCTTAAGCTCACCTATATCGTCGATGTGGATGAGGACGGCTACCTGAGCGAGTATCTGTACAAGGATCGCAAGTTCACCGGGCAGGTCCTGCGGTATCTCCCCGATGGCACGACCCAGGAATTACCCGCCAAGATGCAGCGAGAACCGGAAGAGGCGGCGGCGCCCTTCCAACTGATGCCAAGTCCTGCCGCGCACCGTATCGGAAAGAAAACCGAAGTCGCCAACGGCGTGTGGCTCGCTTCCCCCGTTGCGAGCGACCGCCAGTTTGCCTTGGTCGCCGCGGATTGCAAAGAACCCAAGATCGCACCTGACCGTTCGGCAATCGCATACCTGCACGGCGGCAACCTGTTCGTACGGGAGTTGATGACGCTAGGCAAGGCTGAGTTTCAGCAACTGCTCGATATCGAAGAACAGAACGAGGCGATGAGCAAAGCCAAGCAGATGGCAACCGCCATCCATATCTACATGGCTGATTCTGATGACATGTTCCCGCCCAAGGAGGGATTCGCGGACCTCATCATGCCTTACGTCAAGAACCGTTCGATGGTCGATGCGTTTACTTACACCTTCGGCAAGCGAAACGCGACCGAGATCGCCGAGCCGGACAAGACCGAGATCGGCTATGTACAGGGGCGAAAGGGGCGCGCCGTCGCCTACGCCGATGGCCACGTGAAGTGGATCAAGAACCCTTAGGGCGCGCGGCTTCGACCCACCTGTCGAGGAGTTCAAGCAGCTTCGGTAAGGGCGTCGGAGCATCGTACCGAAGGTTGTCCCACGTGGTGGATCGGGTCGTCAAGAACACGTCCGTCGCATCCACCGCGCTGGGCGGGTAGTCCTCGGTCCGTTTGGTCAGAAACAGAGTCTTCAGGTCCGCATCCGCAAGCGCTTCGCGCAGTTGGAGGCGATCGGCGTCGTCCAGGGTGCGGGTGTCGGCGTACTCGTTGGTCTTGATGTAGGCTCGCTTCTCGGTCACGGCCACGAGGACGAGGTACTGGCCGAAGCGTGTCCGGCCTCCTCGCTTGAAGTAGCGAACGTGCTCGCCGGAGCGCAGTTTGGTAGCTAGGGCGAGATCGGGGACTTCGCGCAGTTGGCCCAGTACAAGGGCGGCGAAGGCAGTAGCCAGCATCATGACCTTGAGACGCGTGAGCCCCTGAGCCGGATTCCCGTAACTCAACCAGCATGGAGGCATAATTCGATCAACCGATGATTAGGGTGGTGATCTACCTCCTTGGTTACGGGATCGTATCGGCAATCGGCTATCTGTGGGCCGCCCACGATGCTCTGCCGATTTCGACACCCTACGCCGTCTGGGTCAACCCCGAGACGGAAGCGAGTAACGCCGTCGCGGCCTAACGAAGCCGCTCTTAGAGATCGGTGCGATCTCCTGGCCCCGGCATTGACCGGGGCTTCTTTCTTGCTTTAGAAGACTTGCCCGCAATCTTGCTAGTTTCGTATACACGGTGATTTGGAATGACGAGCGTCGCGCTAGAATTAACGTGATGGTGCCGCGTCCAAAGTGCGAGTTCGCGACATGGAGGAACTTATATGAAGCCAATCTCTCGGTTAGCAGTTTTGGCCCTACTCGGGTCCGCAATAGTCGGCCAGGCATCGGCAGGACAGATTTTCAGCCAGGGTGGACTTGCTGCCATTCTCGGCGGCAATCTCACAATGGAGGATTTCGAGGGGAATGGACTCCTCGGACCCGGTCAGATATCCGACAGCTTTCTTAACTCGACCTCGATCTTCGGCGGCTACGGACCCGGACTGGTGCAGGGGGGCGTAGACTATTCTTCGCAGGCGCTGTTCTGGAATGACAACGGCTACCTTGGCCTGAACACGCGGACCCTCGGTGACGCGAGCGGTTGGCGGGGCTTCGCCACCGAGATTGCCTTCACCTCGCCCGTGACCGCATTCGGCTTCGACATGCAGGGCTACAGCGGCTACAGCATGACGGGAACCGTCACCGTTTATGACACCCTGAACAACGTGCTGACGGTGAACTCGGTGAACGGAGGGTTCTTCGGCTGGGAGGATCTCAGTGGTATCGGTCGGGTCGTGGTTAGCGCGGATTCCGATGGGTACATCATGATCGACAACCATGGTTATGGTGCCGTTCCTGAGCCCGCATCGTTGGCCGCTCTTGGCCTTGGCGCGCTTGCAGTCATTCGACGACGACGCAGCCAGTAAGCCGATTTAGGACCAGCAACAGACCGCTCGGACAAGCTACTTGTCCGAGCGGTCTGCTTCTTGCTTGGCATCCGAGCCGTAACAAACCCACGCGGCTAACGCCACGATCCCGCTAAACGGAAAGGCGCTTCCCAATCCGAGCGGGGCGATTCCCGCCAGGAAGAGCGTCGTCCCAACCACGCCGATCCACAGCCAGCGGCCCGCGAGCGCAGTGGTCACCGCCACGATCGCTTGGCCGATGGCGATGAGAACAATGTACCGCCCGTCGTTAGCAAGGAACGGGCCGGTGATGAAGTCTCGATACCAGGGCAGCAGTGCGAGTTCGGCGAACCCTTGATACTCCTCGGGCTTCGTCAATCCGAGCCAGGTGTTGTAGACCGAGGCGTAGGCGAAGATTAGGACGACGATCCACCGGGCGACGGCTGGCCGCGAGACGGACAGCAGCAAGATTGCCGAGGCGATCGTCAGACTCATCGCATAGGGAACGGCGTACCGAGTGGCGATGCCGAGATACGCCATCGCGGGAGCGAAGAACGTGCAGATCGGAACGAGGAGCCACACCCGGCCTCGGGTCACTCGGTAGTCGCCGATGATCTTCTCCCATGGGTTCTTGAAAGCGTAGTGCCCAGCCAGGAACTCGAAAGCCAAGGTCACCAACACCCAGCCAACCCCAACTCCCCAAGCTTGGCCAAGACTCTGGGGTCCGATCCAGCCGATGCTGAGGAAGGTCACGACGAAGACGGCGGCGCTGAGTAGGAGCGTGCTCACGACGTGCGCCATGCGCTCACCCATGCGCGGCTTCAGGACTCCCTCACGAAAGACCCCGTTGGCCACCGCCAGAACGCAGATCGCAAGCCAAATGAGCGCCGCGTGCAGGATCATCTCAGCCCAGCATAGCCGTACAATAAGGCATGGTTCTGTCCCTATTTCTTGTGGCGGCGAACGACTTGTCGAAACATGTCTATCCGCTTGCTGCGCCGATGGCGTCGCCGCCGGTTGTGATCGACGTCACCGATTGCCCCGAGGCCAAGCCGTGGGCCGAGGCCGCCAAAGCACTCGTGGTCGAGTGGTATCCGAAGGTCACTCAGCTGCTGGCCACCGATGGCAAAGACCCGATGACCGGGGAGAAGAAGGGGGAACCGTTTAAGTCGCCGGTCGAAGTCAAGCTCGTGTTCAAGAAGACGCTGAACGTGCATGCCTATGCCTCCGGTGGAACCATCACGATCAACGGCGAGTGGATCGCCCGGAACCCCGACGATCTGGGCATGGTCGTCCACGAACTGGTCCACGTCGTCCAGCAGTATCCCAACAGCCGGACGAAACCGGGCTGGCTGGTCGAAGGCATTGCCGACTACATCCGCTGGTGGCGTTACGAGCCCGAACTGCACGCCGGACCCGGACGCACGAAGGTGAACCCCGACACCGCCAAGTACACCGACGCCTATCGAACCACGGCGGTCTGGCTTGCGTGGGCTTCGCGCAAGTACGACATGCGCTTGGTGCCCGCGCTCGACAAAGCGATGCGCGACCGGGAGGATCCGATGCCGCTCTTTGAGCGGGTCACCGGCAAAAGTGCCGACGACCTCTGGAAGGAGTTCGTCGGCACCTTGCGCTAGTTCAGCTTGGAGGCAACGGCGTCGCCCATCTCGGTGGTGGACACGAGCCGGCACCCCTTCTCATAGATGTCCGCCGTGCGCAAGCCGCAGTTGAGCGCCGTCTCGACCGCATCTTCGATGCGCTTGGCCGATGCGTCGTCATCGAAGGAGTAGCGCAGCATCATCGCTGCCGACAAAATGGCGGCAATCGGGTTGGCTCTTCCCTGCCCGGCGATATCGGGAGCCGAGCCGTGGATCGGCTCGTAGAGGCCGAAAACCTGTCCGCTCGGACGCGCATCGCTAAGAGAGGCGCTGGGAAGCAAGCCAAGCGAACCGGTGATCATCGAGGCCTCGTCGCTGATGATGTCGCCGAACATGTTCTCGGTGAGAATCACGTCGAACTGCTGAGGATCGCGGATGAGCTGCATGGCGCAGTTGTCGACGAGCATATGCGACACGCTGACGTCCGGGTTCTTGGCCGCCATCTCGACGACGACCTCGCGCCATAGGCGGCTGGTTTCCAGAACGTTGGCCTTGTCGACGCTGACCAACTCACGCTTGCGCGTACGCGCCACGGCGAACGCCCGCTCGGCGATCCGCTCGATCTCATGTCGAGAGTAGACACAGGTGTCCACGGCGGTGTTGCCGTCGTCGCGCCGCTCACGGGGCTTGCCGAAGTAGATTCCGCCGGTGAGTTCTCGGATGACGATGAGGTCGATCAGCGCGCGGTCCCCCTTGAGTGGGCTCGCCATCATGAGCGGTCGCAGCGTCTTCGCGGGGCGAACGTTGGCGTACAGGTTGAGCTCCGACCGCAGGGGTAGCAGGGCGCCGACTTCGGGCCGCAGCGTGATGGGTTGGACGTTGTCCCATTTCGGGCCACCCACCGCGCCGAGCAACACCGCATCGCTCGCTCGACAGAGGTCGAGGGTCGAAGCGGGAAGCGGATGGCCGCCGTCGTCATACGCGGCACCGCCAATCAAGGCATGGTCGAAGTTGAAGTCGATTCCAGTCGCCTGGAGCACCTTGACGGCTTCGGCGGTCACTTCCGGTCCGATACCGTCGCCGCCAAGCACCGCGATGTTATGAGGCATGCCCGAATTATGGCACCGGCGAAAGCCGACGGACCTCATGGCCCAGAGCCGTTCCGGGTTGCCACGACGTGTTATACGGCAACATATCTTCAGGGCGATCAGAGCGGCGAATCTGGGATAAGCTCCTGCCCATGAGGAATGTAGTGATCTTGCTGGTGCTTCTCGGGACGGCGGGGTGCGGGTCGCGGCAATCGACGGCTTCAACTGCGCCAACCGCTCCCTCCTTGCCTGCTGGCGTTTCTGCCAGCAGCACCCCAACCGATGTTGCCAAGGTCGCTATGTCCCTCGTTGAGGCTGGTGATCATGAGGGCTTCGCTGGACTGATCGCCGCCGAACGGGTCGCGACGGATATGCAGGCGATCACCCGCGGCAAGAGTGACTTCGAGGAAGTCCGACGAGACGCCGTGAGCATCGCCAGCAAGACGATCTTCCGAATGATCGACGTTCTCGAGTCACCCCGAGTTGCGAACGAGTCCGTGGTTGGCGATAAGGCGAAGTGCACCCTTGAAGGGACACTGAACGGCAACATCGTCCAGCGCGAGATGTTCTTGGTGCAAGAAGATGGCGTCTGGAAGCTCGTTCCCAGCCACCGGTAACGTGCCTCACCGAGGCTCGCGCAGCGGCAATGCGTTTGCCGGTACGAGCCCAGCGTGCGAATAGCGGTCGGAGATCAAACGGCGCACGGCGGTAACCTGACCGCACGTGGACGCGATCATCTTTGACCTCGATGGCACCCTCCTCGACTCGGAACCTTGGCACAAGAAGGCCGAGATCGCGGCGTTCGCCGAACTCGGCATCACCATCACCGAAGCTGACCTCATGCCCTATGTGGGCACGACCTTGCCGCACATGCTCAGTGGATTAGCGCCTGAACTGACGGTCGAGACGTTCCTCAGCATCGAGCAGCCGATCCTCGCCAGCTACATTGAAACAGAGATGGAGACCTTTGCCGACGCCGAGCGGCTGGTTTCGCGCCTGACGATTCCGCTGGCGCTGGCCACCAGCTCCATGCGGTGGTATGTCGATACGGCGACTCGGAGATTCCCATGGCTGGAGTCCCGTTTCTCGGTCAGCCGCTGCCAAGCGGATATCAGTAAAGGCAAACCCGACCCGGAGATCTTTCTACAGGTTTGCGAGGCGATGGGCCTTGATCCCTCGAACTGCTTGGTGATCGAGGATTCCCCAAACGGTGTCGCAGCCGCCCGCGCGGCGGGCTGTAAAGTCGTGGCCGTCCAACGCCATCCCGACCTCGACCTCAGCGCGGCCCATGAGGTCGTCTACGATCTCGACCGCCTCTGGTTCCTCTAAGAGGGTCGAATGTCGCCGGAGATCGCGGTTTTTCGGACATTCCACATTCCACACTCTACTTTCGTCTGGCGAGCATCTAACCGTCCCCGCTAGACGTCCAATTGGCTAATGCCCTTGCGCCCGGCTGCGTTGGCTCCTGCCAAACCCAAGAGCGAGAGAATCTCTCCGCTAGGCGTTGTCGTGCCTCCGCCGATTCATGTCGAGGCACCGGCATTTAGCGGATCGTTGGCGATGCTCTTTCAGTGCGTCCATGAGCGCAAAGTCGACCTCATGGCCGTGCCGCTCTTTCCCATCTGCCGGGCGTACTTCGAGTACGTCATGAAGCACCCGGACGGTGGGGTCGATGAAGCCGCCGCCGCAATGATGGCCCTCGCTTACTTGCTTGAGCGTAAGGCTTGGGGGCTGCTCCCCACACCCGAGCCTGAACCCGAAGCGGACGACGAACTACCCCTGACGCTGCCCTCCGCCCACGAGTACGCGATCGCGATCGAAGCGCTTCGGCTCTGGCATACCGAGCGCGAGCAGCTTTACTTCCGTCCGATGGAGGGTGGCCCCGATCCCTACGAACTCCCGATGGCGTTGGGCGACGTCACGCCGGACGACCTCGCGCGCGCCTTTGAGCGACTTCTCGCGCGCGCAGTTCCCGAGCCGATACGCCCGCTGAACCGCCCTCGCCGCAGCCTGAGCGAGCAAATGGGCATCGTGTTCCGGGCGCTCAACTCGTCGTGGCGCACCTTGGAAGAGATGGTGCCCACGCCCTTCACCCGCGAAGACGCGGTCTACTGGTTTCTCGCCCTCCTTGAACTCATTCGCCTCGGCCAAGCCGGAGTCCAAATCGAGAAGGGCGACGTTCGCTTCGCGAGGGCGCATCGCGCGTGATCGGGCTGCTACTGGGCGCATGGCTGGCGCCGCCCGTCATCTGCATCGACCCCGGCCACCCTTCCGAGAACGGCGTCGGCACTCGAGGAAAGGTGCTCACTGAGCTGGAAGTCTGCTGGCAAGTAGCCGTCAAGCTCAAGGGCAAACTGCAGTCGGATGGCTACACCGTCGTGATGACGAAGCCGTCGATGCGCGAGAAGGTCACGAACAAGCGACGAGCCGAGATCGCAAACAAAGCCGGTGCCGCGCTGATGCTGAGATTGCATTGCGATGCGGGTACCGGGCGAGGGTTCGCGTCGTACTATCCTGACCGAGCGGGCAAAGTTGGCAAAGTCAGCGGTCCGCCCAAGTTCGTGCTGGATTCGAGCAAGCGGGCTGCCGCGCCCTTCCATGCCGCCGCCGTGGCGGTTCTGAAAGGGCATCTTCCGAATGCCGGTCTCAAGACCGACCGCCAAACGATGATCGGCGGTAAGCAGGGCGCGCTGACCGGCTCGATCTACGCACGGGTTCCAACCGTGCTCGTCGAGATGTGTGTGCTCCAAAGCGCGAAGGACGAAGCGTTCATGCGCTCGAAACAAGGCTATGAGATCATGGCGGAGGCGCTCCGCGCTGGAGTGCGTGCCGCCGTGCAGTTCAAGGGTCCTCCCAAAGGCTGAGGTTGTCCGCGTTAGGCAACTTCGGTGCCGAATAGTCATCCGCGCCTTGGGCGAATCGACTCAACTGGGCCCATCGCTCCGCGTTCGCCTCCTCGGCCTTAAAGAGGAACTCGATCCACCCGACTCTCGCGAGTGCCCCGCACATCTCAATGAGTTGCGGCTGCGAAGTCGCATTCGCCAAAACTGCCAGGGCCTCGTTCTGGCCGGGCGGAGTACCCAACTCGCAACGCAATACCAGCCAGTGAGCCGGAGCGTCAACGTGGAAGGCATCGACCCACTCTAGCGGAACCCGAACCCCGCGGCGCAACAGCCGGACGCGAATGCGCGCGTTGCTGAGTTGCCAGATCTCCCATGCCAGCCCCTGCAGCTCCATGGGCCCAAGCAACTCCACCGAGTATGCCGCCACCCATCGAGCGGGCTTACTCCATTCACTTCGGAGCGTCACCTCGAATCCCGAAAGACGATGCCGACTAGCAAGCCGAAAGCCGAACTCCCGCGCGGTACGATAGGGGTTAAGCGTGAGCGACCGGACAATCGGACGACACGCCGGTCCAAGAACGTCGCAACACTCTTCGATCCGACTTAGTGCGGTTCGGCGACTGATCGAATCGATGTGCTCGAACAACGCAATGAGGAGCTTTGCGGCGGCGATCGCCTTGCGACGGGCACCGCGACGAGCCAAGATCTTCATCGCGTTCGCGAGCGGAATGGGCACAATCGCTGCCTCTCCGCGGTCGAAGGCGAGGACCCGCCAGCACCGCACGACCGACCTCACGAGCAGAAGCAAGTCTTCGTCGGAAAGAGACTCCAGCACCGCGCCTCGCACGGGCCAATCAGCTCTACCGAGGTGCAGTACGAAGATGCGAAGTCCAGGGATATCGTCCACAAGAACTCCTAAGACGGCAGAATCGCGCGGCGGGTTTCGCTGCTCGGGGACCCAAGGACCCACCAGCGAGCCCTCCGCCCGTATACTCCCGGGAGAATGGTCCAGACTCACGAACTTGTCAAGCACTACCCTGATTCGAAGGGGACGATCGTCAAGGCCGTGGACGGCGTGAGCCTCGTCGCACAGCCCGGCGAGATCGTCGGGTTGCTGGGCGCCAACGGAGCCGGAAAGACCACGCTGCTGAGGATGCTCTCGACCGTCATCCAGCCGACCAGCGGCAGCGCGAGCATTCACGGCTACGACGTCGTGAAGAACCCCGAGGACGTGCGCCGGTCGATCGGCTTCATGTCGAGTTCGACTGCCCTTTACGGCCGCCTGACCGCCAAGGAGGTCTTGGAGTACTTCGCCGGGCTCTATGGACTCGCGAATGCCGAACGCAAACGCCGAGTCGATGAAGTGATCGATCTGATGAGGATCAACGAGTTCGCTGACCGACTGTGCGACAAGCTTTCCACGGGACAGAAGCAACGGGTCTCGATTGCCCGATGCATTCTTCACGACCCGCCCGTGCTGTTCTTCGATGAGCCGACCTCTGGACTCGACGTGATCATGGGGCAGGAAGTCATGCGTTTCATCGAAGGCACCCGTGAGCAGGGCAAAACCGTGATCTATTGCACCCACATCATGAGCGAGGTCGAGCGGCTGTGCTCCAAGGTGTATGTCCTCCATGGCGGCACGATTCGCGGCGTCGGCAGCGTCGACGAGATCAAGACCTTGGCGGACGAGCCGACTCTTGAACGCGCATTCCTTCGCCTTGCGGAGGTGGCCTAACATGAGACCCGCTCAGATCATCTTCATGAAGGAGCTGCGCGAGATGTTCCGCGACAAGCGAGTTCGTAGCGGCGCGCTCGTTACGCCGGTGTTCCTCGTCTTCTCCATCTTGCTGCTCTTCGGGTTCATCATCGATACCCTTGCCCGACCGGAGAACATGAAGCTCTCGATCATCGGCTCGGGCCCGCTGGTTGAGCAGTTGAAGGCGGCCAAGGTGACGGTTGATGTGATCCCCTCGGTCGCGGAAGCCGAAGCCAAGATCCGCGCCGGGAAAGCACGCTTAGTCCTAGAGATGCCGACGGAAGGCGCCGCGCCCGGCAAGCAAGTCGTGGTGCGCGCGTACTTCGACGATAAGGACGAGAAGGCGCAGATTCAGATCGCTCAGACCCGCGCGATCTTCAGCAAGCTCTCGAACGAACTGCTTCTGCAAACCCTTGAAACTGAGGGACTGCCCAAGGAAGCCGCGGAGCCCATCAAGTTCGAGGAAAAGCCGATCAAGGTGGGCAGCGAGCAGAGCGCCAGCGACTTCGTGATCAAGCTCCTTCCCTACATCATCGTGATCTATGCGTTCTACGGAGGCATGGGATCGGTGGGCGACTTGGTCGCCGGCGAGAAGGAGAAGAAGACGCTCGAGACGCTGCTGATCACCCCGGTGTCGCGGACCGACATCGCCGTCGGCAAGTTTCTCGCGCTTGGGACCCTGTGTCTTGCATCGAGCCTCAGCGCGGTTGTTGGGTTGCTGCTAGCGGGGGTGATCAAGCTCAAGATCTTTGAGAAGCTCTTCCCCGAGGGGCTCGGCGTATCGGCCATGTCGCTGGTCCTGGTCGTTCTGGTTCTCCTGCCTGCGGTGGTGCTCTTCGCCTCTCTGATGCTGGCGATCTCGACGCGTTCCAAGAACCTCCGCGAAGCGCAGACGCAGCTGACGCTGGCAAGCTTGATCGTGCTGATGCCGGCGATGTTCAGCCAGTTCATCGGTCTCACCGACTTCGCCAACGCGATGTGGGTCAATACAGTGCCCGTCTTGAACACGGCCAATGCGATCCGCAACGTGCTGCTGGGCAAGCCAGAGCTGGTGCCGATCGCGGTGGGCGTCGTGGTTAACGGAGTTCTGGGGGTGATCGCGCTGGCGTGGGCGATTCGACTGTTCAAGCAGGAAGCGGTGTTGAGCTCGACTTAGGCGCTGTCGATGATGGACGCGATCAACGTATCTCGCTCGACACCGGCCATCGCGGTGACGTCTGCAACGATGCGCGATCAAGTCCCAACGCGAATCGGATCATGCATCGGAACGGTCACGGAATCACCGGTGCCTTGGTGCCGAAGTCGTACATGACTCCCGCTCTGTCGCTCAGCCGTGAAACCCAACTTGCTCAGGGCTTTGATGAGTTGCTTACCGGAAACGTCACGCGGCAACCTCATGCTGAGAGGAGCTCTTCCCTCGTCCAAATCAGTCGAATCAGGCTCGGGCGCTGTCCCTCGTCAAAGTGGCAACGCACGGCGTCACGCACCATCTCCTTGAGGGACTCCCAGGTATCCGCCTCAGTATGGATTCGATGGTCGATCGCAGAGGCTTCAAAGCCTCCCTCTGGCGATTCGCGTACTTCAAACACGACCTGATTCATGATCGTATTCTACGCGCATCCTCATCGACCAGTCCTGGGGAGAACTAGGCCTCGCTCCGTTCCCAGCTGAGCGCCCCGCTCGGACACCGCTCGACTTGGGCGATGATTTCTGCCTCCTCGGCACCCGTCATGTCCACCCACGGTCGCCGCTTGACGTCGAACACCTTCGGTAACCCACGCACACAGATCCCTGAGTGGATGCAGCGATCGGGCTTCCAAAGCACGGTGATTTCACCTTCGGAGTAACGAATCGTCGGCTCGTCCATGCCGCATTCTAACCCAAGCTCGCCCGGTAAACTCAGGGAACCTATGTCGAATGCGAACTTTGATGCCGACGTCGTTGTAATCGGAGCCGGACCTGGCGGCTATGTGGCTGCGATCCGAGCCGCTCAGTTGGGTGCGAAGGTCATCGTCGTCGAGAAGGAGTATCTCGGCGGAACATGTCTGAACTGGGGCTGTATCCCCAGCAAGGCGATGATCGCTGGCGTCGAGCGCCTGAACCACGTCAAGCACGCGAAGGACTTCGGCGTCGTGATCAAGGGCGAGATTGAGTTCGATTTCGAGACCTACGCCAAGCGCCGCGACAAGATCGTTGCCAGCCAGCGCGGCGGTATCGGCATGCTCTTCAAGAAGAACAAGATCGAGCACGTCGAAGGCTTTGCCCGATTCAAAGATGCCAACACCCTCGACATCTTCCCGGTCGACGGCAAGGGGCACAGCACGTTCGGCACCGCCGATGGAGCCAAGCCGACCCGCACGATCCGCGCGAAGCACTTCATCCTCGCGATGGGCTCCAGCGTCATTCATCTGCCGATCCCCGGATTGCAGGGCGGCTCGGCCGACGGCGTGTGGACCAGCGACGACGCGGTCTCGGCGACCAAGGCACCCAAGAGCATGCTCATCGTTGGCGGCGGCGCGGTCGGAACCGAGTTCGCGTACGTCTTCAATGGACTCGGCACGGAAGTGCACCTCGTCGAGTTGATGGACACTCTGATTCCGCTGAGCGACCGCGACCTCGGCGTCGAACTCGGCAAGCTCCTCAATCGCCAAGGCATCAAGGTCAAGACCGGCTCGGGCGTCGACAAGGTCGAGAAGGTTAAGGGCGGCTGGAAGTGCCATCTCAAGGGCGGCGAGTCGGTCGAGGTCGAAGTGATCTTGCTGGGCGTTGGCCGCAAGGCAAACACCGAGGGCATGAACCTGGACGGCATCGGCGTCAAGCTGCACAAGCGCGGCGTCGAAGTCGTCGACGACTCGCTCCAGACGCACGTGGCGAACATCTACGCGATCGGCGACGTGACCGGTAGGCGCTACCAGCTGGCCCATGTAGCGTCTCATGAAGGCACCATCGTTGCCCACAACATCGTCAAGGGCGACAACCGACAGGTCGAGTACAAGGCGGTCCCGAACTGCGTGTACACGAACCCCGAGGTTGCCAGCGTAGGTCTCACCGAGGCCGAGGCTAAGGAAAAGGGCTACGACGTCGTCGTGGGCAAGGCGAACTTCCGTATCTTCGGCAAGGCGATGGCCATCGGCGAGCAAGACGGTTTCGTCAAGATCGTCGGCGAGAAGAAGTACGGTGAACTGCTCGGCGTGCACATGATCGGCCCGCATGTGACCGACATGATCGCGGCGGGCGTCGCTGCTATCCGGCTCGAAAGCACGGTGGAGTTCATGGCCGAGACCATCCACGCCCACCCGACGCTCGCGGAAGCGATGCTCGAAGCGTACGAAGATGCGATGGGCCACGCCATCCACAAGATGTAGTTCTCGCGTCTTAAGAGCCATGAGGCCAGGAGTTGTCGTCCGTGCGATCGCTCTTGGCCTTGTTGTTTGCGTGATCGCTTGTTGCGGATCATCAAGCGTTCTCTATGCGCACAACGAAACAGACCGTCCCATCGATCTCAAGGTGACATCGAAGGTAGGGATGGGGTGGAGTGGTCGTTTGGATCCCGGAGAGCGATACCCTGTTTGGGGAGGGCGTAAGAGTCCTGAGGAGTTGATCTTTGAAGTCGAGAATCAAGTCCTGCGCTATGACAAGAGGTCGTTACCCCCCGAGTTGGCGACTCTGAACAGCGGGGTCGTTGAGGCAAACTGGCGATGGACTCGGTCGGGGGTCAAGTTCACGGTAGAACCCGGCAATCGGATGAACCGCTGGATACTCTCGTTGCTGAAGCTCGGGATGATCGGTGTGATAGCCCTCGCCCTGACCGTGCTCTTACTCAGCAAGGGGCTGCGAAGGTTCTTGACTTCTGACGGCCAGGCGTGAGTGTCTGAAACATCGACATGCTCAAGATTCTAAGATCCGTTACGCTGTCCCTGCTCATTTGGCTAGCAGGCTCGATCGTCGTCGGCGTGGCCGCTTGCTTCGTGCTGGATGTGGTGCCACACAAGTACTTCTCACCTCCGCTGGCCTACGCGATCTGGGGCGTGCTTGGGGTTTTCGTCGGTCTCTTCCACTTTGGATTCTCCCAATCGCAGATCAAGGGCACGGATGGCATTTCGGACTGGACCTCGGTCGATGAGGCCAAGAAGATCGGCGGACAGATCGTCTTCTTGACCGGGCTGCTCCTCGCTACGATGTCGGCGGTGTTCTACCCGCTGTTCTGGTCGAGCCAATCCAATCTCGAAGTGCTCTTCCTCGTCGTGCCCGACAACATGGGCGTCTCGCTCACGTTCTTTGTCGCTATTCTTGCGGCGACCGCCTTCACAAACAACCTCTTCAGCCCGTCAGAGAAGCCTCGGTAGTGCCCGCTGGCGAATCTGCTGGGAGTTTCCTCGGAACATCAAGTCGCGTGGTGCGGTCTTCCGAGCATAGGAGGACGCAGATGTTCCTTTCACTTTTCGCCATCGCCGCAATGGCATGGCAGGCCGAGATATCGAGCGAGGGCGGGCTCGCCCGCATCGAGTTTACGCACGCGAGCGGTCGGATCACCGTGTACCTACCCGACGACCTTAGGGCCGGGGACACCATCTCCGGGACGGTGCTTCCAGAGCCTGCCAATGGGACGAATGGGCTCAAAGACGTGACGGTCGAGCTCGACGCAAGAGTCGTGTCTGGTTCGTTTAGGGCCAAGTTGAATGGCGCCGGCTTAGTTCGCATCGGCGTGGGCACAACAACCGTCCAGCTGCCTGTCGATCGTGCTTCGCCATCTTCAGCTGACTTTTGGTCGGCACCCGTGATGCAGCAAGGGCGACCCGTCCAGATTTCCGGTGCCTTCGATGGCGACTCCTCGAACACACGGGTCTCGGTCGGTGGAGTTGCGGCTATCGTGGTGGCCGAGTCGCCGCGTTCCTCGATATGTCTTTCCGGCGTGAGAGCGCAAGGGCCGGTGAAGATCGAAGGAAACGAAGCCGGTCGCAAGTTCAACTTGACTTCCGTGTGTACCAACTTGAGGTTGACAACAGGCCAGCGCACAATGCTCAAGGGTCAGCGAACCACGCTCAGGGTAGATGTGACCGGACTCGCATCCGTGCCAGAGTCGGAGTATCCCTTGAGTCTCGAGCTGCACAACCTGTCGCCGACCGTGGTCAGCATGTCCGGACCTGCAGGAAATGACCGTGCATTCTCCATCCAGTTCACCGACGTGAAGCAGGGGGTCTGGTCGCGGTCATTCGATGTCGTCGCACTTGCTGACGGTCCCTATTTGATTAGCGGAATCCTGTTCGGGGTCAAGATTCACGACCTCAAGATGGCTCTCGATGCGGAGCAACTCGCCGCCTTGATCGACGCGACCATCGCATCGACCCAAGCGAAGAAGGACAAGAAGGTCGCGGACGGAGCCAACGACTGGACCATTAACCACTTCAAGAAGAAGCTTGAGACGCTGAAGAACGCACGCGACACGCTCCCCGATCTCAACGGCGCGCGTGACCTCTTCGACAAGGCTCAAGCTGACTTTACGTTCTTCGAGATGGCTGGGGAACTCATCGACTTTGCCGCAGAGATGCTGGGCTATAAGGACCTACCGCTTCCCGGAATCGGGCATGCGCTGAAGGTGCTTAAGGTCGCTTCCAAAAAGATTCCGAAAGCCGTCGAACTCTTGGAGAAAGCTGAGAAGGTCGTCGAGAAGTTGGGCGAGTTGGAAGAAGGGGCTGAAAAGGTCGAAAAAATCGAGGAAGCCAAGAAACTGCTCGACAAAGTGAAAGAAGAGATCGGGAAGGACTAGTCAGCCAACCGAGGCGCATGCCCGGTCCGTCTCAACTGGCGTGAGAGGCGGTCTCGTTGTCCGTGCGGTGGGTCTTGCGACGGTCGTCATTGGGGTCAGATGATGATTCTGGGTTGCATGTTGGTATTGCGTTTGCCATCGGCGCTCGTTGGGCGATTAGGTCCTTCCGGGCGAAGCTCGTCTCAAGCTCCCGATAGGTAAGATGCGCGCATGTCAAGCATTCGTCGCTACACGCTCGCGTGTTCGCTGTTCGTTGCGGCCTCCTGCTTGGCGACTGGCGATACTCCGCGCCTCGTCGAGCTCTTCCGAGGCAACCCGAAGTTCGGCCTGATCACGGGCATCCACGCGGTCGCGGATCGGCTGTTCTTCTTCGATTCGCCTCCGCCGGCAGGCTCCGACGGCGGCGATGTGTACCAGTTCGATATCGAGTCGGGCACGGCGAAGCGCGTGTTTCAGGTGCAAGAGCAAGGGGCTAGCGTGCTGCGGTCGTTCGGCGGTCGGCTGTACATTCCGGGTGCCGATGCTATGGAGGGATGGGAACTCGGCAACTTCTACGTGTCCGACGACAAGGGGGAAACCTTCAAAAAGGTGCGCACCATTCCGGTGGGCGTTCACATCTGGGATATCACGGAGTGGCGCGGCAAACTATATGTCTCGACGGGCAGCGTTCGAGACGGTCAAGGATACGGAGCGGTGTGCGAGAGCTCGGACGGCGGTCAGACCTGGACGGAGAGCCTCATCGCTTATCCGCCGGATAAGGGGGTCAAGGGACAGTTCGGCCGTTGCTACGCCCTCATCCCCACGGCGGATGGACTGTACGCAAGCTTCATGGCCAGGGACGCCCAGAAGATTATCCCGACCCCCGAGCGCGACTTTTATCGTTATGACGGCAACACTTGGAGCCCCGCGACGTTGTTGCCCGAGCGCGTCGCAACGCCCATCTTTGGGCTTCGCCATCGCGAGATCGGCGACGCCGCATTTGTTTTGGGGCGACCGAATAGCTACGTTAGGCAGGGGAAGCACATTCAAAAGTTGCTTGGTCTGGAGAGCCGATCCACGTTCATGGTCGCTCCTCTGGGAACGGACGATCTCTTTGCGGTTTGCTCCGCGTTCGATGGCAAGTCCTCGACGCTGATGAAGGCGTCTCTCAAGGGAGTGCTGACGGGCTCGTCGGGATTCACTAAGGTTCTGGAAATGCCGGCTGTTGAAGAGGCCGTCACCGTCGAGAGTTACCGGAATCGGCTGTTCGTTGGAACCAAGTCAGACGGCGGCGGTCGGTTCTATGAAGTCTTGGTGAAGTAACCCGAAACGTAGTGCTTAAGCCACCCGTCCAAAGGGCAATGGGACGGGGGATTCGTTGGATGGGATATGCGTTCCTGGTGGGCGTCGGAGCAGCCGGTCTGCTCGGCGTTCAGCGCGCTTACGCCCGACTGGATTCAAAGGGCGTTAAGACGTACGCGCTCCGGGACGATATCCTGATCCACGGCAACGTCAACCTGAAGGAGATTGCGCTCACCTTCGATGATGGCCCCCGGCCGGAGATCGCCCGGGAGATGCTCAATATCCTTGGAAGGCACCGCGTCAGATCCACGTTCTTCGTGGTCGGCTCGATGGTCGAGCAACACCCAAAACTCGTCCGCCGCATGATGAATGAGGGCCACGAGGTCGCCAACCACAGCTTCAGCCATCCGCGTTTACACGGGATGGACGAGGAGGCGATCCGGGTCGAACTCGCTCGTTGCGACCGGGCGATTTTTGATGCCACCGGTGCCCGGACGAATCTGTTCCGTCCACCGGGAATGCGTTACGATGACACCGTGCTTCGCGCCGCTCAGAGTCTCGGCTACGTGACGGTCCACTGGAATGTCGCCGCCCAGGACTTCAGGTCCCAGCCTGCAAGTGAGATCGCGCGGAAGGTTCTCGAAGCAGTGAAGCCAGGTAGCGTTGTTTTGCTCCACGGCCACCCCGACACGCTTGCCGCCCTACCGACGATTCTCGAGAGATTGCAGGAGAAGGGCTACCGGTTCGTCACCGTGTCGCAAATGTTGGGTCGGCTCGAACGACCCGTGTATGTGAAGACGAACGCATACGGGGCCATTCCTGAGGCGACACCGGAGAAGAAGCCGGTGACGCGCGTAGCGCGCACGACTCGCAAGGCCACCACCCGCAGCACGGATGCCAAGGAGCCGGCCATCGCCGCTCCGCCCGCCGCAGTCGATATTCCCTCCTGGAACTAAGCCGCCATTCTCAGGTATCATCTACACTGTTCCGCGGGGTGGAGCAGTCTGGTAGCTCGTCGGGCTCATAACCCGGAGGTCACAGGTTCAAATCCTGTCCCCGCACCCAAGTTTCCGGACACCCCTCGTGGGTGTCCGTTTTCTTTTGAAATGGTCAACTATCCGAGCGCGGCTGACGCAGTCATCCGCAATATTGCTCAGATCGCCGGGGTCGAGATTCTCGAAGAGACGCATCCCTGGCGGATCGTCCGCATTCCCGAACCAGGACTCGAAGGGGCGCTCCTCTGGATCGTCAATGAGAAGGGCTTTCTCTGGGAGCCGGCGGCTTCAGTAGAAGAGGCACGGGCGTACATCCAGAGCTCGGAAGCCCAAGAGTATGCCCGCGAGGCTGAGAACGACTAGCGCGCGACCTTACTCGCCGCGATGATCTGCTTCAGCTTCTCTTCCGTCAGCGGGTCTTCCGCGCTGCCCGGGAAACCTTGCCATCGCACGACGCCATCCGGCGTAACGATCATCACGTGGGGAATGCCCTTCACCCCGAGCGCCTTGTGCAGGCGTCGCTCCGGGTCGATGGCTTGAGGATAGTTCATCTTGGTCGTTGCCTGGAACTTGGTGACGGTCTCGGCAGGCTCGTCGCTGAGTCCGATGAACACGACCTCTTTGCCGTACTTCGCGTGCCAGTCGTTGACCTTGGGAATGAGGGCCTTGCATGGGCCGCACCAGGTCGCCCAGAAGTCGATGAACAGAATCTTGCCCTTCATCTCGGGCTTATCCGAGAGCCACTGCCCGACCACGAACTCGGGTGCTGGCTTGCCGCGAAAGTCCGTCGCCGCGTACAGGTTCTTCTCGGTTACGATCGGCGGGTAGGCGTCTTGAACATTAGCGTGGGCAACCGCGCCCAGCGCCACCAGGGTGAGCATCAAAGGTCTCATGATCGAGTAGACGCGTATGGGCCGCAAAAAGGTTGCGGCGACGCCTAGGCGATGGTTCCCCCTGCGGCTACCGACTTCCCGCGGTAGGCCACCGCCATCTGGCCCGGCGTCACCGCGCGCACCGGCTCGTCGAATACCAGGCGTGGGCAAACGCCTCCGAAGAGTGTCGCCTTCTGCGGCGCCATGTTGTAGCGGATCTTCGCTTCTACTCTTAGCCTGGAAGCACCTTCGCCCACTCCCCACACAACATCCTGGAGCAGCACTTCCCTTTGTCGCAAGGCGTCACCCTCGCCGACGATTACGCGATTTTGCTCGGGTTGAATCCCGATAACGTAGAGCGGTCGCCCTTGGGCTACGCCGACGCCCCGCCGCTGGCCGATCGTGAACTGGGCGGTTCCGTCGTGCTCGCCGATCACCTTCCCTTCCGCGTCCACCACGTCGCCGGTGCGGAACAAATCCGGACGGTGCTTGCGCAAGAAATCGCTATAGCCACCGGCCTCGCTCACGAAGCAGATCTCTTGCGAGTCCGGCTTCTCGGCGACGGGCAAGCCGTACTTGCGGGCCATCTCGCGGGTCACCGACTTGTCGGCAATTTCGCCCAACGGAAACCACGAGGCGGCAAGCTGCTGTTGGTCGAGCATGTAGAGCACGTAGCTCTGATCCTTTCCTTCGCCTCGAGCCCGCATCAGTCGATACCGTCCATTGGCGCCACGTCGGATTCGCGCATAGTGCCCGGTGACCAGGCGATCGCACCCAAGTTCGCGCATCTTCTCCATGAGGATCTCGAACTTGACCGTTTTGTTGCACTGCACGCACGGATTCGGCGTGCGGCCCACGGCGTACTCATCGATGAAGTTCTGGATGACCGAGGCCCGAAACTCGTCCCGGAAGTTCATGACGTAGTGCGGAATGGCGAGAATACGGGCGACCCGGCGGGCATCCTCGACCGCACCCAGCGAACAGCAGCCTGCGTGGCGAGGATCAGTCTGGCTTTCCTGCCAGATCTGCATCGTGATGCCGATCACCGGGTATCCCCGCTCGACGAGCATTGCCGCGGCGACGCTGCTGTCGACCCCGCCCGACATCGCCACCAAGACGGTGGGCTTGCCGCGGCTCACTTCTTGACTTCCCACTCCGCGCGGATTTCCGGCTTGGCCAGCACGTCCTTCATCGAGCTCTGCTTGGCGGGATACACCTGCTTTCCAGGCAAGCCTACGTAGAACGTCGGAGTGATCAGCAGGCCGAGCTTGTCGGCCATCGCGATATCTTCCTTCACGCGGAGGAAGGCGGGATCATTCTGATCGACCGCGCGCTTCTTCACCTCTTCGCGGTCAAAACCCATACCGACGAGCAAATCGAGCATGTCCGGAACGCCGAACTTCCCTTCCTTGGCGAAGATCGCATCCACAAACTGGAAGTATTGTCCCTTCTCGGCCGCCATTTCGGAGAAGATCGCCCCCGGCAAGCCCATCTCGTGCCCAGGAGATCGCAGCGGGAAGTGGCGCATGATGATCTTCAGCTTGGATCCCTCCTGAAGGAGTCGCTTGAACTCCTCATAAGAGGCCTTGCAGTGCGGACAGGTGAGATCGTAGAACTCGACGACCGACACCTTGGCTTGAGGATCCCCAAACATGTTCGGATTCTTCGGGGTCAACATTTCGATGGTGTAGCCAGGCACCGGCTTCAGGGGGTTCTCTATGTTGAGCACGAGAACCGTGAGTCCGATGAGCGAAGCTACGATCGGTGCCCCTGTCCAGAGCGGACTGAAGTGGGCGACCGACTCGCCCTTGCGCGGCAACAAGTGGCTGATGAACAACAGCGTCATCGTGATTGCCGAGCTCACGCACCAAGGGCACGTCGCCTTGACAATCGCGAAGGATGCGTACATCAAGAAGATGCTAAACGCCGCTCCTGCACTGGACACCATCAAGCCGACCTTATGCAGCTTGCGATCGGGATCGCCGTTCATCGTCTTCAGCATCGCCATGACGAACAGGGCGACGTAGGACAGCAAGCCCAAGTAAGCCACCGGTACGCCGGCAATCTTAGAGTAAGAAGAGGCCGCGACTTCCCCGCAGCCGCCGCCCTTGCCGCAGGCCGCTTCGACCCCGAGCATGGTGGTGACACTGAGGTAACCGGCGATCAAGATGCCCGCTGAGGTCAGCACCAACTGGATTCGATTGCGAAGGATGTCGTTCATGAGACGTTGAATTATACGTAGGCTGGGCCCGTTCCCACTCAACGCCACTGGTATCCTCTAGGTTCCGCCGATGCCTGATACCCTTCTTCAACCCATCCGGTTGGCCGCCGGAAGGCCGCGAACCCAGCGTGGCACGTTCTACGTGCAGACGTGGGGTTGCCAAATGAACGAGGAAGACAGCGAGCAGTTGGGCCTGCATCTGCGCGAAATTGGCTTCGAGCCCGCCGAGAGCATCGTGGATGCCCACGTCATCCTGTTAAACACCTGCAGCGTCCGGCGCAAGCCCGAGGACAAGGCGTTTTCCATGCTGGGGGAGCTTGCTTTGCTGAAGGAAGTTCGTCCAGAGATTGTGGTCGGCGTCTGCGGCTGCATGGCCCAGCTACGAGCCGATGAGATTAAGCGGCGCGCACCGTTCGTCGATTTTGTGCTCGGCACGGGGGATATCAGCAACGTTTCTGGACTGGTAGAGGAGGCGCTCCAGACTCGCAAGTTCGCCAAGCGCGTCGAACTGCCCGAGCGCCGTGGAAAGGTCGTCACCGATCTTCCCCAGCGCCAAGTCGATCGCTCGACGAAACTCAAGGCGTTCGTTCCCATCCAATACGGTTGCGATAAGTTCTGCACCTTTTGTATCGTGCCCACGACCCGCGGACGAGAGCGAAGCCGTCCCACCGACGAGATTATCGACGAGGTGCGACGTCTCGTGGACCGCGGCACTTGCGAGATTACGCTTCTGGGCCAGACCGTCAACTCGTACGGAAAGAACCTCGCCGAGGGTCAGGTGCCCTTCAGTGAACTCTTATGGAAGCTCAGTGAGATCGAGGGTCTCCTGCGACTCCGATACACCAGCCCCTACCCTCGCGACTTCCGAGCGGACCTCATTGAAACCATCCGCGATTGCCCGGCGGTCATGGAGCATGTGCATTTGCCGCTCCAGTCAGGCAACGATGTGGTGCTGAAGGCGATGCACCGCGTTTACACCGCCGACAGCTATCGTGAGATCGTCGGCAATCTCCGGGCCGCCGTGCCCGGAATTGGGCTGAGTACCGACATCATCGTGGGCTTTCCTGGAGAAACCGAGGAGCAGTTCGAGGACACGCTCCGCCTCGTCGAAGAGGTTCGCTTCGACGGGGCCTTCATGTTCATCTACAGCCCCCGGCCGGGCACTCCCGCTGGCGATATGGAGCAGCTTCCGCTCCATGTTCGAAAGTCGCGAATGGACCGACTCATGGAGTTGCAGAACCGCATCAGTGTCGAAAAGAACTTGGAAGCGGTGGGGCAGGTGTTCGAGGTGCTGGTCGAAGGCCCCTCCCCGAAGAATCGGGAGCGCCTTCAAGGCTATACACGCCAGTTCAAGATGATGCACTTCGATGGCCCGGAGGCGCTCGCCGGACAGCTGGTTCGCGTGCGAGCAACTTCGGCCCATCTATGGGGCCTCAACGGCGTCATCGAAAATGGCGGATAGAATGCTGACCTTTCAGGGGACGCTGGAACGGGCGGACTTCGGGCGGGTCCATCTATTGTGGTCCGTGTCCGAGTCGGACCCCATGAACCTGGAAAGCGGCCGAGCTGAATGGACGCTGGAACCGTCACCCCCCGTGGACGGGTTCGACTTCGGGCCCCCGCTGGCCAGCATGTGGGAAACGGTCTGGAACCTTCGGGACCTGGCGGGGCCTGCGGGTGGACTCGGCTGGACGGCCGGAATCTCGGGATTCCTGAGCCTAGCCATGATGTTCGGATGGACCGTTGTGGCCGGGAAGTGGGATCCGCCAGAAGAAGACGTAGAACCCGGTGTGTTGTACTAGGGGAAGCGTGGGTCTATCGACACACGGAGCCCCTCCGAAGTGCGCATGACTAAGCAGTCGATTCCGGCCCATGCGACGGAGCAAGTTGCTGGAACTTGCCGGTGACCATGAAGCTCACCCGTTCCGCGATGTTCACCGCATGATCGGCGATGCGTTCGATATGATGCAACGCCAGCAAGAGCCAACTCGCCGCAACCACATCTTCGGGTGACCGCCGCATCCGATCGTGGATTTGACCACGAAGCACACGGTATAGCTCATCGACCTCGTCATCACGGGCAATCACCGACGCGACCAAGTCCAGGTCCCGCTTGACAAATGCCTGCAGAGCATCTCGCAACATGGTACGCGCAACGCCCGCGATCTTCGGGAAGTCGATGTAGGAGGAATCGCCCAGTTCCTTCTCGACCTTCATGCCGGCCTTGGCAATGTCCACCGCCAGGTCACCAACGCGCTCGATGTCCGTGATCATTTTGAGTGCGGTGCCCACGAGGCGAAGGTCACTTGCGATCGGATTCTGCAGGGCGAGCAAACTAACGCACCGCTCTTCGATCTCCAGATCGAGTAGATCGACTTCGTCGTCGATCCGCACGACCTGCATTGCCGCATCGGCATCCCCTCTCACAAGAGAGTCCACGGCCCGCCCAACCATGGCTTCCGCGCGGCTACCCATGTCGAGCAAAGCATGCTCAAGTTCGGAGATCTGCTGGGACAGCACATTGCGGTGGACGTTGGGATCCATGGATGTTTATTAAGGACGTCTGAACCGCCTGAATTGAACGGCGAAAGTCAGTCGCGACGAACAACGTTCGTGAGTTGCTCGATGTGATACACATCGTGGCCGAGCAGCGCACACGAGAACTCGGCGACCGTGAACTGACCTGCTTCTGGATGCACGAACGTTGCCGCCTGCTGCGTGGGCGTCAGCCCGTTCAGAAACTCAATCGTTCGCCTGCGCTCCAACTCAAAGTGAGCCAGCTGCTGCTCAACATCGAGCGAGGCGTATCGGCGCTCCTTCGCCCGCAAGACCTCGTCGTACGGCTGGATCGTGCATCCCGGCTCCTTGACGGCTCTTGCCATGCGCTCATCCCGCAGAATGGACTCCCAGTCGGCTAGATGCGCGATGATCTCCCGAGGCGTAAACCGGTCTTCGCCCGCCGGCACATCGATCTGATCCGCGCGCAGCAGTTGGACCAGTTTTCGGAAGATGCCTGGCGTCGCTTCTAGCCCATGGAGAATGTAGTAGCGCATGCCTGATTGTAGCGCCAGGGAATCACTGGCGGCAAACCTGTCGTACAATGATTAGCTATGTTGGTGCGCGCTAGGATTCTCGGGGCACTTGCCCTCGCTCTTGTTTTGGCGACCATTGGGGCAACTCAAACGCCCACGACTCCGGCTTCGACGCTGACCCCTGAGCTCAAAGCCGAGGTCATGAAAGAGGTCAATCGAATCGTCACCAACGTCGCATTCGTTCCCGGAGTTGACTTTAGCAAGTGGCAGGAGTTCATGGAGGGCGAGAAGGAGACCGTGGAGAAAGCCGCGGATGCACGCGCGTTCTCCCAAGCGGTCAACGCAGCGCTCCGCAAGTTCGGCATCAGCCACATCGTCATGACCACGCCGGAAATGGCGGCTAGCCGGCGAACGCGAACCGCGACGGGAATCGGTATCCAGATTCAGCCTGAGCCGGGTAAGGGCATTCGGGTCATCAACGTTTTCCCGGAGTCGCCCGCCTACGAGGCGGGCATCCGCGAAGGTGACCTCATCGTCGAGGCCGACGGCCAAAAGGTCGATAACCCGGGCCAAATCAGCGGCGAGGAAGGATCGACCGTCAGCGTAAAATACGAGCGCGACGGCAAGACCAAGGCCGTCAAGGTGACCCGCCGCAAGTATTCCAATGTGCGCCCGGAGACGCTGACCTGGGTCAACCCGGACACCGCCCTGATCAAGATTTGGACGTTTGATGTCGGCTACAGCCAGGCGAACGTCGAGAAGCTTTTCAAAGAGGCGAGCAAGGCTCGCAACCTTATCCTCGATCTGCGCAGCAACCCTGGGGGCCAGGTGCTCAACCTCGTTCACTTGATGAGCATCCTGCTGCCCGAGCGCGCGCCAATCGGCACGTTCATTCAGCGACCGATGGTGAATCGCTACGTCAAGGAAACCGGGGGCGCGGCAACGGATCTGGCCGCGATTGCGAAGTTCACGGATCGTCCCATCCGCGCCGGCAACCCGAGAATCGACCGCTACAAGGGCAACGTTGCGGTGTTGGTTAATCAAGGCAGCGGTAGCGCCTCCGAGATCGCCGCGGCTGCGTTGAAGGAGAATCTCAGCGCACCCATCGTCGGGGCAAAGTCAGCAGGTGCGGTGTTGGTTTCCGTGATGAATCCCCTTCCCCACGGTTTCATGATCCAATATCCGATCACCGACTTCGTCACTCCGAATGGGACTCGACTCGAGGGTAACGGCGTGGAACCGATCGTCGAAGCTCCTGGCTTGATTCGTTGGGGCGAGAAGGACGTCGCGGTGGAGCGCGCGACCATGTTGCTCGCGCGAATCGACCTTCGCCAGGATCGCGACGGCGGCAACTAGCTCGGTCAGTTCGGTTGCGCTTTTGTTGGGGCATGCGCGTCTCGCACATGCGTACCACGACCGTCACTGCGCTTCACCGAACAGAATCGTTCGTAGCCGCGAAATGATACGTGCCCGCGCTGAACGTAAATCGAGGCGTCGAGCCGCCGGCACAATGGCATCCGGCGGCTACAATGTGTTAATGCTGGCGCAATCCACCAGCTTCAACTCCTCCTCACCCACAAACCGTCCGGGTTAGAGAGCTGACTCTTAACGTGTAACCGCTGCGACGACTTGCCCTGATTGAGCAGTCATCACTTTCGACGGCTGTTCTTTCATGAATCCAGCTAGCGCAGCCCATCCCAACATCGTCAGCAGAACGAAAAGCACGACCGCGAAGCGCTGGATTCGTGCCTGAGCCTCATTGCTCACCGTGATGCCCCAGCGGATGCAGAAGTTCCACACCCCGAACGCAAGGTGGTAGCTCGACGCGAGCACGCCGAAGACGTAGAAAATCAGAATCAGGTAGCCAAAGCTCATGAACTGAGCCTGCATCCCTTCGTAGTTGACCACCTCATGGGTTCCCTTCAACTTCACTTGCAGCGTTGTCGTGACGAAGTGGAAGATGAGGAAGACCATCAGAAACACGCCGGTGGCGCGCTGCATGAAGTACATCTTGTTGTGCGCCCATTTGTAAGGCGTGCCCATGTTGTTCGGCTGCGCTCGAGACGTGATGAACATCCCGTACACCAAGTGGAAGGCGAGCGGAATCCACACCATGAGGACTTCAAGCGCCAACAGCACGTGGAACGGCAAGCTGTAGAAGGCATCCCCCACCCGGTCGTAGGCCTCGGCTCCACCCAAGCTAAAGCTGTTGAGCGTCAGGTGCTGCACCATGTAGAAGCCGACCGGAACGATGCCCGTCAGCGAGTGAACCTTGTGCCAGAAGAACGACTCACGACCTAGTGCGATTGCCACGGTGAAATCTTACCTCTGACGAATCTACGGAGAAGGCGCGGCTAAACTCAGCGTGACGGTACCGGTGCCCGTGGCGTGGTCGCTCGTCCTATGAGCATGAGAGTCCTCGTCGTCATGTTGCTCGTATGCCTCGGGTTCGTTGCGCCTGCCCAGGCGAGACGTTCACAGAGTTATGCGCCGGTCCCATCTGAAGTGCGGTCGACCGCGAAATCGCTCGCCAAAGCCTGGATTACGACTGCGAGTCCGGACACCCTTGATCAGCTCGCGTATCGATCGATCGCGTTTGCCGGGATGGTTCCAGGCATCGAGGTTGTGTTGGATGGACGCCGGATGAGCGCGACGACCGCGCTGAAGGACAGCGCGCTGACGATCATCGGCCAGCATGATCAGCAACGCGATGCGGAAGCCATCCGCAACATCGTTTACGCTCTCCATGAAATCGGCGCGGGGCGAACGTTTCGCACTATTCCGAAACGCTGAATCAGTAGTCGACGGGGCGCAAGTAGTACTCGCCGATCGCCGAGTTCGAAAGCATGGCCACCGTAGGCAGTTTGCGCTTCCAGTGCGTCGAATCGACTTTGCGCGCCACCAACTCCACTTCCCCTTGGTCGAACCCGAGCTCGACGAGCTTGGCCGCCGCCCACCCCGACACCAGGTAGGCGAGGATCCGGTCCGCCTTCGGATAGGAGATGCCGAAATCTCCTTCGTCGGTCTGACCTTTGATGAGGTCTGCCGAGGCCGGCTTCGCGATGATCTCATCGGGTACCCCAAGCTCGCGAGCCAAGTCCCAAACCTGGGTCTTGAAGAGATCGCCGAGCGGATTGATCGGGGGTGAATCGTCGGCGTGCCACGTGAAGTAGCCGAACAGTCGCTCCGTCTTGTTGCCGGTCCCTATGGGCAAGGCGCCCAGCTTGGCAGACTGGTCGAAAAGAATCGTCATCCTAGCCCGGGCGCAAATGTTCCCTACACGCGCGGGCGATGCTTCCGGCTCCTCGGCCAGATAGCCATCGACCATTCCCGTGATCTCGATCGTCCTCTCTTGGATCCCCAGCTGCTCCACGACCAACCGGGCGTGCGACAGGCTGTCCTCGGACGAGACCTTGTAAGGCATCCTCAACGCAGTGACATTCTCCGGCCCAAACGCGCGCGCACAGAGAAACGCGGTTACTGCCGAGTCGACGCCGCCACTTAGTCCGAGAACCGCGCGCGTCACTCCCCGACGGCGAATACACTCGTCGCGCAAGAACTGCACCAGCCACTCGGCGACCAGCGGGGTATTGATTTGGAGATGCTGGCTGCTGTCCGCTGAGAAGCCGGAGGCGCGCATGACAGAAATCGACATCACCAAAAGGATACCGATCTGCGCCCTTTGCATTTCCAGAAACGTGTCGTATCATGTGACGCGTTCGCAACGATGCGAACTCTCACTGGAGGTCTTAGGATATGCACAAGTGGACAGGAGCCGGACTTGCCGGACTTGCTTTCTCGACGGTTGTCGTCATCGGCTGCGGCGGCCAGGCCGCCGACTCGCTCACGGGCGGCGGATCACTCGCCCCGATCGCGGGTTCAAACGGGATGATCCGATGCTCTACGCCAGAGGTCGACGACGCGACCAAGATGCGCGTCGAGATGGATCTGGCCGGGCACACGGTGCGCCCGATGGGTCCGAACGGCACAATCAACGTGTACGTTCACGTGATTCGGAAGGGGACGGGAACATCGAATGGCGACATCCCTGACTCGATGATCACGAGCCAGATTCAAGTCCTCAACAACGCGTACGGCCCGGCGGGTTATTCGTTCAATCTCGTGGCGGTCACGCGCACCACGAATTCCACCTGGTACACCGCCGGTCCGAATACGACCGCCGAGACCCAGATGAAGGCGGCCCTGCGCCAAGGTTCGGCCGACGATCTGAACATCTACGTGTCGAGTCCTGGTGGTGGGCTTCTTGGCTGGGCGACCTTCCCATGGAGCTATGCCAGCGCACCGAGCAAGGACGGCATCGTCGTTCTCAACCAGTCACTCCCGGGGGGCACTGCGGCTCCTTACAACTTAGGCGACACGGGAACCCACGAAGTCGGCCACTGGATGGGCCTGTATCACACGTTCCAGGGCGGGTGCAACGGTAACGGCGACTCCGTGAGTGATACGCCCTACGAGAAGTCCGCAGCCTACGGTTGCCCGACCGGGCGCGATACTTGCCGCAACAAGGCGGGCGTCGATCCGATCACGAACTTCATGGACTACACCGACGACGCGTGCATGAACACGTTCTCCGGTGGTCAGAACTCGCGCATGCTAAGCGCGTGGACCACGTACCGCAGCGGCAGGTAACCAACTGAGAACCAGGGGGGGGCGAACCGCAGAGTTCGCCCCCTCCCTTTGCGGTGGTTCAGCCTCGCGCCTTGAGCAGGTCGCGAATCTCGCCCAGTAGAACCACATCCTCGGCCGGTGCGGGAGGAACTTCCGGTTCGGCTGGCTTTTCACGCCGAAGCTTGTTGACCGCCTTGACCATCATGAACACCGCAAACGCGGTGATCACGAAGACGATCACGTTGTTGACGAACAGCCCCCATCCCAGCACCGCGCCTTCCTTCTTGGCGTCCGCCAGATTCGTCGCCGTTTGGCCAGCGAGCGGAATGAACTTGTTGCTGAAGTCGACCTTGCCCATGAGCAAGCTGATCAGCGGCATGAGCATGTCATCGACCACCGAGGTCACGATCTTGCCGAACGCACCTCCGATGATCACACCGACGGCAAGGTCCATCACGTTGCCGCGCTGAATAAACTCTCTAAACTCTTTGAGCATACAAGCCTCCTTCGCGCAGTTTAGCCCGAAGTCCCAAGTCTAGAGTGTCACTTTCGGCGAAATCCTAAGCTCGCGGAGTTGATGCAGTAGCGGAGCCCCGTGGGCTTGGACCCGTCGGGAAACACGTGACCGAGATGGCCGTGGCAACTCCCACACAGCACTTCGATTCTCCTCATACCATGCGATGTATCCAACCGCTCGACGACCTTGGACTTATCCACCGAGTCGTAGAAACTCGGCCATCCGCAGCCGCTATCGAACTTGGTGGTCGAGGTGAAGAGGAGTTCGCCGCACCCCTTGCAGACGTACTCCCCTGCCTCGTGGTTGTCCCAGAACTCGCCCGTGAATGCTCGCTCCGTACCTGCTCTCCGAAGCACGTGAAACGACTCGTCACCTAGCAGCGCGCGCCACTCATCGTCTGTCTTCGTCACCGGGGGAGCAGGAAGTTTCTCATCCATGCCTTTAGCATACGATGCTAGTCCATGGACTTATCGCCATAGAGCGTCTGGATGTAGCAGATCTGGCCGCCGTGATACACGGTGTTCCAGTGGTGGATGAGCAGCACATCGGCCACCGACCACGTCTTCGAGCGTCCGAACGGCATTTCGATCGTGTCGCCCATCCGCTCGGCAGGGAGTGCGCGTACGTACTCCTCGAACTTCGCGAGATTCTCTGCGGCCACGCGCTCGCACTCGTCGAGCGCTGTTAAGGCTGCCTTAGCGGCCGTGAACTCGGCCATGATTTCCTCGGACATCTGGAAACCGCCAGCCTCGACGACTTCTGAGCCCCACGTCGGGCTCAGCGCACACTCAGCGCAGATGTCGAGCACAGATCGGCCATGGTCGAGCGGCGTCCAGCCGAGCTTATCGGCGGGCACTTTTCGAGCTTGATGAAAGAGCCCTTCATGCGAAGAGCGAGTCGATTGAATGATCAAGTCGTTAACCGTCATAGCGGAAACATCTTAGACCATCCTGTATACGTATGTCTACACCTTAACCGAAACTTCTCCAAATGACGGCCACAACGGTACACACCGTGAACGCAAGGAGCAAGGGCAAGAACGTCGCCACCGCCGTCCATTTCACGCTGCGCGTCTCTTTGTAGATGGTCATGATCGTGGTGCTGCACGGGTTGTGGAGCAAGCTGAACAGCAGGAGATTCACGGCCGTCAGCATCGTCCAACCCCCGTGCGTTACCAGAGCGTCGCGTACCTGCTGATCGTCGAGTTCGAGCATCACGCCCTGTTGGGCGAGACCTGACTTCGCGAGGTTCAGCGTCAACATCAAAATCGAGGGGATCACGATCTCATTCGCCGGGATCGCCACGATGTACGCGACGAGGATGACTCCATTGAGCCCCACGAACAGCCCGATGGGGTCGAGACCATTGACCATCCAGGCGGCGAGCGTTTGCCCTCCCACTGAGGCGTTGCTGATCGTCCAGATCACGAGACCCGCGGGCGCCGCCATAACGATCGCTCGCCAGAGCACCTTGAGCGTGCGATCGATCATCGAGGTCGCGATGGTCTGCATGATCCTCGGCGGCCGATAGGGCGGCAGTTCGAGGGTGAAATTTGAAGCCTCACCCTTAAGCAGCGTGCCGCTGAGGAGCTTGGACACGAGGATCGTCGTGATGATGCCTAGGACGGCGACACCTCCGACGGTAAGCGCCGCGACTATGCTCTGTGTTCCTGTTGGCGCCATCGTAGCGACAAACAGCGAACTCACCAAGATCAGCGTCGGCCAGCGTCCGTTGCATATCGCAAAGTTGTTGGTGATGATCGCAATCAGCCGCTCACGGGGACTGTCAATGATCCGGGTCGAGGTGACCCCGGCTGCGTTGCAGCCAAAGCCCATCATCATCGTCAGCGCCTGCTTTCCGTGTCCGCCTGACCACTTGAACGCACGATCCAAGTTGAACGCAACCCGTGGGAGGTAGCCGAAGTCCTCGAGCAACGTGAACAATGGAAAGAAGATCGCCATCGGCGGCAGCATGACGCTGATCACCCACGCGGTCGCCAGGTACATGCCGTCGATGAGCAGGCCACTGAGCCACCACGGAAAGCCGGCCGAGGTCGCGAGATCGCGCAGCCAAGGGTGCCCCTTGCCCACCAAGAGCTCGCCCAGCATCGCCGACGGTACGTTGGAGCCAACGATGGTGATCCAGAACACCAGAGCGAACAGCAGCGCCATCGCGGGAAAGCCCCAGATGCGGCTGGTGAAGATGTCGTCGAGCCGCTGGGTCAACGCGAGGGTCCGACCTCGGTTGCGCAGGGCACGGTCGGAGATCGTGGTGGCTTCGCCGAAGATGGCTTCAGCTACCTGGTCTCGCAAGGGTCGCTGCAACCCGGCTCGTTGCTGCTCGGCAAGCGTCAGGAGATCGCTCATACCTCCGGCCCCACTGCGTGCGTCGTCAAACCAAGCGTTCCCGCTCGAAGTTCGTTTAGAACGCTAGGATCGCCCTCGAGCAACCTCAGGGCGACCCACCTCGCGTTCTTGAGACTCGGATGTTCGCGCCGAAGCTGCTCCATGATCGGCTTGATCGCGGCCTCGATCTCGGGGCCGTAGTCCATTTCGCGCGGCGTTGTTCGTCCCTGCTTCCCCATCGACACGGCTTCGATCGAGTCGAGGAGGCTGGGGATTCCGAGTCCGATTCGGGCTGAAATGGGAACGACGGGCACTCCAAGATCACGGGCAAGTTCGCGATGATCGATCTCGATGCCTCGCTTTCTCGCTTCATCCATGAGATTGATCGCCACCACGACGCGCGGAGTAATCTCGAGCACCTGAAGCACGAGCGCGAGATTGCGCTCGAGCGCGGTCGCATCGCAGACGACGACCGTAGTGTCGGGTTCGCCGAAGAGGAGGAAATCGCGGGCGACCTCTTCGTCAGGGCTGTTCGATAGCAATGAGTACGTTCCGGGAAGGTCGACCAGCCGGTACTTGCGCCCGCGGATCCTGAATCCGCCGATCGCCTGGGCGACGGTCTTCCCCGGCCAGTTGCCGACGTGCATCCGCAGACCCGTCAGCGCGTTGAAGAGCGTGGTCTTTCCGGTATTGGGGTTCCCGGCAAGAGCAACGACCGCGTCGGCATCGCTAACATCGACGCCAAACCGCTGGAAATCGGCTTTGCCACTGACGACGCAAGACTCGCACGCATCGCTCATGCCGCCACCTCCACTTCGATCGTTTGGGCTTGTTCGATCCGCAGGGCAATGACCGTGCCCCGGACCAGGTAGGCGACGGGGTCACCCAAGGGTCCGGTGCGAAGCCGCTGGATGGGCGTGCCGGGGACAAAGCCCAGATCGAGCAAGCGTAAACGCTCGCTTCCCTGCGCGGTAAGGCTGACCACACGGAAGTCGCTGCCGGGGGCTTCTGCCAACGTCATGTTTCCATCATAGCACGGGCTATATAGCCTTTGCTATAGGGTTGAGTAAAATGGCACGGTGAGCGGGAGACCCAACACTTTTGCCCGAACCCGGGAGGACCATCGAAGCGAGATGGCCGAGGACTACGTCGAGCTGATTTATCGGCTGGAAGGCGAGTCCTCCGATGGAGTTCGAACGGTCGATCTCGTCGAGGCGCTTGCCGTCGCGCAGCCGACGGTGACGAAAACGCTTGAGCGCTTGCAGCGGGATGGCTTGGTGGAAGTCGAGCCGCGCCGCCGGGTGTTGCTTACGGATAAGGGTCGAGAACTTGCCCAGGCGAGTCTGGAGCGACATGAGACGATCGTCTCGTTCTTGCTGGCGATCGGTGTTCCGGCAACCCACGCCGAACTCGATGCCGAGGGCATCGAGCACCATGTCAGCGAAACCACGCTCGCCGCAATGCGACGATTCCTTAGGCGTTAAGACCTGCGGAGCATGCCCATCTTTGAAGTGCCCTGAAGTCGTCAGCTGATTCGTCCCACCTCCAACTCCGTGACCCACAGAGCCGTTCAATGAAGTGGATGAAGTTGATGATCGCGTGTCTTGGGATCGCATTGTTGGTAGGTTGCGGTCCAAAGCCAGCACCCAAGTCGATGCTCGGTGCTTGGATCGCCCCGAGCTACCGGATGGTGATCACCGAAACCGGATTTCTGTACGTCGGTGAACGCCCGATCGATATGTGGAAAGTGTTCCGATACCGTTATCACGATGGAACCATGGAGATCGGGGCACTCGGTGAGGAGGGGGAGTTCGGTGGCTACACCTCGACCCATACGCTGAACTTCTTCGAGACCAAAGGGAGTCTGCAGATGACGCCTGCCATCGATAACACGTCGGAGAGTTGGAGCCGCGCGAAGGTAACGGTTGACTTCAGCAAGCAGGCACCCTGGCGGTATCACTTTCTGGACGACGATCCGGCGACAAAGTTGAAGCTCTAGATCATCCCGGACCTGAGCAGTGCCGAGCGTCGGGACGAACCCACCGACGACCTCGGCAGCAAGTCATGATCCGGGAGGGCTCCGCTCCGTCGGAGCCAACCTCTGCGAAAAACGTAGGCTCAGGTTTCGAGGCACGGAGTGACGAGGCCCTGCGCTCAGCTGGACGATGATCAGTCCCCAAAGATCTCAGAGGCTCCGACGGAGCGGGACCCTCCCGGTCGCGCGCTTCCCACTTCACCACCCCTGCCCGGTATCCTTTGAACTTGATGCTGACCATGCAGGAGCTGATTCGGCGACTCAATGACTATTGGGCCGCGCAGGGATGCTTGATCTACCAGGGCTACGACACCGAAGTCGGCGCGGGCACCTCCCACCCGGCCACGGCGCTGAAGTGCCTCGGCCCCGATCCGTGGAACGTCGCCTACGTTCAGCCGTCGAGGCGACCGGCGGACGGCCGCTACACCCGCAATCCCATGCGGAATCAGCGCTACTACCAGTATCAGGTCATTCTCAAGCCGTCGCCCGAGAATGTCGTCGATCTGTATATGGAGTCGCTCAACGCGCTCGGCTTCGACACCAAGAAGAATGATGTTCGGCTCGTCGAGGACGATTGGGAGAATCCCTCGCTCGGCGCGGCCGGCGTGGGCTGGGAAGTGTGGCTCGACGGCACCGAGATCTCGCAGTTCACCTTCTTCCAGCAGATGGGCGGCATCGAGTGCAACCCGGTGTGCGCGGAGCTGACCTACGGCCCCGAGCGGTTGGTGCTCATGCTGAACGGCCAGAACTCCTTCTGGGACGATCTGATGTGGAACGAGCGCGTGTCGTATCGCCAGGCTGAGTGGCAGCTCGAGATGCAGCACAACGTGTACAACTTCGAGGTCGCCTCAACCCAGATGCTGTTCCAGCTGTTCGACCTTTACGAGGCGGAATCGAAGCGAGTCATCGAGACGCCGGTGTATTGGGACGGTGAGATCGGTATCCTCACCACGAACGCCGAGGTGCCATCGGGCGAGGTTCCGCTGGAAGGTTCACAGGCGCTGGTCTATCCTGCGTTCGACCTCGCGCTCAAGTGCGGACATGTGTTCAATGTGCTCGATGCCCGCGGCGCGGTCGGCGTCACTCAGAGAGCAACGTATATTCAGCGCATCCGGGCCCTGGTTCGCGCCTGCTGCCTTCGATATATGGAGCAGTACAAGGCCTAAGGTTGCGCTTGGGTTAGCTCGGGTTGGCTCACTAGTTGTCCGCAATCACGCTTCTCGCGAGGATTGCAAACTCCTTGATACCACCCGTCTGCTCACTGATGATCTTGTCTAGCGTAAGCACCGCGAATGAGTCTCCTTGCCCCCTCCTTTTGGCGAGAAGGAGTTCGATCGCCAAGATCGCATCGCCCTTTCTACCGGATTCAACCTTCTGCTTGAGATACTGTCGTTCGCTGTCTGAATACTCGGCCGAGTTTGCCCCCGCTTTGACTAGCTGTTTAAGGGACTCGTAAGCTGCAGCATCCGCGGTGCCGGCCTTCAATCAACAAAGACTCTGCGCCGCGGCCAACAATGAGTGCCCGTACACCCTGCTCTCTGGCAAGTCGATATATGTGGAGATCTTTCGCCTCCTCGAGCGAGAACTGACCAGCTTCATGAGCGATTGACGTTAGAAGGAGGGCTAGCACGGCGTTCACAAAGTCATCCTCGTGCACCGCAGCTGCCAATCGTCTCCGGTCGGTGTCGCCTAGCGGCTTTCCTCCTTCGAGCCGTTCTCGAATATCTCCCAACTTCTTTCGAGTTGCTTCGATCTCCTTCGCGCTCTCGGTGGGCTTCGCTCCAAGACGGTGTCGAGGCTCATCTCGGCACCCCACCAAAGGGAACGAAAACAGGAAAGCGGTTATCAGACCCACGACAAAACCCCGAAATCGGCTCGCTGGCGGCGCGCTCGTCAATGAGGTCGACTTGTTCGCATTGAACATCTTGATCTTTGCCCCCGCACTGTCTCGCGGCCTATGTTAGGCCCGGAGATTATCCTGTCAGTATGCGCACTAGCCGCAGCATTGCGCAATCCAACAGACCAACACACCAACAGGCCAAACAACAAAGAGGCCGGAAGGAAATCCTTCCGGCCTCTTTTGCTTGTTAAGCCGAAGCTTACGCGTAGACCTTGGTGATCGTTCCGGCGCCGACGGTGCGGCCGCCTTCACGGATCGCGAACTTGGAGCCCTGCTCCATAGCGATCGGCTGGATCAGCTCGATCGTCATCGTGATGTTGTCGCCAGGCATAACCATTTCCACGCCCGCCGGCAGGTTCAGCGTTCCGGTCACGTCGGTCGTGCGGAAGTAGAACTGCGGTCGGTAACCCGTTACGAACGGGGTGTGGCGGCCCCCTTCATCCTTCGACAGGACGTAAACCTCAGCGTCAAACTTGACGTGCGGCTTGATCGAACCCGGCTTGGCGCAAACCATGCCTCGCTCGATGTCCTTGCGCTCGACGCCGCGCATCAGAAGGCCGACGTTGTCGCCCGCTTCGCAATAGTCCAGCGTCTTGCGGAACATTTCGATGGCGGTGCAGATCGTCTTGCGGCTCTCTTCGCGAAGGCCGATGATCTCGATCTCTTCCATCGACTTCAGCTGACCACGCTCGACACGGCCCGTGGCAACGGTACCGCGGCCGGTGATGGTGAACACGTCTTCGACGGCCATCAAGAACGGCTTATCCTTGTCGCGCTCAGGCTGCGGGATGTGGGCATCGACGGCGTCCATCAGCTCGAAGATCGGCTTGAAGGCCGGATCGTCGACGGCGGCACCAGCAGCGAGGGCGTCGAGCGCCTTAACCGCGGAACCCTTGATGATCGGGCAGCCCTTGAAACCGTACTTCTCGAGCAGGTCGCTGACTTCCATCTCGACGAGCTCGATCAACTCTGCGTCGTCCACGAGGTCGACCTTGTTGATGAACACGACGATGTAAGGCACACCGACCTGACGAGCGAGCAGGATGTGCTCACGGGTCTGGGGCATGGGGCCGTCTGTCGCCGAGACCACGAGGATCGCTCCGTCCATCTGAGCCGCGCCGGTGATCATGTTCTTGATGAAGTCGGCGTGGCCAGGACAGTCGACGTGCGCGTAGTGTCGCGTATCCGTCTCGTACTCCTGGTGGGAGATGTTGATCGTGATACCGCGAGCCTTCTCTTCCGGCGCGTTGTCGATCTCGTCGTAGGCGACCTTCTTGGCGAAGCCCTTGAACGCGAGGGCGCCGGTGATGGCGGCCGTCAGCGAGGTCTTGCCGTGGTCAACGTGGCCGATCGTCCCGATGTTGACGTGCGGCTTTGTTCGTTCGAATTTTGCTCTTGCCATTGTTGTATCTGTTCTTCCTGTGAGTAATGGCGCATGTTGAGCCTGTCGCGCCGAGCAACTCATCCACAACCGCAACCGGGCATGGATGGCCGTCCCAAGATTGTACCGTTCCGCGCGAGCATCGCGCAAGGCGGGTTTCCCGACCCGTGATTGCCGATAAAACCGCATATTCCCTCTGTTCGTATGACCTCGCTCGCCCGATACGATAACTGTAAGCAAGCGATGATCAGGGGTACCCTCTCGCTGGGTCGCGGCCTTCTAAGCAGGTCCAACGTCTCATCCCAGTGGGGACACTCCGAGCGTCAGAGATTGAACGGTTCGGCTCGGCGTAGAACCCAGTGAGGATTTCGGTCGTCGTACAGGCGGATTCGGCCTTTCGACCCGAAACCAAGGTGAATAGAACAAATCCATGTGGCAGCGCTTTACGGAACGAGCAAGAAAAGTCGTCTTCTACGCCCAAGAGGAGGCGCAGAAGTTTGGTGAGGGCTATGTCTCCACCGAACATCTGCTCCTAGGACTGGTGCGGGAGTCGGATAGCGTCGCGGCGCGTGTTCTTGAGAAGCTCGGAGTGAGCTTGAACCGAATCCGGAGCGAGGTGGAGAAGCAACTCCCCCGCGGAGATGCTCGGCCGAATCAAGACATGACGCTTACCCCGCGGGCCAAGCGGGTGATCGATTTAGCTTACGACGAGGCTCGCAACCTCAACAACAATTACATCGGCACCGAGCACTTGCTGCTTGGCCTCATCCGTGAGGGTGATGGACTTGCCGGACGGGTTCTCGCCAAGTTGGGCGTGGAACTCGAGAAAGCCCGCCGCGAAGTGATGGCGCTGCAGGACACGGAGACGCAAACAAAGTCTTCCGGCCGCAGCCCCAGCAGCACCAGCAGCGGCAATAAGACCCAAACGCTCGACGAGTTCGGACGCGACCTCACCGATCTTGCTCGCGAGGGCAAGCTCGATCCGGTTGTCGGACGGCAATCTGAAATCGAGCGGGTCATGCAAATTCTTTGCCGACGCACGAAGAACAACCCGTGCCTCATCGGCGAACCTGGCGTTGGCAAGACTGCCATCGCTGAGGGCCTCGCGCTCCGCATTGTGAGCGGCGATATCCCCGACCTGCTTAAAGACAAACGGCTGGTCGCCCTGGATCTCGCCGGCCTCGTCGCTGGGACTAAGTATCGCGGCGAATTCGAGGAGCGCATGAAGAAGGTGATGGAGGAAGTTCGCAAGGCCGAGGGCCAAGTGATCCTCTTCATCGACGAGCTGCATACGCTCGTGGGTGCCGGTGCCGCCGAGGGTGCCATCGACGCCTCCAACATCATGAAGCCAGCGTTGGCGCGAGGTGAACTCCAATGTATCGGAGCAACGACTCAAGACGAGTTCCGCAAGTACATCGAGCGGGATGCCGCGCTTGAGCGCCGTTTCCAAGGCGTCAAGGTCCGAGAGCCATCGGAAGATGACGCAATCGACATCTTGAAGGGTCTCCGCGAGCGTTACGAAGCGCACCACCGCGTGGAGATCACCGACGAAGCGATTTCTGCGGCGGTCGCGTTGAGCCAGCGGTACATCACCGATCGGTCGTTGCCGGATAAGGCAATCGACCTCATCGACGAAGCCGCCAGCCGCGTTCGCCTCTACCAGAGCTTGCCTCCCGAGGACGTCCGCCGAGACCGCGTGAAGCTAACGAAGATGCGAGCCGAAGTCGAGCACCTCGAAAAGCGGGTGACCGATGAAGATCGTGGCGCGCTGGACGCCCTCCAGCACGATCTCGAGGAACTCGAAGGCAGCGTTCACGAGCGAGAAGAGACGTGGGCCAGCCGCGAGCAGATCGAGCCCGTGGTCAGCGACCACGAAATCGCGCAGATCGTGCAGTCGTGGACGGGTATCCCGGTCACGAAACTGGTGGAAGCGGAAACGCAGAAGTTGCTCCGCATGGAGGACGATCTGCACGCTCGGATCATTGGCCAGCAGGATGCGGTTTCCGCCGTCTCTCGCGCAATTCGACGTTCCCGCAGCGGACTCAAGGATCCGAAGCGCCCCATGGGTGCGTTCCTTTTCCTTGGCCCCACCGGCGTCGGCAAGACCGAACTCGCGAAGGCGCTCGCCGCCTACCTGTACGAGAAAGAATCAAACATGGTGCGGATCGACATGTCCGAGTACATGGAGAAGTTCTCCGTGTCGCGGCTCGTCGGTGCCCCTCCGGGATACGTCGGTTATGATGAGGGTGGCCAGCTTACCGAGCAGGTTCGCCGGAACCCGTACTGCGTCGTGCTTCTCGATGAGATCGAGAAAGCCCACCCGGAAGTGTTCAATATTCTGCTCCAGGTCATGGAAGACGGTCAGCTGACCGACAGCCAGGGCCGTACGGTGGACTTCCGCAACACGATCATCATCATGACGTCAAACGTCGGCGTCCGCCCGATCGAAATGGATAAGGGCCTCGGCTTCCGAGAGAAGAGCGAAGACCCGAACGATCCTCGCGTCTACGAGGCGATGAAGAACCGCATGATGGAAGAGATGAAGAAGCTCTTCCGGCCGGAGTTCCTCAATCGCGTCGACGAAGTCATCGTGTTCCAGCATCTCCGCCGCGACGAGATTCTGCAGATCGCCGATCTGTTCCTCAAGCGAGTGAACGAACAGGCTGGCCAGCTGGGTCTGGTCTTGGAGCTCAGCGAAGCCGTCAAGGATTTGCTGGTGGATCAAGGTTACGACCCGAACCTGGGCGCACGTCCGTTACGACGTGCTGTCCAGCGGTACATCGAAGATCCGCTTTCGGAAGAGTTCTTGCTTGGCCGCTTCGGAGCCGGTGACACCATCGTTGCCGACCTCGATGAGGACAACAAGGTGTTCTTCCGGCGAAAGGAAGACGAGGGCCCCAAGAAGAAGGAAAAGCACCTCGTTAAGAACTGATCCTCCTCTAGAGATCGCGGCCCGGTTCAATCTAATTGAGCCGGGCCGCTTTCGTTTTGCTTACACTTCGTGCCGATACGGCATGGAAGCCTGGGCTCCAGGTTTCGTGACCGACTTCGAAGCCACTCCCACTGCAAAGGCGATGCACTCGGTCATGTCGTAGCCCTCATCCAAGCCGACGGCTAATGCACCGCAAAAGGCATCCCCAGCGGCCGTCGAGTCCACAACGTCCACCTTCAATGCATCGAAGAACTCCATGTTCCCTTCACGTGAGTACAGGGCTCCCCGTTCGCCCAGCGTCAAGATCACATGCTCGATGCCGCGCTCGTGGAACCACTGAACAGCGGGAGCGTAGCCGCCCGATTCATGGAGTCGGATTCCGGTTAACGCCTCGGTCTCTGGCTCATTCGGAACGATGACGTTGATCGAGCGGTAGATGGCATCGGGAAGTTCCTGCGCGGGAGCCGGATTCAAAATGCGCCACGGAACTTCCCTGACCAAGGCCTCTGCAAAGAACGAAGCTACCGCCTTGATCGGTATCTCCAGCTGAGCCAGAGCGACGCGGGGATGCTCTGCGAGCTCGCCGTAGGAGCGCCGAACGTCGGCGGGATGAAGCTGTCCGTTCGCTCCAGGACTCACCACGATTTGGTTCTGTCCCGCATCATCGACCAGGATCATCGCCACCCCGCTGGGTCCGGGCATCCGCCAAAGGTGTGCGGTCACGACGCCTGCTTCTTCCATCGAGGAGATTAGAGAGTCGCCAAACGTGTCCTCACCGTACTTTCCGAAGAACGCGACCTGGCCACCAAGCTTGGCCGCCGCGACGGCTTGGTTCGCACCCTTTCCCCCGGGAAAGGTGTGGAGGGCCTCACCGAGCACGGTCTCACCCGGCTTTGGGAGGTTGGGCGTACGGATCACCAGGTCCATATTCGCGCTTCCGCACACCACAATCATGCGAAAAAGTCTACACCGTGATCAAACCCACTTGACGCCGGTCGAACTATGCCCTATACTGGGGACAACTCAAGGAGGAAGCAATGTCCTGGCGAACAAAAGAAGATCTCGGTCTCGAGCAAGTAGCGCTCGTGCATGAGCAGCTCAAAGTCGAAGACTACTGGAGCGTCGATCTCCCCCGCGGATTCATGTGGTGGGCCGAAGAGTTTGCGCAAAAGATCTGGGCCGACTTGGGGATGTTCCAGAACGCCCAGAACTTCTTCCGCCTCCACGCGGAAACGGAGTTGTTGCGCGGACGCGGCCGGGCGCAGAACTTCGATCTTGCGCTTGCCGAAGAGATGCGCGATGCCCGCCTCAGCGCGGTGTGCTACGACAGCGACCGCGACATGTTCATCCTTCACACGAGCGTGTACTTGAGCGGCGACAACATGGAGTGGCTGCCGCGCATCTTCCTGACCGCCTGTGCGATGCAGGTCGATGAGGCTCACGTGATCGGCCACCACCTGGCGAAGAGTCTTCATGCCGTTCCGGCCGCCTCGGGACATCCTGACCACGGGTTGCGATCAGAGCCCGCGCCAATCTTGGGTGCGATCGAGAAGAGCTTCAAGCCTTACGGTCAGCAACCGAGCCGCTGGATCGGAGTTCCTGAATGGAAGGAAACGGATTGGGCCATGGAGCGGCAGGCCAGCTCCTTCGAGTCCGATCACCAGACCCACTTACGGGCATTCTTCCCGTGGCCGCTTGGTGGCGAAGCTGTTCGGCTGGATGTGACTACCGACACGCCGCACCCGGTCTTGGGCCACGGACTGAACATGGTCCTTCAGATTCCCATGAATATGAGCCCGGAGAAGTGTGCGCATACCGCCATGGCGCTGAACAACTTGGAGCGCAAGGAATGGTTGAGATGCCAGATGATGGGCTCATGGGGTTTTGACGACGGCAAGCTTCAGTACGAGTGCTTCGTGCCCAACGTCGCCTTCCACGAAGGCGTGCTGATGAACCTCGCGCTAAGCATGTCGATCCGCGCGCAGTGGGTCGCGGACCAGTTCGCGATGTGGTTCCAGGCCGCCAAGCACTAATCAGTTGAGCAACTCAACACGGTACTTTGTCTCCGCCATATGGCGGAGACATTGCTGTCTCTGAGCGCCTTAGCGAGGGCACAACCCATCCCTCGCCTACAAAGACACGTGCAGGAGGGGCGGCCGTGTTCGGGTTAAGTACTCCTACGAAGGGCGTCGATGCATCGTGTCGCGCGCATTGCTATGATCACGCCAGATCGTCTCACTCCAGATCGTCGACCAACCCAACCTCGCCGCCGTACTCGTCGGTTGTCCCGTGTCTAGTGAGCCAGATCGCCAGCCCGAGAGGCAAGAGATGGGTCGCAGCGAGCACTTGAAGGACTGGAAACGACGTGTCCTCTTCGACTGGTCGTGCGCGGAGAGTGCCCTCCGTCATCGCGAGCAAGCTCAGCCCAAAGACGACGGAGGCGGCAATCCCAGAAGCCAGGAACAGCCGCACCCAGGGCCAACCCGTGGCAAGTCGATACAGCGCGAAACCGGTGAGCAGAACCTGCACGAGCGGAGCCAGCCCGATCACGGCAATCAGAGCAGGTCCCACTCCCGCGATCCCGAGCATCAACGCTCCTAGCAACAAGGCGGCAAGCGTCAGGACTGCCTGGAGTAAAGACAAACTCACGAGCCACGTCAACGCCTGGCGGGCGCGCGCAGACTCTTTCGGTGGTTGAACTCCCACGACACCGTGGTACAGCGCAGCCAGGCCAAGGGCTGTGTAGAGCGGGGCACTGAGGCCGCTGAACGCCACGGGTCGCGAGATGATCCACCCCTGATCGATTCTGGGCGGTAACCCCTGGCGAGAGATCGCAAAGCCAGCGGCGAGTGCAAGCACTCCAAACAAGAGCAAGACCGGCGGCGCAATCGGCTTCACGAGTTCGAGGTTAGCACAGTCGTCTGGCCCCCACAAGTTCAGCCATACTGAACCATGTCGCGGACCCTCACCTGCTACGGTGCCGCCGAAACCGTCACCGGATCTCGGCACTTGATCGAAGCAAACGGGAAGAAGATTCTCGTCGATTGCGGACTGTTCCAGGGGCCATCCGAAGTCCGGCAGCGAAACTGGCAGCCCTTTCCCGTTGCGCCGTCGGACATTGACGCGGTGGTCCTCACCCACGCGCACATGGACCACATCGGCTACTTGCCGCGGCTGATCAAGGATGGTTACCGGGGGCCGATCTATGCGACCGGTGCCACCGTGGCGCTGGCCCGAATCAGCCTTCCCGACTCGGGTCGGCTTCAGGAAGAAGAGGCGCGCTTCCTGAACAAACACAACTACTCGCGGCACAAGCCCGCGCTTCCCCTCTATACGGAGAAGGACGCCTATGCGGTCTTCAAGCAGATGGAGAAGGTGCCCTACCGCTCATTCTTCCCGTTGCCTGGCGGGTTGCAGTGGCAATACCTTCCCGCTGGCCACATTCTCGGGTCCGCTTTTGCCGAGATCTACTTCCCGGAGGGTGACCGCATCCTCATGAGCGGCGACCTGGGACGATTCGACACCCCCATCATCAAGGACCCGACTCCCTGCGATTTCGCCGAGTATCTCATGATCGAGAGCACTTACGGCAACCGGCTCCACGACCGTGAAAACTCCAAGATTCGGCTCGCGTCGATCCTGAAGGATGCGTTTCAAAACGGCTCCGCGCTGATCGTGCCGAGCTTCGCGATCGGCCGAACCCAAGAACTCCTCTATCTGATCCACGAACTGCAGGATGAGGGACACTGCCCGCGCATCCCCATTTACATCGACAGTCCGATGGCGGTGAGCACCACCGAGGTCTACCGCGCTGCGCTCGATGAGCACGATGAGGACTTCCACGAGGAGATCGATCTTGGTCATCTGCCCCTCGATCCTGCGGGCGTTCAGTTTGTGCGCGATCGGAACCAGTCAAAGGCCCTGAATTCGACCTCGGGACCGCTCGTGATCATTGCGGGCAGCGGCATGGCGAACGGCGGACGGGTGGTCCACCATCTCTATCATCGTCTTCGAGATCCCAACACGGTGGTCTTGTTCACCGGCTACCAGGCGGAGGGGACCATGGGCCGCCGCTTGATCGAGGGCGAACCCGAGGTGCGCATCTTCGGACAAGAGGTTCCGGTTCACGCAACCGTCGATACGCTCAACGGCCTAAGTGCTCACGCCGACCAATCCGAGATGCTCCGCTGGCTGAGCTTCTTCAAGACCCCGCCGAAGATGACCTTCATCGTCCACGGGGAGCCGCCCGCTCAGGAAGCGCTACAAGCAAAGATTGCTGAGGAACTCGGCTGGGACACGCAGATCGCCAAGGACAGCACGCCGTACGCGCTTAGCTAGACAATCGCTGGTGCGGTGGCCATCGCGGAGTCGGCGTCGAACGCACGAAGGTGCTCGAAGAGCCGAAGCTGAACCATCGCTCGCACCTTGTTGAGGTCGGCGGGGTCCTCGGGGCCAAGGGCGAAGTAGGTGTCGCCGCGGAGGTAGTCGGCTAGGAATCGAACGCCGAGCTCAAGCGCGATGACCTGAACCGCTCGGCCCATCCAGGCGACTTCCTCGGGTGTAACCGTCGAAGCCGTTTGCAAGAAGCCATGCGCCACGGCGAGATAAACATCTTCGTCGACCCCGACGCGGCCGAGATCGCGTTCCTTCTCTCCCGCGACGTTCACCAACGAACGGACCATGTCGCCCCAGTCCGCAAGCCACGTCAGCGGCATAATCGTGTCGAGATCGACGAGCGCCCTCACTTCCCCGCACTGCGCATCGAACAGGAAGTTCTCGATCTTCGTATCGCCGTGAATGGCGGTCAGCCGGATCTCGCCGCGCTCCCGGGCTTCTTGCATCCCAACCGCCAGCCCACGCGAGTTCATCGCCAACTCGATGAAGGGCCGAAGTTCGGGATCGTTCAACCGCTCCTGGCGCGCATCCTCGTTAAGGACGCACAGGAAGTGGCGAGCCGTGGCCTGCCGCGTTTCAGGGTCGACGGGGAGCCGATCGGCGATCTCGCTGAGCGCCCTTCGTCCCTCAATGGCTGATTGAAGCTGGTCGATGTACAGGCGGGTGTTCCGGTAGCCCGGCAAGGAGGTCGGTACCGTTTCCGCGTCGATTTCGGCAGTGTGGTCGTGATACAGAGCCAGCCCCCGTCCGACTTCGCGCGCGGCTTCAAGACGGCGCTCGACTGGCAGTTCAGAAAGGCTCTTGTAGCTGACCGTACCGTCGAGATAGCGCATCATCCGCCAGACGCCTTCGCCTTGCAGATAGAGATCGCCCTGGCGCGTCGGAACCAGTTCGGGAACCCGCCACTCGATGTGGCCGTGGGTGGCCCGGGCGCGTTGCTGGGCTTCGAGTGATGCGCACATTCCGGCCATCACGCGGTCGGGCATTGGGAATACCTCGGTGTTGATCCGCTGCAGTAAGAACGCTTCCCCATCCGGCCCCGCCTGCACCAAGGCGGTATCCAGGTTGATGTTCCCCCGGCGCGCGAACGGCTCGGCGGCGATCGGGTCGCGCAAGTCGAACTCGCGGGCCACTCGGAGGAACTCAGCGGAAGTCATCGGCGAAGGAGAGTATAGCAAACCCCAGGCCATTCCAAGCCAGGATTCAGCGAATCGCGCGGCGAGCCAGCCAACCTTCGCCGATGCGCTTCTGCTCTGGCGTCGCATCAGGAAGCGCGACCACCTTCAGCACCTTCGCCGTAGTTCCGGTCACGGTCACCTCGATGTCCATCGGATTCCCGGTTCCCCGAACGACCTGAACGATCACCTTGTCACCGACCTTGAGGTCCTTCATCGCCCGCTGAATCGCGGCCTGCTGCTTCATCCGCGAGCCTTCTACGGCCTCCGTGCCGATTTTCAAGATCTTATCGACATTCTGCAGCGCGCCGGTCGCCCGGGTGACGTTCGTGCCGCGGGTGGGATCGGAGACGAACGTCGCCCCGAGGTTCGGAGTCGTGACCTCGACTTCTTCGAGCTTCAGTCCTGCCTTGGCAAGCGCGGCTTCCACCGGAACCTCACCCGGCTTCATGATCAGGTTGTCGTAGACCTCGGCCATGCCGTTCCCGCCGAACTTGATGAGCTGTCGGCGGATTTCGTCTTCCTCGAATCCGGGGCCGTCGTCGTCGCAGATCTCCCAAAGCGCCTTCGTGACGTCGTCGAGACTGTGCTTACCGGCCGTGCGCGCTCGAACTTCGAGGTCCAGCACCAGTCCGCAAATCCACCCCATGCTGTAGTAGTTGACCCGGTAACCGCCCGAGTTCCCCCGTCCGTTCGAGGCCTCGCCCACCCGGAAGCTTGCATCGTAGGGGCTGATCTCCAGCCGGGCCGGGTTGCGTCGAACGGTGTTCAGATTATCGACGACATCCTTGTAAAGCTGGTCGCGATCCACCCAACCGTAGACGTGCAGAAGGTAGTGGGCATAGTAGTCGGTCACGCCCTCCAGCCACCAAAGCGCGCCCGTTTCTGGCAGTTTGGTGTAGTCAAACGGACCCAGTGCTTTCGAGCGGATGCGCTTGACATTCCACAGGTGATAGAACTCATGGGCGATCACGCTGACCGCACGGATGCCGAGCCCGCTCGCGAGGGTGATTTGCGTGCTGCTCAGGTGCTCGAGTCCGCCCGCTCCGTCGAGGTTGTCAGTCACGTTGAAGTGCCAAACATACTTCTTGTAAGGCATATTGCCGAAGAAGTCGATCTGACTACGGGTCACAAAACGGCAGGCTTCAAGCAGCGCGTCCCTATCGATCTCTCGGTACGGTTGGCCCCGCATGACGATCTCGTGCTTGGCCCCTCGCTCGGTGTACGTTATGACGGATAGCGCGCCCACACTCACCGGGTTGTCGGCGAGGACGTCGTAATCGGGAGCGACAAACTCCTTCGTTCCCGGTCCCGTCTCGACGAGGCCGCAGTAAGCGCCGCGCCAGTGCTCGGGGGCGGCGATCTCCAATCGGCATGCCTCGTTGATGCGATCGACCTCATAAAGGTAGGTTGACGGACCGCTCCAGTGGACGGCGTCAAAGTTGACCACGGTCGAAAGCTCGTACGTGATGATCGTCGTCGGTGCGGGGTCCACCGTCCAGGTTCGCACGGTGTTCTCGACTGTCTTGCGATCAGCACCGTCGCCATACGCCTTCGTGAGCTTGGTATCTTCGGTCTTGATTGCAAGCTCTTTGCCTTGGGCATCGGCCGCCCGGAGGTTCTTGACCAGATTGAAGTTGTCGACCAATCGGTACGAGCCTGGTGCCCAGTTGGGAATCCGCAGCTTTGCGCCCTTCTCGGTGTCGGGAAGCTCCATTCGAACTCGCAACAGAGACGCTTCAGGGTCGACGGTGACCGTGTAGCGAATCTCGGTGGCACCAAATGTGCTGCACACTAGGGCGAACAGGAGGACGAGGCCGCGTCGCATGCGGGTGATCATACCGCTGAACGGAACTCTTCCCCTTGTCGTCTCTAAATAGAGATTCCCAAAGCTTGAGGAGGCTTGGACTAATGATTTCCCGTGTTGTAGGCGGTTTACTGGTGTTGAGCATGGCAAGCGCTGCCATCGCTCAAGATGATGCGTTCACCATGATGCTTCGCATGCAGGAGCAGTCAGAACGCGAAGAGGCAGTTGCGCTGGCCGTGTTGTACGGTATTCCCGTTCGCCAGGAGTTTCCCGACGGCACGATCATGGAGCTGATGCGGTTCGAGAACGGCCGCCCGATCGTGTACATCACGAACAACACCAACGCCGCGCTATCCACGCGCGCGAATCGAGTCCACCCCGGCGGCGCGGCCGGCCTGAGCCTCACGGGCACTGGCGTAACGCTTGGAATCTGGGACGGGGGAGGCGTTCGCACGGGACATCAAGAGTTTGGTGGGCGCGTAGTCGTCCTGGATGGGTCCTCCAACGCCAGCCACGCCACCCACGTCGGTGGGACCATGATCGCCGCTGGAGTCGATACCGCCGCGAAAGGAATGTCGTATCAAGCCCTGCTGAGGTCCTATAACTGGACTAGCGACACGTCCGAAATGTCCACCGAGGCGAACAACGGCCTTCGGATCAGCAACCACTCCTACGGCACCGTGACGGGCTGGACGCAGAACGGATCGACTTGGTATTGGTACGGCGACCGATCTCACACCGAAGACGCGAACTTCGGCTTTTACAGCAGCTCGGCCCGTACCTGGGACTTACTCGCCGTCAATCGTCCCTACTACCTCGCTTTCAAGTCGGCGGGCAACGATCGAGGGGATGGCCCCAGCAATCAGCCCGTCACGCATAAGGAGTGGAATGGGTCGGCTTGGATCGACGCCACCAACATACGCCCGAAGGACGGCGGCGACACGGGCTACGACACCCTGCCCACCACATCGAACTCAAAGAACATGATGATCATCGGTGCCGTCGCCGACGTGACCAACTACACCGGCCCGGCAAGCGTCACGATGAGTTCCTTCAGCGGTTGGGGACCGACTGACGACGGTCGAATCAAGCCCGATATTGTCGCAAACGGAGTCTCGCTGTACTCCACGACGAGCTCATCGAATACTGCCTATGGCACTTCAAATGGGACTTCGATGTCGTCACCCAATGCCGCCGGATCGGCGGGACTCATTGTCCAGCACATCCGAAACCGCTACAGCGGCCAAGATTTTAAGAACTACGCTCTCCGCGGCCTGATCCTTCATACCGCAGACGAGTGCGGCCCAAACCCGGGACCCGACTACATGTTCGGATGGGGCTTGATGAATGTGGAGGCGGCTTGCAACCTACTCACCGAGGACACTTCGAACGGCCAGGCCAAGAAGGACTCTCGGGTGCGAGTTGACACGCTCGGACCCAGCAAGCCCACGATGAGCCGCAAGTTCACCTACGACGGCAGCGGCCCGATCAAGGTCACGATCTGCTGGACCGATCCGGCGGGGACATCCCCGGGTTGGGCAGTCGATCCGCCCACGCCGATGCTCGTCCGCGACCTCGACGTCCGGGTGATCGGGCCCACGGGAACCACTCACTATCCGTGGGTGCTGAATCCGGCCAGTCCGGCTAGTGCAGCCACGACCGGCGACAACGTCCGCGATAATGTTGAGCAAGTGTACATCGCTTCCCCAGTTGCCGGGGATTACACGGTCGTGGTTAGCCACAAGGGATCGATGCCCAGCACCTTCGAGTACGCCCTCTTCACGGACAACCTGAATCGAAAGGCGGGGAGCCTCGACAAGTTGACAATCTCTCCGACGGCGGTCACCGGTGGAAACAACGCTACGGGCACCGTCACGCTCGATGGGCATGCTTACTACGGAAACGTGACGATCACTCTGTCGGACAACGGCACCGCGATCACGACGCCACCCTCCACGACGGTTCAGTTTGGACAAGAAAGCTCGAGCTTCACGTTGGGCACGCTAGCCGTCGCCACGTTCTGGACGGGGACGGTGACGGCTACGCTCGACGGTATCACGCGCTCAGCCACCTTGTCGGTTATGCCGGCACTGGGACTCCAGAGCCTTTCCATGAACCGCCAGATCGTGATCGCGGGCGAGACGTCGTTGACGGGGCTTGCCGTTCTGACCGCGTTCCCCTCGTCTCCGACAACGGTAACGCTGAGCGACTCGTCGCCTTACATCACCGTGCCCGCCTCGGTCACGATCCCGGCGGGTATCCGCTATCGCACCTTCGCGGTGACGCACACGGCCGTACCCTCGGTGCAAAACGGTACGGTTTCGGCCACCTACAATGGGGTGACGAAGCAGGCGACCGTCACGCTGAGTCCACCGCCGGTGCTTCAGTCACTCGTGGTGACCCCCACCACGATCAAGGGCGGTACCTCGGGCAACGGAACCGTAAACGTCAGCCTAGCCGCGCCGACCGGCGGAATCGCGGTCGGACTCTCGACGAACACGACGGCCATCATCTTGCCCCCCTTCGTTGGCGTGCCGCAACACACGACAAGCGGCAGCTTCACCTTCTCAACCGTGGCTCTGCCGATTGTGCAGGTCCGGACGATGAGTGCCCTCTACCGGGGAGTGGTTCGGTCGGTCACGATCACGATCACCCCATGAGCGGTCGTGCGCACTAATTCGGGCGAGAACTGCCTTCCCAGATGGGAGACGTCTCGCCCGAACCACGCCAGAGACGACGCGATCGTCTAGCCGAAAGTTTTTTTGAACCCGGCAAGAAAACCTGTTAACACTTAACCTTGGCATAACGGTCCGATTTCGGCTATCATGTCACTTGCTTCGGGCCTGGGCCCAAACGCGGACGATGACGACGGAGCCTCGCCGCCACGATTTGGAGGATACTGAATGAACAGAAAGGCAGCCTTCACGCTGATCGAACTTCTCGTTGTGATTGCAATCATCGCGATTCTTGCCGCGATTCTCTTCCCCGTGTTCGCCCAGGCGAAAGAAGCGGCCAAGAAGACCGCGGGACTCAGCAATCTCAAGCAGAACGCGATTGCCGTGCTCATGTACAACGCGGACCACGACGGTGTGTTCGGTCAGAGCGCATACGCGCTGAACACCCCGAACGGCATCGTCCAGCCGGGCGCCCAAGTGTTCGCGATCTTCGACGCTCTCCAGCCCTACACCAAGAACAAGGAGATCCTCAACGCTCCGGGCGATGAAAATGCCATCCGATGGCAGCAGATTTTGGCCACGATCGGCATGACGCCGGCTCAGGGCATCACCCGCGCCAGCTTCGCCTTCAACTTCGCGGTCTTCGAGGATCCGGCGGTCGCGCCGACGCTGTTTGGCAATGACCCCGTGCTCAACGAGGGCGCGGTCGATGACGTCGCCGGCACACCCATGTTCTTTGACTCGAAGTACCAGAATGCGGGAGTCACCAATCCCAACGTCCCGACCGGCAACGATCCCCGATTCCCGTATCGCGCGCTGTACCGAGTGCCGGCCGGACCTCTCGATCGAACGAACTTCCCGGGCCATCCTCGCTACACAAAGGGCGTATCCGTGAACTTCGTGGACGGCCACGCCAAGTGGTTCAGCAGCCGGGCCTCGTTCCAAGACAAGACCGCTCCTGACACTCAGCAAGCCGGCAACCCGGTCATCGAGTGCTTCGAAATGCCGTACGACTTGAACGGCGTTCCTGGTCTCATCGCCGAGCCGCGCCCGTGAGTTCACTTTCGGGTTCAACTCTGAACGCCCTGCACCGAACGGTGTGGGGCGTTCTTGCTTTGGTATTCTCCGCCCGATGAGAATCGGTGTCGCCTCAGATCACGCAGGGTTTAGGTACAAGGAGGCGATCATCGCCCACCTGCGGGAGCAGGGCCATGAGGTGACCGATTACGGGACCTTCTCGGCGGACTCCACCGACTACCCGATTTTCATCCGGCCGGTGGCCCTCGATGTGGCCGCAGGCAAGCTTCATCGCGGCATCGTGCTTGGAGGGTCTGGTAACGGTGAGGCCATGGTCGCAAACCGTGTTCCGGGTGTGCGATGCGGGCTCGCCTGGAACGAAGACTCGGCCCGACTGACCCGGCAACACAATGACGCTAACGTGCTGTCGATCGGTGAGCGCATGATGGACCTGGAGACCGCGCTCCGCCTGGTCGACATCTTTTTGACCGAGCCCTTCGAAGGCGGACGCCACACACGCCGTATCGAGCTGATCGACGCGCCCGCTTAGCTGTTTGTCGTAAGATGCTGGGATGGGGCCACGTCGAAAGCTAGCTGTCTTCGCTTTGGCTGGTAGCGGACTCGGGACGGTGCTCGCTTGGGGTGTCTTGAAGTACACCACACGCGCTCCCTATCCCTTTATGGCGGGCTCGGACCTAGTGTTTGTCCAGCTCAACCCGACGGACTCGACGGAAGCATGGCTGTTCTATGCGTCGGAGGATCAGGCAGCACAGGTCATCAAAGACGCAGGACTTGACTTCGGGCCATCAGACGGACAGGACTCGATCGCTATCCTCCAACGTGTTGAGCCTGGGGCGTACACGAGCACAATGCGTGGTCCAGATGGAGAGCCGCGCGAGGTCTACCTTCTTAAGTCCGCGGCGACCTTTCGAACAGGACCTCTTCAAGTAGAGATTAGCGATCGACCGTTTCTCGATCTGCATGATGCTGGCATCATGGGCCGAGTTCCGGAGTGGCCGAAAGGGCAGGTGATGATTGCGATTCGAAGGCCTGCACTGACGGTGGATCGTTTCCACTCAGGCTTGTTCAGCCTGCGGCACCCCGGACTACCTACCACCGCGGCGTCCATGTTCAGTTCTCGCCAGATCCAGATGGCAGAGTCCATGAGCAGGGCGGGGTATTCGATCGCCGAACGAACCGCGGAGCACGTAGCGAGGGCGAAGTCTGACCCTCAGTACCGTATGGAAACCTACATAACCGGACTGAAGGCAAGTTGCATCCCCTTCTTGCGCCGACGCTAGGCTTAGCCGAAACGACCCGAGATGTAATCCTCGGTTTGCTTCTTCTGCGGCAGCAGGAAGATGTCCTTCGTCGCCCCGACCTCGATCAGCTCGCCCATCATAAAGAAGGCAGTGATATCGCTGGTGCGCTGAGCCTGCTGCATGTTGTGGGTGACGATCACGATCGTGAACTGCGACTTCAGCTCGAAGATGAGGTCCTCGATGCGGGCGGTCGCGATCGGATCGAGGGCGGAACACGGCTCATCCATGAGGATGATCTCGGGGTCCACCGCCATCGTGCGGGCGATGCACAGCCGCTGCTGCTGGCCACCCGAGAGGGCATTACCGCTCTCGCGCAGCTTGTCTTTGACTTCGTCCCAGAGCGCCGCCGCTTGCAGGCTCCGCTCGACCAACTCGTCTAACGCGCTCCGGTCACGGATGCCGTGGATTCGGGGTCCGTACGCGATGTTGTCGTAGATCGACATCGGGAAAGGATTCGGCTTCTGGAACACCATTCCGATTCGCTTGCGTAGGGCCACCACGTCGACTTCCGGCGCATAGATGTCCTGGCCATCCAACGTGATGCTGCCGCTCAGCCGCGTCCCGTCGATGAGATCGTTCATCCGATTCAGGCAACGGAGGAAGGTGGACTTTCCGCAACCGGATGGACCAATCAGCGCCGTGACCTGATTCGCGGGGATGTCGAGGGAGATCTTCTTGAGCGCCTGAAAAGACCCGTAGAAGAAAGCTACGTCTTTAGCGGCGAGCTTGGGTTCGCCCTCAAACAAGCGTGCACCCTCGTTCATGGCAGCCGGGACGACGTCTGGACTCTGCAAGATGATCTCCTGGCGCACACGCCTCTCGTTAACATTGTATCCCGTCTACGTTAACCGAACGTAAAGCCGCCTGTCTAAGCGCGTGATCGGCGAGCACGAGCGCGACCATCGCCTCGACCATGGGCACCGCGCGCGGAAGCACGCACGCGTCGTGGCGTCCTCGGCCCTGCAGCGTGGTGTTCTCGTGCTTGGTGGTTACGGTGTCCTGTTCGTGCATCACCGTCGCCGTCGGCTTGAAAGCGGCTCGCAATAGAATCGGCATGCCGTTCGAGATACCTCCTTGGATTCCTCCGGAGCGGTTGGTAGGGGTGAATACGCCACCCTGTTCGTCCGCGCGATAGGCGTCGTTGTGTTCCAACCCGGTGAGCAGCGTCCCCGCGAAGCCGCTGCCGACTTCAAATCCCTTGCACGCGGGCAGCGACAGGACCGCCTTGCCAAGGTCGGCCTCCAGCTTGTCGAAAACCGGCTCGCCCCACCCTGCCGGGACGCCGCGGGCAACGCAGCTGACCACCCCGCCCACCGAGTTCCCCGCTTTCCGAATCGCCTCGATGTGCGCGATCATCTGCTCGGCCATCGCGGGGTCAGGGCATCGCACGGGCGTGGCTTCGATCTGTGCCAGGCTGACCGTATCCGAGTTGACCGAAGCTTGCAGATGTTGGATTTGATCCACCCACGCAAGCACTTCCACCCCGAAGCAGCGCAGGACCTGTTTCGCAATCGCCCCCGCGGCGACTCGGCCGATGGTCTCGCGGGCGCTCGCCCGACCCCCTCCCGACCATGCGCGGATGCCGTACTTCTCGTCATACGCGAAGTCCGCGTGGCTGGGCCGGAACTTCTCCCGCATTTCGTCGTAATCGCGGCTGCGGGCATCCTCATTGCGGACCAGCATCGCGATAGGGGTTCCGAGCGCGAGGCCGTCCTGAACGCCGCTCAAAATCTCGACGTGGTCGCTCTCTTTGCGTTGGGTGACGAGCGAGGACTGTCCGGGTCGGCGTCGATCGAGTTCGAACTGGATGCCCTCCAAAGAAATCGGGAGTCGCGGCGGACAACCATCCACCACGACTCCCACTCCGCCGCCGTGGGATTCTCCCCACGTCGCAACGCGAAACAGAACCCCGAGCGAACTGGCCATATGGCGAACTTAGTTGCGGGTCAGCAAGATCTTGCCTTGGCCGCTGGTCATTTCGACCGTCTTATCATCGACAAACTTGATGGTTGCCTTGGCATTCTCGGACATCTGCTTCTTCACGTCCTCTTCCTTGAACTGGGTCTCGACCACCTTTCGGATCGCCTCGTTGATCTTGGAGGCGTCAACCTTAGCCGAGTCGATGGTGTGGTTGTACTGGTCCTTTTCCAGCGTGTACTTGCCCGAGGCGGTCATCACCAGCGTGCCCATCTCGGCGGCTTCGATTGTCATGGTGATCTCGACCTTGTCGCCCGAGAACTTCATCGTCCCAGAACCCTTGCCTCCAGGAACGTCCTTAAAGGCATCGCCGCCCATCGTCCAGGTTCCATCGAGGCTCGGCCCCGCAGGCTTGCAGCCCACAAAAAGAAGGCCCAGCAGAGCCACGGGAAGGAGAAAACGCTTCATCCCGCCTAGGATACCGGACCCCGACTTCGGGGTATTCTCTTGGCTCACGCGCTCGTAGCTCAGTGGATAGAGCAACAGGTTGCGGACCTGTAGGTCGGAGGTTCGAGTCCTCTCGAGCGCGCCAACTCATCCTTGTCCATTCCGGACGCATGAGTAACGAACGTTTCCGGGAACCTAGGTTACACCTTGATGACCGAGAAGGGGTCATCCGTGGCTGTCGTCACTTCTCTTTTCCGTCAACCGAACATACCCAGACGGTAACCTCACCACGTGAGCAAAGCGTCCGCGGAGCGCCCCAGGCTCAGGCCCTTGCTCCTTCCCGCTGAGCATGGCGGATGGGGGCTGATCGGCGCGCCCGTCCTTAGCGGCGTCCTCGTGGCACCTTCTTGGACAGGAGCCCTGATCGCTGCGGCTGCGTTGCTCATGTTCCTCGCTCGTCAACCCGCGAAGATCGCGACCAAGGACCTTCTTCGGGGCAAGCGTTTCCCGAGAACCGACTGGGCGGCCGGCATCGCCCTGACGTTGCTGCTGCTTGCCGGAATCACACTGACAGCAGTAATCCCCTTCCGTGGCCCCTTGTTGCTGCCTCTCGGTGCCCTGCTCGCCCTAGCGGCGGCCCAGTTCGCTTTTGATGTCTTGGGCCGTGGCCGGAGCCTCCTTCCCGAGCTATTCGGAGCAGCCGCGGCAGCTATGTTTACGCCTCTCATCACCCTCGCCGGAGGACTAGCTAAAGAACTGGCGTGGCTCCTGGGTCTGGTCCTCGCACTGCAGGCTTGGCTGGCCATTGTCTACGTGTCGACACGTCTGAAACGCGTTCAAGGGGCTGTTGCTACCGCAGCCCTTGCCCTGCTTGGAGTGACTCTTGCCGCCGGTATTGTGTTGGCAGGCTTGATGCGTTGGCCGCTTCTGCTTCTCTTTGCCACTTTGGCCGTTCGGGCACTTTGGGGAACATCTCAATGGAGCGTTACGAGGCGCCCACAGGTCGTCGGCATGCAAGAAGTTGCTTATGCAAGTGGCGTTCTCGTTGGGATTGGGTTCTCCATTTAGGTAGCCGAAACAAGAACAAGGGCGGTCAGCCGCGACCGCCCTTGTTGACTGTTCTTCCCGGTAACTTAGCGTCGTCGTCGGCGAAGCAAGGCCAAGCCGCCCAGCGCCAACGCTGCCATCGTTCCGGGCTCCGGAACCGTGGCGGCCACGAAGTATTGGTCGCCGCCGAAGTTGTTCATGTTCAGCTGGCCCACGGTGCCGTTGAAGTTCCCAAAGCCGTCTCCACCGAGGTTGCCCTGAGGAGGCAGGAAACCACCCAGAGACTGGTTCGAGAGGTAGTCGTGGTTGGACCCGTTAACGTGGGCCGCAATCTTGATGTCGCCAGTCGGATTGCCAATCGCCGCGAGCGGAATCGCGAGTTCGATTCCGGTCATCACCGCCTGGGCCGCCGCTTGGTTAGCCGCGTTCGTGCCACCCAAGACGCCCGCGACGTTGCTGTTGTCGAACGCAACTCCGATGCCAAAGAACGGCAGTGCATTGCTGTTCGATCCGGTCAACGAGCCGCCGAAGACATTACCGGCGGTTTCCAACTGCGTCGTGTTTCCGACGCTCGAGAAGTCGATGTCGAATCGGTCGCCGCCGAAGTTGCCGTTCCGCATGATGATCATGTGATCGGCGGCAAAGCCCGTGTCAAAGGTGAATCCGGCGTACTTGCCTGCCCAACCGTCGTTCGTCGGATTGTTCCCGCCGTTGCTGACGTCGTTGGTGATGACATTCTCGCCACCCGCCACCGAGTCGATGAACACGTTGAGCTTGTTGAAGTTGCCCTCAAGGTTGCCTGTCAGCACCAGATAGAGCGTGTTGTTGTGAATCTGCGCCCATCCGCCATTCAGTTCGCTGAAGTTGTCGCCAAACTGGGTCTCGACCGTCTGCAGCGAGCGAAGATTGTAGCTGCCGTCACGCGTTCCATCAAGCACGGGTTGCGCCATCGCGGCTCCGGCAAAGCCAACCAACGCCAAAGTCGTCAAAGTTCTCATTATTCTCACTCCACTAAACAACCCGACCAAGTCCCATTGAACTCGGATTGGGTTGCATTCCAACTATGCAGTATACGGCGTGGGGAATTTTATTCTCGCAACCCTGAAGTTAAGAAAAGCGTCCTGTGGGCGATAACCTCGCTGAATTGCCTGCTTGTACGAGCATTTCAGCGCTTGTGAGCTTTCGTCACCACGAGATCGCCCAAGCACGACTCGAGGGAATCCACATCGAATCGAGTCGAGAATAACGCTTCGACCTCGGCCTTGGTGAACCGGTACGCCGAGATTCCGCCCGCGTGCGTCAGTTCCTTCTGCCGTCGCCACGGCTGTCCACTCCACTCATAGAGCGACGCGATCAGGACTCCGCCAGGTCCTAAAGCATGGGCGATCTTCTCCACCGACTCCGCGCGTGCTTCTGCGGTCGGCAAGTGCTGCAGTACTTGCGCCGTAACCACCAAGTCCCCGACACCCGAGCGCACCGGAATGGCCAGCAGGTCAGCCTGGATCAACAGAACCCGGCTAGCCAGGTTTCGCTGCGCCAGCTTGGCGTGGCAGAGGCGCAGAGACTGCACCGATCGATCGATGGCGAGAACCCGCTGGCTGACCATCGCCAGGGCCCGCGTCTGCCTTCCGGTTCCGCAGCCGACGTCGAGACCAACCCGGCTAGACACCGTTCGCAGGTGGCGTCGAATCAAGCGACCTTCGGACCACGATGGGACGTGTACACCTACGATCGCGTCGTAAAGTCTTGCCTGCTTGTCTCGCTGCCGCTGTTCTTCGAGGATGCGAACATCGGTCGCGCGGTCTTCTTCATCTCCACACGTGATGAGGATCCCGTTCTCGTAAGGAAAGATCTTTGCGCAGGTCCCACATTGCACTGCGTTGTCCGCGACCGTCGGTGCAAGTTCGCCACCGCAGAGGCAAACGATGAGGTCTCCAAACGTAGCGAGCATCCAACGAGCACCGTGCTCATGTCGTTGCGGGGATGGACTCGGCTGCACCTTCACAGTTGCGCAGGTTTACCCGATGTGCTCTGGCTTCTTTGAACGAACAGGACCGGATTTGTGGCTAGAATCCAAATGATGCAAATGCGCAAGCTCGGTACGAGTGGCTTGGAGGTCTCCGCGATCGGCCTTGGCTGCATGGGAATGAGCCACGGCTACGGCCCGGCCAAGGATGAAGCGGAGATGATCGCGCTCCTGCGAGCGGCGGTCGACCTCGGGATCACGTTCTTCGACACGGCGGAAATCTACGGGCCGTTTGCGAATGAGATTCTCGTGGGTAGGGGGCTTGCCCCTGTTCGCGATCGGGTCGTCATTGCGACCAAGTTCGGGTTCGAGATTGGTGCCGACGGCAAGCAAACCGGCAATCTGAACAGCCAGCCCGCGCATGTCCGGGAGGTTGCGGAAGCCTCGCTGAAGCGGATGGGAATCGACACGATCGACTTGTTCTATCAGCACCGCGTCGATCCTGCCGTGCCGATCGAGGAGGTCGCCGGAGCCGTGCGTGACCTCATCGCTCAGGGCAAGGTCCGGTACTTCGGCTTGTCCGAGGCGGGACCGAGCACGATCCGGCGCGCGCATGCCGTTCAGCCAGTTGCGGCCTTGCAGAGCGAATACTCGCTCTGGTGGCGAGAGCCCGAGACCAAGGTGTTTCCAGTCTTGGAAGAGTTGGGGATCGGGTTTGTGCCCTTCAGCCCGTTGGGCCGAGGGTTCCTGACCGGGGCGATCACGGCTACAGCTAAGTTTGACTCGAGCGATTTCCGGAGCACCCTTCCCCGCTTCTCTCCCGAGTCAGTTCAGGCGAATCAGCTTCTTGTTGAGCGCATTCGCCAGATTGCGGGTGAGCATCGTGCGACACCGGCACAGGTCGCGCTCGCATGGATTTTCGCCCAGCGACCGTGGATCGTGCCGATTCCGGGAACAACCAAACTCGAACGACTGCAGGAGAACATGGATGCGACGGCGCTCGAGCTCTCAAAAGCCGACCTCGCAGCGATCGATGCTGCCCTCGCCGAAGTCGAGGTGCACGGTGCTCGATACGCCGACCGCGCCGAGCGGATGATCGATCGTTGACTTGTCGCGACCAAGTCACACCGGCAAATCGTCATCAGGTTGAGCGTGTGATCACCATGTACGAGCATCGTCGAAAGTCGCCCATCTCCGCCCGAGAGTTTCAAGCCCGGGTCGCCCTTCACGTCTTTTGGATCGTCATCATCATCGCGGTTGCGCTCGGCATCGGGATGGCGGGCTACCACTATCTGGGGAATCTGAGCTGGATCGACTCGTTGCTCAATGCGTCCATGATCCTCGGAGGCATGGGTCCGGTCGATGCGTTGCACACCGACGCCGCCAAACTGTTTGCATCGTTCTATGCGCTCTTTGCCGGATTGGTGTTCATCGGGGTTGCGGCACTGCTGACGGCACCCTTCGCACACCGAATCCTCCATCGATTCCACTGGGAAGGTGAGGACTCTTAGGGCTGCTCCACACGCCCAGGCGGGCGAACTCCACTTCCTCGTGATCCGGTGAGCGTGTCCCCAAGCTCACGTCGACCGATGGCGATCATTCTCATGAGGCGCGCCACGACCTCCGGCCTGGTCCCCGCGAGATTCGTCGTCTCTCCGGGATCCTGACCGAGGTCGAACAGCGACAACTCGATGGATGCCGTGACCTCGCCCGCCGAACGTCCGCCCTTTCCTGCTGGCTGAGTCTGATTTCGATGCTTGTGCGGCACGTGCAGCTTCCAGTCGCCACTGCGGACGGCCTGCAGCTCACCCGGCCAGAAGTAGAAGAACCACGGCCGCACCGAGCGGCGGCTCGAACCTTGAAGCAGATCGGACACATCGGCACCGTCTCGCTCGACATCGCTTAGCTTGGCTCCGGACAGCGAGGCAACCGTCGGAAGCACATCCATCGTCGTCACGATCTCATCCCGAACTTGACCGGCGGGGATGCGGCCCGGCCAGCGAAAGATCCCCGGGACGCGAAGGCCACCTTCAAACGAGGTGCCCTTTCCTTCGCGAAAACCGCCCGCCGATCCCGCGTGGTCGCCATAGGGCAACCAAGGACCGTTGTCCGAAGCAAAGAACACCAGGGTGTTCGCATCCAAGCCGTTCGCTTTCAGCGCGCGGAGCACCTCGCCCACCGACCAGTCCAGTTCTGCAATCGTGTCGGCGTAGAGTCCTTTGCCGGTCTTGCCCGCGAAACGCTTGCTCACCGCGATCGGCACATGCGGCATCGAGTGAGCGAGGTACAGCAGGAATGGCTTGTCTCGGTTCGTGCGGATGAACTCGGTGGCAAATCTCGTGTACTTGCCGGTCAGTTCACTCTGGTCCGCAAGATCCTTAACTTCCTCGACGGGTTCGCGATCCTTATGAAGCCAGAGGCGAGGCCAGCTTGCACCGTTCGGGGGCCACATGTCGTTCGAGTAGGGCAAGCCGTAGAAGGTGTCGAAGCCTTGAAACGTCGGCATGAGGTTCTTGACCCCCAGGTGCCACTTCCCTACGCAGGCCGTTGCGTAGCCGAGCGGTTTGAGAACGTTTGCCAAGTTGGCCTCCGCCGGATTGAGGCCCGTCGGCGAGTCCGGGTTGAGCACCTGCGGCACGCCAACGCGAACCGGATAGGATCCCGTTAGCAAAGCGGCACGTGAAGGGCTGCATCCCGGCGATGCGCTGTAGAAGTTCGTGAATCGGACGCCCTCGGCCGCCATTCGATCGAGGTTTGGGGTTTGAAACTCTCGGTTGCCGTAGCAGCTGAGATCGCCATACCCAAGGTCATCGGCGAAGATGACGACGAAGTTCGGCGGACGAACCACCGTCACCGCAAGCATGACCAAGGCTCCGAGCATTCGCAGATTCTACAAGGATTGCCGATAGTCCCATCCTTGGGAACCGCTCGGGGCTCCTCGAAGATAAGATAGGGACATGCAAAGAATTTTCCTTGCGGTCCTTCTGCTGGCCGCGACGTTAGGATTCAGCCAGCCGCTCCCGCGCAAAGCGGTCTTCGGCGCGCAGCTCATGGCCGTCACGCCCGAACAAAGAACCGCCTCCGGACTCAAGGATGGCGAGGGCGTGGCGCTCGGAAATGTCATCGCCAACCTCTCCGCCGCCCAGGCTGGACTGCTGACCGGTGATATCCTGATCAGCGTCGACGGCACCGCAGTTGGGACGCCGCAAGACGTCGTTCGCGCGTTTCGCCTGAAGAACGGCGGCGAGACCACGAAGCTGGTCTACGTTCGGGCTGGCAAGCGCGAGGAGAAGACGATCACGATGGTCGAGCGCCCGAAGCAGAAGCCGGATGGATTCGATGTCATCTACGATCAGGTCGAATCGCTTGGCAAGCGCATCCGGGTCATCATCACCAAACCTCAGACGTCGGGCAAGCACGCCGCCGTCATGCTGATCGGCGGCATCGGTGCGTACAGCGTGGACGGCGACTTTCCCGGCGTGGCCTACGGCAACATCATGGGGCCGATCGCCAAAGCCGGCTACGTCACGGTACGCATCGACAAGCCTGGACTTGGCGACAGCGAGGGTCCGATCTACACCGAGCTTCTCTTCTCGGTCGAGCTGGATGCCTACCGACAGACTCTTAAGAAGCTACCGAGCTACGACTTCATCGATGCAAACAAGATCAACATCTTCGGCCACAGCATGGGCGGCGCATTCGGCCCGATCCTCGCCAGCGAGATCAAGCTCAACGGCGTCTGCGTGGGCGGTACCGTCTGCAAGAACTGGATCGAATACTTCATCGAGAACACCCGTCGGCAGGCGCTCTTGGGTGGAATGGCCCACGCTCAGGTCGGTGACTACATCCGCCGCGTGGCCGCGTTCCAGCATTATCTGTTCTACGAAGGCAAGTCGCCGGACGAGATTGTTAAGGCCCGTCCTGAACTCGCGGCGACCGTCCGCGAGCAGACACCCGACGGCAAGACGTACAGCGGAGTCGGCCTTCCCTTCTGGCAAGAGCTCTGCAAGATCAACTTTGAGGAGCATTGGAGCAAGGTCGACGCCTACTTAATGTCGTTCTGGGGAGAAAACGACTTCATCTCGACCGAGGAAGACCATCCGATGATGGTGAAGATCGTGAACGAGAAGCACCCTGGCAAGGCCGAGTACGTGAAACTCGCGAACTCCGACCACGGCTTTTTCAAGACGACATCGATGCTGGATAGCCTGCAGAAGTGGGGCCGCGGGGGTAGCGCGTTCAATCCGAACGTTGTAGAAGCGATCCTCAAATGGCTCGAGAAGGTGAACAAATAACGCGCTGATGCCGATCTATCTGCCGTTTCTGTCGTCGTCCCCGCACATCCGGGTGACCAGCGACCTCATCGAGGTGCGCCCATCCGCCACATTACGGATGCGGAACCTGGGGGCGGGCGACGCGACGATTCTAGTCGACAGCAAGGCAAAGCGGGTTGTGGTGCGGCGGCGGAGCTTCTGGTTCTTCAACCACCGCCGCGTCCTGCCGTTTCACCTGATCAAGAACGTCACCTACCAGCACGCCGCACAAGGCGAAGCAGTCGGCTACGTGACGGGAGAATCTGCGGTCGCCGAACGGTTCGAGATCGGGCTTCGGCTGCAATCCGGCGAACTCGTCCCACTGATCGAGCTTGACGGCGACGCGCCCCAGATTCACGAAGTGAGCACGCTGGGACATCGCGCCTACGAGATGCTCGAAGAGGCGATGGACCTCGCCGGCACCCAGCAAGAAGACTCATTGCGGCTGGTCGAGTTGCTCCAAGCGCGCATCGGCGTTCCGCTCGGGCAGTGACCGGACCTGCTTGCTTGATAAGGCCTAAGACACGAATCGTGTGATGAGGTCGATGACGAACCACTCGTCGCCCACCTTCCGAAGAACGACCTCGACGCCTTCGCCATTGAGGCCACCCGAATAGCGGCTGATCATCGTATGAGCCGTCTTGCCGTCGGCAGAAATCTCGAGCCAGTCCGCGTCTTCCGGAATCTTCTGATCAAAGTCACGAATGACGGGTCCGAACGAGATGCTGTTCACCCCGCCCCCATACATCGACCCAAGGACACCTTCTCGGCGACCCAAGGTCCACACCAGGGGCCGTGGGTAACCGGCCATTTCGAAGGGCTCAACTTTCTCCACAGAAATCACCGCGGATACGCCCCAGTCGTTCTCGAAGAACTGAGCGGCTACTGCGGCCGCGACAATCTTCTCACGATCACCCAGTGTTCGTGGAGCGGCGTTCGGACAAGGATCGACGTCGTCGCGCAATCCATCCTTATCGGTGTCCGGATTCGCCGGATCCGTGCCGAGACGCGTTTCGACAAGGTCGGTTAACCCGTCACCATCGGCATCCTTCCGCACTACCGCATCATCGGGAAAGAGCTTTATCCACTCCGTGGCGACCAGCTTGGCCATCGGAACCCTGCGATGCTCCTTGGGGGCTTCTTTGCCCCACGTACGGCCGTCGTAGAACCCAAGGAAGATGGGCTCTCCGTACTTTGCCCCGATCTTCTGGGCCAGGTAGTAGTCGGAATAGTTGCCGAGAACCCCCGACTGAAACAGCACCCAGGTTCGGCCTTTGGAGTCCTTCGCTTCCTTCGGTTTGGAGCTACCTCTGGTCGCGCCGGGTACGACCCGCGTCTGCCATCGGGGTCGAGGTCCCGGTTTGGGCATGGCGTTGCGCACCGCAGCTACTCCGGCATCTCCACCTGTGCCAGCTAGGCGGATGAAAGCGGCTCGCCGCCAAGCAGAGGGTGCCTTGGGGTTGTTAAGGGCATCGATTAGGAACTTCACCGCCTCCGGATGGCTCGACTTCGAGATCGCCTCCAGAGAAGAACTGCCCTGCTCCGATTGCTTCTCCTGACGGAGTTGCGCGAGAAAGAAGGGGGCTGCCTGGTCCACGTCTCCATGCTCAAGAAGCAACGGAACAAGAATCCTATCTCGCCACCACTCGGACTTCACTTGCCGTATCGTGTCGATGAGGAGGGGCGTATCCGCCTTGGTCAACATCTTGTCGAGTCTTCGCCCGGAATCCCCTTCCAGCAATCCGTAAAGGGCCTGACCCCGACCCCGCGTGTCTGAATCTCGCTTCCCTTCGAGAGCTTCATATTCCTTCGCCCACTGAGCATAGCGCGCGAGCAACGGCTTGATCGCTTCTCGAGCAAGCGGAATCAGGAGATCGCGTTCACGATCATCCAAGACCTCGAAATCACGCACCAACCGCAGCGCCAAGCGCTCGCGCTCCCCCGGCTCCGTCGGGACCCGCATCATCTTCCCGGGGCCGTATCCGAGGAGACGTTCGCCGTCCGACACGATCCAGCGATCCTTGCGAGCGATCTCGGGGCGGTTGAGCTGAGCCGTCCAGAGCTTCTGGCCGGTCAATGACATCGCGGTGAGATGATCCCCGCCCGCGAAGAAGATGCTCCCGTCCGCGCTGACCGAAGCCTCGTCTTGACCGCCAGAGTAGTCGGGGGCGCCGGGCAGACGCCAGAGCTGGCGACCCGTTTTCCAATCGCGAGCGACGTAGTCAGTCCCTTCCTGCAGGAGGCATACGTCACCCGAAAGAACCGCCCAGTCGGTGTCCTTGAGATCCCAGACCTTGCGACCGGTCCGAGCGTCGAAAACGCCGTCCTTATCACCGCGCAGCAGCAGCAACCCTTTGGACAGAACCATAGGATAGAGGCCGGCGTACTGGTCGCGGAGTTCCCAGAGCTTCTTTCGAGTCTTCTTGTCGAAAACGACCCACTTGTTGTCGCCGAGTGCCACGGCGAGGATGTCCCCGGAAACCGCCAGTTCCCCGCGCATCCGGGATGCCTTCTCCGCGAGTTTGGCGGTCCAGACGGGCGCGAGCTTGGAGGTGAAGACCCGCAACGTCCCGGCAGCAACCGTGTAGATCATGTTGGAGTCGACGGCGAGCGACTCCGCCTCCGGCATCGCGCGAGTTGCGAGTTGCGCTCCGTTCTTCAGGTCCAGAACGACCAAGGAGGCTTTCTTCTCCTCGCCTTGCGAGATGACGATGAAGTTGGAGCCAAGGTCGGCCGCCGGGATGTAACTGAAGGACTTCGCCCAGAGCGAATACCCGTCAGATTCTCGGACGGCGCCGACAAGGCGCGGCGTGGAGTAGTAGCAGACGCCGTTGCGGCTCCCGAGTATCTGCGTGCTGTAACCCGTGGGCAGCGTCCATGTTCGAACCATCGACGGCGCTTGGATCAGAGCGAGGCTCAATGACAAGGCGGCGAGCATTTCGTTTCCCTCTGATGACGTTGACGCCACGAGCGTCCACGATCGTTCCCCAACCGCGTTTCGCAGTCGTGTTTTAGGCTCGCCAGCGCGATACGCCCTATAATGCGGACATGACTCCCCGCGAGAAGTGCGCGCACTTGCTCCGCCGATTTGGGCTTGGGGCAACGCCCGCTGAGCTCGATGCTGCCGAAAAGCGCGGCGTCCACGGCACCATCGATTGGCTGCTTAACTACGAGAAGACACCTGAGACCTTCGATCTCAGCCCGTGGGCATTCGCCTTTGACGAGCCGGAGAAGGTGAACATGGATATCAGCCGCTTCCCGGCGTGGTGGGCGCTACGGATGATCACCACGAACCGCCCGCTCGAGCAGAATCTGACTCTCTTTTGGCACAACCACTTCGCGATTTCCGGCTCGAAGATCACCTTTGGGCCGATGATGGTGGACAGCATCGAGCTGCTCCGGGAGCACGCCACGGGCAACTTCCGCACGCTGCTCGGAGAGATCATCCGAGACCCGGCGATGATTCGGTGGCTCGATACGGACACCAACATCAAGGGTCGCCCCAACGAGAACTTCGCCCGCGAGTTGCTGGAGCTCTTCACCCTGGGCATCGGAAACTACACGGAGCGGGACATCCAGGAAGCCACGCGCGCCTTCACCGGCTGGTCGCTTCGCAACGCCCTGCCCGACGCGGGACGGGTGTCGCAGTACCTGCAGCTCAAGATGTCCATGGAGGATCGTCGACCGATCATCGTGTTCACCGACGCACCTGCCCTGCACGACCGCGGCCCAAAGATACTCCTCGGCAAAACTGCCAACTTCGACGCCGATGGCGTTCTGGACCATCTGGTGAAGCACCCGGCCCACGCGAAGTTCATGGCGAAGAAGCTGTGGCAACACTTCATCTCGCCGAATCCGGACGCGAAGCAGATCGAGTCACTCGCGAAGGCTTACGTGGATGCCAAGTACGACATCAGATCGACGCTGTACTGGATGATGACGAGCAAGGCATTCATGTCTCCCGAATCGGTGCGGAGCATCGTGAAGAGCCCAATGCACTACACCATCTCGATGTTCCGGCAACTCGACATGCGGGCATTGCTCGAGCAGCAGGGACAGACGCGGCTGAACCCGACCGCCCCGGTCCCGGCACCCGTGCGGACTCTGGCCGGGACCGTGGCCGCCATCATGCGACGGCAAGGCATGACCCTGATGTACCCGCCTGACGTCGCGGGCTGGGCATGGGGGCAGGCGTGGGTAACGACCGCCTCGATGATCGAACGCACGAAGATGGGGGACTACTTGTTCCGAAACGGCCCGGCGTTGACCAACGTGGTCACGAAGCGGCTGTTTGAACTGAATGTCACCGACGGGGCTAGCGTGGTCGACCGGCTGTGCGAGTGGTTCGACGTGCCGGTGAGTGCCGAACAGAAGCAGACGCTCCTGGAGTTGCTCGACAAGAACGGTGGAATCGACTCACTGAGGAAGACGGCTACCGCGCAGCGAACCATGGCCTCAATGTTCCGCGTGATGACCTCGATTCCTGGGTTCCAGATGACGTAGCAAATCCGAGTAACCTGCGCCGATGCGTGGTGCGCTTGGTCTCAGTTTGGTCTTGTTTGCGGCTCTTGGATGTACGGAGTTGCTGCCTGCCCCCAAGCGGGTGGTTCGCGGAGGAGGTGCCGTGCGGCATATCGGCGCGATCCGGGCCTCCAAGGAGCTTGCCCTGCTGGTCCAGGCCTTCCGAGCAGATTTTCCCGCCCAACAACGAGCTTCATCACCGGACCTGGAGGTCTCTCTTGACCCAAAACTTGCTGAGGAGCAGTATCGATTGGCGCTCGGACCGAACCCGACTCTGGTCGCCGGAGGATCCACCGGCGTCGCGTGGGGGCTGCAATCGCTCGGCCAAATTCTGACCACTGGGGCACGCATCGAACGCGTCGAGGATTCGCCCGACTTTGCCTTTCGCGCAGTGATGATCGACGTCGCCCGGCGGTACCACTCGCCATCGACCCTGCGCCGCATCGTGCGGTGGTGCCAACTCGGCAAGGTTCGCTACCTCCAACTGCACCTCACCGACGACCAGAACTGGATGATGCCGAGCGAGGTGCTCAAGGGCGTCGATTCTCGCAACACCCACAAGCGCCCGGCGTACACCAAGCAAGAACTGACCGAGCTTCAAGCCTATGCGCGTGCTCGCGGCATCAGCATCATTCCGGAAATCGACTTGCCCGGCCACAGCACGCTCCTCTGCCAGCACGATCCTGACGTCTTTCGTATCCAGGGGTCACCCTCGACGAACTGCATCAACTTTGCCTCGCCCATCGTGCGGACCAAGCTGACGCAGCTGATCCACGAGGTGGCGGACGTCTTTCCGGACGCGCCGTACATCCACCTCGGGGGCGACGAGGCGTGGTATCCCACGCCCGAGAAAGACCCTCACTTCGCCGCGCAGGCTGACAAATCCGCCCAGCAGATCTTTGTCGACTTCGTCGCCGAGCTCTCGCGCGTCGTCTTGAAGCGGGGGCGCACGCCCATCGTGTGGGAGGGATTTGGCCGCTCGGACTATGCCAACGCGACGATCCCTCGCGAGACGGTGGTCATCGCTTGGGAAAACCACTATTACCCCGCCGACGAGCTGCTGGCGGATGGCTACCGGATCGTCAACGCCGGCTGGAATCCGGGCTATGTGGTGAACCACTACCCTTGGGATGCCTACACGTTGGTGCCGCTGCCCAAGATGTACCAATGGGACCCGCGGGTGTTCGGGCTGGTGACCCACGACCACACGCGAAACCTGGGCGACTCGCCCAATCTCCTGGGTGGGCTCATGTGCTGGTGGGAGGGCCACGAGTGGAATGCCCAGCGGGTGCTGCCTCACCGGATCGCAACATTTGGCGCGCGCCTCTGGAACCGGAACGGTGAGCGCGACTATGCGGCCTTTCAGAAACGGCTCGATTCCGCGCTTACCAGGATCGACCGAGAGTCGTTCCCATATCGATTGAGCATCGAGGGCGCGGTGCGTGACACCGAGTTCGAAGAGGGCATCACCCTGAGCGCCGCCAGTGATCGGCGCACCGTGGTCGCCTTTCGCACCGATGGCCAGATTCCCGGTCTGAAGGACACCCTGGCCGAAATCAAGTTGCAGGAGAGCGCGGTCGTCACGATTCAGGCCTACCGCGAGGGCCATCCCATCGGCGAGACCCAGTTCCTACCGGTTCATCGGGTGAAGGTCGTCAAGAACTTGGCCCTCGGCAAGCCCGTTACGACCACAGCCGCCATTGATCCCGACTTCCCTCCCGCTCGCCTCACCGACGGCGTGGCGGATGTCGTCGGCTCCTACTGGCTCGGTTATCCCAACCCGGTGTCGGCGACGATCGATTTGGGCAAGTCAATCGAGTTCAATCGAATCGATGTCGTTGCGTTCTATGCCGCTGGGCAGGCCGCGCGGTATCGGATTTCAGTGAGCCTCGACGGCAAGGAGTGGACGACCCTCGCCGACGCCTCCGCTCAGACTCAAGGCGCGCCCGCCGAGGGCTATCTCCACAAGTTCGAGAAGCAGAGCGCGCGATACGTGCGCCTGGAATGCGTGAGCTCGACGCAGCACCCGGCGACGATGTCCCGGATCCATGAAGTACGCATCTTCATGGATCCGCAGCAGGGTCACTTCTTGTCGACCCACTTGTAGGTGTATTCGACTGCTCCGTAGCCACGTGCGTACGCGATGAATCGCAGCACCATGACGCCCTGCGGATAGCGGTCCTTCGCGGGAGCTTCGCCAGTGCACTCGAACGCCTCGCCCTTGCCGTAGTAATCCTTTCCGAACAGGTTGATCCCGCTCGTGTGGCCGACATGGGCCGGGAAGCCGGCCGGGTGCCAGTGAATGCCGACCGATGACCGGTCAGTCTCACCTGCGATCGTCACGCTACCCTTCAAGGTGAACTTCTGTCCCGGCACGAGGTAAGTCAGGTCTTTATCGGCTGACCATGTCATTGTCACGGTGCAGCTGTGAGTGTTCAGTTGCATGTCGTTCCACTCGCTCGTTACTGTCAGCGTTCCTTTGCCGCCCTCGGCCTTGCCTCGGTCGAAGCGACGCGGGTCGCGCGTGTTAGGCGGGTTGTCTATCGGGACAGCCTTGGCCTCGACGAACGCCCAGTGCGAAACCTTGGGCACCTGGTTCGCCGACTGCTGAGCGCCGGTCGCCGGGGTCGTTGTTGGCGTTCGCTTCGCATTTGGGAAGCGCTGATGGTATTGGCTCTCCTGAATCAGCTCCTGCAGGGTGTTGGGGTGCACCGGTTTGCCGGTAGGCATCGCGCCGTACGTGCTGAACATGAAGCCCGGATACTCCTTTACCCCCGTACACCATTGAGAGAGCCCTCGTCCATTCCAACTCGAAGCAGCCATGCCCGAAAAGCTGCCGGTGTCGTAGATATGGTGCCACAAGTCGAAGACGACAATGCTGTTGCCGATCACGATCGCGGGAGCAATGTGCTGGATGTTCAGCCAAGCCGCCGTTCGGAGCTTCTCTTCGAGTTCACCGGCGACTCCGGCAACCTCGGAGCCCTGACCTACCCCGATCACGCCGAAGATCTGATCCTGGCGAAATCCGGCACCGTGCAACGCCTTCTGAACCGCGTCATTGATCCACGTGCAGGTCCCAACATCTTGCTGGCCGAAGCGCAGCTTGGACGCGGTTCGCCCGCCCCAACCGGTGTTGACGGGCACCTTGAGTCGCGCCATCTGGTCCGCTACTCTCGCGACGAACTGCTTCGCATCCGCGGTACCCAGCTTATGCTTAGCTCCCTTGTTCAGTGTCTTGCCAAAGGCAAGCCAATCAAAGGTTAATGCCGTCTGTTGAGGCCCTTTCGTGAACCCGATCAGCCCCATGACAAGTCCAAGGGTGACGGTGAGAATAAGGAATGCGCGTAGTTTCATCGCGACCTCCACGCTCAGCGTAGCGTAGAGGCCGGATGAATGCAAGTCGTCGTTTCTTAGGACAGCTACGCCTGGTCAGGTTCCCTTGCTGGCATGACCCGCGCTTCGATCGTCTTCGGCTCACCAATGAGCTTGGCCTTCTCGACGAGGTCTACGCCGAAGATCTGCTTCACCTGCTCGACGAACGAGATTGCCCGGCCGGGTAACGCACCCTGCCCGGAGTCGATCATCGTCACCTTGTCGACGCGGGTCTCGGCGATCATCGCGGTCATCGCCTCGATGATCGGCTGTAGTTTCTGAGTAAGCATGACTTCGCGCGCGGCGGGTCCGGCTTTCTCCCAAGATTGGGCCAACGCGCGCAGGGCCTCCGCACGAGCGCGGCCATCTTCGATAATCGACGCGGTCGAGGCCTTGGCCTCATTCGACGCTGTCTCCGACCAGGCCGCAGCTGGCTCGATGACGTCCGCCTCCAGTCGGCGGCGAACCTGTTCGACTCGCGCCTTCTGAACTTCGATTTCGGCCCGGGCTTGCGCGACCTGCGCCATGACCACGGCCCGCTCCTCTGCAATCAGAGCATCACGACGGGTCAGCGCATCGGTCAGCCGCTTTTGCGCGTCAGCCTTCGCTGCCTGCACCTGAGCTTGAACCTGACCGACGACCTCTTGCTCCAAGTTCTCTGCTTCGCGGATGATCGCCTGGGCACGAGCGGTGGCTTCCGCAACCCGAGCCGAGCTGATGATCTCCGCACTTCGCTTGCGTCCGATCGAGTCGAGGTACTTGACCTCGTCGTGGACGTTCTGGATCTTCATCGTATCCACGACGAGACCCAAGGCCGTCATGTCGGCCTCTACTTCATGGACGAGCCGCTCGGCGAACAGGAGCTTGTCCTCGTTCACCTGCTCGGGGGTCATCGTGGAAAGAATGCCACGCAGCGCGCCTTCCAGCGTCGCCTTGGCGACCTGCATGATCTCCGCACGAGAACGGCCAAGGAAACGCTCGATGGCGTTGTTCAGCACCGGCGAGTGACCGGCGATCTTGACGTTGGCAACGCCCTGCACCGTGAGCGGGACGCCGCCTTTGCAATAAGCGTTGTTGGCCGACACGTCGATGACCATGTTCGTCAGGTCCATGCGATCGACCTTCTCGAACAACGGGACTTGCAGACCGTAACCGCCTTTGATGAGCCGGTAGCCGTACACCCGATCCCCCTCGCGGACCTTCTTGCCCGAGAAAATGAGGACTTCGCTGGGCGACGAGTTGTGAACGAGACCCGGCAGCGACAGCAAGAACAGAACGATCGCCGCAACAACCACAACGCCGATGATCAAGAGGGGAGTCACTTCGTTTCACCTTCCAACTTCGGAGACTCGGTGCGCCCGGAGAGCGCTGCTTGAATGTCGATGCCAGTTGCGGTGGTGACCGACTCCAGAACCGCCGCCAGCATCGCCGGATACGCCGACACATACGCGGAGAGGGTCTTGCCATCTCCGCTGTCGATCATGTTCACTTCGTTGACCTTCACCTTGGCGACACCTCGCGCCGCGGTCTCGAGGATCTTCTCGACGTCCTCCATCAGGTAGATCGCGAGAGCGTCTTTGCCTGCGTCGGACCACGCTTGCGTCATCATATCGAGCGCTTGACTGCTCGCCTGACCACGCTCGCGTAGAATCGCCGCCTCGCCCCGAGCTCGATGCTCCTGAGCGACGAGGTTGGCTTCCGCAGGAAGCACTTGATCGACCTGCAGCCTAAGCCTTTCGAGCTGGGCGCGAAGCCCTTGCAGTTCTTGCTCAGCTTCGGCCCGGGCTTGCCGAGCGGCCGCTTGGGTGCGCTCCTCTTCCGAGCTAACCTCGGCCTCGAGGTCGGCCTGGATACGACGCAGGTCGTTCTTGATGCGGGCGATGTTGGCCTCCGCTTCGGAGCGGGCGACCTTGGCCCGGCCGGTGGCCTCGGCTTCGGCAAGTTCTGCAAGCCGCTTGGCGTCCGACTCGGCAATCTCGGCATCACGGATGACGCTGGCGATGGCCTCACGTCCAATCGAGTTCAGATACTGGACGTCGTCGCTCACGTGCTGAATCTTCAGCGTGTCGAGGTGGATGCCCAGCTTGCTCAAGTCGAGTTCGCTTTCGCGGCTGAGTTCGTCGGCGAACTTGAGACGGTCCTCATTCACCTCTTCCGGCGTCAGGCGGGCGAGAACGCCCCGGAGATGGCCCTCCAGCGTCTCTTTCGCTACCCGACGGATCTCGCTGACATCGCGACCCAGGAATCGCTCCAGCGCGTTGTGGATGTACTTCTGGTCGCTCGAAATCTTGACATTGGCGATCGCGTCGACGTTGAGCGGAATGCCGCCCTGCGAGTACGCGCCCCGGATGGAGATCGGAACCTCCATATTGTTGAGGCTCATGCGCGCCGACTTCTCGATGATCGGGATGCGCCAACCGCGCCCACCGAAGATCACCCGTACCCGCTTGCCGTAGAAAATCAGGACTTCATTGGGCGGACAGATCTGCAGCAGCGTTGTGACCCACTTAAAGAAGATCAGCAACGCAAACAGTGCGCCAAAGCCAATCGCCGCATAGCTGGCGACGGTGGATAGGCCAAAGATCGAGAGTTCAGGCATGGTTTTGATTCTCCAAGAGTTCATCTCGGGGGATAACACGGGCGCGATCGTTCTCCAAGCTGACGATCACGACATTCTCTTCGCGGGCGATTTCCCGCTCTTCGTAAGGTAGGGCGAGCAACTCGATGGTCTCACCCTTGATTTGAAGCCGCACTTTGCCCTCGAGTCCAGGACGGATCGGCACAATGACCGTCGCCTCTCGGCCCAGAAAGTCCTGGCTACGGGTCGCATTGTCCGCCTGCATGCGCCGGGCCCAATGCAGCAGAAACGAGACGACCAATCCGACCCCCAACCCGGTCCCTGCCGACAAGAGCGCGGTCATGGGCTCAATGGTCTTGGCGATCGTCGCCAGCGAAATCCCCGTTAGGCCGAAGACCATGAGGAAGTACGTCCAGAAGCGAAGACTGAGGAACGGAAGCCAAACGTCGCCATGGGCGAAGTCGTGGTCGCCGGAGACGTCATGATCCGCGGACACTTCGTGACCGGCATCGCCATGACCCGTGAAGAGCGTCATGAAGACTAGCCCTCCACCTACAATCGCGGCGATAATGTAAAGCGCCAACATCAGTTCACCTTCCGTGCATCCCAGTATAGCCAGCGCATCCGTCAAAGGTAACGTCGGTTGCGTGTAGCGGGTTGCGGTCTAGGTGGTTCGATGGCGTAGCGGGACGGCGGGCAACTGGATGTCCTGCGTCTTGGATGTGATCTCGAGAATCCGGTCGAGGACGATCTTCAGCGAACCGGCCACGGGAAAGGCGAGGATCATACCGAGTGGGCCGAACAGCGAAGCCGCTGAGAACACGACGAAGAAGCTGACCAAGGGATGGAGTCCGACCGAACGGCCAACCAATCGGAAGTACACCAGCTGATCGAACAGGAAGAAGATCGCTGAATAGATGATCCCCGCGATCACCCCGTACGTCCACGAGTTGGCGAACACCAATGGCCCGATACCCACCTTGTCGGACGTGCCGATGAGGAACACCAGGAGGACGAGGTTCAGAAGCGCGCCGAGATAAGGGATCAGATAGATGCAGGTGAACAGTAGGGCCAGCAGCATCGCGTACGGTGCACCTAACAGAGTCAGCACGATGGACGCCGCAATCGCGTAGTACACGAGCACAATGCTCACGCCGCGGATGTATTGCGCAATGACGTTGCCCATCTCCTGAAGCAAGCCTAGTGTGTCCCGTCGAATCGAAGGCGGAATGAATCCCGCCACTTTGACCCGGAAACGGTCGATCTCCGTCATCATCACGAGGGCGAAGAACGGCGTAAACAGCATCAACAGCGCCTGAGAACCCAGGGCGCTGACCAGCCCGAGCACGCCGCCAAACAATGTTTGCAGCCCCTTGGTGATCTCCTTGCGATGCGGCTCGACGTACTCCTTGACCGCATCGTTTCGCGTGGTGGGCAACCCCAAACGGCTTAACAGGTCTTGGTTCTGCTCAAAGAACCGGTCGAGTTGGCCGGCGGTGCCCCCGTCCGAGAGTTGGACTCGGGGATTCCATTTAAGGAAGTAGTTGGCCTGGGCGTTCTGCTCGGAGAGCTGTGCGCTCATCAAGTCGATCTTGTCTTTGAAGGTGATGACCTGGCCGCTGACGACGGGCGTCAGCCAAACGCCGAGGGCGATGAGGACGCCCATAAACGCGCCCCAAACGAGCAAGACCGCGCGCAGGCGCGTGTAGCCGCGCTTCTGGAGCCGGCGCGTGGCGGGATCGAGGATCGAAGCCAACAAAATGGCCCCGATAAATGGCGGCAGGATGCCGCGAACGGCATAAAGAAAAACGAGGGCGACCCCGACTAGGGCCGCCCAAAGAACTACTCGCCAACCGAACATGGTGTTCGGGTTCGAGAGTTAGACGCCGACCTCTTCGAGGGCGGCTTCAACCTGAGCAGTTCGCTTTTGCTTCTGCTCGGTGACCCACTCCTCGGTCTTGTGCTTGAGTTCCTTAAGCTTGCCGCTAAGTTCCTCGCGCGTCTCTGTACCGGCCTTGGGTGCGAAAAGCAACCCGGCGGCGGCGCCGATGATGGCCCCAAGGCCAACGCCAGCGAGCATGTACAGCAAAACGTTCTTATCGTCGTTTTCGTGCATAGGTTTCACCTCAGTCCAACTAACTCTATTGTAGCCAAGTTGAGCCTCACTCCATACAACGTTTTGCTTGGAAAGAGCGTTGCGCCGGAGTACTTTCTGTGTCGGCAGTGCCCCTCCCTTCGCCGCAGAGAAAGGAGGGGCCCACGGGTCTCTACCGCGGAGGTGACGCCTGGCCGGTATCCGTCACGTCCTCGACCTTCACCGAGGAGATGTACTCCTTGCCGTCGACCGTGAGCGTCACGCGATAGTCACCCGGACGGACTGGCGTGCGGCCACGAGCATTCCAGTACATGACGTTGAGCCCCGGAGTCTTGGTCGCATCGCGCTCGAAGACCGTCTGACCCTCGATGTTGGTGACCACGATCTTGGCCTCCTTGGCGTCTGCCCGCAGGTAGTAGCAGAAGTACGTGCCTGGCTGGGTGTTGGGCGACTGCCAAACGCCGTCGCCATCCCAGTTCTTCCCGCTGACCCGCCCGAACTGATAGATCGGCGAAGGCTTGGCAAGGTGAGCATCCTTGGCCATGTTCTCCGAGGTCATCTCCTCAAGGGCCGAGACGGGCAACGTCCAGATCGAGCGGCCGTGCGTTCCGATAACGAGATCGCCATCGCGCGGGTGGATCGCCAGGTCATGGACCGGAACCGTCGGGAAGTTGTTCTCGAATCGAGCCCAGCTCTTTCCTCGGTCGAGCGAGACGTACAGGCCGAGCTCCGTTCCGAGGAAAAGGAGATTCGGATTCTGCAGCCCTTCTTTGATCACGTACGCGGGGTCGTTCTCGGGGAGGCCGGTGGTGATCGGCGCCCAGGTCTTCCCGTAGTCTTCCGTCAGGTACACGTAGGTCTTGTAGTCGTTGTTCCGGTGGCCGTCGAAGGTCGCGTAGGCTCGGCCCACCACATACTTCGAAGCAGTCACACGGGAGACCCACGTGTTCGCCGGAAGGTCGGGGATGCTAAGGGTCACGTTCGACCACGTTCGACCGTCGTCTTGCGTCACCTGGACCTGTCCGTCGTCGGTACCCACCCAGATCACGCCGCGCCGAATCGGCGACTCGCTGATCGTGATGATCGTGCAGTGTCGTTCCGCACCGGTGTTCTCGGGGCTTGCCGAGTTCACGCCGGGACGCAGCTTGTCCGGGTTGTTCGTGCTCAGGTCGGGCGAAATGACTTCCCAGTTGTCTCCGCGATTCACGGACCGGAAGAGCACGTTACCGCCGAAGAACACGGTCTTCGAGTTGTGCGGCGACAGGTGGATCGGCGAACTCCAGTTGAAGCGCCATCCCGTTCCTTGACCCTGTGCGGGGCGCGGGAAGGTGTTGTTCGCGTTGGGCCGGATCGATCGAGTTCCGCCTGCCTTGAGATCGATGCGATAGAGGGCACCACCTTGGCTCTCGGCGTACACCGTGGTCCAGTCCTCAGGATCGACCTGGACGTGGAACCCGTCGCCTCCTGCATAGGTGAAGGCATCGAAGTTGGTCGGCCCGCCATTCCACGTTTGCGTTGGGCTCGCCCAGCTGCCGTTGTCTTGTAGACCGCCATAGACCCAGTACGGCTTGCGCATGTCGAATGCGATCGCATAGAACTGGCCCAACGGCATCGTGTGCAAATGCTGCCACGTCGCGCCACGGTCTCGCGTCACCGCCATGCCGCCGTCTTCACCCACGATGATGTGGTTCGAGTCGGCGGGATTGATCCAAAACGCATGAAAGTCGACGTGAACTGAGATCGGAAAGCGCGTCAGCGTCTTACCGCCATCCTCGCTCTGCAGAACCTGAACGCCGGGCACATAAACCCGATTCGGATTGTTCGGGTCGATCCGCGGCAAGCTGAAGTAGAACGGTCGCGGATTCTGCGGGTTGACCCGAGTCCAGCTCTCGCCGCCATCCTCCGACCGGAAGAGGCCACCCTCGCGCTTGTTGTCGGCGACGTTGCGATGCTCGATCGTCGCGATCATGATCTTCGGATTCTTCTTGTGATAGTCGAGGCCGATTCGCCCGAGAATGCCCGGTGAAGGAATGCCCTTCGTGATCTTCTTCCAGTTCTTGCCCCCGTTGGTGGTCTTGAAGAGAGCGCTGCCAGGGCCGCCGCTCGTCCAGTCGTAAGCCTTCCGGAGCTTCTCCCATGCGGCGGTCATCAACTCGTTCGGATTCTTCGGATTGATGACGAGGTCGATGAAGCCGGTCTTCTCGTCGACGTAGAGGATCTTCGCCCAGGTCTTTCCGCCGTCGGTCGTCTTGTACACACCGCGGTCCGGGTTGTAGCCGAAGAGATCACCCATGCCCGCTGCATAAGCAACGTCATGGTTACGCGGATCGATGACGATCTTCGAGAAGTGGCGGCACTCTTTCAGCCCAACGTGGTTCCACGTCTTGCCGCCGTCAGTGGTCTTGTAGATGCCGTCGCCCCAGCTAACCGAGTTGCGGCTGCTGGCCTCGCCCATCCCGACGTACACGACATTCGGATCCGACGGCGCAACCGCAATCGCTCCGTAGCCTGACGACCCCGTCTTCGTCAGAACCGGGGTCATGGTGAACCCACCGTTCTCGGTCTTCCAAACCCCGCCCGCCGCGGTCGCGACGTAAAAGATGCTCGGGTTCTTCTCGTAGACGGCGATGTCCGCGATTCGACCACCCATCGTGGTTGGGCCAACGTTGCGCGGCGGCAAGTTGGCAATCAGCGCAGTATGTGGCGGAAGCTTCGGCGCTTCCGCGGGCGGTGTGGTCTCCTGCGCATAGGCAAAGACCGGCACCAAAGCGAGCAAGAACGCATATCTCATATGAGTTACCCCGGGTCCCCTCATCACTCCGAAAGCTCGGAGCAAGATTTCCCATTTTGCACAGGTTTGCCCGGTTTTTGGGAGGATGGGCTCAACAAAGTTGCCGCAAGCCCGGATGACCCCAAAACGGCCATAATCTAGACCATGAAGGTTTCGATCATCGGGGGCGGCGGCCGAGTTGGTTCGGACGCCGCCTTTGCACTACAGTTGGGTGGCATCGTGAAGGAAATCGTGTTGGTTGACGCCAACGCGGACATGGCGGCGGGCGAGGCGCTCGACCTGCGACATGGCTCAGCTCTGACCTCGAGCCAGACGATCGTGAGCGGCGACTACGACGCCGTCAACGGAAGCGACTGCGTCGTCATCACGGCCGGTCTGCGGCGCAAGCCCGACGAGAGCCGACTTGAGCTGATCAACCGCAACGTCAGTCTGTTTAATCAGATTCTCGATTCCCTGAAAGGGGTCAAGCTCGGCCCCGATTCGACGATTCTCGTCGTTTCTAACCCCGTTGACATCCTGACGCAGCTCGCGGCCGAGGCAGGATTGCTGCCCGCCGATCAGGTCGTTGGTCTCGGAACGGTGCTCGATACGTGCCGCTTCCGCTCGCTGCTTGCCGACCACTTCAAGGTCGGTGCGCGCGACGTCCACGCGCTAATCCTTGGCGAGCACGGCGACACGATGGTTCCGATCTGGTCTTCGGCCACGGTGAACGGTATCTCGATCGCTTCGCTCAACGGCTACAGCCAGGAAGTCGCCAATGGCATCTTCGACTTCACCAAGAAGTCGGGCGCCGAGGTGATCCGCCTGAAGGGTGGCGCGGGCCGCGCGGTGGGCGTGTCGATCAAGGAAGTGGTCGAAGCCATGGCGCTCGACAACGGCGCGCTGCTGCCGATCAGTTCCATGCAAAAGGGCAAGCTCGGTATCGACGGGATTTCGCTTTCGCTGCCGACCCGCGTCGGACGACGCGGTGTTGTCGAAGTTCTCGAGCCGGTCGTGTCGGATGCCGAGCGCGAGTCCCTGCTGAAGTCCGCCGATGCGCTGAAGGCCGTCCGCGCCCAGATTGGCTAAGCATTCAAGGTTCCCTCCCTTTCACCCGGTGAGAGGAGAGAGAGGGAGCGAGAGTCCCTCGATTACAGACTTCGGAGATTCGGCTAGACCTCTCCACCCCAACCCCTCCTCTCCAAGGAAAGGAGGGGCTCGAGTATGTCGATGACGATGCAATGGATCGACACCCACTGTCACCTGAACGATCCGAAGGCCTTTCCTAGCGTCGATGACGACCTGCGAGAGCTCGCCGATTTGGGGATCGGCACAATCATTATCGGGGTCGATCCCGAGTCGAGCCGCCTGGCGGTGGAGCTTGCGGACCAGCATGAACTTGTTTGGGCGGTCGTCGGGCGGCATCCCAACTACGCCGCGGACTTCGTCTCTGCGGAGCTTCAGTCGTATTCAGAGTGGCTGAGCCACCCAAAGGTGGTTGCCCTCGGCGAAATCGGACTCGATTGGCACTGGGATTACGCTACGCCCGAACAACAATATGCGGCGCTTCGAGAGCAACTTGCGCTTGCGACCGACCTGGACGTGCCGATCGTGATCCACTGTCGCGAAGCCTACGACGATCTTATCGAGGAGTTCTCGTTACACGAGAGAGTGCCGAGATGCGTGTTCCACTGCTTCGCTGGCAGCGCGACCCATGCCCGGCAAGTGCTTGGCTGGGACAGTTGGTTCGGGGTGGATGGTCCGGTGACCTATCCCAAATCTTTGGAACTTCGCGAACTCATCAACACGGTGATTCCCCGCGATCGGCTGGTGCTGGAAACGGATAGCCCATACCTATCGCCAGTCCCTTACCGGGGCAAGCCCAACCACCCTCGGTTCTTGCCCCTGATCGGCGACGAGGTCGCTCGGGCGTGGCAAGTGGATGCCTATGAGGTCGCCCAGATTACGACCAAGAACGCGATCGAGTGCTTCGGGTTGAAGTTGAAGTAGGTTCCACGTGGTTGCCTTCCCCTGACAGGGAAAGGTCGGTGAGCACAAGCGAACCGGGATGGGGTGATCCTCCTACCCCACGGTTCACCCCATCCCTGTTCGCTCACGCTCACAGGCCTTCCCCTGCAAGATAGCGTAAGAGGAAGTCAAGCGCTCAGTTCGATGTTCTTCTCCCAAGGGGTGTTTCTCTGCACGACGGCGATGGCTCTTC
>JADZEW010000029.1 GCA_020850325.1 Methanoregulaceae archaeon
GAGAACCGCCGCGTCGGCACCCGCTACGACAAACTGGCCACCAGCTTCCTCGCCTTCGTCAACCTCGCCATCATCCGCCGATACCTCCGTATCCTCGCTCCGGACGATCCGTCAAACAGAACCTAAGCCAATCTATGTGATCGCTCGGGTCACTCCGTTGGATTCGGCATCGATCAAGACCTCCGCTGGCTTCAACAACCTGCAGGATCGACTATTGACGCTGGTGAACGGCCATCCGTACGCCTTGCAGCTTGTTCGATGGCTGGTGAGCAATGGCGGCTGGAAGAAGGCAGGATCGGAGTACAGGGTCAAACCTTTTCGCAATCTTCTGAGTGCGTTGGCATTGTTGCCAGAAGCACAACGCGTCTCTCGAGTTGTACAGGAAGCAGTCCAGGTGTGTGATCGTCGCGGCAAAGTGCTCCTGGGCATGCCTGGTCTCGTCACGGGACTAGCGCAACGCCTCGCTTCGTTCATGAGCCCCGTGTCCGGGGAGGTGATCGAGCTCTGCTGGAACGATCTTCTGAGCACCATGACGCCGAACAACGGTGCTGCGAACCAAGCCGAGAGCTCGGAGATTCGGCGGCTTAGGGGACGCTGCAAAGCGATACGAGGCCTTCTTCTTGATGCCCATCTGCTGCAGCAGGCAGACCCAGATTCGAATGGCCCAAGCATCATGCATCCACTGGTCCGCTCTTTCGTATTCAGTCGCCTGCATCACGCGAAGTCGGAGCAATTGCCGCACTTTGGCCTGAGCGGGTTCACCTCGGGCATCGCGGCTGTGCACCCCGGGTCTCCCGAAGCAGGTGCCATGATCGTGCGTGTGATACGGAGTCTCTGTAAGTCGGATCAGACGAAGGCTGCCTTCAGCGTGCTCCGGGCTCGCACCGAAGCGAACTCGGTGTGCCGCTGGAGCAATTTCCAGGAATACCTCGAGCTCTTAGTGCGTGTGATGAACCTCGCCCGGAGTCAAATCACAGCGGCGGACTTCAGCCCGGATGATGTAGCGTGGCTCTACAACGAACTGGGACTGGCGTGCTGCTGTCATGGCGACATGCCTGACGCATTCGCGGTGTGGAATCAGGGTTTGGAGATCAGCCGCCAGATCGATCGCCGTCACCCGGGCGCTCACACTGTTCAGTCGCTCTTGCACTTGGGGCACACGTATGTTGAGCTGGGCCGGCTGCAGCTTGCGGAAGAGATGCTGCATGACGCGGCGCGACACAATCGACAACTAGCCGACCTCGACTTTGCTGGTCGCATCCATGGGTATTTGGGCTTGGTGGCTCACCTGCGTGGTGATCGAGCAGCAGCCGATCGCCAGTATGACCTGTCTCTCCAGGAAATCCATGATGCAGGAGGCAATCCGAGGGCAAGGAGTGTCTTTTGTCGTTACAGGGGGGACCTCGCGCTTGCGACCGGAGACGTGCAACACGCGAAAGAACTCATCGATCAGAGCCACGCGATTGCAGAGGCGGCTCAGTTTCCCGACCTCGTGGCCTTCGCGCGCAAATCGCGTGGTCATCTTTACCGCAGCGGAGGTGACCTTGGCAAGGCAAGAGCCGAGTACGAGTTCGCGCTTTCGGAAGCTCGCAGATTCAGGATCCTTCGGTTGGAGGCGGATGTGCATTCAGAGCTAGCTCGCTTCGCACTCGATGTCGGTGATCCTCACACTGCCCTGCGTCGGGCCGAGTGCTCTCTGAGAATCTCGAATCGCCTGGGATTGGGCCTTCGGCAGACGCACGGGATGGTGGTGCTTGGTATCGCGAACCTCAGACTCGGAGAGGTCGCCTGGGGTCATGCGTGCTTAGATCACGCTGTGACGATCGGAAGATCCCAAGGGTATCTCAGCCGCGTGCTTGAGGCCGAGCGTGTATTGTGGGAGTGCGGACTCGGTCCAAAGGTGCCGTGATTCTCGTCCGGAATGTGTTCCCACCTGGGCGACGCCACCCTCGCCATTTGGCCGCCACGCCAATCGCAGCAGAACCCGATCGAACGAGCGATGCCGTCTCCTTCATTGGCATCACCAGGTTGGTGTTCGGGGCGGGTCGCCCGAATTCGGCACCATCCTGCAATTCCTGCGAATTCTCTCGTCAAGGGCCTTGAACTTTCGCGCTGCTTCGGGCTTCATGTGGTGAACGCGGGGCCCCATCGCCCCCGGCACGAAGGAGCCCGAACATGGCCAGCCAACACACACCCGCCAAGGACGCTGCCTGCGCCCACGCGGCGGCCCGAACCGACATCGCCCGCTTGCTCGACATCCTCCAGATGGAACTGGAGCGGTCGGTCAAAGCGGAATCGCCGGATTGGACGCTCGTGGCCGAACTGCAGAAGGTCCGGCACGACCTGATCGGGGTGGTCGGGTTTGTCACGGGCTTCGATCGAGCCACGGTCGAGGAGTTCTTGGCCGACGCGGAGTAAAGCGAAGCACCGAAGGAGACACGCCATGAACGAACGAGAACTGCAAGCACTTCTGACGGCCCTGCTCGAGAACCTCATTGAGGCCCGCGAGGAATTGGTTGACGAGGACGAGGAAGGCGCGCTGGCGGACATTGCACGCGACATGGCGGAGAAAGCGGAGGATCTGGAGCGGGTCGAGTCGTTCTCGGATGCAGAACTCCTGACCTCCAACGCCGGGCTGGTCATCCGTCTCCGCGACGGTTCAGAATTTCAGGTGACCATCGTCCAAAGCCGTTGAGCAACTGCACGCGGCGTCGCGGGGAACCGCGGCCGCCACGCTTGCCGGGCGCGCTGTGCGTCGGGCCGATGGATTGACATGAAGGAGACTCGCATGAGCACGAAGAAGACCGGTCCTGCTGCGCGCAAGGGTTCCAAGGCGAAGGGCACAGGGAACGGGAGCACGGAGAAGCTGAAGGCGGCCGCGCTGGCCGAGATCAAGCAGCGGCTGGACGGCAAGCCCGCGCCGAAGGGCAAGGAGAAGGCGGCCAAGACGGCCAAGCCACCGAAGGCCCCCAAGGAAGCCAAGCCCAAGCGCGTCAGCGCGCTGAACGCGGCGGCCCAGGTGCTGGCCTCTAGCCAAGTGCCGATGCGGGCCAAGGAACTGACCGCGGCGATGGAGAAGAAGGGGCTGTGGACCAGCCCGGGCGGCAAGACCCCGCACGCGACCCTGTACGCCGCGATGATCCGCGAGATCGCGGCGCTGGGGGACAAGGCCCGCTTCAAGAAGCACGAGCGCGGGGTCTTCGTCGCGACCAGCCACGCCGGGAAGGGGGCGTGAGTAATGAGCGGCCACGGCACCGCCGATCTTGAGACGCGGCACGGCGCGCTCCTCGACGCCGCCCTCGGCCTCCTCGCCGCCCGGCAGGGGCGCATGCTCACGATCGAGGAGTGGGCGGCGCTGGCCCGCGCCGTCGCCGGATGCCAGGGACGCGTCGCCGCCGAGTACATGACCGACGACGACCTCGCCGACATCGCGGACGGCCGCATCGACTGGGACGAGGCCGTCGACGGCCCGCTTCTCCAGACTGAGTAACGAGCCCACCACCGACCGCGTCCCCGAATGCCCCGGCACAGCCCGGGGCGTTTGTCGAGTGAAGAAAGGGAGTCCGCGAGGCCCGGGTCTGTGGGATCGGTGGACCGGTTCGAAGGGCGAGAGCTTGGTGCACCAAGTTCAAATCCCGTCACCCCGATTTCCAGCGGAAGTTTCACGGCTTCAGATTCACGGCGTGCGGCTCGCTCGTGGCTCCAATCACCACGCGGACATCGTTGGCCTTCGGTGAAGCACTCGCGTCAGCTAGAGCGACATTGCAGCGCGTGTGATCCATTCGCGCAAGCCGGTCAATCGCGAGAGTCCTGGAGTCACAACCCGGTATTACCCATGTCACCGCCTTGGTTCGCCCGCCGCGGTCGTGCGCTATTTGCCGTTTCCTGCCTTGACGAGGTGGTAGTTCTTCAGGAAAAACGTGGCCACGCCTTCACGTAGCGCCTCGAAGTTACCTTCCGGATACGTCAGGCATTCCCAGTTACGCAGGTCTGAGGGCAGATTCATCACCAAGTCTGAAGAAGAGATCAACAAGGTGTCTTTCGCCGCACCCATCGCCAAACCGAGTTCAAAGAAGACGTTGAGGTTGTTCTCGTCCACCTTCACTACGACGAAGCGGGCTCGCTCGATGTGCTTCCGGACCTTTTCGAGAATCTGCCCAGACTCGACCCTGTTGTCGCCCCTCATGCAGGTAAGCCCAACATCTTCGAGACCGGGCTTGATGCCATACCGATAGGCATGGTCGTTCTCGTCGTTCGCAGTAAATCGCATGGCAACGAAGGCCTCGTGCGGCTCGAAGAGAATGGGCCGCCCGGTAGCTTCGGCGCGCACATGCTGAAGAATCCGCTCGACAGCATCGATGGCTTCTCGCGATGTGCCAAGTTGCAGGAGGGCGGCTGCACACTGCGGGCAAAGGCTACCCGCCACCATTCCGAGCCGGATCATCGGCTTGTTGACGCACATATCCAGAAGACAGCCGACCGGCGGCTCGTGGACCAGCGACATGGCCATCTCTTCGCTAAGGTCAGCTCCGAAGTGGAGCATCGCTTGCGCTAGCTGATAGATGAAGTACGCACGAAGGGACGGCGGCGCGTAGACCGTCTCCCAATCTGCCGAACTCATCACGCACGAATCGCGGTATTCGTGCGAGAACCAGTTGTCGTCGAACGGGGCGCTCGATACCCCGATGACCTTGGCGCCGAGGTACTTGCCTTCAAGATACTTGGCGGCGGATCGCGCCTTCAACTCAGCCTCGGGTGCGAACTTGTCGTCTTGAACGACGGTGAGCACAAAGAACCTCTGCGCGCCATTGGCGATCCGAACAGCCGACGCGAGTCGTTGCAGGTCTTGGTAGTCGGGCCGAACAACGATGGTGATCTTCAAGGGCATGCACTCCGAGACTTTGGTGAGTGGAGAGTAGGTGCTGGCGGTGTTTGGCGATCGATCACGAGTGCCAGAGAAAGCTGCCGCCACCTGCATCGGCGGTCTATCCTGGCAGTGTGCCGCCGGGCACGATCTCGATCGTCATGGTGTGAGAGGGTACCCGCGGATCTGGGTGAAGCTGCGGCGGGAGGGCTGGATGGTGAACCGCAAGCGTGTCTATCGGCTCTATCGGCAGGAAGGGCTGTGCGTGGGCCGGCACAAGCCGCGGCGGCATCGCAGCGCGGCGACCAGGGTGAACGAGAGCTGGAGCATGGACTTCATGGCCGACCAGCTCTTCGACGGCCGGAAGTTCCGGTTGTTGACGTTGGTCGATGACTTCAGCCGCGAGAGCCCGGTCATCGAGCTCGACCAGCGGC
>JADZEW010000030.1 GCA_020850325.1 Methanoregulaceae archaeon
AAGAGCCATCGCCGTCGTGCAGAGAAACACCCCTTGGGAGAAGAACATCGAACTGAGCGCTTGACTTCCTCTTACGCTATCTTGCAGGGGAAGGCCTGTGAGCGAAGCGAACAGGGATGGGGTGGCAACGTTGATCGTCTCCACCCCACCTCTTCGCGCAAGAGCGAAGGTCCGCCCCTGCAAGAGGCGGAGGATGCCCGAGCCAACTCGAGCTAACCTTACACCTTTCGCACGTCGACGCGGGTGTCTTTCCAATGCTGTCCCGGGGCGTACACCGCAGGCAGGTAGTAGTTCTCGTGGGTCGGCTTAACTTTCTGGTGGGTGTGCACCGAGTGGTACTTGCCCTCGCCTAGATACCGATCCCACCAACCGTGGTCCACGCACACGACTCCAGGCTTGATCGTCTCCGTGATGAGGGCCCACACGCGATAGGCGCCGTTCATGTTGAAGATCTCGACCGGGTCGCCGTCGCGGATACCTCGGGCCGCCGCGTCGCGCGGGTTGATCTCCACCATCGGCTTGCGGTTCACGTTCAGTAGGAAGGGATTGTTGCTGTGGGTCGAGTGGACGCGCCACTTCGAGTGGGGCGTGACGATCGCCAGCGGCAGCTTCTGGGCGTCTTCGGGAAGATGCTCGAACGCCCAGTGGTAGGTCGGAATCTGCTCGCCGACCTTGGCGAAGATCGGCTCTTCCTTGTAGAACTCCATCCGCCCCGTCTTAAGGAACTCACGCTGGGCCCCCTCAGGGAAGGGGTAAGCACGGGGCGGAAAGAGCTTGTCTTCATGGAGTTGCTCGTCGAGACCGCATTCGGGATCGTGGACTTTGAGCCGGACGGGACCCGCCTTGAGCATGTCCAGCGTGATGCCTTCGACTTCCTTCCCGCCTCCGGCGAGCATCATCTCGATCGCCTCTTCCTCATCGAAGTCCATCTGCTTGTACAGCTCCGGATCCACCCGCTTGAGCAACTCCTTCGCCATCCACATCTCGGTCCGGCTCTCGTATTGCGGCCTCACCACCTCCTGCTGAATCTGGAGGTACGGATGGCAGCTCGTGCCCACGAGGTCCAGCTTTTCCCAGAAGGTTGGCGCCGGCAAGACGACATCGGAGTATTCGCACGTCGGCGACATCGAAAAGTCGATCGTCACAAACAGATCGAGTCGGTCGATCGCCTCCTTGAGCGGGCCTGAGAACTCCGTCACGAGCGGATTCGCGTGGCTGACGAACAGCGCCTTGAACCCATGTTTAGGAAACTTGATCTTCGGGTTGATCGTCTCGGTCGGCTGACCCAGCACGAAGTAATGCATCGGAACTCCGTTCGGGCGCTTGCCGTTTGGGAACCACCAGGGTGAGACATCGAGCCGAAAGTGATGCTGACCGGAGTAGATCGAGACCGATTCACCGGGCTTACCATGCGCACCGACAAGCGTCGCGAGCAGGAGCACCGACCGGATCGTCAGGTCGCCGTGGAGGCGGTGGTTGATGCCCATGCCGATGATGATCGAGCTGGGGCGTTGGGTGGCAAAGCGGATGGCGACGTTGCGGATGGTCTCAGCGGGGATGTCGCAGATCGGGGCGACCGCTTCCGGTGCGTATTCGGGACGCATCACCTCGTCTTCGACGAGTTCGTAAACGGGACGGACGTATACCGTCGATCCATTGGCAAGCGTGATCTGTCGCCTACCGTGGAACGCGAACTTGGCATCTTCGGGGAGGGCCAGCGAATCCATCGGCAACTTGTACAGTCCGTCCTTGCCTTCGTCCCACACCATGAACTCGGCGTCGGTGCCTTGTCCGACATCTGAGGCCCGGAGCCGAGCGCCGTCGTCTTCGCGGATCAGCGTCGCCATGTCGGTGAACTTCTGGAGGAACGCCCAGTCGACGTGCTGGTTCTGGATGATCACCTGGCACATGGAAAGAGCGAGCGCGCCGTCGGTGCCGGGGTTGATCGGCAGCCACTGATCAGCGCCCTTCGAGGTCTGGCTGCACCGCGGATCGATCGAGATGATCTCGCAGTTGTTCTTCTGCTTGGCGTAAGTGGTGAGGAACTTGGCGTCGGGGATTCGGGTTTGGAACACGTTGCTCGACCAGAGAATCGCCGTTTTGCAGTGCGCCCAGCTCTTGGTTTCGCACTCCACGCAGTCGATACCCACCGTGTGCGTGAACCCCATCGAAATGTCGCCGTTGAAGTCGTAGGCGGTCGCGAACGACATGCCGAGCAGCGCCGCCATTCGGACCTGCGCACCCTTCTGCACATAGCCGGTTCCGACGACCTGGTTGAACAGCAGCATGGACTCGGGGCCGAATTCGTCGCGGATCCGAATCATGTGGCCCGCGATGTAGTCGAGCGCCTCGTCCCACGTTGCTTTGCGCCACTTGCCCTCGCCTCGCGCGCCGGTTCGGATCAACGGGGTGTGGATGCGGTCCGGCCCGTAGATCAGGTGGGTCATCGACATGCCGCGCAGGCAGCCACGCGGGTTGTATTCCTCGCATGGGTAGTCGGCGGCGGGCTTGAGGTCGACAATCACATCATCGACGACGGTCGCCAACCAGCCGCAAGCGCCGGTGCAGTTGGGGCTGTCGGTGGTGCGCACCACGCGTGCGGGCGATGTGGGAGCAGGTTTCGGTTGACGTCCAGGAACAGCGTGACGGGTTGCCATAGTTGCCTCGTGCCTGCACAGGTTAGCTACGCGAGGCCGAGCGGTCTATGATCCGCATCATGATCGTGGAAATTGGCGTGTTGGCTTGTTGGTTGTTGGCGTGTTAGCCTGTTAGCGTGTTAGCTTGTTGGTTCGCGAGTTGGTGGAAGTCGACCGTGTGGAGCCGCCGAGAGCCGTCTCAAGCTCCAACACTCCAACACTCCTAACCTACAAACGGCTGACCTTCGATGATCGCCATCTGATTCAGGGCAATCAGCTTCCGCTTCTCCTCCGGCGATACGTTTTGGTGGTCGCCAAAGTCCTGGCCAACTTCCTTCATCACCTCGACGAGGTCGTCGTGGTGGAGTTGCGATTGAAAGGGCTCGCCTGTTCTCGCGCACACCGCAACGGGGCCGTTCGCGCCTTCTTCCTTGTAGTAAGCGACCCCCAACTGGGCGGGGCGCTGAATCACGTGGAACAGCTTGCCGAACGGCATCCACAGCAGAAGCAGGATGACCGTGAACGCATGAAGCAGCGAGATAAAGCTGAAGTGCGCGCCGCCCATCAGCTTGTACGAAGCCGTGATCATGAGGCCGGTGATCGACACCGCGAACAGCAACACCAAGGGAATGAGGTCGTTCTCCAGGGTTTGCACGGCGTGCGCCCCTCGGTCGAAGATCCTTCGGTGCATGGCAAACGCCACTCCCGTCAAGACCAGAACCGCGCTGATGTTGAGTCCGTTGAACAGCATCCACCCGATCGGGCTGTAGGGGCTGAAGACGAACTGCGGTATCCCCATGAACTCCACTTGGTAGTTCACGCCGTCGGCGGCAACGCCGAACTGAACCCAGCCCCAACTCAGCGGGAACGTAATCGCGAACGCCAGCAGACAGCCCCACGCCATGCCCATGTGGGCGATCCAACGGTTGGATCCGCGCCGCTCGATGAACTTCTGCGCGACGATATTGTTCCAGAGAAGCCCCACAAGCTTGATCAGATTGACGGCGAGCCGCTTGGGCCGGAAGAACAGCTTCCAAGACGCGACGAAGTAGCGCCACGTCGCTGGTCGCTGAATCCACATGAGATATCGGTAGGCAAACGCAAAGCCGGCGAGCACCGTTGCCGCGGCATATGCGGCTAGCGGCGTATCGAATCGACTGAACGCTCCGGAACCGAAGTAGATGCCTGCCGAGATCAGCGCGGCCATGCCAACTCCGCCCGACATCGCAATCGTCGATGCGCGGTTCATCGTCCGTGCTCCAAGACTTCATCGACCCAGCCGAGGCCAGCCATCATGTTTGGGAAGCCGACGGTCGGCCCCAGCAAGACCGCCACATGACGAATCTCTTCGGGGGTTGCGCCGGCCTCGAGGGCCTTGTGGGCGTGGCTTTTTGCCCCGCCCTCCATCCGCGCCGAGAGCGAGATGGCGAGTTTGACGAGACACCGCGTCTTCTCATCAAGCGGTCCTGCCTCCCCCACGGATTGTCCGTAGACCTCGTAGGCTTTGCCTACCTCCGGGTACTCCTCAAAGAACTGACGGTATCGCTTAGGCAACTTGCCCATGAACCCATCTTAGCGAATCAAGACCGTGATTTTTATGACGCGCATCATAATCTCACTGCCACCCTCGGAACGGCACCTCAACACCAAGGCGATCACAAACCCGTACTTTTACTAGGCGCAGTTCCGCTTCCGAGCCCTTATTCTGGTGAATGAGCCCCGGGATTCACGGGGAGGAGATCAGTATGAGACTATCGATAACCTTGGCGATGCTCGCTGCTGCAGCGGTCGGCATGTCGCAATCATTCTTCGATGACTTCAATCGGGCCGATGGTGGCCTTGGTGCGAACTACACGACGGTCACCGGCGGTATGCAGGTCCTTGGCAACGAGGCAACCGGAACTGGGACCGGCAATGGCCTCACGATGGTCAACGCGGGGATGTTCTCCGCCGCGTATTCGCTTCACCGCGTTCAAGCGGATATTCGGCTGATGGACACAACCGCGACCCTGACCTATTCGGCCCTCGCGCTCGGGCATAACGGGTTGACGACGGTCAACAATGGCATCTTCGTGAAGTTGCAGCGCCAGGTTGCCGGAGGCTTCAGCCATATTGGTATCTATACCGGTTCCGGATCGAACGGAGCCGGCATCACGACGACCGGCGGGAACTTCCAGGTCATTGCTGCGCCCTTCACGGCGGCGCGACTGACTGTCATGGTCACGAGCCCGACGACGCTCTACACGGGCATCGATACCAACTTCGACAATACGGATGACATCGTCTACAACTCGACGCTGAACATCGGCACGCTCGCGGTTGGCAATCAGGTTGGGCTACACACGTGGGGCAACCTGAGCCGTATCGACAACTTCCGCGCGACCGCGGTGCCTGAGCCGGCTACGCTGGCGGTCCTTGGCATTGGCGCCCTTGCCGCCATGCGCCGACGGCGAAAGTAGCCGTCGCGGCGATCGGTGAGAGTGCGCAGGGTAGACGCCCCGCGCATTCTCGTGCAATCATGAGGCCATGAGCGGCACTCGAGTCGAAGCGGTCTTGTTGACGGGCGGGTCCAGCCGCCGGATGGGGATGCCTAAGGCCCACCTGATGGTCAAAGGAGTTCCCTTGGGGGCTCGCATCGCCGCCGAAATCGATCGCGCCGGTTGGCCCCTGACCGTCCTTGGTCAGGAACCGATTGACGGTTACCCTTTCCTCGCGGACACCAAAGAGTTTGCCGGGCCGCTTGCCGCGTTGCGGCAGTATCTGCCGGGTGGTGACCTGGTGTTCGTCGCTGCCTGCGATATGCCGCTTTTTCGCCGGGACGTGGTGAAGGCGCTTGTCGAGAAGCTCGACCCGGACGCCGATGCCATTCTGCCGGTGCTCGACGGCAAGCCCCAACCCTTGAGTGCGATCTATCGCAAGAAGTGCTTCTATCAGCTCGTCGCCCATCCCGAAATGGAGCGCATGACCGATTGGGTCGCCCACCTCAAGATTCAGAAGCTCGAGGAACTGCCGTTCCCCGCCGACTGGATCACGTCGGTGAATACCCCGAACGAACTTCAGGCTCTGCTGGCCCGAGGCGAGTGAGTCAGCAGATCTCGCAGCGCGGCCGTGTCCTTTAAGGTCAGGTGGCGATAACCGGAGTCGATCCACCCTCGCTGCTGCCAGCGGGAGGTCACCCGAATTGCCGATTCAACGGTGACGCTCGCGATTTCGGCAAGGTGCTGGCGGGTGACGGGAAGGACATTCCCGGATCGGGATTCGAGGAGATCGTGCACCCGCAGCACCGCTGTGGCGAGGCGCTGCTCCACGTCGCCGGCGAGCAACGCCGACATGAAGTCGAATCCGTGAAGCAACCGGCGACCCATTTCCGCCAGAGCCCGCTCGCGAAAGTCGTCGTGCCCGTCGCGGAGTTCTCCCCACAGTTCCCGGGGAACTTTCAGGTACCACGAGTCGGTGATCGCGGTGGCGGTCAGCGGATAGCGCGTTCCAGCAAGCGTGGCGAGAATCCCCGCGCACGACCCCGGACCGAGAACCTCGACCGTGATCTCGCGACCTTGAACCGACCGTCGGCTGAGACGGATGATTCCGTCCGCGACGATCGCAAAGAACCGCGAGTCCACCCCCGCGCTCCACACCGTCTCGCCCCGCGCGGCATGCTCCAGGCGGCATCGGGACACGATGTGGGCAGCGAGCCGCTGGGGAATACCGTCGCACAGGGAACAAGCCAGGAGGCTTTCCAACTTGTCAGGACGTTCTTGCCCGTTTGCCAAGGCCGCTTGCTCAGCACTCATAAGCCATCTTAACCTTTCGCGTTGCCAGGATGGGAACGACCATTGCCGTCGCCCAGAGTACAAGTGCAGTAAGCTCGATGAACCCGGTGAAGCCCATCGGCATGAACGCCTCCACCCGGTAATCCGTGGCAATCTCCAACCCCACCCTTGCCGCGTTGCCCACATTCAAGAGAATGAACACCCCCCAAAGGGGGCTGACCTTGGATTCATCCAGCCCGATCGATCGCCCCACCACGTGGATGCCGACCCCAAGGATCATCTGCGAGATGAACCCCACCGTGACCGCGTGGCGAATCGCCCCGGTATACGCGTGGGAGAACGGAGCATGCATGACCGAGAGGTGGATGGGTTCGAGGATCAACAACGCCCCGGCGACGAGCAACCATGCAAATGCCGCCCGTACGAACTTGTGAGCGCGAATCGTGAACTTTGGACGCTCGAAAATACCGAGCGAGACGACGATGCACAGCGCTCCGAGCGCGAGCAGAACGCCTCCGAGCCGGAACAGACGCGAAGCATCCGGCAAGAGGTCGGCTCCGTAGAACGCTTGCCAGCCGACGATCCGGGCGATGAGTCCCGCCCACCACAAGCCCAGTCCGGCCAGACCCCAAGCCCGGTCGGGCTCACGGAATCCGAAACAGCTGGACATCTTGACCAGAGCGACGCCGAAGATCATCATCGGCACGAATCCGAGGAACTGCGCTTCGCGAAGCGGGGTGAACCACTCCGCCACGAAAATCACGGAGGCTTGAGCATCAGCTTGATGCGAGAAGGCGAAGACGAAAGGCTCGGCGACGGCGACCACGACCAGCCAGAACAGTGAGCTGAAGACGAATGCAGTTGGCCACGTGAGTGAGTTTCGCGTTCGATAACGGGTCACCGAGGTGTTGATGACGAACAGGGCGACGGCCGCCAACTGTAGCAACCCCGACAGCACCCCGACCGGCAGCCACACATCTCGATCGACCGCCGTCATGGGTTCGGCCACGAACCGCAGTGCGATCCCCGCTCCCATCAGTCCGAGCGACACATAGGCCAAGCGATGGAAGAGGGCGGCTCGCGCGATCGTCGGCGCATGCTGCTGCAGCGAGAATCCCATGATGAAGAATCCGACCCAGCCGAACAGCTGCGAGTTCGCGTGGGCTAGGACGTACGGCGTCCACGCTGAAGCGGTGTAGGAGGCTTGCTGCGCGATGCCGAACAAAGCCACCGCTCCGAGGAGGCACCCGGCGGTCAGCACGGTGAGGATCCCTGCCAGAAAGAACGGGCGGTAGATCTGGGTCGCGGCCCGATCTCCTGACCGGGCCGCATCGGAGGGGAGAACGCGGAGGAGCATTCCTGACCTTGGAACCATAGGTTCATCATGCGCCGTCCCCGAGAGCCGGACTATGACATGCGTCATGGTTTGCCAAGAAGAATGAAGTTGCAATCCCGTTGCTGTGGGGAGGAGGTGTTGTGCCCTAGCAGGTTGGGAGATGTTTGTGGGTGAGGGATGTGTTGTGCCCTCACTCGGCTAAGGCTCCTCGGGGGCGCTCTCCTTGTATAGAGAAGTCGTGGCAGCCGTTTCGGAGTCACCTGATCGGCACGACGCATCCCTCACCCGCAAATCTGACTTCGTGCCGCACGACGTGCGTCGTCTGCGTTTCCTACGGCGTCATCGCGCACCGATGCTCGAACACGCACTGGCCCGGCTCAGCATGGCAGAGACCGTGCCCCAGGTACTTGGCGTAGCCGTCGCTGAAGACCGTCGCCACCAGCTCGTGGGTGCGCTGAAGTCGCCGCGCAGCAAGATAGTTCGCACCCGACGAGATGCCAACGCACAGCCCCAGCCGATCGCGCAGGTCCTTGGCCGCTTCGATCGCGTCGTCGCTGGCAATCACCTCGACGCCGGTGATCATCGGATGCAGGCCGCCCGCTCCGTCCGAAGCGATCGCGGGAATGAAGCCGTCGCCAATGCCGTAAATCGCGTGCGGCCCGGCCGGTCCGCCGCTCATCACCGCCGACTCGGCGGGTTCGACGGCCACCACGGCCGTATCAGGCCACTCATCCGTCAACGCCTGGCCAACGCCGATCAGCGTTCCGCCTGTGCCCACGCCGGCAACGAAGGCGTTGATCCGGCGTCCATCCGCCATTAGTTCGGCGCCGGTGGTGCGTCGGTGACACTCGGGATTGAGCGGATTCGAGAACTGGTCGGGATTAAACCAACCCTTGTCGTGCGCCATCCGGTCGCGGATTTCGGCGGCCTCGGCGAAACTGCCCTCGACGGAGCAGAGAATCAGATCCGCCCCCAGGTCGCGAATCCGGGCCTTGCGTTCCTCGGTCATGTTCTCGGGCATCACGATGGTCACCGGATGGCCAAGCTTGGCCCCGAAGTAGGCCATCGCGATGCCCGTATTGCCGCTGGTGGCTTCGACGACGGGCTGCCCGGGCATCAGCAGGCCGGTCCGCCGCGATTCGCTCAAGATCGTCCAAGCGACCCGGTCCTTGATGCTGCCCGTGCGATTTACGCACTCGAGCTTCACTAAGATGCCGTCGACTTCGATGAGCGGCGTATCACCGACTCCCGGATGCTTCGCAAGGTTGTCCATGGCGCTGTTGCCCGGCAGGGGCAAGGATCACAGTATAGCCGCAGACTTCGGGACGACACCCCAGAAAAACAATGTACGAGATGGGCATAAGCAAACCACATCGTTGCTCCCGACAACGCACCATCCTCGATGCCATTACAAGTGGACTAGCCTTCGCTTGCGACCAAAAACCAGACTTCCCTGGGTCGTCGGCTAGTATTCGGTCAAATAGACTCTTACGTTACACTGGCACCAAACCCCAGCCATACGGGCACCGAGACAAGCAAAAATGCGCCGATCATATTTCCTATAGCGACAGGCACGATATTCCACATCATAGCTTCCATTAACGTAACATTAGCTCCCAGAAGAATACCTGTCGGAAGCACGAACATGTTCACAACAAGGTGTTCGTAGCCTAGCGTAAAGAACATTGCTATTGGGAGCCAGGTCGCCACAATCTTTGTCATTTGACTAGATGAAGCCAGCCCAACAACCGAACCTAGCGCCACCATCCAGTTGCAAAGAACGCCTTTAACAAGTGCCGTAGCCCAACCTAAACTCCCAAGTTCGGCGTAATGAACAGTCTTGGTTTCACAAACACTTACACACTTCAGAGCCAGAGCTTCGCTCGGCTGAAATGAACCGGTCGTTGATGCAAAGGCGAATAACACTCCCGCTATCAGGCCCCCAATCAGATTGCCGCAAAGTACGAGACTGTAATTCCTAAGAACGCTTCTGCCGCTCACTCGCCTGCCCATCGCTCCATACGGCAGTATAGCGAAGTTCCCTGTGATGAGCTCCAATCCTAAGAAGGCGATGAGTGCAAAGCCTGCTGGGAATAAGAGGCCTGAAACAAGGGCCGATTGGCCGGCGACCAGCCCCTCACCGCCCTTCCACGCAAACAAAGTCGCGATCGCAAGCAACCCTCCTGCCAATACAGCAGTTGCAAGAAGGCTAGTTGAACTCTTCAAGCATTTCTGCTCTGCAACTAACAAAATCTGTCGGCTTATGCTCTCGCTCTTCACTCTAGTTCACCTTACCGATGCCCTTGAACTGACGGTGTTGCGCCAATAGATGCCTTAGCATTCCGCAACTTACAAGTAACCATGCACTTACTGCTATGATACAAAAATATGGAGTCATGAGGGACAGCCATGCGAGCTTCTGCGTTATGCCCAGCGAATGAGAGGCGGCCGTGAACATTCCCAAAGGGAACACTATACTCCACTGACCAACCTCGTACCCGAATGTCACGCGCCCAACACCATGTCTCCAGAACCCTAAGAGAATTAGCAGTGGAATCCAAGAAATCGCGGCGGCCCAAAGGGTCAGAGCCCCACCCTGCACAAACGGCAACAAGTAGGAGCTGGTCGTATCGAAGCCCTGCATAGCTCCGGATACTTCTGACCCCGCCAAAGTAGATATCGCTGACGCGCCCATCATTATCCAGTATGTTGGGACCAACTGCTTAGGCTCGATGGGAAGCAGAAGAAGTCGACAAACGACTAAGAAGACTAATGAAAAATACATTACACTTCCGAGTAGAAAACATAGGATCGATATCATCAACATAAACTCTCGACCTTGTGCAAAGAGTACAGCGCCGAGAACGGCCAGAGATTGTAAGCCTACTACAAGCAGTAACCACGCTCCATTTATTGCGTCAAGCTGAAACTGCTCTTTAGGCCTGGTCATGAACGTGAACAGGAACGAATAAACGAGGAGTGTGTAAAGAAGCGCAGCAAAATACCACAACAGTTCAGGTGCTATGGATATTCGAAATATCTTCGATAACCCACTCCCGAGCACGCTCGAGGCTGCTACGATTGTGAAGAAGCCGGGTGCTTTTAGGGGATTCTGGAAATCCTGGATGACATCCTGCCAATAACATGTCGTCCGGATGATCATCGCTATCAAGAGAAGGGCGTAACTGATAGCTGCTACGACAAGGAGTAGACGGTCTAGAAGAGGAAAGCCGACTCTATGGGTTGCGATGGCAACAATGCCAGTTGCCATTACAAAGGAGAATGAGGCCGGTAGGAGTCCCTTTATTGTTCGTTTCATGAGTCCCATGTCTGCAAGCAGAAGTTTGAGCCAACTGATGTGCGTATCCCCGAGTTTAGCCGGCGCACAACACGCCCGGGGGTTCTGGACGATGCCAGGCCAACTGCATCTGATGTTTGGCTCAGCATCAGATACATCGTCGCCCGCGCACCGAACTTGTCGCTCGCCCACCCGCCCAGCGCGGAGATCAGCCCGCTCGGCAGGCTGAAGATGCTCGCCATGAGACCCGCCATCGCGAGCGACATCCCGTAAACGCTGAGGTAGTACGGCACCAGCCACTGGGCCAGCGCAACGAACGCGCCGAACACGAGGAAGTAGTAGGCACCGAACCGCCAAACGCGCGCGCTACGCAGCGGTCTAAGCATCGAGACTAGGGTCTTCTGGCCCGCGTTTTCGGGTCTACGGTTCGTGGTCATGAGCGCGAAGATCGCGGTCATCAAGAGGAGGGCGCCCGCGTAGAGAAGGGGCAGCTGCCGCCAGCCTTCGGGGTTCGCGCCCCCCTGCGTAAGTCGCTGCAAGGCGGTGGGCGCGAGCAGGGTCGTGACCGCGGACCCCGCATTGCCCACGCCAAAGATGCCGAGCGCCGTGCCCTGCCGCTCCTTGGGCCAGAACACCGAGGTATAGGCGATCCCGACCGCGAACGCCGCGCCCGCCATGCCGAAGATGAGTCCACAGGCGAGGAAGTGCCAGAACTCGGTGGCGAGCGAGGTGAGCGCCACCCCGCCCGCGGCGATGAGCATGACGGTGATGTACACCGGCTTGCCGCCGTAGCGATCGGTGAGAAGCCCGACCGGGAGTCGCATCAACGACCCCGTGAGGATCGGTGCCCCGATCAACCACCCAAGCTGGGCCTTGTCGATCTTCAGCAGGTGAGCATCGGAGAGGAAGGCGCCGAGTACGCCGTACATCGTCCACACGGCGAAACACACCGTGAATGCCACGGTGTTGAGAATCAGTACGCGCTTGGCAAGCCCCTGCTCCGGCATACGATCATTCTAAGGTGCGGAGGGTTGAGTTTATATGACCGGCATCATAATTGCTCGATTCTCGTGGCCGCTTCAGTAGTCCTTGATCGAGGATGTGTCGTCGTTCCCGATCAAGCGGGCTCCCCGTTTGAAAGTTAGGTAGTTGAAGAGCCACTGAGTCGCGACCAGGATGCGGTTTTCAAACTCTACGAGCTGCATCAGGTGGATGAACGACCAGATCAGCCAGCCGAACCAACCCCAGACTGACCGGCCAAACACCTGGCCGACCGCGGCGTTTCGCCCGATGACGGCAAGGCTGCCGAGATCGCGATAGCGGAAGGCGCTGGGCGGCTGCCCTTGCTCGCGCTGCCGAACGACGGAGGCCGTGTGGCGGCCCATCTGCATGGCGACCTGAGCTACGCCGGGCAGGGGCTCCGGGAACGCGGCGACATCTCCGATCACGAAGACATCCGGGTGGCCCGGAACGTGGAGATCGCGCGTGACCACCAGTCGCCCGACGCGGTCCGTTTCGGCACCCAGCGCTTCCGCGACGATTCGCCCCAACGCGCTCGCTTCGACCCCCGCCGCCCAAAACAGGTTGTCCGCCTCGATCTCGCGGGTGCCGCCTTCGTGCACCAGTGTGCATCGACCCTCCTCCATTTCGATCACGCGGTGCTGGCACAGCACGGTGACGCCCAGCCGTTCGAGGCTGTGCCCCGCGCGTCGGGAGAGCTCCGGCGGAAAGGCCGGGAGGATCCGTTCGCCCGCCTCCACCAGATACACACTCGCTTGGGCCGGATCGATCGCCCGGTACTCGCCGCGGAGGGTGCGCCGCGTGAGTTCTCCCACCGCTCCGGCCAACTCCACGCCCGTTGGCCCTGCGCCGACGATCAAAAAGGTCAGAGCTCGGCGCTGCGCCTCCGGGTCCGGGCATGCCTCGGCGCGTTCGAAAGCGGACAGCACCTTACGCCGAATCTGCAGGCCGTGTTCGATGGTTTTCAGCCCCGGCGCGAGTTCTTCCCACTCGTCCCGGCCGAAGTAGGAGTGTCGAACTCCGGTGGCGATGACGAGCGTGTCGTAAGGGAGGTCACCGGCGTCGGTCCGCACGTGCTTTTGCATCGGATCGAGCCCGATCGCCTCCGCCATGAGGACTCTCACGTTCCGGGTCCGCCGGAACACCGACCGGATGGGTGACGAGATATCTCCCGGCGACAATCCTCCAGTCGCGACTTGGTAAAGCAAGGGCTGGAAGAGGTGGAAGTTGCGCCGATCGAGGAGCGTGACGTCGGCCCCCTGGCGGGCGAACGCCCGGGCCGCGGCGAGTCCGCCGAAACCCCCGCCCACGATGACCACCCGCCTCGCCATGGTCCCGGTATACCCCTGCGGATACCCTCTCCTCACTTGTGGGGAGAGGGTCGGCGAGCGTGAGCGAGCCGGGGTGAGGGGAGTCTAACTCTCGAACTGCGCAACGCTACGTCCCGTGATCTCCTCGCACCGTCGCTGAATCAGGCGAAAGATGTCGATGTAGGGCTGGTCATCGAGGATGAAGAACTGCCGATTCGGGATTCGTAAGACCTCGATTCCGAGCCCAACTAGGTAGGCGTCTCGTCGCGCATCGCGATCGGCGTCGTGCTGCTCGCCATCGAACTCGACCGCGAGCCTCGCTTCGGGGCAGTAGAAGTCCAGCCGATACGGCCCGACCGCATACTCGCGGCGGAACTTGAAGCTTAAGCGTTGATTGCGCAGAAACTTCCACGCAATCTCCTCTGCGACCGACGGATTCGCTCGGGCGCTTCTGGCTCGATCAATCGCGCTCTCGCTCCGATTTCTCGGCGGCGGCTTCATGTCAGTATTGTAAGCCATCAGTTCGTACCCTCTCCCCGTAAACGAGGAGAGGGGGAGTTCCGGAAGCTACTCCCCGCCCTGATCCGAATAAGCGGTCAGCCACTTCGCGTGGCTCAGCCCCGAGTTGTGCGGCCATTGCAGCCAGCGATTCGTGCCGTCGATCGCTTCGACAATGTTGTTCGCGATCACCTCGATGTCGGCGAGACTCCACAGCTCGTTCTTGAGCGTCTGGTTCGCGTGCGGATAGGCGACGTGGGTGGCGTGGGTATAGGTCATGCCCGCCATCGGGGGGATCATCATGCCGTACACATTCAGGATTCCCAGCAGCCGCGAGAGTACGCCCTTCGCGCCGACCGCGTGGGCGGTCACGATCGCGCCCGCCGGCTTGCCCAGCCACATCGTCTCGCCCTCGGTGGCCGCGGTCTCCTCGAAGAACCGTTGCATCGGCGAGCCCCAGGAATCCCAGTACGTCCCCGACCCAAAGAGGAACCCGTCGGCGGCTTCGGCCTCACCGACGATACGCTCCAGCGAGGGCTCGCGGCTCAGGTCCAAGTGAGCCACCTCGACGCGCTTGCTGAGGGCGTCCTCCGCGAAAGCCAGCAGCTCCGCGGTGTTGCCGCCCCTTCCCCCCAACGCACCATTCACAATGAGCACTCGCGCCATGCCCCAATTGTGGCGTATGCTCCCTGCCATGGACCTCGAGTGGAATGGCGTGGTACTGACGATCTCGGATCGGGTGTCGAAGGGTGAGGCGGAGGACCGATCCGGGCCGATTCTCGCCGAGGGGCTGAAGGCCAACGGCGCGGGTTGGGTCGTGCAAGACAAGTGCTCCGACGACGTCGCCAAGATCAGGACCATCGTCGAGCACTGGGTGATCCGCGACGCCGACCTGCTGCTCACCACTGGCGGCACCGGCATCGGCCCCCGCGACCGGTCCCCCGAGGCGATCCGACCCCTGCTCGACCGCGAACTGCCCGGGATCGCCGAGGAGTTTCGCCGGCGCAGCCAACTCGTCACCCCAAACGCGATGCTCAGCCGCACCTTCGCCGGAGTCGCTGGGCACACCTTGATCGTCTCGCTGCCGGGGTCGCCGAATGCCTGCCGAGATGCGCTCGAGTTCCTGTTCCCGACGTTGCTGCACGGCATCGCAATGATCCGGGGCGGAGACCACTCGTGATCTCTTACGAGGAGGCGGTCGATCATGTACGAGGCCACGCGTGGATCTCGCCGCTCCTCCTGGCTCCGATCACGGAGTCCGTCGGACATCAACTTGTCGCGCCGATCGTCGCCCACTTCGATTCTCCCGTGTTCGATAACTCCGCGATGGATGGATTTGCCGTCTACGCGGGCGGGCCGCCGTGGCGGATCGTGGGAGAGATCGCCGCGGGTTCGGTGAGGGCCGAGGCGCTCGCGCCGGGTACGGCGGTACGCATCTTTACCGGTGCTCCGATTCCCGAAGGGACGGACGCGGTGCTGCCGATCGAGCTGGCCGAGGTCCGCGGTGACGAGCTGTCCGGCCAGATCGCGCCGGGCCGTCACATCCGCCGCCGGGCCGAAGAGTATGCGGCGGGGCAGGTGCTGTTGGAGCGTGGCGTCCGCATCAACCCCGGGATCGTGGCGACGATGGCCGCCAACGGAATGCGCCAAGTGGCGGTCGATGCGCCCCCGCGGGTGGGGGTGCTCGCCACCGGTTCCGAACTCGTCCCGCCGGGCGAGCCGCTATGGCCAGGGCAAATCTACGACTCCAACCAACCGACACTGATTTCCGCCGCCCAGGCGCTCGGCTGTACGGTAGAAGGTCGGCACACCAACGACGATCCCGATCTCACCCGCCAAGCCGCCGAGGCCCTGCTCGACTCCAGCGACGTGCTCCTTACCGTGGGCGGCGTTTCGGTGGGGGCGCACGACTACGTGCGTCCGACGATCCAGCGGCTCGGCTTCGAGCAGATCTTCTCGGGGGTAGCGATCAAGCCGGGCAAGCCGGTGAGCTTTGGCGTCCGCGACGACGGCAAGGTGTGGTTTGGCCTGCCCGGCAACCCACGCTCGGCGCTGGTCACCTTCATCCTCTTCGTTCGGGAATGGATGGGGTGCGGCCCGCAGTGGCATCCGTGTGTGCTCGCCCACGACCTCGCCCCGGCCGGGGATCGAGAGACGTTCGAGCTCGCATGTTGGTCGGGCGATGTGCGTGTCTTCGAATCCGTGGGCTCGCATGCGGTGGGCGGTTGGGCCGAAGCCAACGCGCTCGTGCGAGTTCCCGCGGGATCGCAGTTGAGGGCTGGCGACCCCATCCAAACCACCCTCGATCTCTGGCATCCAACTTTATGATCTCCGTCATGTTTCTAAGGCTCGCGCGGGGGCTACTATGAAGCTATGGCGAATCCTCCTGTAGCCGTCGAACTGCTTAACGAGCAGTTTGGTCCCCACCCGGCGCACGTGCCCCCCGGCGGATGGGTTGGCCGTGCCCAGCCCGAGAAGATCATCAAGACCCACTGCTGCTTCTGCGGCATGCAGTGCGGCATCCAGCTTAAGGTCAGCAAGAACCAGGTCATCGGCTTCGAACCGTGGGAAGAGTTCCCGTTCAACCGCGGCAAGCTGTGCCCCAAGGGCGTGAAGCGCTACCTGCAGGGCGGCCACCCCGACCGTCTGCTGACGCCGATGAAACGGGTGGAGGGACAGGGCTTCGTCCCGATCAGCTGGGAAGAGGCCTTCGAGACCACGGTCCGCGAGATCAAGCGGATTCAGGCTCAATACGGACCCGACTCGTTCGCGATGCTCTCAGGCGTGTCGTTGACCAACGAAAAGAGCTACCTCATCGGCAAGTTCGCGCGGCTCGCACTGAAGACCGCCAACCTCGATTACAACGGGCGTCTCTGCATGGTCAGCGCCGGTGCCGGCAACAAGAAGGCATTCGGCCTCGACCGAGCCTCGAACTCGTGGGACGACATCGTGCATGCCGAGGTCATCCTGCTCGCGGGCACCAACGTCGCCGAGTGTTCGCCGATCACGACCGATTACATCTGGCGAGCCCGCGACCGCGGGGCCAAGCTGATCGTCATTGACCCGCGGGTAACTCCCATCGCGAGGACCTGCGACCTCCACCTTCCGGTGAAGCCGGGCACCGACTCGGCGCTGTTGCTCGGCATCCTCCGCGTGCTCATCGAGGAAGGCTTCACGAACGAGGCGTTCATCGCCGAACACACATCGGGCTGGGAAGACACCAAGGCCGCCGCGCTCGCGATGTCGCTCGAAGAGGTCAGCCGCATCTCGGGCGTCCGGGTTGAGGACATTCAGAAAGCAGGGCGGATGTGGGGCGAGGCTAAGACCAGCTTCCTCATGCACGCCCGCGGCATCGAGCACAGCACGAAGGGCGTCGACAACGTCGTCTCGTGCATCAACCTCGTTCTCGCCACCGGGCGCATCGGAAAGAAAGGCTGCGGCTACGGCACCATTACCGGCCAAGGCAACGGCCAGGGCGGACGCGAGCACGGGCACAAGTGCGACCAGCTGCCCGGCAATCGCGACATCAGCAACCCCGACCACCGCGCCTACATCTGCTCGGTGTGGGGATGCACCGACGAAGAGCTCCCCGGCAAAGGCCACACCGCGCCCGAGATCATGGAGATGATCCACGCCGGTGAGATCAAAGGGCTGCTCTCGATCTGCTTCAACCCGCTCGTGTCGCTACCGGACTCGAACTTCACCGCCGAAGCCCTCGGCAAGCTCGAACACTACACAGCGATCGACTTCTTCTTGAACGAGACCGCGTACCACGCCGACGTCGTCATGGCGGGTTCGCTCCACGAAGAAGAGGAAGGCACGAGCACGAGCGCGGAAGGCCGCGTCATCAAGATCAACAAGGTCGTCGACCCTCCCGGCGAGGCGCGAACGGACACGAGCATCATCCTCGAGCTCGCCAAGCGCCTCGGAGCGGGCAAGTTCTTCGACCACTTCACCGACAGCGAATCGATCTTCAACGAGCTTCGCGTGGCGAGCAAAGGCGGCACCGCGGACTACTTCGGCATCACGTATCAGCGCATCGTCGACGAGATGGGCGTGTTCTGGCCGTGCCCCGAAGAAGGCCATCCCGGCACGCCGAGGTTGTGGGAGGACTACAAGTTCAAGACCAACGACGGCAAGGCCCACTTCAACGCGGTGACCTACCGTCCGCCTGCCGAGGAAGTCGACGACGAGTATCCTATCGTGCTGACCACCGGCCGCGTGGTGTCTCACTATTTGAGCGGCACCCAGACCCGGCGCATCGGCGGCCTCGTCGATCTCTGCCCCGACCCCTACGTGGAGATTCACCCGACGCTCGCCGAGAAGTACGGCATCGTGAACGACCAGTGGATGCGGGTGGAAAGTCGCCGTGGGCATGTGGTGCTCAAGGCGAAGGTGGTGTCGACCATCCGTCCCGACACGGTGTTCATCCCCTACCACTGGCCGGGGAAGAAAGCCGCGAACAACCTGACCAACCGCGCTTACGACCCGGTGAGCGGCATCCCCGAGTTCAAGCGGGCTTGCGTGCGGATCGCTCCGGCGTCGGGTCCCGAGCAGTGAGACGCCATCCTGCGCTCGAGCCCTTCTCGCGGGATCACAACACCGGGTTGATCCTTGCTCGCGCGCTGACCGAAGGACGCCCGGACGCCGATCAGCAGTTCCGAGAAGCGTGGACCCGCGAACTCGCCGACCACTTCGCCGAGGAGGAGCGGTTGCTTGGGCCGCTTTGCACCGAGGTGCAGTTCGCGCGCCTGATCGAAGAACACCGGCAGATTGAACGCCTGGGCGATCGCCTGCCCGAGACGATGCGGCTGCTGGGCGAGGCACTCGACGCGCACATCCGGTGGGAAGAACGGTTCTTCTTTCCCGCGATCGAGGCCACGGCTTCTGAGGAGCAGTTGGTCCAGCTCATGCGAGCGACCGACGTAGTCGAGGAGCGTCGCTGGGCGAACGAGCCGAACCGAGAACGCTTGGTCCGCCGCCGCCGCGAGCAACGGTAGCTCCTTGAGTTGCAGTCGGCAGTTAGAAGCCCACGAGGGGCGTGGATGGTTCGTGCCGCGCAGAATCAAGTGTCTGATACCACTAGAATGACGCGCAACGGTCAGCGCGCGATGTCATGGGAAAGGCGTGTGCAACCCAAATCTCCGGTATCCTCCCAATGGCAGCAGCCTCCGAATGGTTGCTCAACTGTAAACCCAAGTCCTAAATAGTGAGGAGACTGTATGCCGATTCCAGCCGAGCTTAACTACGCAAACGAAGACGAGTTTGTGCAGGCGTTTCTTATTCCTCTGTTGCAGCGTGTCGGCTTTTCTCTGGTCGTCAACTATCATGGTCACGCTGAGTTAGGTAAAGATCTCATTTTCGCCGAGATTGATCGTCTTGGACACGTAAGGTACCATGGCTTACAGGCTAAATACGAATCGAGTATCAGTTTGAATCAGATAGAAAGTCTTATCACAGACTGTAAACAAGCCTTCGCCAATCCTTTTACGCATCCACAAACAGGTGAAGTAGAAAGAGTAAGCTCATTCTATGCTGTGAACGCGGGCAGCATTGGACCAGCGGCGGTGCAGCATTACTTCAACTCCCTGATGCCTGTATATGGTGGAAACGCGCGCTTATTGCAGGCAAAGGACCTTTTGACGTTGGATCGGTGGGCCTCAGTTAATCAGACTGGGAACGTCGTCGCAACCGTCAACGGTCTGCGAATTGAACTTGTTTTCAATGACCGTATCGCAATAATCCAACTATCGTGCCTTCAGCGCCGCATTGCCGGTGAGGATGTACCTTGGCCACTTGCGCGCTTCAAAATTGATGCTGTATCCGCGTATTTGCAGCAACCCATCTTACAGAATTTTGTCAAGACTGATCATGCTCTCAAATACTGGGAACTATGCAGAGTTTGCAACAGTGTCTTTGACATGTTGTCACCTGGGGTGGCTGTGCCCAAGAATGCAACAGAAGTAATGCTCAGCTGCCTAGACCACTTGTCAGATATCGATGCACTTTCGAAGTCCATGCAACTTGGGATTCAGCAGTCACTTCAGGTGCTCGGACCTTTGGCTGCGATCTAGTTCAGCCCCAGCTTGTAAGTAAGGCCACAACATGCCTCCGCTGTTTACGGCTGCGTCTCCCAGTGACCGGTGGTGGAAGGGGTGGTGTGTCTCCCGTAGAATCAGTTGCAAATCAGGCGACCTCGCGACTTGGGGTAGACGCCCCGGACTTGGCCAGGTGCCCCTTCTTTGCTTGCGCAGGACCTGTCCTTCGCGAAGGCTCGGACTCGAAACCTGCGCCTACCCACCGATAAGACAGGGGCCCACGAAGCGCATGGATGGTTCGTGCCGCGCCGGGTGGAGCCCGGAAGTCTCGCCAGCTCCCAGGGGATCGAAACCTGCGTCCACGCACCAAATCTCCCGTTTTATGACGAAGATCATATTCCTTGGCGTGCGCGTGGGCGAAGCTAGCTTCAGGACGCAAGACTATGAAGCTATGGTCGATCATCACGCTGGAGGCGCTTACGCCGCGGATGCGGTTGGCGTGCTTCACCTCGATCGGCGCGTTTATCGGGATGGGCGGCTACGTCGCCCACATTTCCAATGCGGCGAGCTACCTCTCGGACGAACCCGAGGCGTGCATCAACTGCCACATCATGACCCCGATGTACGCGTCGTGGAAGCACAGCAGCCACGCCCGGGTGGCCACGTGCAACGACTGCCATGTCCCCCATGATTCGCTGATCAACAAGTACGCCTTCAAGGCGATGGACGGAGCGAGGCACTCGACAATGTTCACGCTGCGCATGGAGCCCCAGGTGATTCGCGCCCGCGACTCGGCAAAGCCGGTGATCCAAGCGAACTGCATCCGTTGCCACGGCGACACGGTGCACCGCTCGACCACCGAGCCCAAGTTCACCCGCAGCTGCGTGGAGTGCCACCGCGAGGTGCCGCATGGCCGGGTGGACAGCCTTAGCTCCACCCCCAACGCGGCGGTGCCCCTGCCCTCGTCCGTGATCCCCGAATGGCTTAAGAAGGAGAAGACAAATCCGTGAAGAAAGTTGCTACCGGTTGGTTCGTGCTGATTGGATCGGCCGTCGGTGTGTTCGCGCTCGGCCTGCTGGCCAGCTCGATCACCGAGCGCCGTTCCGAACAGGCGTTCTCAAGAGTTCAGTTCATGAAGCCCATCAAGGAGTGGGAAAGCGACAACGCCGTCTGGGGGGCCAGCTTTCCCCGCGAGTACAACTCGTGGGAGGCCACCAAGAACGACGCGACGCTCACCAAGTACGGCGGATCGGGCTTCCGCGACTACCTGAAGGAGCGCCCCAGCCTCGTCCTCATGTGGGCGGGTTATGCGTTCGCCAAGGAGTACAACGCCCCCCGTGGCCACTACCATGCGGCTAACGACGTGCAGGAAACCGGCCGTCGAAACGAGACCACTCCCGCGACCTGCTGGACCTGCAAGAGCCCCGACGTTCCTCGGCTCATGGCAAAGGACGGCCCGAACGAGTTCTACAAACAGAAGTTCGACCACTACGCCGGTGAAGTCAAGAACACGATCGGCTGTGCGGACTGCCACAACAACGAAACCATGCAGCTTCAGATCAGCCGCCCGGCGCTGAAGGAAGCGTTCGACCGGATGGGCAAGGACATCACCAAGGCCACCCACCAAGAGATGCGCAGCCTGGTTTGCGCGCAATGCCACGTCGAGTACTACTTCAAAGGCAAGGAAGAGAAGTATCTGACCTTCCCGTGGGACGACGGCATGAAGGCCGAGGACATGGAGAAGTACTACGACCGAGTCGGCCACGTGGATTGGACTCACGCGATCAGCGGCGCGAAGATGATCAAGATGCAGCACCCGGACTACGAGGTGTTCCAACAGGGCGTCCACGCCTACCGAGGCGTCAGCTGCGCCGATTGCCACATGCCGTACAAGTCGGAAGGTGGCATCAAGTTCACCGACCACCAAGTGCGCAGCCCGCTCGAGAACATCGCGAACTCGTGTCAGGTGTGCCACAAGTGGAGCGAGGATGAGATCCGCGGTCGCGTGGAAGGCATGCAGACGAGCCACCTGCAGATGCTCGCCGCCGTCGAAGAGACGATCACGAAGCTCCACCTGGAGATCGGCGACGCGATCAAGATCGGCGCGACGGATGCCGACCTCGAGAAGTCGCGCGGTCTGGTCAGCAAGGCCCAGATGTACTGGGATTACGTCGCCGCAAACAACGGCATGGGTTTCCACGCTCCGCAAGAGACCGCGCGGGTCCTGAACAAGGCCCTGAAGTTCGCTTCCGAGGGTCGGCTAGAGACCCAGTTGCTCCGCGCCAAGCGCGGCGTGCTGGATCCCGTCCAACTCCCCGACTACTCCACCAAGGAACTGGCCCAGGCGTACATCAAGCCGTTCGTCGATGCCCAGAAGGCGAAGACCGCCGAGCCTCCGAAGAAGGTGGCCGCGAAGTGAGCAGCATTGCCCGTCCGACCACAGTGGCCAAGCCCGGGTTCTGGGATGGCAACCTCGGCTATGCCCAGGCGTTTGTCACCGTGGTCACCACGATGACCGTGGGGCTCGCCTTCCACGCGTGGGTGGGCTACCGCTGGATTGGGATGCTGCCCACTTGGGTCATCGCCGTCGCGGGTCTGACGCCTGCGCTCGGGCTGATGGTGGCCGCCCGGCTGAATCCCGGCCAGCGCATCATCAAGTGGCTGACGGGCATCCCGTTCGCGGTCACCACGTGTACGGCGGTCGGGCTCCTCGCGCTTGCGGGCGGCATCGTGCCCGCAAGCGTGTGGGCCGAGCGGTTCGGACTCCCCTCCTACTGGGGATCGTGGCCGTTCCTCATGGTCGGCTACCTCATGCTTCTGAGCCTTGTGGGCTCGTGCGGGCGGCGTTTGTGGCCCCTCACCTACACCAACGTCGTCTACCAAGCCAGCCACCTCGGCCTCGCGATCGCCTTGCTGGGCGGAGCCTATAGCGGCCTAACCCTCGAGCGCAAACGCATGGTGCTCTTCAAAGGCATGCCCGCGGAGACGATGGTCGACGAGCAGAACCGCGAGTTCAAGGCTCCGTTCGAGGTCGAACTGCGCGAGTTCCGGATGGAAGTCTTCAACCCGACGCTGACCCTGGCGACGATCGATGAGAAGTCTCCCGACGGGCTCCAGCAATCGGCGGGATCCCTGCTCCTCAAGAAAGGCATCACCGAGAAGGTCGCCGGCCACACGGTCACCGTCGAGAAGTTCTTTAAGCACGCTGCCTACGACGGTCTTCACTGGCGCGAGGTCCCGTGGAAAACCGCTGCTCCCGCCGCCTTTCTTCGGGTGAGGACCCCCGATGGCAAGGAGAAATCAGGCTGGATTTGCTCGGGTAGCCCCGAAACGATGCCCGCCTACCTGATGCTCCGCGACGATCAAGCGATCCTCATGAACCCGCCGCGCCCGAAGAAGTTCGAGTCTGAGCTGCGGATCGAAGGGAAGGACTACCGGGTCGGTGTGAACGAACCGGCGCACATCGGCGGCTACGACCTCTACCAGTTTAGCTACGACGAGAAGATGGGAGCGGCCAGCGGCTACAGCGTGATCGAAATCGTGCGCGACCAGGGCCTGCCCATCGTCTACGCGGGCATTTTCATGATGCTTGGCGGGGCCCTGCTCCACCTGGGCAACGGAATCGGAGGCAAGAAGTGAACGCAACCCTCGCTTATGTCGCGGTCGGGTCGTGGACCCTCGCCGCTGGAATGTACGCCTGGCGTCGCCGGCCGTGGATGGCGGATCTGGTCGCAATGATCGGCGTGTTTGCCGGGGCGATGCTGCTCGGTCTGCTTTGGGCGAGTCTCGGACGTCCGCCGATGCGGACCCTCGGTGAGACCCGCTGGTGGTACGCAGTCTGCGTCCCGCTCCTGGGCGTCCTGATCGGCTGGAGATTCCAGACCCGCGTTCTTGCGGTGCCGTCGATGCTCATGGGCGTGATGTTCGCGCTGTTCAACCTGCGCCATCCGGAGTACATGGACCGCACGCTGATGCCCGCGCTCCAAAGTCCGTGGTTCGTGCCCCACGTCGTGGTGTACATGGTCGCCTACTCGGCGCTCGGCCTCAGCAGCGCGGTGGCCGCGTGGAACTGGGCCGGTCGATTGATTCGCCGCCAACCGCTCCAGATCGAGGACACGGATGTGCCGCACCGCCTGGTGCTGATCGGTCTGCCGTTGCTGACCTGCGGACTGCTGTTCGGCGCGCTCTGGGCCAAGGAAGCCTGGGGCCACTACTGGACGTGGGACCCGAAAGAGACGTGGGCGTTCCTCACATGGATGGCGTATCTGATGTACCTGCACCTGCGGCAGAAACACCCGCTGAAGCCCGCGCTGACGCTGGGGGCGCTGATCGTCGGGTTCGGCGTGCTGATGGCCTGCTGGTTCGGGGTGAACTACCTGCCGACCGCGCAAGAGAGCGTGCACACGTACACCCAGCCGGAGTAGAGATCAGCAGAAGGCGGGCAGGTTACACCTGCCCGCCTTCTTGCGGACGTATAGCCAATCCTGTTAACATTCGCTTGGGAGGCGAATGGGGCTACAGAACTGGAAGTCTAAGATCCTAGTCGTACGCGGCTCACTGCGCAAGCCGCCCCAGCATGCAACCGACCGACTCGCGGCCCGTGATGCATTGCCGCACTCGGCTTTCCAACTACGGCGGCCGACCTGTACAAGCTCTGCGAGGTACCCGAACACGAAAACGCAGCGGAGGCTTACGCTCGCGCCTTTGAAGAACTTGCGTCAATGGGCGGCCGTCCGCACGAGTCCCTAACCCCGCACAAGATTCTCCTCGAAAAGGGTGGGTCGCTGATGAGCGCGATCAACGAGGCGCTGGCCTATCCAGCTTGTAGCTTCCCGCGACGCTGGGAGAATGGCATCGATCTCGTGTTTGATGAGCTGATGCGGATGGTCGGACTCGTCGAGCATTGCGTCATGCGTGCCGAGTTACTAGGCGTTGCCGGGCAGTCCCCTGCCGCTTTGCAATGCTACAGTCGCTCGATCGGCATCGCTAAGCACGCTCAAGAACCCGCACTCGTCTCTTGCCTGACTGCGATTGCGATCGAGATCAAGGCTCTTCGCTCGTTCGTCCAGTTCATCGTCAGTAGGATGCGACAACCTGCGCAACTAGAGGAGGCACGAGAGTGGTTGGCTCATCTACCTCCCCCACCGGATCGCCGACACGCCTTCGGCTTTGAAGTCTTCCTCCAACTAGAACAGCTGGGGCCCGCCACTCGCAAATCGCTCATGACGGCAATCCCTTTACCTTGGTGGGACCCGACGCGGTTGGCAATCTGGCGCCTACTCGCGAGCGAGAATATGCGGCACGAAGTTGCGGATCGCATGTTAGAGTCGCTTCTCAGCGTACTTCGAGAGCCCGTACCGTCGGCCCTTGCCGAGGTTGAGCTCTGGTGGGAGAGCAGCCGATGTCCCTCCCCCGAGGAAAGCCTGGCAAACCACATTGCTCATCACGTTGAGACTAAGTTCGCTTCCTATCTGTTCGCTTGGGTACGGCTTGAGCAGGCGCGCCTGATTGCGCGCGAAGTCATCACGATCTTGAGTTCTAGCCAGCCTACGCCTGCTCAAGAGAAGGAGACTGCCTTGGGCACGCTAAGAATATTGTGGAAGAGACCGGTGCTGACGCTCGGGTTCGCGCCCACCCAAGGGCCAGAAGGGCTCATTGAACCGGGCATGCATATGAGCGTTCTGGTCGAATAGGTCACCTAAGTCGGTAAACCCCACGCCACGATGACTGGATGAGACGACGCTAACGCCTTAAGTAGTAGTTGTCAGGGCCTCATACCAGACTGACTGCGGCGCGGATCTCATCCTCGCTCAGCGCGCGGCTTCCATCGCGATCCAGAAACCGAACTACCGGTAGCGCCTTCTTGAACCCGCCCGTCGCCGAATCGAGATCAGCCGCGATGTCCAGCATCCGCAGGCCTTCCACGAGCACCTCATCCATCGAACGAGACTCCCAAGGACCCACCGTGCGCTCAAGGTATTCAAACACGCCCCGGATGCGCTCGCTGCCCGAGCCGGCGCAGGCGTAGCCGCCATGCTGGAACCTCGCGCCCGCGCCATCGAAGAAGTACACGCCAAAGCGATCTCGCTTGTGGTCATAGGCTGCGAGAATCGGGATGAACACGCCGATGCCGTCCATCATCGCCGACATGTTCCCGGCGAGCGCGCGTGAAATCTCCTGAAGCTTGCCCTCGAGCGACAGCTCGTTCAAGGTCATGCGCCGATAGTATTGGAACGAATGGCGCAGGAATCGGCACACCTCGATCGAGCGTGCGAACGCGCCGCTGATCGCGATCACCGTTCGATCATCCAGCGCGAACACCTTTTCGGCCTCGTCGAACATGATGAGGTTGCCCGCCGTCGCTCGACGGTCGGCCAGGGTCAGAACGCCCTCTTGGCAACGGATCGAAAGCACGGTCGTGCCGTGGACTTCATTAGGTGATCCGCCGAGGGCCGACGCATCGAATCCGACGACCTCGGCAAAGTTGCGGCTGCGGACCTCCATCATTCGCCCGACCGCTGGCGATACTTCTTCGCCTGATCGGGGTCGACCCGCTTGAGCCGCTTGAGCAGCTCATTGCTATCGCCCGGCTTCTGGACGTCGGGCACGGCGGGACCGCGCTCGTCGCCGCCCTTGGGAGCGGGCTCGCGGGTTAAAGGTCGTTGCAGTCGTTCGTCGGCGGTAATCATGGGTTCGCTCGCAAGATTGGTGAAGCTTACTACGTCCCACCCGCGACGAACGTGCGCCAAACCGGCTAGTATGGGCGATGATCCGTCGCACCTTTGCGTCTGCCGTCTTGCTGTCGTGCGCCTTGTTGGCAAGTGCGCAACCGACCCCCAAGATGGGACACAGCGCTCATGGTTCGGCGTTCGACACCGGCTTGCGTAGCCGCCCGTGGAAGATGCAGGGTCTGGGTCCGGCCCCGTTCAAGATCACGACCAAGAACCCGGAGGTGCAGCAGTGGTTCAACCAGGGCAATGCGCTCATGCACAACTTCTGGTTCGAGGAGGCGGAGCGATCGTTCCGCTGGTGCCTGAAGCTCGAACCCGAGAATCCGATGGTGTACTGGGGGCTCGCCTACTCCGGGTTCAACTGGTTCGTTTCGTACAATCCTGGGCCGGGGAAGTTCGACCGCTATCGCGAGTTCTTGAAGAAGGCCGTGCAGTTCAAGCACAACGCTTCGCCCCGAGAACGGATGTACATCGAGACGTGGGATCGCGCCTTCGCGAAGGGTAGCACCGTTCCCGACGAGGTGATTGCCCGGGGCATGCAGGAGATCGTGCTGCAGTATCCCGACGACGTTGAAGCCAAGGCTTTGCTGGCGTTCTACAACATCGGCAAAGGCAGCGCGTTTGCCAATCAGCTCATCGTCGATGAGATCTTGCGGCAGAACCCCAACCATCCCGGTGCCCACCACGCCAGCATCCACAACTGGGACTCTTCCAATCCAGAACAAGCCCTCAGGAGCTGCGCGGGGTATGCGAAGTCCTCTCCCGGATCGGGCCACGCGCTGCACATGCCCGGCCACGTCTACACCAAGGTCGGAAAGTGGCACGAAGCGGCATGGGCGATGGACGCGGCAACCCGTTTCGAGCTCAAGTACATGAACGAGCGGCTCGCCCTGCCCTTTGAGACCTGGAACTTCGCCCACAACCGCAACTACCTCAGCTACATCCATGAGCAGCTCGGCATGGAGAAGGCGGCGTTGACCGGCGCCCGCGACTTGCTGAGGGCACCCAAGGACCCAGACTACAACCCCGAAGAGGCCGACTACTATTGGGAAGGAATGACCGCCCTGACGCGGTGCCTGATGAAGTTCGAACGATGGGAACTCATCGTCAAGCCCAGCGAGATTCCGTGGGGCAAATCGGGGATGGCAAAGGACATGCGCGTCGGGTGCGAAGCGATCGCTTACGCCGCGCTTGGCGATGCTGCCGCCGCCAACGAAAGGCTTCAGTCAATCAAGGATGATGCCAAGAAGCAGGCCAAGGACAAGCCGATCAGCGCCTTCGACAAGATGCTCATTTCCGAGATCGAAGGTCGGCTGCTCATCGCCCAGAACGACTTTGACGGTGGCATCAAAGCCTTACGGGAAGCAGCGAAGCTCGAGGATGATCGCTCGTACGGTGGCGATCCGCCCGGTACCCCCTATACGCTGTGGCGAGTGATCGGCGATGCCTACCGCAAGCATGGCGACCACAAACTCGCGATCGACGCCTATGAGCGCGCCCTGAAGAAGGAGCCGATGGATGGCTTCGTGTTGAGCGGCCTCGCCGCCAGTTCGAAGGCGGCGGGAGAACTGGAGCAAGCCAAGACCTACGCGGCTCAGTTCGCGAGCGTCTGGTCGAGCCCGGACCCCGGCCTGCCTTGGACGGAGCTGGTCGCCTCGCTGAACTTGGATGCAAAGCCTCCTCGAAACGCCCGAGCCTACGTCCCCGCCAAGCTCGATTCCATGGGCCCCAGCAACTGGCAGCCCTTCGCAGCTCCCGCCTTGGACGTGATAGACGCCGACGGCAAGCGGGTCTCGCTCGCGGATTACCGCGGCAAGAACGTCGTGCTTGTGTTCTATCTGAGCGACCAATGTGCCCACTGCATGGAGCAACTCAGGGCCATCAGCGCGAAGAAGGATGACTTCGGCAAAGCCAACGCGGTGGTGCTCGCGGTGTGTAACGCAGTCGAGAACACCGCACCGATGGAAGGGGTCCGGCTGCTGCGCGACAAAGACCACGTCAACGCCCGGCGCTATGCGTCGTACGACGACTTCGAGGACATGGAGCTCCACTCGACCATCTTGATCGACGGCGAGGGGCGGGTTCGATGGAAGCGAACCGGCGGCGATCCATTCTCGAAGGTCGACTTCCTGCTGTCGGAACTCAAGAAGTTCTGATCGCTCGGATGAAGTCGTCGACGTCAAGTTCGGGGGACACGTGAGAGTAGTCGCGCTCGGGGTCTAGCGTGACTTCCCGGAGCTCACCGTCGAGGCGGAAGACGAGCGTGCCCCAACTCGCCCTCTCCAACTCGGGATATCGAGTGGCCAGGCCACGCGCCCGGGCGCGGGTGTCGCGCGGAGCGGGGATGTCGAGGTCCGTAGGGATAGCATCCTTGACCATGCCGGCATCGCGTAAAGCGAAGTAGAGCCCTTCGTTGGGGTCGACGTTGTGATACTCCAGGTCGTAGGCGAGTAGTTCGCTCGATCCCCACCGCAGCCCAGTTTCATCGACCACCGTTTGGAGCAGTTGGCGCTTGGCGATCCAATCCACTCGGCCCGCGATGCGGTCGGGTCGGTCGGGGAGCGATTCGAGGATCTCACGGACATCGACGATGAGTCGCCCGAACTCGGCATCACCCGCGAGGTGGCGCTCGCCCGCGTCGAGGTAGGCGTTCAGCACCTCGTAGGCGGTCGTCATGATCCGATCTTCGACCGCGATCTCGAAGCGTCGCGTCATATCGCGGCTAACAGCTTGGATCGCCCGCACCGGATCGGCAAGCGCGATGTTCGGTACGGCATCGACCGCCATCAGCGCAAGCCCGAGCCTAATCAGCCCCACCTTGCGCCAAGTACACGAGGGCATCATGTTCGCGTCGCCGGCGATGACGTGTAGCCGCACCCAATCGGCCGGGTTCGAGTGGGGTTCGTCGCGAGTGTTGAAAATCGGCCGCCGGTACAGCGTATCGACCGATGCTCGCTCGCTGAAGAAGTCCGCCCGCTGAGAGATTTGATAGTCGCAGGGCCGGCCGGATTCGGCAACCGCCTTGCCCGCCCCGCACACGATGATCCGGGCGACGAGGAGCGGCGTCAGGGCAGCGTACAGCCGTTCGAATCCCCAATCGCGGGGCACCAAGTAGCTCTCGTGAAAGCCGTAGCTGGCGCCGTGATAGTCGGTGTTGTTCTTGTAAATCGTGGTTTGCCGCCCGGTTGATTCGGCGTAAGCGCGGGCAGCTTGGAGAACGATCGCCTCGCCCGCGCGGTCGTGAGCGAGCAGGTCGTCGAGCGATCGGCACTCCGGGGTGGCGTACTCAGGGTGGCCGTGATCGTTGTAGAACCTGGCTCCGTTGGCGAGAATCTGGTCGGCGCGAACCTCCTCGCTGGGTCCGTAATGCTTGCCCTCATCGAAGGCGGCATCGACCGGATCAACCTCAAGCCGATCAGCGCGGAAGCCGCGCAGATCTTGGCGGGGTGACTCGACCCGGTAATCCCAAATGACGCGGCACTCGCCCGGAAGACTCCGGACGAGCGCCTGCGCGTCGTCGATCTGGGTGTTCGCCCCCCGCCCCTCGACGGAGCAACCATACTCCGTCTCAAGGCCGGTGACGAACGAGATCATTCTCCGCGGAACACGAGGAACCGACCGCTAGCGTTGGTCGCGGGGATTCCCGCCGTGCCAACGTTAAACGTGTAGGTTCCAGTTCGAACGGACTGCCACCAGTTCGCGCCACTTGGTGCCACGAGCTGGCCGTTCTTGTCGCGGAAGTTGCTGAAAGACCCGCGAAGCTCATTCGCGGTGCTGGCTGGCTGAACGTTGCGAATCGGATACACCCGGAAGGTGCGGGTCGCGTAGTCGGCTGTGCCGAACCACATATTCGTGATGTTGTTGCCCGCGCGTTGCACGATCGCGATGTCCTGCTTGGACGCGTCCGTACTCTTCGGGAACGTGATGAACTCAAAGTCGGTCATCTGGGCGAGGACTTCGGAGTACTCCCGATAGATGCCCTTCAGGGCCGTGATCAGCCGCAGGTCAGGGACAACACTGGGGTCAGCCTGCTTGAGTTCGTACGTCTTGCGCTGGGTGGTTGCATCGATCGGCCGGAAGAAGCCCTCGAACGTGCCGAACTTGGTCAAAACTTCGAAGACGCCCTGGCTGCCATTCACGCCCCGCGGGTCCTTCTCGCCGAGCGCGAAGCTATCTCCGCTCATGAAGAGCATGCTGGCCGGTCGGCCCGCGCCACCCTCGGAGAGCATCGTCGGCCGGGCGGCTGCCGGGAGGCCGCTGATGTCGAACGCGACGTAGTCCGAAAGGAAGCCGGTGATCTTTCCGGTTTCCGGATTCGTGTTGGCGGCCACGAACGCCGATTCATTGAAGTTCAGGCCGGTGACGAAACCACCCGCATTGGTGGTCTCTTCCATCATCGCGTCGTTCATGAAGAGCTGAACCGCGGTCACGCGGCCCGGGAAGGTCGTGATTTGGAAATCGTCCGTGTACTCCATGAACTGGCTGCCGAACGCGACCAGCGTACCGGCGTCGTTCTCACGGAATCGCTGCTGGAAATCCATCCGCAGGTCGGTGAAGGTGATGCTGCTCGGCCGGTTGCCCAGACTCTGGCCATCGTCGGTATTGATGGCACGGCTCTGCACGTTAAATGCATCGAGCTTCAGGCGAATGACGCCCGCGAGGGGCTCTTCAGCCTGTCGGGTACCGCCGATGAATCGCATAACATCGAGATCCACGACCTTGGAACCCGGAACACGCGATTGTCCAGGCAACAAGTAGACATCAATCAATCCCGGCGGGATCGTGCCGGATGCTCCACTCAAGTTGACGCGGGAACCAGGGGTGATACCACCACCGCCGCCGCCACCACCGCCACCGCCAGGGGCAGCGGGCTCACCACCGCCGGCACAGCCGACCAAAACTACCGCTAGCGCGGAGACCAGAAAGGCGCACTTCCTCAAAATTCGTCACCTCGACCGTGTTGCGAGACTCGTGCAGAATGAATCCGCACAAGGTCAACCCGAGCTTCGCCTAGTATAGCAACTTTACGGGCTGAATGATACGACGTAGCTGAACCTCGATTTGGTTTGATCTCGTTTTCGGCATTTATGCGGGTTCATTCAAGTTCGTGGTGCGGCCCGAAGTAGACTCCGCTCCATGATCCTCACCGTGACGCTCAATCCCAGCGTCGATCACACGCTGTTCATCGATGGTCTTCGCCTCCATGACGCCAACCGGGTGAGGCGGGTCGAGCGCGATGCGGGAGGCAAGGGTCTGAACCTGAGCCGTGTGTATTCCGAACTCGGCGGAGCGACCTTAGCGACCGGTCTTCAGCCGCACGGCGCGAGCGCGATGATCCGCCAGGTCCTCGACGAGCAAGGCGTCGGCCATGACTTCGTCGAGATTCCGGGCGAGACCCGAGTGAACATCTCGGTCGAGGATGGATCGGGCGAACCGCCCACGAGCTTCAATGAGCGCGGAGCTCCCACACCCGAGGGCGCGTGGGATGATCTGGTCGGCAAGATTCGCCATTACACCCCCAAGTGCCGTTGGATCGCGGTTGGCGGATCGATCCCCCCGGGACTCGAACCCGTGGTCTATGCCGAACTCACCGACTTGGCGCACGAGCTTAAGGTGCCGATCCTCGTGGACGCGGATGGCGAAGCGCTCAAGCTTGCTGCTGAGCGTCGACCAGATATGATCAAACCCAACGAGGACGAAGCCGCCCGATTTCTCGGTTGGACTCCCGAGCGGGTTCGCGAGGAGCCCATCGAAGCCCTGAAAGGACTAGAGAATGCGGCCGAAACGGTGGTCCTGACCCTGGGCTCGGCCGGAGCGTGGTTGCGGCACGGGGACGAGGTGATTCACGCCGTGCCGCCCAAGATCGAAGTGCGGAGCACCATCGGCAGCGGCGACTCCTTGCTCGCTGGGCTCCTCTTCGGCCATGGTCGGGGGCAAAGCTGGGCGGACTCGCTCGCCTTGGGAGTCGCGTGCGGGGCCGCCACCGCGCTTACCGACGGTTGCGAGATCGCCCGCCGCCCGATGATCGAGGAGCTTCTGCCCCAGGTCTACATCGAGCGCGTTACAATCTTCCTATGAATCCTGCCGAACTTCGAACGCCTAACCTGGGGAGGAACTCCGGCATCCCGCTCGACCTCGATTGGGTCGAGTCGGTCCGGGTCAATCGATCCGCGGTCGAGCGCCGGACAGCGACGCTTCTGGGTCGGCGAACGGTGAAGAAGCAGTGGCAAGCCGCGTGGCTGCTTCGGGCGATCGCGTGCATGGATCTGACGACCCTCGCGGGCGACGACACGGCCACGAACGTCCGTCGGCTGTGCGCGAAGGCGCGTTTTCCGGTTCGCAAGGACCTGCTCGAGGCGCTGGGCATGCCCGGCCACCACGTGGGCGCGGTGTGCGTGTACCACGAGTGGGTCTCGACCGCAGTAGAGGCTCTCGCGGGTTCGGGGATTCCGGTGGCAGCGGTTTCGGCGGGATTCCCGCACGGGCAGTCCCCCATGCGGCTGCGCCTGGCCGAGATTGAGGAGAGCGTCGCGGCGGGTGCGCAGGAGATCGATATCGTAATCACCCGCGCCAAAGTGCTGGGCGGCGATTGGGCGGGACTGTATGACGAGGTCAAGGCGTTCCGCGAGGCGTGTGGAGAGGCCCATCTGAAGGCGATTCTTGCGACCGGCGAACTGGCGACGCTGCGGAATGTTCAAAAGGCGAGTTTGGTCGCCATGATGGCGGGGGCCGACTTCATCAAGACCTCGACCGGGAAAGAGACGGTGAATGCGACGCTCGACTTCGGCCTGGTGATGGCTCGCGCGATCCGAGACTTCAACGACCGGACGGGCTACCGGGTGGGCTTCAAGCCGGCCGGCGGGATTCGCGCCGCGAAGCAGTCGCTCGATTGGCTGATCCTGATGAAGGAGGAACTCGGTGACCCGTGGATGAAGCCAGACCTGTTCCGCCTCGGGGCGAGCAGCCTGCTCACCGACATCGAACGGCAGTTGGAGCACTTCGTGACGGGCCGCTACTCGGCGAACCACCGGCATCCGATGCCATAGGTTACGTCATGCGGCGAACGGCAGCTGAAGCAGATGTTTCTTCACCGTCTGAACCGAGTAGGATTTTTGCACTCGGAACCGATGCAGAGCAAGCCCTGCCTCGTTGCAGGCGTCGTCCAGTAGTTGGTCTCGCTTTTGCCGATCCCCTCGTTGATGGGATTGATCATCCAGCTCCACAGCGAAGAGCACTGCACAGTCAGACCTTCTGCACACAACGTAGTCGAAGTGCTTCGCCGAAATCGTATTGAACCCGGTCCACCATGCGCTGTCTGAAGGTGCACCCACAGTTAGTACGTCGCCAACACGCACCTTCACAAAGACTCGATAGTCCGCTCCCAAAGCGGCCTCCAGAACCCAAAGAAAGGTGAGTTCAGCATCGCTCACGAGCCCTGGCCTTCGGCAATAGCGGTAGGTGCGTCCGCTGGTACTGAGCGGTTGGGACAGTCCCGAAGCCTGTGGACCCAGCCCGTAGTCGGGCAAAGGTGGCAAGTTCCAGTGAAGACTCGCTTCACGCAGCTGTGCCCTCTTTCTGAGGCGGTCATGCCTTCCTGCGTACGAGAAGAGCAGAACCAGAGCGATAGCCAGAACTAAGAATCCAACCAAATCCACAATGTATGCTTGGTTCCACGTTGTTGTCCAAAGATACCTATGACGTAGGATGAGGTCTACTAAACTCGCCTGGCATAGTAGAGACTGATCTACAACTCTTTCTTCCAAGAATCCAGCAGCTGCAGCGCCTGCAGCGGCGTCAGCGCGTTCACATCCAGATCCCGCAGGTGACGCTCCACCGCCGATTCCTCCGCCTCGAACAGCGTCAACTGATACTTCGCCGTCGCGGTCGGCGTGGGTGCATGAGGGCGCTGTTCCAGTTCGCCCAAAATCTCTTCCGCGCGACGCAAAACGGAACCCGGCACCCCCGCCATCCGAGCGACGTGGACGCCGTAGCTCCGGTCGGTGCCGCCCGGCAAGACTCGGTGAGTCCACACAATCTGGTCTCCGAACTCGTCGACGCTGACCCGGTAGTTCGCCACCGTCGGCAAGTGCTCGGCCATGGCATTGAGCTGATGATAGTGGGTCGCGAACATGGTCTTCGCGCCGATCATCGCCAGGTGTTCGATCATCGCCCACGCGATCGCAAGGCCGTCGTAGGTGCTGGTTCCACGGCCGACTTCGTCCAGCACCACCAGGCTGCGCGGGGAGGCGTGGTTCAAGATGTTCGCGCTCTCGACCATCTCGACCATAAACGTGCTCTGTCCTAGCGCCAGTTCGTCCTTGGCTCCCATCCGGGCGAAGATTCGGTCGCACAGCCCTAGGCGCACCCGCTTCGCCGGAACAAACGAGCCGACCTGAGCGAGCAGCACGATGAGCGCCGACTGCCGCAGGTAAGTGGACTTGCCCGCCATGTTGGGGCCGGTGAGGATGATGCAGCGTCGCCCTCCTTCGGGCTCGAGCGCGAGGTCATTCGGTACGAAGTTCGGAGATGACGCCTCGACCACCGGATGTCTCCCGGCCTCGATGTCCAGCACATCTTCGCTCACAAATTCCGGCCTTACGTATCCCCGGGTGGCCGCGACCTCGGCGAGGTTGCCCAGCACGTCGAGTTCGGCAAGGGCGCGCGCGGTCTTTAGCAACGATGCTGTTTGCTCGGCCACGCGCTGCCGCAAGCGCAAGAAGAGGTCCTGCTCGAGGGCAACTGCCTTCTCCTCTGCTCCAAGCACCTGTGACTCCCGCTCCTTCAGCTCGGCGGTGATGTACCGCTCGGCGTTGGCGGTGGTCTGCTTGCGGATGTAGTCCTCGGGCACCTTCTCGATGTGGACTTTCGAGACTTCGAGGTAGTAGCCAAAGACCGCGTTGAATCCGACTTTGAGCGTGTTGATCCCGGTGCGCTCGCGCTCCCGGGCCTCAAGCTGGGCGATGTACGTCTTCCCATTCTTCGAGAGATCGCGCAGGGTGTCGAGTTCGAGGTCGTGACCGGGTTGGATGACGCCGCCCTCGCGCAGGGTCATCGGGGGATCCTTGACGAGGGCGCGATCGAGCAACAGCGCAAGCTCGGTGTGGTCGCCCAACTGCTCGCGAAGCTCCTGGATTCGCCCAAGCCCGAGCTTCCTGAGCGGGTCTCCCAGCTTGGGCAAGGCTTGAAGCGATACTCGCAGGGCGGCCAGATCGCGCGGCCCGGCGATGCCGGTCGCCACTCGCGACGTCAGCCGCTCGATATCGCCCACGACCTTTAGGCCGTCACGAAGGTCCCCGCGGGCCAGCGCCTGTGAGACCATGAGCTCCACTGCGCCCAGACGGGCATCGATTTGGCCGCGATCGAGCAGCGGCTGATCCAGCCACTTACGTAGCAGTCGGGCCCCCATCGAGGTGACGGTCTGATCGAGGACCGACAGCAGCGTGTGCCGTCGCGAGCCGTCGGCGAGATTGGCCGTGATCTCCAGCGACCGGCGGGTTGCCGCGTCGAGCCTCATGAACCCATCGACCGAGTAGCTCGTCAGCGAGTCGACGTGGGCCAGCGAGAGGCGGTTCTGCTCGGCGTAAGACAGGATCATCGAGGCGGCAATCGTCGCGGTTGGCTGATCTTCAAGGCCGAAGCCCTGCAGGTTCTTGACGTCGAACTGCTCGAGGAGCTTGCGGGCGGCGCGATCTGCCGACAGCATGGGCCGATCCGTCACCGAAGACCCGAGCCCGCTCCGCGCCGCCTCGCCGAATCCTTCGGCCTTGGGCCCCACCAGCAACTCCGTCGGACGAAGGCGGGCGAGTTCCTGCAGCAGCCGTTCCTCCAGTTGATCGCCCGCAATCTCCGTGACGAGGAACTCGCCGGTGCTGGGCTCGAGTACGGCGAGACCAGCCCGGCCGTCTTGGACACAAATCGCGGCGAGGAAGTTGTTCTGCGCGGCGTCGAGCATCGCGTCTTCAAGCACGGTGCCGGGGGTGAGCACGCGGGTTACGCCGCGCTTGACGAGGCCCTTCGCTTCCTTCGGGTTCTCGAGTTGGTCGCAAAGCGCAACCTTCAGCCCCTGCTGCACGAGTCGCGCAAGGTACTTTTCGACCGAGTGATACGGCACGCCCGCCATAGGGATGCGTCCGTTCGGGCCATCCTCCCTACCGGTGAGGGTGATCTCCAGCGCATTCGCCGCGCTCACGGCGTCGTCGCCATAGAACTCGTAGAAGTCGCCGACCCGCATCGCCAGCAACACGCCGGGATGCTCTTCCTTCGATCGGAAGTATTGTTGGAGCATCGGCGTGTGCGCCTTCACGCAGGGATTGTATCCGCGCCCCGCTCGTCACCACAGACAAACGCTCCGCACGGCAACCTCGTAGAATCTCTCTTGGTGAAACTCAGACTCGGATTGCCCAAGGGAAGCCTGCAGGAGGCGACATTTTCTCTGTTCGAAAAGGCGGGATACCGGTTTAAGACGACCTCGCGCTCGTACGAGCCGGTCGTCAACGACCCCGAACTCGAGCCCGTGCTCCTGCGTCCGCAGGAGATTCCCCAGTTCGTGGCCGAGGGTGTGCTCGACGCCGGACTCACCGGCCACGATTGGGTGACGGACTGCGGCGTCGATATCCACGAAGTCTGTGAACTGCGCTACTCCAAGCTGACCAACAACCCCATCCGCATCGTGCTCGCAGTCCACCAAGATTCGCCGGTCCAGTCCGCCGCGGACTTGGCGGGGAAGCGGGTGGCGACCGAATACGTGCGGCTGACCCAGCGCTACCTTGCCCAGCACAGGGTGGAAGCCGATGTCGAGTTCAGCTGGGGCGCATGCGAGGTCAAGGTCCCCGGGTTGGTGGACGCGATTGTAGTGAACACCGAGACCGGCTCGTCGCTACGCGCACACAACCTGCGGATTGTCGATACGCTGCTCACCTCTACCACGCGGCTCATTGCCAACCACTCGGCCATGGCCGACGATTGGAAGCGCAACAAGCTGGAAGCGATGGAGATTCTGCTGACCGGGGCGATGAACGCCTCGCGGCTCGTCGGCCTCAAGATGAACCTGCCGCGCGATCGCCAGGCGGAAATTCTCGGCTTGCTTCCTTCGCTGAAGAACCCGACGCTTTCGCCCCTCACCGACGAAGCGTGGATTGCCGCCGAAGTGATCCTCGACGAAGTTCAGGTTCGAGACTTGATTCCGCAGCTGAAGCGCGCGGGCGCGACAGGGCTGGTGGAGTATCCGCTCAATAAGGTCGTGTATTAGTTCGGGTTCGTTCGGGTGAGTTCGGGTTGGCTCGTCCGGGAAAGCCACGAGGCGCGCGGGGGCCGTTGTACCGCGCATTCCGTGGGATTGTCTGGGTTGTTCGCGTAGGCGCAATCGAACCGCGCCATTCCACCGTGACTCTAGGCATGTTCTGAGCGTCCTAGTAGGGGAAGCGTGGACAAACAAGTAGATTCCCAGCTAAAATGCTGGAGGTCTGCGGCGCTTCGGCGAACGCTACGGAGGATACTTTCGGATGATGCGGATGACGCGATTGGTCGCACTCGGATGGGCGGCAGTGGCTATGACGGCTTCGGCCTTTGCCCAAATCAATGGCCCTACCCCGCTGGCTTGGCGATGGTCGAGTTCGACCACCGTGATGCCCTCGGGTTCACCCACGATTGACGGCGACAACGTGTATGTCGGTGTCGGCGGACGCGTGTTCTGCGTCGATCGCTTGACCGGCAACAAGAAGTGGCAGCATCCGCTCATCGAGCCGATCGACGGTAACTTCGTCGGTTCGCCGATTCGCCACGGTGCGCTGCTCATCGCTGCAGGATCGAACAAAACGATCTATGCGATGGACCCCGCCACGGGTGAGCGCGCTTGGGTTTATGACGCCCCGGGTGCGATCATCACCACTCCCGTGGTCGCTGGCAAATTCCTCGTGTTCAACGTCGACGGCAACCGTCTGATGGCAGTCGATGCCGAAACCGGAGTCGCTGCGTGGGAGAATCCCGAGCGAATCTTCGACGGCATTCAGGGTGGACTCGTCGCCTCGGGCGGCGATGTGTTCTTCTACACGCGGGGCCGCGCGATGTACTCGATGAAGGTCTCGACCCGAAAGTCCACGCGGCTTGCCAAGTTCCAGAATCTCAGCCCTGACGCCACGCCCAATCTCGTCGGCGAGACGGTTTATGCGGCCTCCGGCAACTTTGTGATCGCGATGAACGCCGCCACTGGCACACCGCTTTGGCAGTCGTCCTTGCCCTATTCGCTGATCCTTGGGCCGGGCGCTTCGCGAGGTGGGGTGGTCGTCTCGACCTCCGACAACAAGTTGGTGATCCTGGATTCCAACGGACAGCTTCGTCAGTCGCGGGTGAAGGATGCGAATGGACGCGAGCGTAGCGTTCCGATGGCCATCGACCTCGGATCGCGCGCGATTGCCTCGCCCACGATTCTTGGAGACTTTGCCGCGGTGGTGACCGCCAACGGGGCGATCAACCTCGTGGACCTTGTAAAGGGTGAGCTCGCCTGGTCGTTCACGATTCGGCCGCTTGTTGCAGGTCTCAAGGATTCCGCAGGTAAGGACGTCGTCTCGATTCCTGCCGTGTCCTCACCGGTTGCGGTCGGAAACACGATGCTGGTCCTCGCCGCCGACGGCAGCATGCTCGCGTTCGACCGCGATCAAGGCGTCGACCTCACCGGTCCCTCGGTGCAGCTCATTTTCCCCTCCCAAGGGGCTCAGGTCGGTACGCGAAAGGGACCGCTTGACGCGTTCTTCCTGATTTCGGATGACACCTCGGGCATCAATGACAAGTCGATGAAGGTGACCTTAGACGGTAAGCCGATCGACTTCACGTTCGGCCGTGACGGCTACTTGATCCTCCGCTTTGGCCAAGGCCTTAAGAACGGCGTCCTTCGCGACGGTCGCAGAGTCATCGAGATTTCAGTCTCCGATTGGATGGGCAATGTTACGACCAGCACGTTCAGCTACATGGTCGACAACGATCTGGCCCCGCTCCCGCGCCCCGGCAACACGCCGCCGGCTACGGGTCAGGGTGGCGGCGGCGGCGGCGGACGGATCGGCAACTAGCCCGTGTCTCCTGAGTTCTGGCATCGACTCTTAGCGATCGAACTCAGCCCAAAGAAGTGCCGAGAGCTCCTTGCGGGCCTCGGCACTTTTGCTGTTTCTGACCAGGAGGCGGAGGCTCACATCCTCAACCATCCGGCGATGAGCGCCGCAGATCGAATGCGGTTTGCTTCCGTCGACCTCGCCGAGTTTCGAGCCCTCTCCGCGAAGGGGCTCTCGGTGCTTACTCAATCGGACTACTCGACTCCTTTGCGCGAGTCGGGGTTGACGCCACCCGCGCTATTCGCAATGGGCGACGCGGGCATTCTGCACCGGTCGACCGTCGCCGTGGTGGGCACCCGTAACGCATCGACCTACGGCAAGGCGGTCGCCCAGAAGTTTGGCGAACGACTCGCCGAGGCAGGTGTAACCGTGGTTTCGGGTGGAGCGCTCGGGATCGATGCCGCCGCCCACAAAGGGGCGTTGCGCGCTGGCGGAGCAACGTGCGCGGTGTTGATCACGGGACTCGATAAGGTCTATCCGCGCGAGCACGCCGGGCTGTTCCGTCAGATCGTGGATGATGGCGGGTGCCTCATCAGCCAGTTTGCGGTGGGGACCAAGTCGGCGTGGGAGCATCGTCCGCTGCTTCGCAACCACACCGTGGCTGCGCTTTCAGAAGCTGTCGTCGTGGTTGAGGCCCCGTTCAAGAGCGGTTCGTTGTACACGGCGATGGCGGCCAATGAGCTGGGTAGGCCGGTGTTCGTGGTTCCGGCGAACGTGGACAACGCCAATTTTCGGGGCAGCCACCAACTGATCCGCGACGGCGCGACGCTGGTCGATCACCCGAATCAGGTGCTCGAAGCGATGGGGATTTCGGTTCCCGCACGCGAAGAAATGGCAGCGGGCCCGCAGAACGATACGCAGCGGCGAATCCTCGCTACCCTGAGCGTTCAGCCGCTTGCACCCGAAAGAATAGTCGAGCAGACCGGATTGCCAACCGCCGACGTACTCGCCGAGTTGACCATGCTGGAGCTAGAAGGGAGAGTGATCCGAGATACGGGAGGTTTTGCACTAAGACCATGATGGGACGCTATCGCTTCTTTGGAGAGCAGGGATACGGAGTCTACGAAGTCTCGCTTGACGAGGGCTTTTCGGCCGAGCGAGTGGACAAGTCGTCGGATCGGCTGCTGGTGCCGGGCTTCGTCGATCTGCACTTCCACGGGGCGTACGGCCTCGATTTCATGACCTCGACGACTCACGACTTGCTTTTTCTGGCGGGCAAGCTTGAGCGCGAGGGTTACGAGGCGGTGCTGCCGACCACGGTCGCGGCCAGCCTCGATGAAGTACTCATCGCGATCGGCCAGCTGCCCGATCACCCGATGTTCCCCGGGTTCCACTTGGAAGGGCCGTTCATCAGCCCTGAGTACCCCGGAGCGCAGCCACCCGCCGCCATCATCACTCCGTCGGTTGGCCCCTCACTTTGGGATGAGGTGTTCGACCACCCCCGGCTTAGGGTCGTCACCCTGGCGGCGGAGTACCCCCATGCGCTGCCGCTTGCGACGCGGCTCATGGCCCGAGGCGTTATCGTCAGTCAAGGACATACGGCGGCAACGTTCACCGAAGCCCGCGGGGGATTCCAGTGCGGAGCGTTCCATGCCACGCATCTATTCAACGCCATGCGTCCGTTTCATCACCGCGAGCCCGGCATTGTCGGGTATGCGCTCGTAACCGAGGGTATGAGCGTTGAAGTCATTTACGACCGCCAGCACGTTTCGACGGATGCGATGCGCCTCGTGGTTCGGTGTAAGAACCCGGATGAAATCCTGGCGGTTTCCGACAGCTCGGCGGCGACGCGACTGCCGGATGGTAGCCGGGTGCGGATGTGGGGGCAAGATGCGGTCGTGGAAGGGAAGGCGGTTCGACTGGCCGATGGGACCTTGGCGGGAAGCACGATCACCCTGCGCGATGCGTTTAAGAATCTCGCCCAAGACTTCGGCGAGGAGCTGGCGATTCGGGCTTGTTGCCTCAACCCCCGACGGGCCCTAAAAATGGGCCCGCCAAAGAAGTACATCGAGTTTGACGAGGCATTTAACCTCGTCCAGGTGCATCAGGCCACCTGAATCTTGAGATCGATATGCTCGCGCTTGCTCAGTTCCTCGACGAACTGCGCTCCGCTCATGCCATTCTCGTATCGGATGCACCCCTCGGGGAGCAGTCCGGCGCTGATCGCGATGGCAAAGATCGAGCAGGAGAAGCCGGTCAGCCGCTCCATCGACGTGAAGCCGGTGCGCGGGTCTTCCCTGTCAAAGATATCGAGTTGGATTCGCTTCGGCTGGCCGTCCTTGGTTCCGACTCCGACTCCGCGCACGGCGCACAAGTCTTGATCCTCGAACTTGGACAGAGCGTCGCCGAACACCTTGTAGAACAGGGCCCGCGGGCGGACGTGGGTTCCCTCGACCTCGATCGGCTCCTCGCCCCAGAATCCGAAGTCCTTGAAGATCTTGATGCGCTCGCAGTGGCCAGGGAAGCGAATCGTCTTGTACTCGTAGTTCTTGACCCGTCCCTGCAGCGTGTAGGGAGCCGTGCTGGTTCCGCCTGAAGTCACGAAGGCCTCCATAGGCCCCAGCTGGTCGATGTGCAGGTCTTCGAGCTCGGTCAGGGTGTCGATGAGGGTGATCTCGCCCTCGCGCAGCGCGACGGCTTGGAAGTCGTATTCGGTGACTAGGCCCTCGACGTTGAACGTCAGCTTGTAGTTGAACGGCGGCTTCGGGTTTTGGGGAAGAACGCCGCAGTAAAGCTTGACCGAATCGCACTCGTCGAGTTGCTCGATCAAGTACATGCCGATCGAGTTGACGAGACCGGGAGCCAATCCCGTATCGGGAACGAGAGTGACGCCGGCTGACTTCGCCTGCTCGTCCATCGCAAGCGTCTCCATCGTGATCTCGGTGTTACCGCCGAGGTCTACCATGTGCGTTTTGGTTTGAATAGCAACGGCCGCGATGCGGGGGTGCATCCAGTAGGGCACGCAAGACAGCAACACATCAACGTCCTGCAGGAACTCGGCGAGGCCCGCCGGATCGAGTGCGTTGACGGCATGAGGCTCGCAGATTGCCGATCCAACGAGGTCGTTGACTCGCCAGGCGCTCTTCTTCGCGGCGTCAAGGCTGACGTCGCCCATCTTGATCTTGTGCGGGTGGGCGAATTTGGCGAGATCGTACGCGGCGGCGGTGCCCTGCATGCCCGCGCCGAGCACTGCGAAAGTCTTACTCATAGGTTTGAAACTCCGGACGCCGTTGTCGCGAAGAAACGGCTGGTGAGTCCAGATTGTACCTAGGGAGGGCTGATCTCCCCCGATCCGTCAGGGCTGGTCGCCGCGCCCGTTCTTGCCTCGGAAGCGTCGCTCTTCGAACGCCAGCAGATACTCGACTTCCGGCGTGCTTGGCACTTCGCGGCGCACGGTTTCGATGGCGCGGGTCAGGCCGAGTTCGGACTTGAAGAGCAGTTTGACCGCCTTATGGAGGGACATGCGCGCCGGTTGGGTGATGCCGATCCGTCGCAACCCGACCGCGTTGATGTCCACGACTTGGTCGCGCCCAGCGACAACCACAAACGGGGGAACGTCGCGCGTGATGCCTGCCATGCCGCCAACCATTGCTGACTTGCCGATCCGGGCGAACTGGTGTACGCCGACCATGCCGCCGAAGGTGACGTAATCTTCGACCGTTACGTGGCCCGACAGGCCGACATTGTTCGCCAGCGTTACAAAGTTGCCAAGCGTTCCGTTGTGCCCAATGTGGGTGTAGGCCATGATGTAGCAGTCATTGCCGATGCTCGTGCGGTTGCCGTCGCCAGTGGCGCGGTGGATGGTGCAGTACTCGCGGATCACGTTCCGATCGCCGATCACCAACTCCGTGTGTTGATCTTCGGTGTACTTGCGATCTTGCGGATCGCCCCCCAGGATGGCACCCTGCCCAACCAGGTTATCTTCGCCCAGCGTTGTGCCCGATTTGATCGTAACGTGGGAATCGAGGATCGTGCGCGCACCGATTTTCACTCCGGCTTCGACATAGCAGAATGGGCCGACCCGCACCGAGTCAGCAAGTTCGGCGCTTGGATCGACGACGGCGAGTGGATGTACTTCGGCCACTTAAATTCCTAGCTTCATGAGTTTGAACGTCAGCTCCATCGAGGCAACGACCTCATCCCCTACGTACGACTTGCCCCGAATCCGGCCGATCTGGTTGCGGTACCACATCAACTCCATTTCGCTGCGGAGTTGGTCTCCGGGAACCACCGGACGGCGGAACTTGACGTCGTCGATGGCACCAATCAACGGAACAAACCCCTTGTTGGCTTCATCGCCGAGGATCATGCAAGCTCCCGCCTGCGCCATCGCTTCGACAACGAGGACCCCCGGCATAATCGGGAAACCCGGGTAGTGCCCTTGAAAGAAAGCCTCATTGATGGACACGTTCTTTAGCCCGATGCACGACTTCATCGGCTCAAGCGCGATGATGCGGTCCACCAGCAGCATCGGGTACCGATGCGGCAGGTATTCCATGATCTCTTGGACGTTCAACACCACGCATGGTTGTACCCGTTTGCCGTCCCAGAAACAGGACCTGCCGCAATCGCGTAGTATGCGCGTAGCTCATGTGGATTGCCGATGCCGCCCGAAGCCGCGAAATCGACCAACTTGCGCACACTGAGTACGGTATTCCCAGCGCCGTGCTTATGGAACGCGCAGGTCTGTCGGTGTTCGACGTGGTGCGCGAACTCCTTCCCGAAGGCGGCCGGATCACCGTGTTCTGCGGCCGGGGCAACAATGGCGGAGACGGCCTCGTCGTCGCTCGCGCCGCCCATGAAGCGGGCTACGACCTCGACTGCCTCGTCGCCGCTCTTGAGCCCGACCTGAGCCCGGATGCCGCGTACCAACTCGCCGCGGCTCGGGCCCGGGGAGTCGAGCCGATCTTCACCGGTGATCCCGGCTACGGGCGACGACTCGAGCTTCTGGGCTCCAAGGACCTGATCGTCGACGCCCTGCTCGGAACCGGTTCCGGGGGAGAGGTACATGGCCCCGTCGAGGTGGCGATCCGCGCCATCAATCGCTCAGGCGTACCGGTGGTCAGCGTCGACGTGCCCAGCGGAATCCACACCGACACCGGTGAAGAACTCGGCGAGAGCATCTGGGCGCTGCGCACGGTCACCTTTGGTCTTCCCAAGCCCTACCTCTTTCAGGGCATCGGCATCGAGCACGCGGGCTACTGGACGGTCGCTGATATCGGGTTTCCCTCGGATTTGCTCAGCGAGCCGACCGATGCCCGGATTCTCGACGCGGAGTGGGTAGGCAACCTCTTGCCCGAACGACTGCGCGCCAGCCACAAAGGGGACAACGGCAAGATTCTGATCGTCGCGGGATCGCAGCGGATGAGGGGAGCCGCTGTTCTCGCCGCTCGCGCCGCGATGCGCGCAGGCGCCGGGCTCATTACCGTTGCGGGAGTCGAGAGCGTTTGCGCGGCGGTCGCCGCTCACACTCCCGAGGCGCTCCTGTTGCCCCTCCCCGAGAATCACGGTGTGATCAGCGCCGATGCCTCGCGGATCTTGCTCGACCAGGCGAACAAGTTCGATGCGGCGCTCTTTGGCCCAGGCTTGACCCAAGAGGAGCCGGTCATCGACTTTTTGGACAAGGTCTGGCGCGAGTGGGATCGACCCTGTTGCATCGATGCCGATGCGCTGAACTGCGTATCGCTCGGGGTGGGCTTGCCGCAAGGGGAGTGCGTGATGACCCCCCATCCCGGCGAAATGGGCCGATTGCTCCACGCGAGCGTTGCGGAAGTCCAAGGGGATCGCTTCCGCTCGGTGATGACGGCGACCACCAAGTTCGGCAAGACCGTTTTGCTGAAGGGACCGTATAGCATCGTCGGGGAGTCCTTCCAGCCGATGCTCGTGAACTGTACGGGCAACTCGGGAATGGCCTCGGCGGGTATGGGTGATGTGCTCGGCGGGGTCATCGCGACTCTGCTTGCGCAAGATCTGCCCGCGTACTACGCGGCAGCGAGCGGGATGTTCTGGCATGGCCTCGCGGGTGATGAATGCGCCAAGCGGATCGGGCCCATCGGCTACACGGCGCTCGATGTTGCGGAGATGCTTCCTCTGGCGCGTGCTAGTATCACAGAATCGTGCGACGCTTGTGGCTAGCCTTGGCATTGCTCCCCGCGCTGGTGGGAGCCGAGACCATGACGCTGAAGTTCAGCGGTTTGCGGGTGGTCGATGTGGTGCCCTCGCCGACCGTCAAGCTGAGTGACTCCCCACCGCAAACGGGGCCAACCGTCAAAGTCGAAGCTTCCGGAGACCAGTGGATCCGCGTGTACGACCCCGAGACGGGCAACCTCGCCGCTCGTAAGGCGAGCGAACTGAACGGAAAGAGCCGGTCTGCCGACTTCAAGAACGAGTGGACGGTCTTCAGAACCGACTATAACCGCATCGGCGAGCTGCGGGTTCGCGCCGACCAGGGCGGCAAGGGGCTAGCGCTCGGCTCGATCTCGATCGCCGATCAGACCCAACTCCTCACCCAGGAGAATCAGGGGACCGCGGTCTTCTACGGCGTGCCCGTTGGCAAGGTGCCGGTGTCGGTGAGCTACCGCGAGGGAAGCGACACCCGTTCCGTCAAGCAGGAGTTCGTCGTTCCCGCGGAGCGTGACTTGCCACGGCCGGAACTGATCGTCGCCCTGCCTGCGGCGAGTGAAGCAACAACGGAAGCGGTTGATGATCGTAAGCTGCCTCCGCCCAAGCCTCCCGGGTTGCCAACCGGCATGTTAGGCAACCTGATCGCGATGCTGCTGGCCGCAGGCGGCGCGCTTGCGTTGCTGTACTTCGGCCTCCGCTGGATCTACGGTAATCAAGATCGGGCGAAGGACGCACTAACCAAGTTGGGCGTACAAGTCCCGGACCCACTGGCCGAGCCGGACCCCACGCCAGCTCCTGCCGCTGACCCCTTCCCGGCCGCCGCCCCAGTGACACCGATCCTGCTTGACCCGGTGCCCATGACGCCGGCGGCCACGTCCGATCCGACGCTGGTCGGTCTCAGCGGGTCGTTCGCCATCGCCGAAGGCGTGTCGATTGTCGGCCGCGAAGCGGAACTCACCATCGCGCTGGCCGCCGAATCTACCGTTTCCCGGCGTCACGCCGAGATCGTTCGGAACGGCGATTCGATCATTCTCCGCGACTTGGGCAGCCGCAACGGCACCTTCGTTAACGGCGCCCCGTTAACCGGAGATCATGCGCTGCGTAGAGGTGACCGCGTGCAGTTTGGCTCGGTCTCGTTCGAAGTGAAATAGTCGTTCCAGTTCTTGCATCCGCAGAACCTTTCCTGTATACTAGCGTCCACTATGTCGGAGAAAACCATCACCCCCGAAAAGGAGCGCGCACTCGAGTCCGCGCTGAGTCAAATTGAGAAGGCCTTTGGCAAGGGAGCGATCATGCGCCTCGGCCAGGGGGAGCGGGAAGCGATCGAAACCATCCCGACCGGATCGCTCAGTCTGGACATGTCGCTCGGCGTTGGTGGACTCCCGAAGGGCCGAATTACCGAGATTTACGGCACGGAGTCGAGTGGTAAGACCACCCTGGCCCTTCACGTGGTGGCCGAGGCGCAGCGCCGCGGCGGGCTGGCGGTTTTCGTGGACGCCGAGCACGCGCTGGACATCGAATACGCCCGCGCCCTGGGGGTAGACGTGGATCGGCTGTATGTCGCCCAGCCGACCTCCGGCGAGGAAGCGCTGGAGATCATGGATGCGATGATTCGCTCGGGTGCCGTGGACGTGGTGGTTCTCGACTCCGTCGCGGCTTTGGTGCCTAAGGCGGAAATCGAAGGTGAGATGGGCGATTCGCACGTAGGCATCCAGGCGCGCATGATGTCGCAAGCCCTTCGCAAGCTCGGCGGCAGCATCAACAAGTCGAACACCGCCGCGATCTTCATCAACCAGCTTCGCGAGAAGATCGGCGTTATGTATGGCAACCCGGAGACGACGCCCGGCGGTCGCGCCCTCAAGTTCTGGGCGTCGGTCCGACTCGAAGTGCGTCGCGGCGACGCGATCAAGCAGGGCACCGAGCAGATCGGCGCGCGCATGAAGGTGAAGGTCGTAAAGAACAAGGTTGCGCCGCCCTTCCGGACCGCCGAGTTCGACGTCATTTTCGGCAAAGGAATCTCTCGCGCGGGCGATCTCCTAGACGTAGCCACCCTCCGAGGGTTCGTCACTCGTGCCGGTACCTACTACAACTACGGCGATCAGCGACTTGGCCAGGGCAGGGACAACGCACGTCAGTTCCTTGACGAGAACCCGACGATCTTCAAGGAGTTGGATGCTAAGGTCCGCGCCGTGTTCGCCGCCGAGCGACTTGCCGCGCTGAACAACCTTCCGTCCGACCTTGCCGACGAAGAGGAACCGAAAGACGAGTAGTCCGCTCTCAGATCGGGATCGGGCTCTGCGCTGGGCGTTGAGGGCGCTCGGTCGGCGAGAATATCTGCCTGCCGAACTGACTCAGCGCCTGCTTGCCCGGGGCTTTGATGAGGCGGTGGTCGCCGAGGCCATCCAGACCCTGCTTGATCAACGGTTGCTGAGCGAGTCGCGCGCGATTGCCGCTCTCGTCCAATCCAAGTCCGGAAAGCGTGCGGTGGGCCGTGATGCCCTACGCGAGTCTTTGCTGGCGAAGGGTGTCGATGAATCTCAGCTCGTCATTGTCGATCGCTCGGATGAGGACGAGCGCGGCATCATGCTCGGCCTGATCGAGAAGTTGGACGACCGCGGCCGCGCCGCACGCTTGCTCGCTCGGCGAGGATTCGACGAAGATCTCATCGGTTCGGTTCTGGACCAGCGCTTCGGGGAGGTCGACTAATGGAGTTTGGACTCGGATTGCTGGTGGGCATGGTCGCGTTGCTGATCGCTCGCCTGGTGCTGGTGCGCGGGCAGGCATCGCAGCTTCCAACGGCTCTCTCGGACGTCTCCGAGCCAGTGGCGAAGTCCGTTGTCGCGCCCGTTCCCACGCCCGCTCCGCCGATCGATGAAACGCTTGAACGCCGGGCCATCGAGCAGCGACTTCAAGCCTACGAAGCCGAGCTTCTCGAACAGGCCAACGAACGCGCGCGACAGGTCGTGCTGACCGCCATCCAGCGAACTCACTTGCCGACCATGTCGGAGGCTACGCTCGACGTCGTGACGCTTCCAGCGGAGGACGTGAAGGGCCGCCTGATTGGGCGTGAAGGGCGCAATATCCGCACCTTTGAGCAGGTGACCGGAGTGGATCTGGTGATCGACGACGCGCCAAACTCGGTGACGCTGTCGTGCTTCGATCCGCTGCGTCGGGCGATCGCGCGAAGGTGCCTCGAACAGCTGATTCAGGAACCAAAGGTGTATCCCGCGAAGGTCGAAGAGGCCTTTGCGGCTGCGAAGGAGGAGATCGAAGCTGAAGTCCGCAAGGCGGGCGATGAGGCGGCGCGCATCCTTGGGCTCAAGGGCCTTGCCCCCGCGGTCCGCGAGGCCGTCGGGCGGATGAAGTACCGCACGAGCTACGCCCAGAACCTATATCTTCACTCGATCGAGGTCGCCCAAATCTGCGGCATTCTCGCCGATGAGTTTGGGCTGGACCGTGAGGTCTCCGTTCGGGCCGGTCTGCTGCACGACATCGGTAAGGTGCTGCCCCCCGAGTGGGAAGGGTCGCACGCGATGGCAGGGATGCGCTTCCTCACCTCGCACGGAGAGTCCCAACCGGTCTGCCACGCGGTCGGTGCGCACCACCGTGAGGTCGCGCCCGAGTCGCCCGAGGCCGAAATCGTGATCATCGCCGACTCGCTCTCCGGAGCTAGGCCGGGGGCGCGCCGCGAGAGCCTCGAGCAGTTCCTCGAACGCATGAAAGCGCTGGAGGAGGACGTCGAAGCCATGCCCGGCGTCGACCGGGTGTTTGCGGTGCAAGCCGGCCGCGAGGTGCGGGTGATCGTCAAGCCCGACCAGGTGAACGACCAACAAACCGCTAGGCTCGCCCAGCAGATCGCCGAGAAGATCGCCGCCGATCCCCGCTACCCCGGCCAGATCAAGGTCACCGTGATCCGCGAGATCCGATCCGAGTTCAAGGCAGGCTAGCCGCTGATCTCCCGGATCAATCCGTCGATCCGGCCCTTCAGCGATCCCGCCGACGCGGGAATCTTTACTGCCCGCATGGCGTCGATCAGGCTCTTGTCGCGGTTGGCTTCGATGCTGGCGAGGGCGGCTTCGATGACGCCTTGATCCGTGCTGCCGAGCGCCGTCCGCAGACGCTTCTGGATGTCCGCCGAGATGGGCAGCCGGCCGAGATTCCGCAATCCCGCGAGTCGTTGGTGGTACTCCTTCGCATCGGCAGCGCCGAGGATGGCCGCGGCGCCGCGGGGATCCTTCGACTTGGCGAGTACGGCCAGGGCGGTGCTCGCGATCGTGGCTTCTTTCGAGGGAATCTGCGCGCCGCGAAGCAAGAGTTCCAGATCGGCGTCCGGACTGAGCGACCACAGCACGGTCGTCACTACCGCGTAGGCCTCCTTCTCGTTGACCAGATCGCGGAGCCGCTTGGCGTCTTCCGGGGTCGCCGCCAGCGCGAGCAGGCCACGCGCCGCCGAGGCGCGCCGTTCGACGTGAGGGTGCGCCAACTGTCGACGGAAGAACGGGCGAAGTCGCTCTTCCCGCCGCTGGACAAGCAGTTGGGCATTCTCGTGCACCGGATGCAGACCCATGTCCCGATCGAGCAGGCGGATGGCGAGATCGACCGCGCCGGGTGCGTCGGTCGCCAAGTGCTTCTGCAACGCGGCTGCTCGGTCGATGGCGTTAGGAGCGAACTCGGCGATCGCGGCCAGCTCTTTGGCCTCATGGTTACGGCGCAACTCTCGCAGGAAGTCGTGATCGGGATCGAGAAGCACGGCATCAGCTGCCGCCGCCGGAATCTGAACCGTCTGTTCTTTCTGGTTGAGATGCACTGGATACCGGGTCAGCTTTCCGCCTGAGATGACCCCTACCTGAGCCTGGATGTCGAAGACTGGGATTCCCTTGGCGGTGTCCTGAAGCTGCTTCATGTTCATCACCACCGCGCCGCCTTCGACCTTCCAATCGAAGTCGAGTACCGGATGGCCGGGCTTATAAACCCACTGGTCGAAAAACGGTTCCAGATTGACGCCGGTGGCTTCGGTCATCGCGCGGCAGAACTGCGACGTCTCGACCGGCTCGTGACGATGCTTGGTCAAGTAGTGCTTGATGCCCGCATAGAACATCGCGTCTCCCAGATGTCGTCGTAGGGTGTGGAGAACCACGCCGCCCTTCGGGTACGCGTGAGAGTCAAACATCGCGTCGCCGGTAGGGTAGCGGTTCGTGGCGAGCGGCCGCTGATATCGCTTCGACTCGTCGACGTAGCCCTGCGTGAAGTTCCAGATTTCGCGCGCGTAGGCGTTGGGCCCGCGGGCGTGCTCGAAGTAAACCGCCTCAAAGAACGTGGCGAAGCTCTCGTTGAGCCAGATGTGTCCCCAGTCTTTGCAGGTGACCAAGTCGCCAAACCACTGGTGAGCGAGTTCGTGGGCGTTCAGGCCCGACATGTTGCGGAAGCCCTCGCGCCGGTCGGTGAGCGCCTCGGCACCCAAGGTGGTCGAACTCACGTTCTCCATGCCGCCGCCGAACTCCCACACCGCGTTCTGGGCGTATTTCGGCCATGGATAGGTGACACCGGTCACGCGGCTAAAGAAGTCAAGCATGTCCTTGGTGTCGCCGAAACTGTCCTCGATCAGATGCCGGTGCCCGCGAGGGACGACGTACCACAGATCGATGTTCTGCCACTTGTCGCGCCCGATATCGAACGGGCCCGCCACAAGGGAAATCAGGTAGGTGACGTGCGGCTGCTTCATCCGCCAGTGGACGGTGCGCTCGGCTCCTTTCTGGACATTCGAGACGAGGTCCCCGTTTCCGATGACCATCCAATCGGCGGGCACGGTGGTAATCGTCTCGCTGGTGGCCATGTCGTTCGGGTAGTCCCAGGTGGGCGCCCATTGGCGGTTCAGTTCGGTTTCGCCTTGAGTCCAGAATCCAACGCGGTCGGGCCGTTCGGGGCTAGGTTCCACCCAGTGCCAGCCGCCGTAGGCCATGAGCCCGCCGGTCGGGTTGCTGATGGCTCGGTAAGTCGTCGAAACGACGACCGTCTGCCCGCGCTTCGTGGGTGCGGTGATGACCAGCGTCTCTTTCTCGCGGCGAAAGGTCGCGGGCTTGCCGTCGACCTTGACCTCATCGATGGCGAGGTTCGTCCCGGCGTGAATATGCAGCGGAGCGCCGTCGCGCAGGGAGGCGAGGGTGTTGGTGCTGGTTCCGCGGTAGGTGCGGTTCTTAGCGTCCACTTGGACCTCGACCTTAACGTGCTGAAGGTCGTAGCCGCGGTCGGGGGCGTACTTGGGCGTCGCGGTGGCGAAAGGGTCCTGAGCGCTCGCAAACGCCGCCCCCATGACAGCGACGGCAAGAAAAGGTGCACGCATCAATGAAGTTTAGCCGAGAAAGAGAAGAAGACTCGGCGCTCGCCGTTGCCCTCGTGCCACGAGATGGAATCGCCACCACGAATGGGACCAGGGAGAGTACATGATCCCAATGTGGCGCGGGCTCAGTGATTCTCGCGAATCGGAGCATCGGTTGTCGAGGCCAAAGGCGGCCGAGCCCGTCGTGCGCCTTGGCGACTACACCTTGAGCTTGAAGATTGCGTACTCGAGCGCCTTCAGCGTGTAGGCCAGCGCGACAATCAAGAAACACACGAGCAGAATCTCGTGGAACGGCAGGGCACCGCCGGTCATCTTGTTGGCCACCGCGCCCTCCTTCTGGAAGGTGAGGTTCGCGAACGCTCGATCGAGGCCCGAAAGAAGTTGCCTTGTTCCCGCGAGTAGGGGCTCCCGCAACATCGCGTAGACGCCGACAAACCCCATCACCACCAAGGGAAGTGCGAGCTTGTACTTGTGCTTCTGATGCTCATTAAAGATCACGCATTGGCGACAGCGCTCCTTCTTGGCATCGAGCGAGAGCTTGTTGTTGACGGGGATGTACCGGGCGGCAGCGAGCATATCCTTCGGGATCGCCTTGTTCTCCATCGCGTTGCGGATCACTTCTTCTTCGCACATGCAACCCACGCGCTCGCGCCAACACGTGCGCTTTGCGTGGTAGATCGGGCAGCGCTCACGGACGAACTTGCGGCAGAACGGCAACTGCCAACACTTGCCCATGAATACGTTCTGGATGTCCCGCTCTTCTTTCTGGCCCTTGCCGTACTTGAGCAGGTCGGCGCGCGAACCTTCTCTCGCCCTCTGCTTGATTCGGGTAGCAAGGTCGGCAACGAGCACCATCACGCTTAGCAGGCCCATGGCCGTGCCGCCTTGCTGGATCGCGGCGAGCGCATTGGCTCCCACTTGGTCGGGGACGCCGCCCACGTTGCCGCCCAAGAAGCTGGGCAGGTAGATCGGCGCAAACCAAATGGCGGCCGAAACGCCTAGCTGCAGCACGGGAAGAGTTTCCTCTCCCCAGAACATGTAGGTCGTGCCGACGACAGCGGCGATTGCGCCCGCAATGATGAGCTTTTGCAGGATGGCGATGTTGGCGAGTGCTTGCTCGGCGCTGCCCGGGGGCTGCGAGCCCGTGAAGGCCTGGTAGGTCATCACCAGAAAACCAATCGAGACGAACAGAGCGATTAGCCCGCCCCACAGCGCAAACTTGGCGACCCCGTCAAGCAAGGCCACCAACGCCTCATCGGCGTTGAAACGCGATCCGTACTTCTCGGGCTTGCTCATTCGTTTCGATCCAATCGGCTGGCCCAGAGCCGAACCGTGATTCTACTTCTTGACGCGCTCGAGATACGTATCAGTTCGCGTATCTACTTTGACAATATCGCCTTCGTTGATGTGGAACGGGACGTTAATGACCGCGCCGGTCTCCAGCTTTGCCGACTTGGTCGCGCCACCGCTTACCGTATCGCCCTTGTAGCCAGGTTCGGTCTCGACAATCGCCAACTCGACAAAGCTCGGCAACTCGTAACCCAAGACCTCGCCATTGGCTTCAAGCACGATCATCTCACTGTCTTCTTTGAGATACTTGGCCTGCTCGCCGATCGACGCCTCGTCGACCGGGTCCTGCTCGAAAGTGTCGAGGTCCATCAACACCAACTCGCTCCCCTGCCGATACAGGAACTGCTTCTTCACCTTTTCGACGAAGACCGGTTCGACCTTTTCGCCCGAGCGGAAGGTTCGCTCTAGGATGGAGCCGGTCTTCACCTTGCGCATCCGAGTGCGTACAAAGGCACCGCCCTTACCGGGCTTGACGTGTTGAAACTCGATGATCGTATACACCTCACCGTCGAGGTTGATGTGCATACCATTGCGGAAATCGCTGGTGTCTATTGCCAAAGCTTTAGCTCCTCAGGCTCAATTGTGGCACGGAAATGGGTGTAAGATGCGCCCATGAAGGACCTTGCCTCGCTGATCGAGGCTGATCGGCGCCATCTTGAGGCGCTTCGGCGCGATCTCCACCAGCACCCAGAACTGGGCTATGAGGAGCACCGCACCTCCGGCGTGGTGCGTCGCGAACTCGAAAGGGCGGGGGTGCAGTTCGCGGGCGATCTCGCTGGTGGAACGGGGGTCTTGGGCTTTTTGCCGAGCACGCGCCATGAAGATGCTCCGACCGTTGCGCTCCGGGCCGACATGGATGCGTTGCCGATCGAGGAGCGTACCGGAGCTGGCTACAGTTCAGAAAACCCCGGCAAGATGCATGCTTGTGGCCACGATGGCCATACGACGATTCTGATCGGGGCGGCTCGCACCCTCGCCCAAATGGACCGACCCAACAACGTCCTTTTCGTGTTCCAGCCTGCCGAAGAAGGCGGAGCGGGCGGCAAGCGGATGTGCGAAGACGGCGTCCTCGAAGGGCGTCAGTTCGGGCGGGCCGCCGATCGAATTTTCGGTCTGCATTGCTTTCCCGGCCTCCACGTGGGTGAGGTCTCTTGTCGCGCCGGGACCATGATGGCGAACGCCGACACGATCCGCATCAAGGTGTACGGCAAAGGCGGTCACGCGGCCATGCCCCACACCGGCATCGACCCCATCGTGGTCGCCAGTCATATCGTCGTCGCCGCGCAGGCAATCGTCTCGCGCAGCGTCGACCCGCTCGATGCCATGGTGATCACCTTTGGCCAGATCACCGGCGGTACGGCGCACAACATCATCCCCGAGCATGCCGAGTTGGTGGGAACTGTACGAACGCTACGCCCTGACACCCGCGCCCTTGCCGAGAGGCGGCTGCAAGAAGTTGTCCAGGGCGTCGCCCAAGCGCATGGGGCGACCGCGCATCTTGAGTTCGACCACGGCTACCCAGCGGTCTACAATGACCCCGATCTCGTGGACGAGTTCCGGCAGCATGTGGGCGAGACGATCATGCCCGACCCGCTCCCCGTGATGGGCGGCGAAGATTTCAGCTTCTACGGGCAGCACATTCCTGCCTGCTTCTATTGGCTGGGGCTGATGGCCGAGGGCCAATCCAGCTATCCAAACCTGCATGCGCCCGAGTTCGACTTCAACGATGCCGCCCTGCCCGTCGGCGTGCGGGCAATGTGCCGCCTCGCAACCGCCCCCATCGGATGAAAGTTCAACTGCTCATCACCTGCCTCGGCGACGCACTGTACGGCGAAGTCGGCATCGCCACGGCGCGGGTGCTGCAGGCCGTCGGTTGCGAGGTCGAGTTCCCTGAGGGACAAACCTGCTGCGGCCAGCCGCCGTTCAATGCCGGCCATTGGCCCGAAGCACAAGCTATCGCCGCCCACACCCGGCGGACCTTTGACCCCAAGATTCCCATCGTCACGCCGAGCGCCTCCTGTGCCGCGATGATCCGCCATGGCTACGCGCAGCTCGACCGCGAGCCGCCATTGGAATGCTACGAACTCACCGAGTTTCTGCTGAAGCACGGGTTTAGCGGGGCATTGAGATCGCCACGGCGCGTTGCCGTGCATACCGGCTGTCATGGCCGGATGATCAACCTGGGCGATACCGCGGAGCGGGTCGTTGGCTCGATCAAGGGCGTTACCGTCGTCGTGTTTGGCGAGCCGGAGCAATGTTGCGGATTTGGCGGAGCCTTCGCCGCGACGCATCGCACAGTTTCGGCGGGCATCGCCGATGCGAAGCTGGATCAGCTCGTGGCGTGCGAAGCGGATGAGGTGGTCAGCACCGATCTGGGGTGCCTGATGCATCTTCGCGGGCGGGCGAAGTTCGGAGAACGCGAGTTGCTTCTTCGGCACGTCGCGGAGTTGCTGGCGGAGGCAGTTACGTGAGACCCCCCGTCGAGCAGTTCGCGCTGGGGCTCGATGCCAAGACCCAGCAAGCGGTGGCGAGGGCCAGCGCCATGAAGACCGCGGGCCGGCCAGCGGTCTTAGCCGGAGCCTTTACAGATGTCGAGGCGGCGCGGCAGGCTGCCGCCGAAACCCGCGACTACGTTCTCGACCACCTTCACGATCTGCTGGTGGAGTACGAGAGCAACGCGACGAGCAACGGCTGGGTGGTGCACTGGGCGAGCGACGCCCACGCGGCCCGACAGATCGTGCTCGATATTCTGCGCGATGCCCCGGCAGGCCCCGTTGTCAAGGGCAAGTCGATGGCGACCGAGGAGATCCACCTGAATGCCGCCATCGAGTCGGCGGGCCGGCGCGTTGTCGAGACCGACCTCGGCGAGTTCGTCGTTCAAATCGATGGCGACACGCCCAGCCACATTGTCACCCCGATCATTCACAAGAACCGCGAGCAGGTGGGCGAGTCATTCGCTCGAGAGGGGCTCGGCCCCCGCACCGACGACCCGGCAACGCTCGCCTACCAGGCGCGGGTGCATTTGAGGGAGGCGTTCCGAACCGCCGCCGTGGGCATCTCCGGGGTGAACTTCGCGCTTGTGCAGGAGGGAGCGGTGGTGGTGGTCGAAAATGAGGGCAACAACCGCCTCAGTACCACGGCTCCGCCAATCCACATCGCCGTGATGGGCATCGAGAAACTGCTGCCCTCGGCGGCCGATCTGCCGGTTTTCCTTCGGCTGCTTGCGGGGTCCGCGACCGGGCAGCGGATCACGACCTACACCCACCTCATTCGCGGCCCGCGACGCAGCGACGAGCGAGACGGCCCTGAGCAGACTCACATCATCTTGCTCGACAACGGCCGCAGCGAGATCATGAAGTCCCGGCAGCGGGCGATTCTGCGATGCATCCGCTGCGGGGCGTGTCTGAACGTGTGTCCGGTGTACCGTCAAGTGTCGGGGCACGGTTATCGCCACCCCTATTCCGGCCCCCTAGGAGCTGTCCTCGCCCCCTCGCTCGAAGGGCTGAAGGCGTATGGTGATCTCGCCAAAGCCTCGACGCTGTGCGGGGCTTGCGAAGAGGTTTGTCCGGTGCGGATTCCCATCCCGGACATGCTGGTCCAGATTCGCCACCGCACGGTCCGGCAGGTCGGCGATCCCTCGCCAATGCCGTGGACCGCGTACGCCTCAGCGGCAACCCACCCGGGCCGGTGGCAAGCCGCAGTTCATCTCTTGCCCGAAGCGGGCGGGCTTCCCTTTCTCTTTAGCGGGTGGACGCAGGTACGCGAGGCACCCCGGGCGGAGGGTCGAAGGTTCCGTTCGTGGTGGAAATCGCGCTAGACTCTGGCTATGCTGGACATCCATCCGGACATCGCCCAGGCGTGGACGCCACCCACAACCTTCTACACCGATCCCGCGATCTTTGAGGCGAGCCGTGACCGGGTGTTCGGAAGGACCTGGCAGTTCGTTACCGACGAGGATTCGGTCAAAGTGCCAGGTCAGGTGTATCCCTTCACGCTGCTCGAAGGAGGCTTGGATGAGCCGCTGCTGCTCACCCGCGACCGCGATGACCAGCTTCACTGTCTGAGCAACGTGTGCACCCACCGCGGCAACTTAGTGGTCGAGGGTGCGGGCAATGTGAACACGCTGCGTTGCCGCTACCATGGACGGCGCTTCGGGCTCGATGGGGCGTTCCAGTTCATGCCGGAGTTCGAGGGCGTGGCCGGATTCCCGGCACCATGCGACCATCTTGCCAAAGCCCCGCTGGGCAAGTGGAATCAGCTGTTGTTCGCGGCGGTGCATCCAGTTGCGCCGATCGAAGAAGTCTTCGCGCCGATGATGGAGCGGCTTTCGTGGTTGCCGCTGCGTGAGTTCCGACCCGATCCCACCCGTGGCCGCGAGTATCTGATCAAGGGCCATTGGGCGCTGTACATCGACAACTACCTCGAGGGCTTCCACATCCCGTACATCCACGCCGCGCTGAACGCCACCCTGCAATACGACGACTATGCCACCGAGCCCTATCGTTACGGCAACCTCCAGCTTGGGGTGGGGAAAGAAGGAGAGATGGTGTTCGATCTTCCGAAGGAATCGCCGGATTACGGCCAGCACATCTCGGCCTACTACTACTGGTTCTTCCCGAACCTGATGTTCAACTTCTATCCGTGGGGACTCTCGATCAACGTTGTGCGTCCGCTCGCGCCAGATTTGACCAAGGTGCAGTTCATCCCTTATGTGTGGGATGCGAGCAAGCTGGGGCAGGGCGCGGGGGGCGATCTGGATCGGGTGGAGCGCGAGGACGAAGCCGTCGTCGAGATGGTGCAGCGCGGCATGCGATCGCGTTTCTATTCGAGGGGGCGCTATAGCGTGAAGCGCGAGCAGAACACCCATCACTTCCATCGGCTCTTGGCCGAGTTCCTCAACCAGTAAACTGACGACCTTGCGGCTCATTCGCATCTTCACCAAGTTCGACCCGAGGATTGCTCGGGAGCTGAAAGCGCAGCGCCGCACGATCGTGCTCGGCCTTGCATGCGCCATCGGCACCTCGTTGCTGACCGCAGCCACCATCCCGCTGGTAAACATCGCGGTCGACATGATCAAGAACCTCAGCGATCGCCAAGGCGATCCGACCGAGGAACTGAGGCGGCTTGGGATGCTGAGCGCGGGCTTCGTCGGGCTCTTCGCCATCAAGTACGGCTTCACGCGGGGGCAGATGTGGTACATCTCGAAAGCCGCCGCGCTGATGATCCTCGACCTGCGCGTAAGGCTCTTTGATAAGCTCCAGCGCCTGCCGATAAGCTACTTCAACTCGAAACGCTCGGGCGAGATTCAGAGCGTACTCACGAGCGACGTTGGGATGTATCAAAGCGCGGTGATGATCATCCGCGACGCGATCGACGGTCCGTTGAAGGCCATCGCGGCCATTGTCTCGATCGTCATCATCAGCTACGAACTTGCCCTCGTGTCGCTGGTGTTCGTGCCGATCCTCGCCTTCGTCATCAACCGGAACGGGCGCAAGATGAAGGTTGCCCAGGCGCAGGTTCAAGACGACACCGCGCGGATGATCGCGATGACCACGGAGGCGCTGCAGGGTACGCGCGTCGTCAAGGCGTTCGCGGCGGAGGAGCGGGTGGGCGACACGTACCGCCAACACGTTCGCCAGACTTATGAGAGCACGATGCGGGCGGTGGGCCGGTTGGCGTCGCTGCGGCCCCTCGTGGAACTCATCGGTGCGGTGGCGCTCGGAATCGTGCTCTTCATTTGCGGCTGGCTTGCCGTGAACGCCGGCCTCACCGTCGGCAACGTCGCGGCGCTGATCTACGCGATGGACGTGATCAATCAGGGATTCCGAACGCTGGGCTACGCCAACAACACCTACAACCAGGTGCTCGCCGCAACCGACCGGATCTACCGCGAGATTCTCGACGTCCCGGAAGACGAGTCGGAAGATCACAAGCTCCGAACGCTGGACCGGGTCGAGGGGCGGATCGAGTTCCGCGACGTCAGCTTCACGTACCCCGACGGAACCCAAGCGCTCACGAAGGTGAGTTTCGTCATCGAGCCAGGGCAGTCGCTTGCGTTGGTGGGGCCGAGCGGCTCAGGCAAGAGCACCATCGCCGATCTCCTCCTGCGATTCTATGAGCCAACGTCGGGGCAGATTCTGCTCGACGGCGTCGATCTGTGCGAGCTCCGTCGCAACTGGCTGCGCGGGCTCATGGGGGTCGTCCCCCAAAACACGTTCCTCTTTGCCGGGACCATCGCGGACAACATCCGCATGGGCAATCCCCACGCAACAAGCGCCGAAATCGCCGACGCCGCCCACGCCGCGCACGTCGATGTGTTCGTGGACGAAATGCCCGCTCGGTACGACAGCTCGGTCGGCGAGAGCGGGGTTGGCCTCAGCGGTGGCGAGCGTCAGCGAGTCGCGATCGCCCGGGCGATCGTCCGCAAGCCCCAGATCTTGCTGCTCGACGAGGCGACGAGCGCGCTCGATGCGGTGAGCGAGAAGCACGTCCAGCAAGCGCTTGAGGAAATCATGCCGGGGCGCACGACGCTGATGATCGCGCACCGGCTGACCACCGCGGCTCGCGCTAACCGCATCCTAATGTTGCGGGGCGGCCAAGTGATCGAGTTCGGCAGCCACCGAGAACTGATGGACCGCGATGGGGCCTACGCCGCGATGTACCGCGCCTTCAACTCCGGCCTCATCGAGGGCGACATCGGATGAGCGTCCTCGTTGAAACGGAGAACCTCACCTGCGGATATCCGTCACGCGAGGTCCTTCGCGACATGACGATGTCGGTTTCGACGGGCGAAGTGGTCGCCTTACTTGGTCCCAACGGGAGTGGTAAGTCTACGCTCCTCAAGACCCTCTCAGGCACGTTGAAGCTCCTCGCCGGACGCGTGACGCTGACCGGCGAGTGGATTGAGCGGCTGACGCATCAGGAGCGGGGTCAGCGCATTGGGTTTGTCCCGCAAGAAGAACTCCCCACCTTTCCGTTTCTCTCCCGCCAGATTGTCGTCATGGGCCGCCTGCCTCACACTCCCGGCTTCTTTGATGCTCCCGAGGATTGGGTGCGCGTGAAAGAGGCGATGATCCGCGCCGACTGTTGGGAGCTGGCTGATCGGCCCGTTACAGAGCTCAGCGGCGGCGAGCGCCAGCGGGTGCTCCTCGCGCGCGCCCTCGCGACCGATGCCCCGCTCCTACTGCTCGATGAACCCAGCGCCCATTTGGATGTCGGCCATTCGCTCGCCCTGGTTGCGTTGCTTCGCGAACTCGCGCGGGATGGCCACGGCGTCCTGATGGCGGTTCACGACTTGAATCTGGCGGCGATGGTTGCGGATCGGGCGGTCCTTCTGGGAGGCGGCCGAGTTCGAGCCGACGGCCCCACCGAGCAGGTGCTTCGCGATGCACAGTTGGACGAGGTCTACGGCGTCGAGTTCGAGCGAATCACGGCCGGATCGGGGCAGTTGCGGGTGTTCGCTCGCGCCTGAGACGTCGCATTCCCGCCATAATCACCCCATGGGTTCGCTGGTACTGGACGCCGCAGATATGCGCCGGACGCTTGGGCGGATGGCCCATGAGATTCTGGAAGCTCATGCTGGCGGCGAAGACCTCGTGGTGGTTGGAGTCATGCGCCGAGGATGGCCGGTCGCCAAGCGGCTGGCGTTCGTCATGACGCAGATCGAAGGGGTCACGATCCCGTGCGGACGCATCGACATCTCGAACTACCGCGATGACCGCCCCGCGTCGGTGACCGATGAGAGCGAGATTCCTTTCCAAGTCAGCGGCAAGAAAGTGATCCTCGTCGACGAAGTGATTTTTACGGGACGGACGGTGCGCAGTGCGCTGAATGCGCTGATGGAACACGGTCGCCCGGCCTCGGTCGAACTGGCGGTACTCATCGACCGCGGCCACCGAGAGCTGCCCATTCAACCGAACTACTGCGGCAAGGCAGTATCGACCGAACGCGACGACCACGTCGTCGTGAAAGTCCACGAAATGGACGGCGAGGACGCCGTCATCATCGAAAATGGAGTCCTCCATGGCGCGTAACCTGCTCTCGATTCGACATCTCAGTCCCGACCAGATCGAGGAGCTCCTCGTCCTTGGGCGCGAGTTCAAGCAGTGGGTGATCGAGGGCAAAGAGATTGCTCGGCTGAATCGCGTGGTGGGGCAGTTATTCTTCGAGAACTCCACCCGCACTCGGGTCTCGTTCGAGCAAGCTGCCCACTATCTGGGCTTGAAGTCGGTGAACTTTTCCACAACCGGTAGTTCGCTCAAGAAAGGCGAGACGCTCAAGGACACGATTCTCACGTTGCGGTACGAGCGGCTGAACGGCCTTGTTATGCGCCATCCCTCGTCGGGAGCGCCCGCTTTGGCCGCGCGCTACTTTGCCGGACCCGTTTTGAATGCCGGCGATGGCCGCCACGAACACCCCACCCAGGCGCTGGCCGACGCCCTCACGATCCGCGAACGCAAAGGCAGCCTCGAAGGGCTTACCGTCGCGATCGTCGGCGATGTCGAGCACTCCCGCGTGGCGCGCTCGAACGCCTGGCTGATGGCGAAGATGGGGGCCAACGTACGTTTTGTCGGACCGAGGACCCTGATGCCCGCCCACAGCGGCCTGCTGCCGGGAGACGTGTTCTACGACCTGGAATCGGGAATCAAAGACGCCGACGTCATCATCGCCCTGAGGTTGCAACGCGAGCGAATGACCGACGGGCTCATTGGCTCGATTGGCGAGTACGCACGGCAGTATCAGATTAACCGCGACAAGCTGCGATACGCCGCGCCCGACGCCTTGCTGCTTCATCCCGGGCCGATCAATCGCGGTATTGAACTTGACGACGCTGCCGCCGACGGCGAACAGTCGGTCATCACCGCCCAAGTCGAAAACGGAATCTTCGTGCGGATGGCTGCCCTCTACTGGTGCTTCCACGAACCGGAACCGCCCAAGCCCGCCCCGAAGAGCCGAGCCAAGAAGGTGAAAGCGTGAGAACTCTCCTCAAGAACGGCCGCATCCTCGATCCCTCGCAGGATCTGGACGTCATCGGCCACGTGATGATCGAAGACGACCAGATCGCGGCGATGGGGCCGGACATCCCGTCGGACGACGTCGACGACATTTACGACTGCACCGGGTTGTGGATCTGTCCGGGCTTGGTCGACCCGCATGTCCATCTTCGCGAACCCGGCCGGGAGGACGAAGAGACGATCGTTTCCGGAACCCAGGCCGCCGCTGCGGGTGGATTTACGACGATCTGCTGCATGCCGAATACGTCGCCGCCGTTGGACAATCCGTCGCTGGTCGATTTCATCCTCGACCGGGCGGCTTCGCCGGAAGCGGGCGGCGTGTTCGTGGCGCCGGTGGGCGCGTTGACCGTGGGGATGCGGGGCGAGCAGATTGCCGACCTCGCCGCGATGAAGCGCGCCGGAATCGTGGCCGCGAGCGACGAGGAATTCCCCATCCAAAGCAGCTTCATTATGCAGAAGGCGATGGAGACCTGCGTGCAGGTCGACCTGCCGATCATGGCCCACTGCGAAGACCTGAGTCTCTCGAACGGCGGCGCAATGAACGAGGGTGCAATGTCGGCGGTGCTCGGAGTGAAGGGCATCCCGCGTAGTGCGGAAGAGATCATGGTCATGCGCAACTGCCTGCTAAGCCTGCACACCGGCTGCCAGTTGCACGTGATGCGCGTGAGCACCTGGGGGGCGATCGAGATGATCCGGCAGGCGAAGTATCTCGGCGCACCGGTCACCTGCGAGGTCAGTCCGCAGCACTTCGTGTTCACCGAAGAGCACGTTGGTGAGTTCGACACGCACTTCAAAATGTTGCCGCCGCTGCGAACGCAGGTCGACATCGACATCATGCTGCAGGCGCTGCAGGAGGGCACGATCGACGTGATCTCCAGCGATCACTCGCCGCACGCCAGCCACAAGACGCAGGCTCCGTTCGAGGATGCACCGTTCGGGCAGGTCGGACTCGAGTCGATTGTCGGCGTGACGCTGACTCACTTGACCCATCGGGGAATCCTGACGCCGCTCGAGACGATCCGCAAGCTCAGCACCAAGCCCGCGCAGATCCTGCGGCTCGACGCGGGAACGCTTAAGCCGGGTGAAACGCCGATCGCGCAGATCACCGTCATCGATCCGGGATTCGAGTGGACGTTCGACGTGAACAAGACGTTTAGCCGCAGCCGGAACTCGCCCTTCCACGGCATGATGCTCAAGGGCCGCTCGGTGTTGACGTTCTCGGGAAGCGAAATCTACCGCGACCGCCACTTCTCGGATGACCGAATCACGATGGTCACCTGACGTCGGTGGACCCACCCGCGAACGTATACTGATAGCGATGCCCCCTACTTTGTTTGGCTTCCGCGCGTGTTTGGCGGCAGCTCTGGCGATGGTGTTCGCCGCAGGGTGCAAGACGACGCCCCCGCCCGACCCGAATGACCCCGCGCAGGTGGGGATGGTTCAACCCGACGTGCTCATGCGCAACCTGCGGTGGGCCTCGGAAGCGCTCAACCAACGGGTGGCCAAGGGCGAGATCCCTGATGCTCGGGCGCAGATCATGCTCAGCGAGTACGCGGCCGACCTCACGAAGCACATCGAGCTTTCAAGGATCACGGAAGATCTGGCGTGGGAGTACGCCGAAGTGTTTCGCACGGCTCGGCAGTGGGAAAACGCCAGGATCGTGCTCGAAATCGCCTTGCGGAATCCAAAGCAGGAAGACCGGCGAGTGAACGACACGCTCCGCTACGCGCAAGTGCTGGCTCAACTCGATCGAGTCCCCGATGCAATCGCCGCGGCGAGGCGAGTTTTCGATGCCGCCCCTAAGGACCGGGCCCCGCTCATTCCTTCCCTGATCTTCGAACTCACCCCCGCCGCGAAGGACAAGGGATTCAACTCTGAGTTGGCGACGTTGGTCGAGGATGCGATCCCGCTGTACGAGTCAACGGTCGTCGACCCGGAGTCGGAGGCTGGGAAGACCTTTCTCGCCGCGAAACCCCACCTGGTCCGTGAGGCTAAACGCATCGTATCCGAGCTGCGTCGCAAGAGTTCAGGCCCGCCAAACGGGTAACTTATAAAGATAGCCGGGACACCTCGCCAAGGGCGTCGAGAGACCTGACAGACGACGAAGGTAGCGCGAATGACCGAAGTGATCATGCCCAAAATGGGCGACGGCATGGAAGAGGGAACTCTTCTCGAATGGCTTAAGAAGGACGGCGAGACCGTCCGGTCGGGCGAAGTGATCGGAACGATCCAAACCGACAAGGCGACCTTGGAACTGGAGGCCCCCGGATCGGGACGGCTGGCCGGCATCCTGATCGCCCCGGGCGAGACCGTTCCGGTTGGCAAGCCCATCGCCTTGCTCCTCAAGGATGGCGAATCGGTACCTTCCGAATGGGGCGGCGCAGCTGCTTCATCGCCCGCAGCCACGGCCGTTGTCGAGGCACCCAAGGTTGAGACCGCGGTAGCCGCAATCGCCGCTCCAGCCACCACCAATGGATCCGATCGAATCAAGGCTTCTCCGCTGGCGCGCCGAATCGCCGCGGATCGCGGCATCGACCTCGCTGGGGTCACAGGCACGGGACCGGGTGGGCGCATCGTCGAGCGCGACTTGGAGAGCGTCGTCGCCGCCAAGCCCAAGGTCGCGGTTGCTCCCGCGTTGGTCGCGTCGGCTGAGGACCAGGTCGTCAAGGTCAACCGCATTCGTCAGATCACGGCCCAGCGGACGCAGCACTCCAAGCAGACGGTTCCCCATTTCTATGTGACGGTTGAGGTCGATCTCGAGGCCATTCAAGCGCTCCGCGACCAGTTCGCCGCCGAAGAAAGCGGCAAGGTCTCGGTCAACGATTTCATCGTCAAGTCCGTCGCCCTGGCGCTTCGCGATATGCCGCAGGTGAACGCGAGTTACCAAGAAGACGGCTCGCTGCTCATCTATGGCGGAGTGAACATCGGAATGGCGGTCGCCCTCGAAGATGGCCTGACCGTGCCGGTGATCAAGAACGCCGATGCGCTGACGCTGCGCCAGATCGGGGCACGGGCGCGCGAACTCGCGGGCTTAGCCCGCGAGAACCGATTGCCGCTCGACGATCTGTCGGGCAGCACGTTCAGCATCTCGAACATGGGCATGTTGGATGTCGAGAACTTCGCGGCGATCATCAACGAGCCGAACTCGGGGATCATCGCCGTGGGCACCGCCCGCCGAACCCTGGTCGTAAATGACGAGGACGAGGTCGAGGTGCGGTTGCGCATGAAGATGACCGGCTCGTTCGACCACCGGGTGGTGGATGGCGCCGTGGGTGCGAACTTCATGAACGCGGTCCGCGGCTATCTCGAGAATCCGACACGGCTACTCTCGTAGCGGCGACGGTACCCCGGGCAGGAATGCGTTCGGGCCCCCGGGAAGCGCAGGGCTTCATCCTTCGTTGCCGCCCACATCGGGACACGCGGCTTCCGCTTCCGTGAGGCTCAGCTTTGTCTTCAGTACCACCGCGGAGAAGTTCCGAGCAAACCCGAACCAACCCGCGCGCGCCCTACATCAGCGAATGCGGGTCCACGTCGATCATCACCTGCGTATTCCCCACAACGACATCCTCTAGCGCGGCCCCGATCGGCGTCACATCGCCGCCAGGCGGGAGCTTCACCAGCACGTGCCGACGCCAGCGCTCTTTGATCCGCTCGACCGCCGCGTTGGACGGGCCCAACACCTGTACCTCAGGCAAAACCCGCAACCTGGCGGCGACTTCCTCCGACACCGTCCGCGCCTCGGGCAGGCTGGGACCCGAGATCACGATGTTCACGAGCCGTCGATACGGAGGGTAACCCGCCATCTCGCGCTCAAGGCGGACCTCGCGATACAGCCGCTCGTAGTCGTGGGTCTCCGCCGCCTGCAGCGCCACGTGGGTCGGGTTAAAGGTCTGAATCACCACCTCGCCTGGCGCGCTGCCCCGCCCTGCTCGCCCCGCAACCTGGGACAGCAACTGGAAGGTTCGCTCGCTGGCGCGGAAGTCGGGGATGTTCAGCGCGATGTCCGCGGTGATGACGCCGACCAGCGTCACCCGGGGAAAGTCGAGCCCCTTGGCGACCATCTGCGTGCCCACGAGAATGTCGATGTCGCCGGCGCGGAACTGGGTGAGTATCTCCTCCAGCGCACCTTTGCGGCGGGTGATATCGCGATCGAGCCGGGCGACCCGAGCCTCGGGGAAGTAGTTCCCCACCTGCTCCTCGACCTTCTCGGTGCCCATGCCCACGGGCGCCATCTTGATGCCGCCGCAGCCCGGACACTTGGCGGGGGGTGGGCACGTGTAGTCGCAATGGTGGCATCGCAGGCGGCGATCTTGACGGCTGTAACACAGCGAGACCGAGCATCGCGGGCACTTGAACTGCTGGCCGCACTCGCGGCAGAGCAAGAACGGCGAGTAGGCGCGCCGGTTGAGAAACAGGATGATCTGCTCCTTGCGTTCCAGCGTGGCAGCGATGCGCTCGCGCAGATCTCGGCCGAGGATCACCGGCTGGCCAATGCGGTATCCCTCGCGCAAGTCGTCGATCGTAACCCGCGGAAGCTTCGCGGAGGCGGTTCGGCTGGGGAGATCGAGACGGGTGAACGTGCCCGCCTGAGCCTCGGCGAACGTCTCGATGCTCGGCGTGGCTGAACCGAGCACAATGGGGGCTTGGTGGTACCGGGCAAGTTCGATGGCGGCACGCTTGGCGTGGTAGCGGGGCGAAGACTCTTGCTTGTAGGCCGACTCGTGTTCTTCGTCCACGACGATCAGCCCGATGTTGCCCAGCGGCGCGAAGAGGGCGCTGCGCGCGCCGAGCACGACTGGCGCCTCACCCTGGCGGATGCGGATCCAGTTATCCAGCCGCTCGGCAGGGGTGAGTTCGCTGTGGAGGATCGTCACCCGGTCGCCGAACCGCTCGCGAAGCTGCGAGATCGCCTGCGTGGCGAGCGCGATTTCCGGCACCAGATACAGCACCTGGCGGCCCTGCTTCAAGGCTTCGGCGGCGGCGCGCAAGAACACCTCGGTCTTGCCCGAGCCCGTAATGCCGAACAGCAAGAACTTCGCGGGGGTGCGGTTGCGGATGGCGAGACTCAGGGCGTCGATGGCGCGCCGCTGGTCGGGATTAGGGTCGGGAGGAAGACGCCGATGGGCGTCCTCGGCGGCGACGTTTTCGAGCAAACCGGCAGTGCGTAGCGCGCGGATGGTGGCGTCAGTCGCCGCGCAGAGGGCGCGAATCTCCTCCCGCGAGAACTGCGGCTGGTCGGCGGTCAGCAGCCGCATCAGCGTGAGCGCCTGGGCGGGCTTGCGCTTGCCCTCGTTCTGCAAGAACCGCCCGATCTTTTCGTTGTTCCCGGTGACCCGGAAAATGCCCGAGTCCGCGCGTCGCGTATCGGGTCGCACCACGGCACGAATGACCTCGACGAATCCCTTGTCCTGCAAAAGCCGTAACGCTCGTTTCTCGCTGGCAGTGACTTTCTTGCCGCGGGCGTCGATGAACTCCTTGCCCCTGACCAGCTCTTCATAGACGCCCCGCTGGAGCGGGGTCAGCGTGTCCAGGTCAGGGGTTTGACCTTCGACGAGCCGCCACTTGGTGACGATCCGAGCTTGGGCGCCCGGCGGCATGGCCGGGGACAAAGCGACCGGCAGCGGGGAGAGTGTGTCGTCGGCGATGAACTCGACCAAGTCAAGCAAGGGCTCGGGCAATCCGAGTCCGCTGATCGGCGGGCCGAGCGTGCGCAGCTTCGACCGCGGAAAGCCCAGGTCCGCCTCCGTCACCTCTCGGATTCGAGCGATGTGTCCCACCACCGCGCGCGTCCCCAGCGGAGCCAGAACCGCATCGCCGCGGCGGTGCTGGTCACTGACCGCGTAGGTCCAGATCGCGGCTTGTCCCCCCGTCCGCACATCGACGACGACGTCGGCGACGCGCAGGAGCGTGGGGGTCATTTCGTCAGAATACACCACGTTTCCGGGGTGGGTCGCCTATACTGGGCAAGAACCGATCATGGCAACCTACCCCTGCCCACACTGCGGCCAGCCCGTCGAGGCCGAGCACCTTTACTGCCCTCATTGCTCGCGATCGTTGCGGCTGAGTGCCGAGCCTCCGCCGGAGGTGCAATCCGTGCGGCAACCCTCAAGCAAAGGGCTGCTGTGGGTGGTGGGCATCGGGATATTGGCGGTGCTCGCGATGTTCGTCCTGCCGATGATTCTGCTGCCGTCGGTGGTCAAGAGTTCGGGGACCGCCATGGGGTCGAGTTGCCTCTCGAACATCAAGCAACTTGCCACCGGCACGATGATCTACTTGTCGGACTACGATGACCGCATGCCGCCCGCGTTAGACATCAAGCCCGCGATCATGCCTTACATCAAGAACAACAAGATCTTCGCCTGCCCAGAGACTCGAGTCGAGTTCGCGATCAACGACGGCATCCTCGGCGTCGAGGCGCCGCTCTTGCTCGATCCGTCCGGGACCGTCATGTACTACGAGGGCTACCAGAAACAGCTGAGTGGTCCCCACGAGGGTCGGTCGTCGGTGGCGTACACCGATGGACACGCGAGGATGATCGCCGGGACCGCGACGGTGGATTACTCGGTGAAGATGGGCAAGCCCGTCACGCCGAAGAAGTCGTCGGCTCCTTAGTCGGCCAAAGCGTAGCTTGTGCTTCGGCCACCGCTCGGTTCGCGCACAAGAATGCGAAGCTCGACCAGTTCCGTCAAGTCACGCAGTGCGGTATCAGGAGAACACTTGGTGATCTTCGCGTACCTGCCGGTCTGCAACTTGCCGACAAAGCCATCGAGCAACATGTTCAAGATCTTGATTTGGCGATCGTTAAGGTTGGTCTCGCGATGGCGTTCCCAAAACTGCCGCTTGAGTTCCACCAACGCGACCACACCCTCGGCGGCATCCAGAGCTTCCTCCAGCCGCGCGAGAAACCAGGTGAGCCAGTGGGTGATGTCCAGATCACCCTTTTGGGTGGTCTCCAGGACGTCGTAGTAGCTCTGGCGGTGTTTGAGAATCTGGGCCGACATTGAATAGCTACGGTGAGCGGATTGATCCGCCCGAGCGAGTCCCATATCCATGATCGCCCTGCCGATGCGGCCGTTGCCGTCTTCAAAGGGGTGCACCGTGACGAACCAGAGGTGAGCCGTTGCGGCCCGAAGGATCGGGTCGCCAGCAGCGTCGCCGGTCAACCACTCCAGAAATCGCCTCATTTCGGTTGGAATGACATCCGCGGCGGGGGCTTCGAAGTGAACGCGTTCCCGTCCAATCGGGCCACTGACCACCTGCATCGGCCCGAGTTCATCCGAACGCCAAGTCCCCACGCGGATGCGACTCAAGCCGTTGCGCCCGGTTGGAAAGAGCGCAGCATGCCAGGCAAAGAGGCGTTCCTCGTCGAGAGGTCTCTCGTACCTTTGAGTAGCGTCGAGAGTCATTTCTACCACGCCCTCCACGTGACGATCCGGCTCGGGCAGTCCGGCGGTATCTAGTCCGAGTCGCCGTGCAACCGACGAACGCACTTGGTTGATGTCGAGATTGACGCCTTCAATCTCGCTGGAGCGGGTGACATCCTCCACAAGGACGTCGAGAAGGGTCGACTGGCGGGGCTCGAGTCCAAGCGATGCCAATGCCATCTGCAGCTTGGCGCGGCGAACGTGAACAGAGGCCAAGACACCCTCAAGGGCGGAGTGATCCCACCGGAACGCCGGCCAGTCCGGCTGCTCATAGATGTAGCGAGTTCTCGCCATGCGGAGATTATATCGCCTATTCGCCGCACATATGCGGCGAATAGGGCGGATTATTCACCGCATCGCGGCGCGGAGGCGATCCGCATCCAGCCACGGTGAGCCTTCGTCCTCGTGTTTCATGAACACGTAAACGTCCTTGCTCGCGGCCAGGCCGTCGCGCACCCAACCCGCCCAAGAGGCAATCTCCTCGTCGGTGTACGCCTCCTTCCTCAAGCGGGCGTAGTGGGCCAAGCCCGTGTCACGGCGTACGCCCTTGCGATCATCGGTGTCAGAGGCCACAAACGCCACGTTATGCGCACGGAGGATGTCCGCGACCTCGTCGTTGTCCCACGACTCATGCCGAAACTCGACCCCATACTGCGGGCCAGCGGGCAGCGAGGGTAGGAACTTCTCCAATCGGTCATCGGTGCGGCGGAGGTTCGGGGGAAGCTGCAAGTACACCATTCCCACGACGCCCGCCTCGATCGCCGGGCGCAGCCGCTTGATGAAGAAGTCCATCGGGTCGATGCCGTCTTCCTTTAGGCGGGCCATGTGGGTCACCTTGCGATGGACCTTGAACGTATAGCGAAAGCCCGGCCGGGCTTGCTCGATCCACGAGGCAACACCCGCCTCGGTCGGCATCCGGTACCACGTTGAGTCCATTTCGACCGCATTGAACCGCTCGGCATAGTAGGCGAAGAACTCCTTCGCCTTCAGCTCCGGCGGATAGAAGCGCCCCTCGCCCTGCCACGGCTTGTACGAATAGCCCGACAGACCCAGGAACAGTTCAGGCACGAGCCACTCCGGTGAGCTTGAACTCATGCCGACCAGGTCCGCGCTGCTCGCGCTTGCCGTTGGGCAGCAGGATTTCAGCCTCGCTGTTCGCAGGAATCACGACGCTGAGATTCCATTCATCGCCGACGAAGCGCCACTCGACGCCGATCCGGCCGACCGGCGAGTCGTAGTGCCCCTTCGCGAACTCGAGTCCGCCTCCAGGAACCGCGGCGATCCGGAACTTCGACCAACCGACACCCATGCGCTGAACGCCGAGGACGGTCTCCATCATCCATTGGCCTACCGAGCCGAGCGCCCAGTGGTTGAACGAGTTCATGCCCGGATCTTGGAAGCCGCGACCCTTCACAAAGCCGTCCCATCGCTCCCAGATCGAGGTGGCACCGTTCGCGATGGTGTAGCCCCAGCTCGGGAACGTGTCGTTCATCAGGATCTTGTAGGCGAGGTCGGGTCTGCCCCGATTCGTGAGCACGGTCATGAGCGGTTGGGTGCTGTGGAATCCGGTTGAGAGGTGTCCGTTCCGGGCATCTACGGCCTTGACTAGATGTGCGAAGGCGGCAGGCTGGTCCCTTTCGGCAAGGATGCCGAACTCGAGGGCGAGCGCATAGCCGGCTTGAGTGTCGCCTTTGATCTTGCCTTCAGCGTCCACGTAGGCCTTCTTGAATGCGGCGGCGATCTTGGCGGCGGCCTGCTCCCATTTCGTGGATGGCTTGCCGATCGCCCGGCTCATTTGCGCCATCTGGTCCGCGGATCGGAACTGGATCAATGTCGCAAACACGTCCTTCGGACACTCGGCCCCCGTTCGCGGATAGCCCTCGCGAACGAGGGTGTCGCCGTTGAGCCAGTCGCCGTAGTCGTTGCGGCGATCCTTCAGCCAGAGGCCGTCCGGATTGCGCGAGAGCACGTAGTCGAGATACTTCTCCATCGAGGCGTGATGCCGTCGAAGGAGTTCCTTGTCGGCATAGAACTGCCAGTGGGTGTGGGGAACACCGACGCCGGCATCGCCCCATCCCGGCGCGCTGGTGAAGTGGCGATCCTTGCCGTAGGGGTGCGGCGCGAAGTCGGCGAAGGCTCCGAACTCGGCCTGGGCATCGCGCATGTCCGGCATCCACTTGGTGTAGAACGCGGCCATGTCCATGAAGTAGCTGGCGGTCGGCGCGTACGCGAGGATGTCTCCCGTCCAGCCCAGTCGCTCATCGCGCTGAGGGCAGTCGGTAGGCACCGACATCAGGTTGGCGCGTTGGGTCCAGCGGATGTTCTGCCACAGTCGGTTGACCATGGGGCTCGACGTCTCGAACTTGGCCGCTTCGGGGGACGACGAGCAGAACACCTGCGCCTCAACCGCCTCGGCGGGAAGATCGGCAATGCCATCCACCTCCGCGTAGCGGAATCCGTGGTAGGTGAAGTGCGGTCGATACCAACGATCGGTGCCGTCCAGCACGTACCGATCCACCTGGGGGGCTCCGCGGAGGTTGGTCACGTAAACAGTCGTGTCATTCTCCAGCATCTCGGCATGGCGAACGGTGACCTTGTCGCCGTGGCTGCCCTTCATCTTGAGGGCGACCCAACCCGGCAGGTTCTGGCCGAAGTCGATGAGGTGCTTCTTGTCACCGATGCGCTTGACGCTGACCGGGGCGAGCTTTTCGACGATGCGAATCGGCTCGTTCGGCTGGGGCACGCGCAGGGGTTTGGGATCGGGTGATACCTCTTGGGCGGCTACCCACCCCCCAACGGGGAGTTTCGTCGCGTCGTACACTTCGCCGTCGAGCAAGTCCGACGAGCGGATCGGGCCCTCGCGAGAGGTCATCCAGTTGCGGTCGGTGATGATCCGTTCTTTGCGGCCGTCGCGGTACGTGATCTCGATTTGAGCGCAGAAGGCGGGGTGTCGGCCGTACACGGCCCGTGGAAGCCCGGCCTCGTCGAGAGCCTGGGCCATGCCCAGCCGCCCGGCATACCAGCCGTCACCAAGGACGACGTCCACCGCGTTGGCACCGGATTGCAGCAAGCGTGTAACGTCGTAGGTTTGAACCTGAACCCGGCTGTGGTAGTCGGTCCACTCGGGGGCAAGCACGCGGTTGTCCGGGGCTTTGCCATTGACCTGCAGTTCGTAGGCACCGAGGGCGGTCGCGTGAATGATCGCCTCGCGGACCGGGCCCTTGAGCGTGAAGGAGCGGCGGAGCTCGGTCGCGGGAAGGGCTTCGATGTTCTCCGCCGGGTGAGAACGGGTGTCGCCGTCGGTCAGCTTTTTGCGTCCCCACGACGTGTTTTCGATCGAGTCCTTGCTGGTCACGGTGGCCCCCCGGGATACGACCTGATCACCGTTGCGCGCTTCAAGCTCCGCGAGAGTGAAGGCATAGGGCGGCTGGACTCCGCCGCGATCGCGCATCTTGGTGACGACGAGTCGGAGCTTCTGGCCAGTTACCGGGCTCGATAGGCGCCTTTCGACCGGTTCCGTGGCCTTGATGTGGTCGGCAGCTTGGTCGATAACCTTCCCGTCGAGTTCGAATCGGAAGTCGATCGGGAACTGGAATCCCGGCTCATCGCGCGTCCAATCGAACGGGCGGGTCGGATAGAGGACCAAGCGGTCGATGGTCGTCGGCTTGCCGAGATCGATCTCAACCCACTTCTCTTCCGTCTGGTTGGTTGTGAACTCGGCGTGGTAGCCGTTGTGTGGGCCCGCCGGACGCCCGCCGATCATCTCTCCGCTGATCCACTTAGCGCGCCAGTCCGACTCGCTCAGCAACCCAATGCGGAAGGGCTCCCAAGACGACCATTTGCCGGCCTTGTTCGCGCCGTCCCACAGGCGGACGCGCCACTCGAGGCCCTGACCCGACGACAGCTTTTCGCCAGCGTATTCGATGAGTTGCGAGTTCGACGAACCTACCCGGCCAGAGTCCCAGACGACGTCATCGCCCGAACGAACCTGAACCTGGTAGCCCGCCTGCCGGGCCGTAGCCTGGTCGGAGGTCACCCACCACGAGAACCGCGGTTTGGACGTGGCAACGCCCAGCGGTTTTTCAAGAAACTCGACACGAAGATGATCCGGCACAACTGACATGGTTTGCAGCATGGGCACGGCCAGAAGAAGGCCCCACATGCGCGAACCTTACCCGGCCCGCGCCCGTGCCATGTGTAGGCGCAGGTTTCGAGTGCCGTCAGGCACGAGGCCCTGCGTTAACCGGCACCGCTTCAGCCGGTATGCTCAACCCACCTATGTCGTTCGCCCACCACCAAGATATTCGCATCGGCACGATGGCTTCGCTCGCCAAGGGCGCGGAGTATCTCAGCCAGATCATCGACCACGGCTTCGAGTCCTTTGAACTAACGCTCTGGCGCGCGGTCGACGGTGTGAATCTCGAAGAGAAGGCCAAGGATATCTTGGACTGCCTGGGCGATCAGGCGGTCGTTTCGAGCCTCGGAATCTACGGCAATCCGCTTCAGGACGAGGAGACGGCACGGGATTGGGAAACCGTCATCAAGGCCTGCAAGCTGTTCAACTGCAACGTCGTGTGCGGCTTCGCCGGAGCGGTCGAGGGTCAGCCAGTCGACCAAAGCATGCCCAAGTTCAAGGAAGTTTTCGGCCACCTCGCCAAGGTCGCCGCTGGCGAGGGCGTGAAGATCGCCTTTGAGAACTGCGATATGGGCGGGACCTGGGATTCGCCCAAGTGGAACATTGCCCACGCTCCCCGCGCCTGGGAAATGATGTTCAACGAGGTTCCGGGCGACACCCTCGGTCTGGAGTGGGAGCCTTGCCACCAGATGGTGTCGCTGATCGACCCCATCGCGCAGCTCCGCCAGTGGGTTGGGCGGGTGTACCACGTGCACGGCAAAGACGCGACGATTGCGCTGGACGTACTGGAGCGTGAGGGGCTTCGTGGCGGCAAGCCATGGGTGTGGCACCGTACGCCTGGCTTTGGCGATACGAACTGGACCGATGTGATTACGATCCTGCGGCAGGGTGGCTTCAAGGGTTCGATCGACATCGAAGGCTGGCACGACCCGATCTATCGAGACGAACTCGAAATGACCGGACAGGTGTACGCGCTGGGCTATCTGCAGGCGTGCCGTGGCGGCGAGTTCATCCCGAATCCGGTGTAGGGTCGCTCGGGTGGCTCGGGTTGGTTCGGGTTAGCGCGCCACGGCGTGTGCAGTGCAAGGGGAGTCGTCTACTTCACAAAGTCCGCTACAAACGCGGGAAACTTGTCATCCCCCGCGCCGGACTTGCTCGCCGGATCGAGGTCAATGATATAGACCTCCTTCCCGTCACCCATGCGTTTCCTGACATCTGTGACGGTGTGAGTCAGCCTTCGGCCACCTTTCAGCTCGAACTCGAACGTCTCCCCCGAGCGAAGGCTACGAAGAAACACACCCGTTCCGCCGCCGACCACACGCAGCACGGCCCTTGTTCCTCAATCACCACGACATCAGACGCATAGCGATTGACGACGACAACATGCACGACCTTCTGGCACCCAGTGCAAGCCAAGCAGATGATCATTACAACCAACAATGTGTGATCTTCATAGGCAGGGTGTGACTCTCATGCAACCCGGGCGGATCGCGCAGTTGTCTACCATTCAATATAAACGGCCAGATTCAACGATGCGACGGAGAGATCTGCAGATTCCGGCGCCTGGACTTGCTGGGAGGGCGGCGCTTTGTCGCCGCCTCATAGAAGAGGTTACGACAAAGCGGAGCCCTCCGCGTCGGGACGAACCCACCGACGACCTTTAGGGGCTTTGAAACTCGTGGATCCCTGGACTTTCATCATTCCGATATGGGCGCGGGTTTCGAGTCCGAGCCGAGCGGAGGACGAGGCCCTGCGTTTAGGAAGCGCGGTACAACCCCGCGCCCCTCGTGATGTTGTCGAGCTCTTCCGAACAAATCCGAGTCACCCGAGCCGGGCCTGCCGAGCGAACGCCGTCGTCGACGCCAGTCGGTATACTCCCAACTCTGGCGCCGTACCCAAGTGGCTAAGGGAAGGGTCTGCAAAACCCTCATTCAGCGGTTCGAATCCGCTCGGCGCCTCCAGATTTTCCGCGCGGTGAGGGAGCGATGAAGGGTCAATCAGACGTCGGCGATTCGCTCACCGGGCTTGCCTCGGTTCTCTCCGAGCTCACGGCCAGCCTCGTCGAACCCGTCCTGCAAAGGCACGGCCTCGGTTTCGGCGCGTTCGACCTGCTCTCCGCCGTCCACGCCGCCGACGGGCGCGAGAGCCAAACCCAGATTGCCGCTCGGCTCGGCATTTCGCCGCCCAGCTTGACCGAGGCCATCCAGTCCGCAGTGAAGAAGGGACTCATCGAGCAACTCGTGGTGGCGACCAACCAGCGCGCCCGCCGCGTGATGATCACCGCCAAGGGCAAGGCGATCCTCCAAGAGTGTCTCGACCAGATCACCCGGGCGGAGTCGCTGGCCACTCAAGGGCTTTCGGCGGCGGAACTCGACCAAGCCAAAGCCTCGCTCCGCCGCGCCACAAACAGCCTGATCCAGGCGCTCAGCGGCTCGGTGGATAACTCTTAACCTGATTGTGTGAAACTTTCCGAGACTTTTTGGCTCTTTCCGCGCCACAATAACTGCGGCACCCGTCTCTATGCGACATAGGGCGGAGGTACGAACCCATGTTGCGTATCGTCGGACTTCAACGAAGCGAACTTGCAGATCGAGAGTTTCTGTTGCTGCAGAATCAGGGATCGATGCGGATTTGCCTCAAGGGCCATGCGATCTTGAGCGAGTCGGCTATGCTCACCGGTGACCTGTCGATGGGCTCGTTTGCGTTCTCCGAAGATGTCCACATTGCCCCGGGCCTCTATGTGGTGCTCAGCACCGGCGCGGGAGTTCCCCGGTGGGCGAAGACGAAGGACGGCGCCCACCTTTACCACGCGTACATGTTCAAGGAACGCCCGGTGTGGAGCCAGGTCGAGTTGCCGCTGTACGTGATGTCGGCGCACCACACCTACAGCGAGCGCCCCGAGCCGATCATGGTTCGGTAGAGGGTCGCGATCGCAGGATGTCGCGCGTAGTAGGACACGTCATGAAGTTGAAAGTCGTCCTTGAACTAGCCGAAGAAGGGGGATACGTTGTATCCATCCCTGCACTTCCCGGTTGTTGGTCCCAAGGTGAGACCCGCGACGAGGCCATTGCTAACATCCGTGAAGCCGCAATAGGTTGGCTTGAGGCGCAGCAGGACAAGATTGAGCGCACTCATCCGCCGACGGACGTTGATTTGATCAACCTATGAGGGTTTGATGGGCAGTCTTCCCGTCATCAGCGGCCGAGAGGCGAGGCGGGCCTTTGAACGGGCAGGATGGCGCTTTGACCGTCAGTCGGGGAGCCACATGATCTTGGAGAAGCCAGGGATGACCGGCTTGCTTTCTGTTCCGGACCATCGCGAACTCAGGACTGGATTGCTGCGTGGGTTAATCCGCGATGCAGGAATGACGGTTGATGAGTTTCTTGAACTGCTGCGGAGGTAGTAGAACCCGCTCTTTGCGGGGCACAAGACATCCCCGCCCCTCGTGGTTCTTTCCTGTGCAAACCAGTGGCGCGGTACGACGCCGCGCGCCTTTTGATCGTTCCCCAAGAGGAACTCCAGCAACCCAACACGGCAACAGGCTCGGTTCGCCCGGTTGGCTCGGGTAGCTCGGGATCGCCCTCGCGTACCACCTTCAACACTAACATACCAACAGGTTAACGGGCCAGCTGGCGCGGTACGACACCCCGCGCGCCTCGTGGTGTTCCCTAAGAGGAACTCCGGCAACCCAACACTCCAACACTCCAACGTGCCAACGTGCCAACACACCAACCCGCTAACCCCCAACGCACACGACAATCAACTCCCCTGGGCCGTGGACGCCGCGCACCAGCACCCCCTCGATGTCCGCCGTACGGCTTGGGCCGGTCACGAGCACCGAAGTCCTCCCCGACGCGTAAGCCGGCATCGCTTCCTCGAGGTGGGCGACGATCGCCTCTTCCCGAACCAAGACCACATGGGTCGGTGGCGTCAACGAAGCCAGTCGAGGGCGGTCCGGGCCGGTGCTTAGCACCACCGAACCCGTTTCCGCGATCGCTAGATCGGCCCACGTGATGCCAACCGGGGCCGTCCACGGGTCTCCGGGCCGGCCGTCGCCATACGCCTCGCCTAAGTCCAACCCGGTGAGTGCGGACAGGGCGGCATCGTCCAGCGGACCCGACGACCGGAAAAACACGCCGCCCAGCGCTTCGAGGCGCTCCGCGAAATGCGCCCACAGGTCGCCCTCGATTGCCGGCACCTCCGCACGGGTCCCCGGCGCTTCGGGAACCGCACCCGGCGGGCCGAGTCGGCTCAAGATCGTATCGCGGTCGCTCATCCTACGGGCATTCTGACGGATACAATGCCCTCATGGTGCTCGCGCGGCAGGTGATTGAGACGCCCTTGGGGCCGATGGCCGCGTACGCGACCTCCGACGCGCTCGTCATGTTCGAGTTCGCCGACGAGGAGCGGGAGGCCTGGTCGAAGGAACGGCTGCTCGGCGCAGTTTCGGCGCGGATCTACACCGGGCGCACCGACATACATGACCTGGTTGAACGTGAGATCGGCGAGTACTTCTCGGGTTCGCTCCGTCAGTTCTCGGTGCCGTTGCGGCCGGTTGGCACCGACTTCCAACTGCGCGTGTGGAACCTGCTGCTCGACATTCCCTATGGCGAGACGCGTACCTACGGCGAACTCGCCCAGCAGATCGGGGATCCGAACACGGTGCGCGCGGTCGGCATGGCGAACGGCGCGAACCGGCTCGCGATCCTCATTCCGTGCCACCGGGTGATCGGCGCGGACGGATCGCTGACGGGATATGGCGGTGGCGTTTGGCGCAAGCAACGCCTTCTGGAGATTGAGCAAGGTCAGGCGGGGCTGTTCTAGTGCGGCGCGACCTGAATGTCGATATCGGCGAGGGCTTTCCCCATGACGCCGCACTGCTCGAGTTCGCGACTTCAGCCAATGTGTGCTGTGGAATGCATGCCGGGTCGTGGGAGCTCACCCTCGAGACCATCGAGTTATGCCGGAGCCGAGGAACAAGAATCGGCGCGCATCCCGGTTATCCAAACCGCGAGGCGATGGGACGGGTCCACCCCGACTTGCCGCCGGCGGAGATCGAGGCGAGTCTGCGAGATCAGGTTTGGCGCTTCACAAAGGCCTGTTCCCCGGCCTACATCAAGCCTCATGGGGCTTGGTACAACGAACTCCTCAAGCCGGTGGCCGGGTTCGAGGCGCGGCGGATTGCCGAGGAGATTGCGCTCGAGTACGAGTTGCCCCTCATGGTGCTATCAGCGGTGCCGCTCGGAGTAGCGATGATCCGCGAGGGATTTGCCGACCGGGCGTACGAGCCGGATGGATCGCTGCGACCACGATCGCTCCCCGGCGCGGTGCTTCATGATCCCGCGGATGTGGCCTACCAAGTCCGGCGGCTGGCGAAGACGGTGGATTCGATTTGCCTCCACGGCGACACCCCGGACGCGCTCATGTTTGCCGAACTGGTGACCAAGACGCTGCGCGACGCGGGCTACGAGGTCGGTCCTTGAGTCTGCTGATCCGCCAAGTGGGTGATACGACGTGGCAGGATGTTGGGCGCGCGGGGCATCTCGCTCACGGGGTCCCCCACGGAGGGCCGATGGATCGCACCGCGTGGCGGTTGGCTACCCAGATGGCGGGTACATCCGTGGCGCTGGAAGTCGGCCCGTTTGGGCTCATCGCCCAAGCGACCACCGACGGAGCGTTTGCAATCGTCGGAGCCGAGCGACCAGTTCTTGTGAGCGGGCAACCTCAGGAAGGTCAGGGCGTCGTTCGCTATCGCGAAGGGGACACCGTCGAGATCGGGTATCCCTCCCGCGGGGCATGGTCGTACCTGGCGCTCGCGGGGCTAACTTCACCCGCCGAGAGCGGTTGGCTGGGTTCAGTGTCGAGCGTGCGCGTGCAGCGGGGCGACCTCATTACGGGCCGGGGGACGTTGCCGCTCCGCCGTCTGGCCGAGCCGCTGTCGACGCTCGAGGGTCCGCTCGTCGTTCTTCCCGGACCCCACAAAGAACTACTCTCTGCGCTGGTTAGCGCCGAGTGGCGGGTGTCGCCGACGATGGATCGGACGGGAATCCGGTTGGAGGGCACTGCCCTCCCGCTGCCGGATATGGGCTCGATCCCCAGTGAGCCTCAGGTGATCGCGACCGTCCAGCTCACCACCGGCGGTACCCCGATCCTCATCGGCCCGGACGGGCCGACGATCGGCGGCTATCCGAAGCCCGCTATCATCGCGGACGGATCGCGCGACCGCATCGGGCAACTCAAGCCCGGTGATAAGCTCGCTTTTGTGGAGCACAGCACCTAGCTACCGTGCCCGCATCCCATCACCCTCGCTCGGGCACCCGATCAGCGGCGTCGCCTGTAGAGTGCGGCGAGTCCGACGGCGAACACAATCAAAGCTGCCGGTTCGGGTACGAGGCTCGCCATGCCTTCAAACCCTGGATTCAGTGAGCTATAGAAGTAGTCGTTGCCGTAGTAGGCTCCGTCGGACGCGAAGGCAAACCAAGGAACCATGGTTGGGGCGTCGACGAGCGTCGATCGCGCCCGAAAGCCGCTCTGCGTCTGACCGGTCAAGACGTTGTACGGGTCGCCCGTGTTGAGCCAGATGTTGTTGTAGGTAAGGTTGGATCCGCCAAAGCCGGAGTTGTTCCAACTGACCACCGCGTTAGGATCCCAACCCACCGGAGACGAGGAGATGTCGCGACCGGTATCAAGCAGGACGCCGAAGAAGTAGAGTTGGCCCTCATCGGGCAAAAGGTTGTTGGTCAGCGAGAAATCGAGAATCCAATCTCCGGAGACCCCGCTAGCGGTGAAGGTTACGGTTGGCATCCGCTGTGCGGCGGTCAAGGATACGGCGGCCAATGCCAAAGCTGTTGTCAAGAAGCGTGTTTTCATGGTTGCTCCTCCAACTCATGTTAGCCGCCAGGGTCTCCACACGGACCCAAGGCAAACATAACCCGCACATAAATCAGGGCAAGTCCAGGTTTTGGCGCATCTGCTGGGCCGGCTCGCCGACGGGATCGATCCGCTACGCCCTCCGGCCGGATAGGACTGCTCTCTGCAGTGGTTAGCGTCGTGTGGCGGGTATCGCCACCAACGGCAGCCGAAGCCCGCGATCATCGCGGATCGCTCGCTCGACCCCATGGGGACTCGAGCCCGGCGATCGGGTCGAGTTTCAGCCCCCCCACGCACGATAGGACGTGCGTGCGGGGGCCAGAGGCTACTTGCGGCGCCGACGCATCAACGCGGCGACACCCAGACCCACGACCGCCATGGTCGCCGGTTCGGGCACCGGGTTGGCGATGCCTTCGAATCCAGGGTTAGCCTGGTTGTTGAAGTTGTCATTGCCGCCGTAGGTACCGTTAAAGGCAAAGGCGAACCACTGGACGCTCGTCGGTGCGTTCACGTCCGTCGAGGTCACCTGGAATCCGCTCAGCGAAGTTCCGGGCGTGATCTCGTTCACCCCCGTGGGGTTGAGCCAGTTGTTGTTGTAGATCGTTGACGATCCGCCGTACGGCGTGTTGTCCCACGTGGGCCAAGCGTTAGGATCCCAATTAGCGGGCGATCCCACGATGCCAGGCGCGCTGAGCAACACCCCGAAGAAGTAGAGGTTGCCCTCACCCGACAGGAAGTTGTTGGTGACGTTAAAGTCGAGCGTCCAGTTGCCACTCGAACCCGAAACCACGAAATCGACGGTTGGCATACGCTGCGCCGACGCGGCCACTGCCGCCGTCAAGGCCGCCATGCTGAGCACAAATTTGAATTTCAAAAGAAAAGTCCCTCCAGTAATCGCAAAGACGCGATGCCACCGACTACTAGACCAGCAGTATATGCGAACTGCGTGAAATCCGAGCAGTAGGCAACCGAATCTGGCAACTCTACGAGGACTCGCTGATCGAAGCGATTGCGGCATTCACTTGCTTTGCTGTGTCACGGGCGGGATCAATGGACCATGCACGCCAACCAAGCGCTCTGGCCGCCTCGACGTTGACGCGAGTATCGTCGAAGAACGCGATCTCGTTGGGGTCGGGCCACCCGGCCAGTTCGCGAAACCGATCGAAGATGGCCGCATGCGGCTTCTCCATCTGATGCTCATGCGAAGCGACCGCAACGCTCAAGCGGGAGACATTCGGAAACCGCGTCCCCTGCCGCATCTCTTGCCAGTGCGGCGCGTTCGTGTTCGAAAGGCATCCGCAAATCACTCCGGCCGCTTCGAGAGTCTCGATGAATTCGAGGGTCCCGGGATACGGCTCGACGAGGATGTGGTTGTGGGCCGCGAGTGCCTGGGCGGGATCGACGCCCAGCAAGGCACTCAGCTCACCCAGATAATCGGACTCGCTCAGACGCCCTGCCTGGAACTCGATGAACGGGGGGAAGTAGAGAAAGCTTCCTGGCGATCCATCGACGACAACGCCGGCGCGCTGCGCCGCCTCCGCCATGTCGGTCGTGATGCGTACCAGCACGCCCCCCAAATCGAAGCATACGACCTTGATCACTCCTCATCCCCCTTCAGATACTCGCGGATCTGCTCGGCTAGGGTGCGCGTCATCGTCGGCACGGAGGCCAAGTCATCCACACTCGCCCGCCGGATGGCCTCGAGTGAGCCGAACGTGCGCAGCAGCATCCGCTTCCGCCTTGGGCCAACCCCGGGAATCTCCTCCAGCAGCGAGCCGTGCATCCGCTTGTCGCGGATCTTGCGGTGGTAGGTCAGTGCGAATCGGTGGGCTTCGTCTCTCAGTCGGCGCAAAAGCAAGAGCCCCGGCGACTGGAGCGGCAACTCAACGACCCGATAAGCGTAGCCCTCGGCGGTCGGCTCGGGCACGTAGATCAGCTCCATTTTCTTGGCGAGTCCCACCATCGGGATGGTGAGCTGCAGCGCATCCCGAGCCGCCAACGCCGCCGATAGCTGCCCCTTCCCCCCGTCGATCATGATCAAGTCGGGCATCCGTGTGAACTTCTCGTCGCCGTCCAGCGCCGACTTCAGCCGCCGCAAAATCACCTCGTTCATCATCGCAAAGTCGTTGGGGTCCTCGGGGTGGTAGCGGATCTTGAAGCGGCGATACTCGGCCTTCGCGGGCTCGCCATTCTCGGTGACGACCATCGACCCCACCGGTGCCTTGCCTTGGATGTTCGAGATGTCGTACCCCTCGACCCGTAGCGGCGGGCTAGAGAGGCCGAGGGCTTCCTGCAGTTCGGTGGTGGCGCGTTCCGTCCAGGCTTCGCGCTGGGCGAGTTCGGCGGAGAAAGTCGACAGCGCCTGCTCGGCGTTTTGCGCGGCAAGCTCGACCAGCCGCAGCTTCTCGCCCCCTTGCGGTACCGCCATCGTCACCGCCGACCCCTTGCGCTGGCGAAGCCACGACTCGACAATCTTCCGCTCTTCGATCTCGACCGGCAGCAGCACCTCCCGCGGCACATCGGGCGCATCAGCGTAATACTGCTTCACAAACTCGCCGACGGCCTCGGCGGGCGCGGCCTCCGATGCTCCGTCGAGAAAGAACTGCCGCTGGCCGATGAGCTTGCCGTTGCGCACATAGAGCATCTGGATCGCGGAGCCGCGATCATCCTTGACCACCGCGATGACGTCTTGATCCCCGCCGTCGGTGTTGAGCACCTTCTGGCGCTGCATCACCGCGTCGATCGACTGAAGCTGGTCGCGAATCTTCGCCGCCTTCTCAAAGTCGAGGTCCTCGGCGGCGGTTTGCATATCGGTGCGCATGGATTCGACGAGGACCTCGCCCTTGCCGTCGAGGAACTGCTCGACCTGCTTCAGCACGTCTTTGTACGCCTTGACGTCGGCGAGCCCCGCGCAGGGGGCGAGGCATTGGTTGAGATGGTAGTACAGGCAAGGACGCTGCTCGTCTCGCCCCGACCAGCTCTTGCCGCAGGGGATGAGCGGAAACACCTTGTGGAGCAGCTGCAAGGTCTCGCGTACCGCCCAGGCGCTCGTGTATGGCCCAAAGTAGCGCGCGCCGTCCTTGCGCACCTTCCGAGTGAACAGCACGCGCGGAAATCGCTCGTTGGTGATCGTGATGTAGGGGTAGCTCTTGTCGTCCCGCATCCGCACATTGAACGGCGGGCGGTGCTGCTTGATGAGGTTGCACTCGAGGACGAGGGCCTCGAGCTCGGAGTCGACGACGAAGGTCTCGATGTCGTCGATCCGCCGGACCATCCTCCCGATGCGCGCGCCGTGGCGGGTGGACGATTGGAAGTAGCTCCGCACTCGGTGCCGGAGCGACTTGGCCTTGCCCACGTAGAGCACGTCGCCCTTGGCGTCGCGATAGATGTAGCATCCCGGCGACGCCGGCAGGGACTTCAGCTTATCGACGACCTTTTCAGAAGGCATGGGGCGCTTCTGTTATACGCGGGAATGGCGCGGGTTGGCTCGGATGGGATTGCTCGGGTGGCGCGGGTTGGCCGGTGTTAGCTCGGATTGGGAATGGCCACGAGGCGCGCGGGGGCGTCGTACCGCGCAATCGGCGGGTGGGCTCGGATTGCTCGGATTGGCCCGGCTCAGTTAGGACCACGAGGAGCGAGGGCGGCATGCCCGAACTCGGGCGTCAATGGTCTGACTATCCGCCGTCCTTCTTGTCCGTCCGCGGGCCCACCCGCTTGCGCCATTCGGCCATCTTCTCGGCTTCGGCCAGTTCCTTCTTCAGGTACTTGATCCGGGCTTCGGAAGCCTTCGCCTTCAGCGCCTTCTTGTACATCTCCACGGCTTGCGCTTCTTCGCCGTCGGCGATCAGACGCTTCGCTTTGAGCTCCAGGATGAACGTGTCGTTGGGAGCGAGCTTCGCCGCTCGATCGAAGAGGAGCTTGCCATTGCGTCCGTAACTTTGATGCACCAGAATCAGGGCCAACACCTGTTTATCCACGTGAATGCCTTTGTCATCCACCATGCCAAAAGGAAGGCTCGAACGCCGCGCTAGTGCGACCTCGACGAGTTGCTTTTCAAGCACTTCACGATCGCGCCCGGTTTTGATCCCAGAAAACTCTACAGCCGCGATCGAAAGACCCGATGTTGTTGAGTTAAAGAGAGCGCTGTGAATCCTATACTGCTCAACGACTTCCTTCGAGACCTCCAGAATGGCACGGATATCTTCGTAGTGACCCTGGAGGAAGGCGACATCAAACGCCAACATCCTGAAGAGGTAATCAAGAGGAAACTGGGATCGATAATGCCTAATCACCGCGTCAGCCTCCTTGATATACCCTGCTGCCAAGAGTGCTTGTGCTCTCTCTTGAGCCTCCTTGGGGGCCCTGATAGAGGCATCCGATGGAGGGTCGATATTCTTACCTCCGACCTTAACAACTTGTCCCACTACGCTGCCTGCCATAAAGACAAGAGCGAGCACTATCGCCGTAAGCTTCGACAGAGCAATCACTTTCATTGGTTCACTACAACCTGAGTCCAAACGGGATGTGGCTTACTCCAGAGCTGAACTGCCTCAACAATCGAAGCAACAATGGTCGGAGGGGTTCCGTCAAGGGATAACTCACCTTCAGCAATCCAAAGTGGTGAAGCGGCAGACAGGCCAATGTTCCAGTCGCAGCTTGCGATCGGGACAGACCTGACTTCTGATCCCTGAACGCACGGTGGCAGATACATCCAATACATCCTGAACGAATCTTTCATGTAGAGTTTCTGGAGCCCCGCGAGGTTCTTATCGACACCGAATCCAGGCGCGTCAAACGTCTCCTGTGGAGTGCCATTTGCAGCGACTGAGCTTGATTGTGGATAGGGGACACTGTTGTCGAGCCGAGGAGGACTGGAGAACTCCGGAGGCAAAGTAGTTTTTACGCCACTGACCCAATAATGCCTCTCGGTGGACAAGACCAACTGGACAAACTCCCACGAACCTTTATCTTGCCCCACCCAGAACATTTCGGGAGTCCTCATCGAACCCTGAAACCACATCTTGCTGAACTGCAGCCATCGATGCGTGGCGTCAACAAAACACTTCGCTCCAACACTTGTTGCCTCGCCAGATACATCTATCGAGTCAAGATCCGCCACCGGCACCGTTTTCTCCAGGCTCACCGGGATCACCGTTTCTGGACCCTCGGTCAGCTTCATCTTGTGTTCGCACGCAACTGTGCCCGTGCCGGGTTTAGCCCAAAACGCCCAGCCTGTTGCGCCTTTTTGAGGTGCGTACGTGGTCAACGTCCCCGTCGCGCTGCCTGATGCGACTACGTAGTCGAGAAAGGGACTACAGTCAGAGATCGTCCAGGTCGTATCGTGCACGGGTGGATCAGACGTTTCGTCGAGCGCCGGCGTCAACGGAGCACCGTCGCCGTAGACCACGACCCCAGTGACCTTCTGTCCCGGCAGAATCTTGCGGACGTTCTGGTTGCCGGGATCCGCGGTCGTGCCGCCGACCGCGATGTTCACGGCCCACGCTTCCACTTTGTAAGAGACGGTTGCCTGTCCGCCCGGCATCCCGGCCGCGGTCACGGACGCCGAAGGCGTACAGGTCACGTTGAATGAAGCGCCGGGTCCGTTTTTGACGTGATACTTGATCGCCGACTTGCTGACTGAGTAGAAACCGTCTTCGTCCGGCCCGCTCGAGTTGGTCGTCAGGTTGCTGCTGATATCCGGGTCGCAGTCACCCGATGTGCCTCTATACGACGCAATGGCCGTTTCCTTGACGAATGCCACCGGGGGGGGGGGGATCGAGAACGTTGTTGCCATTCGATGGGGCCCACGTGAGTGTCGCGACAACTTCGCCGTCGCACTGGGCTCCACCCGCACCAACCAAAGGCATCCAGAAGAAGCCCGTCCAAATCGCACCGCCGGTGAAGATCGTCTTCGAGGTTGTGTTACCGGATACCGCGTAGTCTCCGCTGTAATAGTTGGCATTGGAGGGACCCCAGCTTTCCCACTCGCCAACCTGAGGGAACGTCGTCTCCCAATGCCCGGCCGCCGCCAAGCTCGCGATCAAACCCAAAAATGACGCCAAAACCCACCGTGCAATCAACATCTCGCTCGTCCCTATACTGAATCATACAACAGATTTTGCGAAAATCCAAAGAATTGTTCGATGATCTACACTTGATTGCGCGGCACGATGGCATCCGCGCAGTTCGTGGGTTACCTTCCGCGCTAACCCCCAACTAACCCGAACTGACCGGCGCTCATCCGCCGCGATTTCATCTCCCGATACGCCGCCAGCAGCGGGTCGCGCTTCGGGTCGGTCAGCATCAAGTGCTCGATGAAGTACTCCCACAGCCGCGCGAAGGGGATGCCCGCGTGGCCTACGTCGGTTCCCACCAGCATATCAAAGCTCTTGCCCGCTCGCTGGAGGGCCTGCGTCAGCTGCAGCGTGTTCGACGGATGCACGTTGTTGTCGGCGGTGCCGTAGTACAGCATCAGCCGCCCCTTCAAGCCCTTCACGTAGGTCATCGCCGAGCCCTCGTCGTAGCCCTTCTTGTTCTCGTTCTCCCAAGGCAGGCCCATGTACCGCTCGGTGTAGATCGTGTCGTAGTGACGCCAGTCAGTCACGCTCGCGCTCGCGACGGCAACTTGGAACACATCCGGGTGCCGCAACAGCGCGAGAGCCGAGGCGTAGCCGCCGTACGAGGTTCCGTGGATGCCCACCCGCTTACCGTCCACGTAAGGCCGGGTAGCGAGATACTTCACGCCAGCCGCTTGATCATCGATTTCGACCACGCCGAGCTTCGCATAAACCGATTCCAAGAACACCTTGCCGCGGCTTTGCGTGCCCCGCCCATCGATCGAAGCCACTAAGAAGCCGAACTCGGTCACTGCGTCGGGGACGTCAAACCGCTCCGTCGAAGAGCCCGACTCCGGTCCCGCGTAGACCGAGACGATGAGCGGATACTTCTTGGCGGGATCGAAGTCGGATGGGAAGTTGAGCGTGCCGTAGATGTCGGTGACGCCGTCCGCCGCCTTGCAAACGAACCGCTCCGAGCGCCTCAGCCCGAGCTGATCAAACTTCGTCAGGTCGCTTTCGGCGAGGGTCAAAATCGCTCTGCCGCTGCCATCTCGGAGGACCGTTTTGGGCGGGATGTTGACCCGCTCCTCGACCGCGGTGAAGTAGTCGCCCTTGGGCGAGAGATTGACCGTGTTGTGGAACTTCGGATCGGTCAGCCGGACGTCGCCGGTGCCGTCGAGATTCATCCGGTGGAGCTGCACGAGATACGGATTCTCGCCGGAGCGAGCCGTGTACCAGATCTTCTTCTGGTCCTCGTCGACCCGAGTCACGCCCACCACCTCGAACTTGTGGCTGGTGAGCGCCTTCAGTGCGCGCCCGTCGAGGTGCCCTAGGTAGAGGTTGTTGAAATCGTTGCGGTCGCTGCGCCAAATGAAGCTCTGGTTGTCCTTCAGCCACGTGATGCGCGGGGAGTTCTCGGTCCAGCTTTGCGGTCGGCGCTCCTCGACCACGATGCGGCACTTGCCGTCCGTAGGGTTGACGGCGCAGAACTGCAGGATGTTCTGCTTGCGATTGGTGCGGTTGAAGAGTAACTCGCCGCCCCCCGGAGCCCAGCGCACATCGTACACGTAGTGGCCGACCGTGGCATCGCCAAAATCGGTGTCCACGTGCACGGCCTTTTGCGCGGCCAAGTCATACACGAAGAGGCTGACCACCGGGTTGTCGGTTCCCGCCTTGGGATACGCCTCGACGTCGAGCTCGGTCTGGATTCCGCCGTGGTTGAGGGTGAGATAGTAGTCCTTGACCTTCGATTCATCGAATCCGTAGTAGGCGAGGTACTTCCCGTCGGGCGAGAACCACATGGCTTCCCGAACCCCGAGCTCTTCGCCGTACACCCAACTCGCCTGGCCGTACTTCGTGCGCTTCTCAAGCGATCCTTCGGTGGTGATCGCCCGCTCGTTCTTGCCATCCGTGTCGCCCAGCCATACGTTGCGATCCCGATAGAACGCCTTCAGCTTGCCGTCGGTCGTGAAAACCTCGGTGAACTGGCGGCCCCGCTCCGGACGCGGGCGGCGATCGGTTGGCGTTGGCGTCGTGCGTGGAGGGGCGGGAAGGGTGCCCTCGGCGCGTTTGCCGGTTTTGAGATCGACAACGTAGTTCTTGCCTTGGAACGCGTAGCCTAGGCTCGCGCCATCCTCGGCCCAGCGAGGATTGACTTCTCCGCGGACGATGCTGCCGCCAATCTCGCGGCTGAGTTTCTGATAGCGGTCGTAGCGTGGCATGGTGGGGAGTCGGTCTTGGCCCATCGCGGGCACCATCGCCGCCAGAGCAGCGAGTCCGAAAGCAACGCGATAAAGCATAACCGCGAGTTTGGCCCGAAATCCCATCTCCGCGCCATACTTGAGGCATGAGCGGAATGATTCAGTTCGCCTGCAACGGCACGACCTACGAGGGTTATCTGGCCCGTCCCGCCACCGGCCACGGCAAGGGCGTGATCGTCTTGCAGGAGTGGTGGGGCCTGGTCGGTCACATCAAGAGCGTCGTCGATCGCTTCGCCCAAGCCGGATTCTGCGCCCTCGCCCCCGACCTGTACGGCGGGAAGTCGACTCAAGAGCCCGACGAAGCAGCCAGCCTGTTCATGGCCCTTAATATCGGTGAAACCGAGAAGATCTTGCGCTGCGCGATCCAGCGATTGCAAGAAGAAGAAGCTACCCTCGGCGACAAGGTTGGCGTGGTTGGGTTCTGCATGGGCGGCCAGCTCAGCCTGTTCGCCGCGGCGACGAATCCCGAGCAGATCGGCGCGTGTGTCGACTTCTATGGCGTGCATCCCAACGTCCATCCGCCGTTTGAGCAGCTTCAAGCGCCCGTCCTTGGCATCTTCGCTGAGCACGACGAGTACGCCTCGCCGGCGGCGGTCGCGGCCCTTTCCGAGCAACTGGCCTCGCTCGGCAAAGCCCACGAGTTTCACAGCTTCTCCGGCGTGGGTCATGCGTTCTTCAACGATGATCGGCCGGCGGTGTTCAATGCCGACGCAGCGGAAGCGGCCTGGGAGAAGACGATCCACTTCCTGAGCCACAACCTATGATGCGCAAGCTGGTTTCGGGCGTCGACGATGTGCCGGCCATTCTTGCCGCGCGCTCGATTGGCGTCGATGATGCGGTCCGCGCCACGGTCGCAGAGATCATCGACGATGTGCGCCGCCGGGGCGATGCCGCCTTGCTGGATGCTGTGCGCCGATTCGATGCCCCCGGGCTCGATGCCTTGGTCGCTGCTGACCGGGAGTTGGAAGCGGCCGAAGCGGCCCTTTCCGAGGAGCAACATGCCGCGCTTCAAACCGCGATCGACCGCGTGATGCGCTTCCACGAGGCCCAGCTCTACTACTTCACCGAGACCATGGAATCCGTCTCGCTCGGTCCCTCGCGATTCGACGGGCTGGACCATGTCGCCTACCACTGGTCAGAGGAAACCGACCACGGCGGCCATCTCGGGCAACAGTTCCGCTCGGTGCGTCGGGCCGGCGTTTACGTGCCGGGGGGCGAAGCCGCCTATCCCAGTTCGGTGTACATGAACGTCGCACCGGCCAATGTCGCTCTCGTGCCCGAAGTCGTGGTGACCACCCCAGCGCGAAAGGACGGTTCGCTGCCGCCGGCGGTGCTGGTGGCGGCGCGACATTGCCATGTCGATCGCATCGTTAAGGTGGGCGGCGCGGCGGCGATCGCCGCGTTAGCGCTTGGAACCGAGTCGGTATCGAAGTGCGATGTGGTGGTGGGGCCTGGCAATCGCTATGTGAACGAGGCCAAGCGACAGCTGTGGGGCTCGGTGGGGCTCGATGGCTACGCGGGGCCTAGCGAGGTCTGCGTGCTATTCGACGAGTCGGCCAATCCGGCTTGGGTGGCCGCCGACCTGCTGACGCAGGTCGAGCACGCCGCCGACAACGCCGGGTTCTTGGTGACGACTTCTGAGCCAAAGCTTGCCGAGGTTCTGGTCGAGGTCGAGCGGCAACTTTCCAGCGCGGCGCGCGAGTCGACGATGCGCAGCGCCCTGGAGACGCATGGGCTCGCGCTGGTCGCTCGGAGCCTCGACGAAGCTGTTGATTGGGTGAATCTCATTGCGCCGGAGCATCTTTCGCTTGCGATCTCGGAGGCTGATGAGGTGGTTTCGCGGATCGAGAATGCGGGATGCATCCTGGTGGGAGAGTGGACGCCCGAGTCGGGGGGCGACTACGCCGTCGGACCCTCACACACGCTGCCCACCGCGGGCGCGGCTCGATTTGGTTCACCCGTGAATGTGCTCACCTTCATGAAGGTGCAGAGCGTGGTGCGGCTGGGCGAGGGTGATCTGCGGGAACTCGCTCCGGCCATGGACACGCTGGCCCAGATGGAAGGATTCCCAACCCACGGCCGCGGGGCGACGATTCGACTTGATGAATAGTCTGATGGGTTGGATAGGACCTATAAGACTTACTTCTTCGACTTTGCTTGTTGTGCGGGCGGAGCCTTGCCGGCCGGCTTTTCATCTGGAAACGCCCACTCGGCGATCTTCTCCGAGAACGGCCCCGCGAACGGCACTGCCGCGATCACCGCGATCGCGCCAATCAGTCTCCAGAGCTTCGACTTGATCGCCATCACCGTCCACGCGAAGCCGAGCCCACCAGCAAGGGTGAGCCCGATGCTCATCCCGGGTTGGAAGAACCACGTCAGCAGCGCTCCCATGACGAAGTAGGCAATAAAGAATCCCCACTTCACCACCGCTCGGCAAAGTCGCCAAAAGAAGTACAGCGCAACCGCGGCCCCGGCGATAGCTACAATCTGTAGCGTTGCCGGACGCAGGGCCTCCTGGATTTCCATGCCCTTCTAGACGTTCGAAGTCGGCTAGTGAAGCGGCGTCTCGAAACGAACCCGCAGGACATCGGCGTAAGGATCGCCTGACTTCGTGGGCCAAGCCTCAATTACCCAGCCGACGATCAGCCCTTCCGACAGCTTCAATTTGACGCGGTCCCCTAGCTTGACCCGTTGGGAGGTCTTGACCCGCGCGCCGAGGCGGGAGACATCGACGAGCGTCGCAGGAGCGTCGTCGAGGGTTATCGGCACCTGGCGGATCCATCGCTGCTCCTGTCGACGGTTGCGCGGCGCGGTCAGCGGAGGAACCAGGAAAGACAGTTCGTTCCGGTCGGCATCGCTGTGGAGCACCGTGGTCTTGAACAGGTACACCCCGCCCGCTACCGGCGCTTCGATGGTGATGGGCTCGCCTTCGCGCAAGGGTACATAGTGGTTTCGCTGCAGAGGCGTGCTCATCCGCCACAAGTTGTCGTCGGTCGTCAGGAGTCGGCTGCGATACACGCCCGAGTGCGCGCGAATTCGCAGCGTCGTACCGGGCTTGGGCGGCAATCGTCGACGCCCGAGCGTGATTCGGGTGATCAAGTAAGAGCCGCCGATTGCGGCAGCAGCACACACAGCAAGGTAGATGAGCAAGTCCATCGATCTCCTAGATTAGGAGCGCTCGGATCGGAACGCGGCATCGGCTTCCTGCAAGGCCTTGAGAGCCTCGCTGAGCGATATCACCGCATCGTTGGCTGAATCCTCTACTCCCGAATCGAGGAACGATCCCAGTTCTCCTGACGACTGAGCGAGCAAGGAGAGTGCCAAAGTGCGCTTGCCATGAGAGTTCTTGTGTGCGGCGGGAACGGGGACGACCTCGAGGATCGCGCCGAGGGACTCCAGCCGCTTAGCCACAACCTTCTGATCCTCGCGAACCTCGCGGCTGCCAAAGTTCGCGCGGGCCTTAGGTAGGAGCGTGCGAATGGCCACCACCGCTTCCTGCATCGCCGCATGGGCAACGCGAACTGCCGAAGAGTATTGGGTCTTCAACACCAACGCATCCCCGCCAAATCCTAACTTCTTCGCTTCCGCCAAGTCGGCAGCGGCACCGGTGGCATCATCGTTCAGTGCGCGGGCGAGCGCTCGCTTGAAGTAGCCATCTGCGGACGGGGCTTGCTGGATCGCGAAGTCTAAATGCGGGATCGCGACGTCCACTTGGAGCTTTCCAAGGGCGACTTCGGCGAGCAGCAGGCGAGTCTCGACGCTCTCTGGCTGTCGGGCCACCGCTTCATTTAAGTCCTTGTTGGCCTCGTCGAACTCATCGACCGCCAGCCAGAAGCGTGCGGCCAATGCCCACAGATCGACCTGGTCGGGGAAGAGCAGTGCAGCGCGGCGGGCCTCTTTGGCCGCGGTCTCTGTCAGCCCGGAAGTTGCGAGCGCGTTGGTGAGGGCCTTTCGGCGCTCGAGGTCGAGCGGTTCGGCATCGACTGCGTCGCGCAGCATCGCGATAGCCTCAGGCATCTTGCCTCCGGCGAGAAGCTTCATCACGTCCGTCATGAGCTGGCCGTTTTCGACCTTCTTGACGGGGGGTGCCTCAGGGATATCCGGCTTGACGCCCGGGTCCGGGTCGGGGGTTTCGGTGCGCGGGCGCGGGTTAAGGGACTTCAGGGGATTGTCGAAAAGGAGTTGGCACCACGTCCGCGAGGCTGCGCGCAACGTGTTCGCGAGGTCGATCTGACTATTGGTCAGCACGGTAAACACCCGTGCGTCGCCGAGTTCCGCCCGATCGGATCGTGCTGCGCCTCCCACGGTGCCATCCGGGTCCTTCCAGATTTGGCGCCCACGACGGAAGAGTTGGGCTTGGCCGACCACTTGGCCCTCCCGGCGGAAGACCGAGACCATCAGCACATACTCGGCGCGGAGCTTCTCGGCCCCGGCGAGCGCCGTGCTCTGGTCAGGATTGTCGCTTGCTCGGACTAACTTGTCATTGACCGCCGAGCGGAAGATGGGGTCGGAGAGCGACCATGCGATCGCGGTCAATCGTCCGTCGGTGTCGAACTCTTCGGCGATCAGCTGGGTGAGGATTCGCTCGGAGTCGGCATCATCGCTGCGCGAACCCGTGGTGTGTTGAACGATGAGGATGCCTGCCGGAGCCGCCCAGGCAGACAAGAACACGCCGACGGCAATCAGCCAGACGCGCACAGGCTAGGTGCCTCGCAGATTCCGGAGCGCGCTACGGACGGCGTCCAGAGTGGCTTTCGCCGAGGTTCGTCCGGAACTCACGGAGGCTTGGAGTGCGGCTTCGGCTCGGGAATAGGCCGCGATCGCCTCTGCGGTCTTGCCGATGCGCTCGTAACACTGGCCGATGCGCTGGTTCACTCGGCCGGCATCGCCGCCCGCTCGGAGTGCGGCTTCATAGGTCGAGGCCGCCTTGGCGTACTGGCCAAGCAGATACTGCTCCTGCGCCGACTTCATCAAGCCCGCCAAGCCGCCCGTGGGGTTGTCCTGAATCGGTTCACTGCCCCCCACCGGCCGTTGCTGACCCTTGTGGATGGTGATCTCGATTCCCTTGTTGGGGTCTTCCTTCGGCTGAACCGGCGGCGTGGTGGGCGTGGTGCCGCCGTCAGGCTGAGGATCGTCGGGGTTGGTGCGTGTTGTGGTGCCACCGGAAGGAACGACTTGGATGCCGTCCGGCAACGGGTTGATCGGAGCCTCACCCGTGTCGCGGCGGGTGCCGATGCCGCCCACGGGCGGAAGGGTCGTGCCTGGCCGTCCGAGCGGCGGAATGGAAATCGAGCTTGTGCCGGGCGACTGAATCGGCGGCACATCATTTTGGCCCACGGGCGGATTCGTGGTCGCAGTCTCGTTTGTGGGATTGGTTTTCGCCGACGGCGGAGCGGCGAACGGTGCGCCATCGCCCATGATCGGTCGATCCAAGTTGGCTACGGTTGCTTCCGCCGGCCGGGTAACGAGCGTGGCGATGATGCCACCAATCGAGGCCACGACGATGATGGCCGCGGCCGCTCCGATCAGCGCGATGGTCCGATTGGGCTTGCGGTCTTCCTTCAGGTGTCGAGAAAGCGCGTTGCGCAGGCTCTGGACTTTGATCTTATCGAGTGCCGAATCCGGGTTGAGTTCGACCACGCGCTCATAGCATTGAAGCGCGGCCAAGAGATCATCGTTGCGCTCGTGGCACATGCCGAGCAACGACAGTGCATCCGCCGAGTTCGGCAGATCTTCAAGCACCTTCTGCGCGACCAACGCCGCTTCCTCGGTGCGATTTTGCCCGAGCAAGGCGTAGCCCTCGGTCACCAGTTTCTGCAACTCGCCGCGAATCGCTTCGCGATCTTCGGACGGAATCTCCAGCCCGCAGCTCTTGCAGAACGTGCTGTCTAAGCTGTTCTCGGTTTCACAGTGTTTGCATGCGATCATTTCGCCGTGCCTCCAATCCGCCCAATCCCTAGTTTACCGTGCCCGGGTGGGGGTATCCCGCCCTTTACGACGAATCTCCGAGCGGTACGTGTCGGCCAAACCGCTGTAGGGGTAGACGTCCCAATGGGCCCGAATCTTCTTGATTGCCTGACGAAAAGTCTTAGAAATTGCCTGGCGAGTGACCACGCCAGCCCCAATATCGTCGAGCCGCTGCCCTTCGAGCACTGCCAAGACCACGAATCGCTGGCGGCTCGTCAAGGGGCAAGATCGGATGACGGAACGAACTTCCGCGAAGGTCAACGGCGCGGCCAAGTCGGGAGGCGCAAGCACTTTCGGATCGAGATGTCCGTCGCGGCGCGCCTTGCGCAGCAAGTATTTCTCGTTCACGAACGGCGAGTCTTTCGGCTTCGGAACCGCCGCAAGCAAGGCATCCGCCCGCGTCGGGAGGTCGTCTCGGTGATTCATAAAAGTAGACATATGTATACTATATGAATGATGGTGAACAGCGTCAACCGATGGGGAAAACTCCTACAACTGCCGAGACACATCAACGATCCAGCTTCGATTCGAGATAAGATGGACAATATGCCGTTGACCGCCCTGATCGCCGCAACCGCCATGATCACCTCCGCCCAATCCGCCGCTTTCATCCCGTCCGTTCAGGCGTGGACGTTCAACTCGTTCACCACCGAGCAAGCCATCGAGATGTCGGCGCAAGCGGGATCCAAAGCGATCGAGCTGTTTCCGGGGCAAACGCTTAGCACGGAGACAAAAGATGTCAAGGTCGGGCCAGACATGGGTGCCGAAAACACGGCGCTGCTCAAGGGATTCCTCGACAAGTCGGGTGTTCGAGCCGTCGCATTCGGCGTAACCGGGATTGCCAAGGACCCGGCCGAAGCTAGGAAGCTCTTCACGTGGGCGAAGGGACTGGGCATCCTCGTCATCAACACCGAGTCGACGGAGTCCATCGACACGATCGAGCAGATGGTGAAGGAGTTCGACCTGAAGGTCGGCTTCCACAATCACCCGAAGCAGCCGAACAACCCCAACTACCGCGTGTGGGACCCGACGTACGTGTATGACTTAATCAAGAATCGAGACCCGCGGATCGGGGCGAATGCGGACACCGGCCACTGGGTTCGATCCGGCATCAAGCCCGTCGATGCTCTCAATATCCTCAAAGGGCGGGTCGTCTCCAGCCACCTGAAGGACCTCAACGTGTTCGAACCGGGTGGGCACGACGTGCCTTATGGAATGGGCGTCTCGGACATCCGGGGCATCCTTGAGGCGTACCAGAAGATGGGCATGGTCGGTCCGGTGTCGGTGGAATACGAACACAACTGGACGAAGTCGCTGCCCGAAGTCGCCCAGTGCATCGGCTTCATGCGCGCCTTTCAGACTCTGAAAAAGTAAGCGCGAAAGTGGGAGGACGTTGTTCGGTCGGCGCCTTGGGCATTAGCGTTTGAGGGTGCCCCTCCGTCTCCTGCATCCTGTGTCCGACCGCCCTATAGTGAGCGTGTTATGCGCCTGTTCTTGCTGGTCGTTATTCTCCTCTGCGCGGGATGCTCACCGAAGGCCAAGAGCGATCCCTTGGTGGGCGAATATGTGGCCTGGATGTTCCTCGATGGGCAGGCTGTCAGCTACGATGGCTCGATGGGAGCGACGCAGACGTTGTCTCTGGCGCCCGATGGCAAGTACATCTATGTGACAGAGACCTCGGTCATGGTCGATCTGAAGGCGAGAGCCACCGGGAACTACAAGCGCGTCGGTGACGAACTCGTCTTTACTGGGACCCTCACGAGAACCATAGACGATGGCTACAAGAAGGCTACGGAGTCGGAACCACACGAAATGAAGCTCAGGATCGTCGGCAGTGTGCTTGAGCAGGCTGGTGGCGATGCAATGAGCATGTACTACGTAAAGAAGGGCTCCGGGCCGCCTCCGGTGCCCCCCAAGCTGCAGTTGAAGGAGTCAGAGCCCGCCGCGAACGACTTGATCAAGAAGATCGAGGCAACGTATGCTTCGGTCAAGTCGATCGTGGTTACGGGCACGGTCAAGTCCGAGGGTGGCGGGTTTGTGGCGAAGGACGCAAGATTCAAGCTGCTCTATCAGCGCCCGTCACCGCTCCGATTCGAGTCCGAGATTCTCGCTGGTAGTAACGGAGAAGTCGAGCGCACCGAGATCACCTGGGATGGCGGTGAGAAATGTTGGTGGTTCACGGACGAGTATGGTGAGACAACGGACCGGACGCTGGGCAATGCGATGAGCATCGTTGCGGTGAACTCGGGTCCCCAAGTGGACCTTCTACTGTCTCTTCTGATGCCGGAGGAACGCGCCTCAATGGGGGACGGCGCTGAAGCGTCGCTTCTTGCCGACGAGACCATCGGGAGCCAGTCATGTGCGGTTCTTCAACTCAAGGGTAAGGACGGGACGGTAACCAAGCTGTGGGTCGCGAAATCGAGCAACCTGGTGCTGCGCATCTATGAGGAGCTCCGAGATGTGACAGTTGACCTGGAGCCACACGCCAACGCCGCCATACGACCGGAGGAGTTTGAGCTCGGGCGACGCTCTCGCTAGCCGTACCAGACAGCTTTCTGATTTCGCCCCTACAGGGCTCCCGATTTCGGGCAACTTTCCAGGGCGTTGCCCTTCGCTATGGTCTATCGCGCCGTTGGCGCTGGGGAGAAAGAAGCGCTAATGACACGGAGCGTCGAGGTGGGTTCGTACCTCGACTCCCGACGCGATCAGATTGCCGTTCGAGTTTGCTTTGGGTGGATAGGCGCCCCGTGCGTCGTCGGCCCTTGAGAGAGCGCCCTTCGTCGGAGCCCGAGAAACGACGAACGCGACAAGAGGGAAATGGTGCCCAGGAAAGGACTCGAACCTTCACTCCCTTGCGAGAACTAGTACCTGAAACTAGCGCGTCTACCAATTTCGCCACCTGGGCAGGCGGAGCAAGATTATAGCACAGCGCCCTATTCCACCAGGGTCCACTTCTCGCGCTTGGCGCGGTCCCAGTCGGCCTTGAAGCTCCACCAGTTGCGCAGCTTGCGGCCGTTGTGGGTAAGTTCGTGGCCGAGGCCGGGGATGGCCTGCAGCCAGTAGATGCGCCACTTGATCGGGTCGCGGTCCCATCGGTCGGCGTTCATCCGCTGGGTCTTGCCGATCTTGTCGGGGTGCCAGTCCTCGATGTCGGTCTCCACGTAGCGGGGGTTGGTCCAGTCGTAGTCGCGCTCGCTGTTGGGGGCGTAGTGGGTCCAGCCGCATCGCGCCGGGTTGGTCACGATCTTGTGCGAGTAGTCGCTGCCCACGAACTTGCCCCAGAACAGCAGCTCGTTCCACTTCTCGGGCGGGGTGGTCTCGCGGCCGTCCACATGGTTCAGCAGATGCTCGAACTGATGCATGTGGTTCTCCAGCATCTCGCCGAGACCGCGGCCGTAGTTGTAGTGGTACACCGTGTAGGTTCGCTTGAACACCGGCAGGTCGTTCGGGTCGCGGTCCGAGTTGCTGATGTCGCCGGTCGGGCTCGCCATGTTCGATTCCCACAGTCCGTTGTTGCCGTGGTAGCCCCACATCCAGACCTCGTTCACGCCCTTCTCCTCGACCCACTTCTTGGCGTCGATCCGTTTCATGATCGCGTTGTAGTCGGGCAGCGGCGGGTTGTTGCCTTGCTTGGGCCGGGTGGGGATGGCTTCTTTGATCTCGATTTCGCCGACAACCTCGTACCGCAGCGAAGGAGGGCTGGAGAGTTTGTAGCCACGGAATGTCGATCCTTTCTCTAGCGCGTCGCAGGCTTCCTTGGTCAGCCGCTGCGTCTTTGCTTTGAGGTCGGCATAGCTGCCACCAACGTCGCCGGTCGCCGACCGATCCATCTGATCGCCCTGAACGGGGAAGTAGCTGACGACGAACACCTTGATGGTCGCGGTCTGAGCGAACGTTGCGGTGAGGATGGCGGCGGCGAGCATACGGTCAGGATATCACGCACAGAGTCGAGAGCGCGAGATCGATGGAGTATGCTTGGCTATGAGCCGCCCTTCCAAGAAAGACATCAAGGCCGCCGTCGAAAAGCTCAAAGAGAAGCCGTCGGCTGGGAATGCGCCCGAACCGCAAGTCGGGAAACTCCCCGCGAAGAAAGACACCAAGCGCATCCGCAAGCAGGGCGTCTGATAACGGTATGGACGAACTCATCTCTCGCCGCACCCTGTGTGTAGGTCTTGCCCTAACCCCGCTGGCTACGCTTGCCCAAGATGCCAAGAAGGGTCCGACCGAGGCCCCCTACGAGCGTGATGCCAAGCCCGGCTTCGAACCGAGTTGGAGTAAGCCTCAGCTCAACCGACTGATGATCCAGGATTTCATCATCTACGCCCACTCGGATTTGGAGCAAACCAAGAAGCTCCTCGACCGCGAGCCGATGCTGATCAACGCGTTCATGGATTGGGGAGCCGGCGACTGGGAGTCGGCGCTCGGCGGCGCGTGCCACATGGGTCGGCGCGACATCGTTGAGTTCCTCCTGGAGCGCGGCGCGCGAATGGACATCTTCTGTGCTACCATGATGGGGCAGCTCGAAGCGGTCAAGGCGTTCCTGACTCTGCAACCCAAGCTCATCGATGCTCGCGGTCCGCACGGATTCAATCTTCACTTCCACGGCCAGCTTGCCGGTAAGGACGCCGACCGCATGGTCGAGTATCTGCAGTCGGTGAAGAAGATCGAGCTGAAGCCGAATCCGTTCGTTCGTGGCGGCGGCGGATAGCATCAAACCGTTCTGGCCCGGTTCTTGAGGAACTCCCTAGCGATGACCTACCGCGAGATTCAGGATGAACTCAGGGAACTCGGCCTCGAGAACTTCTCGAACCGGGCGACGGCCGCGCAGTACGAGCGCATCTACGACATGATTCTGAAGGAGGTCCCGAAGGGCGCAAAGGTGCTCGACTGGGGCTGCGGCAACGGCCATCTCTCCTACTTTCTGTTGCGAAACGGCTATCAGGTCAGCGCGATCGGAATGGAAGTCTTCTCGGAGACCGACTTATTTAATCAACGCTTTCCGGGTCAGTTCACCTATTACCAAGCCGGCGAAGACGATCCGATCGGACTCCCCTACGCGGACAACGAGTTTGACGCCAGCTTCAGCATGGGCGTCCTCGAACACGTCCGCGAAACTGGGGGCGACGAGGTCGGTTCGCTCAAAGAGCACTACCGGATCCTGAAGCCGGGTGGCAAGTTCTTGTGCTTCCACTTCCCGAACCGGCTGAGCTACATCGAAGGCGCGGCCAAGCTGTTCTCGAAGAAGCACCACCACAAGTTCAAGTACGACCGCGCGATCATCCAGGCGATGCTCGATCAAGCCAAACTCAAGCTGGTGAGCATGCATCGGTACGGCATGTTGCCCCGCAACGAACTGAAGCGGCTGCCCAAGTCGATGTCAAACAGCGTGGGATTTGTGAAGGCGTACAACGGGTTCGATGGGCTGCTGGGTGCGGTCCTCGGCATCGTGGCCCAGAACTACATGTTTGTCGCCAAGAAGCCGGAAGCCTGAGACCGAACTTCCCCATGTAGGTGAGGGATGTATCGAGGCTGTTGCATTGTGCCAGCCTTAACACATTTGTAGCCGCCGGATGCCATTGTGCCGGCGTCTATCCGGCTCGAGTTAGGTTCAGCGCGGGCACGTATCATCCCGCGGCTACGAAGGATTCTGCTCGTTGAATCGCAATGCCACAGCCTCTATCGTGCCCTTACTGCTTGATCCTCGCCACTGCCGCGCGGGTGATCTCCCGCACGAGATCCTCCGGAATCATGTGATCGGGGGTGAAGTGGATGCCGCCCTTCGTTGACTTGAATCCGCGCAGTGGGTCGGCGAAGGCCGCGTGCACCGTGCCGGTGAAGAACGTGCAGTGCTTCGTGAACGCCGCGTAGTGGACGACGTTCTTCTTCCCCAGCTTTAAGGTCGGGATGCCGTAGCTGATCACTTCGGCGGCGTCCGGAAGTTCCTCGCGGAGAATGGCTCGTAGCGCAAGCAGGGCATCGCGCAACGCCGGTGACTCGATCCCTGCCAAGTACGCCTCGACGGATTCCGCTGCTTTCATGCGGGCAAGTTACCCGAGCCGCTCACCCGGATAGACTGCGACTTCTGAGCCCACCGCATACAGAACGGAGGCCGGTTCTTGCTCGGCGAGGAATCCCCACTCGGGGCCGTACACGGCGGCAAAGTCGACGTCGATGTTCCACTCGCCCACGGCTCGGTGTTCCCATTGCGGGTGGTCCACCCAGTATTCATCAGTGCGTACGTCCGACCGACGCGTGTAGCCCCAATAGTGCTCGGTGATGAACTCGGCGTGGGAACCGGGCGTCGGCAATGCGGGGTCGCCCAGTTGCTGCACGGCGACGCGATTCGATGGAGCACCCCGCCCCCAGCGATACGTCTCGCCGCCGCCCTCGCAGGTCCACGTTTCGTACGGTTCACCGTACACCGTCCGCGCAACCCACGCGATCAGCGGCCGGGGAACGAGTTCCTTGATGAACACGACGCCGCGCCGGTCCACACGGCGAACATAGAACCGCAGGTTCACTTCGATGAAGTTGCGATGTCCCGGCAAAGCAAGGCCCCGCACTCGAGTCTCGAGAAACTCGAATGCGACGAGGCTGATGAAGGTGTGGCCTTCGTGGAAGTCGAGTTCGGTGCCCGTGGGCACCAGCGGCTTCAGCAACTGCGGATCGATCGCCCAGTTGACGAGGATGAGGTTCCTCCACTCGGCGGTGAGAAACGGTCGCGACACATGCGGTCTTACCTGAAGCGACTCGTTACGTGGACTGGAGGTCAGGGGCCCAGCATTTTCCAAGGAAACCCAGTAATTCTAACATCTTCGGTTGGGAGCGGACACGTTATGATGGTTGAGGGAAGTCCCCATCTAGGAGATCTCATGAAACGAACATTACTAACGCTAGCCGGTGTCGTGGCGGCAACCGCGTCTTACGCAGTCGTCCTGCCGACGGCAGCGCACGCAGCATTCAACTTCATTCCGTTTGGGGCGGCGGGAACGGTCGGCATTCCGACGATGCACCAGGTGTTTCGGGCCAACCTCTTCGGGGCCACTCCGGTGGCAATTTCGCAGATCGCATTTGCGCCAGGTGTTGACGGTGCATTTAATCTGGGGCAGGTGACGATTAGGCTGGGATACACGAACGCGATTCCCGGAGTTGCCAGCACAGCCGGAGGCTTAGTCACGCCGACGGAAGGCGGCGGGGGCAACAATGTCGGCGCGATGTCGACCTTCTACTCGAACGCGAGTACGGCGTTCAACTTTACCGGCAACAGCTCGTCAAACTTCCAAATGGCGTTTGTCGGTACCCCGTTCAACTTCGATCCGGGCCTCGGCAACTTGCTCGTCGAGATCGTAGCGCCCAGTCTCGCGAACACGACGCTGACCGTGTCGCGTTCCGCAGGCTCCGCAGAGGCAAGCCGTGCCTATAGCGGGACACGGTTCCTGAATGGGGAAAGCCCGACCACGGCCACGCGGATGGACTTCACGTACACCGCAGTCCCCGAACCGGGCACCATGGCCGCGATTGGCCTCGGTGTTGCAGCTTTGCTTCGACGACGACGCAAGTAGCAAGGACCATCGGTCGAAAAAGGATCGGTGCCGGATATCCGGCACCGATCCTTTGCTTCTTTTGGGTCCCAGTCGCTGGACGAACCCACCGCGACGTTCTGTGAGGTTTGCCCCTCGACAATCGAGTAGCCTTGCCCTCGTGGTTCGGATCGTGCGCGAGGGGGTGGAGCGGTTGGCCGAGTATGAAACCGTGCCGATCGCGTTCGAAGTGCGTTCGAAGCTGAGCCTGCCCGCGCTGAAGATTGGGCGCTTCGTAGAAGACGCCGTCGAGCCGTTCGTCAAGGACTACGACGCCGTCGACTCCGAGCGTCCGACTTCGCTCCCCGACCGCCTAGGCGCGGACCGCCTCGTGGTTCTGAGCGCCCACCGGAACGACGACCGGGTCGGCGGGGCGATCCTGTACTTTCCAAGTGGGGACGAAGCGCAACTCATCGACCTCCGCGTCCAACCCGATTCCCGCCGCGGCGGGCTGGGGAGACGACTCTTCCAAAGCGCCCTCGCCGAAGTGGCCCATCGCGGCATTCCGACGCTGGAGATCGAAACACAAGACACGAACGTGGCGGCATGCCGCTTCTATCACTCCCTCGGGGCGAGCCTCGTATGGATCGAACCGAACGGCTACCCTGGCTTCTCGGATGAGGCGAAACTCGTGTGGAGCATATTGGCGTGTTAGCGTGTTGGCGTGTTAGCGTGTTGGCGGGTTGGCGGGTTGGCGGGTTGGTTTGTTGGCGTGTTGGCGTAATGGGGTGGTGGAACATTGGATCAGGAATGTCGGAATCGACATCCGAGCGAACTGCAACGCAGAAAGTGCCAACAACCAACATGCCAACACGCTAACCCGCCAGCACGCCAACCCCCCAACACGCCCGCTTTAGCCCCATGCGCTAAGCTAGCAGGGTCATGCCGAAGAACGTTGGACGACGCGATTTCTTGAAGATTGCCGGGGCGGCCGCCGCCACAGGATTGGTGGGCACCGCCGAGGCCCTGCAGCAAAGTCGGCCCCAGAAAGGGAAGTCGGTGGCGGGATTCGTCGCCACGAAGCTGGACACCGTGCGCGTAGGGATCATCGGTCTTGGAGCCCGCGGCTCGGGTCACCTCGCCCACTTGCTGAGGCTCGAAGGGGTCGAAGTGCGCGCGCTGTGCGATAACCACAAGCCCACCGCCGACCGCGCGATGGCCCAGTGCGAAAAGGCCGGGATCAAGCCGGTCATGTACAACAATGGCGACGACGACTGGCGTCGAATGAACGATCGCGACGATCTTGACGCGGTTTTTGTGGTGACTCCGTGGGACCTTCACGTGCCCATGTGCGTGGACGCCATGAAGAAGGGCAAGCACGCCTTTGTCGAAGTGCCCGCAGCGCTCACCGTCGATGAGTGCTGGCAGCTGGTGGATACCGCCGAGCAGATGCAGAAGCATTGCATGATGATGGAGAACGTCAACTACGGCCGTGAGGAACTGCTGGTGCTGAACCTTTGCCGCAGTGGCGTGCTGGGCGAACTGCTCCACGGCGAAGCCGCTTATATTCACGACCTGCGCGGCCAGATGCACGAGATCGAGCACGGCACCGGTTCATGGCGCACCCTCGAGTACACCAAGCGCAACGGCAACCTGTATCCGACCCACGGCCTCGGTCCGGTTGCGCAATACATGAACATCAACCGCGGCGACCGCATGGACTACCTGTCCTCGGTCAGCTCGCCCTCCCGGTCACGGGAGCTCTATGCTCGAGAGAAGTTCCCCGAGGGCCACGACCGCCGCAAGCTCAAGTTCGTTTGCGGCGACATCAACACGACGATCGTGAAGACGGTCATGGGCAAGTCGCTGATGATCCAGTGGGACGAGCAGCTGCCCCGCCCCTACACCCGCCACAACCTCATCCAAGGGACGCGCGGCGTTTGGGCCGGCTTCCCGGATCGCCTGGTTGTCGAAGGACGCACCAAGTCGACCGATAGTTGGGTCGAGGACGATGGCCTGAAGCCTTGGTACGAGCAGTATGAGCACCCGCTGTACAAGCGGATGGGCGAAGAAGCCAAGAAGAACGGCGGCCACGGCGGCATGGACTTCTTGATGCTGTGGCGGATCATCTACTGCCTCCGCAATGGCGAACCGCTGGACCAAGATGTCTACGACGCCGCCGCCTGGTCGGTCATCACTCCGCTGTCCGAGTGGTCAGTCGCGAATCGGTCGAAGTCGATCGACATCCCCGACTTCACCCGGGGCCAGTGGAAGACGATGAAGCCGCTGGGAATTGTGGAATAGCTACGCGAATGTCGCTTGTAGGATGTTGGATGTGGTCTGTACGACATTACACATCCAACATCCTACATCCTGCCGCCATCACCCCTTCATGATCACGAACGCCACGCCGACTTCCGGTGGGTAAACCGGTACGCCCACCGTCGGCGGCCCGGCGTTGATCCGGTGTAGCTTCTTCTGGTTTGGCTGGCCCGTTTGGGTGAATTCCATCTCGTACTCGCCATAGCAGCTCGGGATGGGCGTGTTCGCCTTCATCGAGAACTGAATCCAGGTGTTGCCCGCCTGGTCCTTGACCGACTGGGTCAACGGCAAGTTCGCCAAGGTAATCGTGATGCTCATCCGGTTCAGCGTCTTGCTGGCCTTCGGGCCTCCCATCAGCGCCTCCACCGTCGAGCGCGGTTTCCAGTTCGGGTCGGGCGTGAAGTCGCCGGTGTCTAGCGATTTGTACGTGGCGGTAACGTTGCCGATCATGCGCCGCTTCGGGTCGTATTGGCCGCGGATGATGATGTTGCGCGTCGCGTGGCTGACCGACGTGCCCTCGCGCGATGTGCTCGTCTTCTGATGCGGCCCGACGTCCAGCGTTAACGTGAATGCTGCTCCCGACCAACTCAGCTTTGGTGCCGCGACGGGCTTGTCGTAGCTCTTGGCGACCCCAAGGATCGCATCCACCGTGTTCGGATAACCGAACGTAGCCACCTTCAGGAGGTTGCTGACGCCGCTCCTCATGCCCGGATTGTCGTCGGTCTTGACCTCGGTCACACCGGCAATCGACACGATGATCTGGGTCGACTTCTGCAACTCCTTCAACAGGTCATCTGCGGGGGCGCCCGCCCACTGGATGTCCGACACTAGCGGGATATCGCCATTCTGGGCAACCAACTCAACGCTTGCGATTCCGAAGCTCTCGAACAGGCTCCCGGCCACACTCGGCAGCACATACTCGACGGTTGTTACCGGGATTGTTCCGGCGTTACGAGAGCCGCCTCTTCCCGAGAGCCCGTTCGGCGATTGGTCGGGGCGGAAGCGTAGTTCCTGCAATAGGCGAACCTCGCCTCCGGGCATGCGTCCGTAGATCCAGTAGCCCCAGAGCGCGTCGCCGGGAGGTACGCCGTTCAGGGTCGGCAAGCTCCATTTGAGGTGGAAGCCATCCGAAGCGCCCACCGACTCAAAGGTCGGAGGCGGGATGAGGCGATACACGTAGAGCGGATTGCCGGTTCCTTCGCGCCCCTTCGCGCTGGAAAGCAGCACGGGCAGCATGAGTTCTCCCGTGTCCCAGTCACGAGGGGTGGCGACGACGCTTGCCTCGGTGATCACGCCATCGCGCCCTCGCTCATCGCTGGAGACGGCCTCGCGGAATGAAGCCTTTGGACGAAGCACCGAGATTTCTTCTGCCTCGAGCGGGGACCGTCGACGCACCACGATCGGCGCCGGAGGGGTGGATGCAGGGAGCTTCACCGCGATGGCCCGGACGGCCAGCGCCGGAGTCAAAGGCACATCGACTTTTCCGGGGCTGACGTTGAAGGTGTTCGTGCCCAGAGCGAGGTTTGTGATCGTCACCGGCCAGCCGGTCGCGATCTTTCCGCGGCCATCCTCGGATTCAATCTCCTTGTCAAGGCTGTCCTCGCGGTTCGTGAGGGAACGAACGTAAGCTCGAAACATCTGTTGGAGCAATCCGTCCGGCATCGTTCCCGCGGCGATCGCCTTGAGGTCGTCGGCGCTATGCGCGTGATACACGTACTTCGGAATCGACCACAGCACGTACCCCCGGCGTTCCGGCGAACTGAATCCCTCGCCTTGGCCGGTCCCTTTCAGTCCGTTGGCCAATACCGGTCCCGCCACGTTCCAGCCGTTGGTGGTCAGACCGTCATTCGCGCCTGGCCAGACGATCGACTCGACCGCCGTCGCGACGGCCTCTTCGGACCCCAGGAACTGCTCTTTGAACCCGTTGTGTTTGACCACCGCGTGGAAGTACTCGTGGGCGATGGTCGCCCGGACCACGTTCGAACTCGCCTTGGCATCGGTCAGCAGTTCACCGTTGACCTTCAGGAAGGTGCCCTCGAACTCTCCGGCGTTCTTCTCGCCCGTCGGCAGCTTATCGACATCGTTCGTGACCAGAACCGGAAGATTCGCCGGTGGGTTGAAGCGGTTCGTCTCGTACCACCGCTTCGTGGTCGAGAGGTCAGTGGCTAGGTTCACCACGGCAGTCGGTACCTTGTAAGAGCCGATGTCCTCGAGCGTCAGTTTTTCGCCCGAAGGCACCTCGATCGTGAACGTCCCTCCTTGGCCCACGGGCGCCCACTGGTCGGTGTCCTTCACCCACGTGAGAATCTTGTTCGTCTTCTTGTTGACGAGCACGACCGCCTCGCCTTTGGCGGTGACTTGGTCCGGCTTCCAGTACACGCTGAAGCCATCGGCGGGGATGGGCCCCTTGAAGCCTTGCTTCATGAGTGTCTCGTATTCCGTGCCGCCCGCGAACCAGCCCACGGCGGCGAAAATTGCTACGACCGCCACGACGGGCGCGGAGACAACTGCCGCAGAACCCAACAGGGCCGTGGTCGAGACGTGGATGAGGATCGTGCCCGTAAGCGAGTAGGTCACCGCGCCCGCCACCTGATGCTGTTTCTTGTTCATCCCGAACCAGCCCTGATTCGAGAAGTGATTGGTCTTGGCCGTCAGGGTCCGAGTCGCGGGATTGTATTGGGAGGGGTGGACGGACCAGAGACTCTCGGTCACGTGACCCGCCGCAACGACGGTCGAGGCATCGACATTATCAGGAAGTCGGTAGGTGATCGTCGCTGGCTTGGCCAGCAGCTTGCCGCCCGCCTCGATGTCGACAATGCGCCCGTGGTTGCCGCCGTTGAGCTGGGTGACCTTGACCGTTTGGGTCTCGGCTAGCGCCCCCGATGGTATCGAGACTTCGAAGTCGCCAGTTTGGCTCGCGACTTTGCCGCCTTCAGGGCCGATCTTCGCTTCGCCAATGAGCGCGGGCGGGGTCGTGGTGGTGGTTGGCGAGCGTTGCCCAGCGAGATGCTCGATCTGTTGCGCAGCGTGCTCGGCGAGCAGGCTTCCTTCGGTCGCCGCCCACGCGGCTTTCACCTGCTCGAAATTGATCTTCGCGTCGAACGAGTTCGTGCGGCTGTAGCCGCGGCCGCTCGGACTATACGAGAGCACCCCAAGCGGCACGCCGGGATGGGCGGCTTGCTGTGCTTCGCGAAGGCGGGTTGCCGCCGCGAGGGTGTCGTCGACGTTTTGGGCGGTGGAGAACAGCACATAAAGTCGCCCGCCGGTTTGGGCGTTGACGCCTTCCAGTGCTTTCGTGATCCGAGCCTTCAGGACCGCGGAAACCGTGCCGGTCTCGTCGACGACCAGATCCGGCGACGCCACCATCGGTGCCACCCCGACCACGCGCACCGTCCCCACCATCGCGGGGTGGATGCGGTAGTTTGCGCCCCACGAGTCATCGCCGGGGAAGTCGCCGATCCAGAGCGGGTCGCGGCTGAGCGGCGCCTTGATCGTGCCGACAATCGATTGTCCGCCAAGGGTCAGCGTAACGCGCTCGCCCGTGCGCGATACGACGATGATCTCGTCTTTCGTGCCGAGGGCTTGGGTCGATGTGAGGACGGTCCATCCGGGTTGCCAAACTTGGAACGAGACCTTGCGATCTGGGTTGACGGTGAGACTGTAGGAGCCGGTTGGCGCGGCGTTGATGCCGACCGAGTCGAGCACGACGCCGGGCTTCTGACAGTTGACGACCACCTCGATCCGGAAATCTCCCGCGGGAGGTTTGACCGCAAGTCGGTGGCCATCGTCGGGAGATCGCAGATTCACCTGCTGACCGAGTTGGACGTCTCCCTGAGTGAGGAAAGCCAGCAAGAGGGTGACGATGGCCATACTTGAATTGTTGCTGAATTCGGGTGGCGCAACGTGTCCTCATTTTGTGGGACGGCTTTCGGTTTCGGGTATCTTGTGGTCTCGTGTCGGGGCGTGGCGCAGTTTGGTAGCGCGCTTCCATGGGGTGGAAGAGGTCGCACGTTCGAATCGTGTCGCCCCGACCAGGTTCCACCTCCTCAACCACCCGCCGTCGCGGGAGTTCCGAGAAGCTAGATCACTCGCTTCTTGATGTCCAGCAAGACCTCGTTTGCCGCCCGGATTCCGGCAAGGCATGCGCCTTCCATGTAGCCCTGCCAAGAGTAGAAGGAGTCGGTGTGCTCCCCGGCGAACTTAAGGGTTCCGGCCGCTTCGCCCGAGAGCCCCTCGATGCCGGTGAACTGACCGGGGCGGTAGCAGGTGTACGATCCGAGCGAAAGCGGGTTGCTGGGCCAGTGCTCAAGATGGGCGACATAGTTGTTGCCGCTCTTGGCGGCGCGAGACTTGATCCCTGGGAAGATCACATCCAGATCATTCAGGAACTCGTTCACTTGTTGCTGAACCTGATTCGTGCGCAACGACTCGCCGCGCACGCCGGAGGCGTAGTCCGTCAGAATGCCACGGCTAACCGAGTTCGCTCGGTTGGTCTCCCATACCGTCTGAACATCCGTCAGATCGCTGTAGGCGGTGCCGCTGGCCCCATATTGCGTTTCCCAGTATCGGCCCACGAAGGCGACCATCGTCTTCGCGTTCATGCCGTAGCCGAGCTCATCGATCGCGCGTCGCTTGTCTGCCGAGAGTCCAAGCGAGGCATCGAGTTGGATACCGCGTAGGACCGTGAACGGAACCGCGAGCACCACCGCGTCAGCCTTCTCGGGAACGCTCGAACCATTAAAGTACATCAAGTACTCGCCGCTGGCGTTCTTGCCCAGCCGGGTCAACTTGGCTCCCGTCGTGATTTGGCCCGCAAGCTTTCCGGCGAGGCCCTGAACGATGCCGTCATTGCCGTCAATCAGGTGGTAGCGCTCGTCACTGACGCCGAATGGCTCGAACTTGGATCGCTTGTTCAGCCGCATGAAGCCTAGGAAGTTCAACGTGCTCTGTTCGCTGGTCTCGAGTCCGTACTCCGCCAGATAGGCCTCGTTCAACACTGCTTCGATGAGCGGGTGGCCGGCGCAGCGGGAGGCAAAGTAGGTCGCAAGATCGGTGTTATCGAGGTCGCGATCGGCCTGGTTGCTGATATAGAAGCTTGCGGCCCCCGAGATCGACCGGAGATCGGGCTGCATGTTGGCGACCACGGATCGGAACTGCTCGACCACCTGCTCTTCGGACCAATGCTGCCCGAAGAAGTAGAAGGTCTCTTCGCCTGCCCCTCGAGTCACAGCCTCTTTCGCAAGATTGAACTCGTTGGCGTAGGCAAGCATTGCTTTGTGGCCGGTGTCGATGAACTCGCCGCCATTCTCGGCCGCCATGCCCGGGACCAGCGTGCGGTTGCTGAAGCAACGTCCCCCGAGACGGCTGGAGGCTTCATAGACTCGCGCGACGTAGCCCTTGGTCTTCAGTCGATCGGCGCAGGCCAACCCGGACAGACCGCCGCCGATGACCGCGATTCTCGGGCCGCCGGACTGGCTGGCGGCAAGCGCGCTAAGCGGGCTCATCGCGGCACCGGCCACACCCACCGCAGTCAGGAACGTGCGGCGAGTGATCCCCCCTTCCGCGATCCGGTCGAGAGCCTCGCGGGTGGAGACGTTGTGCTGTTCGCAGTATTGAGCGATGCGAAGCGATCGGGCGACTTGGTGAAACAGGTTCGTTCGGCTCATGGGCTTTGCTCGTGAAGAACCTCATTATAGGGCCTTTTAGAGCCAAACTCGAACGGTGCTTTTACGAGTTGGGAGGCACAACGCGCTGGTCGGCGGCTTTGGTGCATCGCTCCGAGAGCCGGGCGTCACCGATCCGGTCCACCCACGCCGCGAAAGCGCTGGTCGGCCCCGTCCAGCGCAACTCATCGACCTGAGCAAACGCCGGATAATCCGTCCGCAGCGTGGCCAGATTCTTGAACAGCAGGGCGAGTTCTTTGCGTTCACCCAGCACCTCGGGCGGGAAGTCCTCGATCGGACCGTGGCGGAGCAGCGCCTTGGCCGCGCCGACCGCACCGAAGCCGGGAATGCCAGGGTAGCCATCCGCCTTGTCGCCAACAAGGGCCAGGTAGTCTGGGATTAGGGCCGGGGGCACGCCGAACTTTTCCTTCACCCCGGCTTCTTCGCGGATGTTCTTGCTGCGCCTTTCGACCTGCACCACCCGATCGCCCCGAACGCACTGCGCCAGGTCCTTGTCCGGAGTCCAGATGCAAACCTTGTCCACCTGCGGGTCTTGCTCAGCAAGAAACGCGGCCGAGGCGAGGGCGTCGTCAGCTTCCAACTCCACCATCGGCCACACCTTGACGCCCATCGCGGCAAGCGCTTCCTCAAAGGCGTGGAACTGGTCGGTCAGGTTCGGCTCCATGCCGGTCGCCCGTTTGTATCCGTCCCACAGGTCGTTGCGGAACGACTCGATCACGTGATCGGTGGCTACCCCGAAGTGGGTGCCGCCTTGCTCCACCATCTGGAGGATCGAATGGAGGACTCCGCCGACAGCGGCAAGAGGCTTGTCGTCACCTTTCGAGAAGCTGCGCAGGCCGTAGAACTGCCGAAACAGCTCGTAGGTGCCGTCGATCAGGTGGACGATCATCGACTCCAGTATGCGTTACGCTCGACGTCTCCGCCAGCAGATAGCGTCGATCTCGATACAACCAGGGCTGTCTTTGGCGTAGTGCCCAAGCTCGCCACATCGACTCGCCGTTACAAAGCTGTTACAAATGCGCCATGACCCAGAAATGAGGCGGTTTGTGTGGGACCCTATGCGTACACCTTCATGGATCGCATGACAACACACCCGCCTGATCAGACGCTGAAAGAGCAACTGAGCCCCTCCTTTCTCCGGCACATTCCCGAGAGCGAGCACATCGCCCAGGAGCTAGTCGCCGAGTTTGTGCAGGGCCATCCCGAAGTGCACGCCACCGACACGGAAGCGTTGGCGCGCCTCATCTGGCTGGCCCTCGCTACCGCACTCGATCACCTGGACGACGCTCCACAGTTCGCCGGGCGGTGCCGTGAACTCGGCCGATCCTTCGTGGGCTTGGGGCTGCGTCCGCGGCACTTCCCGGCCTTGGCCCAACTCCTCCTGCGGCACTTATCGCTCGAAGATACTGAGGCCGAAGCCTGGCAGAGGTTCGTGCTTCAGATCGAGCGGGCCATGGTCAGCGGATCCAAGCGAACAGGGCATGCGCCTGCTCCTTGGTGACGGGCAGTTCGTGAGTGCACTCCCCGCCGAACTGAGCGGCGGCGGCATCGCGGTGATCGATTTCGGACTCGACGACGATCAGACTCAGCTCACGTTCTAGGTCTCGGGAAAATCCGATGACTTGGCGGGCTCGCTCCGCGTCTCCGTCGTGAAAGAGCACTTCTGCGAGCAGCGTCAGCGTGCAGCAGAGGCCACCATAGTTGTCGTCCAGGACCCACCGTCGGCCCGCCTCGCGTACGGACCACCGGGCTTCGTCCCATTTACCCTGCAGGATCAGCGCTCGACTCAAGCAGTGCAGCTGGTCGGCTTCTTGGTAAGGGCTGCCGATGGCTTCCCAGATTCTTAGGGACTCCCGCAGAAACGCTTCCGCTTCCGCTGGTCGCCCGTCGGCGGTAGCGATTCGACCTTCGGTCTCGTACATGAAGGCCGCGGCAACGGGATCTCTTAGCCCGCGCAGAGACGCCTTCGAGCGCTCGATCACCTCCACTGCCTCTCGCTTGCGATCCGTGAACCAAAGCGTGGCTCCGAGATACGTGCCCAGCGAGGGGAGTTCGGTTTCGGCACCGCTAGCTTGCAGTTTCTCAAAGGCAGCGGAGAGGCACTCGAGCGCCTCTTCGGGGCGGCGCTTGTAGTTAACGATGACTCCCAAGAGCCTCAGCGCGCGCCCGGTGAGATAGGTGTCGCCGGCGTCCTTCGCAAGTTCGAGCGCCCGCCTGGCCAAGTCCTCGCTGGATTCGAACTCGCGGCGGAACGCAAGCTGGGCTTCGCTGAACGTGAGGAAGGCCTCCCATGTTGCTGATCCCTTAAGTTCGCGTGCGCGCTGAAGGGGCTCTCGGGCACGCTCTTCCTGGTGACACGCGAAACAGAGGTGGGCCAGGGTCAGTTCGAGCTCGATCGCCTGGTCCGCGGACGTGTCTTGCCACCGAACGCGATGTGCCTCCAAGGAATCCAGAAGGGCCAGGCTACGGCCACGGCTCATCTCCAAACGCGCGACCTTCGCCGCGATCGGCCATGCACGCTCGGGCTCGTGGTCGATGGCCCAGCGCCAGGCAAACAGAATGTTGTCCGCTTCCGACTCGACGAGGTCGATCACCCGGCGGGGCAGGGGCTTCCACGGAGCGATGTCATGCTGGGCGAGCAGTTCGAGGACGGTGTGTACCGCGGATCGCTCGAGGGCCATCCGCGCATCTTCGCCTTGGCGCCTTTGGACGTAGTTTCGAACGGGCACCAGCATGCGGACCCGCACCAGTCCCGAATGATCCTCCATCGCGAGCAGAGCGAGATCGAGCAGCGACTCGATCAGGTCGAGATACGGCTCGTCGGCAAGGGCTAGTCCGCATAGATCCATGCCCATACCGCCCGGGTACGCCGAGATGTGGTCGACCGCCCGTAGCTGTGCCTCCGACAGACTGTCAAAGCTCGATACGAGCGCGGACTCAAGGGATCGGTGTCTCTCGGGTAGGTCGTGCGCCGACGAGCGGGCCAGCGCATGTTCGAGTTGCTGGAGCAGATTCTGCGGCGAAAGGAGCCTTAAGCGGGCCGAAGCCAACCGCAGCGCGAGCGGATAGCCATCGAGCCGGTCCGCAATCTGCATCAGTACGCCGGCATCTTCATCGGAGATCACCACGTCCGGCCGGTGCTGATGGTAGGCATTTCGCAGGAATTCGGCCCCAGCGACTCGTGGATCCAGAGGGCCAACCGGGATCAGCTGTTCACCTTGAACCCGCGACGGGATGACCGAAGTGATGAGGATTCTTAAGGTGGGCGCAAGCGATCGCAGTTGAGAGAGTCCCTCGGCCGCGTCCGGCAGAACGCTTTCGAGGTTGTCGAGGACGAGCACAGTGGGCTCTTGATCGACGAGAACCGCCAAGAACTTGATCGGATCGGCCTCGCCAGGGGGGTCGCTTCCCAACTGGGCCAACACCTCACGGGCCCACAGCAGCGGTTCCGCGACCTCCACCATCGATGCGAAGGCAACGCGTCCGCCGTCCGCGGCCAGTCGTTGCGCCACCTCGATCGCAAGTCTTGTCTTGCCGATACCGCCGGGGCCTACGAGCGAAACAACTCGGGTGGGACTCGCTCGGAGTTGATCGATCACCCTCACCGCCAGTTCTTCGCGGCCATAAATGGGCTCAGCCGAAACCGGAAGTGTCGTTGACCAATCGTCGTCCGCGGTCGCGTCCCGGGTCCGCGCAGCAAGATCGCGGGCGAGGCGGTCGCTGACGTCCGGCGTTTCTACTCCAAGTTGCTCCTTCACCTTGCGGCGATAGTCTTGGAACTCAGCCACCGCCGCGGCAAGACTGCCCAGGTGGGCATGGACTTCGACGGCAAGCTTGCGCAGATCCTCATTCAGCGGATGGCGCGCGATCATCTGCTGGAGCAGCCCCTGCACCCGGTCGGCCTCGCCCGCCTGGACGGCGCGGGTGATGGCGGCAACCCCCGCTTGAACCTGAAGATGTTCGGCGTGGCGGCGTTGTGCGATCACCCACGGATCTTCCCAGCCGGGCAGAAAGGGATCGAGGATGAGCGAGGGATCGAGCGCTCGGGCGGACGCATGCTCTACATCGTCTAGGTCGGTCACGAGCCGCGAGCGGTCTATCCAGACTTCAGTGGGCGACGAGCCGATCAGATCTGCTTGATTGCCGAGGGCACGCTTGAGCCGGTGGATCTCCTGTCGAAGGCGCAACCGCGTTGCGTCATAGTAATCATCCGGCCAGAGTTGCTCGGCCAGGTGCTCTCGGGGCATTTTTCCAGACCGCGACAAGCTCAACAACACGAGGAGCTTGGCGGCGCGCACCGTGCCAAACGCCTCGAGCGACTGGTCGTCGGCTTCGAGGCGAACGTTTCCAAACAGGCGAAGTCGACACGTGTTCACTGCGATTCCTCAGTTATGACGCAGACTCGGCGTGAAATGACGGTTGGTCGGCTAGGGCTGGGGCCCGGATTCGACGACGATCACCGATTCGATACCTCCGCGGACGTTGAAGTTCGCGGTGATCCGCATCCAGCGCGGCGAACAGGTCTCGATCAACTCGTCGAGGATTCGGTTCGTGACCGCCTCGTAATAGATGCCCTCGTTCCGGAAGCTGTAGTAGTAGAGCTTGAGCGCCTTGAGCTCCAAGCAGAGCTGATCGGGGATGTATTCGAGTTCGATGGTGGCGAAATCGGGTTGGCCGGTCTTGGGGCACACGGACGTGAACTCAGGGCAAATGTGAGTGATGACGTAGTCGCGGTGCGGCGCGGGATTCGTGAAGGTCTCGACGTGCGGCATGGGCTCCAAGAGGGTCCCGCGGAAAGAGGGGTGTCGGGCCTCACAGATGGGTGGGGGAGAGGCCCGACGGGACCGGAGGATATGGGGTCGCCGGTCTATGGAGTTCGACTTGAGCTGGGCACAGATGGTTCCCGCAGGTTGAGGGGCATGCGAGAATCCGAGCCAACCCGAGCTAACCCGAACAAACCCGAGCAAACTCTATGGCTGTTTGTCAAACACGACCTTCGGGTCCGACTCGAAATCCGTCTTCAGCGCGAGCACCTTCCCGCCGTCCTGAAAGACCAGCCGGAGCGGGCGCTGAGGAGCGAAAGTGTTGAACTTTAGCTCCACCTCGTTGCCCTCGATCTTGTAGTCACCTTCGACCCAGCCCAGCACCTGGGACATCTTGAACTTGCCCTCTTTGTTGAACTCGACCGTCATGCCCGAGGTCCAGAGGGACATCATCGAGGCGTTGGCGACGTCGCGAAAGTTGTTCGACGCGATCGGCTTCACATCACGCGCTTTCCACGAGCCCACCAACTGACTCTGCTTTGATGCGCAGCCGCAGAGGAGCGCAAACATTATTCCTACGCCGATCCAGGCTCGATGCTTCATGTCCGCATGATACACCGGGGTTCGTTTCCGGTAACATTCGCCCAGCCATGTTCGACGTCGCGAGTTGGCACCCGGCCCTGCAAGCTTTGCTCAGGGTTTTGTTGTTTGTCCTGCCACTCTTGCTGGTCGTCCCTGGCCTCATCTGGTGGGAGCGTCGCCTGCTAAGTTGGATGCAGGACCGCATCGGCCCGAACCGGGTCGCTACCATCACCCTGAAGAGCGGCCGCAAAATCAAGCTCTTCGGTTTGCTGCAGCCCATCGCGGACGGCATCAAGCTGTTCTTCAAGGAAGACATCACGCCCTCCGCAATCGACCGGCTCATCTACTTTGTCGCCCCGGCGGTCGCACTGTTCCCGGCCTTTGCCCTCGGAGGAACGTTGCCGTGGAGCGGAAACACCCTGTTGACTCCGATCGCGGACGTCAACGTCGGCATCCTTTACGTCATGGCGATCAGTTCGTTGGGCGTTTACGGAATCGTGCTGGCCGGCTACGCCTCCAACAACAAGTATTCGCTCATGGGCGGTCTGCGAGCTACGGCTCAGCTGATCAGTTACGAACTTGCAATGGGGATGTCCCTCGCGGCCATTGTGCTCGCCTCGGGTTCGCTGAAAATGACCCAAATGGTGACCACGCAACAGGGGGATTTGCTCGGTGTGGTGCCGTTCCTCAACAACTGGTTCATCTTCACGCCGTTCGGGTTCGTCGCCGCGGTCGTGTTCGCGATCTGCGTGATCGCCGAAACAAACCGAGCTCCCTTCGATCTCCCCGAGGCCGAGAACGAGCTCATCGCTGGCTACCATACGGAGTACAGCTCGATGAAGTTCGCGGTGTTCTTCATGGGCGAGTACGCGGCGATGCTTGTCTTCGCCGGCGTGTTTTCAACGGTCTTCCTTGGCGGCTACGACATGTTCATTGATCCGCTGGAAGGGATCGCGGGAACGACGCTCGGCGGGTTGGCCACGTTTATGTTCAAGACGGTGGCCTCGTTCACCTGCTTCATTTGGCTTCGCGCCTCATTGCCGCGTCTGCGCTACGACCAGCTTATGTCCTTGGGATGGAGAACGTTGCTGCCGGTCGCGGTGTCGAACTTCATCGTCGTTGCGCTGTGGATTCTGATCACCAACAAGTACGGCGTGTGGCAAGGTTGGATCGCTTATCTCGGCTCGTTTGGGTTGCTGTTCGCCGTCTATCTGGCGGTGCGGGGCCTCAGCAAGAACCGGGTCGATAACGCGCTCGCACCGCGATCGATCTCGCTGGTCGATGGCACCCGGTCGGTCAACGTAGCCGATCCGCAGGCTGAGGGGGTGGGTTCGTAATGCCCGTGCAAGTAACTCCTGATCTCATGATCTTTGGTCTTTTGGCCGGCCTCGCCGCCATGACCGCAGTCGGAGTCGTCGCATTCAGAAACGCAGTTCGGTCTGCGCTGTGCCTGGTGCTCAACTTCTTCACCCTTGCATTCCTCTACTTCACGCTTCGAGCGGAACTGTTGGGGATGACGCAGATCATTGTCTACACGGGCGCGATCATGGTGCTTTTCCTGTTCGTGATCATGTTGCTCAATCTGGGCAGCTTGCAGGTCCTCGATGAGCGACCTGATCTGATCAAGAAGGGGCTCGGATTTCTTTTCGGTGGCGCGCTCTTCGGGCTGATTGCCACCCAAGTTGTCCAGCCGTTCCTGCAGACGAGCCAGCAGTTTGCGCCGGAGGGCTTCGGTTCGCCGCAAGCGGTGGGCCGCACGCTGTTCACATCTTACGTCTGGCCCTTCGAAATCGCCAGCATCCTACTGCTGATCGGCATTGTCGGGTCGATTCTGCTGGCTAAGAGGAGAATCTAAGTTGGAAACCGGCGTTCCTCTCGCGGCGTATCTGGGGCTCGGCCTCTTCATGTTTGTGATCGGGGTGGTGGGAGTCATCATCCGCCGCAACCCAATCGTGATCTTCATGTGCATCGAGTTGATGCTCAACTCGGTCAACCTGACGTTCCTCGCGTTTGCGAAGTACGGTCCGGCGACCGCCAACGCAGATCCGTATCAACACGCCATGGCCGGCCAAATGGCGGTCATCTTCGTGATGGCGGTGGCAGCGGCCGAGGTCGCGGTTGGTCTCGGCATCATCATGATGATCTTCCGCTCTCGTAGCACCATCGACGTGGACGAGGTGAACCTGCTTCGGGGATAGGCTATGGAAGGCACCGCTTCACTGATTTGGATCGTCTTGTTCCTCCCGCTGATCGGGTCGCTCGTTCAGGCGCTGTTCGGCGGATCGGTGGTTGCCAAGATGGGGGCCGCCAAGGGCAAGCGGGTCATGGGCACGCTCGCCGTGCTGCCGATCGCCGTTGCGTTCGCCATCGGTGCGTTCCTGACCCTGCAACTGAGCCAGCAGGAAGTCGGTGCCCGCAGCCACGTCGTCACGCTGTTTGACTGGATCAATATCGCCAGCTTGCGTGTTCCGTTTGAACTCGTGGTTGATCCGCTGTCGATGACGATGGTGTTGATCATCACCGGCATCGGCGCCCTCATTCACTTGTACGCCACCGGCTACATGGCCGATGATCAGGAATACCCGCGGTTCTTCACCTACTTGAACCTATTCGTGGCGTCCATGTTGATTCTCGTTCTGGGGAACAACCTCGGCCTGATGTTCATCGGCTGGGAAGGGGTAGGTCTCTGTTCGTATCTGCTCATTGGCTTCTGGTACAGGGACATCGAGAACGCGAAGGCGGCCAACAAGGCGTTTATTGTCAACCGAATCGGTGACTGGGGCCTTACTCTCGGCATGTTCCTGCTGTTCGCGGTGATCGTGGCGAACGTGGACAAGATGCAGTTGCCCGAGGGCGAGACACGCTGGCTGAGCTACGACGTCATCCTGCCGAATATCGTGCGGATCATCGAAGCGCAGCCCGCGATCGCCACCGCCATCGCTTTGCTGTTCTTTGTTGGTGCGTGCGGTAAGTCCGCGCAGTTCCCGCTTTACTTCTGGTTGCCCGACGCGATGGCTGGCCCGACGCCGGTTTCCGCGCTCATCCATGCGGCCACGATGGTCACCTCGGGCATCGTCATCCTGAACCGGATGCACGTGATCTTCGAAGTGTCCGAGGTCGCGAGCGCAGTGGTAGCGATGGTGGGAGCGTTTACCGCCCTCTTCGCGGCGGTCATCGCGTTCGGCCAAACGGACATCAAGAAGGTCCTCGCGTATTCGACGGTGTCGCAACTCGGATTCATGTTCATTGGTTGCGGTGTGGGCGGCTACTGGACGGGCATGTTCCACGTTACGACCCACGCGTTCTTCAAAGCACTGCTCTTCCTTGGCTCGGGCGCGGTTATTTACGCCATGGCCCACAACCAAGACATGCGCAACTATGGCAACCTGCGAAAGTATCTGCCGATCACGTTCGCGACCATGTTCATCGGGTTCATCGCGATCGCCGGGTTGGCCGTCCCGCCGGGCTTCGGCTTCGCGGGCTTCTACAGCAAGGAGGCCATCCTCGGCTACGCCCTCGCGAATGAGCACGCTTCGATCGGAGTGCTCAATCTCGGTTACTACGCCGGTGTTCTCGGTCTGCTGGTCGCGGGTCTGACTGCCTGCTACATGACTCGCATGACGTGGCTCACGTTCTTCGGCAAGGAAGAGCGATGGCGGGCCATTCCTGCTGTCGAGCATGGGCATCACGACGATCATCACGTGGCCCATGCGCATCACGCTCACGATCACGGTCCCGACACGCACGGCTTCTTCTATACGGATGAGGAACTTGCTGCTCAACCCCACGAGCACGAGCATCACCACGAACTCGACGAAACCCACACGCCGAAGGAAGTTCCGCCAAGCATGTGGATCCCTCTCGCCGTCCTCGCGGTTCCGTCCGCGATTGGCGGCTTCCTGCTCTATCGGAACCACGCCTTCGAGAAGTGGCTCCAGCCCGAGCCATTGCCTGTTCTGGGTGAGATGTCCGGCCATCCTGAGCACTTGAATCTGCTGATGCTCTCGATCGCGGCGGCGTTCTCCGGCTTGATTGTTGGCCTGCTGGTCTACCGGAAGGGCCTGCCGAAATCGGAAGGTTGGGAAATGGGCAAGTGGGCGACTTGGCGCAAACTCGCCGCCAACCAGTTCGGCTATGACCGATTCCTCGTTCGATCCAGCACTGAGGGTGGCGGAGAAGTCGCCAACATGGTCTGGAAGTACATTGACGTCGGCATCATCGACAAGATCGTCAACGGCGTCGGGGTCGCGGTGAGCAAGGTAGGCATGCTCTTCGGCGCGTTCCAAACCGGCTACGTCCGAAGCTACGCGCTGATGATGCTCTTTGGCGTCACCGGATTCCTTGGTTACATCGTGTACACGATGATCCGAGTGGGAGGAGGACAGTAACTATGGGCTTGCTTTCGCTCACCGTATTCCTTCCCGTGATCGGGGCGGCGCTCCTCGCGTTCCTGCCCGATAGCAACCTCAAGGCGATCCGTTACGGAGCGCTCGGCACCGCCGTCGCAACGTTCCTGGCCAGCCTCTTCGTTTACGCCAAGTTCGACTCGAATACCTACCACTTCCAGATGGTGGAGCACATTCCGTGGATCGAGCGGCTGGGCATCTCGTATAAGATGGGCGTGGACGGCATCAGCATCTGGCTGCTCGTCCTCACCACGTTCCTCACGGTCATCTCGCTGTGGTTCAGCTTCTACGTCGATAAGCGCGTGAAGCCCTACATGATCGCCATGTTGATCCTGGAGACCGCCATGCTCGGCGTGTTCACCAGCCTCGACATGATCCTGTTCTACACCTTCTTTGAGGCCTCTCTGGTGCCGATGTGGCTCCTGATTTCGATCTGGGGTGGAGAGCGCCGAACCTACGCGGGACTCAAGTTCTTTATCTACACCTTTGCCGGTTCCATCTTCATGCTGCTCGGCATGATCACGATGGCCTACCTGAACTCGAAGGCGACCGGCAACTGGTCGTTCGACATCATCGAGGTGCAGGCGAACGTCGCCAACGGTTCGCTGTGGCAAGCGGGAATGCACTTGCAGGCGTGGCTCTTCTGGGCGTTCTCGGTGGCGTTCTTGGTCAAGTGTCCGGCGTTCCCGTTCCACACGTGGCTGCCCGACGCCCACGTCGAAGCCCCCACCGCGGGTTCGGTGATTCTGGCGGGCGTCCTGCTGAAGATGGGCACGTACGGCTTCTTGCGCTTTGTGTTGCCGTTCTTCCCGGATGTGCTGCCGCAAATGGTGCCGTACATCATGGGCCTGGCCGTGGTCGGCATCCTCTACGGGGCGATCGTCGCCGCCGTTCAGCCGGACGTCAAGAAACTGGTCGCCTACAGCTCGGTCGCTCACATGGGCTTCGTACTCCTTGGCATCTTCTCGCTGAGCTACACCGGACTCCTCGGTGGAGCCATGCAGCAGCTGAACCACGGCATCAGCACCGGCGCGCTCTTCTTGCTCATCGGCCTCATTTACGAGCGACGCCACACGCGCATGTTCAGCGACTACGGCGGCATCAAGGCGCAGATGCCGATTTACGCGGCAATCTTCCTGATCGTCATGTTGAGCTCGGTTGGTCTGCCCGGCACGAACGGGTTCATCGGCGAGTTCATGGCGATGATCGGCGCGTTCGAAGCTAGCTACAACGGCATGTTCGGATTGAACGTGGCCTACGCAGTACTTGCCGGTATCGGCGTGATTCTCGCCGCCGTGTACCTGCTGTGGATGTTCCAGAAGATGTTCTACGGCCCGAACAACAACCCCGAGAACCAGCGGCTGAAGGACATCAAGCCGTGGGAAATCGCGATGTGCGCCCCGCTCGTCATCCTGATCTTCTGGGGTGGGTTCTATCCCAACACCTTCCTGAAGCCGATGGAGAAGTCGATCGCCGCGACCCGCATGATGGCGCTGAACCCGGTCGGCCAGCGGCCGAACTGGAAGGATGCCCAACTTGAGATTGGCGACAACGGCAACCTCGTCCGCAACACCGGCGACCAGCGCGGCCAAGAGACCGTTGCCCCCGCGAATCTGCACTTCACCCCGGCGTACGCCGCCGAAGTGGCCACGCGCATGAAGGTCGCGCCGGCGATCGCCTTGCCGGAGGAAACGCCTTGACGGGAAGGGAGCGCCTCTTGGCGGTGGCTCAGGGTCGGGCGGCCGATCGCAAGCCGCTGATGATCCTCGACGATGACCCTCGTTCAGATGCGCGGGTGCTTCGCGCTCCTGGCATGCCCGATGCCGAACGGCTCACGCTTGTCGAAGTCATCAACCCCTACGGGCAGGCCCAGGCCGCGGGCTTGAACCTTAACGAGCTGATCTACACGGACCCCGAGGCCGGCAACCAGAAGCTCGACGGCTTAGTCGAAACGGTGCGAAAGGACATTGACCGGGCGCTCAAATCTGGAGCCGATGGCATCTTCTACCGCTTGAAGGGAGCTGAGCCTAGCCAAACGACCCCGATGCAATACGGCGGCCATTACTTGGAGCGCGATCGGGAACTGCTGGCCGAGATTGGCGATCATCCCAACGTGGTGTTCATCGATGCGGGCGATGGTGCCTACATGGATTTCGTGAGCGATCTGCCGGGCGCGTTCTTCGCTTGGGACATCGATCGCTCGGATGTTTCGGTGGTTCGGATGCGCACGCTGCGACCGGGTGCCTTGGTTGCCGAAGACCCCACCGCTGACGTTTTGATGGCCGACCGCTACAGCAAGCTGGAGCGGTGGCTGAACCTGGAGGAAGCAAGCGCGAATGCCTGAGTTTAACGCCGCCTTTCCGCTGCCGCGCGAGATCGACTTCGCGATGCTGATGCCGGTCATCATGGTCCTCGTGACCGGCATGATCGCGCTCGTCATCGAGATGCTGCGTCCCAAGCAGAACAACAACCTGATCGTGATTTTCTCTATCGCTGGCCTCATGGCCGCGGGAGTCGCGACGGCCATTCAGTTCGGCCAGCCGGAGAAGACCACGCTCGTCGAGATGGTGCTGCGTGACCAGTTTGGTCTGATCTGTCAACTGTTGCTGGTCGTGGCATGCGCCCTGACGATCTTGTTCAGCGAGACCTATCTGCGGTCGAGGCGCATCGCCTTCGGTGAGTTCTATCCGCTCGTGCTTTGGTCGACCGCCGGGGCGATGATCATGGCGAGTTCGCGCAACCTGCTCGTCATCTTCCTCGGACTCGAGATTCTGTCGATCTCGCTGTACGTTCTCGCGGGTCTCGCTCGCGCCGAACTGCGTTCCGAGGAATCCTCGCTCAAATACTTCTTACTAGGCTCGTTCGCGTCCGGGTTCTTCCTGTACGGCATCGCCATGTTTTACGGGGCCACGGGTTCTTTGGACCTCGCTTTCCTCGCCAACGGGCTCACCGGCAACCCCGCCGCGAAGACGCTCTTGGTGTTCGGCATTGGCCTCATGTTCGTCGGCTTGGGATTCAAGGCCGCGCTCGTTCCTTTCCACCAGTGGACGCCCGACGTGTATCAAGGCGCACCGACCAACGTGACGGCGTTCATGGCGGTGTGCTCCAAGATCGGCGCAATTGCCGCGCTGTTCCGCGTTCTCGTGGCCGCCGCGCCGATGAAGGCCGATTGGCTGCCCGCGATGATGGCGATCGCCATGCTGACGATGATCGTCGGAAACGCGGTTGCGCTCCTGCAGAAGGACGTCAAGCGCATCCTCGGCTACTCCAGCATCGGCCACGCGGGTTACCTGCTGGTCGGGTTGCTCGCCTATGTGAACGCTCCCGACCAGGTGAGCATCGCCACGACCGGCTACTACCTGCTTAGCTACACGTTCATGACCCTCGGCGCGTTCGCGGTGATCTCGGTGGTCACCAAGGACGGACGCGATACGACGCGCCTCGAGGACCTGAACGGCCTCTGGCAGCGTGACCGTCTTGCCGCCGTGCTGCTGGTGGTGTTCATGGTCTCGCTGATCGGCATCCCGCCGTCGGCCGGCTTCTTCGGGAAGTTCTTCATCTTCCAAGATGCGATCTCGGCGGGCCTGGTTCCGCTCGCCATCGTGCTCGCCATCTCGAGTGCGATCTCCGTGGCGTACTACCTGCAGATTGCCCGCGCGGCATTCGTCGTGGAGACGGAACCGCGACCTGCCATGCGCATGTCGCCCGCGCTCCGCGCGACGGGCCTGATCTGTTTGCTCGGCGTGGTGCTGGCGGGAATCTTGGTAACCCCGGTCCAACGGTTCCTCATGGGCACTCCCGCCGAGGAACCGATGGAAGCATCCACGACTGGCCTCGTCGGCAAAGGCTAGCCTCTTTTATTGTAGGTGAGGGATGAGTTGTGCCCTCACGGTGCTATCCCAAGGCGCCTAAGCGACGATCTCGCGAAGGTCGAACTCCAAGCTGCCCGTGAAGGGGTATTGGTTCCAATCGTCGACCAAGCCCGCGCAAACTGGGGCGTGGGCGATCTCGGCGGCGTGAGCGCGCCATGCATCCTCGGAGTCGAGCACCTGATCCGTGTAGCCGCGCTCCCAGCCGGGGAGGGCGTGCATGCGCAACCACATGCCCGAGAGATGCTTGAAGTAGTTCATGGCGTCGAGCAACTGGGCGTCGGGCTGGGTTCCGCGAAAGACCGCATGGAACTGGGACGGCAGAAAGCAATAGATGGGCACGACGCAATGGAAGCGACCGGCGGCGCGGATCAAATACTCCACATGCGGAAGAACCACCTCTGGCCGGGTGAACACCTCAGCCCCGCTGAAGGTCGCGGCGCTGAACGCGACCGTACGCTCGCCCGTGTAGCACTCTCGATCTCGTTGGTCTGCCCCCCGGAATCCGGGCCAGTGATACCATTAGACTCCGCTTGAAGGAGTCAACTTTGAAGAAATCGAGATTCAGCGAAGAGCAGATCGTCCGGATCCTGAACGAGGTCAGTTCGGGCA
>JADZEW010000031.1 GCA_020850325.1 Methanoregulaceae archaeon
CACGAAGAGCCATCGCCGTCGTGCAGAGAAACACCCCTTGGGAGAAGAACATCGAACTGAGCGCTTGACTTCCTCTTACGCTATCTTGCAGGGGAAGGCCTGTGAGCGAAGCGAACAGGGATGGGGTCGTCGTGTCGCCGCAAGCGAGTTCCCCCCGACCCCCTCCCCGCTAGCGGAGAGGGGGAGTAAGCTATGCGCCCGTGATTCTCGTCATCGACAACTACGACTCGTTCACCTACAACTTGGTCCAGTATCTGGGCCAGGCCGGAGCCGAAGTGGTCGTCCGCCGCAACGACGAGATCGACCTCGACGCGATCCAAGCCATGAAGCCCGACGGCATCATGCTTTCCCCGGGGCCGTGCACCCCCAAAGAATCGGGCGTCTGCCTCGACGTCCTTGCCGCCGCGCTCCAGGGTGAACTCAAGCAACCGATCTTCGGCGTTTGTCTGGGCCATCAAGCCATCGGCGAAGTCGCGGGTGGGATCGTGAAGCAAGCCCGGCGCATTATGCATGGCAAGACGTCGATGGTGAAGCACGATGGCCAAGGGCTCTTCGCGGGTATGCCGAATCCGTTCCGTGCCGTGCGCTACCACTCGCTCGTGGTCACTCACGAGTCAGTTCCGAAGGGGTTCGTCGTGACCGCAACCGCCGAGGATGACGGAGAGATCATGGGCATGCGTCACGAGACGTTGCCGATCGAAGGCGTCCAGTTTCACCCTGAATCGGTGCTGACCGAGGAAGGCTTCCGCATCGTCGAGAACTTCGTGAAGCGGGTCGGCCAGAGGGTGGCGTGAAGCTGACGCAATGGAACGTGGATTACGGCTCGGGACCGCAAGCGGTGACGATTCCTCACGCGTGGCGGCAGGAGGTCCCGGTTACCTGGGAGGGCCCCGCTATCTACCGCACATCGCTCGACCGTCCCTCGGTTGGGCCGTACTTCCTCCGCTTCGAGGGCGTCAGTTATGCCGCATCGGTGTGGGTGAATGGGGCAGAGATCGGAACCCACGAGGGTTTGTGGGATGCGTTCGAGTTCGAGCTGCCTGATGCGGCGCGGTGGGATATTGAGGTGCGCGTCATTAAGAACGGCGGTCCGACGTATCCCGTCCGCGAGGTCGCGAGCGGCTTCATCCCGTTCGTTTATCACACATTCGGCGGTATTTACAAGCCGGTGTCTGTTGTGCCCGAGATCGTGCCAAGCGAGGGCCGGGCGGAAGCGAGACGGGTCGCCTGGGCAGAGGGGACCCAGGTTTGGGTCGCAGATCGCTCTCGGCCTACCCCGTCGGTCGAAGACGCGGCCAACGAGTGGCTGCGCCGCCGGCGCGGGGAGGAAGTCGAACCCAAACCCGCGAATCTCGGGGCCCGGCCATTTTACGCGCGCGGTGTGCTGACGTGGGGCTGGTACCCCGAAGTTGGCCACCACAACCCGGATGATGCGACGATTCTCCGCGAAATCGCCCAAGTCCAGCGCCTCGGATTCAATCTGGTCAAGTTCTGCCTGTGGGTTCCGCCGCATCGCTACCTTGAGCTTCTGCACGACGCGGGGCTCTACGCGTGGATCGAACTTCCGCTGTGGGATCCGACCTCTGACCCTGACGCTCAACGACGCATGGCCGACGAACTGGAGCGGATCGTCATCCAGTATCGCCATCATCCCAACGTCGTGTACTGGACCGTGGGTTGCGAACTCCATGAGACGACCACGGCGCGGTATCGCCAAGAACTGACCGATCGGATTCGCGAGCTCCTCCATACCCCGGACGGGCCGGCCGCGCTGGTGAAGGACAACTCTGGCAGCGCCGAGATGTACGGCGGCGATCTGCGCGAATACGGCGATTTCTACGACTTCCACCCCTACTGCGAGACTCCGCTGTACCCGGAGGTGTTGGACTCGCTGCTCCCGGGCCCCCGGCCGGCGATGCCGGTCGTCCTGGGCGAGTTCAACGACATCGATGTGCACCGCGACCTGGCCCGCATCAGCCAAGAACAGCCCTACTGGATCAGCCAAGACCCGGCGCTCAACGATCAAGGCGTTCGCTGGCAACACGATCTCCCGGGCGTGCTCCCGGTCAACCGTTTCGCGGTCGAACCGGAAGAGAGCCGCAGCGCGGCGCTGATGGCCAGTTCCAAAACGAAGGCGATCTTCATCCGCAAGTTCGTGCAGGAGCAGGTGCGTGCGCGGCAAGACATCGCCGGTTATGTCGTTACCGGATGGCGGGATACCCCGATCAGTTCGGCGGGGATGATCGATGACTGGGATCAGCTGCGCTACGCCCCGGAGGATCTTGCGCCGTGGAACGGGCCAACGTGTTTGTTCCCGATCCTGGTGCGCCGTCCCCCGTGGGTCCGAGGCGGCAACCGCCCGGGATGGCGCGATCCCTTCAACCACTTCGCGGGCCGGGTGTTCTGGCGCATCGGTGCTCATGCCGAAGAGCAGGTGGAGGGAAGCCTCGAGTGGGACTTTCTCCACTACACCTGGGATGGAGATCGTCGGCCTGTGGGCCGGGTGGCGTTTGGCACCGACGAAGAGCTCGAACTCGCCAGTCTCACGAGTCGGGAGATTGGCCAGCTCAGCGTCGACGTCGAACGTCCGGGTGGCTATCTGCTCAGGGCGCGATTTGGCGGGGCAGAGAACACCTGGCCCTTGTGGATCGTAGCCCCGTTCCAGCCCGACGAGTTCGCGGAGTGGTCGCTCGACGACCCGCGCGGCGTGTTTGACGACCTCAAAGGATCGGGTGAAGGCGGCTTGATTACGACCCGGCTCGGCGCCTCCGCCGAGCGAGCCATGCTCTTCTTGCTCGATGAAGGAACCCGTCCGATGCCCTTCTGGCGAGAAGCCGCCTACGAGTTTCGCAACGATCGCTTCTGGGAGCCGACGGGATTGCGGGACGCATGGGCGAGGTGGCTCCCGATGACTCCGGAAGCCGCCCTCGACATGGGCCAACTCGCCGTCGCCTATCCCGGATGGGAGTTCGAGACGCTGATGAATCGGATCGATGTGCGGACGTACGCAGAGCATCCGATTTTGGTCCGGGCTCAGAGGGGGACGTCTGAGATGCTGGTCACGACCTTGCGACCGTTCGGCGGACTTGGAGTTTCGCCGCGAGGCGTGACGAGAAATCCGAGTGGCGTCGAACTGCTGAGGCACAACATACGGTGGCTGACGGCAACCCGTTAGCCAATCCGTTGGTATAATCTCTTATCGGCTGATGCCGATCTACTCTGGCCCCCTCGGGCCGAGTGGGTGGAAGCCATGGTCTACCGTCCCCTTCGCTATGAGCAGATGATGCGCGCGGCGGAGTCGTTTGACGTCCGAGCGCGACGCATGTTTGGCGGAATGGGTGTTTATACCGGCGAGAAGATGTTTGCCTTCTTGATCGGTGATGACATCGGTCTCAAGCTGTGCCCGGATGACCTCGAAGAAGCGATGTGCCTTCCCGGCGCTGCCCCCCTCAAACCCGACCCTAACTCCGAGCCGATGCGCGAGTACGTCAAGATGCCGCGAGACATCTTGGACAACTACGAAATCTTCATGATGTGGGTAGAGCGCAGCGCGCTCTACGCCCGCTCGAAGATTTCCCAATCCGCCGCCGGCGATTAGACGGACACGCGATCGATTGTAGCCGCGGGATGACACGTGCCCGCGATGCGCCCGCTCCCTTGCTATCCGTTGTAGATGATCTTCTTGACCAAGTTGATCGTCTGCACCGCGTCCCCGGTCGCCTGCCTTCGCTGCAGCTCGTTCCGTTGCGCGTAAATGAGAAGCGCCTTTTTCATGCAGTTCGCGAAGAACTCGCGGGAGAGCCGCATTGACTCCACCTGCTCCGTGCGATACGTGAACTGATCCTCGCCAAACCAACCGGGGTACCCGGTATCGATGGCCGCGTAGCAGAACTCGACGAGCCGCCACACGTCGTCCGTGCCTGCGATGCGGTCCTCGTCGTTCGAGTTGTACTTGGCTCCGTTGATATGGAAATTGGCGATCGGAATGCCAAGCGTCTTCAGCAGGTAAAGCGACTCTGCTGGGGTGTTGCCGACCATCTGCTCGTGGCCGTAGTCGATCGCCACGCCCATCACCGGCTTGCCCAGCGTGCGGTTCACCTCGATACACACGCACGCAGCCTTGGCGACGGTGTTGATGATCATGTTGCCTTCGCGGGGCTCTTTCTGCTTGGGTTCGGTGCCAAAGGCGAGCCCCAGGTGATCGCAGTGCTCGGCAAACTCCGTGCATGCGTCGATGAACCAGCGCAGCCGCTGACCGTAATCGACCTCAAAGTGATAATCCCACCCGTCCGAGCCGGGCCACAGGCCGCAGCTGACACACCCGATCTCCGCGCCGATGTCGATGCCGAGGTTGATCTGATCACGGCACAGCTTCCGAATGCCGGGGTCGGGATGGGTCACGCCGCCGTACTTGAACCGCGGATCGGTCCACGTGTTGAAGTTCATGTTGGTGGGGGTGACCCCGTGGCGATTAAGGGCGGCGCGCACCTCATCGATAACCCTGTCATCCCGGGAATCCTGGTCATCGATAAACACCTTGTCGTGGAACTCGATGCCCACGATGCCCGCCTTCGAGACTCGCTCGATCTGGGGGATGATGCCATCGCGGAAGTCGGGATTGTCGGAGTTATAGCCGATCGGGCAGAAGCGATCGAAGAACTCGCCTGCGCACCAGTGACCGGCGGCAAAGCGAATATCGAACTCAGCGAAGAGCTGGTCGACCCGCTCCCCCTCTAAGTAACCGGCATAGTTGGCAGCGACCGACGACAGGCCATCCAAGTTCATGCCCGGGTTTTACCTGCTGAGCCTAAGCGGACTTGCGGGCCTTGGCCTGCTCGATACTCGCGCGGAGGGCTTCCATGAGGTCCATGACCTGCGCCGGCTCGTCGGGCGGAGTGATGAGCTCCTTGCCCTCGAGCTTGGCGGCGATCACCTCGGTGAGTGCCTCGCGGTAAGCATCCTTGTACTCCTTCGCATCGAAGTCCCCAGCAAGCATCTCGACCAAGTTCTCGGCGAGGCCCTGTTCGGCGGCCGTGAGCTGAACTTCGTTGAGCTCCTTGCCCAGTTCAACTCGAAGCTCGTCCGCGTAGAACAGGGTCTCGAGCATCAGGTTGCCGCCTTGCGGGCGAAGCGCACAAAGCTGTTCGCGCTTGCGGATGGTGATGTGGGCGACCGCGGTGAGCCCCTTGGCGCGCATGGCGTGCATGAGTAGCGCAAACGGCTTCTTGCCCAGGTCCTCGGGCTCCAGCACGTACGAGGAGTCGTAGAAGACGGGGTCGATCTGCTCGCCTTTCACGAACTGCGCGACCTCGATCGTGCGCTTGCTGGGCAGAGGCACCTTCTCGAAGTCCTCCTCCGACATCTCCACGTACTGCCCCTTGGTGTACTCGTAGCCCTTGATGACCTCGTCACCGGCGACTTCGCGTTGGCAGTGCGGGCACCAGCGAAGCCGCTTGAGCCGGCTCTTGCATACCTGGTGCAACTCGTTGAAAGCGATGTCCTTCGACGACGTGGCGGGATACATCCGCACCGGGATGCTCACCATGCCGAAGCTCACAACGCCATTCCAAATGGATCGGGCAGCCATTCGTCAAGGATACAACACTCGCCGCGCCCTTTCGACCAGATTCCTCGTCTGGAAGGGCAAGGTGGCAACCCTAGACGGCAATCTTTGGGAGTTCAACTTCGCGAAAGTCAAGATCGTTGACGTCAGCGATGACTACCGGTTCATGCAACCGCCGATGCCTTCTGATTTCTATCCGGTGTTGCAGGAGCTGTGGCTTTTGGCCCATGACCTCGACCACATGCTCGCCCGCGATGACCTGCTCCAGGGCTATTTGTACGACTGGCACGAGGGGCCGCTTGACGGCTTGGGCGAGTGGACGGTTGGGGTCGTGAACGCCCAACTCGCCAGCGAACTCATGCACGGCTAGGTTTGCGGATTTCTGATTCTTGATTTAAGATCTCAGATCTAAATCCCCAACGGTGCGGCGGCGTGTTCAGATTTCCTAAGTATATTTACCGGGATTCGCGTTCGAGATTCATGAACTCTTGGGGTTGCTTGATTCAAGAAAGTTGAGTCCTTTCATCGAAAAACTGAAGGCGTTGACGAGCGTCACTGCACTTTGGTTTAGAAATTCTACTTTTCACTTTTTCTAAGACCCATGCGCTTTGTCGGAATCGATGTGGGAGCTGAAACCAAGGGGTTTCATGTGGCGGTTGCTGAGCAGGATCGGGTGGTCCGGCTGTTCCGGACCCAGCATCCGCAGGAGATCGTCGCGCGGCTAGGTTTGCCCGAGGTGATCGCGATCGATGCGCCGTCGCGGGCGTTGATCAAGGGCCCCGAAACCCGTCAAGCCGAGCGCGAACTCCACCGCGCCGGCTATCGCATCCAGTGGACCCGCCGCCAGCCGCCTGCCCCGCCCTGGATGGTGAACGGCGAGCGGCTGTGGGCCGCGCTCCGTGCTGCCTTTTCAGAGGCCACGATCATCGAGACCTTTCCAACCGCCGCCTGGAACCGGCTGTCCCTCTCCACATTGGAGGTTCCCATCGCAATCTGGGCCGACGTCGATCGTCCCACCCGCGCCGACAGTCTCGACGCGATCGTGGCCGCGGATGTCGCCCGTCGCTGGTCGATGGGACAGGCTACGCAATACGGCCAAGACGACGAACTGGCACTTATCTGGGTCTAGCTGCCCGGTTGCGATGCCGATAACCAAGGTATGCGTTGGGCACTCTCTTTGTTGCTCGCTGGTTTGGCTCTCTTGGGCTCATCCCAAGTGGTCGCTTGGTCGACCAAAGTGGGCCAGCACACCGATGAGTCCGGAGGATCGTTGAGTGCCTGGCCGCATCTGATGGCGGGGTTCACTTCAGCGGGCTCGATGACGCTCAGCCGCCTGGATCCGGTGACGGGAGACCTCGTATGGCGAAGTGTGGCGGGGCCGGGAACGGTTACGGCCGTGGTGCAAGAGTCAGTGCAACGTGTTCACCTGTTTGGCACTTCGTCGAGTGGACGAGCGCAGGTGCATACGTTCAACTCGAACAATGGAAACCTGCTGGGCACGGTGGATTTGGGAGAGTTTCAGATTGAGTGGGCGCAATACGGTTGTGTCTTCGGAAAGAACGAGCACACGTCGGTTCTACTTCGTTTTGACATGCCAACCCGCACGGTGACTTGGAGCCGGACGGGGCCAATGATCGTGGCAATGACTGACGCTTACGGTATCTTCGCCTTGGAGCAAAATGGCGCGGGTTATACGCTCCTGAAACTCCGCGAGAGCACGGGGGAGGTCGAGCGCACTAACGTAATCCAGGGCGTAGGCGGCTTCCTGAGCCGCGTCCATGACATCCGCTTTGGCTCGTACAGGATTGGAGTCGGATCCGACTTTGCCCAAATCGTGTTCCTTGGTGACGCACCGGGAGGACGCGGCCGGCTATTGTCGTGCTGGGCGAATCCTAACGATGGTGGCCCTGTTTGGCAGTATGTGGACCTGAGCAGTCCGGGCTACCTTGCTCGGCTGGGCTATGTCGGCTACTACATGGGCGTGAGAGAGGAGACCGCCTCTGGTTCTCAGAAGTCGATGGAGTATGGCGTAGAACCCTCCTACGCATATGGAACGCCATCTAGCAAACGGTTACTCGGAACCTACCTGCACGAGTCGGGCCTCGAGTCGGTGTACGTTGCTGGCTCGCGCCGCGACATCAGCCTATGGCGCGTGGGCGCCCTTGGTGAAGATCGAGGCCATCCGGTCGGCGTCGACGGCGGCTTGAACGTGGACGACATTCCGATCGCGAAGGCCTCCAATGCCTTGCTCGGGGACTACGTGTTGTTCGAGGCCCGTGACCAGGGGCAGTCAAGTGTGTACGTGATGCGGCCTCAGAAGGTGTCGGCTGGTTTCGGAGCCATCGGAGGCGATCCGGCCACGTTTGGCGTGAGACTGTCATCGCCCGCCACAAAGCCCGTTACGTTCAAGATTTCCGCCGTTCCGGGCCAGCCCGCAGGCGCAGGAACGCAGACGATCAGCTTCGCGGTTGGCGACGAGGCGAAGTCCGTGCAGATCCCCACGTTGCCCGTCAGCGAGGACCAGTTTGCGTTCATGGAAATGAGTTACAACAACATCCGACATCGGGTGTACGGTCAGCTGCGTCGCCCAAAGATGGCCCTGTTCACGATGAGTGCTAACTACGGCCGAGGCGGCGATGTGCTCACGGGCACGGTTGAACTAACCGGCCAAGCTCCTGTGGGTGGCATGCCTGTCCAGATATCAGACAGCAGTGGCCTTGTGGGTACGCCGGCGTTTGTGACGGTTCCGCACGGCCAACGCGAAGCAACTTTCCCGATCACCCTCTTTGCCCCGACGGTTACGACCACCGTTACCGTGACCGCACTTGACGGCCAGATACAGCTGAGGCGAACGCTTACTCTGTTGCGGAGCGAACTCCACGCGATCAGCCTGTCGAACGCTTGGGTCAAGGGCGGAACCGCCCTGGCACTCACGATCGACCTCGATGCGCCCGCGCCAGCGGGAGGGCTCGTGTGCTCGGTAGCGACGGAAGGCGCGGTGCTCCCTCGGCCGCCAGTGACGGTGCCGCTCGGTTCGCGGACTTTCGCGGCGACGCTCTACACCAGTGTGGTGACGGCGGACACGCCCTCGATTGTCCACGTCTCCGCCCAGGGAAGAGTGCGTACGAAGGCCGTCTTGGTCCGCCCGTAACACTTGGCATGGGGCGTCTCGCCCATGCGTAGCCGGGGCGTCCCGCCCCGGTCCGGTCCGGACACGACCGAGACGGTCGTGATACGCATTGGCGAGACGCCAAATGCCACGGCAGGTGAGACGCCAATCCCACGCAAACCTGCTAGACTTGGAGCAGCATGCGCGTGATCGTGCACCGGACGCCAGACTGGCCCCGAACGCTGCGCGACGATTGGCGCGCGCTGTTCGACGCGGACTCAACCGCGACTCCCTTCCAGAGTTGGGAGTGGAACAGCATTTGGTGGAACCGCTTTCGCCGGGGCCGCTCGCCCTACCTGCTCGCCGCTTACGAAGGCGACGATCTGGTCGGCCTCCTTCCCCTCATTCGCGCCATCGGGCCGTGGCGAACCCTGCGCAGCATGGCGGTCGGACCGTCCGACTACCTCGGCTCCATCGCCCAGCCAAGCCTGCGGCAAGTCGTGGTCGCTGAGTTCCTTGAGCACCTCAAAGAAGCGCCGGCGGACATGGTCGATCTGCACCAATGGACCGAACCTACCGGCGTCGGTGATCCCGTAGATCAGGCCACCTGTCTGCGTCTCGAACTCCCCCCGACCTTCGAAGGCTATCTGGGCGGCCTCAGCAAGAGTCTCCGCTACGACGTTCGCCGGCTTGAGCGCACCGATTCGTTGAAGATCCATCAGCCCGAAGTCGCGGTAGGGCTAGACGTGCTGTTCGATCTGCATGTGAAGCGATGGCGCTCCCGCGGCCTGCCCGGCGTGTTTGGGCGGCGCATCCGTAAGTTTCACGTGGAGTGGGCCGAGGTGGCGAAATCCAACGGATGGCTCCGGCTTTCCGTACTTGAACACGAGGGCCAATCGATTGGCGCGATCTACGCCATGACACGCGGCGAGCGATGCTACTACTATCAAGCGGGATTTGATCCGGCGGCGAGCAGGCTTTCGCCGGGCACGCTTCTGGTTGCCTCTACCATCCGCCACGCGATCGAGGAAGGGGTGACCACGTTCGACTTCTGCCGCGGCGATGAGCCCTATAAGCGGCGCTGGAAGCCTCAGTCGGCGGTGGTAAACCAGCGGCTGCTGTTTGCAACCAAGCAGGGCCTCGGCCGGCTCGGCGAGCGCTGGAACCGCATGGCATGGCGGGTAGAGAACCATCTCAGAGAACGCTTTGAGGGGGGTAGCCTCAGTCTTGTTCGGAAGAAGTCGCCGGAGTCGCCCGCCGCATGAAGGTCGCCGTCATCATCCCCGCCTATAACGAGGAACCCCGTATCGGCAATGTGCTGCGGGCCGTGACGCGCGCCACCCTTCCTCATGAGATCATCGTCGTCAGCGACGCCAGCCAGGACCGGACCGCGCAGGTCGCTCGCGGCTACGGCGTGCGGGTGCTCGAACTGCCGTTCAACACCGGCAAGGGCGGCGCGATGGCCGCCGGGGCCGCCGCTACCGACGCCGAGATCATCACGTTCGTTGATGCCGACCTCAGCGGCCTGAAACCCGAGCACGTGGACCAAATCATCCGGCCGCTCCTCGAGAACCGATGCGACATGTGCATCGGAGTGTTCCGCGGCGGCAAGTTTTGGAGCGATACCGCCCAGCGCATCTCGCCCTACATCAGCGGCCAGCGGGCGATGAAGCGCGACCTCTTCAACTCGATTCCCTTCCTCTCCGAGATTCGCATGGGGGTCGAGGTTACGATCAACACCTACGCCAAGCGCCACCGGGCGCGCGTCTTCCGGACCGTGCTTCGCGGCGTCAGCAACACCTATAAGGAGCGCAAGCTCGGACTGGTCAAGGGAGTCGCCGCGCGCACGAAGATGTACGCCGAGATTGTGCGCGCCATGGGCCGCATCAACCGCAAGGAGCGGCTGCGCGCCCGTAAGACGGCGCACCGCAAAACGTGGAAGAGACGTAAGTAGGATGATGATGCTGGCGATGTTGGCGGGTGTTGTGCTGGGGTCGGCGCCCCAGTCGGCGACGGTTCCCTCGGATTGGCCGGCGACGGCGGAGGGCAAGCGCGTGATCGTGGTGTGGAACCGCGCCGTTCCCGAGGGCGAGGAACTCGCGAAGTACTACGCCTGGAAGCGCGGTGTCCCCAAGAGCCAGGTGGTCATGATCAGCGTCATCGGCGCCGAGACGATGAACTCCGACGAGTTCGAAGCCAAGATCGTCACCGAGATCCAGCCGCGCACGAAGAAGCTTTCCGGTGTCGATTTCATCGTCCTGGCCAAGGGGATGCCGCTGCGCATCTTCGACTTAGAGATTCGTCAGCACTACTCGCTGGATTCCTACATCTCGACGATGGACATGGACCTCAAGCCGATGGTGAACCCGTCGGCGGCGGACGTCCAGCGGATCGCGAGCCCTTACTACAACAAGGATGAGCCGTTCAGCCGGAAGAAGTTTGGGTTCTACTTGGTGACTCGGCTCGACGGCTACTCTTTCGCCGATGCGAAGCGCCTGGTCGATAACTCGATCAACGCGCGCGGGGACAAGGGACCCTTCCACCTCGACGCGATGCCGAACTTCAATGTGAACGATGGCTACGGAGCGATGAACGCTTCGCTGGCTGAGGCGGCGCGAGTGCTGGGCGAACGCGGATTCCAAGTGAACTTCGAGAAGACGGCGGAGTTTGCGCGCCCCCCCGCGGCGGTCATGGGTTACGCGAGCTGGGGCTCGAACGACCACAAGTTCGTGAAAGAGAACTACCTTGCGGTTCGCTTCAAGCCGGGTGCGCTCGCCGAGACGTTTGTCAGCACCAGCGGGCGCACGATGAAGCCGGTGACCGAGGGGCAGAGCGTGATCACCGATCTCATCAAGAACGGGGTCACCGGGGTGAAGGGATACGTGAACGAGCCGTACACGATGGCCCTCGCCCGTCCGCACATCTTGTTTGATCGGTACACGAAGGGGCACAACCTGGCGGAGAGTTTCGCGATGTCGTCGCCGCTGCTCAAGTGGCGGGATATCGTGTTCGGCGACCCGCTGTGTCGGCCGTACAAGAAGTAGTCGCGCGGGCACCCGGAGACTCCCCCTCTCCTCGATTTCGGGGAGAGGGGCTGGGGGGTGAGGGGTTCTCGTGACGGCTGGGCTACGCCCTTCACCCCGGTCGATCACGCTCACCAGCCATCTCCCCACCATTGAGGAGAGGGCACCCCGTGTTCCGACTGCTCAGTTGGGCCGACCGTGTTTCCGGAGATAAGCCCGGAGTAGTTCGCCGCCATCTGGCTTCGCGTCCTTGACGCGGTAACGCCGACCCATGTTCACGTCTCCGGACTCCAAGATTCGAGCCAGCCGCACCCGAATGAAGGACATCGGAATCGCCGAGTGATCCGTTGTGTAGCCGAGCGGGGTCTTAACCGGATCCCACGGAAGTCCGAGGGGTGCGAACCAAGAACCCTCCAGAACTTGAATCGTGTCCGCGTAACAGGGAGGTTGATCCGCTTTCGTGGACGATACATAAACCGGCCGGGGCCACATGGCCGCATCGAAGGATTCCAGCATCGAGTATTGAATGTCCTCGTCCAAGAAGATCCGAATGTTGTGCACCGCGATCAGAATCGCGTGCTCAGGTCTGACCAGGCTGTCATCCAGGTCTTGATATGCAAAGGGGAAGAAGTAGCTTAACGGGCAATAGCCCTCGAATCCGACAATCAACCCGCAGGCATCCACCCCAGGAATCTCAAAACGCAGGCCTGGGCGTCGCTTGATTCTTTTCCGGCGTCTAGGGCTAGCTTCTGGCTTCAAAGGCCCATGCCTCCCTGCCGAGCGCGCTTGCTTCTTCACGGGTGGGCTCCGAACTGCCACTGCGGAGTTCCTGCACCTCGGACTCGAGTCTCTCTGACTTTCTCTTCAACTCGATCACCTGCTCTTGATACTTCAGGACCGCATCATTGAACTCTCCAACCGACTCGCTAAGCTCGCGCATGACATACCCCACGATGAAAATTGCGAGGGTTAACGCCCAAGGAGTGATGACGACAAAAGCGATTCGCTCAAGTTTGCATTTAAAGCACCGGCATCTTGAACAGGGTTGGACTTGGGTGGACGACATAGGCTCTCCTCTCGGTACGACTGCCGATCTCCATCGATCATACAGCGATCGTCCAAGTCTGTCAAGCCACCGGCAAGCCACAATCATGGGGTGAATCCCGAAGCGCTGGCCATGCCCGTCGGGGCATCCATGCGGTCCACCGAGATGCTGCATGCCGAAGACTCGCTCGCCCGAGCGGGGGCGTTGCTGCGGCATACCGCGTATCCGTTCGTGCCGATCGTTCACGAGGGAGCCCTGCTCGGGGCGGTTTCGGAGGCCAGCTTTGCCGCTGCGCTTGCCGAGGGAGAGTCGCTTGTCAATCCGTGCCTGCGGGCACTGATGGTGCCACCGACCATCTCGCCAAGAGCAAGTGGCGCCGAGGCATTGCGCCGTTTGGTCGATGATCCGCATTCCGCACTGCTGGTGGTCGACGACGAGCAACGGGTGTACGGAGTCATCAGTGCCAGCGATCTCACCGATGACAACCATCGCGCGCCGACTCCCCACCAGATCGGCGGGATGGCCACCCCATTCGGCGTTTATCTGACGACCGGATCGGTGAGCGGCGGCGTGCCGCAGTGGGCGCTGATTTCGGTAGGCGCGATGCTGTTTACGATCTTCGTCCTCACCGATCAGCTGTCGGTGAGTCTGGCCGACTCCCTCGGCGACCCGGTGCTTTCGGGCTACGCGATCACCTGGCTGCCGGTCATCCTTTTCCTGGCGACGATCCGCCTGCTGCCGCTCTCGGGAACCCACGCCGCCGAGCACATGGTGGTTCATGCCATCGAGCGCGGCGAGGAACTCCGCCCTGAGATCGTCAAGCGGATGCCCCGCGTGCACCCCCGATGCGGGACGAACTTGGCGGTGGGAGCCTCGATCTTCTTGGGGTTGTTTAACTGGGAGTGGGTTGCCGACCAGGAGATTCGCCTTCTGGTTGCGCTCCTCGCAACGTTCATCCTCTACCGGCCGCTGGGCTCGATGGTGCAACTGCTCATCACGACCCGCCCTCCGAATGATCGCCAGATCGAGTCGGGCATCCGCGCGGGGAAGGAGTTGCTCGCTCGGTATCGCACGGCCCACGGCCCCCAGCCGACGCCCTTCACCCGCATCCTGCACAGCGGCATGCTGCACGTGATGGCGGGTTCGCTGATGACCTATGCGGTCTTTCACCTAATGGGCATGTTCCTCGGCTGGCCGCCCATCTAACGTCTCGGTACACTCTCCGCTATGCTCCTCGAGCGGTTCCGACGACACCTGGACGAGCGGGGCTTGGTCCCCACTTCGGGTCCGGTCTTGGTCGGATACTCGGGCGGCGCTGACTCTACAACGCTTCTCCACTTACTCCACCGCGCCGGAGTGGATGTGATCGCTGCGCACCTCCATCACGGCCAGCGCGAGGAGGCGGAGATGGAGATGCGGCTCTGCGAAGCGTTCTGCGGCGAACTCGGAGTGGCGTTTGTTTCGGGCCGGGCGGACGTACCGATGATCGGCGAGCAGATGGGCATCGGGCTCGAAGAAGCGGGTCGCCATGCGCGGTACGAGTTCTTTCGGCAAGCCGCATTTCGGCTGGGCGCAGGAGCGATCGCCACCGCCCACACCCGCGACGACCACGTCGAGACCGTCCTTTTGAATCTCACTCGCGGCAGCGGCATGGCGGGGCTGGCCGGAATTCCCGAACGTCGCGACTCGGTGATCCGCCCGCTGCTCCTCTTCACCCGGGCCGAAACCCGCGCCTACTGCGACGAGCACGCCCTGTGGACGCACGACGACCCCGCGAACCGGGACATCAGCTTCGCCCGGGCTCGAGTGCGACATCGGGTGATCCCTGAACTTCGCGCAATCAACCCCGAGGTCGACGCCGCGGTGGCCCGCATGGCCGAGACTCTGGATCAAGAGCATCGCTTCCTCGACGCCATGGCCGCGCGCGCTCTGGAAGATGCCGAGTGTCCGCTCAATGGCGAACTGCGGTTCATGACCCTCGACTGCGAAGTAGCCTTTCATCGTCGGCTTGTTGAAGCGATGCCGTCGGTGCTGTTCCGACGTGCCATCCGCCTCGCCACGGGGGCGATGGGGCAGGCATTAGACCACCACCAGACCCTAAGCGTTGAGGAGGGACTGCAGCACGGGGAGAATGGTTCCGTGACCGCCGAGGGGGGCCGGGTGTGCGTAGAGTGGGACGCCGATCTCCTTCACGTGCGCGATTTGAGCCCCGACGAGCCGTTCCGTTTCCCGCTGACCGTGCCCGGCGCGACTGACGCCGAGTCGTTTGGCTGGACGCTTGAGGCCACCCCGTGCGAGGCATCGGTCGCCAACCGGCGGGAGGCGATGCAGGTGACGCTCGATCTCGATTCCGTCCGCTTGCCGCTCAACTTTCGTTCGCTTGAACCCGGCGACCGAATCGATCCGCTCGGCTTTGAGGGGCATCGAAAGGTCAGCGATTTGCTTTCTGAGGCAGGATTGACCTTGGCTGCGCGTCGGAGACTGCCGATGATCTGTGATATCCTAGGAGTGGTTTGGGTTCCTGGAGTGAGCGTATCGAACCGCGCAAGCTGGCAACCGAATTCAAAGCGCGGACTGCGATTGAACTTCAGACCCTACGAATCCGTGAGTCCTTAGGTCTCGCGGAAACGGTGGGGCGGCCTTGAGCGTAGGGATATACCGGTCCCCGCCGGATTGGAGACGATTTGAATAAGCCTGCAAAGCTCATCATCATGACCGCCGTCCTTGCGATGCTGGTCATCGTAGCGTTCAACGCCATGGGCACGAGCACGAACGTGTTCGCAATGAACGCGCCGAAGGAACTCACGCTATCTCAGCTCTACCGTGAGCTGAACTTGGACAAGCCCGATGAGCCTGCCAACGTTGAGAGTGTCGAGTGGCAGCAGAAGGAAATCCGCGGCAAGCTGAAGGACGGAACCAAGTTCACCGTCCGCGGCAACGATGAGGACTCTCCCGCAGGTCGCGACCTCGCCGACGCGTTGCGCCGCAAGGGGGTCGATGTCAAGTTGATGCCTCCGCCCGTCATGGCGGGCGTGATTGGCATGCTCAGTTTCTTGCTGGTGCCGATTCTGTTCTTCGCCTTGCTTTACTTCTTCGTGCTCCGCCCGCAAATGGGCGCCGGCAACCAGGCGATGAGCTTCGGGCGTTCCCGCGCCAAGCGCGTGGGTGAGTCAGGCCCCAAGATCACGTTTGAGGACGTCGCTGGAATCGAAGAAGCCAAGCAAGAACTTTTCGAGATTGTCGACTTCCTGAAAAACACAAAGAAGTACACCGCGCTCGGCGCGAAGATTCCGAAGGGCATTCTGTTGACCGGCCCTCCCGGAGTCGGCAAGACCCACCTCGCCCGCGCGATCGCTGGCGAAGCCGGTGTGCCGTTCTTCCATATCTCCGGATCCGACTTCGTCGAGATGTTCGTCGGTGTCGGCGCGGCGCGTGTGCGCGATCTGTTCGAGACCGCCAAGGCACATCGCCCGTCGCTGATCTTCGTCGATGAAATCGACGCCGTGGGTCGCCAGCGTGGCGCTGGCCTCGGCGGTGGACACGACGAGCGCGAGCAGACGCTCAACCAGTTGCTTGTCGAAATGGATGGCTTTGACCCGAACTCCGGCGTCATCATGATCGCGGCGACGAACCGTCCTGACGTCCTCGACCCTGCCTTGTTGCGACCGGGCCGTTTTGACCGCCAGATCGTGGTCGATGCGCCCGATGCGAAGGGCCGCGAGGCGATCCTCAAGATCCACTCGAAGGGCAAACCGTTTGATTCGGAGATCGACTTGGCCGCGATCAGCATGCGAACTCCCGGATTTACGGGTGCTGACCTTGCGAATATGCTCAATGAGGCCGCTCTCCTCGCCGCACGCCGTGGGCGCGTGAAGATCGTGCAAGATGACATGGACGAGGCTCTCGACCGCGTGATCGCCGGTCCGCAGCGCAAGAGCCGCGTCATCGACACCAAGGAGCGCGAGGTCATCGCCTACCATGAAGCGGGTCACGCCGTGGTCGGAGAGTTGTTGGAGTACAGCGACCCGGTCCACAAGGTGACCATCCTTCCGCGCGGCCTGTCGCTGGGTTCGACTTGGCACATCCCCGAAGCGGATAAGTATCTCGTGTCGCGCGACGAACTTGAGGACGATATCGTGTCGCTGTTGGGCGGCCGGGTTGCCGAAGAGATTGTTTACAACCGCGTTTGGACGGGGGCGAGCAATGACCTGGAGCGCGTGACCCGCATCGCACGCGCCATGGTTTGCGAATACGGCATGAGCGAGCGGCTGGGCACGCTGGCGCTAGGTCGCCGCGCACACAATCCATTCCTCGGCCGCGATTACCATGACGAGCGCAACTACTCGGAGGATATCGCAAAGATGATCGACGAGGAGGTCCGCGCCATCGTCGATACTTGCCACGCAAAGGCGACTCAGATTCTGACCGACAACCGAGTCAAGCTCGACGCTGTTGTTCAAGCCCTGCTCGAGCGGGAAACGCTCGACCGTGAAGAGTTCTTGGCGGTGTTGGGCGGTAATCCGCTTCCCGCGGTGAAGAACGACGATGGCACGAGCGGCGGTGCGGCGGCGCCGACGACGGACGGCTCGAAGGAGACCGACCTTGGTCCCAAGCCTCTGCCCCGGTTTGAGCCCGGTCCGGCCTAATCGGAGCGAGGATCAGGTAACGTTCAGTTGGCATCTTAAGGCAACCAGTGCTATACTGCGAAGTCACACACGGCCATGTCGCTCTCCATGGATATTGCTGCAGTCTATCAACGAGGATTCGATCTGCGGTGCAACGGCCAGTACCCTGAGGCCCGAGCCGAACTGCAGAAAGTTCTCGACGCCAACCCAAACCACTGCGATGCGCTGTGGCAGATCGGGTTGATCCAAGGATTTGAAGGCGACTTCGACGGTTCTCTCAGCACACTCCAGCGCGTGGTGGGCCTGTGTCCGAATCACCTTTTCGCCCGATACGACATGGCGATGACGATGATGATGCTGGGCTTCTTTGATGAAGCCTGTGGCCACTTCCGAGCCATCGTGGCCGCCGATCCGACTCACGAGGCCGCGTCCAAAGCCCAGAATCAGCTGGCCTACTGCCCGTAATGTCCGGATTGCCCGAGGGTTATCGGGTTCGTCCTTTCACGCCCGATGACTCGAGTGCGGTCGCTGAGTTCTTCAACCGCGTTGAGCAAGAGCCCGAGAGTGCCGATTCCTTACGGAGTCGTTTTGAGAAATACCCCTCCACGATGTCGGTGCAACGCCTGATCGTCGAGCACTATGGGACTCCTGTCGCCTACGGCCACAGCGTGGCCCTTCACGAGGCGGGTGGAACTCAACCGCTGGTGTTCATCATTCGCGCCGACGTGGTGCCCAAGCACGAAGGGCGCGGCATTGGGCGCCACCTGTTTTGGCTCAGCGAGTCTTTCGCCCGAGATAAGGGCGCGGCCTGGCTCATGTCCAAAGTTCGAGACGACCTTGATCGCGGACTCCGGTTTCTGGAGAAGTTGGGATACCGGCAAGAGCAGCACCTCTACGGGGTGATTCTCGACCTCGAAGGATGGGATCAGCCGCTGGTCCTGCCGGAGGGAATCGAGATCAAGTCCTGGGCGGACTACCCCGACGACGCGGTACACCGAAGAAGGCTCTACGAGTGCACGATTGCCGCCGATGCGGATACCCCCGGCATCGAGCTCTGGGGACTGGTCGAGTACGACGATTGGGACAAGTACACCTTCGAGAGCCGATGGTTCCGCCCGGCAGGGTGTCTCATCGCGGTGGACAAGTCTGGCGAGTGGGTGGGCGTTTCGGTCGCGGGGCCGACCGATGAAGACAACGTCTCGACCGACTTCACTGGCGTGATTCGGTCGCACCGCGGCCTAGGAATCGCCCGTGCTTTGAAAGTCGCCGGAGCCCAGTGGGCCAAGTCGATCGGGGCAAAGCGAATCCACACCTACAACGATGACCGCAACGGGCCGATGCGCCATATCAACTTCGATCTCGGCTTTCAGCCGCAAACGGGTTGGCGCATGATGAGAAAGGACCCTTAGTCCCCACCCTCGCAACGCGGCCTCCGATCCCGTCGTCAAACGGGTATGAACATCGTTTACTGGATCATCGTCGGTTTTGTGGCCGGCGTGCTGGCAAAGGCGCTAGTCAAGGGAGATCGCCACGAGCCAAAGGGGTGCCTGTTTACGATCGTGCTTGGCATCTGCGGTTCGGTTGCGACGGGCTTCGCGATGCAGTTGCTAGGTTTCACGGGCCAAGGTGGGCTTATTCCGACGATCATCGGTGCCACGATTGGAGCAGTCGTGCTGATCCTCCTCCTGCGCAACCTCGTCAAGTAGGTGTACGATTCCCGGCGTGGACAGCCTGACCGTCGTCAAGGACGTCTCGATCATCATCGCCGGGGTGGTCACGCTCATCACCTTCATGATGGGCGTGATCCAATATGCGCGACAAGGCCATGACGCGCGAGCCAGTCAGTTCATCAACATGCGTCGCCGGTTCCTTGAGGATCCTGCGTTTCGCGAACTGCTGAATCTGCTTGCGAAGGATGATCCTCGTCTTGCGCAGATGCCCATTCAGGATCGCCGCAACTTTGTCGGCTTCTTCGAGGAGGTCGCGCTCATGGTGAATTCGAAGATCATCAAGCCGGGGGTTGCCCACTACATGTTCGGCTATTACATCCTGCTCGTGGATCGCAGCGAACACTTCTGGGAAGGGCTTGACCGCACGAGCGTTTACTGGGAGGTATTTCGCCAGTTCGCGGAGCAGATGAAGTCGGTCAAGAACGATTCCTTGGCCCTTCCGGAGATGCGGCTGTGATTGCCGGCGTCGACGAAGCGGGCCGAGGCCCGCTCGCCGGACCCGTCGTTGCGGCAGCCGTAATCCTTCCGGAAGGAATGAACCTCGAAGGGATCGACGACTCCAAGAAGCTGGACCCAGCACTTCGCGAGGAACTTGCGTTGCGAATCCGCGCCGAAGCGATTTGGGCGATTGCCGAAATCGAGGTCGCCCAGATCGATCGCGACAACATCTTCTGGGCAACGATGCGCGCAATGGAGCGCGCGGTTGCTCTCTTACCGCAAGCGCCGTCTGAAGTCTGGGTCGACGGCAATCGGGTGCCGCCGGGCTTGGCGAGCATCGGGACGGCCATCGTCGACGGAGACGCGCTCCACGTATGCATCGGGGCGGCGTCGATCATCGCCAAGTGCCACCGCGATGCGCTGATGCGGACCTACCACGAGCAGTATCCCGACTACGGGTTTGATCGCCACTTCGGCTACGCGACGCCCGAGCATCTGGCCGCGCTCGCCGAGCACGGGCCGTGCCCGATCCATCGGCGGTCCTTCGCCCCGGTGCGAGCCAAGGAGCAACTGTGCTTCGATCTCGGCGAGAGCTAGGGGCGGAGGCCGAAGACCAAGCGGCCCAGCATTTGCTGGGCTTGGGCTACACACTCATCACCCGACGCCACTCCGCCCGGGGCGGAGAACTCGATGTGGTTGCGCTGGATGGCGACGTCATCGTCTTTGTCGAGGTGAAGGCGCGGCGCGATGGCCGGGTGCCCGAGGAGTCGATCACGCCGACCAAAGCGGCTCGTCTGCGCCGCGCGGCCCGCGCCTACTTGCAAGAGGCTGGGAACCCCGAGCACCCCTACCGCTTCGATGTCATCGCGATCGACCGCGAGGGCTTGCGCCATCACGTCGGCGTAATGATGGACTCAGCCGAGATGCTTGAGCATGTCGCGGAGGACCGTGGTGGCCCCGTTGACGATGAACTGGACGCCGATGACCGCGGTCAGCAGCGCGAGGACTTTGCTTAGGATCTCCTGACCCGATTGCCCGAGCTTGGCGATGATCACCGGTGCCGCTCGCAAGGTGATGAATACCAAAACGACGCAGATCACGATGCTCAAGATCAAAGCGGCTTGATGCATCGGCGCCCGCGCTTGGCCCGACAGCACCATCACGGTCGAGATCGAGCCGGCTCCCGCGATCAGCGGAATCCCGAGCGGTACGATCGAGGGATCATCCACCGCGGCGACTTCCTCGGCGTGTCCGCCTGAACCGCTCAGGTGCCGCATCGACGAGATGGCCAGCAGCAAGCCGCCCACGATCTGGAAAGCGGGCACGGTGATGCCGAAGAAGGAGAAGATCGCCCCGCCCGCGATGGCGAACAGCAGCAGCGTCACTCCCGCGGCCATGCACGCGCGGAAGGCAATCTGTTTTCGCTTGTCGGGCGTGTTCTTGGTGAGATCCACAAACAGCGGCGCCGTCGCGATGGGATCGAGCATCGCGATCATCGAAGAAAACGCCAGCAAGCCGAACTGCAACGGCGGAGTCACGACTCCACCTCGGGGATCGGAATGGCGGTCGTGCTTTTCGGAGAAGAAAGCACAAACGTGCTCTTGACGCGCTGCAAGTCGGCCACCGCGGTGAGCTTCTCTAGCACGAACTGTTCGTAGTCGCGCGGGCTCGCCGCAACCACTTTGAGAAGGAAGTCGTCGTCACCGGCGACGTGGTGGACCTCGATGATCTCGGGCAACTCGGCGACGGCCTTCAGAAATGCGGCGTTGGTCTCGCTGGTGTGAGACCGCAGACTGACCGCCACGATGACCGTGACCGAGAGCCCCAGCTTCTCGCGATCGACCAGCCCCACATAGCCCGTCAAGTAGCCAGCGGCTTCCAGCTTGTTGACGCGGGCGAGGGTTGGGCCGGGCGTGAGCCCCACGCGGCCAGCGAGTTCGACGTTGGTCACCCGCCCATCCTGTTGAAGGATGTCCAGGATCTGCCGATCCATTGCGTCTAGGCTCATGGCACAGATTGTACCGTGCCATCAGGCAACTGCGCATTGATATATTCCGTGATACGGGAATATTGCGCAATAAAATGCTGTGATTGGTTAAAGTTTAGTCAGGTCCACTTTCGCATTCAGCATGCCCGCCCAGGCGTCGCCGCGTGTCGCGATCCACTGCTCGGCATCGCGCATCAGGAAGTCCTCCGGATACACCGACGGCAACTCATCCCACGAAACCGGCATCGACATCGACTGATTGGGCAGGGCGCGCGGCGAGTAGGCGGCCCCGAGGGTCTTGCCCAGCGCGTTCATGTTGAAGTCGAGAAACACCTTGCCGGTGCGCTTGGGCACGCTCCACTCCACGGTCGTCTCGCGGGGGTGCGCAGCAACGATCGCGTTGCAGATGGTCGCGCACATTGCCCTGGCGGCTTGGGTGTCGATGTTGCGCACGATCGGCACGAAGATGTGCAGCCCAGTCTTGCCCGTGGTCTTGACGTAGCTGGGCCAGCCGAGCGCATCGAGCATCTGCTTGATCCAAATCGCGACGGTCTTGCACTTCTCGAAAGAGGCTCGGTGCAGCTCAGGCTCCTCACCTGGCTTCTCAAGCCCGGAGTAGATGTACGGGTCGAGATCGAACCGGATGAAGTCGGGGTAGTTCAGGATCGAAGCCTCGAGCGCTTCGTCCGAGTCCTTGAAGTCGAGCGAAAGGTCATCGCCGTCTGGGCCGGGCACGGCACGTCCGGCCGGGACGTGGAACTCCAGCGTGCCGAGTTGGCCCATCCAGAGCAGCGTGGAGAGGCGGTTGCAGTTCACGTACTCCTGGTTGCGCTTGTTCGTGTCGCCCCACAGTTCGATGATATCGACGAAGTCCGGGCGCCCCTGGCCCGATTCGATGTGCTTCTGGAAGAACTTCTCTCCGTGGATTCCGTTCGGCCAACGGATCATCGTCATCGGCCGGTCACGGGTGTGCTCCAGCATCCACGGCGAGATCAACGTTAGGTAGCGAAGGAGATCGCGCTTGGTGAACGCGGCATGCTGCTCAGTTGCTGGCCAGAGTGGCTTGTCCAAGCTGGTGAGCGACAGCTTGATGCCATCCACTTCGAGGATCAGCGTCTTCTCCCGGCCGTTCAGCTGCGCGAGTACGCTGTTGTTCATGGGGGCCGATTCAGGAGTCGTCTCCCGTTCATCGGCCTCGGCGGGGGGGCGCACCACCACCGGCGGACCGACGTCGGAAGCTTCGATGTCCGGCCTTTCGCGAAGAAACACGGGCGTGCGAATGTGGCCGCTCGGCATGATCTCGCCGAACTTGACCTCCACGACGATCTCGGGCCGGAGCCAGGTGATCGGCACGTCCATATCAACCGGCGTCCCGAACGGATTCTCGGCGGCCACCAAGGGCCGCAGCTTCTCGGAGAGTTGACCCAGAGTGATGTCGTTGAATCCGCTTCCCACTCGGCCCGCGTAGGTGAGGACGTCGTTGTCGAAGTAGCCGAGCACCAGGGCCCCGAAGGTCGAGGCGCGGCTGCCCTCACCGGCGGCAATGCCGCCGACCACGAACTCTGCGCTCGTCGAGAACTTGATCTTCAGCCAGTTCGCGGAGCGCTTGCCGCTGGCGTCGTACCGTGCGTCGCCCTTCTTTGCCATTGCTCCCTCGAATCCGGCCGCGACCACCGCCCGATAGAAGGCCAGGCCATGGTCGTCGAGATGTTCGATGAGCTTTACGCGCTCGGTGGGAAGGAGGAGGCGGCGCAGGTGCTCGCGCCGACGCCGGGTGCCATAGCCCCGCAGGTCGTAGCCATCGAGGTGGAGCACATCGAACGCATAGAACAGGCACGGATAGGCTCGATCGGCGGCCTCCAGCGCGGCGGCATCCTTCAGGTGGAACCGCTTCATCATCGGCGTGAAGCCGGGGCGGCCGTCTTCGAATGCGACGATCTCGCCGTCGAGGATCATTTGGCCGCGCTGCTCGCTCAGGTGACGGGCCAGTTCGGGGAACTGGGAAGTCTGCTCCAATCCATAGCGGGTGAAGATTTTCACCTCGCCATCGCGGATATGGGCGAGGGCGCGGATGCCGTCGAGTTTGGGTTCAAACATCCATCCTGCGCGGTCGAAGGGCTCCGCCGCGCTGTCCGCCTTCATCGGGTTGAGCTTGTTCGGCCAGGGTTCGGGCTTCTCGAGCAGCAGGGACTCAAGGCTGACCGGCGGACTAGCTTGGCCGCGGGCGACATCTTCCAGAGTTCGCCCGGAAAGAACCGAGGTTGTGGCCGCCATAAGTTCTCCGGGTGCGTTTGCCCAGCGGTCTCGGTGCTTAAAGAACAGCCAGCCTTCCTTGGTTTTCACCAGCGCCCACGAGCCGTGCATCCGTTCGCCCCGGAAAAACACGCTGAGCTTGCCCTCTTCGAGGGCGCTGAGCGCCTTGGTTTCGAGGTCGGCCCGCCAGGTGGGATCGCTCCACCGCCAACTAACTTCGGACTGGGGGTCGCAAAGTTCGTCGGGATACCAGGAGCCGAGGTCCCACACGATCATCTCGCCGGCGCCGTACTCACCCTTCGGGATCACGCCTTCGAAGACCGCGTACCCATAGGGGTGGTCTTCGGTTTCGGCGGCGAACCGCTTGTCTTCAGGCACGGTTGATGGACCCCGCGGGACGGCCCAGCTCTTAAGCGCGCCGCCGAGTTCGAGGCGAAGGTCGTAGTGCAGGTTGGTGGCGGCGTGCTTCTGGATGCAGAAGAGGAGAGGGCCGGTGCTCGGGGCACGGGTCTCCATCGGCTCTGGGGTCTTCCCGGGAGTCCGTTTGGCTCGATATTCCGAGAGCCGATCCGCCACGCGCGGATTTTACGTTGGGCGGGCGGGAGATCGTTGGGCAACTTGGCCCGAAGGTCCCAGGGTGCCTCGTCATCTCAGTCAAGATATCATCAGTTTCAATCCAACGCTGACGTACTGCCGTGAAACCTCGTCATAATATGAAAAACATGATAAGGAGGATTCGATGACCTGCGATGACATGTTCTACGGTTCGGTAACGGTGGGGGAGCGTGGGCAGATCGTGATTCCGGCGGAGGCGCGCGCGGAGCTTGGGTTCCAACCTGGAGACAAGCTGCTCGTGATGCGACACCCGCTCCACAAGGGGCTCATGGTCTTCAAGATCGACGCCGTACACGAGTTTGTTGGCGAACTGCAGCGAGGCTTGGACCGCGTTAAGGATCACGAGGTCAGAGGGGATAACGAGGCATGATTGCACCCATTCCGGTTCTCTTCACCGCCCCAATCAAGGCGGTCATCTTTCGTTTGCCGAGCGAGGTCCAATCGGGGCCGCTCTCGCTGACCGATGCGCTGCGGATCGCCGAAGAGAACGCATTTGCGCTGAAGATTAGTGCCACGCAGATCGAGAAGGCCCGACAGCAGGCGGCACAGGCACGTGGCCAACTCGGGCCACGGCTGACCGCAGAGGGCACCTACACACGCTTCGACAAGGCGCTGACCGCTAACTTTGGTGGCGCATCGATCACCACCCGCCCGATCGACAACAAGGACGCCAAGCTCAACTTCTCGATGCCGCTCGACATCGCGGGGGTCACGGGCAAGGCCGTGCGTGCGGCGCAACTCAACATCGCGGTTCAAGAAGCGAACCTCGAGGCGGCCCGTAACGACCTCCACCAGAATGTGAAGCGTGCGTTCTTTGGCGTGCTTCAATCACAGGCGGCAATCACCGTTAGTGAGGAAGCGCTCGCCCGCGCCAAGGATCGGCTCAAGAATGTGCGGGCCGAAATGGTCGCCGGGACCCGCGCGAAAGTCGATGTGATTCGAATCGAGACGACCGTCGCCCAAGCTGAAGCTGATCTAACCGTTGCCCAAAACCAGCTCAAGCTCGCGAAGAGCTCGCTCAACAACGTGCTCGGTCGGGCGATCGAGGCTCCGCTGGAAATCAGTAACCCTGCGTTTTGGCGGCCCGCGCCGATGAGTGAAGAGGACCTCTTCAAGACGGCAAAGGAATCTCGCCCCGAACTGAAAGCGGTCGCGCTCCAGCAAGAAGTGCTGGCGTTCGTTCGTCTGGCGGAAGAGCGGGGCGGCGTACCGAGCCTGAACTTCTCGGCCGTGCACAGTCGCACGTTCGGTAGTACGGGCTTCGGCTCCTCGACGGCAAGCACCACCGGGGTGGTCGCGCTCTCTATCCCCATCTGGGACTCGGGCATCACCCGAGCCCGAGTTAAGGCGGCTCGGCAAGACGAGGAGCAGGTCAAACTTCAGGGTGAACAGCTGACTCTGGCGATCTCCCTGCAGGTGCGACAGGCTTACGCGAATCTCATGAATGCGGCAGCGCGGCGCACACTCGCCGAGCAGCAGGTGAAGCTGGCGGAGGAATCCTACCGCCTCACCACCGTGAAGTTTGAGGCGGGCGAGGGCATCCCGCTCGAGGTCGCCGACGCCGGCACCCAACTGACCCAAGCCAAGACGCTCTTGGTGAACGCCCAATACGATTATCTCCGCGCTATCGCTGACTTAGAGCACGCGATCGGCAAGGAACTGCAACCCGAGGGAACCCGATGAATCTGAAGACAATCGCTTTGGCCGCACTTGCCGCCTCGCTCTCCGTAGGCTGTGTGAATCGTGCCGCCCAGGAACAGGCGAAAAAGACCCAAGCCATCGTTACGAGCCCCAAGAAGTCCGTGACCGTCGCCGACGTGGTGTCGAGAGACATCGACGAGACTCTCGAGGTCACCGGCGAACTCGCAACCAGCCAGGATGTCCAGGTCGGTGCGAAAGTCGGGGGGCGGCTGAGTGTCGTCTACGTGCGAGAGGGTGATCGTGTGTCTACCGGCCAGTTGGTGGCCGAGGTCGATGGAGCCAATCAGCGCATTCAGGTTCAGCAGGCCCAGGCTCAAGTGGCGGCTGCGAATGCCGCCTTGGCTCAGGCTCGGGCAAATGCGGTCGTCGGTCCCAGCCGATCGAGCGCGGCGGTCGCGCAGGCTCAGGCTCAGCTGAGATCGGCCCGCGCGCAGCTGCAGAAGGCGCTGAACGGGGCCCGCCCCGAAGAGCGCGCACAAGCTGACGCCGCCGTGGCCGCTGCCAAGTCGAATCTCGACACCGCGCAGAAAGAACTCGATCGCGTCCGATCCCTGTTCAACGAGCAGGTGGTCAGTCAGCAGCGCCTCGACCAAGCCGAGAACGCCTTCAACGGCGCGAAGGCCCAGTATCAGCAGGCGATCGAGCAGCAGCGCCTGGTGAGGAACATGGTTCGCCCGGAAGATATCGATTCTGCCCGCGAGGCGGTTCGCCAAGCCGAGGAAGGGGTACGCACCGCCGAGGCCAACAAGCGGCTGGATGTTCTCCTTACGCAGCAGGTCCAGGCCGCCCAAGCCAACCTCAGCGCCGCTCGCGCCCAGCTGGCGCTCGCCCAGCAATCGCTGAACGATCTCCAGGTCCGCGCCCCCTATTCCGGGCAAGTGAGCGGCCGTCCGCTGCAAGCCGGAACGGTCGTCGCTCCGGGTTCACCCATCGTGCGCATCGTCGGTGGCGAGGGAACCTACTTCGAGGGTGATTTGCCCGCGACGATGTTGGCTCAGGTGAGAGTTGGTGGCTCGGTTCAGGTGACCGTCGATGGGCTGGCGGATCAGACGTTCACCGGCACACTCTCCTCAATCAGCCCAAGTGCATCGAGCATCGGTCGCATCTTTAAGGCGCGAATCACGCTTGCCGGCATGCCATCAGGCGTGCGGCCCGGGATGTTCGCCCGGGGCGTTGTGGTCCTACGGACCGTCCGAGGGGCCACCGTGGTCCCAACGGTCGCTTTGGTGAAGCGTGGCGATCGCACGGTGGTGTTCATCGACGAGGGCGGCAAAGCCAAAGAAGTTAACGTAGTTCCGGGACTTCGTACCAACGGGGTGACCCAGGTCAGCGGAGTCGAGCCGGGCGCAAAGGTCATCGTCACGGGTCAGAACGACCTCGAGACCGGCGCGGACCTCGACGTACAGACGAAGCAGGCTGACGGAGGCCAGGCGTGAATCTAACCCGAGTCGCGATTGCGCGGCCCGTCTTCATGCTGATGCTGATGCTGGCCGCCGTGTTTATCGGCCGTCTGTCGTATCAGTCGATGCGCGTCGAGCAAAACCCCGACGTGCAGTTCGGTGTCATCACCGTGACCACGATCTACCCGGGCGCCGGCCCCGACGAAATCAATACCTTGATCTCTCGAAAGGTCGAGGAAGCGATGGCCGGCGTTCCCGGTATTCGCGAAGTCACGAGTACGTCCCAGGAGGGAATCTCCTCGGTCGTGGGCAACTTCGAGGTCGGTACCAACATGGACACCGCCCTGAACGACGCACGGGCCAAGGTGGACTCGATCGTCGGACAGCTGCCGCAGGGCATCGAGAAGCCGACCGTCGGCAAGCTCGACTCCAGCAGCGAGCCGGTCGTCTACATGGTCGCACGAAACGACAACCTCTCCAACCGAGAACTGCGCGACCTCGTCGATGATCGGATCAAGGACCGCATCGCCCAGATCCCCGGCGTCGCGAGCGTCAACGTCTCGGGCGGCGAGGTTCGGGAGATTCAGGTCCGCTTGCGCAAGGATGCCTTGGTGTCGTACGGCGTGGGCATTGCCCAAGTCATGCGCGCGGTTCAAGGGGCATCGCTCAACGTGCCCAGCGGCCGGGTGATCCAAGGCGACACCGAGTACAGCGTCCGCGTTTTGGGCGAGTACACGTCGATCGAGGAGATCGGCGAGACCGTCCTCAGCATCTCCGACCCCGACAATCCGATGGCGAAGGGCAAGCTGGTCAAGCTCAACCAGATCGCCGACATCGTCGATACCTCTCGGGAGCGCACCCAGTATTCGCGCCTGAATGGCTCCGACGCGGTCGTCATGATCGTGCAGAAGGCGCGTGAAGGCAACGCCGTCGAGATCGCCAAGCGGATGTTCGGCAGCGTCGAAGCGCCGATCGTCACCGCCGAGTCGGTCGCGGCCAAGAAGGAGTCGGGCCAAACCCTCTCGCTCATCGAGCAGATTCTCGATCAGTACGGTGTTCAGCTCGTCGTCACGACGAATCAAGCCGTGATCATCCAGGAGTCGGTCAGCGACCTCAACTTCACCCTGATCTTCGGCATCTTCCTCGTTTCGGCGATTGTCTACATCTTCCTCCACAACCTGAGGGGCACGATCATCGTGTCGATCGCGATTCCGGTTTGTATCTTCGCGACCTTCATCGCGATGAAGATGCTCGGGTTCACGATCAACAACCTGTCGATGCTCGCGTTGTCCCTTGCGATCGGCGTGTTGGTCGACGACGCGATCGTCGTTCTGGAGAACATCTATCGGCACCTTCGGATGGGCGAAGACCCCCGCGACGCGGCGCTCAACGGCCGCGCGGAAATCGGACTCGCGGCCATCGCCATCACCCTCGCGGACGTCGTCGTCTTCTTGCCGATCGGCTTCATGGGCGGCATCCTGGGCCAGTTCTTCCGCCCGCTCGGCATCGGCTTTGCGATTGCGGTCTTGGTGTCGCTGTTCGTTTCGTTCACCATCACGCCGATGCTGGCGGCTCGGTGGTACCGCGCCGGTGAAGACATGGAGCACTTCGAGCGCGGCTTCGCCGGTTGGTTCGAGAGGCGCTTCGACGCGTTCACCGGCGCGTATCGTCGGACGCTCGCGTGGGCACTCGATCACCGATGGTTCGTGTTCATCACCGGGAATCTCGCTCTGGTCGCGATCATCATGGTCATCGTCGGCACCTTCGCGGGAGCCGGTGAGGCGGGTGTTGGGGCCGCCGTGCAAGCGGGCATCCCGCTCGTCGCAGTCTCGCTGGCGATCGGGTTCATCGTGTTTGTGGTGAACCTCTTCCGAGGCTATCGAAAGCCCCAGTTCATTCTCTACGGATTGCTGTTTGGCCTGATCTTCCCGGCTTCTGCCGGGCTCGGCGGAGCCTGGGCGCAATGGAAGCAAGAGGCGGTCTTCAAGTTCGCGTTCTTCCCGCCCAGCGATAACGGACGCGTCAACGTCGACATCGAACTGCCGCCTGGCTCAAGTTTGGCGGCCACGCAGCGGGTGGTCGAGTACGTGGAGGGAATCGTCACGAAGCACCCAGACACGAAGTCGGTGCTCGCCAATGTCGGCACGGTGGGCGCAGGCGGATTTGGCGGAACAACCTCCGGCTCGAACCGCGCGTCGGTCATCGTCGCCCTGCGCGATAAGAAGGCGTTCCTGCCGTGGCAGAACCACGGAGTCATGCGGACAAAGAAGGATACGGACATTGCCGCGGAGCTGACCGAGCAACTGGGCCGCGTCGCTGGAGCGAGGGTCACCGTCTCCTCGGCGGGGGGCGTAGGTTTTGGTGCTCCCATCCAAATGTCGTTCGGCGGCGACAACCGCGAAGTGTTGGTGCGGACGGTTGATGCCATCCGCCGTGGACTCGAGAATGGTGCCATCGAGGGCGTCATCAACCCCGACATCTCCTCGAAGCCGGGCAAGCCGGAACTCCGGGCCTTGCCTGATCGCACCCGCCTCGCGGATGCCAACCTGACCGTCGCGGATGTCGCGAACACGATGCGCATCCTCTACGAAGGCAACGACGACACCAAGTATCGCGTCGCCGGCCGCGAGTACGACATCCGCGTGATGATGGATTACGTGGATCGCGATAACCCTGACATCGTCGGCAAGCTGCCCGTGTCGTTCTATCAAGGCAATCCGATCTTCCTCTCCGAGGTCGCGGAGATCGTCCCCGGCATTGGGGTCGACAAGCTCGACCGGCGCGACCGCGCCGACGAGGTCCGTCTCACCGCCGACTTGCTTCCCGGTTACTCCGCCGGCAACGTGCAGAATCAGATCGACGACTGGCTGGAGAAAGAGAACCTGGTTCCGGAGGGAGTCAAGATCAAGCCGCTCGGCCAGGCCGACGTCCAGGCGCGAGAAGGCGGCTACCTGTTCGGGGCGCTCGGCATCGGCTTGTTGCTGGTCTATATGCTGCTGGCCTCGCTCTACGACAACCTGCTTTATCCGTTCATCATCCAGCTCGCCCAGCCTCAGGCGATGGTCGGTGCCCTGCTCGCGCTCATGATCAGCGACAAAACGCTGAACATCGTCGGCTTCATCGGCATCATTACACTGGTCGGCTTGGTGGGTAAGAACGCGATTCTGCTGGTGGACTACACGAACACGCTTCGGGCACGGGGTAAGAGCCGCCGAGAGGCGATCCTCGAAGCCGGACCCACCCGGTTGCGTCCGATTATGATGACCACGCTCGCGCTGATCCTCGGCGTCTTGCCGGTCGCGTTGGCGATTGGACGAGGTTCCGAGTTCCGCGAGACCATCGGTATCACGATCATCGGCGGAATCTCGCTCTCGACGATCCTTACGCTTGTGGTTATCCCGTGTTCCTACACGATCTTCGACGACGTGTCGCGCTCGTTCTCGCGGCGACGTGGCATCAAGCTCGAGGACGAGGTCTAGCGCGCCAGCAGCGGGCCGAGAATACATCGCCGAATCGCATCCGCCATCTCCTCCACCCCGAACCCGGGGCGGGGGAGAGGCACGTGCAAAAAGCCGGTCCGGCGATCGGGGAACCTCCGCGCGGCTTCAAACGACAAGTAGTTGCACAGATAGGAGCCCGTGTCCACGCTGGGCTCGAAATCGGGTCCATCCACCCATTGCTCGAAGCCAGCCCACAAGGACGAATGGAGGTGAGCGGGCGAGTCAGCATGAACCGGCCCCGGTCCCATGACCACGTCCGCCACATCCGGCGTGGGTCCGATGTGGTTTCGGGCAACGGTCTCGATCCGCATCCGTCCGGCGATGCCCGCTACGCCGATCATGAGCAGCGCATCATGGTCCATCGCTGCGAACTCATCGAGGAACGCATCAGCGGCAGAGAACGTGACGTCGATAACGCGATACGGCAACCCGAGTCGCGCGGCGATGAGCCCGGATGGATTCTCCGTGACGTTCAGGAAAGGACCGTAACCGGTAACAAACAGGTTCATTCGATCGGCTCACGCAGGAAGAAGATGAGGTCGGTGTCCGGGAAGCCTTCAAACCCCTCGGACTCGGCCAAGCCCCGCAGTTGGCCGCGGTGGTACGTGCCGTGATTGACGACATGCATCGCGATCTCGCGAACGGTGTTTCGAAACCGGGTGCCTTCGGAGTTCTGATACTCGACGACCCCGTCCAAGTCGCCTTCTTCGACCACGTACTTCCAGAGACCACTGAGTGTCGTGAACAGCACTCCGAGCTGTACATCGCCTTCTTGGGGTGGGACTTCGACGCCGAGCCGGTTCAGCCACGATCGCTGAGCCATCAGCATGTGTTCGAGAATCTCGTGGGCGCGGGCGAGGTCGCGAAGGCCCGCGATCGCGCTCAGCCATCGGCGCGTCGCCCAGAGGTCGTAATCAAACAGCAGAGACAGGTCCACGATCGAACTCTACCACCTGGCCTGAAGCGGCCCCCTGTCGCTCGCCGTCTCGAAGGGCAACTCGTCCACGCAAGATCGTGTGGACGGGCTTGCCCTTCAGCGTCTCGCCGGTGTAAGGGCTCCACCCGCACTTCGATTGCAGCCACGACGCCTCGACCACCCAATCGTGATCAAGATCAACGATCGCGAGGTCGGCGTCGTAGCCGGGCGCGATCAATCCTTTATCTCGAATCCCGTAGATCTGAGCCGGACGCATCGAGGTCATCTTGGCGATGGTCGGGAGGTCGATCACCTTATCGCGCAGGGCGATTGTGATCATCACCGGGAGCAGCGTCTGCACGCCCGGCATCCCGCTCGGCGACTTGGGATACGGATGATCCTTCTCTTCTCGGGTGTGGGGGGCGTGGTCGCTTCCGATCACATCGAAGAATCCGTGTCCGAGCGCCTGCATCAGCTCCAGCCGGTGGTAGTTCGAACGAAGGGGTGGGTTCATTTGGGCGTAGGTGCCCAGCCGATCGTAACAATCCGGTGCGGAGAACCACAGGTGCTGGGGGGTGATCTCGGTGGTGACATCGACCCCTTCCCGCTTCGCGGCGGCGATAAGGGGGAGTTCGTCGGCGGTGGAGAGGTGGAGGATGTGGATCGGGTGGCCAGTTTCGGCGGAGAGCTTGAGGACTCGCTCGGTGGCCAGTCGGGCGCATTCCACATCGCGCAGGAACGGATGCTCGTGGGCGGTCGGGTGCTCGGAGATCAGCGCCTTGCGCTCCTCGAGTCGCGGGTGGTCTTCGCTGTGGATCGGCGTGCGGTAGCGGGTGGCTTCAAAGACGCGGCGGATGTGATCGTCATCGGGAACGAGCAAAGACCCGGTCGAACTGCCGACGAAGATCTTGACGCCCGGGGTTCCGGGCAGAACCTCAAGTTCGGCAAGTTGGTCGATGTTGTCGGTAGCCGCGCCAACAAAGAATGCGTAATCAACCCAGGCTCGCCCTGCGGCACGGTTGAGCTTGTCCTGCAGGGCTTCGGCGGTGGTCGTCGCCGGGTTCGTGTTCGGCATCTCGAAGATGGTGGTGACCCCGCCATGAAGCGCGGCCCGCGTGCCCGACTCGATGTCCTCTTTGTGCTCCATCCCCGGCTCGCGGAAGTGGACCTGGGTATCGATCACGCCGGGAAAGATATGGAGTCCGGTCGCGTCGAGCGTCTCGCTCGCCGGGTCGTTCACCTCGCCGACCGCGACGATTTGGCCGTCGCGAATCCCAATATCCCCCCGCGCAACCCCATCGGGAGTCACGATCTTGCCGCCGTGAATCAAGAGATCCAGCACAGGGAAAGTCTACTGACTTCGGAGATTGCTTGGCGTGTTGGCATGTTGGGGTGTTGGGTTGGAGATGCGCTTCTCGGTCCGCGCCGTCAACATTGGCTCGACACAGCGGAGCTCTCCTATTGAACGGTGTGGCCCCTGGCTCGGTATCATCCGACCATGCTGTCCCTCGCGTTGGGCATCGATCTGGCCGCACCTCAGGCCGCGCCGTCGTTCATCCGCTATCCTGACCTCCACGGAAGCCACGTGGCCTTCACCTCGGAAGGCGATATCTGGATCGGCGATCTTGAAACCCGGACCGCCAAGCGGCTCACCAGCGACCCCGGGGCCGAGCGCAACGCCAGCTTCTCGCCCGATGGCAAGAGCCTCGCGTTCGAAGGTGAGTACGACTCGCGCCAGGCCTATGTGATGCCCACGAGCGGCGGCATTCCTCGGCGGCTCACCTACGCCGAAGGTTTCCGAGCGGTCACCGACTGGAGCGCCGACGGCAAGAACGTCATCTTCCGCACCACAAACGTGCCCACCAACTACCAGATGGCCTCCGTGCCGGTAACCGGGGGCGTGCCCAAGCCGTTCCCGCTCGAGTTTGTGTCGCACATGACGTTCGCTCCGGACGGCCAGCGGTATGCGTTCACGCGGTTCAACCGCTGGTACAGCGCGTGGTTCCACTACGATGGCGGCATGCAGAACCAGATTTGGGTGCGCGAGCCCGGCCCGACGCAGTTCCGGCAGATCACCAACACGCCCGGTACCAACGAGTTTCCGGCCTGGTGCGGCGATCGCATCTACTTCGTGAATGAAACCAAGGGCAAGTTCACGCTGATGTCGGTGCCCGCGGCGGGGGGCGAGGTTCGCGCCGAGCTTCCGCCGAGTGATACCGAGATTCGCGAGATGGACACCGACGGTAAGAGGCTGATCTTCGAGCGGGGCGTGGGAGCTGAGGTCTTCGACCCTGCGACCCGCAAGGCAACCCCGATCAGCTTCCAGATGGCGAGTGACGAAATCCACGCCCGCCCGCGTACGGTTCCGATGGACGGCTTCGTGCAGGGTGCCTCGATCTCGCCCACCGGCAAGCGCGTCTGGGTGGAGTCGCGGGGACAGATCGTCTCCCTGCCCGCTGGCGAAGGCGCGGCGTACGTGTGGAAGTCGAAGCCGGGCGTTCGATTCCGGAACCCGGTCAGTTCGCCCGATGGCAAGTCGATCGCCTACTTCAGCGACGCCAGCGGCGAGTTTCAGCTGTATGTCGCCAAGAGCGACGGCAGCGGCGAGAAGCAGCTCACCAAGGACAGCGGGCGGCAGCTCCTCGCGCCGCGCTTTTCGCCGGACGGCAAGTGGATCGCGCTCACCGACTCAAAGATGAACCTGCGTATTGTCAGTGTCGAGTCAGGGGAGGACAAGGTGGTCGCGAACGTGCCGATGACGTGGTTCGGCGTGCCGTTCGTTTTCTCGCCCGACTCCAAGTGGATCACCTACTCCCAGGTCGCGCCCGTCACTTTGCACAACGTGGTCCAGCTGTACGAGATCGAGACCGGGAAAACCACCGCCGTCAGCGACGGGCGGGGAAGCGATTCGACCCCCGCCTTCAGCAGCGATGGAAAGTGGCTAGTCTTCGTCGCAAGCCGACGGATGTCCGCCGACTGGGATCCGGTGCTTAATCAGATGAATCTGGCTCCGACCGGCATCGTCACCTTGGTCTCGCTTGCCGCGGAGACCGAGGATCCCTTCGCGCCTAAGAACACCGACGAAGGCACCCCGACCGCTCCGGCCAAGAAGCCGGACGAGAAGCCGCAGCCGATGAAGGTGGACCTTGAGGGCATCTGGGATCGGCGTATCGAACTGCCGCTGCCACCCTCGGTCTACAGCAAGGTCGACATGGTGGGCAACCGGGTGCTTGCGGCCAGCGCCCCCACGGGAGGAGCACCGACCATTCAGTTCTTCGATATCGCGACCAAGCAGACCGGCGCGGTTATCGAAGGCGCGGGGTTCGAGCTGTCGGCCGATCAGACCAAGTTGCTGGTGCCCGGCGCGACGGCGTTCACCGTGATCGGGGTGACGGGCGATGATCGCAAGGCCGTCACCTCCTTGGGACTGCGCCTCAGCGTGGATCCCAAGGCCGAGTGGCGGCAGATGTTCTACGACTCCTGGCGGCTGCTTCGCGACTACTTCTATGTGCCGAACATGCACGGAGTCGATTGGCCGGCGATCGCGAAGAAGTACGCGGCCTACCTGCCTTCGGTCCGCTCGCGGGACGAACTGGACGAACTCCTCCGCTGGATGCAGTCCGAGCTCGGCTCTTCGCACCAATATCTCGCGCCCGGAGATTTGATCGATAACAAGCGTCGAGTTCCGGGTGCGCATCTCGGCGTCGACCTCGAAGCCGATCCCAGCGGCTACTACCGCCTCAGCAAGATTCTCCGTGGCGATGGCTTCCGCGCCTCTGAGCGCTCGCCGCTGGTGGGCGTGGGCAAGAACGTGAAAGAGGGCATGATCGTGCTCGAGATCGCGGGCGTGCCGGCGAAGGTGGGCACCGATCCTTACCTCGGTCTGCAGGGCCGTGCCGGCCAAGTGGTGTCGGTGGTGGTGAACAACAAGCCGACGAGGGAGGGGGCAACCACGCTCTACGTCCGTCCGATCCCCTCCGAAACGCGCCTTCGCTACCTGGATTGGGTCGAAAGCAATCGTCGCTATGTCGAGAAGGCAAGCGGCGGGCGACTGGGCTACGTTCACTTGGCGGCGATGACCACGCAAGACATGAACGACTTTGTCAAGCAGTACTTCGGCCAGCGGGACAAGGAAGGCATCGTGGTCGACACCCGGTTCAACAACGGCGGCAACGTCCAGAGCGTAATCAACCAGATTCTGGCGTCGCGGCTCACCGGGTTCTTCAACATGCGCGATAGCTCTCTATCGTGGACTCGCCAAGGCGACTACTTCGAGGGGCCGATGGTGTGCTTGCAGAACGAGTTCAACATCTCGTGCGGCGAGGAGTTTCCTCACCGATTCCGCGATCTGAAGCTGGGGCCGGTAATCGGGCGCCGTACGATGGGTGGGGAAGTTGGCTCCTCGCCGGGCTGGCCGTTGCTGGATGGCGGTGTGGTCAGCGTGCCGAACTACGGCATGTGGACCCCCGAAGACGGCTGGGTTATCGAAGGCGAGGGCGTATCGCCCGACATCGATGTGCCGAGCAACCCCAACGCCTTCGTGTCGGGGAAGGACCCGCAGCTCGACGCGGGCATCAGCTACCTGCTCGAAGACCTGCGCAAGAACCCACGGGCCAAGCCGAAGCAGCCGCTCAACCGAACCCGGATCGGCGGCTAGAGCGACTTGGCCATACGTCGGTGGGGAATCGTCACTTCGGTGAACGGTTCCCCTTCGATCGTATAGCCGAGGCGAAGGTAGAAGTCGACCGCGGTATCGCGGGCGTTCAGCACCATGCGGGTGAAGCCGCGGGCTCGGGCGGTGGTTTCGCTGAACTCGACGAGGATGCGGCCGAGCCCCTGCCCTTGATGGTCCGGCCGCACCGCGACCTGCCGCATCTTGATCTCACCCTCGGACAGTGGGGTGAGCACGAGGCACGCGAGCGGCTCAGGAATTCCGAACTCCCACAAGGCACAATGCAAGTCCGTCACTTCCGCCGCCAGTTGCTCGGGGGTGAAGTCCAGCCCCAGCGGCTTGCGCAGCACTTCGTAGCGCAGCGAGACCGTGGCCTCGTATTCTGGCGTGCCGTGATCGACGAGTCGGCACTCCACGCTTAGCCTCGGATGTCCACGAAGACCGGCAGATGGTCGGAGGCCCCGGTGCCCTTCTCGGTGTAGACGGCTCGCCCCTCGGCGTTCTTGGACGTTCGGCCGGTGGTGCCTTCAAGGGCATCCTTTCCGGAGAAGATCATGGGCGTAGCCGCGCGCGGGGCGAGTCCTGGGCTCACGAGAATCTGGTCGAACAGCACGCCCTCGGTGAGCACGTCGTCTGGGAAGCGATACTCCTTGCCCCGGAATCGCTCGTTCTCCGACTTCGCGCGGTTCATGATCGGCTCCAGCGGCTGACCCTGGTAGACCTTGTTCAGGCCGAGCGTGACGTAGTCCTTATCGTACAGCGGCTCCATCAGGTTGACCATGAGCGGCTTGCTGCTCGAGACGCGTCCTCCCTCAACGGCGAGGTTGCCGGTTTCGAGGATGTTGACGCTGACGTCATCGGGGGCGTCGTTCAAGTCGCCGAGGACGACGTGGTGCTCCTTCGGACGCTGGGCGATCCACGCGGCGAGCATTCCCATCGCCATCTGGCGTTGCGGATCGGTGTTCATGCGTCCGCCGCCCCGGCTCTTGTTGTGGAGCACGTACACGGAGAACTTCTCGCCGGTCGGCCCCACGACCACCGCCCACAGCACGTCGCGCTTGCCGGGGAAGGGGAAGTCGAGTTCCTTGCCGCGAAACAGCGTGGTGTAGGATTCGACGCGGTACGGCTTACGGACGACGAGCGCGACCTCTTGGTCCTCGTCGACTTCGTCCATGATCGCGATAGTGTAGTTGCTATCGAAGAACTGTTCGAGCGCCTTGCGGCTCGAGATCTCCTGCAGACCAATGACGTCGGCGTTGACGCTGCGGAAGATGTTCTTAAGGCGGTTGACCCGATCGGGATGCGCGTCTTCGCTCAGCCACTGGATGTTGTAGGTGGCGAACCGGGCGGAGTCGGATCGAGTTTGGGGAATGCATGCCACGCCCACCGCGAGCACGGCGGTGACGAGCAGGGAACGCAACCAACGCATGGGCATGAGGGTACCCCTCACGCCCACCGTTGAGCCGATTCTTAACCCATGCGATCGGCGATCGCGCGGCGGATCATCGCGTCCGCGATGTCATCGCCCGAGGGATTGTAGGTGCCCGCGTCGACGCGCGCCTTCAGTTCGGCGATGCGATCTTCGCGATCGGGCATGTTCAGGACTTCCTGAACGACTTGCCGAACGAGTTCGGCGTCTTCGGGTCGAGGATAGCTTGCCGGATTCAGGTCCATATCTTGGATCTCACGGATGAGTCCGCGCTGAACCAGCAGCTCCCTAACCATTTTCACTTGTGCGTCTGATATCTGCATCTTGAGAACTCCTTCCGTGTTCCGCTTGGATCGAGTTGACCTGACCCTCAGACGGCTTACGGATGCTCGTTGATTCGATCTATCAGACAGGCGTCCCGGCTATCTCTCCTCCGCTCCAGCAGCTTTGAGATCCTAGGCTTTGCGTGATCGAGGTCACCCTCGTCTTGCCTTTTTCTGTCGAGACAGGTTTTGCCTGCCGTTGGTTATGTATCGGCACCCCCTCAAGAGTTCATTAGGGGCTCCCAAGCACTTTTTCGAGTTTTTTTAATTTGTTTCCCGATCCATGCGTTCGGGTGCGCTGATGCCGAGCAGGCTGAACACCGATCGCAGCGCATTTCGGGTGGCCACGCACAGTGAGATGCGGGCGCGGCTGAGCTCAGGATGCTCCGGCTGGATCACGCGACAGGCATCGTAGAAGTGGTGATACGCCCTGGCCAGGTCAATGGCGTAGGTCGCAAGGCGGTGCACGCCGTAGTCCTCGGCGGCTCGGCTGACCTCGTAGGGGAGGTCGGCGATCATCTTGATCAGCGCGAGCTCCTTCGGGTGATCGATTAGGCTCGGATTCGACTCGGCGGTGAGGCCGGCCTCGGCGGCCTTGGCGATGACGCTGCAGATGCGGGCATGGGCGTACTGCACATAGAACACCGGGTTCTCGTCGCTCTGTCGCTCGGCGAGGTCGAGGTCGAAGTCGAAGGTCGTATCGTGCGAGCGCATCAAGTAGAAGAAGCGCGCGACATCTTTGCCGACTTCCTGCTGCTCGGCCTTGCTGGCGTTGGGTTTCACGGTCCGCCCGATCTCGTCGACGAGATCGATGATCGCGTAGATGTTTCCGTCGCGCTTCCGCATCGGAGCGGGCTTGCCCTCCTTCATGAAGCGCACGAGTTGGAAAATGACGACTTCGAGCTTCTCTTTCGACCGGGCGAGCGCAGCTTGGCATGCGTCTCGGTCAGCAGGGGAGTCGTAGAGCTTGGCTTCGAGCTCGGTCAGCGGAGCGGCGTCCGAGTTGTTGCTCGGGGCCATTTCCAGAGCCGCGACAACGGCATGCAACCGCCCGATGTAGCCGTGATGGTCGGGCCCGAGGATCGTGATCAGCTTTTCCGCGTCTGCCGGCCGGTTGAACTTGTCCTTGTGATAAGCGACGTCGCTGGCGATGTAGGTGAGCCGCCCGTCTTGGCGCTTGAGGACGCGGTCTTGGTCATCGCCGAACTTGGTTGATCGGAGCCAGAGGGTCGCGTTCTCCCCCTCTCCGCTTGCGGGGAGGGGGCTGGGGGGTGGGGTCAACTCCCCGTCATCCTCAGTCGCGCCCGCTTGCGTCTCGATCTCGACATCCTCGAGCACGCTGCCCTTACCGAGCTTGAGCTTGTTGCGGATCGGCCGCGTATCGGCGGCACCCTTCGCCGCGAGTTCATCGATGTCCTGGGCGACGATGCCCCGGTCGTGGAGCGACTGCTCGGAGAACCAGGTGTCGAACTCGGTGGCGAATACGGAGAGGTCCGTGTGCTGCCGCTTCAGCATGAGCGCTTGGCTCTGCTGCTGGAACCAGTCGACGGTCTCTCCGCCCGCGGTGGTCAAACTGCTCGCGACTTCTTGAACATAGTCGCCTTTGTAGCCGTTGTCTGGCACCGGGCGTCCTTCGACAAGCGCTTTCACGCTCTCCGCGAACAGTCGCATCTGCTCGCTGTTCACGCCGTCGTTGATGTAGTACTCGCGGTGGACGGTGTTGCCCGCCGCCTCGAGCACGCTGCACAGCGTCGAACCGAACGCGGCACCTCGCCCCGAGCCGATCGTGATCGGCCCGTTCGGGTTCACCGAAACAAACTCGACGTTGATTCGCTTTGGACTCGGGTTGTCGCGGCCAGCCGCATGGGCGAGTTGCTCACCCTCGGCGAGCAGCGGAGTCAGCCAGCCCGCGATGTAGCCCGGTGTCAGGCGGAAGTTGATAAACCCGGGTCCGGCGACGTCGATCGACTCAAAGACCGACGCATCGGTAACCGCCTCGCGGACCATCTCGGCGAGTTCGCGGGGGTTCTTGCCCGCGGGCTTCGAGGCCACGAGCGCAAAGTTGGTGGCGAAGTCGCCGTGGGCAGGGTCGCGGGGGTCGGCGATCTCGGCGCGAGGCAGGCCCGATGGCAGACGCCCCTCGCTGACGAGCGCGTCGATGGCATGCTGGAGCCGCTGGGTGAGATCGTGCCGAATCACCCTAAGGTTGTACCCGCGTCAGGTTCAAGCGGACTTAGGAGGGCAAGTTGTTGCCAACGACGTCGAGGATGATGGTGAGCACCATGAAGCCGATGCCCAAGCCCAGCGTCATCCGCGAGATCAGGTCGTCGATGCTGGCTTTTCCCTTGAACGACGTGCGGATGCTTCCACCGCCCGACATGGCGTCGCCCTTACCCGTGGCGAACACGAGCAACGCGAACAGCACCGCCACGGCGACGGCAAGACCAAACAGGATGTTGTAGAAGACCAACACGGCTCGCGGAGTATACCATCCGAGGGGGCGCATACCGAGTGTAGAGTGTCGAGTGCCTTGCACCGATCACGGACATCCACGAGGCGCGAGGGTGGTTCGTACTTCGCGTTAAACAGTCTTGCTCTCCACCCCCAACCCCCTCCTCTCACCGGAGTGAAAGGAGGGGGCTCGGAATCAGAATGCGACCACGAGGTCTTCGTGCCGAGGTCCGGCCTCGTCGCACACCGCGTAGCGGCCGCCACCAAACATCACCACGCCCGCGTGGCGGCCCTTCGCATCCAGCACATAGAACTGCAGGTTGAACGCTGGACGCCCCGACTCAAGCTGCAGCCGCTTTTCGGTGTTGGCGGCGACCCGCTTCAGAGCCGCGATGCCCGCATCCTTGGGATGCGCACCGCGCCGCAGTTCCTCGACGATTAGGTAAGAACTCAGGTTGTACAGGTTGGCTTCGCCGCGCCCGGTCGAACCCGCTGCGCCTACGGCTTGATCAACATATAGCCCAGCGCCCAAGATCGGCGAATCACCTACGCGGCCGGGAATCTTGAAGGCGAGGCCGCTGGTCGTCGTCACCCCGGCTACGTCGCCCTTGTCGTTGATTCCGTTGCAGTTGATCGTGCCGTAGTAGTGCTCGGGGTCAATCCAGCCGTCCTCGATCATCGAGAGCGCGGCCGCATCGCCGTCGCGCTTGGCGGGGTCCAGATAATGGCCAGGATCGGTGCGTCGCATCCACTCCAGCCACGCTCGGCGGGAAGCATCCGTATTCAAGTCGGATTCGATGGTGAAACCCATGCGTCGGGCGAACTCCCGCGCTCCGGGGCCAACCAGCAAGTGGTGGTCGGTGTGCTGCATCACTGCGCGAGCAACCAAACTCGGCGTCCGCACGCCCTCGAGACACGCGACCCCGCCCGCCCACTTCTTGCGGCCGTGCATGAGGCAGCTGTCGAGCTGGACCACGCCCTCGGCGTTCGGCAATCCGCCGTAGCCGACCGAGGTGTCCGCGGGATCGAGCTCGACGATGTTCACTCCCGCGACCAGCGCATCCAGCACGTCGGTGCCGCCGGTCATCATCCGAAAGGCGCGTTGCACGCACGTCTCGTTGGTATCGTGCTTGACCGTGTTGCCGTTGCCGGAGGCAATCACGACCGGCTTGATCGACGACTGGGGAACCCAAATGTGGGGGAAGTTCTTGACGACGGGCGCGGCGGTGAGCCCCGCTGCGGTGGCAATGAGTTCGCGACGCGTGATGCTCATGGCGCCAGTTTAGCGGAATCCGAAATCTTCTTTGGCAGGGTCTCGTAGTTTCCCGTTATGGCTGCGAAAATGGCACTGGCTTGGATCCGCCGCGACCTACGGTTGTCGGATCACGCGGTGCTGTCCGAGGCCACCGCATCCGCCGATCAGACCGCGGTGCTGTTCGTCTTCGAAACGAACATTCTCGACTCGTTGGAACCCGACGATCGGCGGGTGAGCTTCATCCGCAAGTCGCTGGTCGAGGTCGATGAGGGACTTCGCCGGGCTGGCTCGCGACTGATTGTGCGCATCGGCGATCCGCTGGTCATCGTGCCCGAAGTCGCCCGACAGCTCGGCGCGGATACGGTCTACGCCGGGCGGGATTTTGAGCCGTACGCGATCGAGCGCGATGCCGACGCGGGCTGCCTGCTGAGCCGCGACGGCATCCGCTTCGAACAGCCGTTGGACCACGTGATTCAGGGTGCCGACGAGCTGTTCAACCAGACCGGCGAGCCGTTCCGCGTGTTCACCCCCTACAGCAAGGCATGGTTGGCGCGGTATCAGCCGGAGATGGCGGCTGAGCGGGCGGTCGATCTTACCAAGCTGGTTCCAGCCGAACAAATCGAAGGTCTGAGCGAGCCGTGGGATTGGGTCGACATCGGATTCGTCGAGAACGACCTTTGGGTTCAGCCGGGCGAGTCGGGGGCGAAGCGCCAGTTCCGGCATTTCCTGCCCGCGATCGAGTCGTATGCCACCCTGCGCGATTTCCCCGCGCTTGAGGCCACGTCGGGCCTGAGCGTGCATCTCCGATTTGGCACGCTCTCGATCCGCGAGTGCGTGCGCGAAGCGGTGGCGAGGTTGCCGCATTCGCAGAAGTGGCTGAGCGAACTCATCTGGCGCGAGTTCTATTCGATGATCCTTGGGCAGTTCCCGCACGTGGTCGAGTCCACCTTCCAGCCCGCCTATCGCGAGTTGGAGTGGCCGGGCGATCCCGCGCACTTCGACGCTTGGAAGGAGGGCCGCACCGGCTACCCGATCGTCGATGCCGCCATGCGCTGCCTGAACGCGACGGGGTGGATGCACAATCGCCTCCGCATGGTGGTGGCGTCGTTCCTTACCAAGGACTTGCTCCTCGACTGGCGGCTCGGCGAGGCGTACTTCGCGCAGAAGCTCCTTGATTTCGAGCTCGCCAGCAACAATGGCGGCTGGCAGTGGGCGGCCTCGACGGGCGTCGACGCGCAGCCGTACTTCCGCATCTTCAACCCGTTGCTGCAATCCAAGAAGTTCGATCCCGACGGCGTGTTCATCCGCCGCTGGTGTCCGGAACTGGCGTCGCTGAAGAACGAGTGGATTCACTGCCCATCCGAAGCGCCGATGTTCAACCAGATGGACGCGGGCTGTGAGATCGGGGTCCACTATCCAGCGCCGATCGTTCGTCACGCGGAGCAGAAAGAGCGCGCGGTTGCTTTGCTCTCGCGAGGGTAGTTCATCAGCTACCTGGCAGGCGAACGCCTGTGTGCGAAGCGAACAGCGATGGGGTGGACTCTTACTCTCCACTTGTTAGGTGGGGGATTACTAGTTCTTCCCGATGTCCCAAAAAATGACGACACCGGCCATGGCTAGTATCAAAGGGGGGCGGGTTACACTCAATTCCTCAGTGATCAGCTGCTTGATCCCGGAGTGCCTGTCCAATGAAAGCTCTTGTTGTGTTCGCTTGTATTGCCAGTCTCGTGGCATCCAGTCTCGGCCAAGATACGTTCTCTTGGCGCTACTATCGACCCGGCAACACCGGCATTCAGGGCGACATTTGCGAGACGCTCTGGGTCGCACCCGATGGAAATCCGTGGATTGGCGGCTACGACGCAGGGTTTGAAGAAGGGGGAATCGCAAAGTTCATCCAATCTGAGAACCGGTGGCAGAACCTCTCGAACGTGGATTATCCCGTCATCGGGCACCCCGAGAACACAGGAACCGCCCGGATTTCCGACATCGATATCGATGCCAACGGAAACATGTGGATGGCGACCGGTACGGGCGGCCTCTTCTACAACCCGTCCGCGGGCCCCAGTTCGCTTCGGCGGTTCGGAGCTGACAACTCGCTGATTCCCGGTGGCTGGAATCGCGGGGTCGAAGTCGCGCCCGACGGCACGGTGTGGTTCTCGTCGTACAGCACGGTCTGGGGTTCGGGTGGGATCGCGAGATATACGCCGGCCACAAATCAATGGCTGGTGTTCGAGTCGTACGGCGGGGGGCCGCTGGCCATCCAGCCCAAACCCGGCAGCGGCTACTACGTCTGGACCATGCTCGGTCCCGAAGTTGCCCGCTTCGATAGTTCGACTTCGACTTGGACGGTGCTTCCCAAGGTCAACGACAACCCGAGCCATCTCATCGGAAACAACCTGACCGATTCGGCGGGCAATACGTGGATGTACAAGTGGACCGATGCGACGATGAATGAGATCCGCTTGGACCTTCGTCGGCCCAATGGCACCTGGGCGAACGTGCCCCATGCCCCGTTCGATGTTCCCTTCAACAGTGCTCAAGGGCTCCGGGCGATTGCTCCGAATCAGGCGCTCGTCGTCGATGGCGGGGGAACGGCGTATCGGTTCGATGGCACCAGCTGGATTTCGCTGGGCTGGTGGCAGAACACGTCGTGGAACTACGACATCGATCAAGATGCGAGTGGAAACGTGTGGGTGTGCGGCATTGGCGGAGCCGCGAGGCGAGATGCGGGGAGCGGGGTGTGGCAGCGCTATCGCATTACGAACACGAGTCAGTTCGATTCGTTCAACAACGACCTCACGTTGGGAGCGGACGGCACGATGTACGCGACCGCCAACGCAGGTCCCGGTTACGGCGGCATGGTGAAGTACGACGGCCAGCGTTGGGTGGGCTTCAACAATCACCACTACGGCCTCGGTATCGACTGGCCGTTCCCGACCGACAACAGCGAGCGGGTGTACAAGCGTCCTTCCAACGGAGAGTTGGTCGTCAACCCGATGTTCAACGGTCTGCATAGGTTTGACGGCACCAGTTGGTCCAACCTCAACGTGGGGACCTCCTCGGTCGATGACATGGTGGAGGACTCACTTGGCCGGCTGTGGGTGACCTTCTACGGCAACCTGAAGTTTCTATCTGGAAATGGCTGGGTACAAGTCGCGAACGACATCCTTGGCGACAAGCTAAGAAGTGATCCTAGCCGACCGGGGACGGTGGTAGCCATGGGCTGGACGAGCATTATCCGAACGGACGGCTTGACGACCCGGACATGGACCATTGAAGACTTTCCGATGCTCGACCCCCAGAGCGATCAGTTCAAGGGCATCGCGGTCGCAGAAAACGGGATTCTGTGGATCGGTGCCTACACCGTCAATCTTCCTGACAACAGCGTGATCATCAAGCTGAACATGAATACTGGCGCGTACACGACTTACCGTGAGAGCCAAGGGTGGCCCTTCCCCGGCGAGTATGCCATGCCCCTCGCGGCGACGCCCGACGGCAAGGTCTGGATGCAATACGACTCGGACTACCTCGTTGCCCAGCGCGGCATGTTTTGGTTCGACGGCACGAACATCGGCGTGTTCCCGGCTCCCTCGGGCGGCGAGCCGCAATGGGGCGGCCTCCCGCATGCGGCAATCTACGATCTCGAGGTCCGGCCCATCACCTCAGGCTATGAGCTTTGGATGAGCTGTGCCAGCCGAGGCATTGCCGTTTTGAAAGTGATCAACGCCCAGCAGACGCCGGCGATCACAACGATCGCCCCTACCAACGTTGTCGCTAATCAAGGCAACTTCACGCTCACGGTGAACGGTTCGAACTTCGTCAGCGGCACTTCCACCGTCCGGTGGAACGGCGTTGCCCAACCGACAACCTTTGTCAGCACAACGCAACTCACCGCTACCATCGCGAACTCGACGAACCAGACGATCGCCTTCGTTCCGATCACCGTGGCCAACGGTACCCTGGTCTCCAACGCGGTTAATCTGCAAGTTCGAGGAACCGTCAGTCCGGCCTCATTTGCCGTGCTGAAGGGTGGGATTGTGGCGGGTGGACTCTTCGAACTCCAGGCGAGCGACGATCTTCGGCTCCGTGTTCGACCGGACTTCACAGGCGCGCGCCTCGATCCTAACATCGTGATCGAAGGCGCTTTCCCAGCGCCCGTGGCGGCGCCGTCTGAGCTTCACTTTAAGGCAGAGGTGAACGCAACTCAGGGTCCCAATGTGCTGAAGGTGCAAGGCTTCGATTACGTGAGCAACGTCTGGGTCGACCTCGTGACGACGACGACGAGCATGATCGACACCACGTATGTCCACGCGATCACTTCCAACGCGAGCCGATACGCGTCGGGCGGCCAAATGAAGATGCGGGTTTGGGTTCGCGCCTTGGGATCCAATGGCTCGCGCGGTTGGGAGACCCAAGTCGACCGGATGTTCATTGAAGTTCACCCGTGATGCTGCGGGCCTCAGCGAACCGCGTCACAATCTAAGCCAGTGCTCGATGCTAGTCGCCCCGCGCTCGTCCTCGCTCCTATGGACGGCATCACTGACGCCCCGATGCGGGCGCTTCAGGGGCTGGGCGGCGCGTTCACCTACGCGGTGTCCGAGTTCATTCGCGTGAGCGGTGAGCCGCTCCCGAAGAAGGTTTTTCTGCGCGAGGTTCCCGAACTCGCCCACGGCGGGCTCACCCCGACCGGACTGCTGGTCCAGGTTCAGATCCTCGGCGGCGATCCCGAGCCCATGGCCGTGTCGGCGGCGAATGCGGTCCGCGCGGGAGCGACCGCGATCGACATCAACTTCGGCTGCCCTGCGCCGACCGTGAACCGCAACGACGGCGGTGCCTCACTTCTTCGGTACCCATGTCGGATTCGCGACATCGTAGCCGCGGTGCGGGGGGCGGTTCCTGCCGAGATTCCCGTGTCGGCGAAGCTGCGCCTTGGCTGGGATACGACCGACGCAATCCACGAAAACGCGGCGATGGCCGCCGAAGGCGGGGCATCGTGGCTCACGATCCACGCCCGGACGCGGGTGCAGAGCTATCAGCCCCCGGTTTACTGGGAGCCGATCGCCCAGGTTCGAAAAAGTCTAGACATCCCGATCATCGCGAATGGCGACCTGTGGACCCTCGACGACTTCCATCGCTGCCAGGACGAAACGGGCTGCATCCACTTCATGATCGGTCGCGGGGCGCTGGCGAATCCCGAGCTGCCGCATCAAATCGCGAGCGAACTGGGCATCGCCTGGGCCGCATCGGCGTTGGACACGGATTGGGAGCGTCTCTTCCGGACCCTCCTCGCGTACACCGAGATGTACGGCGATCGGATCAAGCCGCGAGCCTTGATGAGACTCAAGCAGTGGCTGAAGATTGCCCACAACCACGGCGAGTTCGATCGATTTGACGTACTGAAGCACGCTGAGTCGGTGGACGAGTTCTTTGAGCTGTTGGCCGCCTAGGGTTCATCGTCACATCTGTTTGTGGGCGAGGGATGTGTTGTGCCCTCGCGGAACCAATCTAGTGATGATATGGCGCCGGCACTAGCGACGTGCGGAAGATCACGTGGGGCAGGGATGTCTCGTGCCCTGCAAAACACATCTCCCCACCCCCCGACCCCTCCCCGCGAGACGATCACTCGCGGAGAGGGGGAGTTTGGGAGATCACGTAATCGACGGCTTCCACCAACGTCGGGAAGGCGGCCTCGGGCGCGTAATTCCACCCCGACACGTCGGCGTCCGGTGCCGTCACCCCGGTGTGGACCAGCAAGGGTCGGCAGCCCGCCCGCGATCCGGCTTCGATGTCCGTCCACTTGTCGCCGATCATGAACGCCCCGGCCGGGTCGAAGCCGAACTCCTCACCCGCGGCGAGGATCATGCCCGGCGACGGCTTCCGCCACGGGTGCTTGTCGCGGTCGTGCCAGGTGCAGTAGTAGAACTTGCGAATCTCGAACCCGCGCTCTCGCAGCGGCGCTTGGATAGCCTCCGTAATCCGATCGAGCTCCTCCTGGGTGGTGATTCCGAGCGCGACCCCTTGTTGGTTCGAGACGATGTAGATATCGAACCCCGCGTGGTGCAGCCGCTCCAGGCAGTCGACGGTGTAGGGGAAGATCTCGAGCTGATCGAGGTAGGCGAGATACGGCGTGATGTCGCGGTTCAGCACGCCATCGCGGTCGATGAAGATCGGCTTTCTCATATCTCAGCGTCCTCGGTGCATTTGTAGCCGCCGGATGCATTGTGCCGGCGTGAAGCCACGCGCGAGTTCAGTTCTGCGCGGGCACGAGTACATCCCGCGGCTACGAACGTGCGACGAACGGCACCGAACCAACCCGAGCCAACCCGAGCCCTGGAGATCATGGCACCCCCTCGAGGTGTCGGCGGTTTCGGTAGCTCCACATCAGTCCCACCGCCACGCAGATACCGCCTAGCAGCATGATCAGCGGCACGCCCTGGAATGACGACCTCGGGTCGCCCTTCGACTCCCGCGCGATCCAACCAAAGAGCAGCATGCCGAAGGGGCCGATGCCCGAAATGGCCCAAACGTGCATCGAGATGACCCGACCCCGCAGCCGCTCCGGTGAGAGCAGCTGGAAGAGGCTGTTCGTGGTGTTGAACTGGATGATCGAGGAGCCTCCGAGCACCGCAAACAAGGGGAACGCGACCCACGGCGTGCGGGCAAATGGGATGATCAGCAACCCGACCGCCAATGAACTCATCGCGATCTGAATCAGACGGGCCTTGCCCGGCAAGTGCGCGACCGCAGTGGTGATCAACAGCCCGAGGATCGCCCCGACACCGACCGACGTCATCGCGCCGCCGACCAGTTTGGAGCTGGCCTCGCGAACCTGCTCGCTGCTGAGGGTCGCGAAGGCCGCGCCGTATTGAAGCTCGACCAGCTGCCGCGCGAAGGCGGGCATCAGCGCCAAGTACGCGATGCCGAACGCCGAAACGATGCCTTCCATCACGAACAGCGTGCGCAGCCGCATGTCTTTGAACGTGTAACGCATGCCCTCGAGCATGAGATCGAGGATAGGCTGTGGCTCGCGGGCGATCGGGCGGAGGTCCGCTCGGATCAGCATCGCCGCCGAAATGAGCCCCAAGTAGCTGAAGCCGTTGATGGCGTAACACATCTGCGGGCCCACCTGCGTGTAGAGAATCGCGCCGATGCCCGGGCCGATGATCCGCGCAACGTTGAACGTAAGCGCATTGAGCGGCACCGCCGCGGAAATCTCCTCGGGGGGCACCACCTTGCCGAGGATGGACTGCCGGGTCGGCATCTCGAAACAGCCGACCACGCCGAAGGTCAGCGCGACCATCAGGATGTGCCAGTAGGCGATGAATCCGAAGTAGGCAGCCGCAGCTAGAAAGAGGGCACCAGCGCTCATGCAGGCCTGGGTGGAGACGAGGATATTGCGCTTGTTGAAGGTGTCGGCGAGCGTTCCCGCAAAGGGGCCAAGCACCGCCGCCGGCGCCATGCCGCAGAAGGTGACGAGGGCCAGCTTGGCCTCGTCGCCCGTGAGTTCGTACACGAGCATGCCCTGCGCGACATTCTGAATCCAACTTCCCGTGAACGAGAAGAACGCGCCAAACCACAGCAGGCGGAAGTCGCGATAACGGAAAACGCGGGCGATGTTCGATCGGGGGCGCAGATCGGCGCTCAACGCAGGGAGTCTACTCGGGGGGAGGAATGGGGCGTGTGGGATGGGGAGTTTGGAATCGGGATGTGGGATGTGGGATGTGGGATGTTGCTTGATCCCGCAAGGGATCGCAGAGCTTAGCCCCGTGGTCGAAGACCCGGGGATTGGACCCGCCCAGATCCGCACCCTGGCAGGGTGCAAGAGTTTGCGACCCCTATGGGGTTGCCGTACAATGAAGGCATGAGGAAGCGCAGGTGGTGGATCGCGGGGCTAACCCTAACCCTCCTCGCAGCGTGCATGTTTTGGTGGAAGTGGAGCGAGAGACCCCCGTATGCGTTCATGGAAGGTGACCAGCTCTACTTCGTCGAGGACTGGGATTACCGGAATCCCCGACCGGTGGTGACGTACACGTCCAGTCGCTCATTTGCGGAAGTCCGCAAGCGGGCAATCGGCGAGTTGGGGAGGCCGTCCGTCGATAGCAAGGATCGCTTAAAGTTCGGGAACGTGTCGGTTGTCCCCGCAGACAAGTGGGACGTGAACTCGACTACGGATTCGGCGTACCCGGCCCTTCCGAAGGGAGCCCAGACGGTCATCCGGATATCACGAGAGGCAACGAATGCAGACACCGTGCGGGCAAACTCGTTTCGGATGAGCTATGCGGGGGGCACCCCCCTATGAATCGGCGGAAGTGGTGGTTCATCGCCCTCTCCCTCGCCCTCTCCCTCTCCCTCGCCATCCTCGCCGCGTGCGTTTGATCCCGATGGGATCGCAGAGGTTGGCCGCGTGGTCGAAAACCCGAGGGTGGGTCGCCACCCAGATCCGTACCCTGGAGGGTGCAAGAGTCTGCGACCCCGCTGGGGTCGTGGGTTCCGGCGCTGGTCCCGGGGTCTCCCGGAGTTGACCCCGGGCTCATCTCTGGGGCCCCTCCAGGGTTGCCGTACAATGAAGTCATGAAGCGGCGGACCAAAGCGCTCCTCGGCCTCATCTTCACCCTTCCTCTTGCGGCCTTCGTTGGCCAGTGTCTATTCGTTTCGAAAGTTATCGACCCTGGCTGGGGACCGCACGGGGACAGGCCCTGGAGTCAGCCACATTGGCTCGCCCGCTACGGTCTCTCAGACGCGGCCGTTTGGGACTTCCCGTCCCGATTGGCAATGGCACTTGCGATTGTTGGCCTAGCCATACTCATCGCATCCTTCATGCGAAGGAACGCCTTGTTTGCGTTCGCCGGTGCGCTGTGTGTTGTGGCTTTGCCGCTGCTGTGGCTCCACTTTATGATTGTCAGCTTCTGAGCAACCGCTACAATGTAGCCATGAAGCGGCGGCCTTGGGTTTGTCGGACTATCCTTCGCCCTCTTCGCCGCGTGCGTGGGAGCGTGGAAGTGGAGCGATCCGGCATTAGAGAAATCCCGTGGCACGACCGTCGCCTGCGCGCTGATCTATTGCGCGCTACATGCGGACCGGGTCACCGTTCAGTAGACGCTGCAAATCCAAGTACCCAAAGAAGTCTGATAGCTTTCGATACAAAATCAGCCCACGAGCAGCACATTGCTTGGAATCTTCTATCCTTCCGGCCAACCGCAGGCGACTCGCTACGAGCGTTCTAGCGCGCAACCCGATCCACCGTTCCTGTACCCCCAGCTGTGCTTCGAGAGTTTCAAGGGTCGCTGATTGCTCTGCACGGTCGATGCTTGCCCAAATGAAGCCTACGTGGCAGAGCAACCGCGCGAAGCGATTGCTCCGGCTTTCATCCACACCCTCGTCCATTCCGCGTCTAAACGTCTTCGCAGCAAGCCCCCTCCACCGGGCGCGATCCTCATCTTGGGGCGGCTTGCTAAGTGCCTGTAGGAATCTTCCCAATCCACGTCCGAGGGCGTCGAGAGACGTATTTGCTCGGGCATCTGCTTCCGGCTCCCACATGTTGCCCTGTCCGAAATACTCCTCGAGAAGGGCGAACACCTCTTGAGCATGAGGGAGGCTGCTTATGGGCATGACATGAAAGGGCGGCTCGGATCCCTGGGTTCTGTCAGCGAACATGTAAACGATTCTCGTCTCGGCATCGAAAGAGCGCTCCCGATAGAAACCATAGTAGTAGTGGATCCAATCTGCTTCAAAGACTCCCATCTGGGGAAAACGCGCATTGCTTTGGGTCCTGCCTGCTTGTGAGGTTAGAGCGAGAAGAAGTAGCGGAACGAGGATGCGGATCGTTCTCATGAGTGACAGTTTGCCCTGTTCGGGAGCTATTCCTTCACTTTGATATGCCTGGCCGGTGAAACGCCGCAACTGGTGAATCATCGGTCTGGCCCTCGCCCTCCCTAGCCGCGTGGTCGAAGACCCGGGGTTTGGACCCGACCAGATCCGCACCCTAAAGGGGTGCGAGAGACTCTGCGACCCCGCTGGGGTCGTGGTTTCGGCGCTGTCCCCGGGTCTCCCGGAGTCGACCCGGGGCTAAGATCTTTGACCCCGCTGGGGTCGAGATACGTACAATGAAGGCATGAGGCAGTGCAGATGGTGGTTCATCGGGCTCGCCCTTGCGCTTCTCGCTGGGAAAGCGAGCGCGTCCCAAGACCTTTACGTTCCGCTGCCCGGCCACGTCGAGGCGATGTCGTGGAACCCGACCGGAGGACAACTTCTCTATGCGACCCATGATGCCGTGTATGTGTGGCCGTGGGGGAAGCGGATCGAACTGCCGATGGCCGACCCCGACCAGGCTCGGACACCCAGCCAGGTTCGTTACAACAAGCGAGGCGACAAGGCACTGGTCTTTGGCAACTACACGTGGAGCATCCACGTCGTCGATCTGGTCAAGGGAACGGCAAAGGAGATCCCGGGCGACTGTCAGACCGCCTTTTGGGTGGGCGATGAGGTTGCGCGAATCCGGCCCCACATCAAAGACGACGCCTGGACCGAGCGCCAGTACGTTCAAGTCGGCTCACGCAAGCGGGACCTGCCGCGGTCGATGTCCTTCTCGGCGGTGGATTCCTCGGGCACGGTGTTCTTGGCCAAGGAGCAGAAGTCCATGGGTGCGATCGCGCTTTACCGCTTCGATCCCAGAACGCTTCGCGTTCAGCTGCTGAGACGTCATCGAGGACCCCACTACATCGAATACACCGAAAGAGATCAGTTGGACTGGGATCCGAAGACGAGAACCGCCGCGATCGGTCTCACCGCGGATACGGGGGCGACCTTGGCGGCGCTGTGGTTGTCATCTCGCCAGGGCTTGACGCCCTATGGCAAGAGAGACGAAATGCTGTTCTTGTCGAATCAAGCGAGATTCAATGGTGCCGGGCTCATGGTTCCAAGTAGGTCCCAAATCGATCTGTTCGATCTGAGGAGAGGGCGTCGCCAGGTCCCGCTGGCGTTACCGCCTTGGCAGGGCCAGGACGATTTCGAGGGAATCTACGCCGCCGCCCTAAGCCCCGACGGCACCCGGCTGGCATGGTCGCAGGATAAGGGGAATGGGCACGCGCTGTACATTAGGAACCTGAAACTCCGCTGATTGGACCAAGGGGTTCATCGTTCTCCCTCGTCGATACCGACATTCCGTGTAGACTGAAAGGGATGCTCGGCCTCTCAAAGCGCGCCCAGGCCATGCCGCCGTCGCCCATTCGGAAGCTCGCACCTTTTGCCGCGGCTGCCAAGGCTCGCGGCGTCGAGATCTTCCACCTGAACATCGGCCAGCCCGATGTGCCCAGCCCCGAGGGCTTCTGGCGAGCGGTCCGCGAAACGCCGCTCGACGTGCTCGAATACAGCCCGTCCGACGGCATTCCCGAACTCAAGACCAAGGTCGCCGGCTACTACCGCTCCATCGGGCTCGAAGTCGGCCCCGAGAACGTGATCGTGACCACCGCGGGCAGCGAAGCGCTCAGCTTTGCCTTGCTCAGCGTGCTTGGCGAAGGCGACGAAGTCATCATCCCCGAACCGCTCTACGCGAACTACATCGGCTTCGCAACCGCCGCCGGGGTCAAGGTTCAGCCCCTGCGCACCTATCTCGACGACGACTTCCGACTTCCGGGCATCGAAGCCTTCGAAGCCGCGATCACTCCGCGGACGAAGGCGATCCTCGTGTGCAATCCGGGCAACCCCACCGGCGCGGTGTACACCAGCGACCAGATGGAGGCCCTGCGCGACCTCTGCCTGAAGCACAACCTCTATCTCATCGGCGACGAGGTGTACCGCGATTTCAACTACACCGACGAGCCCGTGCGCTCAGTGCTCACCCTCGAAGGGCTGGAACAGCAAGCGATCATGATCGACTCGGTCAGCAAGCGGTATTCGCTCTGCGGCGCGCGGGTCGGCTTCCTCGTGACGCGAAACAAGGACATCTTGGACGCGGCTTTGCGCATGGCCCAAGCTCGGCTCTCTCCGCCGACCCTCGAGCAGATCGGCGTCATCGGCGCGCTGGACACCCCGGCGTCGTATTTCCACGACGTGCGCGAAGAGTTCCGCCACCGCCGCGATACCTTAGTCAGAAGGCTGCGCGCGATGCCCGGTGTTAAGGTCCCGCAGATCAACGGCGCGTTCTACGCCACGGTGCGGCTGCCCATCGACGACTCCGACCGTTTCTGTCAGTGGTTGCTAGACTCGTTCAACCACAACGGCAAGACGGTGATGCTCGCTCCGGCGACCGGTTTCTACTCGACCCCCGGCGCAGGCATCGACGAAGTCCGCATCGCCTACGTGCTGCGCGCGGAGCGGCTGGAAGAGGCCATGGACGTGCTCGAGGCGGCCCTGGCCGTCTATCCGGGCCGACGGGAAGCCGTGGGAGGCAAGGTCTAATGGCCGCCAAGTCTTGGAAGGAGTGGGAGAAGCCCCTCATCGAACTTGAGGACGCGCTGGCGAAGCTGGTCGAGCGCTCCAAGATCGCGCCCGAAGCCGAGCGCGCCGAGATCGAGGCGAAGGTCGCCGAGTATGAGCGGCGTCGCGATCACTACATCGACGTGATGTACAGCCGCCTTGGCCCGTGGGAAAAGGTGCTGGTGGCGCGCGCGGAGAAGCGCCCGTACACGCTGGACTACGTGCAGGCGCTGTTTACCGACTTTATCGAACTCGACGGCGACCGTCGGTATGGTGCCGATCACGCGATTGTCGGCGGACCGGCGATGTTTGAGGGGCGTCCGGTGATGGTCGTCGGCCACCAGAAGGGTCGAAACATCCAGGAGCGCCAGTATCGAAACTTCGCAATGGCGAAGCCAGAGGGCTACCGCAAGGCGATGCGTCTGTTTGAGATGGCGAATCGGTTCGGCCTGCCCGTCGTCACGTTTGTGGATACGCCCGCCGCCGATCCGGGGGTCGAGAGCGAGGCGCGCGGCATCTCGGAGGCTCTGGCGGCTTCGATGCTGCGGATGTTCGAACTGCGCGTGCCCACCATCTCGGTGGTGGTTGGCGAAGGGGGCAGCGGCGGCGCGCTCGCGATTGCGGTCGCAAACTCGATTCTGATGCAGGAGCATGCGATTTACTCGGTGATTCCGCCCGAAGGCTGCGCGGCGATTCTATGGCGGGCCCCCGAAAAGGCCCCGCAAGCCTCGGCGGCGCTGCGGCTGACCGCCCAGAGTGCCCTCGAACTGGGTTTGATCGACGAGATTCTTCCCGAGCCTCGCGGCGGAGCCCATCGCGATCCTGCCGAGGCGGCGGCGATCATCCGCGAGGCCCTAAGAACAGAGCTTAGCGACCAATCGAAGCGGACCGGCGACCAACTCAAGGCGGAGCGATACGAGAAGTTCCGCGCGATGGGCCACTTAATTTCTCCGCCCGTCGAGCAGCCTCCGCTCATCGCGTAGGTTCAAACCGGGGGATTTCGTATCCGTACCCCCAATTTCGTTTGACATTCTGCGCCAAAAGCCGGGTAAACCTCGTCTTGTGCAAAAGAAGCGCAAAAATCAGGTTCGTTTGAATCTGATATGCGTTATACTCAGCACGTTGGATGAGTTGGGAAACCGGCCATCCGTATAGAGGAGGAGTTAACGAAATGAAGTTCTACAACCTCAAGACTCGTTCGCACGTCGAAGTCGCGGACGACCAGGTTATGAAGACGAAGATGGTTCGCAAGACGAAGTCGGGCGAGCAGACGCGATACGCGTTCACGGCGCAGTACGAGGGTGTCAAGCTCTACAAGTTTGTCAACGAGAAGGACTACAAGGCCAGCAGCGCCAAGGAAGTCTGATCACTACAAGAAAGTAACGGGCCCGATGCAGATGCATCGGGCCCGTTCTTTCTTTTGTCTGACTACCGCGGACTGACCGGCGTGATCGTCAAGGCCTTGACCTTGTCACCATCAAACAGGACTCCCAGGCTCAGCGGACTGAAGTAGAGCCAGTTCTCCACCTTGCCCATGTCCGAGAGCTCCGTCTCTTCCCCGATCTCGATCGGCAGGATCGCGTTGAACTCCGCCTTCGTCATTCCAACCCGTAGGGTCATCGATCGGCGGACTGACTCGTCGGTCGGTCGAATCACCACCGTTGAGCCCGGAACATACGACGTCACCCGAACCAACTGATCGTCCTGCGTGTAGGCTCGGATGGCTCCCGCCTGCCAGCGAACTTCCATGACGTCGGGATACCGGTCGTCGAATCGAACCCGCGCGTCCGGGTTGCCGAACGAGGCGACGGCGTCGTCGTAGGCCATCAGGGCGCTCAGCATTTTGTCGCCGATGTTGATCGAGATGCCCGAGGTCAGATACATGGGCGGAGCATCGATCTCCTGTGCCTTGATGTTGAGCGACTTGCAGCCGGCCTGATAGTTCGCATGGACGACCGCCCAGTTCGGCGATTCCTTCGGCGAGTTCTTCAGCCAGGTGTACATGACATCGACCGCGAGCGCTTCGAGTTCTTTGGATCGACCCTTGACCTGGAGCCGGCCGAGGTTCTCGGCAAGCGAGGCATTGTAGGTTCGATTGCCCTGTTGCGCATTGATGATCGCCTCGTACGCCTTCTGAAGCTGGTTCAGTCGATGGTAGCCAACCGCGGCGTTGTTCGCGTAGCGCATCTTGGTTGAGATGTCTTTGGCCCGGCTGGCCTGATCGGCGAGCCAAGCCGCTCCCTTGAGCACCGCGTTGGCGTTGCCATCGGGCTCGAGCACCTGAGCGATCGCCATCAACTCGGCGATCCGGGCGTTGCCGGGCAGCTTCTTGGAGGCCTCGTTCAGCCGAGTGATTACCTCCGCATAGCGGCGGCGGTTTTGGTCGGTGACCATGTCGTCCTTCGAGGTGCCTACGCCCGGATCCTTGAGGATCGGACCGAAATCGACGCGGAACCATCGTTCGCGCAGCTTAGACGACAACTCGTCGTAATACTGCATCAAGTTGGATTGCGCCGCATTGATGACCGCCTCTCGCAGCTTCGGCTCGAGGGTTGCGGCCTTGTCGAAGGCATAAACCGCTCCGCCGAAGTCACGGCGGTCCATGAACGCGAGACCAGCATCAAAGGCAAGCAAGGAGCGCAGCACCGCGGGATCGTCGCTGATTCGTGCGGCACGGGCCTTGGGGTCGGGATGCGTTCCGGTCAGCCGCTCAAACCAACCGCCGCCCTTGCGTCCACGCATCTCTTCGAGCTTGAGGAGCATGTCGACCATGTCCTTCTTCGAATAGCCAGCGCGCTGCAGCAAGATCGCGCCGCTCGTGTCGGCTTCGGTTTCTTGAGCGCGGTTCCAGAACTGGCTCAGGTCCTCGGCACGAGGCACCGAACTGTAGACGTGTCCGTCCGACAAGTGAGAAATCTCGTGGGCGACGACCGCGCGAATGATCCGCTGATCAGCCTTGACGAAGTCCACCAGCCCGGTAAAGATGACCATCTTTGCTTGCGGCTTCGCCTTTTCGTCTTCTTTGTTGAAGACCGCCGTCGCGTAGGCGTTGACGCTGTCATCCTCTTCGATCTCGCACTGAATGGGATATTGGTAGCGTGGGTTCTGGGGGGCGAACGCTTCAAGCTCCCGGACCATCTTTTCAAGGTCCGCTTTCGTAAAGTTGGCGGACAGCGATAACGACGCGAGGCCGCTAAGCAAAACAAGAGAGACTAACTTAGATTTCAATCGACTTCCTCCGAGTACCTTGCCCTAAAGGCTGACTCACGGCGATTTCGACGCGCCACCGCGGGCAGCGTTCCGTCCAGCCATAAAGTTAGGTTCCATTGTATCCGCCAAAACTGAGATGAGCGGGGCAACAGGGTAGCCTCTTGCCCTATGTCATCTTATGTCGCGGTCGGCAGCGGGCTCGCCGGGCTCGCCTTCGCGCTGAGGGTTGCGGAGTCCGGCCATCGAGTCACCGTTTTGACCAAAGCCCAGGTGGCCGAGGCCAACACCAGTTATGCGCAGGGCGGGATTGCCGCCGCAGTAGGCGAGGCCGATTCTTGGAAGCTCCACGAGCAAGACACCCTGACCGCCGGAGCGGGGCTCTGTGACCCGGCCGCGGTTCGCTTTCTGGTTCAACATGCTCCAGACGCCATCGACTGGCTGAAGGCGGTCGGAACCCGATTTGACACCGAAGCCGATGGCGACCTCGCATTGGGCCGTGAGGGCGGTCACTCGCGCCATCGGATCGTGCACTTTGCCGACCGTACCGGTTGGGAGATCGAGCGTGCTGTCGTTCAGGCGGTTCGGGAGCATCCGAGCATCGAGGTCATCGAGCACGCGTTTGCGACGGCGCTGCTGGTCAAGAACGGCGTTTGCCATGGCGTCCGTGCGGTGGTGAGCGAACTGGGCGAGCGCACGTATCTCGCGCACGGAACGCTGATCGCCACGGGCGGCGGCGGCATGATGTATCAGCACACGACGAACCCCCGGGTGGCAACGGCGGACGGCATCGGTCTTGCCTCAGATGCTGGCGCAGCCATCGCAGACATGGAGTTCATGCAGTTCCATCCCACGACGCTCTACCACCCGCAGTTGCGCAGCTTCCTCATCACCGAAGCGGTGCGCGGAGCCGGGGCAACGTTGCGCAACCACGAAGGTCGGCGATTCATGTACGACTACGATCCGCGCCTCGAACTTGCCCCGCGTGACGTGGTCGCTCGGGCGATGGAAGCCGAGATGCAGCGACTGGGAACGTGGTGCCTTTATCTGGATTTGACTCACCTCGACCCGGAGAAGATCGAGCACGAGTTTCCGACGATCTACGCGAAGCTGATGGAACTCGGCCTTGACATCCGCAAGGAGTGGATCCCGGTCGTGCCAGCGCAGCATTACTCGTGTGGGGGCATCGTCACCGACTTGGGTGGGCGCTCGAGCATTCGCGGTCTTTATGCGGCCGGCGAAGTTGCGCGAACTGGAGTTCACGGAGCCAATCGCTTGGCGAGCAACAGCCTGCTTGAGGCGGTTGTGTTTTCGCAAGCGGCTGCGCTTTCGGCCATGGCTGATCCGGTAGAGCCGGAATCGCTCGAAGTAGCGGAGCCCCAGTCCGTGGCGGAATCGGAAGCAGTTCGAATTCGGCACGCGTTGCAGAGCATCATGACGCAGCGGGTCGCGGTGGTGCGCTCGAACGAAGGTCTCAAGCAGGCTGAGTCAACCGTGGAGAGTCTGATCGAGGCCTACCGTGCGGGGCTTAAGGCCCCTTTCAGCCAGTACGCCCTAGAAACCCGGAACCTGCTGCTGGCCGCGCGCCACGTGGTTCAGGGGGCTCGGGCCCGCACGGAAAACGTTGGCCTCCACTATAACGTGGACCTAGACAAAGAGTAACGCCGCTGGAATATCCCAGCGGCGTTACCTTGGATTCCTAACCCCCGAGGGTTACGGATTCACGTTTAGCAAAGCCCCTGCACCCTTGTTGGCGTACAGGGCCCAGACACCGACGAAGACCTGGCTGGAGTAGGTTCTGGTCGTGATCTGGAAGGTGCCCGAAGTCGCTCCTGCCGGGACGACAACCGTCGTCGGCACTTGAACGATGCCCGGAACGCCCGATCGGATCTGGACGGTGAGTCCGCCCGCCGGGGCCGGTCCGTTCAGCGTGAACGTGCCGGTCGAGCCTTGCCCACTATTGACCGAGCTCGGGTCAAGCGTCATCGTAATCGGCTGCGGAGGAATCACCGTTACCGAACCCGACACGCTCAGCCCATTGGCGGACGCGTTGATCGAGCAGAGTTGCGTGGAAGCAACCGGGCTGCTGTTGACCGTGAATACGCCGCTGTACTTACCGGCCGCGGCGGTCACCGATCCGGGGATCGAGATCGCGGCATTGTTCGACGAGAGCGTAATGTTCAGGCCGCCTGCAGGAGCCGGGGCATTAAGGTACACCGCCGCCGTGGCCGACTGGCCACCCGTCAGCGATCGCGGGAAGACCGCAATCGAAGTCGGGCCGTTGGCGACGACCGTGAACGTTCGCGGAGCGGTCGTACCGCCGCCGGGAGCCGGGTTCACGACGCGAACTTGAGCTGTACCTGCGGTTGCGATTTCAGCCGCGCTGATCGTCGACTTCAGCTCCGTGGTGCTGATAAAGGTCGTGGATCGCTGAACGCCATTCCACGAGATCTTCGAACTGCTCACGTAGTTCTTACCCTTCACGGTAAGCGTGAATGCCCCCGCACCGGCGGCTCGGATCGACGGTGAGATCGAATCGAGGGTCGGAACCGGGTTGTTGATCGTGAAGTCACGCTCGTTCGAGGTGCCGCCGCCCGGAGGAGGCGTGACCACTCGGACCTTGACAACCTGGGCGAAAGCGATGTCGCTTGCGCTGACCGTCGCGGTGAGCTGGTTGGCATTGACGAACGTGGTGGGTCGGTTGGCACCGAACCACTGGACCGTCGAGTTGGGAACGAAATTCTCACCGTTGACGGTCAACGTGAACTCAGCACCACCAGCGGTGGTGCTCGTCGGGTTGATCGATGTGACGACCGGCACGCCAGCCGACGTGTCGGGGGTCAAAGTGAAGTCCGCGTTCGAAATGTCGTAGAAGCCGCTTCCCGCCGAGCTTTCGACGATGATGCGGGCATTCGTGGTGTCGATGTTGTTGGGAAGCAGGACCGTCTCGCCGCCGTCGTTCGGAGTGTTGGTGGCCAGCACCAGCGCGGTGCCGTTGCCGTAGCTGTTGCCACCGTCGGTCGAGAGCAGGATGTTCACGGTCGGAGCGGTGCTACCTCCCTTGTCCCAGTTCACGGTCTGCGAAGAGTTGCCGAGCCAAGACTCGCCACCGTTCGGCGACGTCACCGCAAACGGTGAGCCAGCAACGGTGACGTTCATCTCATCAATCGCGTGGCCGCCGCCGCTCGGGCGGGTGTCACGAACCGTGATTCGAAACTTCATGCTGCGATCGACGGCGGGAAGCGCTTCCCAGCGGTCGGTCGTTCCCGCCAAAACGGTGGCGAGCTTGGGGAAGAACCGGGTGTTCGAAGCGCTCGGGTTGATCGACCGGAACAGAACGCCGGTGACCGACGAGTTGCCGAGGTCGAACTGTTCCCAGCAGAACGTGATCGGGTCGTTGTCGGGATCGTTTCCTGAGGCGCGCAGTTTGAACGGCGTATTGCGCGGGATCGTGATATCCGCGTTGGCATTCGCTGTGGGAGGCGTGTTGAGGTTGACCGCTTCCGAACCGCCCGATTGGGAGTTGTTGCGCCACGCCACGATCTGATCGAGATTGTGGGTGTGGAAGTAGGGATCGGAGTTCATTTGAACGTTATCCCCACCGCAGATACCGGCATAAGCCATGATCGTGGTGCCCGAGCCCGGCTCATAGTCGTTGCCCGGATCGTTGCCGCCTTGGCAGTTCGCGAAGGTGTGCCGGCCGCCAAACTGGTGGCCCATTTCGTGGCACACGTAGTCGACGTCGAACGGATCGCCGACGGGCGTCGGGAGGCCCGTCACGCCCTGGGCCTTAACGCCGGTGATGCCCACTGAGTTCAGCGCGGCAACGCCGCCGTCACCGGTGCCAAACACGTGGCCCATATCGTAGTTCGAGTCGCCGACCGAAGCGTCCGTTTCGGTCTGGTTCTCGCCGAGCATCGCGAACACGTTGTCGTTTGTGTAAGGATCGGTGTTCGAATCGGTCCATGCCTTCGAGTAGACGATGTTCAGCCGGATGGCAACATCAACCATGTAGATGCTGTTGACCCGATTGACGGTGGTCGCGATCGCGTTCAGCGCCGAAACCTCGCCGCCATGGAACGTGGTGTACTCACCGGTCGCGTTCATTGCCAAGCGATACGCCTTGAGCGTGCCACCCACATTCATAATCGAGAACAGCGAAGGATCCCGGAAGTTGAAGCGATAGCTCGAGCCTTCCTGAGTGAGACAGCGCAGTTGTCGGGGAATCGTGTTGTCGCGTCGGTAGTAAACGAAGACGCCATCCTTCCGACCCTGGGCGACCGGTTCGATGACGAACGAACCGCCGTCCGTGCCGCGAACGAGACCGTGGAACCCATTCGGTCCGAAGTCGATCCGTCCGTTCTCCCGCGGATTATCAATCGACTGGACCATGTAGGTCTTCACTCCGATCTTCTGCTCCAACGCGGGCGAGAGAATCGGCGACTCGACGACTTTATACTTACGCATGGAGCCGTCCGGCATCGGGAGGTCCATCACGGAGAAGTTGGTCATGCCCGCGCCAGACTCGCGAGGGGCCAAGCTGAGCTGGGCCTGAAGAGAGCCTACATCGACTCGAAAAGTCTGGTAGTTCTCGATCCAGGAGGCGAAGGGCTTCGATCGGGAATCGACTTCAAGCGTGGCTCTCCGCCACGTAGCCGACCCGTCGGAGACCTGCGCCGAACCTGTGACCGAAGCCACCGTCGCCAGTGCGGCGAGCATCATACAAAACGTATTGCGCATAGTGATCCTGCTCCCAATTCCTTGAGGTGCTTTAGTATAGGCCGAACGGCGGCCCAAGTCAAGGAGAATTACGGGTTCTACCCCTAGGTTTGGACGGATTCAGGGAGTCCAGTCGTTCGCCGCCGCTGCCTCGCGGGGCTTGTTAAGCTTGCCGAACCTTCAGTTCTTTGGCGAAACGCCGACAGAACATATAGGGTCAAACAAAGGAAGACAGAAATGCGCAAGCTTATGTTGGGTTCGTTGTTCCTCAGTCTCGTCGCTTACGGAGCGGCTCAGGCGGGCCGTACCCCCGCGAGTAATCCCGAAGCGGGGCCGCACTTGCCCAGCCAGTCGGCGGCGGACGTGCTTCGTGAGGTGGCCGAGACGGACGGAGCGTTCATTCCCGCCCGGTCGATTTCGACGACCTACGATCCCAATAACTTGGCCGCGATGCTCCAGTTCCCGACCGACGACATCGTCGTGGTCAAACTGACCGGTCGCGATCTGCGCGCGGCCTTCGAGCGATCGGTTTCGCTCTATCCGCAGCCGAACTCCAGCTTCTTACAGCTCGCCGGATTTGTGGTCGAGTTCTCGGCGGCCGGAGCCCCGGAAAGCCGAGTGATGAATGTGACCGTCAACGGCTCGGCGCTCGATGAGAACCGAACCTACACCGTGGCCATGCCCGGCTCGCTTGGGCGCGGCGGGATGGGATACTTCAAGATATGGGACAAGTCGAAGATCGAACGAACCCTGCCGGGCGCGACGCTCGAATCGGTGCTCAAAGGCCGCAAGTACGCCGCTACCTCACCGCGCTGGGTGTCGCGGCCCTAGCCACCGCGGCGGTTCTCGTGACCGCGGCCGCTCGCCCTTCTGCTGAGCCCGAGGTGAAGTTCGATTCGGCGACCGCGTGGAAGCACCTCATCAAGCAGACCGAGTTCGGTCCGCGATTTCCCGGGAGCGAAGCCCACAAGACCACCCGCGACTGGCTCGTCGACCGGCTGAAGGAGTCGTGCGAAAACGTCCGAACCCAAGAGTTCACCCACCAGTGGTCGGTGGGCGATAAGAAGATCACGATGTGGAACGTGATCGGCGAGGTCAACTGGAAGGACGCCAAGACCCGCGTGCTGCTGCTTGCCCATTGGGACACGCGTCCCTACGCCGACCAGGACCCCGATGACCGCAACCGCGCCAAGCCGATCGTCGGCGCGAACGACGGCGCCAGCGGCGTGGCGGTGCTCCTCGAAGTGATGAACGCGGTCAAGGGTCGACTTCCCAAGGATGTCGGCGTGATGGTGCTGCTTACCGATGGCGAAGATCTCGGGCCTTCGTTGGACGAGATGTTCCTCGGCGCCGCGCACTTCGCGAAGAACATGCCCACGCCGAAGCCGGACTACGGGATCTTGTTGGACATGATCGGCGACAAGGACCTGCGGGTGCCGATTGAGCGGAATAGCTACGCGTACGCGCCGCGCCTGATTCGCGAGTTGTACGCCCACGCCGCGCAGGTCGGGCTGTCCGAGACGTTTCCGAATGTGCTTGGCCCGTGGATCGAAGACGACCACATCCCGCTGAACGAAGCTGGCCTGCCGACGATCGACCTCATCGACTTCACCTATGAGCCCTGGCACACCATCCGTGACACGCCCGACAAGTGCTCGGCGGAATCGCTGGGCAAGGTGGGGAAGCTGATGGAGACGTGGTTGCTGAAGGACCCGCCGTTCAAGATCCGGTAGTTGTTTTGGTTCGGATTGGTTCGGGTTTGATCGGGCCGGCGCGGCTTTGCATCGAACTCCCCCTCGCCTCGCTTGCGGGGAGAGGGGGCAGGGGGTGAGGGGCGCTACGACATACACCACGAAGGGCGGGGATGGTTCGCGCCCCGCGTCCGATGGGAGGGCGGCGCTTTGTCGCCGCCAGATAACAAAGGCTCCGACAAAGCGGAGCCCTCCCGCGTCGGGACGAGCCCACCGACGCCCTCAGGGCAGATCAACGCCCCCACCCAATCACGAGGCGCGAGGGTGGTTCGTACCTCGCATGATCACGAGAGGTGATTGACGAGCTGATTGACCTGCGGCACGCCGCCTTCCGCCACAAGTCGCACTGTGGCGGGCACGATATGGCCATCATCGCGCTTGGTGGACGAGTCTCGCCGCTGGATTCGGATTGGCGGAATGAGGCGGTTCTTAGGAAAGAAGACGAGGACACCTTTCTATGGAGAGTGTCTCGTTTCTGTCCGAGTCGGTGTATGCTGAGATCGTGAGAGTGCTGTCCATTTGGCCCGCCACAGTGCGACTGTGGCGGGAAGGGAGACGGAGTCGACCAAAACGTGTAACACGTTCGCATCGGATGCCATGGGCAAGCAGTGGGAGGAGTGCGCTGACAAGGTGTTTGGATTCACGGGTAGTGCACCCCATGTTAGCAGCTTCTCGGAGGTCTTTGAGGACTGGGTGAAAAAAAAAAGAAGTCCTAAGGGCCCGTCTAGATTGCCGAGAAGGGGAGGAAGGGGATCTCCAATCATGCCGGGCGATTTTGGCTGGGGAAAAGGAGGTTAGAATGAAGCGGTTTCGGATTGCGCACGTGTCCCTGGTGGTGACATTCTTAATGTTTGGCGGATGCACCCGCAGGGAAGGTGTAAGCAATACTGATCGCATGACACCAGATGTCTATGCGGCAGAAAGCATGCTTTCTGCCATTGCGGTTAGATATTACAGGGATGGGATGTTGCCCTCCACGATGGCTGACGTCTCCGAAATCGCAGACGACTTTAGTGGACCATATGGTAGACACGCTGGCCTTATAGACCCAGCGACGAACTTTAAGTTTGGGGACGAACTCGACAGCTGTGTTGTAGACTTTCAATGGATGGAGGGCGACCAGGTGCAGGGCGATGCTACTGTCACCCTGGTACGTAGAGGGAGAGATTGGGGCACAGTGCTCGTACCCGTGCATCTTGAGACAGGCGACACCCTAGTTCCCTTTGACGATGTTATCAATGTTTCCTGCGCGGTGGCAGGTGATATTTATGACAAGCATAAAGGGCAGGGAGACGCCGTTGTCGATCTTTCAAAGATGCCCGAAATAGGTCGGCGCTATTCAGAACATGAGAGCTACGCCAGAATCGATCCGATCGTGATCGTCAGAAAGGATCGCATCATCATGCACGTCACAAGCGAGGTAGGTCGCGAGACGTTGATCTTTTCCGAGCTCGGCCCAGGACGAGATCGGCTAAAGAGACAACGTGACGATCCCTAGAGATCAAGCGAGCCTACTAGTTGCCGGGCTGACGCAGCCCTTCCCGCCACCGCCGCACGGTCGCGGGCCATCGGATCCGAGCTCATCAGCTTTTCATCACACGGGAACCTGGGGATGTCAAGCCAACCGCGGGCTCTCTCCCTCCCCAACCCCTCCCTCTCTCCGGAGCGAAAGGGTGGGGCTGAGCAAGCTATCCCGCGGCGACTCTTGCCTTCTGCGCGATCGCGGCCTTCACCAACCCGCTGAACAGCGGATGCGGGCGATTCGGGCGGGATTTGAACTCGGGGTGGGCCTGCGTCGCCAAGAAGTATGGGTGGTCGGGCAGTTCGATCATCTCGACCAATCGGTAATCCGGCGATACGCCGCTGATGACCATGCCGTGCTCGGCCAGTTTCTCGCGGAAGTCGTTGTTCACCTCGTACCGGTGGCGGTGCCGCTCCGTGATGCGGGTGGTGCCGTAAAGCTTGGCCGCTTTGGTGCCGGTGACGAGGTTGCACGGCCAGGAGCCTAGCCGCATGGTCGCTCCCTTGTCGGCGACGCCCTTCTGCTCGGGCAATAAGTGGATGACCGGATAGGCCGGATCATCGAGCACTTCTTCGCTATTTGCACCACTAAGGCCGCAAACATTTCGGGCGAACTCGATCACCGAAATCTGCAAGCCGAAACAAATCCCCAAGAACGGCAGCCCCGTCTCACGGGCGTACTGAACCGCGCGGATCTTTCCTTCGACGCCGCGGCCACCAAAGCCCGGCGCAACGATCAGTCCATCCACCCCTTCGAGGAACTCCTCCGGCGGCCGCCCGTTCTCCAGCGAATCGCTTTCGATCCACCGAACGTCGACGCGGGCGTGGTTGGGGATTCCGGCATGGATCAGCGCTTCGTTGATCGACTTGTAGGCGTCGCCGTTGCTGGTGTACTTGCCGACGACGGCGATGCGGCACGACTCGCGGGGATCCTTGAGGACGTCCACGAGCGCCTTCCACTCTGCGGACTTGGGCTCGCGCGGTTCCATGCCCAGCTTCTCGATGACGTATTCGCCCAGCCCCGCTTCCTCGTAGGCGAGCGGGACCTCATAAATCGTCTCAACGTTCATCGACTCCACGACGGCTCGGCTGGGGACGTCGCAGAAGAGGCTGATCTTGTCTTTGACGTCCTCGTCCAGCGGCACCTCGGTGCGGCATACGAGCACATCGGGCGAGATGCCGATCTCTCGGAGCTTGTACACACTGTGCTGGGTGGGCTTGGTTTTGACCTCGCCCCACGGTCCGATCTGGGGAATCAGCGTCACGTGGACGTACATCGTGTTCTCGGGGCCGACATCCTTGCGCATCTGGCGGATAGCCTCGAGGAAGGGCAGGCTCTCGATGTCGCCGACCGTGCCGCCGATCTCGGCGATGACCACATCGGCCTCTTGCTCCTTGGCCACCTGAAGGATCGTGCGCTTGATCTCATTGGTGACGTGCGGGATGACTTGGACCGTGCCGCCGAGGTAGTCGCCGCGGCGCTCGGCTTGAATGACCGAGAGATAGACCTTGCCGGTGGTGATGCTGGACGCCCGCGTGCAGGCGACATCCATAAACCGCTCGTAGTGGCCCAGGTCGAGGTCGGTCTCCGCGCCGTCTTCGGTCACGAAGACTTCGCCATGCTGATACGGGTTCATCGTGCCCGCGTCAACGTTGATGTAGGGGTCGAGCTTGACGGGGGCGACGCTAAACCCGCGATTGCGAAGCAACCGCCCAAGGCTCGCGGTGGTGATGCCCTTGCCGATCGAACTGACGACGCCTCCGGTTACAAAAATGAACTTGGTCACGGCTTCACCACCCCTCATCCAAGACGCTACGCCAACCACGATGGGCGCATCGAATCAATGAAACGGGATAAGCGATTATAGCCCGGTTAGTCGTCCAAAGCCCGACCGTATCCGTCGTACTTTAGCCCGCCGACCAACATCACGATGCCGTCGATCAGCGACCACAGATACAACACGCCGCACGTGCCTAGACTCAAAACCAGCTGAAGGACGCCGTATGCGGCGTAACCGAGATAAATCCGTCCGATTCCTCCGGGAGGAATCAAGTTGAGCAAACCGGCGATGACTCGACTGCGGTCGCTCTTCAGCACGTGCATCGGGTGGGTGTGGGCGGTCGATGCCAGCGGCAAGCCGGTGCCGTACTGGGTGGTGAAGTCGCCCATCGACATCGTCGAGGTCGGGGCGCTCATCCCTTGAGCTACCGGGGTCATCGGCATCGGCGGCGGCGGGGGAGACATGTACGGATCCGCCAATCGGAACGAGTTGCTCAGTTCGCCGACTGATCCGGCGAGCTGCCAAGACGACATGCCGCCCTTCCACACGTAGGTTTCACGTGTGATGACCCCGCCCTCGATCAACTCGTCGATTTGTTCGCGAGTGAGCGGTCCCAGTTGCCCGTAGTGCCCGATGTAGTACCAATCCACGCTGAACACTCATTGTACTAGCGATCCAGCGTCACTAGGCCCTTGGGTCCCATCATGCGGGTGGGCGGAGCTGGAACTGGAACCAGTCGTGCAGTTCGCCTGGCCGAACCTTGACGAACCACTCGGTTAAGTCGGGTCGGTGAACTGCGGTCAGGCCCGCCTTCGCGGCTTCCTGCTGGACCGTGTCGTGAGTGAAGAACGAGACGCCCGGATACACCCACTCGGTATCCATCGAGTCCTTTCGGTCCTTCGTTCCGACGTTGCCGTGAGGGTTTCCTTCCGCCAGGTAGAGCGAAGCGAAGATCTGCCCCGGCTCTGAGAGCACGGCGCCGACATTCTTCAAGAACAAGGGCAGCTGGTGATGAGCCGCGTGCGAAAGGATGGAGTGCGAGAGCACGAAGTCAAACTTGCGACCCGTCGAAGAGGCGTCGAACTCGTAGTTGGAGAGGAACACCGGTTGCTTGGCCCCGACCAAAGTGCGAATCTCACTTCTGCGAAAAGCGGCCTCGCGAAGCCACTCGTTTGGGTCGATGCCAACGTAGTGACCCGGTTCCAACCGCTCCATCAAGTGCATGCCCGCGCTCAGACACCCGCATCCGATCTCAAGGACATGCGAATCGGGCCGGCACCCTGCGCTAAACAACAGATCTGCTTGGCGTCGACCGCTTACCGGATCAGTCGACGTGTAGTTCTGCGCATCGTAGTAAGTCCGACGGCCCGTAACGCGACGCTCAATCGAGTTCCACTGCTTCAGTACGAACTTGCTGATCGGAGATAGTTCATCACGCACCCGGCAATCTTACCGACATAGCGTTACAGAATCGTCACAGCTAGAGCCCGTATTGGGCGGCAATTTGCGGATTTGTCTTAAGGTGCGCTCGGATTTCCGTATCGGTGGGTACGCGATCGGTGGCCCCCACGTATTGGCACTTCAAGCAGCCTGCAGCGGAGGCAAACGCCAAGCACTTCTCGAATCGCCAACCTTGATCAAGACCGAACAGCATGCCCGCCCGAAACATGTCACCGGCGCCCGTCGAGTCGACCAGCGCCGGGCAAGGGAAGGGCGGGTAGCCCTGGGCGCGGCGATTCGGAGATCCCGCCACGAGCCCGTTTGGCCCGTCGCTCAAAATGACGGTGGCTCCCCAGGCATCGACTTGCTTCTGAACCCACGTGACATTCTTCTGGGTGTTGCCGCGCACGCCGAACCAGTCGGTGCTGCTCTGCCAGTAGCCAGGATGGCTGGACCTTGAGAACAGGTCGGCGGGGCGCTCGACATCCATCAGATACAGCCTCATGTCCGTATCGGCGGCACGCTCGATGCAGATGCGTCCGACGTCGCCGAAGTTCATGTCCGCGGTGAACCATGCACCTTCCCGAAGCGGCAGTGCGGTGGGATCGATCGAATCCGCCATTTCGCTGAACCCGATGCCGAACATGGTGCGGTCGCCGTCGGGAGTGAGGTAGATGTCGCACATCGGGGTCGGGGTGGTGGATCGACGTGCGATCGATTCCGGCAGCCCGTGGTCTCGGAGCAGATTGGCCAGGCGGTCCGCCCGGTAGCCGTCCCCGATGCCGTTCGTAAACGTTTCGACCTCGGCTCCCCACGTGAGCAGGGCATGGGTCGTATTGGCGGCCTCGCCGCCAAGATGGTCGGTCTCTTCAGTGATGCTGACGTAGCCTCCCTGCTGAGGGAGGCTGGGAACGCGCCGCATCCGGTCGACGCACACGGTGCCAAAAACGACGATCATAGGCCGAGTTCGGAGGCGCGGGCGCGGAAGGCGGCGATCAGATTTCCGATGTGCTCGTCAAGCGGCTGGCCGATCAGCTCAGCGCCTAGTCGCACATCATCTCGGTTCACCCCAGCGGCAAACGACTTATCCTTGAGCTTCTTGATGACGCTGCTAGGTTCGAGGTCCGTCACCGACTTCGAGGGCCGCACATAGACGCACGCAGTGATGAGCCCGCTGAGCTCGTCGCATGCGAACAAGTAGCGCTCGAGCGGAGTCTCGATGGGCAGCCCAAGTGCAGGATTGTGGGTGCCGATGGCGTGGACCAATTCCTCGGGCCAACCGAGCTCTCGCAGCTTGGCCATGCCCCAGCGCGGATGGCCATCGGGATGTTGCTCGTAGTCGAAGTCGTGGAGGAGCCCGGTGTTGCCCCATAGTTCCACATCTTCGCCAAGACGCTCGGCGTAGAAGCGCATCCCGGTTTCCACCGCCAAGCCATGGCGGCGTAAGGAATCGCTCGGTGTGTGCTCGCAGAGCAGGGCAAAAGCGGCATTGCGATCGTGCATAGGGGATTTAGATGGGGAGGATGGTGCTCTCTTTAAAGCTGCCGAGGACGAAGGAACTGCGAATCTGGCCGACCCCTTTGATCCGCAGAATCCGCTCGCGGAGCAGGGCTTCGTAGGCGCGCATATCTTCCACGACGATCTTCAGCAGGAAATCGAACTCGCCGCTCACGTGGTGACACTCGACCACTTCGGGAATCTCCCGAAAGCTGCCGATCACCTTCTCGAGCGATTGCTCTTGGTGCAAGGCGAGCGAAACAAGCGCGAGGACCTTGATCTTGAGGTTGAGCTTTTCGGCGTCGAGGTGGGCATAGTAGCCCTGGATGAAGCCCGCCCGTTCCAAGAAACGGACGCGCTGCAACACCGATGGAGGCGATAGACTCACTCGCTTGGCCAACTCGGCATTCGTTATCCGCCCGTCCTGCTGGAGAATGGAGAGGATCTCGTAGTCCTTGTCGTCAAGTTGCTTCATGCTGTCGCATGGGATCGTACCCGCGTGGTGGCGATCTCCATCGGGCCTGTACAGAGCCCCGTAGATGTACTGGATTCTAGATTCGAGGGGTTGGAACTTGAGGTCGGACTTTGTATACTGGGCTAGTCGGAGGGCGCAATATGAAACGATTGGTATCGGCAGCCTGCCTCATCGGGATCAGCACATCCTCGTTCGCGGGTGCTTTGTTCTTCAACTCGACCAGCTTCGCAGGCAATGCGGCGGAGCGGGCTCTTTGGCTGAGCACGATCGGCATTTCCGGCGGCGCTAACTTCGTCGATTTCGAGGCGATTACCGTCGGGACTAATGTGAATGGCGTTGATCTGGGTGGAGGATTGTCCCTCACCCATCCAAGTGGCACTGCGCTGGTTCAATCTAGCTCATCGTTCTTTGGTGGTTCCAACCCGATTGACACTCGTGCGGTTGCGTTGCAGGAAATCGCGGGAACGATCACCCTGAACTTTGCGACTCCGGTCGACTACGTCGGTGGGTTTGATATCGATTTGCCCGGGGCCACGTTGCGAGCCGTGTTCACCGATAACTCAACCGCACAGATCAATCTCAACACGACCTTTACTTCGGGCAATACTGCCGAGTTCTGGGGCGTCTGGCGCAACGACGCGGCTGCGATCTCGAGGATCGAGTTCATTGGCTCGAGCGGCGGCGATGGCGAATGGGGTCTCGATAATCTCGAGTACGGCGCGGTTCCCGAGCCCGGAACCATGATCGCCATTGGAACGGGTTTGGCCTTCGCACGATTGCGTCGACGGCGTTAAAGCTCACGACGGTAATTGAGCGCACTGAGCAGGGTGGCGGAGTCGGCATAGTCGAGTTCGCCACCGACCGGCATTCCGTGGGCGAGCCGTGTCACCTTGATCCCGAGCGGCTTGATCAGCTTGGCAAGATACAGCGCGGTCGCGTCGCCCTCCGTCGTCGGGTTCGTGGCGAGAATGACCTCCTCGACGCCTTCCAGGCGCGACAGCAACTCTCTCATCCGAAGCTGTTCGGGGCCGATGGCGTCCATCGGGCTCAGCAGGCCATGTAAGACGTGGAACTGCCCTCGAAACTCGTGGAGCCGTTCGATGGCTGCGATGTCACGCGGTTCGGCCACGACGCAGATCTGGTGGCTGTCCCGTCGGGGATCGCGGCAAATCTCGCACCGCTCATGCTCGCTCACGTTTTGGCACAGCTCGCAGAACCTAAGCTTAGCCTTTGCGGCAAGGATGGCTTGGGCTAGCCGCTCGGTATCGGCGGAGGGCAGCCGCAAGAGATGATATGCGAGACGCTGGGCCGACTTGGGGCCAATCCCCGGAAGCCGTTCGAGTTCCGCGATGAGGTCGGCAAGGGGACGGGCAAAGAGCATTACAGGCCGAGATCGGGCATATCCGGCATGATCTCTTTCATCTTCTCTTCGCGACGTGCGACCGCTTCCTGGAAGCCCGAGCGCACCGCACTCAGGATGAGATCCTCCAGCGCCTCCACATCTTCGGGATCCACAACCGCAGGATCGATCTTCAATCCGTGGAGTTCGCCCAGGCCGTCAAAGACCATCTTGACCGGGCCGCGGTCAATCATGACGCGCTCCATCGCCAGCTCTTCATTGAGGGTCTGAGCTCGCGCCATCGCGGCTTGCGCCTTCTGGAGCATTCCCGTAAAACCTTGTCCGCCGAATCCTTTGGGCAATTTCATGATGAACCTTTTGCGACCTCTTCGGAAACTGCCTCGTGCAGGGCCTTTCCCTCTAAGGGTAATTCTACCGCCTTAGCTTCGGGTTCCCGACGCGTTCGTTTTGCAACCGTGAACTTCAACTCGGTATTGGGTCTTACCGTTTGAGCAAACTTGGTGAGATAAGCGATCCGGCGGGGATCGTCTTGGAGCCAGTCCGCGATCATCTGAGACCGCACGGCGATCGTCAAGACGTTGTCCTCGAGCGATGTGCCTTTAGATTCCGCCAGCTTCAACAGAATCGGTGCATTCTCGGGGAGCTGAGCGAGGGTGCGTTGCCACAAGCCGTCCTCTTCGGAGGCCGGGGAGACAGTCTCAGACTTCGTTGCTGCGACCGGCGGGGTGGGTGCCAAAGTGGGAGCGGCAGCAGCAGGTGCGGGCGTGGGCGTCGGGGTTGGCTGCGGAGTGACCCCCGTGGCCGGTTGTCTCGCCGCCGGTGTCTCCGTCCGCGGTGCGGCCGATGCCGAAGCCACCGGAACGGGAGCGTTGAGCATTTGGGCGATTCGGATGAGTTCGGACTCGAGCCACAGCCTCGGCAGCGTGATGTCTCGAATGACCTTGTGCGCCTCCGCCAGGGCCCCCCGCATGACAAGCAGTTCGTTCTGTCCGAGCTTGACCGCCGTATCGTGAAGCGCCGCCCCGCTGGTGGCGTCCCCGTTGTCCATGACCTCTAGCCCATAGGCGCTTCGGGTGAGATCGGCGAGTCGGTACAGGAGCGACTCAAGAATCGACCGCGGGTCGCGTCCCCGCCGGGTGAGTTCGGTAACGTGGTCGAGGATCGCTTCGACCTTTACTTGACGGATCGCGAGCAGCAACTCATCAACGACATCGTCACCGACGAGGCCAAGTTGGTCGTACACCGTCGTCAGCGAGATCGTGCCTTCGTTCGTGAGCATGGCCTGCTCGAGCAGGGTGAGGGCATCGCGATATCCACCGTCGGCCATTCGCGCCATGGCGGCCAACGCGGCGGGCTCAGCGTTGATTTTCTCTTGCTCGCAGACGAAAGAGAGTCGCTGGACCAAATCAGCCATCGTGCCCCGGTGGAACTCGAACTTCTGGCATCGGGAGCGGATCGTTGGCGGCACCTTGTTGTACTCGGTGGTCGCTAAGATGAACACGACGTGCTCGGGCGGTTCCTCGATGGTCTTCAGCAGGGCATCGAACGCCTTCGCCGACAGGTCGTGGACCTCGTCGATGATGAAGACTTTGTATCGAGCGGCGGCCGGCTTGTATTCGGCAACCTCGACGATCGTTTCACGGATGTCATCGACCCCCGATTCGCTTGCCGCGTCGAACTCGTGGACATCGATGTTTGAGCCCTCTGTGATGCTCACGCATTGGTAGCACTCGTTGCAGGGCTCGGCAGCAGGGCCTTTCTCGCAGCAGAGGGCCTTGGCCAGCAATCGAGCGGAAGAGGTCTTGCCCGTGCCGCGCGGACCGGTGAAGAGGTACGCGTGGGCGATTTTGCCCGACGCTATGGCGGACTGTAATGTACGAACAACATGATCCTGCCCGATCAGATCGGAGAAGGATTGGCTTCGATACTTGCGATACAGAGAGACGTAGGCCACGTGATTTTACGGTGCTCCGACGCCGGGAATGATGCGTCGCTCAGCGAGTCGACTTACCGTTGCTGCCTTCCGGCCCTGGCGGAGTTCACCGATCGTCTGCCGCGCAGTTCCCGGCGGAGTGCTTTGATTCTAGCACTCCGCCAGGCCGGCGTCGGGGCTACCGTTATGGGTTGTCTCCAGTCTTCTTAACTTCACCTGGCGCAATCGGTGAAGGAGCACTGCTCCGAAGCGTCGGTACGTCAATAATGTCCTCTGTCGTCACGGAGAAGCGGCTGGCGTCGAAGTTGGAGGTTTGCACCATGGGCGTCTTGTCAATCCAGTCGCCCTTGCGCAGAATCTGGTCGCGGCTCAGCGTGAGTGCCGTGTAGACGATCCTGGCTGGTGGGGTGGGGCGCTCGGCAAGTTTCCAGTCTTCAGTGAACATGCCGGCCTTCGGCCCCGGAATCCACTCGAATTCTTTTCGAACGTCGGTGCGCAGGAAGTTCTTGTCCGTCATACCTTCGCCGTTCCAGCCGAACTTATCTTGAACGTGAAGCGAAGCCGATCGGGGGTTGTAGTAGAACTCAACAAGATAGTTCTCCGACTTGCGCGCGAACGGATACATGGTCGGGTCCTTGCTCATGTCGATCCGCTTGTTGAATCGGCGGTTCTTGACAAAGCCTTGATCCTGCATGAACGTGGCATCGCGCTCGGGATCGAGGACGACCTCGTTTTGGCCGTCCCAGTCCATCGCGGCAAGCGTGAAGTTGGGGTTATCGGCGTCTCGAACGATGATGCGGATCCGCGTTCCGACCGGCAATACATTCCAAGTGCCCTGAACGCGAAGAACCTTGGGCTCATCCACGATGACTCGGGCGGAGAATCCTACATCGAACGGCTCGGTGGTGTCGTAGACCCGCTGTCCGGCCTCCCCTCGCTCCTGGGCGAGCCAGCCACGCTGGACCATGCGCACGATCATCGTGTCTAGGTTCTGCTCGAGGGTCTCCTTCTGCTGGAACAGCTGATAGATATCTTTCTGCTTCTCGTATTGCTCGGCGGTCTCGGCATACAGCTTCCAGTAGTGCTCTAAGCCCTCTTTGACCTGGTTGTTCCGCTGATAAGCGTTCGCCAAGAGGTTGCGGCGCGCCGGCAGCATGTCCACTCGTTCTTGAGCTTGCCGGAACCATTTGATCGACTGGTGGTAGTCATCGTCGATCTTGTGATACCAAATCCACCCTGTCTCGAAGAACAGTTCGTAGGTGTTCGGATTCTGCCGTGATCCTTCCTTGCCAAGCGCCAGCGCCGACGGGATGTACCGGCGGTCGGAGCGCTGCTCTTCGTCAGTGAAGTTGTAGGCGATGTGCCACATGCCCGTCGCATAAATGTCGATTTGCTTCGGGTCGAGAATGGTGCAGAGCCGGATGATCGGCAGCACCGCGTCGTAGTTGCCCTCATCGAAGAACGAGTCGGCGCGAACCCAGAGGATGCCTGCCAGGAACTCGCGGAAGCCAAACAACTGCAGCAGCGTTTGGTCTGGCGACAGGGATTCGGCGAAGCCTTGTCCTGACCAGTAGTTCTTTTTCCAGTAGTCTTGGATGACGCCGACCTGCAGGGCCATTTGCCCCACAAATGTCGCGGCCAAGATTCCAAGCAGTTTGCCCTTTGTCGGTCTCATGGACTGATCAAACCTCTCGCTTGTCGAAGATCACCATGCCCGCGACGAGCAAGCCCGCCGAGTACAAGATCGCGTAGAGCACGATGTAGATGAAATACTTCTGCTCGTTTTCGATGACCTGGCCGGGATTGATGATCGGGTTCTTGACGTCGTAGTTCGAGAACGCCGGCATTGCGCCGGTGACGAACTTCGCCACGCTCTGCATGATCGGACTCGCCCCCGAGTTGCTGGCGATGGACGAGTACAGCGGACTCAACACCGTTCCCACACCCCAGATGCCGATCGACAGGAAGAAGTTGACCAGCGGGGTGGTAAAGGTCGAGAAGAAGATGCACACCGCAGCGAGCAGCATCATCTCGAGGAAGTAGAAGAACGGCTGGCGCGCGACTTCGAGCAGTCGCTCAGGCGATGGCTGCTGGAAGATGTAGAACAGCAAGACCATGACGCTCGACATCAGGACGATCATCAAGCCAAGCGCCAACACCGCGCCCATGAACTTGCCGACCAAGAACTGCCAGCGCATGACCGGCTTGGACAAGATCGTGTAGATCGTTCGCCGTTCGATCTCGTTCGGGATCATATAGATCGTCAGGATGATCGCGATGAGCGCGCTGGTTCCACGAAGAACCGCGTACATGGTCGAGATCATTGTGGACTGCTCGGATCGAGCCGTCAGGACGGAGAGCGACGGAATAATGCTGAGCAGCAGCACGCCGATAAACAGAATGATGAGCAACACGCGGCGGCGAATTGCTTCGCCCACCGTTGTGGTTGCAATGGCCATGATCGGTCTCATTGGGCACCTCCAGCTTCGGCAGCCACCGCAGCCGGCTTCTTCTTGCTTGCATCATCGTCACGAACCGTCTCGATGAACAGGTCCTCGAGGCGCTTGCGGCGCGGCGTGAGCGAGATGATCCGACCCTTGGTGCTGCGGATCGAGTCCACAACCGAGTTGGGGTCTTGCTCGTCGGACATGTCGACGATCAATCGGCCCTCGTGGAACGAGACCGTCGCATCGGCCGTGCCCTTGATTTGATCGGCGATCTCCTTCGAAACGTCGTCGGCGATGATCTCGATCCGGCCACCGCTCAGCAAGTCATCGAGCTTGCCCTGACTGACGATAATGCCCTTGTTAATGATCGCGACACGGTCGCAGATGCGTTCGACTTCGCTAAGTTCGTGACTCGAGATGAACACCGTTCGACCTTCATCGCGGAACTTAAGAATAAGGTCTCGGATTTCGATATGCGCGATCGGGTCGAGGCCGCCGGTCGGTTCATCCAGGAACAGGAGCTTCGGGTCGTTGAGCAAGGATTGGGCGAGGCCGATCCGCTGCTGCATACCCTTGGAGAACTGAGAAATCGTCTTCGACTTGTCAGCGGCGAGGTTCACCCGCTCCAAAAGCTGGTTGAACAGAGCCTCATCCTTGATGCCGAACAGCGCGCCATAGAACCGGAGGATTTCCAATCCGGTCATGTGCTCGTAGTAATACGGCCGTTCGGGGAGGTAGCTGATGATGCGGTGGACATCCATGTCTCCGATCTCTTTGCCGAGGACAAAGCCCTCGCCTCCGGTCGGGTAGATGATGCCAAGGAGCATCTTGATCGTCGTCGTCTTGCCGGCCCCGTTGGGGCCGAGAAATCCGAAGATTTCGCCCTCCTCAACGGTTAGGTCGAGGTCCTGGACGACGTTGATAAGGCCATGAAGTCGAGACTTGTAGGTCTTGGTTAGTTTGCGTGTCTCAATGGCGGCGGCCAAAAGCTGCGCACCTCCCGGGTGAGTTGGACGTGAAGTATACCGGAGGGGTTAGACCCCCCGATTCCGTGAGTCTAAACAGCCCATACGGTGGTTTAGTTCGCACTCTCTCAAAGATTTTTGAAAAATTGTTTGGAATTTGGAAAAGGTGTGGCTATAATGCTCTTCGTCAGCGACCTTGAGCCCTCGGAGATCTTAGGGACCAATGAGAAGGGCAAAAGTCGCTTGGCCGAGCCTTTGCGGGAATGCTCTTTGCTCTCCTTTCAGCGTTCCCGCATTTTTTTGCCTGAACCTCGGTCTTGCCAGCGTCATACTTAACTCATGACTGCCTGGCTCGCGCTCATCGCGACTCCTCAAAGTGAGCCTCCGAAGCTCGATCTCAAGCCTGTGGCCACCGTCCGCCATCCAGGCGCGAACGAGATCAGCGGCATCGTCCAAAGCCGCCGATATCCCGGGATTTTCTGGGTTCACAATGACTCGGGCGACAAGGCGCGCATGTTCCCCATCAAGCTAAGCGGCGATGTCATCAAGCCGCCGTACGAGGCCGCATTCTGGGTCAACGCTCCCGAAGAAGGCAAACAAGAGTGGCCAGGGATCGGGATCGCCAACGCCACCAATGTGGATTGGGAGGACATCGCCATCAACGGCGACACGCTCTATCTCGCCGACGTGGGGAACAACGGCAATGCCCGCCGCGACTTGGGCGTGTACGTGGTCCCCGAGCCCAACCCGGAGGCTACCGGGGTCGTCCGGGCTCTGAAGTTCCTGCCCATCCGCTACCCCGACCAATCCGCATTTCCGCCCAAGGATTGGTTCTTCGATTGTGAGGCGATCTTCGTCCACCGCGGGCGCCTTCACTTCGTGACCAAGCATCGAAAGAACGGCAACTTCGCCATTCCGGATGTCGGCGCGAAGCTGTACCGGCTGGATTCCCAGCACGCCGACCGTCCTAACGTGCTTCGCAAGTTGGATGAGAAAAGCGACCTTGGCGGATGGGTGACCGCGGCGGACCTTTCGCCGAACGGTCGAACGTTGGCCATCTTGGTTCAAGCCCCCGTTGCTTCGATCTGGTTCTTCGACATCTCGCGGTCCGGCGAGAAGATGCTCAGCGGCCCGAGCCGTCGGCTCATGCTGGGCGGGGCCAAGCAGGCGGAGGCCATTGCGTTCATCGACGACCGGACGGTGGTCGTGACCAACGAACAGCGTGACGTGTTCCGGATCGCCGTGCCATAGCCAGGTCCGTGGCAGGCTCATGTAAGCTCTGCCTCCATGGAAGCCGCCATACGCTACGCGCTGGATGAGCGATTGGAGTTCGCCGAGTATCGGGAGTTCCTGACGCGGACCGACCTGGGCTCGCAGTATCCGAAGAAGAACTTCGAGGCGAGAGTTAGCCGCGTGCTGCAGACGGTCGATGTTTGCGTGACCGCGCGTAACGATGCCGGTCTCCTGATCGGCATCTGCTTCGGCTTGACTGATTTTGCCTACTTCCTGTTCTTGACCGACCTCGGCGTAGACCGCGACTACGCCCGTCAAGGCATCGGTCGCGAGCTCCTACGACTCGCCATCGAGCAAGCAGGTGGTCCGGACGACATCACCGTGACGACGATCTCCAACGACGAGGCGATCGACTTCTATAAGCGGTGCGAAATGGTCAACGAACCCGACCTCGTCGTCCGCTATTGCCGGGATTGGGAGTCGTTCGTGGTCGAGTAGCAATCCGAGCCAATCCGAGCCATGACTAACCGTGCTGGTACCCTAGGAGCACATTGATGACCGCTCGGGAACTGCGCCTCAAGTATCTCCGCTTCTTCGAATCGAAGGGCCACACCGTGTACCCCTCGGGTTCGCTCGTGCCGTACGACGTCACGGGCCGTCTCGACGAGTCGCTGCTCTTCAACGGTGCCGGCATGGTGCAGTTCAAGCCGTTCTTCCGAGGAGCGGCCGAGCCGCCGAATCGCCGTCTCGTCACCGCCCAGAAATGCGTGCGCACCGGCGACATCGAAACCGTCGGCGACCTCACCCATCTCACGTTCTTCGAGATGATGGGCAACTTCTCGTTTGGCGACTACTTCAAGAAGGAAGCGGTCGCCTTCTCGTGGGAGTTCCTGACCTCGCCCGAGTGGCTGGGTCTCGATCCGCATCGCCTTGCCGTTACCGTTTTCGAGGAAGACGACGTCGCGTTTGATGCGTGGTCGACCCATCTCGTTCAGGCGGGTATCGACCCGTACCGCCGAGTCTTCCGACTGGGTGAGGAGACGAACTACTGGCCCGCAGGCGCGTTCTCGTCGGGCCCTCCTGGGCCGTGCGGCCCGAACTCGGAGATGTTCTACTGGACCGCCGATGGCCCACCGCCCAGCGGCCCGTACACTCGCGAGGACTATCTTCGCGATGAAGCGGAGGGCAAATGGCTCGAAATCTGGAACGACGTCTTCATCCAGTACGAGTGGCAGGGCCGTCTAAAGAACCCCGATCGGCCGGGTGAGGGCTACATCAAGGAAGGCATGCCCGACTTGCCGTTCCAGAGCATTGACACCGGCATGGGGCTGGAGCGCACGATCGCCGTGCTGAATGGGCTGAAGTCGGTGTACGACAGTGACCTGTTCACGCCGATCATTCAGCGGATTGAGGAGCTCATTCCGGCGAAGGGCACTCGCGGAGAGGGGGAGGCAAGGGCGATTCGCATCATCGCCGACCATATCCGAACCGCCTGCTTCTGCATCGCCGACGGCATCCTGCCGTCGAACACCGGCCGGGGTTATGTGCTCCGACGCCTGATCCGCCGGGCGGTGCTCAAGGGCCTTCGCGTGCTCGGATTTGACCAGCCGTTCTTCCACCTGGTGTACGAGGGCGTCGTCGAAGCGATGGGCGACCACTACCACGAACTGATCGACCGTCGGGACGTGATCGTGGAGACGTTGCTGAACGAGGAAACCCAGTTCCGCCGCACCATGCACGCGGGTCAGGCCCTGCTTGGTGAAGAACTTGATCGATTGGCGAAGTCGTCGAGCAAGGCGCTCTACGGCGCGGTTGCCTTCAAGCTCTACGACACGTACGGTTTCCCCCTCGAAGTCACCAAGGAGCTCTGCGAAGAGGCGGGCGTTGCCGTGGACGAAGAGGGTTACGAAGTCGCGCTCAAAGAAGCCCAAGAGCGCAGCCGCGGAGCGAGCGACATGGATACCGTTTACGGCGGCGGGGAAGAGCGCCTGCTCGTCGTTGCGTCGTCGCGAGCGACTCCTCAAACCACTTTTGTGGGATACACCCACCTCGAGCATGCCACCGAGATCGTTCAGATCAGTCCGCGCTTCGGACCGGATGGGCTCACGACCGGCGAGTTCCAGCTTTGTCTGGCCGAGACGCCGTTCTACGCCGAATCCGGCGGCCAAGTGGGCGATACCGGACTCGTTGAAGGGCCGACGTTCCGCTTCTTCGTGAACAACACGTGGAAGGAACTCGGGATGATCTGGCACGATGCGCTGCTGGAAGCCGTCCCGGTCTTGCCCGGCGTGCATGAGGACCAGATCCGCGCCGCAATGGCCCGCCACGGCCGCCCGGCAACCCATCCGATGGCTGGTTTTTCGCCCGAAGAGATCACCGAGATCCTTGAGTCCGGGCTATTCTTCGTGCCCGTCTTTGCGCACGTGGACGCCGCTCGTCGAAATCGGATTATCCGAAACCACAGCGCCACCCATCTGCTCCACGCGGCGCTTCGCGAGGTGCTGGGCAAGCACGTAACCCAGGCGGGATCGCTCGTCGCTCCGGACCACCTTCGATTCGACTTCACCCACGGCAAGGCGATGACCGAAAGCGAACTGCTGCGGGTCGAGGCGATTGTCAACGAGGTTGCCCTGCACGGTGTACCGATTACGATTTACCAAGACCTTCCGATCGCGGAGGCTCGCGCTCGCGGGGCGATGGCGCTCTTCGGCGAGAAGTATGGTGATCGCGTACGGATGGTCGAAGTCGGCGACTTCAGCCGCGAGCTTTGCGGCGGATGCCACGTGCGCCAGACGAGCGAAGTCGGTTTGTTCCGCATCGTCCACGAGAGCTCGGCGGCGAGCGGCGTCCGCCGCATCGAAGCGGTGACCGGCGAGTCGGCCTACGAACTCGTGCGCGAGCAATCGGCGACGTTGCGCCAGGCGGCTGGGCTGCTCAAGAGCACTCCCCACGACCTTGTCCACGCGATCGAAAGGCAGTTAGAGTCCGCTCGAGAAGAACGAAAGCGTCGCGAACGCGCCGAGCAGCAACTCGCCAAGGGCGGAGCTTCAGGCGGCGAGGCTCCGGCCTTCCGGCATGTTGGGGCAGTTCGCCTGTGGACGCCACGCTACGACAACCTCGATCCGAAGATCGCGGCGAGCGCGATCGATGACGCAGTGGCGGCCAATCCTGACTTAGTTGTGGTCGGCGCGATCGTTGGCGACGGCAAGGTGAGCTTCGTCGCCAAGGTTGGCGCAGATGCTCTGAAGCAGGGCGCCCATGCCGGAAACTTGGTCAAGGAAGTCGCGAAGATCGCCGGCGGCGGCGGCGGAGGCCGGCCCGATTTCGCTACCGCGGGCGGCAAGGATCTCGCCAAAGTGGACGAGGCCCTCGCGGTGGTCGATGGGTTGCTGCAGGGTTAATCCGGGAGGGCGCTGCTTTGTCAGCGCCTACGTGGAGCCAATCGGGAGGGCGCTGCTTTGTCAGCGCCTAAGCAGTACTCGTCAGAGTAAGGTTCGCCATGAACAGGAAAAGACCGGCTCACACTGAGAACAAGGTTCTTTTCAATCGCTCGACCATCGTCTTCGTTACCGTCTGCTCCAAAGGCCGCAAGCCGATACTCGCACATGAGGATGTGCATCAGTGCTTGTTAAATGCGTGGGAGCACGCTGATGGCTGGCTTGTCGGCAAGTACATCATTCTGCCAGACCACATTCACATGTTTTGCAGCCCTCGTGAAGACGAAGCTCGAAGGCTCGGAGCCTGGGTCAAATACTGGAAGGCTCTTGCCTCGCGCGCCTGGCCACGACCGAGCGAACAACCGGTGTGGCAGCGCGACTTCTGGGATCGCCAGCTACGCCAAGGCGAGGTCTATGAGTTGAAATCGGAGTATGTGCAGTCGAACGCACTTCGCCATGGGTTTGTCGCGGAGGTGGGAGACTGGCCCTTTCGAGGCGAGATGAACCAGCTACTGTGGGAAGAAATCCGCTGATCTTAGCTCTGACGAAACAGAGCTCTCCCAGTTCGTCGTCCCAGGCTGCTTTTGGCTCCGACAAAGCGGAGCCCTCCCGTTTCGTCGTCCTGAGTTGTTGGCTCCGACGAAGCAGAGCCCTCCACATTTCGTCGTCCCTGACTTGTATTTGGCTCCGACGAAGCGGAGCCCTCCCATTCTGTCGCCTCTTAGGGCCTGCGCCCGATCAACCAAGCCGCCACCATACACAGCACCGCACCGGTCGCGGAGCCTAATTTCACGAGTCCGGCGACGTAGCTGACCGTCTTCTCCTGGAGGGGGTAGACCCCCTTCTCCAGCATCAACGTGTCATTCACGAGTCGTTGTCCTTGATCGCCCTTGCCGGGAAGGATGACCGAGGCGTCTTCGATGATCATGCGCTGCGGCTCTCCAATCGGCGTGCCAACCTCGCCCAGCAACTCGGCCATGGCCGGGTCATGCGGCTTGATGCGCTGGGTGAGTTCCGCCTTTCCGATGAGCGAACTCTCCTGCCAGAACGCTCCGACCAGCACAGCAAGACTCAGCACCGCGAGAATCCGCAGCGGCATGATCAGCTTCTTCATGGCTTAGGCCGTGGTCCCGAACACGCTGAGCTTGATCGTCACGACCTCGCCCACCTTGCCCTTCGCTTGCGCGGGAATCTGGACGTTGTAGTCGGAGAGGCGAATCTTGAACTCGGTCTTCACGTTCACGAGATCGCCCTTAAACCGCGCGGCGCGGGTCTGCTCGCTCTCCTTGATAAAGCGGACCGTCGCATTGGTGGTGATCACCTTGGTGACGCCCTTGAGCGTGAGATTGCCGGTGACGCGGTAGTTGGTGCCGCTGACGAATTGGACGCGGGTGGTCTCGAACGTGGCGTTAGGGAACTTCGCCGTGTTCAGCCATCCCTCGGCGCGCATGTGCTCGTCACGCAGATCGATACCGGTCTTGATGTTCGCGACGTTGATCGTCAATTTGCCCGAACCGGTTCGCTTCGAAGGGTCGAAGACGACGGTGCCCGTGATGGCGTTGGTGGTGCCGGTGAAGTCCTCAAAATCGGCCGTGCTGTCCACGGTGAACGATTGCATGGCGGGACTGCCGCCTCCGATCTTAAAGGTCGTGGATTGGGCGGCAGTGATGCCGGCGGCGAGAATCAAGCTTGCGAAAAGTAGGGATTTCAAACGTGGTGTCCTCCTGCGATGAGTTATCGCTATATTTTATAACGCGCTATGTTTCAGGAAGTTCCCGCTGAGAAGCTTTTCTCTTTCTACGTAGTCACCTCTGTGCCTGTTGTGCGCTACGAATCGGTTTTGCCATGCTCGCCCGACGCGGTGTGGGCCTTCCATGCCTCGCCGTCGGCTCTGGAGCGGCTGACGCCCCCTGAGCAAAATCTCGAGTCGGCCACCTCTGAAGGGGGTGGTGCCGGCCTACCGCTCGTGGATGGAGCACTCCACGTCTTACGCTTCCGCTTGGGACCGTTTCGGATGGAGTGGCGGGCGAGGATTAGCGAGGTCGATCCTCCTCATGGCTTCACCGACACGGCCGAGAAGTCGCCCTTCAAGAGTTGGCGGCATCGGCACGGGTTCTTGCCGCATGAAGGCGGATGTCTTCTCGTCGATGAGATCGAATACGAACTGCCCTTCGGGATTCTGGGCCGGATTGCCGAGCCGTTCGTGCGTCGCGACGTCGACAGGCTGTTCGCCTTTCGGCATCGCGAGACCCTTAAACACGTCGACGGCCCCGGAGAAACTCCGGAGCCGTCGTAGTTTCGAAGCTGAACGAGTTTAGTGACCTTCGCCCGGAGCGTGGTTATGTCCGGTGTGGTCCTCTTCCTTCTTCTCGCCGGCGGCATCATCCGCCTTCGGCTCGGTCGGGGTGCCTTCGCTTGCCGGCGCGGTTTCGCCAGCCGGCTTCTCCGGCATATCGTCGGCCGTGCCCGGCTTAACGCCACCACCACCCGCCATCGGAGTTGCCGTGGGCGTCGTGGTCGCGGTGCCGTCCGGCGTGGCGGCCGGAGGATTTGTGGCCGCGGTGTCGCCTTCTTCCTTAGCCGCGCAGCCGGCCAGTATGCCGGCGGCAAAGATGCCGAGAACCAAGGCCATTAGTGACTTCTTCATCGATAAACACCTCCAAGGTGAGCGAGATGCGCTCTTGTACGCACTCTAGAACTGAAACGAAGAAACCGCCCAATAAGTTACATTCCGCCCGAAAACTGGCCGCGAACTTCCTCGACGACCTCAGCGGGAATCTCCACCTTGGTCAGCCGCCACTGCTTTGCGGGGAAGATCAGCCACTTTCGGCTTTCTTCCTTGCTGAAGGAGAGGGTGACCTGGTTGATGGTGTAGGTCATGGCTGGCAGCGAGACGGAGAGACGTACCGGACTCGTGATCGTGGCTGACTCGCCCGCGATGAGGGGTTCGCGGCTCTCAAGTTCGACGTTTGGCTTGAGGTCACGGATGGTCTTCGCGATGTCCCGCGTCCCAAACTGCTCCTCGTTCACGCTGAAGTTCTTGCTGAGGTACTCGAGCACGCCGCCTGGACGGCCCTCTCGGCTGGCGGCGACCGCCTCCGTGAGCGCTTGGTCGATCAACACGCGATCGCTGGGGCCGCCGAAGACACCCGAACCGATCAGCCCAACTATGAGAACAACCGCCGTACCCGCGGCAACTGCAATCTTGGTCAACTTGTTCACGTCACCCCCGGGCGGCTTCGATGTCTCGGCCCATCTGCTCCTTGAGAGCCTCGAGAGAGTCGAACTTCTCTTGGCCACGGAGTCTGCGCCGCAGCTGCAGCGTGATGGACATGCCGTACAGCGAATCGCCCTTGTAGTCCATGAGGTACGCCTCGATCGTACGGGTTGTTGCGTCGATCGTCGGGCGAATGCCGATGCTGGCGGCAGCGGGGAAGGTGCCGTAGGGGGTGATCGCGGTCGCGGCATACACCCCGTCCGGCGGCTCGACTTGGCGGATGCTCCGGGCGAGATTGGCGGTCGGGTAGCCGAGGGTGCGGCCCAACTTGGCTCCTTCGACGACCACGCCTTCGATTGCGTACGGTCGGCCAAGTAGCCGCTCGGCTTCTTCGAGTCGCCCCTCCCTGACCGCTCGGCGGACTTCCGAACTGCTCACCCTCCGTGAATCGAGCTCAAACGGGGGCACGATCACGGTCTCGATCCGCTCCGAGAGCCAGGCAGCGGTGCCGACGCGGTCCTTCCCCATCGCGAAGTCATGGCCAACGACCGCCATCTCGGCGCGGAGCTGGCCCTGGAGGAAGTCGTGCAGAAACGTCTCGGCGGGGGTCGAAGCCAACTCTCGGTTGAAGGGCAGCACGACCGTGACTGGAACTTGGATCTGTCGCAGGAAGTGCAGCTTCCCCCCGATCGACAAGATCGCGGGCGGGCAGCGTTCAGGCGCAAGCGTAGCCGCGGGATGGCGATCAAAGGTGACAACGACCATGGGCAACGAGCGGGCTTGGGCTGCTTGCTCGGCCGCGGCGATGACCGCCTGGTGTCCTAGGTGGACGCCGTCGAAGGTGCCAATGCAAACCACGGAACGCGGCCACTCGGCGTGCAGCAGATCGAGGCCAAAGTGAACTTGCATCAGGCGGCTATGAGGATACCGACTCGCGGGCGTTGGAGCGGCGATAACTGACGAGAACGGCAATGATCACGGCCTCGGTGATCCCGAGGAGGATCAATGGGCGAGGCTGAAGCCAGTAGATGAGCGGCGTCGCGGCCTCGTGCGGGGCAACCATGACGTTCGGGCCGGTCATCAGCATTCGGGAGATCATGAGGGTGAAGCTCACATGGACGGCGGGCCAACTGATCGCCTGGCTGAGGGTCGCGGGTTGAGGCATGGCCTCGGGGATGGAGCCGAGAACGAGCACCGCGAGCAGCATCGCGGCTACCGGCGCAAACAGGATCATGACGACGCCCACGATATCCAAGCCCGAACGCCAAGCCTCGTGGCCCGCGAGCGCGATGGCGACGATAAACCCAATCGTCGCATATTCCGACACCGCGGCCATCCGTTTCAGCATTCGCCAAAGTATGCCGGAACATGAAGACCTGGTAATTCAGTCGAAGAAGTGACTTTGCTGTCAGGCAACTCCGCTTGTATAGTAAAGGGCAAGAGGAGTCACGATGCGTAGGGTTCTATCACTGCTATTGTTGGCCGCCGTCTCGATGGGGAGTGCGGCGGAGATTGTTCACGGCGAGATGGAGGTCGCATTTGGCTGGGTTCGAATGCCCGATGGATCTCGCAAGGACGTCACGGGAATGAAGTTCCCCTACGTGGCGGAGAAGATCGAAGCAACCAAACTGAGCGCAGTTGACGTGCTCCGAAAGCGCCATAGCTTCCCCGGATTCAGCGCCGCCCGAACGGGCTCCCCGATCATTGAGAAGTTCGTTCGTTCGGGCTTCCGTTATGGACCCGAGGCGCTCCAGTCCGCGTACATGAACGACTCTGGAGGTTACGCTGTCCTTGACCCCAACGAGTTCGTCGATCCAAGTTCGCTCGATGACGTCACCATGACGGCGATCGGTCTCAATCGCCCCTGGCGACAGTTGACGATGGGCTATGACTGGGACGGCTCCAACTCAGATCGGATAATTATCCGCTGGCGCATTTGGGACAACAACGTCGATATGCCCGATGGCATGAATGACTTCACGAACGAGTTGGGCGACTTCGGCGGCTATTTCACGGCCGGCACACCAGGCACCTATAAGGTGACCTTCGGTATCGCGCTTGCCGGCATGGTCGCGCCGGATACGGGAATCTACGTGGCCCAGCAGTTCCGAACGGACCAGCCGAATGGCGAGGGCCCTTTCCGCACCGACTACCGCAACGTGTACAGCTATACTCAGCCCCCACAGATTGGATCGAGCATGAACCAATGGTGGTTCGACTGGCTGAACGGCGGTCCGGACGGTATCTATGAGAACACTGAAATCGATGTGCTCAGCGAAGGCTATTCCAACCTGCTGTACGTCATCGAAGTCGAGTCCAACTCGCAGCAGCTCTTTGGTTATCCGAACAACGTGACTGTACCGAAGGGCCAGCTTAAGGCAGGCGATTTTCTATCGCTGTGGTTCGACGCTGACGATGACTTTATCCGAGTAGCGGAGGCCCGAGTCACTCGTCCCACCAATCCGGTGGCACTCATCGAGATTGGGGGTCGCCTGAACTCGACCAGCATCTCGGCGATCACACTGCAAGCCTCTGCGAAGGCAACTCGAAATGGCTCAACCTACCAGTTGCAGATGTATCGCTATGGAGGTGGGACGCCCGGATGGGTCAACCTTGGCCCGCCCAATGCATTTAGCACCAGCTTCCAGCCGATCCAGTACACCTATGGAGGGACGATTCCGCTGAACGAGTTCGTAAACCAAACGAACCGTGATGTTCGTGCGCGTATTGTGATCACACGGCCGATCTTGGCGGGACCGATCTCGCCGATCGAGTACCACTTCGACAAGCTAAACTGGCTGTACATCAGCCCGTAGTTGGTCATCTGCTGAGTCGAGGGCCAGTCGCAGGGCGGCTGGCCCTCTTTCCTTTATGAAGCCCATCCCGTTTGATAATCTCTGCTTGGCTGCGGTCGTGGCGGAGATGCGTCCCTGGGTGGGGGCTAAAATCCAGCGAGTCAGCCAGCCCCTCGAAGATTGCCTGGTGCTTGAGATTCATCGTGGGCAGTCGGCTTGGTTCCTGATCTCCGTCCACCCTGTCTACTGCCGAGCGCACTTCTCAACGCGCAAGCCAGCCAATCCGGTTCCGACTCCCGGACTCTGTGCGGCACTTCGCGGCCGGATGGAAGGGGCGTTCATCGAGGACGTCAGTCAGCCGAATGGGGACCGGGTGTTAGTGCTGACGATTCGGGCTGGAGAAGCACGGTTCTATCTCGTTGCCGAACTCCTGGGCAAGCACGCGAACATCATTCTCCTCGATGATCGGCCCGCCGTGGCCGCGGCGCTTAGAACGTATGGCCCGAATCGGAGCACCCGGCCCATCCAGATGGGTCAGCCATACCCGCCGCTGCCGCCACCCTCCGACCCGCGGTCGCCGTTCTTGAGGCGTTGGATTGAAGCGGGAGGCGATGAGGGACTGATCGACCAAGTTGGGATACTGCCCGCGAGCTACGTTCCCGGTGTCGGGGCGTATCCGCTTCCGCTCGAGGGCCTCGGATACCCCGCGATCCCCCGCGACTCCATGTCGACCGCCCTCGAACAGGCCTTCGAAGCGCGCATCGCAAACGAGCGCACGGAGCGGACGCGGCGCGAACTCCTTCACTCGCTCAAGCGAATCGAACTGGCTCGGGAAGTTGCGATTCATGACCTGTATGAGGCGCGGGATCTCGGCCAGCGAGCGAATGGTCTTCAGCGGCAAGGCGAACTGATTCTCGCGTACGCCCATGAGTGGCGTGGGGAGCGGCAGTGGGTTCGGGAAGATTACGATGGCACACCGCTGACCCTCAGAATGGATCCGGAACTGAGTGCGCACGACAACGCCAAGCGCATCTTCGACAAGGCGAAACGCGCCAAGGCAAGGCAGCCCATGGTGGAAGAACAACTGTCGCGGCTCGAGGAGGACCTCGTCGCTCTCCGGCGCTCCATGGAGTTAGCGGAATCGGCCTCGGAACCTGAACTCGCGAAGATCGCCGAGGAGGCCGACCGACGTAGATGGCGGCATGCGCAAGTCGTGGCCACGAAGCCCGAAGAGAGACCTTTCGAGGGGCACCGTATCCGCGAGTATCTTGGCCCCGCAGGGTTCACGGTCTTGGTGGGCGAGAATGCCCTCGCCAACGACTACCTGACGATCCGCGTGGCGAAGCCGGATGACTGGTGGCTGCACGTGCGCGGGACAACCTCCGCCCACGTGATCATCCGAACGAACAAGCACCCCGAGCGGGTGTCGAAGGAAGTGTTTGAGTTCGCGGCGAAACTTGCGGTGCGTCACAGCACGCAGAAGCATGCGTCGTACGTGCCGGTGGATATCACTCAACGCCGCTACGTGCGGCGGCTCAAGGGATCGGCACCCGGCACGGTGCAGTACACCCACGAGCGCACGATCCACGTCGATGTGTAGTTGATGTAATCCCGCGTGGAGGTGAGGCGTAGGACTCTAGATGAGAAGGCGTTTAGGAAATGGACTTCGGTTGTTGCTTGCCGGGGGGGTGGTTGGTGTGCTCGCCATCATGCTTGCGCAATCGCCTTCGCGCTCTCAAGCACGTTATGCGGCCCCTCTCCTCGAGAAAGTTCAAGCGTTGGGCAATCTGCATGTCGTGAAGTACACGTACCGAGACATCAACGATTTCCAAACGTCTCGCGAGCCGGTTGCTTGGCTGAGCTCCGTTCCCGGCGGGCGTGACCTTGTGGCGACGGCCACCCGCAATCGAACGACGTTGAGTTACACGGGCGCGGTTGAAGCGGGCATCGATCTCACCCGGGCCACGATCCGAAAGAGCCCCACCGGGATCGAACTGATCTTGCCACAGCCGGTCGTGTACCGACCCAATGTGGCCGCTCAAGTCCACGATCTGAAGCGCGGCTTGTTCTGGCGCGACGAGAATATTGTCGCCACCGCGATCGAGCAGGCGAAGGATCGGCTTCAGGACACGGCCCGGCGACAAGGGATCCTGGCCGAGGCGAGAGAGAATGCTCGGATCCGGGTCGAGAGTCTCGCGCGCGAGTTAGGAACCGAGGTTCAAGTCTCCTTCGGCGAGGGCTAGTTGCCTGAAACAAGAAAGACATCCGCTCATGAGCGGATGTCTTTAGAAGCGGGTGCCCTAGCCTCTAATCCGACTTGAAGCCGGGAAGCTTTCGGCCTTTGTAGTAGCCGTCGGGAGTAGCGTTGAAGCGGAGCACGTGCGACTCACCGCCGACCTGCTTGTTCTCCTGGATCTCAGGCATGGTCGTCTTGTAGTTCGTGCGTCGCTTTGCGGTGCGCTGGTGGCTGAATCTTCGTTTGGGGTTCGGCATGGCAGTCTCTCAACTAAATCGGTCGCGGCCGGGAAAGGCTTACTTCTTCTCGCGGTGCAGCGTGTGCTTGCGCAGTCGGGGGTTGTACTTCATCAACTCCAACCGCTCAGTCGTGTTCCGCTTGTTCTTGGTGGTGGTGTAGTAGTTCTTACCGTCTTCGGTACACACCACTCGAATGATTTCTCTTGCTTCGCCTTTCTTCGCCATCTCGGCACCTGGTCCTGGCGCCACGGGGTGGCGCGAATGAGAATTATGGCAGATCGAGCGCCGATTCCGCAACGGGCGGGCGTTTGAAAGGGTAGAAACGGCGCATGGCTCTCGCTGCGTTGCTTTTTTGCGCTATCTCGACTCCCGACGAAGTGCTGGCCCGCATGGCAACCTACCTGCAGAAGCCATTCTCCGTCAGCATGCAAGTCACCCGAGATCGCTTTCCCGGCACCGGTGCTGGCTCGCTGACCGTGCAACGCCCCAATCGGATGCATTACCGACTGAACTGGATGGGCGACAGCTATGAGATCGGCTGGTCGGAGAATCGGACCATCGAGTTCGTCCACAACTTGAAGACTTACTTCGAATCGGGCCCTTACCCGAGGCTCTACCAACCCGAGTCACACCTGACCGACGTGCCCAAGTTCGGTTTTCCGCTCTTTCTGCTCGCTGCTGATCTGAAGTCGATTTATCCTGGGGTTCCGTTGAAGTTGATCGGAAAGGAGACGGTCGGCGGCGAGTCCTGCGACCACGTACGGGGTGGTACAATCGGTGGGTTCGATGTCTGGGTTGCGTCTGACGGTCGCCCCATGCGATTCCGCTATGACGACCAGGACCCGGTCGGAAAGGTGTCGGTGAAGTACGAGTTCGCCAAGTGGTCCAGTGCCGCATCGACGCCCATGAGCTTCTTTGAACCCGTCGCACCTGCGGGCTTCCGTCCGCATGCATTGCCCCGCGATCCGTATCCGATCCAGCCTGGGAATATGTTCCCGGTCGAGGGCTGGGTTTCCGCCAAGGGCCCGGCGGCAAACCTCAAGTTCACGAAGCCCACGTTGCTCGTGGTGACGGCTCCCGATTGCGAGGCTTCCGGGCGGGCCGCCGGGGCGCTTCGCGAACTGAGTCGCGAGGCGGCGATTTGGGTGTTCAGCGATTCGGGTCGGGTGCCGCCTGCGTTGGCCCAGTTCCCCGCGTACCGCGATCGAAATGGGCGAACGATGGCCCGATTCTTCGCCCCCGGCACGCCGCTAATCTTGCTTATTAGGGCTGACGGTAAAGTCGTGAAGACGTGGCTTGGGTTCAGCAAGGGCCAGTCGGAGAAGTTTGTCGCGGAAATCCGCGCCGCGATTCAGGACAGGTAGGGGCCCCTCAAGACGCGTCGTCTTGAGGGGCCCTGCTAAGCCTAGTAGTGCCAGTCGACGTTCATCGCCTGACGCGCGTGCTTCTCGATGAAGTTCCGCCGCGGCTCGACCTTGTCGCCCATCAGCGTCGAGAACATCTCCTCGACCTCGAGCTCGAACTCCGGATCGTAGTTCACCCGCACGAGCCGGCGCTTGTCCGGGGTCATCGTCGTTTCTTCGAGCTCTTCGGCGCTCATTTCGCCCAGACCTTTGAAGCGGGTGATGTTGAAGTTCTTGCGCTTCAGCGTCTTCACGATCGCATCGCGCTCTTCCTCATCGGCCGCGTAGTGGCGGATGCTGTTCCCCTCGCGAATCACGAACAGCGGCGGCTGAGCCAAGTAGACATAGCCCTTCACGATGAGCGGCTTCATGTACCGGTAGAAGAACGTCAGCAGCAGCGTGCGGATGTGCTCGCCATCGACGTCGGCGTCGGTCATGATGACGATCTTGTGATAGCGCAGCTTGTCGATGTCGAACGAAGACTCGCGCTTCTTGCCGTTCTCTTCGTCGTCGTCGGAGCGGCGGCCGAGATCCAAATCGATGCCCACGCCAAGCGCGGCGATGAGCGACTTGATTTCCTCATTGTCGAGTGCCTTGTCGATGCGGGCGCGCTCCACGTTCAGGATCTTTCCGCGGAGGGGAAGGATCGCCTGCGTTTCTCGGTCGCGAGCCGACTTGGCGGATCCGCCGGCCGAGTCGCCTTCGACGAGGAACAACTCACACTTCGTGGCGTCTCGGCTGCGGCAGTCGGTCAGCTTGCCGGGTAGGCCGAACGTGTCCATCGCGTTGGAGCGCCGGACGGACTCGGCGGCCTTGCGGGCGGCCTCTCGGGCGCGTTGCGCGGTCTGCGCCTTTTCGACAATCAGCTTTCCGAGACGGGGATTCTCTTCGAGATACGTTGATAGCCCATCGCCGACCAGCGAGTTCACGATGCCCTGGACCTCGGGGGTTACGAGCTTGACCTTATCCTGCGAGTTGTACGACGGGTTCTCCAGACGGAGTGAGATGACCGAGGTCAAACCGTCGGCGACGTCGTCCGAAGAGAAGTTCGTGTCCTTCTCTTTCAGCAAGTTCATCTTGCGGCCGTAGGCGTTGATCACGCGGGTCAGGGCCATCTTGAACCCCGACACGTGCGTGCCGCCGTCCGGCTGGTGAATGTTGTTCGAGAACGCGAGGACGGTTTCGTTGTAGCCGTCGTGGTACTGCAATGCGACCTCGATCTCATAGTTCTCGCGAATCCGCTTGAAGAAAATGACTGGGTGGAGGCCTAGCTTGGAACTGTTGATGTCCTCGACGAGTTGGGGGATCCCCTTCGAGTAGTGGAAGGTTTCCGAGTTCTCGGGCTCTTCCTCATCGATGAAGTCGAAGGTGACCTTGGGGTTCAAGTAGGCCAGTTCGCGGAGACGGGTCTTGAAGATGTGAACGTCGTAGCGGGTCTCGGTCATGACCGTGCCGTCCGCTTTCCATCGCGTCAGCGTCCCGGTTTCCGTTGTCTTACCTGTGGTCGCAACCGGATCGATTGGAAGGCCGCGCTCGTATCTCTGGAACCAGATCTTGCCCTCGCGGCGCACTTCAACTTCGCACCACTCTGAAAGGGCATTGACACACGAGACACCGACGCCGTGCAGGCCGCCCGACGCCTTGTAGGAGCTGTTCTCGCCGCCGAACTTACCACCCGCGTGCAGGACCGTCATAACGACCTGCAGGGCCGATACGCCCATCTTCTCGTGCATGCCGACCGGGATGCCGCGGCCGTTGTCAGTGATGGTCACCGAGTGGTCCGGGTGGAGAATGACCTTGATCTGATCGCAGAAGCCGGCGAGGGCTTCGTCCACCGAGTTGTCAAGGACCTCCTTGAACATGTGGTGGAGACCCTTTTTGCCGTTGTCGCCAACGTACATGCCGGGGCGTTTGCGCACGGCTTCGAGCCCTTCGAGGACTTGGATGGAAGTCTCATCGTAGGTGCCTTCGACCTTGCCGATTCCTTGGCCTTCGCCCTCGGGATCGGGCATGACAATTGCGTCGTCGTGTTCGGGCATAGTGGTTCTTCATCGCGCCCTGCCGGCGCGGAATTGAACCTAGATTGTACCTGTTTCGGCAGGGCAGGACACTGGTTCAAGGACCGCCACTCCGGTATCCTCTTAGGCGACCCATGAGCTTTATTCAGCGCACCCACGATTGCGGCGAAATCCACGCCGCGCATGCTGGCCAAACCATCACCCTGAACGGTTGGGCCCACCGCATCCGAGATCTCGGCGGCCTCTTCTTCGTGGATATGCGCGACCGAACCGGGTTGGTCCAGCTCTTCATCGATCCGGCCACATTTTCGAACCTACAAGAGATCCGACACGAGGCTTGTCTCAGTGTGACCGGGGAGGTGCGGATGCGCAGCGAGGTCACCCGTAACCCGAAGATGCCGACCGGCGACGTCGAGGTTTTTGTGACCTCATATTCGGTGTTGAGCCCGGCCAAGACGCTGCCGTTCCCACTCAGTGACGAGGAGCAGATGGCGAACGTCAACGAGGAGCTGCGGGTCAAGCACCGCTACCTCGATCTGCGGCGCCCTTCGATGTACCGAAAGCTCGCCCTTCGGGCCCGCGCGATTTCCAAGATCCGCACGTACCTGGAGGAAGAGGGCTTCCTCGAGGTCGAGACTCCGATCATTACGAAGTCGACCCCGGAAGGCGCCCGCGACTACCTGGTCCCTTACCGATTGGAGCCCAGCAAGTTCTACGCGCTGCCCCAGAGTCCGCAACAGTACAAGCAGCTGCTGATGGTGGCGGGTATCGAACGGTACTTCCAGATCGCTCGCTGCTTCCGCGACGAGTCGCAACGGGCGGACCGACAGCCCGAGTTCACCCAACTCGATCTTGAGATGTCGTTCGTGACGCAGGAGGATGTGCTCGATCTGATCGAGGGCATGACTCGGACGGTGGTCAACGAACTGATCCAGGAGTTCGGGCTCGCCAAGGAGCGGGTCGAGCCGTTCGTACGGCTCACCTACGACGAGGCGGTTCTGCTATACGGGTGCGACAAGCCCGACCTGCGGTTCGGACTACCTCTGTTCGACGCCACCACGGCGGTAGAGAACTCCGGATTCGGGGTCTTTCGCTCGACGGTCGAGGCTGGCGGGATGATCCGGGGCGTGCGTTACCCGGGAGGAGCCAACCTTTCGCGCAAGGAAGTCGGGGTGCTGGAGGAGTTCGCCAAGGAGTTTGGGGCAAAGGGCTTGGCGACGCTCGCCGTGGTCGATGGAAGTGCCGAGGAAGTCGTGTACACCTCAAAGTCGGGCCTGGGAGTCAAGGGCTCGATCGCGAAGTTCTTCTCCCCCGAAGAGTTTGAGGCGATTTTGGCGGTTTCATCGGCCGAGGCGGGCGACCTGCTGTGCTTCATCGCGGATGGCTACGCGGCCGGAAACAACGTGCTCTATCGGCTGCGCAACGAGATCGGCAGCCGATGCGGCTTGCGCGACCCACGCGTGCTCAAGTTCTGCTGGGTCCTCGATTTCCCGCTCGTCGAGTGGAACGAAGACGAGCAGCGCTGGGATCCCACGCATCACCTGTTTACGTCGCCGAAGCACGAGGACCTGATCTACTTGGACTCCGATCCTGGGCGCATCCGCGCCGACTGCTACGACATCGTGTGCAATGGCACCGAGTGGGCTTCGGGGTCGATCCGAATCCACCAACCGGACGTGCAGGCGCGCATCTGTGAACTCATCGGACTCTCCGCCGAGGTGGCGCAGGAGCGTTTTGGCCATATGCTTGAGGCGTTCAGCTACGGCGCGCCGCCCCATGGCGGCATCGCCCCCGGCATCGACCGGTTGATCATGCTGCTGACCGACGACGAGAACATCCGCGAAGTCATGGCGTTCCCTAAGGTGGGGAATGGCTACGACCCGATGATGGATGCGCCTTCGACGATCGACGCCCAGCAGTGGGCGGAGATGGGGTTGAGGCTCAGCTAGGAGTGTTGGCTGGTTGGCCTGTTAGCTTGTTGGCGGGTTAGCGTGCTGGTGCGTTGGAGTCAATGGACTCCGAGAGGGCGTCACCAGCGCACAACATGGCTCAACATTAGCGGCCCAACGGGCTAACACGCCAGTGCGCCAACAAGCCTAGAATCTCTCCACCTTCGCCTCGGCACGAAGCTTCGTCATCGTGCTTTGCCGTTGTCCCGCGAAGTAGGATTCCTCAAGCTCTAGCTTCTCCTCGGCGGTGGCGCTGCTGCCTAGGGCATCGATCCGGAAGATCTGGATGCCGTTCGCCGTGGTGGAAGGCTGGGTGATGCCGCCTTTGGTGAGTTTGGCCATCTCGGCTTGGGTGGCTTCTGGGAAGAGCCGCTTGGCTCGCCAGCCCACCGAACCTAGGGCGGCGCGTGCGCGCGGGTCGTCGGTGACGCTCAGCAAGACCTCATCCCACGCCTCGCCGCCCTTCAGGCGCAGGTAGGCACGCTGGGCGCGGTCGGTCGCAACCTTGATGTCCTCGGTACTTGTGCTCGCGGGCTTGAACACAATCGTCGAAATCTTCACGTAATCGGCGGGGGCAAAGTCCTTCAAGATCAGCTTTCGCAGCAGCATCTCGGTCTTCACTCGGATGTAAAGGCGCGAAGGTGCGGTGCCCTCTTGCTCCATCGCTTGCTCGATGGTTTGTCCCGCGGGTAGGGTCTGCCCGATCCCGTCAATCAGTCGCTTGGTCTCGGCCTGGGCTTCGTCATCCGTGACCTTGACGCTTTCCTTTGCCGCCGCGTCTTTGACGATCTGGTAGGTGATGAGATCGTTCAGGACGTCGTTCTTGCGCCACTCCCACAAAAGAACCTCGACGTCGGCCCTCTTGATCTCGACGCCGTTTACCTTGGCCATCGTCTGGTTAACGGCAGGGACAGTCTTGAGGAGCGGTTTCGGCACGTCCAGAACTGCGGCCTGGAAGGCGTGCGATAGGGGGATGAAGGCAAAGGCGAGATTCATGGTTACTCCGTTAAGACGTCTCGGTACAGGTCGGCGATACGCGCGGCAGTGGCATCGACGTCGAAGCGCTCGCGCGCCCGGAGCGTGCCGGCTCGTCCGACGACTTCCCGGGAGAGCGGCATGCCCAAGATCTCGTCGATTCGAGCGGGGAGGGCTTCATCTTCCACGAACAGATAGCCCGACTGGTCCTCATCGACCATCTCCCGGAAGCCGGCTCGAAGCAGCACCGGCACGCCGAGCGCCATCGCCTTGGCCGCATTGCGGGCGTAGCCCCGGTCCCGATCAGGCACGACCCACAGGTCGGAGGCGAGGATCGCGTCCTCGGGCCGCGGCATCCAATCTTTCACGATGATTCGTTTGCTTTCGGGCGGAGTGACGGTCGTGGACACCATCAGCAGCTTTCCCGTCTCCGTCCGCTCGAAGGCCGCCATCAGACCGTGGTCGCTCATTGCGCCCACCACCAGTTCGTCTTCGGCAAGGCCCAGAAGGTTACGAGCCTCTTCGCGAGTGCGGGTTGGACTTGGCTCGATCGCTATTCCCGGATAAAGCGCTTCCACGCCACTCACGCCTGCGCCCACGAGGCGGTTGAGCGTGAGGTGGGATCCGGCGAGACCAAGAGCCGCCAGATTCAACCTTTCGATCATCGGCCCCGCCAACGTCTTCGGCGGATCGATCAGCGTGTACACCCATGACTCCCGATCGCCAAACGCTTCTGCGCAGGCCCACGCCGCGCGCGGTCCAAAGGCGTGAACGAGATCGACGCTCTCTGCGCGATCGCGGAGCATGCGCGTGGTGTCGCGATCGTAGCGTCCCCCCGCCTCGTTAGGCATCCATGTGCCGGCATCTTCCACGATCGCCGACGCGCCATGGTGGGGAAGTCGAACCGCCAGCTCATCGACATGGGCGCCAAGGCCGCCTTGGTGATGCCGGCGGAGGAGCAGAACCCTCATCGCGGGACGACTTGCGCCTCGATGAGCCCGGTCAGCACGCGATCCGCAGTGAGCCCCTCGACTTCCGCCTCAGGGCGAAGCAAAACGCGGTGTCGCAGGATGGGCAGGGCGAGTTCCTTGATGTCGTCGGGGATCACGAAGTTACGACCTCGCAGCGCCGCCATGGCCTTTCCACAGTTCAACAACGCGATGCCCGCCCGGGGAGAGCCGCCGACTAAGATGTCGTTTGATCGCCGAGTCGCCTGTACGAGTTCGAGGATGTACGGGAACACCTTTTCCTCGACGACCACCTGTTGCACTTCGGCTTGGGCGGCTTGGAGCCCGGCGACATCGACCACGGGGCGGATGCCCACATCCTCCAGCCGTTGCGGACGGAATCCAGCGTGGTGGCGTCGTAGCACATCGAGCTCGACATCGGGCGCGGGATAGTCGATGATCACCTTCAGCAGGAACCGATCCTGCTGGGCTTCGGGAAGCGGATAAGTTCCCTCGAAGTCGATCGGGTTCTGGGTCGCGAAGACGATAAACGGAGGCGGGAGTTTGTGCGCCTCGCCGTCGATGGTCACCTGCCGCTCCTCCATCGCTTCGAGCAGCGCGGCCTGCGTCTTCGGCGGCGTGCGGTTGATTTCGTCGGCGAGCAGGATGTTCACGAACACCGGTCCCTTGCGGAGTTTGAACTCCGCATCTTTGGGATCGAAGATGCTCGTGCCGACCACGTCGCTCGGCATCAGGTCCGGCGTGAACTGGATCCGCCCGAACTCGAGCCCCAGCGTCTTGGCGAGCGTCCGCACGAGCAGCGTCTTCGCTACGCCCGGAACGCCCTCCAACAACACGTGGCCGTTCGCGAGAATCGCGACCAGCGCCTGCTCGATCGGGCGTTCTTGACCCGCGATCGCCTTTCCAACTTCGGCGCGGATTGCCGCACCCAGGGCCTCGACCGTCATGGGTGCGAGGGTACCGCACCCGCCGGGTTCGAAGTTGCGGTAAAACCTTGATCCATGAGTCAGCCGTACGATCGCATCTTCAACTTCTCCGCCGGACCCTGCACCTTGCCCGTCGAGGTACTTGAAGAAGCACGTGATGGCATGCTCAACTGGAACGGCTCGGGCATGGGCGTGATGGAGATGAGCCACCGCGGCAAGGTGTTTGACGGCATCTTCCAGCAGACGAAGGCTTGGCTGAAGGAACTTGCCGGCGTCCCGGACAACTATCAAGTTCTCTTCTTGCAGGGCGGTGCCACGTTCCAGAACACGATGGTGCCGATGAACCTGCGCGGCGAGGGCCAGACCGCGGATTACGTCGTCACCGGCGCTTGGGGAAAGAAATCGCACGAGGCGGCGGCTTTGCTCGGCCCGACGAACAAGGCGTTCGACGCTAAAGCGGAGGGCTACCGAAGCGTGCCCGACCTGGAGGCGATTCCGATCTCGCCCAGTTCGGCTTACCTGCATTTCACCAGCAACGAGACGATCCAGGGCGTCGAGTTCTTCACCGATCCAGTTGTGTCAGTACCGCTGGTGTGCGACATGAGCAGCGACATCCTGTCGCGCCCGTTCGACGTCAGCCGCTACGGATTGATTTACGCTGGAGCACAGAAGAATATGGGGCCTGCCGGCGTCACGCTCGTGATCGTGCGCGAGGACTTGCTCCAGCGCACGCCCGCAAACATGCAGCCCATGCTCGATCTGAAGCTGATGGCCGAAAACGACAGCATGTACAACACTCCTCCGTGTTGGTCGATCTACATGTGTGGGTTGGTCTACAAGTGGATGCTGAAGGAAGGCGGGCTGACCGTGTTCCGCGATCGCAACCGAGAGAAGGCGTCGGTGATCTACCGCGCAATTGACGAGTCGGAGGGATTCTTCAAGGGCCACGCCGATCCCTCAGCCCGCTCGGTGATGAACGTGACGTTTACGCTTCCAAGCGAAGAACTGACCGAGGCGTTCCTCAAAGGAGCCAAGGCACACCAACTGGATGGGCTGAAGGGCCACCGATCGGTGGGAGGCTGCCGAGCCAGCATCTACAACGCGTTCCCGCTCGAGGGATGCGAAGTGCTCGCGGGCTACATGCGCGACTTTGCGGCCAAGAACGGGTAGGTCTTACGCGCGCCTGCGCCTTGCCAAGGCGGCCAAGCCGAGGCTGATGGCGGCAAGCGTAGCCGGCTCTGGCACCGGCGCATACTCGATGGTTAGCGTTGGGAAAGGAACCGACCCCCCCACGTCAGACAGTCCGAAAATGAGCTCGCTCTTCTCGACGGGCTTTCCGTCGGGGCCAATTCGAGTGTCGTGTGACCATGATGGCATCCACCCGGTTAGGACCAGATCGGAGCCTTCCTTCATTGAGATCGCCATCAGCCCCAGTGAATCAAGGTGAATCTCGATCTTAGCAGGCAAGGGCAACGGATCGTCCTTGAAGAACACCTTCTCTGCCGCGACGTCGATGTCGTCGAAGCTGTCGAAGATCATGAGCGCCTCTGCCGGCGTTAGATCGGGCTTCGTGACGAATCCTGCGTCGAAAGTAGTGACCCCGAGTTGGAATGACTCGAACTCATCATCGGGAATAGGATCGGGGGGCATCCCCGGGCCCTTGCCGAAGATGAGGCTGGTGCTTGCGATCAGATCTAAAGAGAGCTTGGCCGATAAAATCTCTCCAGGAATGTCCGGGATGTGGTACCAGAAGAAGCTGCGCCGCTCTGGTGTTCGGTCAAACCCTGGCGTTGTCCCGTACCCAACAAAGTAGTTCTGGAAGTGTGGCAGATTCGACGGAGCGCCCTCCGCGAAGAAGCCGCCGACCTGCATCGAGTCCAGGACAATAAACTCCGCAGGTCCCAAGGCCGCCGTACTTATCCCTAGTATGATTCCGAGTTTCTTCATGCCCGCCCTCTCCACTATTGTAGGGGACTAAACGCAAAATGAACAGGTGCTGGCCCAAACCTCGCAAAGTTACCGGGTGGTCTTGAGCCTGCCCGCGGTTATGCGAGCAGGCGTGCAATCGACATTAGCTTCTACGGCGCCGAAGAAGTGTTGCGAGACCCAATCCGAGAACCGCCAAACTCATCGGTTCCGGCACTGCCGCCAAGTCTCCTCGACCCGCGTTAAAGGATCCCAGGATGTTTGGCGTGAGCGAGCTTCGAACGGGCGCAGGCAACAGGTACGTGTACAGGTCGTCGTTCATGTTGACGTCCATCGTAATCGCTCGGCCCGGCGTGGTCTCGTCGAAGACGAATCCCGCGTTGAACACGAAGTTCTGCGATTCCTCAACGACGTTGTCCGCAGAGATTCCATTCATCACACCCGTGAGTGGGTCGAGATGTAGAAATGCGTTTGACTCCGCAACCCAAAGGACGCCCTGGGCATCGAAGTCGAGGTCGCATCCATTGGCGATCGTCGTGTTTAGTCCGACCGAAGTGAGACCGAACGTGCTGAGATTGATTGTCGCGATGTTCCATGCGCTCCCAGAAATCACGTCAAGCGCGTACAAGTTACCGTTTCGAATCGTCGCTCCCCGCATCGCCGTGCCCTGGTAGAAGGCGAGCGATGACGCGGTTCCTGTAGCTTGGTCGATCGTCACCAATCGGCTGCCTGTGCCGTCAAGGAGGAACGCGTAGAGCCTCCCTCCATCATATGCCAGCGCGTCGGCGTCGACGCTGTTCCCGTTGTAGGTCACCCAAGCGATATCCGTGAACGCTCCAGTTGAGCCATCGAACGAGAAGAGCCTAGTCGGGGCGGTCGATGGGATTGCACCCGCGGCCGTTGACTTCAATCCATAGATGGTGTTTCCACCTTGCGCGATTGCGGCTAGTCCCACCGCGAGCGCTATCATTGTGAAGGCCTTCATAAGGTCACCTCTTGACCCCAGTTTGAAGAAGATCCTGCGGAGATAGCTACGCCTTTCAGGCGGCGTTCACGCCCAGTTTATGGCGTGCCGCCGTACGGAGGAGCATCAAGCGGCTCTTGTCCGGTCAGCTGCACCCATCAGGTGCCAGACTCTCGGACATGCACTTCGCTCGACACTACCGATGGGCGGCTTCGCGCTCGGGGCCAGTAACCTGCACCGCAACAATCGAGTCCGCCATCTGCACGACCGTGTTGACCGGCGATGCTCGCAGCTCGTCGAGCAGGCGATCCATGTAGGCATCATCGACCGGGCCGTAATACTGATCGCCGACCTGAATCACCGGCGCGCGGTCGCACGCGTCGAGGCACTCGACCTCTTCCAGCATGAACTCGCCATCGGCGGTCGTCTCGCCATGGCCGACGCCGAGCTTGGACTTGAGATAATCCCACACGCGGTAGGCGCCATTCACGTGGCAACTCAGGCAGGTGCACACCTCGATCTTGTGGCGTCCCGGCCGGTGGGCGGTGTTGTACATCGAATAGAACGTCGCGACGCCCTCCACTTCGGCGTAGCTGCGGTCCAGTCGGTAGGCCACCTCGGCCAGCGCCTCGCCATCGAGGAATCCGCCGTACTCGCGCTGGGCAATCCAGAGCCCAGGAAGGACGCACGCCTTCTCCTCGGGATAGTGGGTGCGCAGAGCGTCGAGTTCCTTGACCGCGGCATCCGAGAAGCGGAGGGTCAGTTCCTCGCGCTTGGGCGGCTGGGGACGCTGGTTGACGCTACCGAGTTGCAGCAGTTCGCTCACGGTGTGAAGTGTACCAAAGCAGTCCAAGCTCCCCTCTCCCCGAAGAGAATCATCTTCGAGGGAGGGGTTGGGGGTGGGTAGTTACCGGTTCGCGAAGACCCGCTCGAGCGTCTTATCCAGCGCCGCGCCTCGCAGGTCGCGCGAGGTCGCCAGAATCTTGCCGGTGTCGCCATCAATCAACAGGCAGAACGGGATGCCCTGCACCGCGAACTGGGTGCCGATCGTCGTCTCCCAATACTTGCCTTCGTAGACCTGAGCCCACGGCATGCCTTTCTCGGCGGTGAACGACTTCACTTTCTCGGCCATGTTGGCTTGGTCGAAGCTGATGCCCAGGATCTCAAAGCCCTTGCCGTGATACTTGTTGTAGGCGGGGATCAGGTTCGGCAGCTCGGCGATGCACGGGCCGCACCAGGTCGCCCAGAAGTCGAGCATCACAACCTTGCCCTTGTAGCTGGTGGGGAAGTTGATCGTCTTGCCGTCCATGGTGGTGGCGGTGAACTTCGGCACGTTCGCGCCGACCGAGAGGTCCGGCGGAAGCGGAATCTCGGCGACCTTGCTGCTGCTGTTCACGACCTCAAACGACGATCCCACGGGCTTCAGTTCGTAGGTGGTGCCGCCGAAGTTGAACGGCTGGCCGGTCGCCACGGTCTCGGATCGGCCGTCATTCTTGCCGTTGGCGTTGCGGTCGACCCAAACTCGGTTGTTACCCGCAGCCGGGCCAGCCATCGCGATCGCGTAGGTGGCAGAACCGAAGGTCGCCTTGCCCTGATAGCCGAAGTCGTAGTAGTACAGCAGCGTGTTCTTGAGCTGGGCGCGCTGCGGATCACTCTTGTCGAAGCGATAAGCGCCCAGAGAAACGAGCTTGCCATCGACGGTCACCTGGATCGTGCCGCGCTGCATGGTGAGGTTGCCCTGCTTCTGCGCGGCCCACTCGGTGGCGGGGTCGTTGGTCAGGTCGCCGTCGCCGTTCGCATCCACGTACAGCTTGGGCGCTCCGTTGGCGGGTTCGTCGAGAATGAACGCGAACTTCTTATCTCCAAGCTGAATCACGCCGTACTGCGGAGCCGAGAGCCCGGCGGGAGCCTTCTTGACGAGGGTCGTGTCGGCGGACATTTCGGCACGGATCGGCACGTAGCCGCCCATTTTGGCGGACATGCCCGAAGGGACGAGGGTGAGTTGGACGCCCTGAAGCGCCATCGTGGAGAGTAACAGGCTGGTAATCATGTGGGCATGTTACCTTTCAAGTTGCCCGAATTCGTATCTTGGGCTCGGGTTGGCACCCGAGGGCTTGGGTTTGCTCGGTTGGCTCGGATTAGCTCGGATGGGAACCGTCCACGAGGCGCGCGGGGGCGTCGTACCGCGCCATTCCGGTCGAGCCGCCCGAGCTAACCCGAGCCAAGTATCACCGATCGATTTCGCCGAGCACGATGTCGATGGAACCGATGATCGCGATCACGTCGGCAATCAATCGGCCGACTGCGAGGACTTCCAGCGACTTCAGATTCATGAACGAAGACGGGCGCTCGTGCCAGCGATAGGGTCGATTGCTGCCGTCGCTGATCACGTAGAAACCGAGCTCGCCCTTCGAACCTTCGATGCCGGCATAGGCCTCGCCAACCGGCGGGTGGAAGCCCTCGGTGTACAGCTTGAAGTGGTGGATGAGCGACTCCATCGAGGTGTCCAACTCATGTCGCGGGGGCGGCGCGATCTTGCGGTCCGAGGTGTTCCAAGGTCCTTCCGGCAAGCCATCGATCGCCTGCTGAAGGATCTTCACCGATTCCTTCATCTCTGCGATGCGGACCAGGAAGCGATCGTACACGTCCCCGCGAGAGCCGATCGGAATCTGGAAGTCGAACTCCTCGTAGCAGGAGTAGGGATTGCTCTTGCGTAGGTCCCACGGGATTCCGCTCGCGCGGGCGATCGGGCCGGAGCAGCCCATCTCCAGTGCCTGCTTACCCGTTAACACGCCCACATCGAAGGTGCGCTCCTTCCAAATCGGGTTCTCGACGAGCATGCTCTCGACGACGGCGAGTTGTTCGGGGAACGTGGCAAGGAACTGGCGCAACTTGACGTCAAAGCCTTCGGGCATATCGCCACGCAGACCCCCCGGCACGATCCAGGACGGCATCATTCGAACCCCCGAGAACATCTCGAACATGTCGAGGATGGCTTCTCTTGGCGTCCAAATGTAGAAGAACGGAGTCATCGCACCGAGATCCAAGCCGTGGGTGCCCAACCAGACGCAGTGCGAGGCGATACGCGAGAGCTCGGCGAGGATAACGCGCAAATACTGGCCGCGGCGAGGGATCTCACATCCCAGCAACTTCTCGATGGCCAAGGCATGGGCCAGGTTGTTGCCGTTCGCGTTCAGGTAGTCCATGCGGTCGGTCATTACGACGCACTTGTGGTACTGCTGATACTCGGCTTCCTTCTCCATGCCGGTGTGCAGGTAACCGATGACGCACTTGCACTGGACGATGACCTCGCCTTCCAGTTCGCAGATGACGCGCAGAACGCCGTGGGTCGAGGGGTGTTGAGGCCCCATATTGACGACCATGGTGTTCTCGCCGGTCCGCTGGAAGACCGTTTCCGTCGTGGGCATGAAGGACTGGGTGGACATAGCAGAAAGGGTGGATGAGCCTAACTCATCCACCCTCGAATGTTACCCGTGTATGGGGTCGGCTTTAGCCCGCGCCACCAACACCTGGCTTGCTGGGGTCGGAGTTCAACAAGAAGTACGGCTTGAACTTGTCACCTTGCTTGACAAAGATGAACGAGTAAGCGAAATCAGGGGCGATGTCGATCGTCGCCGATCCGTCTTCCGACTTGAACGTGCCAGGCGTCACCGAGTAAGTCTTCTTTTCGCTGGTGACCTCGATCTTCTGGTCGCCGGCCATGATGGTGGCTTTCTGACCCTCGACAAAGCCGTTCTCATCAACGAAGGCAACGTAGAGATTGTCCATCTCCTTGGGAAGTCGCATTTCGCCGGTCACGACGGTCACCTGCTTACCCGGCCAAACGACGGCCGTGTTACCCTCGCCCGAGTTGAGTTTGACCTTCAGATCGACCTTCTCCCCGCCGATGTCGATGGAGAAGGATCGCTCGCCTTCGCCCGCCGGGTTCATCAGACCGCCCTTACCGGTTGCGATCGCGATATTCATCGGGCGCCGCGTGTGATCCGATAGCGTAACAGGCTGGTCCGCGAGATTAAGCACACGCATGTAGCCGGGTGCCGGTCGATTGCGGGCTCGATCGAGGGCAGCTTGTTCCTTGGACTGGCAGCCAAAGCCGACCAACATCAAAGAAACGGCAGTGATTCCGAAGATGACGCGATTCATGATTGACCCAAGATAGCACATATAAAGCCGAAATGGGAACACCCATGCGGGGCGTTCCCAAATTCGGGTGCGTGACCACGATTCCTTATTGCGGAACGTTGGCTTCAGACGTCCCAGCATTGCTGTTTGAAGGCGGCTTGGACGTGTCTGCCGTCGTTTCGGAAGGCGGCAGATTTGTGGCTGCTCCTTCATCGCTGGAGCCGCCACCGCAGCCGACCAGCAACATTGAGAACAACGTGAACGGAACGATCCATCGAAGATTCTTCATAAGATGAGATTTACCTCCTGTAAATGAGACGGCCCCACCCCATAAAAGGGATGGGGCCATTCCCTCAACTAGCAATTATAGCCTAGTTGAACTCGTAGTCCGGACGGAAGAGCCACGCGTGGCAGCCGTTCGACCAGTAGTAGCCGGAACCGCCGTTGGGCTGGTACCAGGTCATCGGGTCGGTTCGAGAGTCCGTGTGGTTCGGA
>JADZEW010000032.1 GCA_020850325.1 Methanoregulaceae archaeon
CTGGGCGCAGAATGATGAAGCCTACGGAACAAAGATCAAGCAGTACACGACCGAGCCGTTCTTCCTGACCGAAATGGTAGACCACTTGCCTGCGAGCAAGACAGTACCAAGCCCAATGAAGTTTTTCGGCGATATCATCGGTGCGCCGAATCACTTGCACCATGTGGATGAGATCAATGCCTACATGCGGCTCCTCGACAAAGCATCAGACCGGGTGACCGTGCAAAGTATGGGCGCGAGCGAAGATGGGCGCGAGATGATCGCGGTGATCATCAGCGATGAGGCGAACCTAAGCCGCCTCGACAGGATCGCCGCGGCCAACGCGCTGATCGGAGACCCTAGACTCTTGGGCAAACAGAGCAAATGGGACGAAAATGCCAAGGCTCAGATCGCGAAAGACGCCCTGCCCATCTATTACGCGACCGGCGGGATGCATTCACCGGAGTCGGGCCCGCCAGAGATGCTATTGGAACTCGCCTATCGCCTCGCCGTGAGCGAGACGCCGATGATCCAGGACATTCGCAAGCACTCGGTGGTCATCCTGACGCCGGTCCTTGACGTGGACGGCCGCGACCGCTACGTGGACACTTACCTGTATCGAAAGAAGAACCCGACCAAGCCGGCGATTCCCCTGCTCTACTGGGGCCAGTATGTGGCGCACGACAATAATCGCGATAACATCGGCATGGGACTCGCGCTTAGCAAGAACCTCATGCAGACCTGGTTGCAATACCATCCAACGGTCCTCCACGACCTCCACGAGTCCGTTCCATTCCTTTACATCAGCACCGGAACAGGCCCTTACAATGCTTGGCTCGACCCGATCACGATTGACGAATGGCACCTCATGGCTTACAACGAGGTGAATGAGATGACCAAGCGCGGCGTGCCCGGCGTTTGGACGCACGGCTTTTACGATGGGTGGGCACCAAACTATGCCTTTTACGTTGCGAATGGGCACAACGCGATCGGGCGATTCTATGAGACCCAAGGTGGCAGCGGGGCGGACACGCGGGTGATCCAGGTGGGGGAGCAAGCGCAGCGAGCTTGGTTCCGCCCGAATCCACCGCTCAGCAGCGTGCGCTGGAGCTTGCGCAACAATACGAACCTCATGCAATCGGGTGTTTTGCTCGGCATGCACAACCTCGCCACGAACGGCGAGAAGTACCTTTGGAATTACTATCTGAAGTCGAAGCGCAGCGTGCTGAAACCGAATAGCGAAGGGCCAGCCGCTTATGTGCTATCGGCAAAGAAGGGGCGTGAGTGGAATCTCGGCGAGTTACGGTCGCTCTTGAACCGACAGGGCGTTGAGGTCACAACTCTTAAGGAGGATTTCAAGTTCGGCGAGCACACTCTGAAAAAGGGTTCCCAGGTCGTACGGATGGATCAGCCGTATTGCCGCATGGCCGATATGTTGCTCGACAAGCAATACTATCGCGCCGACGATCCGACTCCGTATGACGACACCGGTTGGTCGCTTGGGCCGCTGTTCGATGTAGACGTGGTTCGGGTGAAGGATGCTGGGATACTAGCTGCGACAGTGGATCCGGAGGCAGCGAGGTGGGCTGATCCAAAGCCACTGCCAAAGAGGGATTACGGCCGAATCGCCTTAGTTCATACGTGGCAGAGCACCCAAGACGAGGGCTGGGTGCGGATGGCCTTCGAGGCGGCGGGCGTTCCCTACACCTACATCTCGACGCATGACCTGCGCGACATCTCGAACTTGAAGGGTCGGTTCGACGTGATCATCCTTTCGCCAACGGGCGGCTCGGCGCAGTCTATCGTCAATGGAGTTTCGAGCGTCGGCGATCCAATACCTTGGAAGCCGCTCGCGGACTTCCCTCATTTGGGTGGTCCGACCGTGCAGGGAGTCAAGACTGTGTCGAACAATATCCGCGGCGGAATCGAGTTGCAGGGAATGATGAACTTGCAGAAGTTCCTGAACGAGGGCGGCCTGTTTATCACGATGGCCGACACCTGCGCAGTGCCGATTCAATACGGTTTGGTGAGCGGAGTCACCATGACCGAGCCGAACGAACTCTTCGCTCCAGGCGGAGTGTTCTTGGCCGAGAACGCGGCAAAGAACAATCCGATCATGGCGACCTACGACGACACGGTTGGCGTGTACTTCTCGCAGACACCGTTGCTATCGGTCGGAGGTGCCGGGTTTGGCGGTCGTGGAGGCGGGGCGGGTGGCCGCGTGACCGGTCGAGGCGATTTGACTGACCCTGACGTAGTTCAAGGACGAGCGCCGCATCAGGCCCGCTCTCAACCGGGTGATGCACAGCCCCCTGCCCTACAGCCCCAAGGTCCACGGCCCCAGGTCTTGTTGCGGTTTGCTTCGGTAGATAAGGTGTTGGTCAGCGGCTCGTTGGCGAAGGGCGAAGAATTGGCCGGCAAGGCTGCGGTTATTCAGTGCCCGGTTGGTAAGGGCAATGTGCTGATGTTCGCGATCAATCCGATGTGGCGACAACACACGAACGGCTCATGGCCGATGGTCTTCAATGCCGCCGCAAACTGGGACAAGCTGAGGTAGC
>JADZEW010000033.1 GCA_020850325.1 Methanoregulaceae archaeon
CACGCGGCGTCGCTGCATCAGGGTTTCCCCCATTGTGCAAGATTCCCAACTGCTGCCACCCGTAGGTGTGTGGGCCGTGTCTCAGTCCCACTCGGGGGGATCATCCTCTCAGACCCCCTACCCGTCGTAGCCTTGGTGGGCCGTTACCCCGCCAACTAGCTGATAGGCCGTGAACCGCTCCCTAAGCGAAAAACCTTTAATCAGATTGATATGCATCATCCTGACCACATCCGGTATTTATGGCATTTCTGCGTTTGTCCCGGACTTGGGGGCACGTTGTTCACGTATTACTCCGCCGTTCGCCACTAGAGCCGAAGCTCTCGTTCGACTTGCATGTTTTAGGCACGCCGCCAGCGTTCGTCCTGAGCCATGATCAAACTCTCCGAAGAAAGCTTTCCAATCTCCCGAAGGAGCTTGGTGTCTTTATTGGAGTTTACGTCTGCCGCCCCACCGAAACGAGTTCGTAGGAACGACGACGCGGCCTAATGCTGATGGCTTCAGCATTTTTTGGCCTAGACGGGGCTATATAGCCCCAGAACACTTACTGACCGTCTCCTCTATTGAGCTTTCAAAGTGCGGCCGCTCGACACGTCGAACAGCAAGGGAGATTATATGCGACCCTCTGCGGGTTTGTCAAGGGCCAAAGGGCAATTTCGCCGAAAATCGCACCACTTTCTTGATCCAGACCGTCTTGAATCCCTTGGGGCAGACTCAAACTGCGGGGAATCGCGGTCCCATTGGATCGCCAAATCATCTCGACAAATACCCTGCTGGAACATCGCAGCTACGGGGCGACGGGCACCACGAATGACTGAACTTCGGCAATCCACTCGTCCCGAAACTGGAAGGCCGTACAGAAGCGGAACGCGAAGAGCGCGCCGCTCGCCAGGGTTCCCAGGCCTGAGCCCAGGGCAACCAGCATGTCCCCCTCCTCAACCAGGTGCTCGATATCCAGGCTCGGGCTGCCCGCGAACGCCGGGCTCTCGATCTCGGCATCGAACTCATTCTTGCCGTGGATCTCCGTGTATCCGTGGATCTTCCAGCAGATGTCCTCATGGAGACAGGAGAGAACCGCCGCATGGTCGGAGTTGCGGAAGCCGTCGAAGTAGCGGTTGACCATGACCTTGCGTGGAGAGTTCATGGTGCAATGCTACCGACATGCGGGGCGTTCACCGGTAGAATTAGATTGCGGCCTCGTAGCTCAGTGGATAGAGCGCCTCCGTCCTAAGGAGGGCGTCGGGGGTTCGATTCCCTCCGAGGCCGCCAGAACTAGAGATTCCTACCGGACCTCTCATCTCAATCCCACCAGAAGTGCACCCGACGCGTGGCGCGCAGGTGGTGCTCCAACATCTTCAGGGACTCAAACCCCTGATCGATCAGGTCCGGGCAGAACTCGTACAACTCCTTCGCAAAGGCTCCCATGTCCGAGGGTAACCGCTCGAACTCCAGGTCCACCGTGTCGTAACCGAGGCCCGTCAGTCGCCAGCCCAGCAGTTCGTGCTTGCGCAAAAACGCCAAGATCTCGAAGACGCCAATGTCATGCTCGCCCGCGTGAGGCTGAATCAAGGCCACCACCTCGTAGGGGTTGCGAGTCGGAACGCACATCAGACGCTCGTTCGCCACCGGGTGGCAACGCCACGAGCCGCACCAACCGGACTTGAAACCCGGACCCCACGTTGCGGCCACGCTCCTTGCGGTCTCCATGCTCGCGCGCAGGTCAGCTACCGTGGCATTGTGCCCCTCGGCAATCAGTTGGTCCCTGATCGCCGAGACCTGGGCCTCCAGCCGAAACGACACCGCACCAAAGCCCCTCTCGATCGGCATCGCCTCTTCCCCGAGCGCTCGCTCGATCTCGGCCACTTCCGCCCGAAAGGCACCGGTCGCGCGATCGGGCAGATCTCGGATGGCTAAGAACGTGTCCGAGATCCAGCTTTGCGATGCCCCCGCAGCCATTAGAAGCTCGGCCGCCTCCCAATTCCGGTTTGCCGCGGCGACCGAAAGGACGTCAAATCCTCGGCCAACCTTAAGGTTCGGATCGGCCCCTTGGTCGAGAGTGTCGGCCACATCGGCGGGATTCGGCGGTTCGTAGTCGCTGAAAAGCCGGCTTAAGCGCAAGGAAGCCACCCGCGCCGTGTCGGGCGAATACCCCGCGAACAGGCGGCGAAAGCCGGACGAGCCGATCATCGCAAGATCGACCGGACGATAGCCGTCGTCGTCGGCGACCTGAGGATCGGCCCGGCGCTCGAGCAGTAGCTTGGCGGCCTCCAAGTTCTCCTGCAGCACGGCCCAAGCCAGCGCGGTCTTGCCGGTTGCGTCACGCGCATCGATGTTGGCACCATGGTCGAGCAAGAGCCGAATCATCTTTGTGCGCAGACCCTGAGCGATCGCGGGTGGCTCAGCGTTCGGATCGACGCCCATCTCGACCAGCGAACGAACGAGTTCGAGATTGTCGGCTCGCGCGGCTCCGTATAGGGCGTCGTGTGCCACGCTGCCCGTGAGGGAGGCAATCGCCTTGAAGGCCGCCTCTTGCACCGCTGGAGCCACCCCCCACACGTCGGTCAGATTCACTACTTCGCCCGGCTTGAGGCGCGCGCCCGCCTCCACCATGAGGGGAATGGCCTCGAGGTGGAAGTAGCTGGCGGCCGCCGCCAGAGGAGATGCTTCCCGCCCCTCAGGGTTGAGGTTCAAGTGAGGGAGCAAGCGCTTCAGCGACTTGGTGCGTCTCTCGGCGTGCAACGCGTCCCACACGTCGCCCTCTTCCGCCGTTGTATCCACACAGGCACCGTGCTGGATCAACAACTCGGCTATCTCCGTGCGGCCCTCCCAACAGGCGGCAAGGAAGGGAGTGATCCCGTCTTCGTCCGGCTGATCGACCAAGGCACCGGCGTCGAGGAGTCGCCGAGCGATGCTCGCCGAGCCGAAGTACCCGGTGATCAGCAGCCCTGTTGCGCCTTCTTCGGTGACGGCGTGCGGATCCGCCCCCGCCGCCAGCAGCATCTCGACGATCGACACCTTGCCCCGCCGGCAAGCCAGATGGAGCGCCGTCTCGCCCTTCGCATCGGCGTGAGCCACGTCTGCACCGAGTTCTAACAAGGCCTTGACGGCGGACTCCTGTCCCTTACTGCACGCGACCATCAGCGGAGTCCATCCCCCGATGACCGAGGACAGTTCGAGCACGGTTCCCCGGCCGAGCTTGCGCTCGTGGACGGTCCGATCCAGGACATCGACATCCCCGCCCAAGGCAGCGAAGAAGCGCAGCGCCGCCGCGTTGTCAGCCCGCGCAGCCAGATGCATCAGGGTCGATCCCTTCTCAGGATAGAGCGGCGCGTTGATGTCGTCCGCGGTGAGGTGAGCATCGATCTCCCCACCTTTCGAAACGACCTTCGCCGCGGCAAGTACGGGAGCAAGCCGCTCCTTGATCTGCTTGCGCTCTTGTCGGAGGATGGTGGCCAACTCCTTAGACGCGAGCGACGCGTAGAAGTCCAGGTTCTCGCCAAAGGGGTTCGCGCCGCCGTCCAAGGCCTTCCGCACCAACTCGAGATCTTGATGGGAGACGGCGACGAGCAGCAGGTCTCGGCCATCTTCATCGGCCAGACGAGGGTCGGCCCCGCACTCCAAGAGCCGCTGAACGCAGTTCTTCGCCCGACTTGCCGCGGCCTCGAGGAGCGGCCTCGCATCGGGAGTTCCATTGGGATCGAGGCCCGCCGCCAGGCAGAGATCGAGCACCGCAACTTGGTCGGTCTCGAAGGCCGCCTCCCAAACGTGCGAGGGATAGTCGTCGAACTCGTCGAGGAGTTGGTCCCGGTGGGCACGCAAGGTGTCCAGGTCACCGATCCGGGCAGCAGCGATCAGATTGGCACTCATGTCAACTCTACATCAGCTTAACAAAGTGCCCGGCCAGAACGACGTCAAACGCCTAGCCGAGGCGATACGAGCGGATCGCTTGAGCAAGTTCCTCGGCGCGCTGGCTGCCGATCAGCAGGCGCTTCCCGCCCTGAAGGTGGAGTCGCACGCCTTGGTTCCCCGCCATGTTGATGGCGCGGTTGTCTCCCCAGCCACGAAGCCCCCATCCGCCGAACTCCCGCAAAGGTTGGTAGGTTTCGGCTTCAGCTGAGACAATCTCTGAGAACGCGATCTTTTTCGTGTACAAGGGGACGAGGCCGAACACGACGGTGACCCCGTCAGCATCCACGCGCGTGGTCATCCGCATCATCAGCACCATCAGGGCCACAACAAAAAGCCCTGGCCACGAGGCCCAGAGAGCCTTTGACCCTGCTGCTGCGGCAGCCTTGTAGCCGATGTAGCCGGAAATGGCCCCAACGCCGCCCAGGAGGATCCACACCCAACCCGGCCAATACTGGTGCTCGCGAAACTCCATGATAGGAGAACGGGCCGGGCCGCAACCACGTTGCGGCCCAAACAGAGCTTAGGGCAAGCTGACGAAGTCGAGCGTCATGGTGTACGCACCGGTTCCGCCAGTCAATCCGAACAGCACGTTCGCGGTTGCCACGAACTCGCCACGACCCGCGGCATCGAGCGGAATGCCGACTCCGTTGACAAAGACCGTGCCCACAATCCGCGGCGACACGGTGACGCTATAGCGCGCGCCCACAATGAAGCAATCTCGGATGAAGTGGTCGCGGTCGGCGGGGCTCGACAGCGTCCCGGCTCCGGCCGATCGCTTGTTCATCGGCGTGGCATCCGCCCCGTTGATGTCCTCGTTGGGCTCGATCTCAGGGACGGGATCGTTGGTGCCCACAGTGAACGCATGTGCCGACGATCCTGAGGATCGACCGAAAATATCCTTAGCGATCAACTGAGCCGATACAGCGCCCACTGGCACTGGAACCGTTACTGATGTCGAGGTTCGGGCTGAAGCTGCCGACCCCGGACCGCCGAACGCAACCGACCCTATCTCGTTCGCACGCGGCGAGAACACCCTGACTTGACTCCCTACTGGCCCGACACAGGGCCAGAAGCCTACGACCGGAGTCGAGATCGGCGGTGGCGGCGAAAACGAGTCACCGTCACCGTCATCGCAAATCGCGCATCCAAACATCGCCCAGCAACCAATCACCATGATTCCGGACCGAGCAGAAAACAGCTTCATTCAACAAACCTCCATCCCAGCATAAGCGGTCACACGCATTTTTGCGACACGTTTTTTGCGGTTTCTGCTACACCGCGAGCAAAACCCGCTCGGCGAGGATGAACGCAACGTAGTCATCGACCGGGTCGGGTGGAACTTGAAGCGAGGCCGGGAGCAATCGACGCCATCCGCGCCGCGGGTTGAACTCCCAATATCGTTCTCGAGCCTGAAGCGTGGTGTCTTTCTCGTCGACCAGCAGCACCCCAAGCGCCGGATACGCCTCGCGAATCTCGCTTACGAGGGTCTTCGATCCCGTACCACTGCCGACGATCAGCATCGAAAAGTGGCCAGCGGATTCGGACTCACGCATCCGGGCTACGACTTCCGTGCGGGGCACGATCGCGCGCCATCGCAAGTCGAGCTTCCCCTCGGCATCGCGATGCACCAGAGCCATGCCGCACTTGTCGGTACCGGGGTCGATCGCCAGAACGGTTCGCTCCATGGTCACAACGTACGGACGTAAGCTGGCGACGGATCGGCGTCAACAAACGGCTACACTTACGCCATGAAGATAGGCCCTCTGGTTGCGATGCTAATCGTGACGGGCCTCGGCTGTCAGGGCCAGACTCCCCCGGTCGCCCAAAAACCACCGGCCCCCAAGCCTGTCGCACCCAAGCCGGAACCCAAACCTACCGGGCCCCAGCCGATCAACACGGACTTCGCCGGGGTGACCAACTTTCGCGGCAATGCGACCCGTACCTACTACGGCGAGGGGCCCATTCCCACCGGCAAGGTCGTTGTGAAGTGGCGGGCGAGCATCGGCTCATCGGGGCGGTGGAACGGGGTTGGGTGGACCGGCCAGCCGCTGATCGTCGAGTGGCCAGAAGCCACCCGCGCTAAGATGAACTTCCTCAAGCCGAATGGCCCGGATCGGGAGTTGATCGTGGGAGCGCTCGACGGCCAGGTGCACTTTTACGACGCAGACACGGGCAAGCCGAGTCGCAAGACGCTGCCCACTCCCGGCCGGTACCCAATCAAAGGCACCGTTACCGTCGATCCGCGGGGCTATCCGCTGCTTTACGTCGGGTGCGGGGTGAACACGGGTGGGAAACCGGGATTCCGCATTTTCTCTCTGCTCGATTTCAAAGAACTGCTCTATCTGCCTGCGAACGACCCAAAGGCTCCCCGCAAGTGGCCCGGATCGGATAGCAACGTCCTCATCCTTGACGACGTGATGTATCTCCCCGCGGAGAACGGCCTGCTCTATCGGGTCAAGCTGAATTCGAGCTGGGATGGGAATCGGATCTCGATCAAGCCTGATATCACTAAGACGGTGATATCCAAACCGGGCAGCGAGAACTCGATGGCCGTTTGGGAGGATCGTGGCTACTTCGCCGACAACGCCGGCTCGCTGTTCTCGATCAATCTCGCCGATACGCCCAAGATCACGAAACTCGCAGAGCTTGGCGATGACACCGACTCGACCATCGTGTTCGACAGCAAGGGCGACCTCTACGTCGGCATCGAGAAGGACAAGCGCACGGGTCCGAGGGCCAAGGGGATCATCTATAAGCTCAATCGCCAGGGCGAGACTCTGTGGAAGTGGGAGTTCGAGGCGGGTTCGATCACCAACGTCAAGCCGCCGAACAACCCGATCAACGGGGGCATCCTTTCAACGGGGGCGCTCACCGAGGACCAAAAGACGATTTACTACACCACTTCCCACCACCCGCGCATCGGCCGAGGCTTCTTGGTCGCGCTCGATACTGCGACGGGCAAGCTGAAATGGAAGAAACAGCTTGCCGGTTTCTCCTGGAGTTCGCCGATTGTGCGGGATGGAGTGGTCGCCGCGTTCGACTCCACGGGTTCCGGGTACATCCTCGACGCGGAGACCGGAGAGACCCGACTCGATACCGAGAAGATCAACGTGGGAGCCAACGTGGAGGCCAGTCCGATCGTTTGGAAAGGACGCTTGTACGTAGGAATGCGGGGTGGAGCGATGATCTGCCTCGAAAATCCCTAGCTCATTTGGCAGGTCACGCGCTATAATGGCTGTGGCTTCGGTGAGCCGAAGCACATTGCCCGAAGGAAGGGATCATAACAACCATGTCCGCAGATACTTTTGAGAGAGTCAAGAAAGTCACCGTCGAAGAGCTCGGCGTCAAGCCCGAAGAGGTCGTGGAATCGGCCAGTTTCACTGAGGACCTCGGAGCCGACTCCTTGGACGTGGTGGAACTTGTCATGGCCTTTGAGGACGAGTTCGGCATCGATATCCCGGACGACGAAGTCGGCCAGATCAAGACGGTCGGTGACGCGGTCACCTACATCTCCGGCAAGAACGGATGAGTGATTGGCCTCGTCCATCGGGGCGGGTTGTTGTCACCGGTGTCGGCGCGGTAACTCCGCTCGGCACGGGTGTCGAAACCTTCTGGCAGCGGTTGCTTGCGGGCGAGTCGGGCGTCGATGCCATCACCTTGATGGACGCGAGCGATTTCTCGACCCAAATCGCCGCTGAAGTCAAGGACTTCAACGCTGAGGATTGGCTCGACCGCAAGGAAGCCCGCCGAATCGACCGGTTCATCGCCTTTGCCGCCGCGTCGGCCTCCATGGCGATCACCGACAGCGGGCTGAAGGCGGAAGGCGACCTCGCCAACCACGTCGGCGTACTCATCGGTTCCGGCATCGGCGGTCTCACCTTCATGGGTGAGCAGATTCGGCGACTCCACGAGGGTGGCCCGTCGAAAGTCTCGCCGTTCCTTGTTCCCTACATGATTCCCGACATGGCGTCGGGCTACGTCTCGATCATGCATGGCCTCAAGGGGCCGAATACCTGCGTGGTTTCGGCGTGTTCGACTGGTGCCGATGCGATCGGCGTGGCCTACCACACCATCAAGCGCGGAGATGCCGTGGCCATGGTGACGGGCGGAACCGAAGCCCCGATCAACGAAATCGGCCTCGCCGGATTCTGCTCGGCGCGGGCGATGACCACGAACAACGACAACCCGAAGACCGCTTCGCGGCCGTTTGATGCCGCGCGCGATGGCTTCATCATGGGCGAAGGCTCGGCGGTGATGGTGCTCGAAGACTACGACCACGCCAAGGCACGAGGCGCGAAGATCTACGGCGAAGTGTTGGGCTACGGCATGACCGGCGACGCCCACCACATCACCATGCCCGATCCTGATGGCGACGGTGCTCGCCGCAGCATGGAGATGGCCGTCCACCGCGCGGGACTGCGCCCCGATCAGATCGGCTACATCAACGCCCACGGAACCTCGACCCCGTACAACGACAAGTTCGAGACCATGGCCATCAAGCGCGCATTTGGTGAGTCGGCCTACAAGATTCCTGTCAGCTCGACGAAGTCGATGATCGGACACTTGCTTGGAGCCGCCGGCGCGGTCGAGTCGCTCATCTGCCTGTTGGCGTTGCGCGACGGGAAGCTCCCGCCGACGATCAACTACGACAACCCTGATCCCGAGTGCGACCTCGATTACGTGCCGAACGTCGCTCGCGAAGTGAACATCGACTACGCTCTGTCGAACTCCTTCGGATTCGGCGGTCATAACGTGTCGCTCGTGTTCGGCAAGGGAGCGTAGCCTTGGCGACGCTCTTCACCAAGATCATCGCCGGTGAGATTCCGGCGGACATCGTCTACCAAGACGAGCACTGTGTGGCGTTTCGGGACATCAACCCGCAAGCTCCTGTTCATATCCTTATCGTGCCCAGAGCCGAGATTCCTGGCATCGCCGACGTGCCGGAGACGGGCGATCACCAGCACTTGCTGAACGCGGCCCGGAAGATCGCCGAGCAAGAGGGATTGGCTGGCGGCTACCGACTGGTGATCAACCAGGGCGTCGAAGCGGGCCAAACCGTCGACCACCTGCACGTGCACTTGCTCGGGGGGCGGGCGTTCTCGTGGCCCCCGGGTTAGACCTCATGGCACACCCCATCGTCGGCATCATCATGGGCAGCAAGAGCGACCTGCCGACCATGCAGGCCGCCGCAGATATCCTTAGTGAGTTCGGCATCGCCCACGAGGTCAAAGTCGTGAGCGCCCACCGGACTCCCGAGGCGATGGTGGACTACGCTAAGTCCGCTCGCGAGCGCGGCCTCAAGGTGATCATTGCCGGGGCGGGCGGTGCCGCGCACCTACCCGGGATGGTGGCCTCGCTGACGACGCTGCCGGTGATCGGCGTTCCGGTCGCGACCACGCATCTCGGTGGCGAAGACTCCCTGCTCTCCATCGTGCAAATGCCTGGGGGCGTTCCTGTGGCGACGGTCGGCATTGGGAATGCCCGCAACGCAGGGCTTCTTGCCGCGCGCATCCTCGGCGCCCAAGATGCGGCGCTTGCCGAGCGGCTGGAGCAGTTCCGCCTGAGCCAGATCGAACTCGTCGATCAGATGAACCGCGAACTGCCCTAACCCCTGCTGACGCGGCGCGTCTATACTCAAAGGGACTCTATGACGGTATTTGCTGCGCTTCTCATCGCTTCTCTGGTTCAAGAGCCGGTGACTCTCGAACGCACCGAGGTCAAGATTCCGGGCCACCTCCCAACGATCAAGATGATCAAGATCCCCGAAGGGAAGATCACCGTGAACGGGCGTGAGCGGATCGTCAAACCGGTGTGGATCGCCGAAACGGAACTGACGTGGGACGTCTTCGAGATCTACGCGTTCCGGCTAGATCAAACCCAAGAGGAGCAGGCGAAGGGCGTGGATGCCGCAGCCCGTCCGAGCCGCCCGTACGGCGCGCCGGATCGGGGGTTTGGCAACAAAGGCTTCGCCGCGTTGGGCATGACCGGACATTCGGCAAAGATGTTCTGCGAGTGGCTGAGCAAGAAGACCGGCAAGAAGTTTCGCTTGCCGACCGAGGTGGAGTGGGAGTACGCCGCCCGCGCCGGAGCCACCGCGCTTCCGAGTCCGTTGGGCGACTATGCGTGGTTCTGGGACAACGCCGACGATCAGACTCGCGCCGTGGGCAGCCGCAAGCCCAATCCCTGGGGATTCCACGACATGCTCGGCAATGTGTGGGAGTGGACGGTCGCAACCGATGCCCGCCTTGTGGTGGCCGGTGGCGGGTACAGCAGCAAGGCCCCCGACGTGAATTTCTCGGTCCGCAAGCCCTATGATCCGAAGTGGCAGGAAGCCGACGCCCACAACCCCAAGAGCAAGTGGTGGCTTTCCGACGGTCCCTTCATCGGCATGCGTGTCGTGTGCGATCCCTGATGCACCCCGCGCTCCAGAGTATTGCAAACCTCACCCGCGGAACCGAGTGGGAGGGTGGGCTGTGGCTGGTCGGAGGAGCGGTTCGGGATGAGATGCTCAGGCTGCCGCCCTCGCCGGACTATGATATCGTACTCGAGGGTGATGCGCTGGCGGTCGCTGAACACCTCTTCCGCTCCGGCGGCACCGACGGCCATCCCACCACCTACGCCCACTTTGGCACGGTAGCGGTGGGGGTCCAAGGGACGGCGATGGAGTTCGCCACAGCTCGGCGGGAGTCGTACGACCCTGATAGCCGCAAGCCGCACGTCGAACCGGCGACACTGCTTGACGATGCCCGGCGTCGCGACTTCACCGCCAACACCCTGATGCGCAATCTGCATTCTGGCGAGTTGCTCGATCCACTCGGCACAGGCCTTGCCGATTTGCGCGCGGGGATCTTGCGGACGCCCCTCGACCCGGCCCAGACCTTTCACGATGATCCGCTGCGGATGCTGCGTGCGGTACGGTTTCGATGGCGGCTGGGATGGGAGTATGCACCAGGGCTCGCGGCCGCCATCCAAATCGAAGCTCCACGGCTCGATATCATCAGCCGCGAGCGCATCCGTGATGAGTGGACGAAGATGCTGCTGCATCGCTCGGCATCGGACGCGATGCGCGATTTGCTCTATCTCGGGCTGCTGGGGCGGTTCGCCCCCGAGTTCGAGACGATGCTCGGAGTCACTCAAGGCAAGTGGCACCATCTCGACGTTTGGGATCACACCCTCCTCGTTCTCGATAACGTGATCGAAGACGGTGGGCACCTAAAGTTGAGGTTGGCGGCTCTGTTCCACGACGTCGCCAAGCCTGCCACACGAACGATCGACGACAAGGGCGACATCCGCTTCTTCAGCCACGAGGTGCTGGGCGCGGAGATGACCCGCGCGCGGCTGCGGGACTTGCGTTTCGGAGAATCGACGGTCGATGCGGTAGCTTGTCTGGTCAAGAACCACATGCGGTTGACGTCCGGCCCCTCGTTCACCCCAAGCGCCGCGCGTCGGCTGCTCCGCGACTTGGGGGACCAAGTCGATGACTTGATCGCCCTCGTCGATGCCGATGCTCGAGGGCTCAAAGCAGGTACGCGAACGCTCGATCTCGCCGTGGTGCGTGAGCGCATTGAGGCGACCAAAGTCGCTACCCCGGCATCGATCTTGGAGTCGCCCCTTGGCGGAGCCGAGATCATGGCGATCACGGGATGGGCTCCCGGCCCCGAGGTCGGGCGGATCAAGGCCGCGCTGCGGGAGATGGTCCTGGATGGCCAGCTAGCACCCGACGACTTGGAGCTAGCCCGCAACCTTGTCGCGGAATGGGCAAACCAACCTGATTGAACGGCACTTTCCTGCCGAAAATGACGTCATACAATAGACCTCATGACCGTACGCCAACGTGTAGACGACCGCCACAAGAGCATTCAAGCCGATGTCCTCCGGATGGGGGGCATTGCCGGTGATATGGTGCGTCTCGCGGTCGAGGCGGTTATAAGCGGGGACATCGAGCAGGCGCGCCGGGTCATCGAAATGGATGACGAAGTAGACGCTCTCGAAAAGGAAACGTTGAACGCCACGGTTCTCGCGGTTGGGCTCGAGGCGCCGGTTGCAGGAGATCTGCGCTTGCTGGTTTGTACCCTCGGGGTGATCGGCGAGGTTGAGAAGGTCGCCGACGACGCGGTCAAGCTCGCCCGCCGCTCAACGAAGCTCACAGGGCACTTCCCTGCCGAACTCAAGCTCGCCCTGCACCAGTTGGGGGAGGAAGCGCGACGACTCTTCGCCTCGGCAATGCGGCTGTATGTAGAGTACACGCCGGAACTCGCGCACGACATCGTGTCGGGGGATGAGGCGGTCGATGGCCACTACGTCCAAGCTCGAAATCGTGTCTTCGATCTGATCCGGGAAAACCCCGTCGAGACCGAGCACTTGGTCCGCACGATCGAGGCCTTCCATGCACTCGAGCACGTTGCCGACCACGCGGTCGAAATCGCGCGACGGCTGCGCATGCATCAAGAACCCTGAAGCGGCCCGTGTTCTTCGATCACTGCGTTGGGTAGCCCTGCTCAAACAAGTCCGCCGGTAACGAAAAGCCCTCCTCGCGTTGCGCGAGAAGGGCTTGAACAGAAACCCGAATAGCCGAGACTTATCGCTTAACGAACTGGAAGCCGCGTCGCGCCTTCTTGCGTCCGTACTTCTTCCGTTCCTTGACGCGAGAGTCGCGGGTAAGGAATCCGGCGCGCTTAAGCGAACTTCGGAACTCCGAATCGAGCTCCAGCAACGCGCGAGAGATGCCAAGTCGGAGAGCTCCTGCCTGGCCGGAGATGCCGCCACCGGTGGTGGTTGCGCGGACATCGTAGCGACCTTCGATGCCGAGGGTCACGAACGGACTCTGAACGAGGATCTCGAGCACTGGTCGACCCAGATACTCCTTAAACTCGCGTCCGTTTACAAAAATCTTGCCTTCGCCGGGGGTGAGCCAGACGCGTGCGATTGCACACTTGCGGCGGCCGGTTCCGTAGTACGTCTCTGCCATATTAGTCCTTCGTTACTTTCAGGGGTTCGGGGTTCTGGGCCGCGTGCGGATGATCGCTGCCGGCATAAACTTTCAGTTTCTTGAACATCGCGCGACCCAGTTTGGTCTTCGGCATCATGCCCCAGATCACCTTGGTGACCAGCTTCTCGGGATCGTTCTCCAGCATCTCGCCGCGCGAGACGTTGCGCAACCCACCCGGCCAGCCGGTGTGCCAGTAGATTAGCTCGTCTTGCTTGCGACCGGTCAGCACCACCTTATCGGCGTTGATGACGACCACGAAATCGCCGCAATCCGCGTTGTAGGCAAACATCGGCTTGCTCTTGCCGCGAAGCACCATGCTGACCTGAGCGGCGAGGCGACCCACAGGAATCCCCGTGGCGTCGACCACATACCACTTACGGTCGATGCTCCCTTCTTTAACTGTCGTCGTTCTGTTCATTGTTCGTTTTCGGCTTCCGCCGAGGTTTCGTTTGGCCGCTGGCGACAATCGCGAGGATGTCGCCCGTACCGGATGGCCATTAGCGTCAACCCGCGTGCGGGCAGAACTACCGGCCAATCAATTTCGTTTCGATCCGTTCCTAAGAGGCGCACCCCATCGCTTCGCTCGCGACGGTGGACGCCCACTTCGTAGAGGTAGCCCGAGATTCTCCGCATCATTCCGCGAAGAAAGGCGGTCCCGACGATGTCGATCCTCACCTCGGCACCCACTCGACTGACATCCACGCGATACAGATCGCGGACGGTGTTCAGCACAGTTGGCTCCAGTTCCTCGGTGAACGCCCGAAAGTCGTGGCGTCCGACGAGGTCGGTCGCCGCTTCCTGCATTGCAGCGAGATCGAGCCGGTAGCGCTGTCCGCACGCCGTCCTCAGATGGAACGGGTCCCGGTCATGCTCGGCGATCGCGTAGCGATACCATCGGTCGCGCGCGCAAAATCGGCTGTTGAACCAACTCGGCACTTCGCGGGCGTCGCGCACCCGAAGATCGGGCGGCAACACTCGGTTCAGTACGTTGGGAAGCTTCGCTACCGGAATCGCGGCGGCCAAATCAAAGTGGGCCACCTGACCCCGAGCATGCGCGCCTCCATCGGTGCGGCTTGCCCCTACGATCTCGCAATCTTCGCCCGAGATCTGGCGAACGGCATCTTTCAATGTTCCCTGAACGGTTCTCCGTCCAGTTTGTGCGGCCCAGCCGCAGAAATCGGTTCCGTCGTAAGCGACGGTGAGTTTGACTCGTCTAGTCGACAAGCTCCAGCACGGCGGTTTGGGCGCCATCACCACGCCGCGTTCCCGTCTTGACGAGCCGAGTGTAGCCACCGTTGCGCGTCTTGTAACGCGGGGCGACGTTATCGAACAGGTGCGAGACCAGATCTTCGCCGTTGATCATGCTGGCGCGCTGGCGAATGGCCAACTTCTCGGTCTCGGTCTTGCCAGCGAGGATCTTCGGGTTCATCGGCGTGGAAGCCGAGTGGCCGACCAGAATGGCGCGGGCTCGTCGACGAGCAGCGAGCGAATCTTCCTTTCCGGTCGTGATCAGCTTTTCGACCACGCGCTGAAGTTCCTTGGCTCGGCCAAAGGTGGTGCGCACGTAGCCGTGGCGAATGAACTGACGCGTTAGATTGGTCAGCAACGCCCGGCGCTGATCGCTCGGAAGTCCCAGTTTGCGGCGGTCTACAAGGTGTCTCATGTTCGTTCCTTAGAAATCGTCGTCCTCATCGTCCAGGAGATCGATCGCGGCGCGATAGCCTCCCTTCGGCGGCTTCAGTTCGAGGCCGTGCTCTTGCAGTTTGTCGCGAACCTCGACGAGGGACTTCTTGCCGAAGCCTCGGATGCTCGTCAGGTCAGACTCGCTGGCGGTTGCCAGTGCGCGAAGCGTCAATAGACCCGCGCGGCGAAGACAGTTGAAGGTGCGCTGCGAGAACTCGAGTTCTTCGATGCGCATATCCGGGATGTTGGCCAACTCCGGCGACGTCTCTTCTTCCATGAACCCTTCGTCGAATCCGGCCTCGCCGAGATCGAAGAACATACGGAAGAACTTGTCGAGAATGTGGGCAGCCTGGCTGATCCCATCATTGGGAGCAACCGAACCGTTGGTCCAAACTTCGAGCACGAGCCGCTCATAGTCGGTGCGCATGCCCACGCGGGTGGCTTCGACGGTGTAGTTCACCTTCGTGACCGGCGTGTACTGCGAGCCGACCGGAATGACGCCGATCATGCCTCGGTACTTCTCTTGCTTTTCGGGGAGGACATAGCCATTCCCCCAGCCCACGTACATCTCCATGGACAGGCTGCCCTTGGTGTCGCCGATTTCAGCGATGTAGACCTCGGGGTTCACCACCGAGACGCCATCAGGACACTCGACGTCGGAGCCGGTCACGCGACCCGCGCCCTTCACGTCGATCCTCAGGATGGAGTCTTCGGCGGGAAGACCATTCTCTGTATTCACCCGCACCGCGAGGCTCTTCAAATTGAGCAGCAGTTGAGTGACATCTTCCTTCACCCCGGGAATGGGAGCGAACTCATGGAAAACCTTGTCGATGCGGACAGCCGAAACCGCGGCACCTTGGATGGAGCTGAGCAACACCCGGCGGAGGGCGTTGCCGATCGTCTGCCCGTAACCGCGCTCCAGCGGTTCGAGGACGAACTTTCCGTATTCGGAGGTCAGTTCAAGCGTGGAAATGTGTGGCATAAGTTCAGAAAGGGGTTAGACGCGTCGTCGCTTCGGCGGACGGCAGCCGTTGTGCGGCACGGAGGTGCGGTCGATGATCGAGCCTACTTCGAGGCCCGACGCGACCAGCGAGCGGATCGCTGTCTCGCGGCCCGATCCCGGGCCCGAAACTTCGACATCCACCTTCTTCAGGCCATGCTCCTGAGCGGCGCGAGAGGCTCGCTCGGCGGCGACCTGCGCCGCGAACGGAGTGCCCTTGCGGCTTCCCTTGAAGTTCACCGCGCCTGCGCTTGCCCAGCTGATCGTGTTCCCGCGAGGGTCGGTGATCGTGATGAGCGTGTTGTTGAACGTCGCATGGATATGCGCGACGCCGACCGGAATATTCTTCCGCTCTTTCTGCTTGCCCTTGGATACCTGCTTTCGTGCCATGGATTGTTTCTTGGATCAGGGCCCTTCGACGGGCCCAAAAAACTACTTCTTCGCCTTCTTCTTGCCGGCAACGGTCTTTGCCTTACCCTTGCGGCTTCGGGCGTTGCTTCGGGTGCGCTGGCCGCGGGTCGGAAGACCTCGGCGGTGGCGCAGGCCACGGTAGCTGCCAATCTCGATCAGTCGGCGAATGTTGCCCTGCACCTCGCGGCGCAAATCGCCTTCCACCTGATACTCGGAATCGATAATCTCGCGGAGCTTGGAAATTTCGGGCTCCGTGAGATCGCGAACCTTGCGTCGCGGATCGAGACCTGACTTTTCAATCAGGTTGTCGACATTGTGCTTGCCAATGCCGTAAATGAGCGGCAAGGCGTACTTGATCGCCTTGTCCCGCGGAAGATCAACACCTGCAATACGTGCCATCGAGTTCCGTTTTTCTCCTAACCCTGCCGCTGCTTATGCTTGGGATTGATGCACAGGACCCTCACCACGCCTTTGCGCTTGATGATCTTGCACTTGTCGCAGATTTTCTTGACACTTGCTCTAACTTTCATGGCTCAATCCGCTCCGTCCATCCGTCTGCATGAATACAGCGCAGAGCGCTTGCCGGCAGGCCAAGTGAGGCCAACGTGGCAGGCGCGAAGGGAGATTATACCGAGAGAAGCGTCGACGGCGCAAGGCTTTTGCTGTCGATTCTTCAGGCTTTATCTCCGACCCCTCTAGAACTCCGCCGACCCGGGCGTCCGATGGTACGGAATCACGTCCCGGATGTTCTTCATTCCGGTCACGTACATCAGCAGCCGCTCGAACCCAAGGCCGAACCCGGCGTGCGGGGCCGAGCCGAATCGCCGAAGGTCGAGATACCACCAATACGCCTCCATTGGAAGCCCCATCTCGGTGATCCGCGCTTCGAGGTGGTCGAGTCGTTCCTCGCGCTGCGACCCACCGATGATCTCGCCGATGCGCGGGGCGAGCACGTCCATCGCGCGCACCGTCTTCCCGTCCTCGTTCTGCCGCATGTAGAACGCTTTGATTTCCTTCGGGTAGTCGGTGAGGATCACCGGACGCCCGACCTTCTTCTCGGTCAGCCACCGCTCGTGCTCGCTCTGAAGGTCCGCCCCCCAGAAAACCGGAAACTCGAACGCTTCCCCGCTCGCTTCCAACAGCTTGATCGCTTCGGTATAGGTCAGCCGCTCGAAAGGCGAGTTCACGACGTGGCTCAGGGTGCTCAGCAGTTCCGGCTCGATGCGCTGGTTAAAGAACTCGAGATCGCCCGCGCACCGGTCGAGCACCGCCCCGATGACCTCCTTCAAGAACTCCTCGGCGAGGTTCATGTTCCCTTCGAGACTGCAGAACGCCTGCTCGGGCTCCACCATCCAAAACTCGGCGAGGTGCCGTGCGGAGTTCGAGTTCTCGGCGCGGAACGTCGGACCAAAGCTGTACACGTTGGTGAGCGCGAGCGCCAGCGTCTCGGCTTCGAGCTGGCCGCTTACCGTGAGAAACGCCGGTTTGCCGAAGAAGTCGGCGGCAGGGTCTGCTGGCTTACCCGCGTACGGGTCGTGGGTCGTGACGTGGAACATCGCGCCCGCACCCTCGGCGTCGCTCGCGGTGATGATCGGCGGATGGATGTAGTGGAATCCGCGCCGATGGAAGAACTCGTGGATCGCAAACGCGGCTTGGGCGCGCACCCGGAACACCGCGCCAAACGTGTTGCCGCGGGGGCGAAGATGGGCGATCTCACGGAGGAACTCCATCGTCGCGCCTTTCTTCTGCAGCGGGTAGGTCGCAGGGTCGGCCTCGCCAAACACCTCGACGCCCTTTGCCTGAAGCTCGACCGCCTGCTTCCCGCCAGGCGACTCCACCAGCGTGCCGGTGAACCGGACGCAAGCTCCGGTTGTGATGCGCTTGAGAGTTGATTCGTCGATCGCTCCCTCGGGGACAACCACCTGTAGATCGTTGAAGCACGACCCGTCGTTCAGCTGGACGAAGCTCACGTTCTTGCTATCGCGGCGGGTCTTCACCCAGCCATACGCTTCGACTTCAGCCCCCGGCGCAGCCGCAAACAGGTCGCGCAGGTAGGAACGACGGTAATCCATGGGTGAATTCTACTTGCCCGGCTCAGAACCTGCGCGGCAGGGGGTCGCTCTCGCCAACCCTGATTACTGCCGACTGGTGAGATTCCGGTTCCATGAAGCTGAGCCGCAATGGGCGGCAGTCCGCTGTTCCTGATTCGCCCTTTCCTAGTGATCCCACCAATCCGGGCCACCGGTGCCACTTCCGAGCCACTTGCCCGCAACCCTCCCCGGTACACTTCCTAGCCATATGGATGCGGCGCTCGAAGCCCTGCTGGACGGCGTGATCGACTACGCCGGTCTTTTCCCTCCCGCGTCGCTGAACATGGAAGATGCGGTCGTAGAGTTCCTCGACCACCTCGATGGCGATGAAGCCCTCCTCGTTAATCGTTTTGTGTGCCCGGCATCGCGCTTGGGCGAACTCTCCGAGCATCTCGACACCCATGCCGAATTCGCCGTCACCGTCATCGGCAGCGGGCTCGACCAACTCGAGAAGGACGGTGGAGCGATGGCCGCTTTCACCGAGCGCTGGGAAGATCAGATCGTGATCGAAGGCTACGAGACGCGCTCGGGAAAGGACCCGGTCGCCACGCTCCGCGCCATCCGTCCGTTCACCAATCTGGATTGCTACGTCGAAGTGCCCTTGGACGACGGACTGAGCGATTGGCTGACTGAACTTGCAGCATCCGAGTTGGTTGCCGCCAAGCTTCGTACCGGGGGCCTCACGGCTGAAAGCTTTCCTACCCCCGAGCAACTCGCCGGCTTCATTGGCGAGTGCCTGGACCTCAACCTCGCGTTCAAGCTCACCGCTGGACTCCACCACCCGGTGCGTCAACTCGATCCTGCGACGGGCGGCATGATGCACGGATTCCTGAACGTTCTTATCGCAACCGCGCTGGCTGAGCAGCACGACCTGAACCGCCGTGAGATCGCCCTGATTCTTCGTGAAGAAGACCCTCGCGCCTTCGAGGTGACGGCGACCCACGTCGGGTGGCGTGGAGAAATGGCCGGACTGCCCGCGATCGACTCGATGCGCACGCTGTTCTCCGGCTTTGGATCATGCTCGGTCGATGAGCCGGTCGAAGATTTGCAGGCCCTCGGCCTCTGGTAATGCCTATGGAAAGATTTGTTGTTCCCGCCGATGCCCAGAGTTGGGTGGAGGTCTCCGCAGACTCCCACTTCCCCATCCAGAACCTGCCGTTTGGTGCTGGTTTCCACATGGAAGACGACAGCGATGATCCCCGGATCGTCGAGTGCGTGCGTATCGGCGATTTCGCGCTGGACTTGGCCGTCCTTGCTGAGGAAGGCTTGCTCGACTTCGAGCCGTCATTTATCCCACTGGGCTGGGTTTCGTTTGACGGGCCCGAGGGCATGTCCGCCCTGCGTCGGCAGGTGTACGAGTTGCTCATTAGCGATCGATCCAAGCTGCGCGACCGGACAGACCTTCGCGAGCAAGCGCTGATTCCCATCGATCAGTTGACGATGACCCTCCCGCTGCAGCCCCGAGCGTTCGTCGATTTCTATTCGGGCATCAATCACGCCAGCAACGTCGGCAAGATGTTCCGGCCCGACATGGCGCCGCTGTTGCCCAACTACCGTCACCTTCCGGTCGGCTACAACGGGCGGGCGTCGAGCGTGATGCCTTCGGGCGAGCCGGTGATTCGCCCCAACGGGCAGCAGAAGATCGGCGACGATATCGTATTCGGCCCGACCCGCGAACTCGATTTCGAACTCGAACTTGGCTACTACGTTGGCGCCGAAAATATGATGGGGGAGCCAATCCCGATCGACGAGGCCGAGTCCCATATTCTGGGTTGCGTGCTGGCGAATGATTGGTCGGCGCGCGATGTGCAGAGGTGGGAGTATCAGCCGCTCGGCCCGTTCTTGGCCAAGAGTTTCGCGACGTCGATCAGCCCGTGGCTGGTGACGCTGGATGCTCTGGAGCCGTTCCGGATCGAGGGAATGGCCCAAGACCCGCAGCCCTTGCCGTACCTGCGGAACCCGGGTCCCTCGCACTTCGACATCGAACTCGAGGTGTGGGTCAAGACGCCGCGCATGGAGCGGCCGCAGCTCATTTGCCGCTCCAACACGAAGCATCTCTACTGGTCGATAGCGCAGCAACTTGCTCACCAGGCCTCAAACGGCACTCCGATCGAGGTCGGAGACTTGTACGCCACCGGCACCATTAGCGGTGAATCCGAGGACTCCTATGGCTCGCTACTGGAGCTTACGTGGCGCGGCCAGAAGCCGATAACCTTGGAGTCGGGCGAAACGCGCACGTTCCTCGAGGACGGCGATGTGGTGATCCTCACGGGGTACGCGCAGGGTCCCGGTTACCGAGTCGGCTTCGGCGAGTGCCGAGCCGAGGTTCTTCCGGCAATGCCGATGGGCTAAGCCTCCGGTCTGAAACGTCGTCGTTCATTCATCCCTCCATTAGAGGCCAAGCTTCTGGTACCGAACCTCGGGGTGGCTCGAATTGATAGGAAGGAATGGCGATTTAACGAGGCGGGGCCCGATGCTCAATCGAACTGTAGATGAACCCAGAACAGTTCATCTTTCATTCCCGGGCCGAACTTGACCGGGTCGATCGGCAACAGTTCGCGCCCGCCCGCGCTGTGGCCCGAGTTGTCGTAGTCGATCTCGACGCGAACCCTCATGCCCTTCGCTAACGGAATACTCTCCGGCCACTGGTACGCCCCGATCCAGTTGACATCCCACGCGTTGATCCGCAGCAGCGTCTGCCGTTTGCCAGAAGGCTCGACCGCCAGCACGCGTACTTGGCGCGCGAACTCGCGACACTCGGGGATAAAGCCGCGCAGCCTTCGATCCCGATCGAGCACGATCTCGTCGTGGAGCGTCTGCACGCCATCGCCCGGAGCGAGCGTGCCCTCGGCCCTACCTAAGCGGACCCAACTAACTTGCTTGGTATCCGCCGATGCATAGCGGACTCCCAGCTCAAAGCCCGCGGGTTCGGCGCGACCGGTGGGCTGATATAGCACGGCGACCGCCAGCCGATCTCCCGGTTGCAGCGTGATACCAGTTTCCGATTGCCAATGCGGATACCCCGGAGCCCAGGCCCCGACGAGCGCCTTGCTATCGAGCCCCTCGCGACGGAAGATCTGGGTCTCGGCAAAGTCATCATCCCCCTTGCGCACAACCGCGACCCACGCCTGGCGGACGGCAAACGGCGACTCTGGGCGCACATCGAACGCGGCCAACTGCTTGGGTTCGGTCAGTTCAGGATCGAGCACGAACAGCCGCCGGTACGGCGTTCCTTCGGCGGCGACATCGACTTTCTCACGGGGCTTCAACCGAGCGTCTGGGGTTTCCATCCGCCACGCCATCGGGGCGGGCGGGGCGGGACGGGGAGCGTTGACGCGCTCCTTCATTCCCGTGCGAACCCATTCTTGAAACAGCACCTTCTCCTCGTCGGATAGGTATCCCGCGGTCATGGGGTGGACGTCGGATTCCACTTTGGTTGGCGGCATGCTCCCGGCCATCACCACCCACCGAATCAAGCTGGCGCGACGACGGATTTCCGTGTAGTTCGTAAGGGGGAACGCCCCGGCCTCGCCGACGTTATGACAGGGCAGACACCGCCGAGCGATGATCGGCGCGATATGCTCGCGGTACGTCACTTCATCGTCGCTGGTCGAGGCTCCGAGGAGAGCCGCACCCGCGCATAGCAGAAGCCATCGGGTCATCCCACCGGGAAGTCTACTCGCGGATAAACTAGCGGGCATGATCGTCCTCGTTGCCGATAAGTTCGAGAAGAGTGGATTGGAGGGCCTCGCCGCCCTCGGCGCGACCGTGCTGAGCGAGCCCGATCTCAAGGACGGCACCCTGCAGGCGCGGATTCACGAATCGGGGGCCGAGGTGCTCATCGTGCGCAGCACCAAGGTCACCCGCCCGATGCTCGAAGGCTCGAAGCTGAAGGTCGTCATCCGCGCGGGAGCTGGTTATAACACGATCGACGTCAAGTCGGCGAGCGAGTTCGGAATCAAGGTGGCCAACTGCCCAGGCAAGAATGCGCAAGCCGTTTCCGAACTTGCGTTTGCGCTGATGCTCGCGCTCGATCGGTTTGTTCCCGACAACGTCGCTGAACTCCGCGCCGGAAAGTGGAACAAGAAGGCGTTCAGCAAGGCGAGGGGCATCCACGGAAGCACCCTCGGCCTCGTCGGCTTGGGCAACATTGGCCGCGACATGATCGCCAAGGCTCACGCCTTTGGGATGAATGTAGTCGCCTTCTCTCGACACACCTCGCCGGAGGAAGCGGCAGACCTCGGTATTCGGCTGGGCACGCTCGACGACGTCGCCGCGTGCGATGTGGTGTCGGTTCACAGCTCGCTGACCGACGAGACGCGGGGGATGCTCGGTGCGGACTTCTTCGGCAAGATGCGTACGGGATCGCTGTTTATCAACACGAGTCGCGCGGAGGTCGTGGACCAGTCCGCGCTGCTCGACGCGGTGCGCAATCGGGGGGTTCGTGCCGGCCTCGATGTGTTCGACGACGAACCGTCGACTCCGGAAGGTGAGTACAGCGGACCACTGTGCTCAGAGCCGAACGTGTACGCGACGCACCACATCGGCGCAAGCACGGAACAGGCTCAAGAAGCGGTGGCCGCCGAAACGGTACGCATCGTGCAGGAGTTCATGCAGAGCGGCGTGGTCGTAAACGCCGTGAACTAGCGAACACCACGGAGAAGGGTGGTATCACCTTCCCCTTGCAGGGGAAGGCCTGTGAGCGAAGCGAACAGGGATGGGGTGGCCCGCGCGGCAATCCCCGGCTTAAGCCATCTCTGGCACGGTTCTTGCGCCTTGAAGAGTCAGCGAGAGGCCCATGTCAGAAGAGACTCCCGATATCCGTAACAAGCGTGCTACTCCGTTCAAAACGAGCACCTTCGGGGGCTACGTGCGGGAAGAAGTCGACGCCTACCTTGAAGAGGTCGGGCGGGCGGCAGAACGCGATGTGATCGAGATCAGTACGCTCAAACAACGCGTCACCGAACTCGAGGGCCAAGTCGTCGGCCACATTCCCACCGAAGCTGAGGTCACGCGACTCGAACACGAAGTCGCTCGGCTCCAAGCCCAGGTCGAAGCGTTGCGGCAAGATGAGGCGCTCCGCATTGGTCAGGTCCACTCCGAAGCGAAAGATCTCCGCGAGCAGTTGAGGGTTCAACGCGATGAGTTAGAGCGGACTCAGGTCGAACTCGCCAAACTGCACGAAGAAACCGAAGCCCTACGGACAGAACGTGACGGATTCCAGCGATTGGCTGAGCGCCTATCGAGCGAGGAACAGCAGGCGAAGGAACTCTTGCTCGCCGCGACCCGGGCCGCCGAAGAACTGCGGAGCAAGGCGCGACGCGACGCTGAGGACATCACGCGGCGCACCGAAGAGAGCGTGACGCGCATGGAAAGCGAGGCCCGACAGCGGGTCGACGAACTCCGCAAGGAATACGAGCGCATCCGCATCGAGTACGACACGTTCTTGGTTCAGGGACGCGATGTGGCGCAAAACCTCGTGCGCAAAATGGACGATGCGCGCGCCAAGTGGCCGCTCTAGGTTCGTCGCTCGCGGATTCAATGTGCTGAGCCGGCGGCGGGTAAACTCGTACGCAAGGACATGAGCGCAACCGCTACTTACCCGAACTACTCTCCCGGTCTCGAAGGCGTGATCGGCGGGATCACAACGATCAGTGACATCATCAGCGAGACTTCGACGCTGGTGTATCGGGGATACAACGTCCACGACTTGGCTTCGAAGGGCTCGTTTGAGGAGACCGCTTACCTGCTCCTCTACGGCAAGTTGCCCAACCGAGCCGAGCTCGACGCTTTCAAGAAGACGTTGGCCGAAGAGCGTGAAGTGCCAGAGCAGGTTTACACCGCACTGAAGCAGCTTCCCGCCGACACCCACCCGATGGATATCGCCAAGGTCGGCTTTGCGGTCGTGGCACCGTACGATCCGGATTACGCCGCCCCGGCCACCGATCAGGCTGCCAACCTTCGCAAGGCGGTTCGCATTCTCGCCAAGGCGAGCACGATCGTCGGCAACGGCCACCGCATCCGCCAGGGCCTCGAGCCGCTGAAGCCGAAGGCTGAGCACACGATCGCCCAGAATTTCCTCTATCTGATGTCGGGCAACGAGCCGGATCCGGAAGTCGCTCACGTGCTCGACAGCTCGCTGACGCTGTACGCCGAGCATGGCTACAACGCTTCGACGTTCGCTTGCCGCGTGACCGTGGCGACGCTGAGCGACATCTACAGCGGCATCGTGACCGGCATCGGCACCCTCCGCGGCCCGCTTCACGGCGGCGCCAACGAAGAGGCCATGAAGATGATCATGGAGATCGGTGCGGTTGAGAACGCTGAGCCGTGGATCCGCGACGCGCTGGCCACCAAGAAGAAGATCATGGGCTTTGGGCACCGTGAGTACAAGAAGCGCGACCCGCGCGCCATCTACCTCACGGTGATCGCCAAGGAACTCGCAGTCAAGAACAACGTCTCGCACTTCGCCCAGATCGCGGACATCCTCGAGAACGTGATGGAGACCGAGAAGGGCATTTATCCGAACGTGGACTTCCCGGCGGCTTATGCTTACTATGCGCTCGGCATTCCGATCGACCTGTACACGCCGATCTTTGTGATCGCCCGCGTGTCCGGCTGGTCGGCCCACGTGCTGGAGCAGTTGTCGAACAACCGCCTCATCCGCCCCGCGTGCATCTACGAAGGCCCGCACTCGGTGGAGTTCGTTCCCGTCGATCAGCGCTAAGCAGGATGCTCGGGTTTGGTCGGGTTCGTTCGGTGGTACCGAACGAACCCGATTTCAATTTTCCGGGTCGGTAGGGGTGTCGCTGGCTGTTGCGTTCGGACCCCGGAGGGGTCGAAGAGGTTAGCCGTTCACAAAAGGACGTCGGCGGTTTTTGGGACAGATATTCTAATCTGCATTGTGTAAGGATGAGGTATTCGTGTGGCGGAGTCCATTGACCGCTGCGAAGGAGAGACACATGTCGAACATCCTGAGAGGCCTTGTCCTCGTGCTCTGCGCAGGTACGGTTGTTGCGCAGGCAAGTGCTCAGTGGATTGTTCATCGGTTGCACCCTTCCGGAGCCTCATGGTCTGAAGGTGCCCGGACGAGTGGCGATCAACACGTCGGGCGAGTTCAATTCCCCGAGGAGCCGGTAACTTCTGGCCTATGGATTGGATCACTGCCGGGGTCGTGGACTAGCTTCTATCCTGGAGGCGTAAACGACGTGAGCGGGGGTAAGCAGATTGGCTCTTCGGGCGTTAATGGTCAGGAACATGCTGTTGTTTGGAGTGGACCGGGCAGCACGTTCGTCGACCTTCATCCGGTCGGGGAGCCGGGCATCCCGGCGAATCGCTCTAGGGCACTCGGTGTAAGTGGGGCATACCAAGTCGGACGGATTCAATACGGTGAGGTCATACCACTATGGGGAGCTTGTCTATGGGCAGGGACCGCCGCCTCCCGAGTTGACTTAGGTGCGTGGTGGACAGAGAGCAGTGCGGTCGCGGTCGCAGACGGCGAGGTGGTTGGCTGGCAAATTGATTTAGGTTACTGGGAACCAACTGGGCCAATGGCTCTACTTTGGCGGATACCGGGCAACTCCGTTGTACTGTTGGCTCCTATCGATTCACTAACATCAGATGCGCGAGGAGTCAGCAAGGGGCAACAAGTCGGAGGTGTCTCGTTTGTCGAAGGCAAGTCCGTTGCTGCATTATGGACGGGCACTGCCGAGTCCTTTGTCAATCTCAACCCCGCTGGTGCGGATAGTTCAGGCGCTAACGATGTAAGCAACGGGTGGCAGGTAGGCAGCGCGGACTTCAACGGAGTAGCGCGGGCCGGCTATTGGAGGGGAACGTCCGAATCTTGGACCGATCTCCACAGCTACCTTCCCGGAGAGTACACGTCTTCACAGGCCAATGGCATCGCGCACTTGGCTGGCATCACCTACATTATTGGAACCGCCACCACGGCTGATCGCCGCGAAGCTGTACTGTGGGTTAGAGATAGTGCCTTCTCCGTATCCCTGAACGCCCCGTCGGTCGTCGGTGGAGTCGTCACTTCCGGAACGGTTACGTTCGATATTGCGGATGTCGAGAGAAGACTGGTCCGCATGTTCGACAACTCGGGCTACGTGCTGATGAACGCTTACTGCAGCGTCCCGGCCAACCAGACCACGGGCACCTTCACGATCTGGACTTACGGGGTTGCCAGTTCGACCGTGGCCACGATCAGCGCCTACTATTCGGGTGCAACGCGGACGACAAATCTGACCCTCACACCAGCCACGCTCGACCTTTTGTGGCTGACGCCGACGGCCGTCGTGGGCGGAAACCCGTCGATGGGCAATCTCCGTCTGGTCGGAAAGGCACCGCCACCCTTGGGCGCGTTGGTGACGTTAACGACCAGCGACCCAGCAGCGGCTAATCACGCCTCGTTGACGGTGATCTCGTGGGGCGCTTCCCTGAAGCAGTTCCCGGTCAGCACGTTCGGGGTGGACATGATTCGCAACGTAACGATTTCGGCGACCTATGCGGGAGTCACGCGCACCGCGAATCTGTCCGTGCACCCGGCAATGTTCGCATCGCTCAATCTGGCTTCGAGCACGGTCACGGGGGGGACTCCGGTGACGGCGACGGTGTCCATGACCGGCAAGACCGGCCCGTCGGGGCGAGCCGTCCTGCTGAGCTCAAACCATCAGAACATTGTCGTGCCTGGCTCGATGTACGTGCCGCCGCAGAAGTTCTCTTGGAACTTTACGGTGCTCACCCAAGCCGTGACGAGCACGACTGTGGGAACAATCACGGCCAGCCAAGGCGCAACGGTGAGGACGGCGACGCTAACACTGACACCTTGAGCGGGTTGGCTCGGATTGGCTCGGGTTTGCACGGCTTGGCTGTCCACTGAATGTACGTCCTCGTTTTTTAGGGCAGATATTCGAACCTGCCACATGCTAGCATGAGGTGTTCGTGTAGCGGATTTCTTGGTCGCTACCAAGGAGACAGCTAATGGTTTATCGTTTGCCTTTCAGCGCGCGTCTGATCATGCTAGGGCTGATTATGGCGCTACTCACTTTGCCCGTCCTGTCTGTTGCTCAGCATGGTCGCGTAGTGTTCTCAGACGGATGGCGTGGCACTCCAAAGGCCGCAATCTACACCATGAATCCTGATGGCTCTGACATCGTCAGGTTGACTGACCGAAACTCAGCTGATGACTGGCCCACATGGAGCCCCGATGGGAGCAAAATCCTCTTCCGGTCTACTCGGTCGGGGGGGTTCGATTTCTACACGATGAATGCCGACGGCTCAAACCCGACGAGGCTGACCTTTGATGGACAAGAAAAGGGAAGTCCCGACTGGAGCTCTGATGGTTCTAGAATCGTCTTTCAGAACTTTGCTGACCGCAACATCTATGCTATGAATGCGGACGGCTCGAACATGGTCAATCTAATCGGCGTTGGCGCCGATGCAAATCCGCGCTGGAGTCCAGACGGAGCCAGGATTGCATTTACTGCCTACTATGCCCATGCGAACCAAGAAATCTACACCATGAACGCGGACGGCTCAAATGTTACGAGACTTACCAAGACCGGTCAGGTTTTTGATGGGTACGCAACGTGGAGTCCGGATGGAACAAAGATCGCCTGGGTCCGTTCCGACCAAGTCTACACCATGAATGCCGATGGGTCAGCCATAACAAGGTTAACATCTACGGGCTCGAACTATTATCCTTTGTGGGGTCGCACAGGTGAGATCATGTTCAGTTCAAACCGAGGGTCCGGCTGGGGAATCTACGTGATGAGCGCGTTGGGATTTGACCAAGTGAGGCTTACCAATGATCCAGGCATCATGGGCAACATGTGGTCGTGGCACTCTCCCGCAGTACCCCACTCAATAGCGCTGTCGAGTAACCCGGTGGTCGGTGGTGTCGTAACGTCGGGCACGGTCACCTTCCAAGCGGCTTCCGTGACGCGCCGGCATGTCCGCATGTCCGACAACTCGGACTACGTGCTCATGAGCACCTACTGCATCGTGCCCGCAAACCTGGCGACGGGAACCTTCAAGATCTGGACGTACGGTGTGGCGACCACCACGATTGCGACCATCTCTGCCGATTTCCTAGGAACCGTGCAGACGACAAATCTGACCCTTACACCGGCCACGCTTCAGATCTTATGGCTGTACCCAACTGCCGTGGTTGGCGGCAACCCGGTGATGGGTAACGTCCGATTGATCGGCAAGGCACCGGCTGGTGGAGCGACCCTAGCCCTGTCGTCAAGCAACACAACTGCGGCCAACCTTGCCCCGTCAATGGTGATCCCTTGGGGTGCCTCCTTGGCGCAGTTCCCGATCAACACTCTTGGCGTGCACGCCAACTCTAACGCCGTCATCTCCGCAACTTACGCGGGAGTGACGCGAACGGCCGTGATCTCCGTTCGGATTGCGACGCCCTATAGGCTCGAATTGGGGTCATATGCAGTCAAGGGAGGGACCCCGGTCGTGGCATGGGTGACCATGACCGGTTTGGCGGGCCCAGCGGGTAGAACGCTGGTCCTCAGTTCGAACCATCCCAAGATCGTCGTCCCTCCAACGCTGTACATCCCGCCGCAACAGGACTTTCGGGGATTCTGGGTGCAAACCCAGACCGTGACAAGCAGCACGAGCGGTACGATCACGGTTAGCCAAGGCTCGATCACGCGGACGGCGACGTTGACCCTCACCCCGTGAAGTCAGTTTGGGGGGCCTGCTCTAGACTTCGGAGTGGCCCCCAAGCCTCCACGACAAGACTCACGCGGGGAGGGGATGCCTACCTTGCCCCAGCAGTTCCCGTGCGTAGCGACGAACCCTCCAACAGCCTCAGTGGGTTTTCGGGGCTGAGTGACCATAAAGAAATCGCAAAGTTACCTAAGATAAGCTCGTTCGCAGGATTTCCCCATCGCGATCGTGTACTTTATGAAGGATGGATCATGACGAGCCTCCGAAACGATGGTCTGCCCCCATTTTCCGGTCCACTCACAACATTAGACTCTTGTAGATGACGTGCCAAAGTCGGTGCGGAGGGAGGGCGAAGCCCGACCGGAGCGCAGACTTTGAGCGACGGCGACCGCCGGAGG
>JADZEW010000034.1 GCA_020850325.1 Methanoregulaceae archaeon
TACTTCAAACTCTACAACTCAAAGCGTCTTCACTCGTCTCTTGGGATGAAGACCCCCGACCAGTTCTCGAAGGAACATGCAATCCTTCAATGACCAAGAGGTGTCTACGAAAAAGGGCTCACTCCACAGATTCAATAGCGCAGACCGCTCCCCTTAGCAAGGGGAGCTGGCGAGCGCAGCGCAGGAGTAAATCGCGGCGCTCTCTCGGAAACAGGATACTTCTGAAAAACCCGCGGCTACAGGGCCCTTCCTTGAACAGAAACCCGTTGTGGGCGCAGGTTTCGAGTCACGAAGTGACGAGGCCCTGCGCATCAAGCGAATCCGGGCAACCCGAGCCAACCCGAGCAAAGCAAGAAGCTATTCCGCCGGAACCAGCGCGCGCACCCGATCCCACAGCTCCGGGCACACATCCCGCGGGATTCGATCCAGCAGCCGCCTTGACTGCGCCTCGTACTGCCGCAGTTTCGCCTCCGGGCGGGTGGCGCGTGCGCCCTCGAGATTGCTCAGCCGATCGGCGAGCTTCACCCGCATCGCCGGCGGAGACATCCGCGCGATCCCATCGAGCAGCAACTGAGAGCGCAGTTCATACAGCTCATCCGGCGGAAGCAGCGCCGCCACTTCCTCCGACGGCTCTTCGCGCGTCAGCTCCACCACGAGGTCGGCGACGCGATCGCCAAACCGCTCGCGGATTTCCGCCTCGGTCGCCTCGGTTTCTTCCAGGACGTCGTGGAGCATCGCCACCGCCAGCACCTCTTCGTCGGTCTCGCCGCCAAAGTAGCGCAGCTTGTTGACGACGTCGGTGACGTGGGTCAAGTAGGGAAGCGGAGCTTCGCCGTCGCGGTCTTGCTTCTTGTGTTGGCGGTAGGCGTACTTCAGGGCGCGGTGGAGCATGCCCTCAGTTTACGCCTAAGCTGACGCGGGTGCGGTGTACGATCGCGCGGACCGCGTCGGATAGGGTCGGGGGCCGGAGCGTCACCAGCCGAACGTCGCCGTACCCTTCCATGAGCAGCTTGGCGGCGATCGCTTGCCCTTCCTGCGCCCGCATGAGCAACCCCTCGGGCGTGCTTTGGATCGAAATCTCGAACGGCGCAACCAAGGCGCGAACTCCTTCCTGGTTGGTGGTCTCGACGAGAATCTCCGACTGGTCGGCTTCGCGCAGCAGCTCATCGAGCGTGCCCGCGAACGCGACGCGGTTCGCCACCATCACCAAGACGGCATCGAACTCGGAAAGTAAATTCAAATCGTTCGTCGCGGCGACCACCGCCGCTCCGCGCTGAAGCTCTCGCTGCAGGCCCTCCAGAACCCACTCGCGGGTCCATGGGTCGAGTCTTTCCAGATGCCCATCGAGGACGATCACATCGGGCCGCGAGGCGAAGACAGGGATGAGTTCGCAGGCGGCTAACTGGGTCGGCGACAACTCGGCGACCGAAGTCGCGCGCAGGTCCCACAGGCCGGTGCTGCTGAGGGCGTCGGTGATGCTTTGCGCCTGTCCGCTCGGCGCGTGACGTTTGGCTAAAGCCTGCGGGGTTGCCCGCCGAGAGTGCCCGGCGTCGCTGGGAACCGCAACCTCGCCGCCGATGGCCGCTCGGCCTTGCCCCGGCCTCTCTTGACCCAGGAGGCAGCGCAGAAACCGCGTCTTGCCGCTTTGCGCCGGCCCGACCACCGCCAACGACTGCCCTGGGGCCAACGCCATCGAAAGCGTTGGACCCTGGGCGAGTTGGGAGAAGGCGTCGAGCCGGATGCGGTCCGTCACGGCAGGATCAGCAGATCTTTCGGCGTGTGGTTGAGGATCTCGATGCCGTCCTGGGTCACTACAACGTCGTCCTCGATCCGCACTCCGCCGAAGCCTTCGATGTAGACCCCCGGTTCGACCGTCCACACTTGGCCCGGTTCGAGCACATCGTCGCTCGACGACGCCAGCCGACCGGTGTCGTGGACCAGACGGCCGAGCCCGTGGCCCAGGCCGTGGCCGAAATACTTGGCGAGACCGATCTCATCGAACACTTCGCGGGCACGGGCATCGACGTCGCGGGCGCGAACGCCGGGCCTCATCATCTCGAGGGCGGCAAGCTGCGCCTTGAGCACCTGGCCGTACACCTCGCGATGGCGATCAGTTGCCTCGCCCACGACGATGGTGCGCGTCATGTCGCTGTGGTAGCCCTGATAGCGCGCGCCGAAGTCCATGGTGACGAAGTCACCCGGCTCCAGCTTCTTATCGCTGGCGCGGCCGTGAGGGCGAGCGCTGCGGTTGCCGCTGACGACGATGGTCTCAAACGCGACTCCCGCGCCCTGCCGTCGCATGAAGAAATCGAGCTCGATCGCGATGTCGAGTTCGGTCACGCCCGGCTGAATCAGCCGCTTCACGTGGGCGAACGCGGCGTCGCTAATGCCGCAGGCGTGCCGGATCTTGGCGACTTCGTCGTCGGTCTTCACCATGCGCAGCGGCGACACAAAGTTCTTGAGCGGGACAAACTCAATGCCCGGCATCGCATCCCGCCAGGTTTCGAAGCTGGAGTAGGTCAAGTTCTCGGCTTCGAAGCCAAGTCGCTCGATTCCCATCTCGCGGGCATGCTGGGCCACGAAGTCGGTCTGCGACATCGGCGACGCGAACGAGTAGGACGGCATTACCGAGATCTCCTCACCCGCCTGGATCGTGTACCGGCTGTCGGTCAGGAATCGGGCGGCATCCGGCGTGGCGAGCACAACGCCTGAGGAACCGCTGAAGCCGGTCATCCAACCGACGTTGACGATATCGCTGACCAAGACGCCGGGGACGCCGGCCTCGGCCATCTTGGCTTGGAGTTTCTGGAGGGAGTTCATATCTGTTGGCGGTGCATCTCGACGAGTGCGGTGAGTCCGAGCAGGTACCCGTGCGGGCCGAAGCCGACGATTTGGCCGACGGTGACCGGAGCGATCATCGAGTGGCGTCGGAACTCCTCGCGGGCGTGGACGTTGCTGAGGTGGACTTCGACGACGGGCAAGCGGACGGAGACAAGCGCGTCCCGGAGCGATACCGAAGTGTGGGTGAGGCCGCCAGGGTTGATGACGATGCCCTCCGCCCACTGTCGATGCTCCTGGATCGTATCGATCAGCACGCCCTCGTGGTTGCTTTGCAGGATGCGCACCTCGGCGCCGATCTGCGGGGCGTGCAGTTGGATCATCTCGTTGATCTCATCCAACGACTTCTTACCGTACACGTCCGGCTCTCGGAATCCGGTGAGGTTCAGGTTCGGCCCGTGCAGTACGAGCACTTTGATTGGGGCGTTCATGCCGTCGCGGCCTCCTCGGCGCTCTCAGGAAGAAGGTGCGGGATGCCGTCCACGATCGGGTAGCGGCGGGCGCACAACGTGCATACGAGGTGATCGTTCTCTCGCTTCAGCGCGGGGCGATCTTCGCACACCGGGCACGCGAGCAGGTCGATCAGGTCGTCGAGGTTGCTCATTGAGTTGGAAGCATACCTACGACGGCCCATGTTCCCATGAGGATCGGTGGGTAAGATCGGCGCATGCCGAAGCGATCCGTGACTGCCGACGACTTGCTCAAACTGACCTTTGTCGGCGATCCCCAGATCTCCCCCGATGGCCAACACATCCTCTTCTCCAAGAAGACGATCAACGACCGTAACGCCTACGTCACCCAGTTGTGGACGACCGACCTGGAGGGCCATGCCCGCGCGTGGACAGGCGGCGACTCCGGAGCCGGGCATGGCCGATGGTCGCCTTGCGGCAAGAAGATCGCCTTTATCAGCGGGCGAGAAGGTAAGCGGCCCCAGATCTTCTTGATTCCTACCGATGGCGGCGAGGCGGCCAAGCTGACCGACCTGCCCGAGGGTTCAGTGGGCGGTTTCTCGTGGTCGCCCGACGGCAAGTGGATCGCGTTCACCTTCCGCAAGACCGACCCCGAATGGACCAGCGAAGCGACGGAAGCCCGCAAAGCGAAGAACCTGAGCACCCCGCCGAGGGTGATCAACACCGAGTCGTACCGGCTGGATGGAGACGGATACTTCCTCGACCAGCGCTACGCGGTGTACTTGGTCGACACCGTAACGGGCGAGCACCGCAAACTCTACGCTGGCGATCGGCTCGGCTACTACAGCTTCGATTGGTCGCCCGACTCCAAGGAACTCGCCATCGCGCACTCGTTCGCGCCGCGCCCGATGTTCGATGCCGCCAACGACGGGATCGTGCGGGTCGATCTCGAGGGCCAAGTTTGGAAGCTCGAGGGCATCCCCGGCGGATCGAAGAGCAACCTAAAGTGGTCGCCCGACGGAAAGTGGCTTGCGTTCCTCGGCAACACGGCCGACGACGGCTGGGGCGTACGCAACGACCGACTCTACGTCGTGCCCGCGGACGGCAATGGGGTGCGCTGCCTCACCGAGAATGACGACTACTGCCTCACCACCTCGACGATCAGCGACACCCGCGAAGTCGCCGGCGAAGGAACGGTCGAGTGGTCGCCGGATAGCCAAGCGATCTACGTGTCGGTGGGTCATCATGGCGGAGTCCAACTCGGCTATGTCCAACTCGCCAACGGCGGTGTCCAGCTGCTCACGAGCGGAAACCACGCCCTCCAGATCGGCAACCTCAGTCGCGACGGCGAGCGAGTGGGTTGTATCTACGGGACCACGACCAAGCCCAATGAGGTCGCGGTGTACGAACTCTCGGCCCACCCCGAAGAGCCTCGTACGCTGACGACGTTCAATCGGGCATGGCTGGAAGAGGTGAAGCTCAGCGAGCCCGAAGAGATGTGGCTGGAAACCCCCGACGGCACCAAGGTTCACGCCTGGGTGATGCTGCCGATCGACTACCTGCCGCCGCGCCGCTACCCGGCGGTGCTGGAAATCCACGGTGGCCCGCACACCCAATACGGCTGGACGTTCTTCCATGAGTTTCAAATGCTCGCCGCCCAAGGCTACGTGGTGGTGTTCAGCAATCCGCGTGGCTCCAAGGGGTACGGCGAAGCCCACACGATGGCGATCAAGGGCGACTGGGGCAACAAGGACTGGCAAGACATCGAGACCGTCATGCGCTGGATGCAGCATCAGCCGTACATTCACCCCGGCCAAATGGGCGTGATGGGCGGCAGCTATGGCGGCTACATGACCAACTGGGTCATCGGCCACACCAACGACTTTAAAGCCGCGATCACCGACCGGTGCGTGTCGAACATGGTGTCGTTCTCAGGCAGCAGCGACTTCCTGCAGAGCGAAGACCACTACTGGCCGGGTGTGTTCTTCGACAACAACGAGCAGCTGTGGAAGAGCTCGCCGATCGCCTACTTCCGCAACGCGAAGACCCCGACGCTGATCATCCACAGCGAGGGTGACTTGCGGTGCAACATCGAGCAATCGGAACAGGTCCACGCTGCGCTGTGGCATCAGGGCATCGAGTGCCGATTTGTGCGATATCCGCTGAACACCTCCCACGGCATGAGCCGCAACGGCCCGCCCGATTTGCGACTTCACCGGCTGGGCGAAATCTCCGCGTGGTGGGATCGACATCTGAAGCAGTAGGCAGATCATGGACAAGGCGGAGGGGTGAAGGACGCATTCCGGCACGGGGCGGCGGCTCGGGCCCTGGCGGCACTGGTCATCGTCCTGCTGCTGGGGGCGATCTTCAACGCCGACGGCGCGTTCTTCAAGCTCGGCACCCACCGCGATGCCCTTCGCCAAGCTTCGGTGTACGGCATCTTGGCCTGCGGAATGACGCTGGTGATCATCAGCGGCGGCATCGACCTTGCGGTCGGCAGCGTACTGGCGCTGGTCGCGGTGTTCGTCTCGAAGATGACGATTTGGTGGGCGTGGTCTCCCTGGATTTCCATTCCGACGGCTCTGGCGGCGGGGGCGGCATGCGGATTAGCGTCGGGCCTGCTCGTGGTGTATCCCCGCCTGCAGCCATTCATCGCGACTTTGGCGATGATGGTGTTCGCGCGCGGCATGGCGAAGACCTTAAGTGGCGGAGTGAAGGTCGCGACGGCGGTGCCGCAACCCGACGGCTCTTTCGAGTTTGTCGATGTGCCGAGCGTGTTTCGCGGAATCGACTCGCGTGTGCTCGGCGACAACCTATCGGTGGTGACGATCATCCTTGCGGCTTGCGTGGCGGTCTCGTGGTGGGCGCTCGCCAATACGGTGTGGGGCCGCAATCTGTATGCGGTGGGCGGGAACGAGCAGGCCGCGTATGTTTCGGGCATCTCGGTGGTCCGCACGAAGCTCATGGCCTATATCGCATCTGGGTTCTTCGCCGCCGTCGCCGGAATCTGTCAGGCGGCTCAAGAGCAGCAAGGCGATCCTGAAGCCGGGGTCGGCTATGAACTCACCGCCATCGCCATCGTGGTGATCGGCGGCACGAGCCTCATGGGCGGCCAGGGCTCGCTGGCGCTCACCGTCTTCGGCATGTTGACCATCGGTTACCTAGAAAAAATGCTCAGCTTAAACGCGGTTCCCGAAGCGATGCGGCTGATGTTGACGGGTGCTATTATCGTGATAGCTGTGATGATGCAGCGACGGAGGCAGTTATGAACTGGCAAGTCTGGCTTGGTACGGCGGCCGTGGGGGCGATCGCCATGGGATGTTCGGGTGGTTCGAGTAGCCCCGAGGGCGGGTCGGCGACAAACAACGCGGCGCCCGCCGACAAGATCTACACGATCGGCATGAGCCAGTGCAATCGGGGGGAACCGTGGCGAGTTCAAATGGACGCCGATATCAAGGCGGCTGCCGGCGAGCATCTCAACCTCAAGGTGATCTTCAAGGACGCCCAGAACGACACGCTGAAGCAGCGGTCGCAGATCGAGGAGTTCATCAGTCAAAAGGTCGACGCCATTATCGTCAGCCCTAAGGAGTCGCAGCCGCTGACCGAACCGATCGCCAAAGCGTACGAAGCGGGCATTCCCGTGATCGTGCTCGATCGCGCGGTCATGGGCGACAAGTTCACCTGCTTCATCGGCGCGGACAATGTCAAGATCGGGCGCGCGGCCGGCGAGTGGCTGAAGACCACGCTTGGGGGCAAGGGAACCGTCGTCGAACTGAAGGGGTTGCAGACTTCCCAACCCGGCATCGACCGCAACAAGGGCTTCCGTGAAGGCATTGCGGGCAGCGAGATCAACGTCGCCTTCGAGGCCGACATGAAGTGGCTGGAGCCGGAGGCCCGCAAAGAAATGGAGTCGGCGCTCACGCGTCTGCCCAAGATCGACGCGGTCTACGCCCATAACGATCCGGGTGCCCACGGCGCTTACCTCGCCGCCAAGGCGGCCGGGCGAGACAAGGAAATGCTGTTCGTCGGCATCGACGCGCTGCCGCATGAAGGCGTAATGTACGTCAAGAACGGCCTGCTCGCGTCGACGTTCCAGTATCCAACCGGCGGCAAAGAGGCGATCGAGGTCGTGCTCAAGGTGCTGAAGGGTGAGACCGTTGAGAAGACGATCACGCTGGGTTCGCGGGTGTTCACGAAGGACAACGTGGATGCAGGCGGCGAGGCGTTGCCGTAGCGGGCTAGAAACGTATACTCTCCCGTATGCGAATGCCGAACCGGCTCAAGCCGGGAGACCGAATCGAGATCGTCTCGCCCGCGTCGTCGATCACGGTGGACAAAGTGGCCTTGGCCATGACCCAGCTCCAAGAGTGGGGGTTCCGGGTGACGTTGTCCGATCATGCGCTCGACCATACGGAGTACCTCGCCGGTCCCGACGAGCATCGCGCCGCCGATCTGCAGCATGCGTTCGACGACCCCGATGTCGCCGCCGTGTTCTGCTCGCGGGGCGGTTACGGGTGCGCCCGGCTGTTTCCGTACCTGGATCTCGACCGCATCGCCGCCACGGGCAAGCCGTTTCTGGGGTTCAGCGACATCACGACGCTGCACCTTGCGCTGAACCGTCGCGGACTGATCACTTACCACGCCCCCATGCCCCTCACACTCTCGCGGGAACGGGAGACGTGGGTCCTGGAGTCACTCAGGGCGGCACTCGCGGGTGAGAATCCGTTTCATCCCGCGGCTCCGCGTGGACAGACGGTCATCGGCGGCCGCGCGGTTGGCCGACTTACGGGCGGTTGCCTTTGCCTCGTCACCGACAGCGTCGGTACGCCCGATGCAATCCAAACCGAGGGCCGAATCGTCTTAATCGAGGATGTGGATGAGAATCCGCACCGCGTCGATGCGATGCTGACCCAACTTCTGAACACCGGGCTCGCCCAAGCCGCCGCCGGATTTGTCATCGGAGAGATGACTGGCACCGACACGCGCGAAGATGCGAGCATCGGCCGTCGTCCGTGGCGAGAGATCGTCACGGAGCGGCTCGCGCCGCTCGGCAAACCCATGGTCTTCGAGTATCCCTTCGGCCACAACTCCGCGATGCTGACTCTGCCCATGGGTGCGATGGTGGAGTTCGATGCCGATGCGGGCACGCTTCGGCTGATGGAGGATTCGGCTTGAGAAGGGCGCTCGGCCTTGTCGTGCTGCTCGCTATCGCGGCAGCCGCACCTGCCCAAGTGTGGGAGAAACTGCTCGCCCCCGGGCTGACTTATCGCAGCGAAGTCGACACAACCCAGCCGCGCATGATCCACGCATTGCGTTGGACTCCTGGCGCACGAGTCGTTCAGGCAGTTCCCGAACTTGGGCTCGGTGTCATCTACGCCGAAGGCGCCACCCGCGGACGCGAGACGCTCTCCGTGATGACCCAACGCACGGGCGCGATCGCCGCGATTAATGCCGACTTCTTTCCTTTCACCGGAGACCCGCTCGGGCTCATGGTCAGCGCGAGAGAGCTCAAGAGCCTGCCGTATCCGGGCCGCAGCGTCTTTGGGTGGGGAACCGCGGCATCGCAATCCGCCCAGCCGGTCGCCCGACTAACCTTTGCCAGCGATGGCGGCGGGCCGATACCCATTTCTCAGTTCAACGAGGCGTGCAAAGCGAACTCGATCACGCTTAACTCGGAGCGAGCGGGGATCGCTCAGTCGGCCACTGCCGCGTGTGTCCATGCGGTGCTGAAGGTCGTAGAAGGCAAGTTCCACGTTGGCACCAAGGTGACCGCCGAGGTCCAGTATCTGATGTCCGATTCGGCGTCAATCCCGATTGCCCCCGGCAATGCGTTCCTTACCGCGACCGGGACGATGATGCCGTTTATCGCCGGACTGCGCCCTGGCCAGCGGGTGACCTTCGATCTCCAAGTCGATGGCATCGACTGGTCGAAGATCGACCACGTGATTGGCGGCGGCCCGCAGCTGGTACGCAATGGATCCGTCGCGGTCGATGCCACCGAGCAAGGCTTCGACGCGAACTTCACGACTCGGCGCCACCCGCGCACCGCGGTAGGCCGGACGAGCGAGGGTGACCTTTGGTGGGTGACCATCGACGGTCGGCAGAAGCTCAGCGATGGAGCGACCTTAGAAGAGCTGGCCCGCGTTATGCAGCGTCTGGGGTGCCAAGACGCAATCAACCTCGACGGTGGCGGATCGACCGCGCTGAACGTCTTCGGCCAGACCGTCAGCCGCCCGTCCGATGGCCGCGAGCGCGACATCGCCAATGCGGTCGTGTTTCTTGCCCCGGCGCCGCGGGTCGAAGATGTCGTGCTGACGTTGCCCGCTCCGCCGAGCGTGGTGGCGGGCACGACCACGTACCTGCGCGTCTTCGACGACAAGGGTAATCCGATTCACAATGCCGAGGTCATTTGGTCGGCGACGGGCAGCGGCTGGATCGACCAGGGCGGATTCTTGCGCGCTACGGGAGAAGGCACGGTGTTCATCTCGGCATTTTCGCGGGGCAAGGTCGCCGCGGCGGGAATCCAAGTAACGCCCGCCCCTCCTCCCAAGGGATGACATGACGCTCGAACGTGCGACCGACGTGTTCGTCGAAGCGTTCAGCGCCAGTCGCAGCGTCGTGCATCCCTATCGCTTCGTGCGGCACGGTTCGATCTGGGTGATGCGCGACGATCCGCCCCGCCGTCGGCCCCGAAAGTCTGAAGTTGTGGTCGCCGGGGCGACGCCTTCCGAAGTTGTCGCGGTGATCGAAGCGAGCGATCTCGGCTGGCACTTCATCGCTGACATCCGCCCATCGGAGTCTGATTCGAGAGAGGGTGATCGTGCGTACGGCGAGTTGGGCTATCGCCGCCTCGCCACCGAGTGGGTCTTCAGCCACGACCTGCGCGAGATCCCGCAATCCGAGTGCGATCCGCCCGTTCGATTGATCTCAACCGCGGAGGAGTTCGCGGCCATTCCGCAGCGCGTATCTCAGCCGCGAAAATGGCGACCCGACGCACGCCAGTACGCGGCTTGGGACAACGAACGCGACTACGGTTGGGTCATGAGTCGCCCGACCGGCACCGATGCATGGGTCGAAGATCTCTTCGTCCACAGCGACGTTCGCCGTCGCGGCTTTGGCCGCGCACTGATGACCCGTCTGCTCCATGATGACCGCGATGCCGGGATCGAGAACAGCGTGCTGGTGGCGAGTACGGCGGGATCTCACCTTTATCCCCAACTGGGCTATCGCCAGCTTGGCGTACTTCGGATTTACTGCCCGAGAGAACGGGCCTGACCAAACAAGAACTCCCCGCAAGCAGAGCCCGCGGGGAGTTATGAAGTTCAGATGAACTGAACTTACTTGAGATCGACCTTGCCGCCGGCCGCTTCGATCGCAGCCTTGACCTTGTCGGCCTCGTCCTTCGAAACGCCCTGCTTCACAGGCTGCGGAGCGCCGTCGACGAGGTCCTTGGCTTCCTTCAGGCCGAGGCCCGTCAGTTCGCGGACGACCTTGATGACTTCGAGCTTCTTCTCGCCGGCGGCGGTCAGAACGACATCGAACTCAGTCTTCTCTTCGGCCGGAGCAGCGTCGCCGCCACCCATGCCCGGCATCATCATCGGCATGCCCATCATGGGAGCCGCGGCGGTGACGCCAAACTTGTCTTCGAGGGCCTTCTTGAGGTCAGCGAGCTCAAGAGCCGTCATGTTGCTGATTTGATCGACGATGGATTCAACGGTGGTAGCCATTAGGATGCTTCTCCTTCGGGAGTGGATTCTTCGGTCGGGGCTTCGGCGGGTGCCTCAGCTTCAGGGGTGACGTCGGCGGCCGGGGCTTCCGGCTCGGCGGCGGCTTCGACAGCGGGAGTTTCGGCGGCAGGCGCTTCAGCGACCGGAAGGGGCGAACCCTCGGCAACCTTGTCGGCGACGGCTCCGATCACGCGGATCGGGTCGGCGTACAGCGCTTCCACAACACCAACGAGGTTCGAGAGCGGCGCGGCAACGGCTCCGATCACCTGAGCGATCAGAACGTCGCGCGGCGGCAGCTTCGAAAGCTGCTCGACCTCTTTGGCCGACATCGCCTTACCTCCGAAGAACCCGCCCTTAACGACGAGTCTCTTGCTGGAGACGGCAAAGTCGACCAAGACCTTCGCGCAATCGGGTTCATTTTCGAAGATGAACGCGACGGCGGTGGGTCCGTTGTGGAACTCGTCCGGAAGGTTGTTCGCGGCGTCGCCGGCGGCGATTCGGAACAACGTGTTCTTCAGAACGTGGATTTCTGCGCCTTTCTTCCGCAGGTCGCGCCGCAGCGCTTGGAGTTCCTTCACCTTGAGGCCGCGGTAGTCGGTGAAGACCACCCCGCTCGCCTTGGTGTACCACTCCTTCGCCTGCTCGATGGTTTGCGCTTTCTGTGCGGTAGGCATAGTTTGCTCGCTTCCGCACACCCCAAAAAGCGAAAAACCCCTGCCGAAGTGCGGCAGAGGCATGCACGAGCCAAAGCTCGATCATCCCAATCTGTACGCCCCTCGGCTGGCGGTCCGAATCGGACCCTTAAGGCTTAACGCCACCGGCGGTCTGCGGAGACTCATCAATTATAGCTCAGACGGGGTCGATCCGTCAAGGGCCGGCTACTCCAGGTCGAAGTAACGGTCGATGGGATCCTGACCCAGATAGAACTGTCCGACCTTTCGGCGCTTGGCGTGGCCGTCTGCCCAGGCGATGATCACGGCGTTGTTGATCTCGTCTGGTCTGCCCCAGCAGTCGCCGTCGGGGTCGCTCGGGCGCAGCATGAACTTGCCGTCATCGCCGCACCAGCTACCCTGCACGCTCGACCGCGCGCTGGTGAACACGACGGTCCCCGCCGGATCGGCGATGGCCGAGGCCCCGACCGCGCGGCTGGCGTTGGCGTTCGAGAAGTCCAGTGCCATGTCGGTCAGGTACCGCGCGTTGTAGCCCCAGTGGCTCGTCACCGCACCGGTGAGGTCCTTGGTGCTCACCGAGCTGCCCGGACAGTGCCACACATCCTTGTTCTTCACGTAGGGGTCCAGGATGTCGTGCCAGATGACGAAGCCCGCCGCCGTGCCGTAGGCGGCCAGCGGATAAACGTCGTCGTGGTCGTTCATATAGAGGCCGACGGCGAGGTTCATTTGCCGAACGTTCGAGAGCCCCGCGGTGGCCTTGGCCGCCGCCTTCGCCGAGCTGAACACCGGGAACAGGATGGCGGCGAGGATGGCGATGATCGCGATAACGACCAGCAACTCGATGAGGGTGAAGGCACGGCGGGACATAGGTGGGAATGTTAGCCTGTTGGCCTGTTCGCTTGTTGGGATGGAGTCTGGTTTGGAGGTTGAATGGCTCGGCGAAGATGCTCCTCCAGGGTCATGCAACCCCACAAGGTCGTCGGTGGGTTCTTACCGACGCGAGCCGCCCACGCGCCCAGCCCGCCTACATCCCTTGAGCCAAGAACGCCAGGAATCGCTCTTCGCTTTGTTCTAGGCCCTGGTGAATCTTCACCACGGTGCCGTCGGGCTTCATCAGCACGTACGTTGGGTTCAGCGTAACGCCAGTGATCTCCTTTTGCAGCTTCTGCCGCTCCTTGTCGATCGGCCGGTCGGTGTACAGCTCCACCATCACGAACTTGTCGAACTCCTTCAGCACCGGTTCGCGGGTGAACATATTGCGCTCCATCCAGCGGCAGTTCGAGCAGTTGACGCCGGTGAAGTTGATGAACAGCGGCTTGCCCGTTGCTGCGGCTTCCTTGCGCCCCGCTTCGTAGTCATCGATCCACTTGATGCCCCCATGGGCGGCGGTGGCTCCGGTCGAGCGGCCCGGATAGGGATCGGGCGGTGCGAAGGACTCGAACAATCCGAGCGACCGGCCCTGGATGCCGGCCAAGCAAAGCACCGCCGCGGCGACGGTGGCCAACCCAAATCCGCGTCGAACCCAGCCGATCTTCGCCTCGCCCTGGTGTGGGAACAGCAGCCAACCCAACATATAAAGGCCGCCGATGAAGAGGATGGTCGCCCAGAGCGAGAGGAACACGCCACGGGTGATAAGGCCGAGGTTGAACGCCAGATCCGCACTCGAAAGAAATTTGACCGCAGCGACCAACTCGAGGAAGCCCATGAACGCCTTGACCACCGACAGCCAGCCGCCCGACTTGGGCATCTTCGCCAGATACTGCGGGAACAGCGCCAGCAGGAAGAAGGGAATGGCGAACGCGCTGGAGAACGCCATCATGCCGAATGTCGGATAGAGCAAGTCTCCGCCCGCCGCAGCGGCGAGGAGCGTGCCTACGAACGGCACCGTGCAGGTAAACGTTGTGAGCGAGAACGTCAGCCCCATCAGCAACGGTCCCCAGATGCCGCCCTTCATTGCGCCCTGGTTCGCCTTGTTGACGAGCCCGGAGGGTAGGGTCAGCTCAAACAATCCGAAGAGGTTGAGCGCCAGAAACACGAAGAGGGCGAAGACAAAGAGGTTCACCCAGCCGTTGGTTGCCAGATCTTGAACACCGGTGCTGCCGAAGGCGAGCGTGACGATCAGACCGAGCATCGTGAAGGTCGCGATGATGCCGAAGCAGTAAAGCAACGCGTCGCGGTAGTTGACCTTCTTGCCTTCTTGAGTGCTCTTCGAGAAGAAGCTCACCGTGACCGGGATCATCGGGAACACGCACGGAGTGATGAGCGCGGCGAGTCCGGCAAGGAACGCGAGCAGCACGTAACTCCAGAGTCCACCCTCGCGCGCGGTCTGAATCGCGGCTTGAGTTTCATCCACGGGTTCGCCTGAAGGGGGGGCGGTCTCCGTGTCGGTCGGCGCGATGTACCCCGCCGGTTGTTCGGGAACGGAAGTGATCGGAGAAGCGAACTCGGGACGAGCTTGCCCTTCCGCTACGTCGAACTCGACAACGATTTCGGGATAGGCCGGGGCGAGACAGGTGGTTGCGTCGCAGGCCTGGTTCGAGGCGATGACCGTGACCCTCTGCTTTCCGGTGGTGCTCTCGACGATTCTTACCGGGATTGCGAATGCGACTTCGCCCGCGTGGGTGCCGCGGACCACGCCGACCAAGTCGGGCTTCATCGCCGGCTTGGGTTCGATGGGGTCGCCGACGACCTCGAGCGGGCCGCCGCTGACCTCGAAGCTGGTGGGCAATCCGCCTTCGGGTTGCTTGAGCGAGTAGATGTAGTAGGTCTCTTCGATCTTTGCCGTGAGAACCAACTGGGCGTGCTCGCCGGGCCTTGCATCCGCGGGTCGCAACTCGCCTTTCCAAGTGACGACATCCTGCGCAGCCACGAACACGGACAGCAGCATAAAGATGCCGAGCAACCACAAACGGAAACGACTTGCCATAAACCCTACAATCCTACGCCCAAACGGCCCCAGAATGTCGCGGGGGCCCAGCTACGGCTCAGTCTCGCTTTAGCCCCAACCTGCTTTCGACATCCCACATCCATGGCCCCACAGGTAGCATCATTTGCGATGCTCGCCGCCACGATCGCTCTCACTTTGCAGGCTCCGGCCCTTATTCCTGCTCCCGTCCATATCCGGCCGGGAGACGGCGCGTTCACCCTCACCGCGAGCACGAAGCTCCTGCTCTCCGGAGACGCGGGCGGTGCCGCCAAGCTGCTGCGCGCGTATCTGACGCCTTCTACCGGGCTCAGACTGCCGACCACGCGACAGACCGGCAACGACACGATTGAACTTCGAACCGATTCCGCACTGGGCAGAAAGCTCGGCCGAGAGGGCTACCGATTAAAGATCGATGGTAACCGCGTAGTGATCACCGGAGGCTCTTCGGCCGGCCTGTTCTACGGGGTGCAGACGTTCCGCCAGTTGCTGCCCGCCGAGACGCTGAGCACCAGCCGCTCTGGCGCATCGTCGTGGTCGATTCCCGCGGTCGAGATCGAGGACTACCCGCGATTCCAATGGCGAGGCGCACATCTGGATGTGGCCCGCCACTTCATGCCCAAGGCGTTTGTGCTCAAGTTCATCGACCTGCTCGCCTTCCACAAGCTGAACACGTTCCATTGGCACCTCACCGACGACCAGGGCTGGCGGATCGAGATCAAAAAGTATCCCAAGCTGACCGAAGTCGGCGCCTGGCGCAAGGACACGATGCTCGTTTACGGCAACCCCGGCAAGTACAGTGGCGAGCCTCACGGCGGCTTCTACACCCAAGAGGATGTCCGTGAGATCGTGAGATACGCTCAGGAGCGCCACATCACCGTGGTGCCCGAGATCGAAATGCCGGGCCATGCACAGGCCGCCATCGCCGCTTATCCAGAACTCGGCAATGTCTCGACGCCGCTCGAAGTTGCGACGAAGTGGGGCGTCATCGAGAATGTTTTTAACGTGAAGGATTCCACGATCGACTTCCTCAAGGACGTGATCGACGAGGTGATCGACCTCTTCCCCAGTCAGTTCATTCACATCGGCGGCGACGAGTGCCCGAAGACGCAATGGAAGCAGAGCGCCTACGCTCAGGAGAAGATGCGCCGACTCGGCCTGAAGGACGAGCACGAGCTTCAGAGCTGGTTTATCAAGCAGATGGATGCCCATATCGCGGGCAAAGGACGTCGCATGATCGGCTGGTCCGAGATTCTCGAAGGCGGCCTTGCGCCGGGAGCCGCGCTGATGGTGTGGCTCGGCAACGACGGCGCGGAAACCGCGGTGAAGAGCGGCCACGACGTCGTGATGGCTCAGACTTCGCACACCTACTTCGACTACTACCAGAGTCAGGATCGCACGAAGGAGCCCCATGCAATCGGCGGATTCCTGCCGCTCTCGAAGGTGTACGAGTACGAGCCCATCCTGCCTTCGTTCACCCCCGAGCAGACCAAGCACGTGCTTGGCGCGCAGTTCCAACTGTGGACGGAGTACATTCGCGATCCGCGGCATCTGGAGTACATGGCTTTCCCCCGCGGATGCGCCCTCAGCGAAGTGGCATGGTCGCCGAAGGAAGCTCGGAACTTCAATGCCTTCCGCCAGCGGTTGGAGACTCACACCGCCCGGCTGACCGCTCTGGATGTGAACTTCCGAAAGTTGGACTGAAGGCGTCGCTCGGCAGGCCCACCACGAGGGGCGTGGATGCCATCGTGCCGCGCGAACGGACTGGCACGGCGCGAGCAACCCGATCTCAGATCTGCAACTCACTCCCCGTCAATGACGTCATTTACGTTGATGGCAAACCACCGCAATGTTGCGGGCGAAGCCGTCAAATGTCAAAATAGAGACCGTCCATGGCCGCAACCCTACCCGCGCCTCCACAAGTGCCTGAGCGCAACTTTCCGGATTACCGACGCGAACTTCGCAAGGCCCTCCCTAAAGAGGTTTTTGAACCCGATTTGAGGAGCCTTTGGTGGTTTGCACCCCACGCGCTGATCATCTCGGCGAGTCTGTACATCCTCACGGCGCACTTCCATTACGGCTATGCCTGGTTGCTTAGCCTCGTCATCGGCCACTCGTTTGGCTGTCTCGGCTTCCTCGCCCACGACATCTGTCACGGCGGCTCCGTGAAGAACCGTCCGCTACGCCACCTGTTGGCTGGCATCGGCTTCTCGGCGTTCTGGATTGGGCCGTATCTGTGGAGCCGCTGGCACAACTCGGATCACCACAACAACACTCAGATTGAGGGCATCGACCCCGATCACTTGTTCACGATCGAGGACTACAAGCACAACCCAGTGCTCAGGGGTCTATACCGATTGTCGCCCCTCGCACGGAACCTCATCATCTTCAGCTCGTTTAGCTATCGGATGTCTCAGCAGACGATCCGCATGGTCATCGTCTACCTGCGGAGTCCCAAGAGCACGGCTCGCGACAAGGCGGTCATCCTCTTCCAACTTATTGCGCCCGCCGCGTTTTGGATTGGGCTTACCCTCACGCTCGGCAGTCAGGTGTTCTGGTGGGGCTACTTCTTCCCGCTGCTCGTAGCCAATGCCGTCGCGATCAGCTACATCGCCACCAACCACTTCCTGAATCCGCTCGCCGACGAACGCGATGTCCTCGCGACGTCGCTTTCCGTGACGCTTCCCCGCGGGTGGAAGTGGCTCGATCCTTGGCACCAGTTTTTCGGCGCGCACGTCGCGCACCACCTGTTCCCTGGGATGTCCCCGCGCCATGCGCGCCAGGTCGAGCAGAAGGCCGAGGAGCTATGGCCCGATCGGTACCACAGCATGACCATCACGATGGCGCTCAAGAAGCTGTGGCAGACGCCTTGGATTTACGAGGATCACACCACGCTGCTGGACCCGGTTCGAGACGAGCGCCATAAGACCCTCGGCCACGGCATGCCAAAGGACTAGTGGGCATTCTGTGCGCCCTTGACCGTGGCCGGTAGCGTACGGGATAGTTGTCGGTGGATCACCGCGGCGTACTGCCTGAGCGGAACCCCCGTGTCTCCCGACACGTGGAACGAAATGCCGCCTTGTCGCCAGCCGAGTCCGTCGCTGTCATAGAAGCTCAGGCCCTGCTCGGTGATCACCCCGCAACGTGAGAACTGATCCCTCAACGCAAACCGGAGGAGGATCCTGCCTTCCTTGCAGACGAACGCATAGCCTCCCCAATCCGATCCGTGGGCGGCGGCGACCAGCATGGCGTGGTCCATTAGGGTTAGAACCGGTGCATTGAGATGGGTTCTTGAGCCCACCCAGTCCGCGGCTTCTTGGGCGTCATGGGTCGCGATTCTCGCCAACTCGGGGGCGATCGTGAAGGGCGGGCCGCTGGCGCTCTGAATGGGCTCTGGCCGTTGGGTGTAGAAGAAGATCGATGCTGCGGCGAAGGCGGCTGCTCCGGCGAGCACAAATGGCCGCCGGACCGCGGGTCGTGCCGCAGGTCGCAGTTCGAAGACAGGAACCGGCTCAGCCATCACGCCCGCCCGCAAGACCCGAACGTACTCCTGATAGGCCTGGTAATCGCGCCGCAGGTGCTCGTCGGTCCGCAGAGCTTCCGTGATGGCCTCCCGCTGATCGAAGGGCAGAGTGCCGTCCTCGTACGCTTTCCAGTCAGGTCGATGGTTCATCGTCGCTCCTTCAAAACGATCGCCCGGATCATTGCGCGGCCACGAGACAGTCGCGATCTCACCGTGCCGATGGGAATTTCGAGAATCCTGGCGGCATCTTCGTAACTCAGCTGTTCGACATCGCACAGCATCACGGTCATTCGGAACTCCATCGGGATCGAGTCCAAGGCGTCGAGGACGCGGTCGGCGTGGTCGCGCCACACGACCTCATCCCAAAAGCCCTCATCCACCGCCGAATCTTCCTGGAGCTCGGCCATCTCCATGCGCTGGCTGGAACGCACGCGCATCAGGTTCTCGTTTCGGAGAATCCGAATCAGCCAGCTTCGCAAATGTTGGCCGTCGAACCTGGCCCACGCGCCAAACGCGCGCATCAGGGTCGTTTGCACCAGGTCCTCGGCTTCTTCGGGGCTACGGACCATGCGGCGGGCAACCCGATAAAGCACGGCGACTTCGCCGCGGATCGCTAGCTCAAAGTCCGTCCGACGATTAGCCCGCATGATAACGGGTGCAGTATAGGCCGCGCTGTTCAGGGTCTTCACGCCTACTGCCCTCACAATGCTGCGTTTGAGGCAGAGTTCCCACGATATGACGGTATTACGTCAGGACAGACAAGCCTTCGCCAGTTCTGAGGATCATCATGAAGTGTGGCCTTGGTGTCCTCGCGCCCGATTCGGTACGCCTACGCAGGCTTCGGCTTGGCGTGCGTTGGTGCGGGAACGATCGGGATCGTCGTCCCAGGATGGCCCACCACGGTCTTCTTCATCCTTGCGCTGTGGGCCTTCAAACGCAGCAGCCCTCGCCTGGAAACCTGGCTCCTGAACCACCGCGTGATCGGCTCCACCTTGCGGGAGTGGGACGAGCACCGAGTCGTACGACCGCGGACCAAGGTGATCGCGATCACGACGCTGTGGCTGATGATTGCCGTGTCCCTGCTTCTCCTCACCTCGAGTTGGGTCAAGGCCTTGCTGGTCGCGATTGCGGTATGCGTGACCGTGTATCTTGCGACTAGAAAATCAAACCTTGAGTCCTGAGTTCCCCTGTGGAATAAGGGGTACGTGGGTTCCGGGCGTAACGGCATAACGTGTCGCGAGTGCATTCTGATGGCGCTTGGCGCAGGCGCAGTCGCGTTTGTGATAGCTGACACCTATTCCATCCCGATCGACCCTTCGCTTTCCAACATGCTTCGCCTCATGGCGGGGGTGCTCGTCGCGGCAATCGCAGGATATCAGGCGATCGCGGTCTCCGAGGCTCGGCGATGGGATGACCGGGCGGCGGCGCCTGCATGGCGGCTCATCGGGATTTCGTCCCTCGTCTTCATGGTCGGCTGGGGAGCCTTCGGGGCACTCCAATACGGGCTCGGACGCGCCGCCGACGCCCGGTGGGTCGAGGTGATCGAGATCGCCAGCACCCTCTTCTTGGCGGGCGGCTACGGCATGCTCCTGCTCTCCTGGCCGGTCGGAGCCCGAGCTCGGCTGATTCTGGACAGTACGATTGCGACCAGCAGCGTCATCGTGCTGAGTTGGTACTTCGTCATCTTTGGCGTCTGGAGCAACACTGAGGGAGGCACTCTGGCGAGAGTGCTCGCCATCGCCCAGCCCGCGGCAAGCACGGTCCTCATCTTCATGGCACTTGTTGGTTTGGTGTGCGCGAGCGGACTTAAGCGTCTCACCGCGTCGCTGGCCGTGCTGACCCTTTCCGGCATCATTCTCGGTCTAGGCTCCTTGACTCCTCACTTGCACCCCTCCTTCCCGGTGTTGCGCGACCTGCAGCTTGAGCGCTATCTCGTGCCCGTCGCGTGGCTCCTGATCGCAATAGGCGGGACGCTGAACCTGCGATTCCGCAAAATCGCCGACTCGCCGCTGTCGGGTCGCCGCCGCGCCGAGCATGAGACGCCGCTTACTGCGGCTGGGCCCTACGCCGTCGCCTTGTTCGCATTTGGCATGGTGGCCGCCCAAGAGCTCATTGCTCACCGCTATGTTAGTGCGCCGGTCTTCCTGTTGTGCGGAATGCTGATGACGCTCATCATCGTCCGGCAGGTGCTGACGCTCTACGAGAACCAGGCCCTTGTCCGACAAATCGGCGAGTTCAACCGCAACCTTGAACAGATGGTTGATCGCCGCACAACTCAGCTCCAGTCGCTTCACGCCTTCAGCAAGGCGATCAGCACCTCGCTGGACTTTGAGTCGGTCATCCGCGCCGCGGTCTGCCAAATCACCGAAGCGATGCGCGCCGAGTCGATCATCGTGAACCTCACGCCTCTCTCGCTCATGACCCACGCTTCTTTTGGCCCGCACGTGCGGTCCCACAGCTTGGAGGGTAGGGACTGGGTATACGACCAACTCGACATCTTGGATGTCAGCTCTACCGCCCGGTGTGGGGTGCTGCATAGTCCCGACTTCACCGACCACCGCAAGTTCGCATTCGCTCCAGTAGTCTCAAAGGGTCGAGTTTTCGGCTGGGTCACCGTACTCCGTGAAAGCGAATCTTACGATCATGAAGACCGGGTGATTCTCGAGGGGCTGACCCTTGAACTGGGCGCTGCGCTTGAAAACACGCGGCTCTATGAACTCGCCCGAAAGATGGCTGACCTCGACTCGGTGACCGGACTGCCGAACCACCGGGCCGCCCAAGAGCGGTTCGAGTTTCTACTCAATCAGGCGCAGCAGCGCGGTGAGTCGCTGGGGGTGTTGATGATCGACGTCGACAACTTCAAGCACTTCAACGACGCCTATGGGCACGTTGTGGGCGACCAGGTCCTCAAGACCATTGCCCGCGTCCTGCGCGACTTGGTAGGCCCCTACGACGTCCCGGCGCGATACGGCGGCGACGAGTTCATCGTGCTGGTGCCGCAAGCGACCGATCTCAGCCTTTCCAAGCTGGTGAATGAACTCGACTCACGGCTGACCGCGGAGGGGTACCGGGACGCTGCTTCGGGTCGCACCATTCCCCTTGCGGTCAGCGTCGGCCGGGCTTGTTTCCCCGATGACGCAACCTCGCGCATCGACTTGGTGGATGCCGCCGACCGCAACATGTATCACGTGAAGCGGTCCGCCAAGAGCGGCACCCCCGTGCCCAGCACCCGCGGTCTTCGCCACGAAACGATGGTGGAGGGTTTCGACTTGCTCGACTCGATGATCACCGCCATCGACAACAAGGACTACTACACCCGCGCCCACTCGGAAGAGGTGACCGAGTATGCGCTTTGGATTGCCCAAGAGCTGAACTTCCCTGAAGAAGCCCAGCGTCTCGTCCGGCTTGCCGGACTCTTGCACGACGTTGGCAAGATCGGTATCCCTGATGAAATCCTCCGCAAGCCGGGCAAGCTCACCGACGAGGAGTTTGGAGTGATGCGCCAGCATCCCGAAGTTGGGGCGTTTATGGTGAGCAACATGCCGGGCCTCAGCGACATCGTTCCTGGAGTCCGCCACCATCACGAGCAATGGGATGGCTCGGGCTATCCTGAAGGACTCAAAGGGGAGGAGATTCCCGTCCTCGGCCGGCTGCTGGCGGTCCCCGACGTCTTCAGCGCATTGACCACCGAGCGTCCTTACCGGAAGGGAATGGACTGGGACAAGGCGCTCGAAATCATCGTCGCCGGGAGCGGCACCTCGTTCGACCCGCGCATTGTCCAAGCTTTCGAGCGCGCGTTGCGTGCGCGGCGGCAAGGACTCGCCGCCGCCGCCTAGAGCCCGCTGAGCGCAGATTCGATCACTTCGGCGGTGTGCATGACCCGAATCGACGACTTTGCCGCTCGCGCGGCTTGTGCGAGCCAGGCGTGGCACCCCGGATTTCCCATTGCGACGATCTCGGCCCCGGTGGCTTCGACCATCGCCCATTTCGCGTCCCGCAGCGTCCGCGCCATGGCGGGCTGGGTGAAGCTGTAGATGCCGGCGCTACCGCAGCAACGATCGGAGTCGCCGAGTGGAACGAGATCGATGCCGGGGATGGCTTCCAGCAGATCGCGAGGCTGGCTCCGGATGCGCTGGCCGTGGGCAAGGTGGCAAGCGTCGTGGTAGGTCACCCGCTTGCGGTAAGGCGGAGCCGCTTCGAGGAGCGGAATCAGACCGTACTCAACGTACACCTCGCTGACGTCGAACACGTTCGGCACTCGGCACTCCTTCAGCCAGCTGCCGCAGCCCGCCGAGTTCACGACGATCAGCCGTCCCTCTGCCTTCTTGGCGACCTGATCCGCTGAGGCGTGGCCCTCGTCGAGCCAGCCCTGATGGGCGTGAAGCGAGCCGCAGCAGCCCAAATCGGTGAATTCGTCTACCTCGATGCCCAACCGCCGCAGGGTTCGCCGAGTTGCGTCGTGGACGTTGGGGAACAAGGTGCGCATCGCGCAGCCCGTGAGCAAGGTGGCCCGAACCCGAACGGGAGGCAGGTCACCGAGCGGCGGCCAATCGTATCGCGGCTCGATGCTCGGGAGTTCGACCGATTCGGGCGACCCTGCCAAGCCCCCGGGTACGCGTGCCATCCCGAGCGATCTTAGGCCGGATGCGAGCTTCAAGAGGGTGGGACGGGTTGCCAAGGTCAGAGCGCGGGGACGGGACGGCTGCTGAGCGCGGGCGTTTTCGAGGATCTTCCCGTACTTGACGCCGCTGGGGCAGGCGGTTTCGCAAGCCCGGCATCCCACACACGTGTCGAGATGCGATTGAATCTCGGCCCGATCCAGCAGCCCTTCCTCGACCCGGCGAACCAGACTGATACGGCCGCGGGGGGATTCGGCCTCGTCGCCGGTCTCCTGAAAGGTCGGACAACTCTCCAAGCAGAAGCCGCAACGGATGCACGACCGGGTGAGATCGAGCAAGGAGTCGGCCATGGAGCCAGTTTAGCTCGGTCAGATCGAAGCGGTTGCCTGCCATCCGCGCTCTGCAGAGCGGCTCCATTCGGTGCCCGCAAGACAACCAAGAAGATCTCTTACCACCGTCTCGCCGGTTCCTAACTGTAACAATTACTTGTTTCTCATCCATCATCCGGCCAAGCACGGGAATTGCGGTTACAATGAACGATGTCCTCTCTTCGAGGGCAAACGTTTGGAGGATTAACTTTGAAGAAACTTCTTATGCTTTCTAGCCTCGCCATCGTGGCGGTTGGCGCCAATGCCCAGAGCTTCACTGAGAGCTTTGATGTCAACACCGGCTACGGCGCGGGCGCTTCGGGCGTCGGCACGTCGGACATGACGTGGGTTTGGCAGAACAATGCGGTCGGCGGCCCCGGATTGACCACGTGGTTCCAAGGCAACACCACGGTGTTCAACTCGTTCGCCGGTCCTGCCGATGGCTATATTGCTGCTAACTTCAACAGCTCGACCGGTGCGAACAACATCAGCACTTGGCTGATGTCGGAAGTCCGCACGTTCAGTGCTGGCGACACGATCAGCTTCTACACCCGTACTGCGACCGGTTCGATCTGGCCGGATCGCCTTCGCCTCGCCCTGAGCCTCAACGGTGCCAGCACGAACGCGGTCGATTTCTCGAACGTTCTCGTGTCGGTTAATGAGAACCTGACCCAGTTCGGCTACCCCGAGACTTGGACGCAGTACTCGACGACCCTGACGGCCGGCGGAACGGGCCGATTCGCGTTCAACTACAACGTGACTGGCGGCGGTCCTTCGGGCAACAACAGCAACTTCATCGGAATCGATGAAGTCGCCTACACCGCGGTTCCGGAGCCCGCCACCATGGCTGCTCTCGGCCTCGGCGTGGCTGCGATGATTCGCCGCCGCAACCGCAAGTAAGTTCAGTTCTACTGAGCTTGTTTGCGAAGCCCTCGATCTTCGGATCGGGGGCTTTTTCTGCTTGTTGGACCTTCTTTGTGGGGCATCGCACCAGCAACACGAAGTTCTCGTAGGAGCGGGATGTATTCGTGCCCGCTCTGATCTGAGATGTTCCGGCACATTGCATCCGGAACCCGCAAATAGGGCAGGATGCCCGCCCCACCGTGCCGAGCTTCCGTCTAAAGTCTCAAGTAGCCAGGGTTAAGCACGCCGCGTGGGTCGAGTTGTTCTTTGGCCCGCCGCCACAGCGGCAGCAGCGCCGGAGAGTCGGGCACCAGAGCGCCGGGGCGCATGACCCAATCTCCCTCAAATCTCGGCAGCGGCTCGCGGGTGCGTGCCCACAGCGTCGCGGTCGGCGGGTGGAACGCATGGGGAACCCCGTCTGCCGCCGCTTGCAGAAGAGGGCCATCGGTGAGCGAAACGCGCTGGATGTGCCAAGGATCTCCTTCCATCTCGTAGCCGCGGGATGATTCGTGCCCGCGCTGAATCTGGCCCAAAAGGGAAGAGCGGGTGCCCCACGGAACCGCCTCGTTCGTACCGGCATGACCCGCTGGTCCCACCAAAAGGGTTGCCTCCAACACCACGGCCAGCGTCCCCCGGCTCCCCACGATGAGCTTCTGCACGTCGTATCCCGCTACGTTCTTCACCGCCCGCGAGCCGATCTTGATGATCCGGCCGTCGCCCATCAGCAGCTTGGCCCCGAGCAACCAATCTCGCCAGCCGCCCCGCTCGAACTCGTCAGTGTGCGGCGGGTTGATCGAAAGCAACTCCGCCAACGTCCAATCCCCGAGCGGCATCGGAGACTCTCCCACCGGCAAGCGGCGCTGATCGGCGACCAACAACTCCTGCAGCGCGTCGAGCGTCATCCCCGCTTGAACCGTAATAACCAGGTCCTCCGGCGAGAACTCGACAACGTCCGCGTATCTCGCATGGCTGAGTTCGGGCAGATCGTCGTCCATCCGCCACTCCGGCGGGATCGAATGGCGCACGGCCTGGGCGGCCAAGATCGCTTCACTCCACTCGGCAAGGGTGGTGGGGGAGTGCTGCATAGTGGTCAAGACCTTTGTAGGCGAGGGGTGAATCGTACCCTCGCATTCCGAGATCCCGGAAGTCTCTGATTCAGAGCGGGCACGAATGCATCCTCGCTCCCACAATGGCAACGACAGTAGCGGGCGCTCACGAACCGACGTTACCTGTTCATACTGGGACGCATGGGGAAGCTGCTGCTGGTGGGCGGGGGCTCGGCGGCGTGGGCGGATTGGCTGAAGGACAACCGCGCCGGCCGCGACTTGGTAGTGCTCGACCCGGCTGACGCCCACTACGGAGCCGCCGGGCGGTTGTGGGTGCTCCGCGGCACGCGCCCCATCTACTCCGCTTTCTACGGCAGCCTCGATCCCCAGCGATCCCCGCACCTGCTGATGGCGGCCCTCCACGAGTTTCTTGGCGTCGTCGATGACAACGCGATCATTCAGATGTATCCCATGCGCGCCTCGCCCCTGATGCGGCAGATGACCCAAACCCTGACCGGCATGGTGCGTCCCGCGCGCATCTTGATGCCGAACGACGAACCCGATGACGCCATCTGCTGGCCGGTGGGTCCGGAGTCGGTCGATCTGATCAAGCCGCTGCCCAACCTGGTGCTGCAAGCACAACGCAAAGCCCAGTGGCTGAAGCTGATCGAGCGGTCCAGCCGCCACGAGATCCCGCTGGACCGCCTCACGATTCAGGGAGCGCGGCTGGGCTCAGGGCGGCTGCTCGATTCCGTCATGCGCCAGCGAGCCGGGCTCGAGGATGCCCTACGCGTCGAGGTGTGCGGCTCGGCGCTGCTGGTCATCACCAAGGGCGAGCTCGCGGAAGAGCAGGTGACCCGTGCCCTCGACATCACCCACACCCAGCGGGCGCACATCGTCCACTCCGAGGACTATGAGAACTTGCTTTGCGCATTTGTACGGCTGAGCGGCGAGGAGTTCGGCTATGGGCGGGTCGAATCTCTCGACTTTGAGGCCGGGCTAGCGGTCGTGATGGCCGATGCCGTGCCCCCGGTGCCAATCCCGATTCTGCGGCTGGGCAGCCTGCGCGTGGACGCCGACGGGCACGAGCTGGGCGAAGTCCGCCCCTGGCAGGTATAAACTGCGCCGATGCGCCTGTACCTCGTGCGTCACGGTCAGACCCTTTGGAATGTGGAAGGGCGGGCGCAGGGGCATGCGGATATCGAGCTCGATTCGGTGGGCGTCGAGCAAGCCCGCCGCCTGAAGTCGAATCTGCCGGAGGGCGTCCATGCCTTCAGCAGCGACATGCGGCGAGCCCTCGCAACCGCCCAAGCGGTCACCCTTCGAGTGACGACCGACATTCGGTTGCGCGAGCGCAACCTCGGCATGTTCGAGGGTCGCTCGTTCACCGAGTTTCACGAGCACTTCCGTGCCTCGGGCAAGTCGTTCAGCGAGTTCGCGCCCCCGGGCGGAGAGTCCTTCCTCGACGTGTGGCATCGGCTCCACTCCTTTACCGAGGAGGTTGGCGAGATGGACGACGATCAAATTATCGTCACGCACGGCGGCACCGGCGCGCTGCTTCTCGCGCAACTGATGCAGGGCCGCCCCGAGACTGCGCGGGCCTTCCGGTTTGGCAACACGGCAGTGACCGAACTCGAACGTCGCCCCGACGGAAGCTTTGTGATGCTTCGCTACAACGACACCTCGCACCTGGATGAGCCTGCACGCGAAGGGGACACCGATGGTTCCCGATAAGCTCCGTCGGGCAGGGCCGATTTTCGCGAGCGCGGTGTTGTACTCGCTTGCGTTCCCGCCGCTGAATCTGGGGCTGCTGGTGCTGGTGGCGCTGGCCCCTTGGTTCGTGAGCTTGATTCCGACCGAAACCCACCAACCGCGGGCGTTTCGCAGCGGGTTCTTGTTCGGCTTTCTCATCACGCTGTATCAGTTGCTGTGGGTGGTGCCGCTGGTCAAGCAGTGGACCGGCTCGCCCAGCTTGGGGTTTGCACCGTATCTGATTTGCGCCCTGCTGGGCGGGGTGTTCTTCGGGGGGCTGGGCTGGTTGATCGCCGAAGCGATTCGCCGCAAGATGTGGTGGGCGGTGCCGCTGCTGTTCGCGGGGCATGAAGTCGCGCGGTCGTATGTGCCGATCTTCGCGTTTCCGTTCTTCTTGGTCTCGACGCCGCTTTGGCCGTTCCCTTACTTGATTCAAACCGCCTACCTGGGCACGCAGTATCTGACCTCGGCTTGGGTGGTGCTGATCAATGTTCTCGTGGTGTTCTTCCTGATCAAGGCTCCCTTCTTTCCTTTACGCAAGTATGCGATCGTCGCGATTTTGGGGTGCGTGGCTTCGATGCTGAGGTACGTCCAGCCGATTCCGGGCGAGCAGCGGACGTTCGCCGCGATTCAGCCGGGCGTCAACATGGCGTTCGGCGACGAGCAAACCCGCCGCGATCAACTCTTCGACAATGTCGCTCAACTTTACGTGGGGTTGGACCGCTTCCGGATCGACTTCGTGCTGTTCCCGGAAGGGATGGCGGCAGGCAGCAACGGTAGCGAGCCGATCCTCCCCTTCGAGATTCAGCCGAAGTATCCGACGATCGTCGGCGGACAGCGGGTGGCGGGCCCTCGCCGCTACCAATCGGCATTCGGATTCGACGGCACGTGGCAGCATGCAGATAAGGCGCGCCTGGTGGCGTTCGGCGAGTACGTTCCCGGCCGCGACTGGATTCCGTTTCTCGAGAAGTTCAAGCTGCCGGGCGGCGACATGAGCGCGGCCGAGGAGACTCGCGCGCTGACCGTCGGTGGCATCAAAGTCGGGCCGATGATCTGCTTTGAGGGGCTGTTCTGGGATATTGCCCAGCGCCAAGTGGACAACGGGGCGCAACTGCTGGCCGTGATGGCGGTGGATGACTGGTACATGGGCACCGGAACCCCCGATCAGCTGCGGGCGGCGAGTATCTGGCGGGCGGTGGAGACCGACTTGCCGGTGCTTCGCGCCGCCGCGACGGGATATAGCATGGCGATCGACCAGCGTGGCCGCGTCATCAGCGAAGTGCCGATCGGGGGGCCGCAAGCCGTGGTTGCCAATCTGCGGATTCCGGAGAAGCCGACCGCGATGCCCTCGCGCCGCTTCGTACCGTGGTTCTTTGCGATCTTCTTCTTCGGTTACGCCGGGTGGTGCGCGTTCAGCCGGTTCAAGCCGGCTTCCGCCAAACCATGACCAGCCCCCACGGCGCGCGGTTGTAGTCCTCGCCGCCGGGCACCGCGGGGTCGGCGGACGGTTCGTCGAAGGACTCCAAGGCCAAACCCGCGGTGAGGAACGCTTGCATATAGGCGGCCAGCGGGCGGTGCCAGTTGCGCACGCGGATGTCCGCCCATTCCACCCACTCGGCGCGCTCTTCCAGATAACGGTCGACTGCCATGAACAGGAAGTTGCCCTCCTCATCCCGCCGCCGAGGGTGGGGGATCGTGGTTGCGAAGCTGGTGAGATTGGCGACGACGAACTTGCCTCCCGGCTTGAGTACGCGCGCCGCTTCGAGGATCGCGGTGCGGAAGTCGGGGATGTCGATGAGCGACAGGTAGGAGACGACTCCGTCGAAGGCCGCATCGCGGAAGGGAAGCTGGGAGCCTTCGCCAAGGACATACGTTGCCCCGCCCAGCGTCGTCGCGTGTTGAAGGAGTTCGCCCACCGGGTCTAGACCGGTCACGATCGCCCCTCGGTCAGCCAGCCATCGGCAGAATCGGCCCTCGCCGCAGCCGACATCGAGCCACAGCTCACCGGGCAAAGGCGAGCAGGCGGCTTGCGTCGGGTGATCGACAACGTGGCGACGGGTCCAATCGCCTTGCTCAGCCATGCTGCGGATCCACGCCCCTGCCGAGGTAGACCATCCGTCCCAATCGTTCGCCATGGCCACCAAGATACCGGGGTCCGCGTGCCAAACTTGGAGCATGACTGCCAAGGAACTCCTTCAATCCCTCGTCGACAACGCCGGCTCCCAACTCGAACAGTGCTTCAATGGGGTCACCGAAGATCAAGCCGATCTGAAGCTGCACGAAGACTCGATGTCGTTTCGCGTGACCGCGGCTCACCTTGCCGAGTGCTGCGTTGCCGTGCTCGAGCACGTCGAGGGCCGTGAGCACCAGTGGGGAACGTTCAAGCCCAAGAGTGCGGCGCTGGCGCCGCTGATCGAGGAGTGGCGCGAACTCCGAGCCAAGGCCGTGGCAGCGACGGTCAGTGACGACGACAAGCTGATCAAACTGGCGACCGACTACATCGTCGGCCATGACTACTACCACGTCGGGCAGTTGGTGACGCTGCGCCTATCGTTCGACAAGGCCTGGAACTCGTACTCGATCTACGGAAGCTAAGGGGATTAGCTCGGGTGCTCGCCTTGAACTCCCCCTCTCCTCGCTTGCGGGGAGAGGGGGCAGGGGGGTGAGGGGTACGCCAGCAAAGGCGCAGGGCCTCATGCTTTTGCTTCGCTCAGCACTCGAAACCTGCACCTACCGTCGGTGGGTCGTCTACCCGTCGCCGATGCGGTCAAAGCCGCCCGGATAGTAGGTGAAGATCAGCACCGAGTTCTCGGCCGGGGTGAACCCTATGGCTCGCCGAAACGCGCCGGTTTGTCCAATCTGCCAGCCCTGCTCAGGCAGAGCCGCGTACACCCCGAGCACGATGTCCGACGTGTACTTGATCGCGTAGTTGAACTGTCCGACGGGGCCGCTCCAGTTGTCGCCACCCGCGGTGTCATAGACGACCATTCGTTGCACGCCGTCCAGCCCGGCCCGACCAATCGGCGCACTGAACTTCACCCGTAGCGACTTGGTCTCTCCGGCCTTAAAGGAAACCGCCGTGCGATCGAGTCGCTCATAGGTCTTTGCCCACACGCCCTTGGCCTTCTCCGCTTCGGAGGGTTCGGTCCGCGCGATCGGTCCATGCCGCAGGGCGACAGCGCCCCCGTTGACCGTGGCCGATTGTCGCATCGCCTGGCTCTGAGCCCAGTTCACCTGCCGTCCGCGAATGGGCAAGGCAAGGTCGAGGGTGACCGCGCGATTCGAGGTGTTCTTCAAGCCGGTGGTCGATTCCAGGGTCACCATGTCCTTCGACAGGGTGTAGGTCACCGAGTGAGTAACCATCGCGACAGGGGTGGTCGCCGGAGACTCGGGAATGCCGGGATAGACGACCTGCGCCGAGGCGGGGATCGTCTGCGCTACTAGCAATGTTGCGAGGGTCGCGATCATATCTCTAGCATACGCCACTCGTCGCGATTCTTGGCACTTTGGTCGCTAAGAGAGGCCGTGAAGGATGTGGGATGCCGTATGTGGGATGTAGCTTGAGGAGTCCGAGCCACATCCGACATTCGACAACCCGCAGACGCTACCGAATCAATCCTGACAAAAAGGTAAACTCTGGTCTCAACTCCCGCGTAGTAAAAGGCGCACCACCATGCTTCAGATTCAAAACCTCCACGCAAGCGTCGAAGATAAGACCATCCTCAACGGCGTTAACCTCACCATCAATCCGGGCGAAGTCCACGCCATCATGGGGCCGAACGGCTCCGGCAAGAGCACTCTGGCCAGCATCCTCGCGGGCCGCGACGGGTACGACATCTCCGAGGGCTCGGCGACCTACCTGGGCGAAGACTTGCTCGAGATGGACCCCGAAGTCCGCGCCGCCAAGGGCCTCTTCCTTGCCTTCCAGTATCCAGTCGAGATTCCCGGCGTATCGAACACCTACTTCCTTCGCGCCGCCGTCAACGCCGTCCGCAAGCAGCGCGGCGAGTCGGACATGGACGCGATGGAGTTTATGAAGTTCATTCGCGAGAAGATCAAGATCCTCGACCTCGACCCTTCGCTGCTCAACCGCTCGGTCAACGAAGGCTTCTCGGGAGGCGAAAAGAAGCGCAACGAGATCTTCCAAATGGCGGCGCTCGAGCCGAAGATGTGCATCCTCGACGAGACCGACTCCGGCCTCGACATCGACGCGCTGAAGGTCGTGTCCGACGGCGTGAACGCCCTCCGCTCGCCGGAGCGCGGCTTCCTGGTCATCACCCACTACCAGCGCCTGCTGAACTACATCGTGCCGGACTACGTCCACGTCCTCGTGGATGGCCGCATCGTGCGCAGCGGCGACAAAACCCTGGCCTACGAACTCGAAGAGAAGGGTTACGGTTGGATCGAGGAGTCGCTCGCGGGGGCGAAGTAAGGTGCTGATCACCGAGAAGCCGCATTCACTGATCTCGAACTTCGAAGCCGTTCGAGAGTTGCTGGGTCTGACCGGCCCCGAGTCGCTGCGTGCGGTTCGCGAAGCCGCACTCGCCAAGTTCGCCGAGGCGGGCATCCCGACCACGCGTGACGAAGAGTTCAAATATCTGCCGCTGAATCGCCTCCGCGAGACCGAGTATGTGCCGTCGTATGGCGCAACGCTGAGCGAAGACGACCTTCGCGGCATGCCCCTGAAAACCCTCGATGGCCCGTGCCTCACCATCGTCAATGGCGAGTTCGCTCCGGAGCTCTCGAACGTCAGCGGCCTGCCCAACGGCGTCCGCGTGAGGGCCCTCTCCGAGGCGCTGGAGCAGCACGAAGGCTTGGTGATGCGCCACCTCGGCAAGATCGCCACCCACGAAGGCAAGCTCGGTACTACGAACGATGAGCGATTCACCCATCTGAACACTGCCTACATGGCCGAAGGGGTCTACGTGTTCGTCGCCAAGGGCGTGATGGTCGAGCCGACGATCCACCTGCGCTTAATCACGCAAGCCGACCACGGTACGATCGCGGTCCATCCTCGGGTTGTTATCGAGCTCGAAGAAGGCGCGGCAGCGAAGATCGTCGAGAGCTACCACGGCCTCGGCGGCGAGAGCTTTACGAACGTCGTCCACGAGATCGCGCTCGGCGCGAACGCGAACCTCGAGTATGTGAAGTCGCAGACCGAGGGCGGCTCGACGATCCATATCGCGAATCAATACGTCGACCAGAAGGACGGCTCGGTGTTTACGTCGAACCAAGTTGCGTTTGGCGCGGCGATCTCGCGCACCGACCTCAACGTGTTCGTCGATGGCGAACACACCGAGACGTCGCTGAACGGCGCCTACCTGGGCCAGGGCGAGCAGATCATCGACAACCACACGAGGATCGACCACGCGAAGCCGAACTGCCACTCGTTCGAGGTGTACAAAGGCATCCTCGACGACCGGTCGGTCGGTGTGTTCAACGGCAAGATCTTCGTGTACGAGGACGCCCAGAAGACCGACGCGAAGCAGACCAACCAGGCGCTGCTGCTCTCGGCGAACGCGACGATCAACACGAAGCCGCAGCTTGAGATCTTCGCCGACGACGTGAAGTGTACGCACGGCGCGACGGTCGGCCAGATCCGCGACGAAGCGTTGTTCTATCTCCGCTCCCGCGGCATTCCCGAGATGGACGCCCGCGGATTGCTGGTCTACGCCTTCGCGGCCGAAGTCCTCGAGAAGATCTCGATCGATGTCGTCCGCGAAGCGCTTGAAGCCGAGTTGTATCGACGCCTTAATCGGGACTGATCTCCTAGTTCCCTCCCATTCGCTCCGGCGAGAGGGAGGGTTAGGAAGGGAGAATCCTCTTGGATGGGCGAACGACTACACGGTATCCCACGTGGGGCAGGGATGCCTTGTGCCCTGCGAGCGAAGCGGCCCAACCTCTCCACCCCCAACCCCCTCCTCTCCGCTGGAAAGGAGGGGGCTCATTTTGGAGTGAGCCCTTTTTCGTAGACACCTCTTGGTCATTGAAGGATTGCATGTTCCTTCGAGAACTGGTCTGGGGTCTTCATCCCAAGAGACGAGTGAAGACGCTGTGAGTTGTAGAGTTTGAAGTAGTCCGCGAAGGCTTCGCGGGCTTCTTCAAGATCGGCGTAAAGGTCGCATCCCGCTTCTTCGAGTTTGAAGGTCTTGAAGAAGGATTCGACGCGTGCGTTCTGGGTGGGACGCGCGGGGTCCGAGTAGCTCGGCGTTCCGCCATGTCGGATCACCAGATCCCGGTAGTCGTGGCTGACATAGTTCGAGCCGCGGTCCGAGTGGTGGATCCAGTCTGGACGCACGCAGGTCTGGCCAAGTGCCATGAGCAGGCCGTCGCGGGTGAGCTTGGTGTCGTTCCTGGCCGAGATGGCCCATCCCACCACCTGCCTGGTGAACGAATCGAGCACCACCGCCAGATAGCCCCAGCGGCCACCCACCAGCGGGATCGCGGTCACGTCGGCGGCGAGGACTTCGCCGGCCCGGCCCGGCACCCTTCCTTTGAGCAGGTTGGCACCGCCTTTCCAGACTCCTGGAATCGTCGAGGAGCGCCTGCGTCTGGGACGGTTGCTCGACAGCCGGTGCCTGCGCATCAGCGTGCGTGCCCGCTTTGCCGTCA
>JADZEW010000035.1 GCA_020850325.1 Methanoregulaceae archaeon
CACCCAGAACGCACGCGTCGAATCTTTCTTCAAGACCTTCAAACTCGAAGAAGCGGGGTGCGACCTTTACGCCGATCTTGAAGAAGCCCGCGAAGCCTTCGCGGACTACTTCAAACTCTACAACTCACTGCGTCTTCACTCGTCTCTTGGGATGAAGACCCCAGACCAGTTCTCGAAGGAACATGCAATCCTTCAATGACCAAGAGGTGTCTACGAAAAAGGGCTCACTCCACCCCAGCCCCCTCCCCGCCAGCGGAGAGGGGAGTTCGGAGCCCCGAACCCGACCCGTGCGCTAGACTGATGTCTGTGTCCTCCGGGCGTGATCTCATCGAAGCTGCATTCGCCGAGCTGCGCCGGCGGCCGGGATTCGTCGATCGCCCCGATCAGCTTCACCTTGCCCACCTCCTGGGAGATTGCATCAGCGGCAAGTCGAGCGGCGCGTTCGAAGCCCCCACCGGACTCGGAAAGTCCCTGGCCGCGCTGATTCCCGCCATCGCCTACGCCAACGCCGAAGGCAAGCGAACGGTCATCGCCACCTACACCAACGTGCTGGCCGAGCAATATTGGCGGCACGACTGGCCCCTTGCCGTCAGCCTCTTCCCTCCCGAGCCCCCGATCAACGGCGCGTTCCTCATCGGGCGCCAGCGGTACGCCTGCCTAGCTGCGATTGGCGACTACCACGCGGGCACGCTTCGCTCCTTCGTCAACGAAGCTGAACTTGGCATCGAGTCGGAGTTTCGGGCGCGCGTGAATCTGGCCCCGCGAGAGATGGCCGGGCTGTGGAACTCGATCGTCACTCCACCGGTGTGCCCGGCTCGGCTGTGCCACCGCTACAACGACTGCTTCTATTACAAAGCGCGGCGCGGCGCCGAGAAGGGAAACGTCATCATCACGAACCACAGCGTCGTGATCCAGGATGCCCTGCTGAAGCGCGCCAGCACCGGCGAGCTCAGCTTGCTCGGCAACTACGACTTCTTGGTCCTCGACGAAGCCCACGACTTCCTCTCCGCGGCGGCGAACGGCCTCGAGTTCGAGCTCAGCGAGACCAAAGCCCAACAAGTCGTTGGCATTGTGCGCCGCATGCAAGTCACGCTTGACCCGATTGCGCGCGACGCGGGCCAGTCGGCGGTTTGGCAGCAGGCGTGCGATGCCTTCACCGAAGGCATCCTGACCGCGGCGAAGCGCATCGGGTTCGACATCCCTTCCGGCATTATCAAGGTCAATCCGCCCCAGCTGCTCGCGCATCCGGGGGTGAGAGCCTCTGCTCTGCCCGACCTCGAGAGCTTTGCCCAGGGGCTTTCTGCGGATATCGCCGGTATGACCGAGGGGTTCGTGAAGCTCACCGAGGCCATGTTGCGCAGTTGGGCCCAGGAGGGACACGCCAAGCAAGAAGCGCAAGACACGGTGCGCAACTATCTCATGTTCCTCCGAGAGTTCGGAGAGAACACCCGCCACCTCTTCACCCCCGCCGACGAAAGCGACGTCGGCGTTACCTATAGCAGCTCGTCGGGCCGGGGCGAGTTCTTCTCGGCGATGCTGCGGCGCGATGTGGTGGGACTCGAGGGGCCGCTTCGGGACTTGCTCTGGGCGAAGACGCCCTTTGTCTGCATGTCGGCCACGCTGGCGGTAGACGGCAGGTTCGACTTTTTCCGTCGGCTTTCCGGCGTCGACCCGCAGTATGAGGAGGTACTTCCCTCGCCCTTCGACTTCGCCAGCCAGGCCGCGCTGTACATCCCTCCTTCGGGGCGCATCCCGGATCCCGCAACGGCACGAAAGGAAGGTATGGAGGATGCTTACTACGCTGCGCTCGCCCTCGAAATTGGGAGCATCCTCGACGCGCTTGACGGCCGGACGCTCGTGCTCTTTCACAGCCGCAAAGAGATGGAAGCCGTCCACCAGCGGATGCCGAAACGCGAGGATCGCCCGATCTTCATTCAGCGCACCAGCGGAGCCGCCGCGACCGGCGAGAAGTTCAAGTCGAACGTGAAGTCATCGATGTTCGCGTTGCGCTCGTTCTGGACCGGATTCGACGCCCCCGGCGAGACTCTTTCGTGCGTGGTACTCGTTCGGGTGCCGTTCGAAGTACCCATCGACCCGGTGGCCGTCGCCCGCATGGCTTGGTTGAGTTCGTTGGGCCACGACCCGTTCGTTTCGTACACGCTGCCCGTCGCGAAGATGATGATGCGCCAGGGAGCGGGACGACTTATCCGGCGCGCCGAAGATCGCGGGATTATCGCCCTGCTCGACCCTCGGCTTCGGTCGAAAGGGTACGGCGAGCAGATTATCGAGAATCTACCGGCCGGGATGCGCAGCTTCGATGACATCTGGGATGCGGTCGCGCACGTACAGCCGTGAGTCTTGCGGGGCTCTATGGGACCAGAACCCGTACAAATACTGTGTATTTTCCGACCCTGTGCCCTTATACTAAGGGAGGACTCCTTAGGGAGTGTTTTGGAGGGTTTATGAGAAAGCTATTGTTGGCCTCGATGCTCGCGGGATTGTCCGTTGCGTCACAGGCGATTATCTTTGAGTTCGAATCGAACAACACGGCGGGAACCGCGAACCTGATCACGCGAGGGGCCTCGCCGTGGGCCGACGTAGGACAGCTTTCTCTGAATCCGGCGGGTGATAACGATTACTTCATGTTCACCTTGTTCGCTGGCGAGACCCTGACCGCGATCACGACCCCGATGCAGACGCAGTTCTTTGACCCGGACACGATGATGCATCTGCTCGATCCGGGCTTGGTCGAAGTCGCCTTCAACGATGACGCCAACAGCCTTGGGTCGGCGATTCGCTACACCGCGCTAACAAGCGGCACGTACTACCTCGGCATCACCGGTTTCAACGACCGGAACTTTGTGGGCAACCACACGGAGTTCGGTGACTATGTTCTCACGATGAGCATCGTGCCCGAGCCGGCAACGATGATCGCATTGGGTGCTGGTGCGGCAGCGCTCGTGGCGCGCCGTCGCCGACGAGCCTAAGCCAGAAGCCCTCCAGAATAACGAAGGCCGGACAGGATATCCTGTCCGGCCTTGTTGCGTTTGATGCGCCTCGTTTAACTGACGCTGACGGCGGCACCCCGAGCGTTAACGGCATCCCAGTCGATGCACTGCATGTAGGCGTCGATATACTTCGCTCGCGCGGTCTGGAAGTCCAGATAGTAAGCGTGCTCGTACACGTCCATCGCGAGCAAGAGCGTGTGGTTCCAGATCGGGAAGCTGTTTTGGGCATCACCGATGTAGTTGAACACGCGCTTCTCGGCGTGGTCGTAGGCCAGGTAGACCCAGCCGCGACCCGCGATACCGGTCGCCTTGAACTCCGCCGCCCACTTCTCGAACGAACCGTAGGCCTCGTTGATCAGCTCAGCGACCTTGCCGGTCGCCGGGCCGCCTTCGCCACCCATCGTCTCAAAGTAAACGTTGTGGTTGATGTAGCCTTCGTAAGCGAAGGTGTAATCGACCTTGAGCGCTCGCATCATGCTGTAGATCTGGTTCGCCTTCGCGGGGTCGACTTCCATCTCAGCGAGCGCCTTGCGGATCTCATTGGTCTTGTTGGCATAACCCTGCCAGAGCTTCAAGTGCTCATCGTGGGTCTTACGACTGATGCCCACCCGTTCGGAGGTGTAGACCTTCTCAGGGATGGCTTGGGGAACGGTAACGAGTTTCAATTCCATGGCGGTTTCCTCGGACAACGTTGACGCGGAACTCAGGAGGCTGAACGAAGGGCCGAGAACGGCACCAGCGGCTCCCAACCTCAAGAGCTCGCGTCGAGTCATGTCTAAATCCATCAGCAGTTTCCTACGTCTTGCAGGTTCTACGAGGGTACCCGCCTGAGCGTTCGGGGAGCCGATAGGAAAGGGGGATCGCGGTATAATCGACTCCAGTTGCCGGATCGTCTAATGGCAGGACAACGGTTTTTGGTGCCGTATGTCTAGGTTCGAGTCCTAGTCCGGCAGCCACTTTTCCCCAAAAACGGACGAAGCAGGCCTCATCCGTTCGCACGGGCCAACGCTTCTCGAATCCTCTCAACGGACGGGACCCCGCCCGGATAATAGCGTCAGCTCGGCGGAACCGAGAGGTCGTCCCGGGGAACGGAGCCAAACACGTCCACGCCATCAACCAGCAGCGTAGGCGTGTCGTAGCCACGCCGAACATCACTCATGGGCAGCTCCGTGAGATCCACGGCATCGAACCCCTCGGCCCCGAGGGCCTCGAGCATCAGGAGATGCATCTCCGCCGACGGCGCACAGTTCGGCTTAGTAAGAAACTCCATCCTCACAGCTCTTTCAGTATGGGGCATCACGAGAGCCGTGTTCAAGCCACTTGGTATCGATGCCGTCGAACTGTGGCACGGATATTGCGAACCCTGATCACTATCATGATTAGGTTACGCTACGCAATCATCCTAGGGGCTCTAGCCACGGCAGGGGCGTCCCATGCGTCATCCCTCTTCACATACCATGGTCTTGTCAGCGAAATGAGCCGCTCGGTCGGAATCAACTACGCCGGAAAGAGCATGACCGTTGGTGCCGGCCTCGCCAATGTTTCGCTCGATGGCAATCGAGTCGTTGGCGTCTGCGTTGATCTTGCCCATTGGAACACCAACGGCAGTTCTTACCAGGTCAATGTGTTGCCCATGGAAGAACGCGGAGCGACCGCCACCCGAGCCGCGTGGTTCTTTTCCAGCAACGTCGGCGTTGTTGATTCTAAAGACAAGGGCGCGGCGCTTCAGCTTGCCATCTGGGACATCCTGTACGACGGTGGCGACGGCCTTGATACGGGCACGTTCCAGAGCAGCGTCACAGGGGCAGTTCGATCGATCACAGGCACTTACCTCACCGACTCGACCGACCATCAGAGTTCGGCTGCCTATTACTTGAAAGCCATCACTCATGGCGACAATCTTGATATGAACCAAGACTACATGGTTGTCCCCGAGCCAGCAACGGTGTCGGCAATGGTCCTGGGATCCTTGGCACTGCTTCGCCGCCGCCGCAAGACTGCGTAGCTTAAAACCTGATCGTCGAGGGGCTGAGCCTAACCGAGGCTCAGCCTCTCTTGTCGTATCTTGCTTGGCTTTGCTGAGCCGCGGTCGGCGTCGATGGAACCCGGCGCGATACCCACCTCTACGTGATGCTTCGAGACGAGTATCGCGCCCGCTGATCAGCGCTTTTGGGACCCCAGCTTGCGCTCCTTGCCCAGCCCGTAGAGTTCCGGGTGCTGATAGGATCCCTTTTCGCCATCCGGCTTGTCGATCTCGGTCGGTGCGCCGTAGGTCTTCACAAACCGATCGTTGCGCTGGGCCTGAACCTGCCAACACACCTCGACATTGGGCTTGCTGGTGCGGATCTGGAACTTGCCGTTGGCGTAACGCTTTGATACTTTCGCCATGACGAAGTCATCCGACGTGTCCACCACCGTCAGCTGATAAAGCGGCTCTGAGTTGACTTCATCGAAGTAGTCAGGCAGCAGGACCGTGGCGTAGCCTCGCTCGTCGGTGACGACCTTTCCCGTGTAGAGGTTCATCGGTTTCGGCGACTCCGCGGAGTAGTGAATCAGGTAGCGGTTCTCTGGGTCGAGAGGATGGTCGATTCGGAACGACTTGGTACCCGAGGCTCCAAATCTTCCAAGGCTGAACACTCCATATCCATCCGTAAGGCTGAACGTCTCCCCTCGGACACCAACGGTGATTCCGGAGGCAGCCCCTGCAAGTCCATAGGATCCCACATTTGGTCCGAAGCTGTAGGATCCATAACCATCAGCCGAGGCGGTTGTAAAGGTGCCGCCGACGCCGCTGCCCGTGGTTGCCGCCGCTTCACCATAGGCGGCTGTGCCCTGGGTGCTCAAGACCTTGAAGTAGCCTGCATAGGTTTGACCGGTGGTCGCGGTCGAGGTGCCCTCTACCGCCCGCCCCTGCGTGCTCGGATTCTGAAAGAATCCTCCGCGGGAGAGACCAGACACGTTCTGCACACCCCCAAAGACCGCGACACCCGAAGGACTAGATACCTGGAAGAAACCACCGTAAGTCGACCCAGAAGACGCGGAGGATACTCCGCGCGCTCCGATGCCCTGAACGCTATCCACTAGGAAGTCACCGCCGATCGTCTGCCCGATTGCCGAGCGAGACCAACCCGTAACTGCCCGACTGTCTGGCCCGTTCGCCTCAAACAACCCACCCGACGCGCCGCCGGACACATTCAAGGCTCTGCCCCGGACGGCGACACCCGACGATCCCCAAACCGCGAAATCGCCGCCGTAACCCGAGGTACTCGCCAATCCAAACACGCCAACTCCATTTGGACTGGCGGCGGAACCTCTCACGCCGATCGTGGCTCCTGAGGATGCGTTAGCGATACCCGAAACGCCGACGCCCGAACTGCTCGCCACCTGGAACAGCCCTCCGTACGTCGAGCCTGAGCCATGATTGGATACACCCTGCACTCCGATGCCTGACTGGCTCGAAGCGGCGAACGAGCCCCCGATCGACGTTCCAGCGGAAGCGAGTGATTCACCGATGACGCCTGCGCCGCCCGCTCCCGAGCTGTAGAATCGCCCTCCGACGCCCGGCCCATTCAGCGAAGGCGCCGAACCCTGCACGGCGGTGCCGTTCCCGCTCAACGAAATGAAGTCACCCGCGATGGTCGAGCCATTGTTGGCCGCCGCCGTGGCATACACTGCGCGCCCGGAGGTGCTGCTCGTCGAGAAGAACCCACCGTAGTGGCTACCCGACGTGGCCGTGGCATAGCCATAAACAGCACGGCCGCTGGGGCTCCGGCTCAGGAAGAAACCGCCGTAGCTCACGCCGCTCGGAGCCGACGCGTAGCCGTACACCGCGCGTCCTGTGTTTAGCGCCGTTGTTGCTGAGAAGTTGCCCGCAAGAAACGTCCCGGTGATGTTTCCATGCCCCGTCTGAGGCACCCCGGGCGTCACGGCCTGAAGGTTGATCGGGGGATCGACCAGAAACGGCGCGGGCTCACGGTACATGGGCAGATTGGCGAGCGCGGTCATGGCGGCGGCGTAGGCGAACAGCGTGTAACGGTTCATTCCTCTATCGTAAGGTATTTATTGCCAAATGGCAAGCAGAATCTCGGTCTTTTGCTGGCTTGGCATTTCGCGGAGTCGTCGCTATAATGCAATGCACCCGGAGCGCAATGGAGCGCTCCCTTCATTTCGATTGCCCTGGAGAGGGCAGAGGATGGTGTCTTAGGTGCAGAAGTTCGTTTATGCCGCCACGATGATCGGAATCGCCGCCGTGGCTGTCGCTCAGGCTCCGGCAGATTTCGTCGATGGCGAGGTTCTCGTCAAGTTCCGCGCGGGGGCACAGATGGCCGCTCCCATCGACCACGCACGCATTGGCGCGCGACCGGTCGAGACGCTCCGTCGGCTCGATGTCCAACGCGTCGCCCTGCCGAAGTCGGTCAAGATCGAGCAGGCGTTGGCCCACTATCGCAGTCTGCCGTCCGTCGAGTTCGCGGAGCCGAACTATATAGCGCGCCACTTCCAGGTGACGCCCAATGACCCGAGCTATGGCAGCCAGTGGGCGCTTCCGAAGATCAGTGCGCCAGCCGGGTGGTCCATCACCACGGGTAGCGCCAGCGTTACCATTGCGATCATCGACACCGGCGTGGACAAGAACCACTCTGACCTCGTCGGCAAACTGGTCGCCGGGTACGACTTCGTCAATAACGACAGCGATGCCGATGACGACAACGGTCACGGCACGCACTGCGCGGGCATCGCGGCCGCACTGACGAACAACGGCATCGGCGTTGCGGGCGTGGATTGGAATGCCCGCATCATGCCGGTCAAGGTCCTCAATGCCAGTGGGTCCGGCTCATACACTGCCATCGTCAATGGCATCACTTGGGCCGCTGATAACGGTGCCAAAGTCATCTCGATGTCGCTTGGTGGCAGCTCCGGCTCCAGCGCACTCGAGAGTGCCGTCAACTACGCCGCCAGCAAAGGAGTGGTGATCGTCGCCGCAGCGGGCAATAGCAATACGACGGCACCCAGCTATCCGGGCTACTACGCCGCGTGCATCGCCGTGGGTTCTACGACCAGCACCGATGCCCGGTCGAGCTTCAGCAACTACGGCGCGAGTTGGGTCGACGTTGCCGCACCCGGTTCGAGCATCTACTCGACCTATGACGGCAACACCTATGCAACCCTGAGCGGAACTTCGATGTCGACCCCCCATGTGGCGGGACTGGCTGGCCTCTTGTGGGCCAAGCACGGCACGGGCGTCTCCGCCTCGACAATCCGCAACGCAATCGAGCAGAACTGCGACAACGTCGGTACCTGGGTCGCCTACGGACGGATCAACGTCGCAAAGGCGCTCGGCGCGACTGGGGGTGGAGGTGGCGGCGGTACGACCACCACGAACTACACCCCGGGTGCGGTCCAAGTGTTCGCTGGGACGGTCATTGGAGGCTCGGCAAGCAGCTTAACCACGAGCGACAACGTTCGCTTCGATCTGCGCAGCGCGGCGTCGGGCAACAACCGGATCGTCGACTACGATGCGATCCTTACCGGCATCAACCGCGGAAATGGGGTCACGCAAATCGCGCTTACCGTCGAGAATCAGATGACGATCAGCGGCTCGCTCTCGGTCTATCTGTACAACTACGCTACTGGGGCGTACGTGCAGATCGGTTCCCAAAGCGTCGGATCGACCGACACGACGACGACCTACACGATCACCTCGGGTGCGGCCAACTACGTGTCGAGCTCCGGAGACTGCATCGTCGGGTTCTATCGCACGCGGCGGAACAAGACCTACTACAACCTGCGCTCGGACCTGGTCCGAGTTGCGGTAACGACCAACAACTAGACCGACTGATCGAGCCCGCCTTCGCACTCACGAGGGCGGGCTTCTTCATGTCTGAATCGAATTCGCTCCCATCATGCCTCTTCTAAGGCATGAACGCAGCCAACCCATCCGTCATCGAACTTAAGACTGATGCCTTTAAGGCGGAGGTCATTGACAATGGCACACCCATCCTGATCGACTTCTGGGCCCCTTGGTGTGGCCCCTGCCGCATGATGAAGCCCCACTTAGACGAGACCGCCAAGCAACTCGCGGGAGTCGTCCGCGTCTCCCAGGTCAACGTCGATGAAGAGCCGAAGCTCGCCGATGCGTTCGGCATTCAAAGCATCCCGACGCTCGTCCTGATGCAGGACGGCAAAGTGATCGATGCCATGCAGGGCGTGGTGCCTTCAGGAGCCTTGGTTGCTCGCATTCGCGAGCGAATCGCCCAGCCTGCCGCCAACTAGCTGAAGCTCATCGGCGTTTCTGTGAGAGCGGAACACGATCTGGCCGCGGCGCCTCTCGATCGTCTTTGATCGGGGGGCCATAAAGCTCAGGGTGCTGGTAGGTCTTGCGCTCAAGACCCAGCTTCATTTCCTCCACAGGTGCGCCGTAGCGTCGAACCCAGAGGTCGTTCCGTACGGCTTTAACCTCCCAACTGACCTTAACGTTCCCCTCGCTCGTACGGATCTTGAACCGATTCTCGCGGATTTCGCGAGCGATCTTCGCCTGGACAAACCTGTCCGAGTCCGTATCATCGACGACGGTCAGCGTGTAGCGGAAGTCCTTGTTGATCTCCCCGAAGTAGTCGGGAAGCTGCACCCAAGCCTCGCCCTTTGCGTCGGTGCGCACGACTCCATTGTAAAAGTTCTGTGGCTCCGGACTTTCAGAAGAGTAATGTAAGAGATACTTGTTCTGGGGATCAAACGGATGATCGATCCGGAAAGACTTGGTGCCCGACCCGCCGGTTCGGCCGTTGGCATACACGCCATAGCCGGAAGGTGAAATGTGCCTGCCGTAGACTCCATAAGTGGCCCCGGCGCCGTTACCCACATAACCGTACACACCGCGGCCATTGTCGCTATCAGCCACTCCAAAAGCTCCGTATGTGAAGCCGGTCGGTGACGAGACGTAGGCGTAGAGACCGCGTGAGTCTGGGCTCATGCTCTCGAACCAACCTCCGTAGTTGATTCCAGATTGCGATGTGGCGCGACCCTTGACTCCGATTCCCCGATGGGAGTTGCTCCCCGCTAGGCTGAACGAGGCAACTCCGTCGGGCCCGTCATTAAATGCGTAGAGACCGTAAGTGTTTCCCTGCGCGTAGTGTGCCCAAGCCATGACACCATACTGGGAGCCGAAGCCGCCCACTCCCGTCTTACCGTCGCCTCGAACGCCGGTTCCTACGGTGTTGACTCCCATAACGCCCAGGCCGTCGAGCGACACGGCGGAACCATAGACGCCGATACCGCTGCCGCTGCTGGAACTATTCTTGCCAATGATTCCCGTCCCGTAGGGCCCGGCTGTCACACCTTCGATAGCGACGTTGGAGTTGCTCACGGCCGTGCTCGAGTTCGCGACCTTAAATGCCGTGTTGGTGGTGTCGGCGGCCCCGGTGTAGGGTAGAGCCAGGCCGTCCGGTTGCCAGGTTGCAAGCCCGTTCGCATCGCTCATCAGGACTTTGCCGGCTGCCGCTCCGGTGGGAATCGTGAGCCCCGCGGCGAACGTGTTGGCACCCAAGAACGTTTGAGGTGCGTCTAGTTTCGCCACATTGGAGCTCAGCCGTAAGTCGGACAGCGTGCCAGATCCAATGTTCGATGCATTCAGCGCCCCCAACCCAGACCCGTTGCCGGAGAAGATGCCTGTCGAATGAACGTTGCCCTCGAAGTATCCGCCGAATCCGGTCGGGCTCACACTCTTTCCAAAGACGCCCACTCCCGTGCCCGACGCAGCCCCGGCTATGCCAAAGACACCTCGCCCCGCGGTGCTGTTTGTGGAGAAGAAACCGCCGTAGTTGGGTCCGCTCGTCGCCAAGGCATAGCCGTACACACCGCGACCGCTGACGCTACGATTCAGGAAGAACCCTCCGTAGCTGACGCCGCTGGTCGCAGCTGCATAGCCGTACACGGCTTGTCCGGTCAAGCTGTTTGACGTGGCGGATAGCCCACCCGCTATGAACTGACCTGTGATGTTCCCGTGGCCCAGCTGGGCCGTACCCGGCGTCAGCGCCTGAAGGTTGATGGGTGGGTCGACGAACGGAGCAGGCCCAGCCTCGACCCAAGACGAGTTACCGGTTACCGAAACAGCGGCGACGAGTGCGATAAGCGCGAAGCGGTTCATCACCCATTATAGGGGGCTACCGCTAGACGCGAGACGACATCTTCGAAATCTGCCCAACTTTAGTTCGGCGTCTCGGGGCTTGCTTGACGGCGGGTTCCTTGAGCCATCGCGCGCTCATCGCCGTAGCCATATGCCTGAGGCACCAGATACTTGCCCCGCTCGTGGGGAAGTTTGTCTCGCTCGATGCGCATGGGTGAGCGAAGTGACGTCGGATCATGACGTCGCCCCGTGACCTGCCAGTTGACTTCGACGCCACCTGCGGAGGTCCGAATTCTGAATGACCCGGATGCGAGCTTCTGCACGACCTTCGCTGCCACAAAGTCCGCCGAGTCGCTGGTGTCGATTACCGTGAGTTGGTATTGAATGTCTGTGTTCAGCGCCGAAAACCACTGCGGAACCGACAGCGTCGCGTATCCACGAGCATCGGTCTTGACGACGCCCCGATAGATGTTCATCCGCTCGTCACTCTCGACGCTCGAATGCTCAAGCACCTTGTTCTCGGGATCGAGCGGGTGGTCGATCACGAAGGACTTGATGCCGGCGGTCGCCGTTTGAGCGTAGATGGTGCCGTTGAACCAGCCTGCGTAGTTCGCGCCACCCCCGCTGGCCAACGTGTACAGAGCGTAGTTCGTCAGCGGGGTCGTGCCGATCGCGTAAGCCTCGACACCAAACCCGGCGCCAGTCGTGTTGTTCGCAACGCTTAAAACGCCGACCGCAGGACCAAGTCCAGAGGCCTCACTCTGGATACCACGCTTGACAGGTGAGAACCCGGCAGCGTCTCCGTTGTACACGATCACGGCGCTTCTGGAACTGCCCTGAGGTTCTTGAACAAAGAGGCGTGTGCCGGGGCGGCCCGATGTTAATCCGATCCCCAGACCGCCATCTTCGGTAAAGACGAAGCGGCTTCCACCGACTGACAACAGCAAGTCACTGTAGGGGAGTTGTGACGCAATGGAGAACTTGGCACGCTCGACGTCGTCGATGAACGAAAGGCCCGATGTGGTTTCCAGAAGGGAAAAGCGGTTCGTGTCAAAGAAACTGTTTGGCGTCGATCTCCGAGGAATGTCGGAGGACAATCGCTCGTCGGAAAGGGTGCCCGAAGTCAGGTTCCCCGCATTGAGGCTTGTCAATCCCGATCCACTGCCCGAGAACACCCCCGTGGAATGAACGTTGCCCTCGAAGTAGCCGCCAAATCCGTTGGGGCTAACGCTCTTGCCGTAGACTCCGACGCCGGTGCCTGTCGCGGCCCCCGAGATGCCAAACACGCCACGACCCGTGGTGCTGTTCGACGAGAAGAAGCCACCGTAGTTCGGGCCGGTGAAGGCTGTCGCGTAGCCATACACTGCCCGTCCGCTGACGCTGCGGTTCAGGAAGAACCCTCCATAAGTCGTCCCCGTCGCCGCACTGGCGTATCCATAGACCGCTTGGCCACTTACGCTACTACTCACCGCCGAGAGTCCGCCGGCAAGAAATCGTCCCGTGATGTTGCCGTTGCCGAGTTGCGCCGTACCGGGCGTCAGCGCCTGAAGGTTGATCGGCGGGTCGATGAGCGGCGGAGGCCCCTCCGCAATCCAAGGAAAGCTAGCAGCAACGGTAAGTGCCGATGCGAAAGTGAGGAGCCCAAAGCGGTTCATCACCCATTATGGGGGGCACATTCATAACGTTCACCCCAAAAATGGAAAATCAGTACCGCTTGGTCATGTAGTGGATCGCGTGATCCAGTACGACCTGCCAGGAGGTATCGGTCTCGTCGTTCCAATGCGGATCGATCTCAGAGGCGGTCTGCAAGAGCGATTCGCGCCACAGATCATAGAGTTCGTACTTGATATCGAGGTGGTGGCGGTCGTGCGATTCGGCGCGCTTCGCAAGATGCCGCAACGCCGCCGGATCGCCCGTCACCGCCGCTCCCAGTACGCGCAGCGAGCGGGCGAGCCGCCGCTCCTGATCGTCGAAGTTCGTCATCGCGAACTTGTGACGCACCTCATCAGACGCCGAGAGGAAACGCTGATAGAACTCCGGGATGAAGCGAGGTTCTTCCAGACACCGATCTAGGCTGGCAGTGAACGCGGCAACTTCCGTCATTGTCTTCCCTTCGGACGTCTGATCAAACGCGAGACGCTGGCCAAACCCGGGCCTAAAGCATTTCAAAACCCATCATACATGATCTCCTGCTGATCGCGAAGCTGAGGTCGGGCTCGAAGGCGCGGTCTTAAGTACAATCTGGGTCTATGTCCCCCCGGCTCGCGTTCGCCCTCGATGCCGCCGTCGAAGCCGGCAGACTAACCCTCGCCTGGTTTCAAGGGGCGAGCGGCTTCGAACTTAAGGAGGACGCATCCCCCGTCACCGCTGCCGATCGCGCTGCCGAACGACGCTTGCGCGACCGCATTGAGTCGGCGTACCCGCACGAGCCCATCCTGGGCGAAGAGGAGGGAGGCATCGCCGCCCGAAACCAGTGGGTGATCGATCCCATCGACGGCACCAAGAGCTTCGTCTGCGGGGTCCCGTTGTATGCCGTGTTGCTGTCTTACGAGGATTCGGAAGGGCCGCTTGTGGGCGTCTCCTACTTCCCCGCCCTCGACTGGCTGGTCTATGCAGAACGCGGCCAAGGTGCCTTTGCCAACGGGCGTGTGATCCGAGTCGCGCCGCAATCGGACTTGAACGAAGTCGTGGTTTGTGCGGGCGGGCATCGATCCATGGAGAAGCACGGGCGGCAATCCGGCTTTCAGCAAATCGCTCGCGAGGTCATGGCGACGCGAACTTGGGGCGATGCCTACGGGCACTGCATGGTCGCCGCGGGCCGCGCCCACGCGATGATCGACCCTGTGGTCTCCAAGTGGGACCTTTCGGCCGTGAACTTGATCGTCGAAGAAGCGGGCGGACAGTTCACGGACTTTGCCGGCGGGCGGTTGCCCCAATCCGAGGCCATCAGTTCAAACGGCGTCCTTCACGACTGGTTGCTGGAGCAGTTTCGCGGATGAGAGTCTTAGCGGTCGACTTCGGCGGCAAGCGGATCGGGGTCGCCGTCGGCGAAACGGCATTCGACATCATCACTCCTCGCCCGGCGCTGACCGCCACGGGAACCCTGAAAGGCGATGCGGCGTTGATCTCGCAGACTGCGCGCAACGAAGCGGCCGAGCGGATCATCCTCGGAATTCCGGTCAATGAAGAGGATTCGCGAATGGAGCGGATCTGCCGAAAATTGGGAGAGTTGATTGCCGAACAGGGTTGGGCGGTGGATTTGGTGGACGAGGCGTTCACGAGCGAGGAGGCCGACGTCGAACTGAGAACCTACGGTCTCAAGGCAAGCGAGCGGAGAAAGCAACGCGACGGCGAGGCGGCACGACTGATCTATCAACGGTGGATGTTTGAGCAAACGAACGCGTAACGTCATCCTGATCGGTCTCGGCTTGGTACTTGGCTGTGCCATCGGCGCGGTCATGTTCGTGAAGAACGGCATCGAGCCGCTTGCCCCGGGCGAGCCGTACTACGTTCGATATGACTCGACCACCAAGCTGAGCCAGATAGCCGACGAACTTGCAGGCAAGGTCGTTCGCCACCCCAACGCATTTCTGATCTACGCGCGCTACCGCAAGAACACGCTTCCCGTAAGCATGGGCACCTACCAGATTCGATCCGGCATGACAGCCGACGAGCTACTGGCGGCTCTCCGCAAACCGATCCAGCAGATGGTGCGCATCCCCGAGACGAACTTCTCCTTCCGCACGGCCCGCCTTCTCGAACAGAAGGAAGTGACGACCGAGCAGGAGTACCTCGAGTGGATGAAGAAGCCCGAAGAGTTTGCGCAGGAGGTCGACTTCCCCCTACCGGATGGCAATCTTGAAGGGTTTCTCTTTCCCGACACGTACGACCTGCCTCCGTTGCTTGGGGCAAAGGCCGTGATCCGCCGGCAGCTGCAGGCGTTTGAGAAGAAGATCCTACCGCTTCTGCCCAATGAGAAGACGCGAATGCGCACCCTGATCATTGCCTCGATGGTCGAGTTGGAGGCGGGCGTCGATGACGAGCGCGCGGTGATCGCCGGAGTTATCGAGAATCGGGTGAGCAAGAAGATGCGTCTCCAGATTGATGCGACGGTGCTTTACGGGATGCGCGAGTGGCGGCGACTCTTCAACAAGGATTATCGCCATGACTCGCCCTACAACACCTACCGCATCGATGGGCTGCCCCCGGGCCCCATTTGCTCACCCAGCGTGGCAAGCGTCAAGGCCGCCCTCAAGCCGGCCAAACATGAGTGGCTCTACTACGTGGCGCTACCCAATCGCCGGCATCTCTTTGCGAAGACCTACGAGGACCACTTGAGGAACGTCGCCCGCGCGAGGAAGCTGCGGGATGGAGTCAGCCCATGAGCGGATTTCGTACCGGCCAGTTCAATCGTGAGAAGATCAGCCCGTTCTTAAGGCGATTCTGCCCGAAGCAAGCCGTGACCTCGATCCTCGAAATCCACGCAAGTGATATGGTCGAGGGCGGCAAAAAGCTGGTCATGCTCGACGTCGATAACACCCTCCTTGTATGGCGCAGCGAGGATATTCCGGAGTCCACCCTCAAGTGGATTGAGTCGATGCGCGCGGCGGGCATGCAGTTGTGCATTCTCAGCAACACCCGGAATCCTGGGCGGTTGGACCGGCTCGCCAAGGCGATGGGCATCCCCTACTACCTCGGCAAGTTCAAGCCCTCGACCGAGATGTACGAGCGCGCGCTCAAGGAGTTTGGAGTCACGGCGGAACAGGCGATCATGATCGGCGATCAGGTGTTCACGGACATCCTCGGCGCTAACCGCACGGGAATCGATGCGATTTGGGTCAAGCAAATGGCCCCGGTCGACTTCATCGGCACCAAAGTCAGCCGCCTTGGCGAACGCATGCTGAGGCGAAAGCTCTACCGAGCGATCATGGAAGAACCGGTGGACGGCGAAGACGCTGATTTGCCAGTCGGTGGCACCGCGGCATTTGCGATGCTCTCGAATCCAACCGTGCGCCAGTTCATCAAGTTCTGCATCATCGGCGGCACGAGCATGGTGGTCGATCTCGGCATCTTCTACTTACTCATGTTCGTTATGCCGATGGGGGATGCGCTCATGAGCGAGCGACTAGGGGCTTGGCTCGTCGAGCAGTCGAACTTCTTTGTCGGGTTGGCGACCCGTGAAAACGTGTTCGATCCGAAGCTCGCTTGCGTGCCGTTCTTCAAACCGATCTCGGCGGGCGTCGCGATCCTCAACAGCTTCCTTTGGAACCGTCGCTGGACATTCCGGATTCGCGGCCGCGAGCACCGCTCCGTGCAGTTGCGTAAGTTCTTCGCCGTGGCGCTCATCGGCTTAATCCTGAATACCGTGATCACGACGGGTCTTGGCAACGTCATCCCGGGGCATCCGAAGCGCAGCCTCTTCGCGGGGCAGTTGATTGCAACCGTGGTGGTGGCGTTCTGGAACTTCTTTGGACAGAAGCTGTGGACGTTCCGCGGGGCAAAAACACATTGAAGTTCGCGGTCCTAGGAGACCCCGTTTCTCACTCCCTCTCCCCGGCAATGCATGCCGCGGCTTACGACGCCCTCGGACTTGATCACACCTACGATGCCGCGCGTGTGCAAGCTGGCACGCTGGGTACGCGCCTGAAGGATCTACGGCACAAGGGCTATCGCGGTGTGAACATCACCGTTCCGCTCAAAGAAGAAGCGCTCGGGGCCTGCAACGCCGATGCGTTCGCCCTGCGCTGCGGAGCGGTCAACACGATCGATCTTTCGACGGGCGCCGGCATCAATACGGATGGGCCGGGCTTTGTCGAGGTTGTTCGAGGCATCCAAGGGCGACAGGTTCTGCTCCTCGGCGCGGGCGGATCGGCCCGTGCATTGGCGGTCGCGTTGATCGAATCCGGCTATGGCTTGACGCTTTGGAATCGGACTCCCGAAAGAGCTTCTTCGCTCGCCGCTTCTTTGGGCGTGGATTGGAGCGAGAGTATCCCGATGGATGGATACGACATCGCGGTCAATGCGACGTCATCGTCCCTGCAGGGTGAGGGGCTCGATATGACTTATCTGTCCAGCAAAACCTATGTCGACCTCTACTATTCCGCAGAGGGCGACACCCGCTTCGTTGCCGCCGCACGCGCCGCAGGCGCGACGGCCATAGATGGACGGGAACTCCTCGTCGCCCAAGGCGCACTCAGCTTCGAGTTTTGGCTAGGGATTCCCGCTCCGCGTCAAGCGATGCGGCGGGCCGTTGGGTTATAGTTCGGTTATGCGGTCCGACTCAGACGACGATGTCGTCATCAGTCCCCCCACCCCGTTGAATTTACAGATCGCCGCCGACGCGCTGTTGCGCGGCGAGCTCGTCTGTATGCCCACTGAAACGGTCTACGGCATCGCCGCCGACGCGACAAACCCAGAGGCGGTGAGGCAAATCTTCGCGGCCAAAGACCGGCCCGCCGACAACCCACTGATCGTGCATATCTCCGACTTCGTCCAACTCGAAGATGTGGTCTCCGAATGGACGGACGCGGCCGATGTGCTCGCCAACCGGTTCTGGCCCGGGCCCCTCACGCTGGTTCTCAAGAAAAGCGAGATGATCCCGAATGAGGTCACCGGTGGCCTGGAGACCGTTGCCGTCCGAATGCCTGACCACCCCGTCGCTCTAGAGTTGATCGAGCTCGCCGGGATCCCTTTGGCTGCGCCCAGCGCGAATCGATTCATGCATCTTTCTCCAACAAGAGCTGAACATGTTGATCCTCGAATCGCCGAGCGGGTGGCGATGGTCCTCGACGGGGGCCCCTGCCGAATCGGCCTCGAGTCCACGGTCGTTGACGTCAGCGTCGATCCGCCCCGTATTCTGCGCCCAGGTGGGATCTCGCGGGGCCAGATCCAGGCCGCTCTCGGCCGCCCGCTAGGCCAACTCCCGCCGTCGGATGTCCGGCGATCTCCGGGAATGTACTTGCGGCACTACGCACCCAAGGCTCCGCTCGAGTTCGTGGAAGCCCTCGAACCCGACGCGGTCGGATTGGGTTTCGGCACCCCCCGCAATGACCGCCAGATTCGAATGCCCGACGACCCCAACGCTTACGCTGCCGGACTCTATGCGGCCCTCCACCGGCTGGACGCCGGGAACCCAGCAGTGATTTACGTTGAGCATCCTCCTGAAGAGCCGGAGTGGGAAGCCGTCCACGATCGCCTACGCAAGGCTGCCGAACCCAGCAAGGACTAAGACCAAAGAAGACGCCCCCACCCGAAGGCGGGGGCGTCAGGGGTCCGACGAACCGGGGGCTTAGAGGCCGCCGCCTCCACCGCCACGTCCACCGCGGCCGCCTTGGCCTCCGGGGCCACCGGGTCCACCAGGACCTCCCGGGCCACCAAAGCCGGGCTGCGCGAACTTGAACGGCGTGCCGAGCATCTGGTTCCAGGTGTTGCGCTGGTTAGAAGTCAGCACGGCCAGGAGCTTCTTGTTGAGTTCCTCGCGACGAGCTTCCATCTGCTTGCGCATGTCCTCGAAGTTGCCCTGGCCGAATCCGCCTTGGCCCTGTCCTTGGCCGCCACGCTGGCCTCCGCCGACTCCACCTTGGCCCTGACCACCCTGACCACGCTGGCCTCCGCCAACGCCGCCTTGGCCCTGTCCGCCACGCTGGCCGCCGGGACCGCCAGGTCCACCAGGCCCGCCGAACTGCGGCCGGTTCTCCTGCATGATCTTGCGCATCTGCTCGATCTGATCATTGCTCAGACCTAGCTTCTCCGAGACCTTCGGGTCGAGCATCGCCGGGGCGCCTTGCTGTTGGAGGGCAAGCTGCTCGAAGCGTTGGTACTGGGCGTCGCTCAGGATCGCCTTGACTTCCTTCTCGAATCGTGCGCGCTCTTCCGGCGGCATTCCAAAGCCACCGGGGCCACCAGGTCCGCCTTGTCCTCGCTGTCCGCCACCAAAGCCACCCTGGCCCTGGCCACCTTGACCGCGCTGTCCGCCGCCTTGACCTTGGCCTTGGCCGCCTTGGCCACGCTGGCCTCCGCCGGCTCCGCCTTGACCTTGGCCGCCACGCTGGCCGCCGCCAAATCCACCCTGACCAGGACCACCCTGTCCAGGACCACCGGGACCCGCCGGAACAAGCTTTTGTAGCTGATTCTTCTGCGTCTCCGTGATCTTCAGCTCAGCCTGCACGTCGGCCTGCATCAGCAGTCCGAACGGTGCGGGCAGCCGTGCGCCCATTCGAGGGCCGGCCTGTCCCGGGCCGCCTTGTCCGCGCTGGCCGCCGCCAAATCCGCCACCCTGTCCAGGTCCACCCTGGCCGGGGCCTCCCTGGGCAAACACGCTCGCCACCAGGATCGTCGCCAACATCGTCATAGTCACTCGCCGTTTCATGGTTGATTGTCTCCTTAGAACTCCGAGCTCTGCGCCCGCTTCTGATTAGTTATAGCGATCCTCTGGTGAGGAATCTATGAGGGTTCGCTCATTTGTTGCGGAACTGGTAGCGAGACTTCGACCGTCGTACCCACCCCCACCTTGCTCTCGATCGTCACCTCCCCTCCATGTAGCCGAACGAGCTCGCGCACAATCGCTAAGCCTAACCCCGTCCCACCCGTTGCCTCGGTTCGTGACGAGTCCACCCGGTAGAACCGATCAAAGACATGGGGCAGGTCCGCCTCGGGAATGCCCTCGCCCGTATCAGAGACTCGCAACCGCCGATCCATCGTCACCTCGATGGAAATCCGCCCATCGGCCAGCGTGTGGCGACGGGCATTCTCGACGATGTTGGCGAGAATCCGACCCATTAATGCCGGGTCGATCGCGACCATCACGGCCGCGTCGGGCGCGGTCAGTTCAATCTTGGGGACGCCGTGGTCGGCCGCCAGCCAGTCCGCGACCCACGCGCGAAGATCCTGCGGTTCGAGACGAAGCTTCAGTTCGCCTGCATCGGCACGCGCAAGATCGAGCAGCTGTCGCGCGAGCAACGCCAGTCCCTGCGTGCTGTCGTGGATCATCCGAAGCGCTTCCTTCCGCTCGGAGTCTGAGTCCTCCATCGCGTTGGCGGCTAGCAACTGGATGCGCGTGAGCGGGGTGCGCAACTCGTGCGACGCGTCCGCCACAAAGCGGCGCTGCTGCTCATAGCTCTGGGTTAGTGCGGCGTAAGAGTCGGCTTGAGCGGCAAAAGACTGATCGACCCGGTCCGCCATGAGGTTGTATTGCCGCGTCAGATCGGCGAACTCATCGTTGCCCTGCACCGTGATCCGCCGGCTGCGATCGCCTTCGGTGAACTGCGCAATGGCCTCTCGAAGCGCGGCAATCGGGCGCAGAGCGGAGCGAGACAACAGCACCCCCGCCCCCGCCGCTCCGAGAAGCGCCAGCGGCAGCAAGAACAAGAGCGCCATGGTCTGTACCCGCCGAAGCTCATGGTAATCCCTCAGCTCTCGAGCAGACTGCACGATCCGATACTCGCCGTCAGGGCCTTCGAACTGCATCGTGTAGACCCGGACAAGTTCTCCTTCATAGGTCACTTCGGTGTAGACAGGTTCAGCGCGGGAGAGCGGAATCGCTTTGGGGTCAAAGGCGACGTCACTCTCGGGCCCGGCGGGTTCACCCGCTTCGGTGAGGATGCGCGGACGCCGAATCTGGCCGATAGGGTCGTTGAACGGATTCCTCGGTCCGCCTTGCGGACGATCCGGGCCTCGCTGTCCGAATCCGCCTCCTCCCGGGCCTCCTCCGAAACCGCCCCCGCCGAATCCACCCCCGCCCCCGGGTCCCGGGCCGCGAACTCGCGTGGCCGAGCGCGCACGATCGGCGAGTTCCCGATCGATCGACGCCGACATCCGCGATAGGTTTAGCCACGCCAACGCGCCCCCCACGATCAGCGACATGAGCGCGATCACGATCGTGTTCGACAAGATCAGCCGCGTGCGGAAGGACTTCACTCCGTCACCTTCAGCACGTAGCCGATTCCATGGACGGTGTGGATAAGCTTCCGAGCGTGGTCCTGATCGACCTTTCGCCGCAGCGAAACGACGTGGAAGTTGACCGTATTCGGCTGCGATTCCTCGTTCTCCCACACCCGCTCGAGGATCGCCTCTCGGGTCAGTGTACGGCCCTCGTTGCGAGCCAGGGCTTCGAGCAACGTGTACTCACGCCGGGTCAGTTGCAAGACCTGTCCGGCTCGCTTGACCACATGGCCCACTGTGTCGATTTCAAGATCGTCGATGGCGATCGTGCCCGAGCGATTGACCTTATCGCGCCGCTGCAGGGCGCGGATTCGCGCCATCAGTTCTCGCAGATCAAAGGGCTTGGGAAGGTAATCGTCAGCGCCGGCATCGAGCCCCCGAACGCGATCATCCACGTCATCCCGGGCGGTCAACATAAGGATCGGCGTCCGGATCTTCGAGCGGCGGAGGTTCTCGCAGACCGTCCATCCGTCGCGCTCGGGGAGCATGATGTCGAGGACGATGAGGCCATAGTTCTCGGAGCGCGCCTGGTGCTCGCCCGAGACCCCATCGCGCACGACATCGACTTGGTAGCGCTCACGCTCCAAGGCCTTCGCGAGTTGGGATGCGATGACCATGTCGTCTTCGACGACGAGAATCCTCATGCTGCGATTATGCGCAGGAGTTATGAGGATTGAGTGAGGAGTGGGGGCCGAGGTGCGACAGCTGGGATCTCGGCACGACGCATCCGCGCGCCTCTCGTGGTGCATCAATGCATGGTGGACCTATCTTGATTCGAAGCGCCAACGGCGCGCAAGATCACAGCCCAGGGCAACGCCCTGGGAAGACGCGTGGCATCCGGAGCCCTGTAGGGGCGACATGTCCGCAGCACCGGTCAGATTCAGATGAGGGACCTCAAGTGAGACTCCGTACTCCTTCCGGCCATATGGCACTAGGCAGAGTGTCCACTTCAGTGCGTGTACGGCTGGACGGGCGGAGGATGCCCGTCAAAGCGCTATTTTGTGCAGTACTATGTAGCTGAGCTGGATGAGCCTCGACAGGAACAGTTATGAGCGACAAAGGCAAGAACGAGACAATTGCCATACTCCGGCGCGAGGTTGGCTTTGGATGCCCAGTATGCAGGAGCCCATTTCTTACGTGGCACCACTTCGATCCTCCGGTCAAAGGGCCTCTGCGGTTCAGGGCAACACTGGCGGCCTGATGGAATCATCGCGTTGTGCCCCAATTGTCATGCTGATGCAGATGAAAAGGGCGGTTCCTCCGGAGCCTATTCGGTAAACGAACTGCGACAGATGAAGAACACTTCCCGATCAGCAGAGGACGTCAAGGGGCACTTTCCAGCATGGCAAGACAAGGAGGCGCTGCTAGTACGGATGGGGGGGCTGCTATGCTGACACCTTCTCTCCGTTGTTTAGTATTAACGAGGCACCGCAGATCGAAGTAAAAAGGAGCGAGACAGGCCTTCTTAATCTATCCTTTGTTCTTCGAGATCGGAATGATGCGATTCTGCTGGAAATGAGAGACAACTGGCTCACTGGTGTCCCAGAGAACATCCACGACATGATCGTGACGCCAAAAACAAAGGAGATAAAGATATGGCTCGGTGGTGAAGATGTGGGATTAGAGATCTCGTTCCGGCGGATCTCATTTACGGATCTAGACAACTTGCTAGCGCGGGACCGGAAACATGCAGACCGTCAGATGCAGGCACACATTGCACAGATGCCCCCTGAGCAACGGGTACTTCTTAGAGAGGCAGTTCGAGATGGAGACGGTAGCTTACCTACGAGTATACGGGGGATTCCAGAGTATCTTCGAGATGCCATGCGGTCGTCCGATCTGGTTGGGACCTTCATAAAGGGATGGGTGAAACAACACTGTGTTATGGATGATGGCCTCATACCATTGTTGAATATTGAGCAGATGTCCATCTATCATCACGGGGAGAGGTTTGTTATCAAGGATGGTGTTGCGGGCTTTCTGCACTACTGTGCAGCCTTCGGCAATCGGAAGAGCGCGATAAACATCTCCTGTACATGCGCAGCCTGTTCTCAACAAATGGCGACATAGTCAAGAAGCGCCGGAAGACCGTGGTTTCTCTCGCAATCCGATCGAGGTTGGGACTACTGGCGAGCTTTGAACTGTAGCCGGAGATCGCCTGGCGGGCACGATTTCACGAGAGACTCCGTCTCCCTTACCGCCAACATACAGCGACGCTGGCGTCAAGGGTGAGAGTGGCCTGCCGCCCGGCAAGCGAATCCCGAGCTAACCCGAGCCATCCCAGGCTGGCCGAATAACCCCACTTCGGGGAACCCCAAGGGCCTACCTGGACGTCCACTCAGCATGAAGCGACTTCTGGTTCCCGGTTTGCTGCTCGCCGCAGGTGCGGCTCAGGCTGATGTGACGCCCTTTTCGATCAGCGTGAACTATGCCTGGTCCAACTCGTTCACGAAGCTGAACGGCTCAAGCGGGCGGCTCGAGGGCATCGAGCTGGGCGTTTCTCAGTCCGTGGCCAAGCTGCCGTTCTTGGGCGAAGCTCGCGTCGGCGTCAGTGCTTTGTTGGGTGGCGTGCTCCGCAAGGGCGGCGATACCGATGGCACGATCTACCGCGTGTTCGCTTGGTACAAAACTCCAATGGCCGGCCCAAGCGGCGTCTACGGGCTGGGGGGCTTCAGCTACGCCAGTGCTCAGTCCCGGGGAGGCGCACTTAACAACGTCAGCGGCTTTGGTGCGGATTTCGGCGTGGGCTTCCCTCTGAAGACAGCTTCCGTTCCCGGCGTGCCGACACCGGCGCTCGAAGTGATGTGGCACCAGGGCTCCCACGCGCAAACCCGCGGGTTCTCGGTGGGAATCAACATCAAGTTCTAGCGACGTTGTAGGCGAGGGATGTGTTGTGCCCTCGCTGCAAGCGCCGGCACGAGCCCACCGGCGACCTCAGGGGTTCTCAGGCTCCAGCGAGAGGAGAAATGGGTGGTGCCGCAGGCCGGACTTGAACCGGCGACCCTAGCATTTTCAGTGCTATGCTCTACCAACTGAGCTACCGCGGCACGAAATGGCGCGGATGACGGGATTTGAACCCGCGGCCTCCGGCGTGACAGGCCGGCGCTCTAACCGCTGAGCTACACCCGCGCGTGGACTAGAAGTATGACACGCCGGCGGGCGATTTGCAAGGGCCTAACTTGCCTGCCGGTACTGGAAGCCGAACGCGGAGCGGAGCTTGTCCGCCAAAGTCAGCTTCACCGGCTCGAAATCGACCCCAAGCAGGCTAGCCGCCACCGCGCACACGTCCTGCGACGCCGGGGAACCCGGATCGGCAAGCGAGAATGGCTTGCGCTTTCGAATCCACTCCACCGCCTTCGGATCGTGCCGGACATATCCGCCGAAGAGTAGCGACTTGCCCAGAAACTGTTCGGTGATCGAACGAAGCTTGGCGAACACCGCCTTGGCATGGGCATCGTCGATGACCATGTTTAGAACCACCCGGATCACCGCATCGGGTCGGCGCGCCCAGAGCGACTTGGCCGTTGCGTAGGCGTCAGTCATCGAGGCAGGATCGGGGGTGCAGATGAGCAGCGTTTCGTCGGCGGCCTGCAGAAACGTCATGACGTTTGAGTCAATGCCTGCACCGGTGTCGAAAATAAGGATGTCGGTTGTGCGCTCAAGCTCGGCGAGCTCGCTGAGGAATCGCTCGAGCTGAGGTCCGCTCAGATTGATCAGGGCCTCGACACCCGAGCCGCCGGCAATGAAGCGCATGCCCGCCGGCCCCTCCGACACGATCTGGGAAAGCGTCTTCTCGCCCGTAAGAATGTGCTGGAGCGTGAACTGAGCCGGGGTTCCAAGCACGACATCCAGGTTAGCCAAGCCTAAGTCGGCGTCAAAGACGACGACCCGACGAGCGCGCCTCGCCATCTGGATACCGATGTTGGCGGAGATGTTCGTCTTGCCGACGCCGCCTTTGCCGCTGGTGATTGCAATCGTTCTCATGAGATTTAAGCTGCTTGCCGTCCGAAGAGCCAGCTCCAGAAGCCACGGCGAGTTGGCTCTTCCTCGCCCTGACTGATAACCGAAAGAAGTTGTTCACGATCCACGGCTTGATGAACCTGCTTGGCGGACTGTGAAGCGAGCACCGCGGCCCAGTTATAGGCGCGCAGGGTGTTTGCGAGCAGCACGGCGGAGCCGTAGCGGTCGTCGGGATCCTTCGCCAAGGCATGAGTAAGAACTTCAACCAAGGCCGGAGGCGTCTGAACATCCATCTTGAGCGGATCTGCCCAAGCTAAGCGCTGGCCAGTGCGAACGGCTTCGGCAAGGTGTGGATTCTCACCGGAGTAACACTCCCAAAGCAACGTACCAAGTGCAAAAACGTCCGAAGCCGGTAGTCCCGCAGAACCCATTTCGAGTTCAGGTGAGCGATACTCGAAAGCTGGCTCAACAAACGGGGTCAGAAGGACGCCCTGCGGGCGCACGAGAATATTCTCCGGACAGACAAGGCCGCAGTGGCCGCCACTCTGGTGCAGGTGATCCACGCCTTCGGCAATCTGGGCCACGAGCTCGGCAGCCTGGGTCAAGGTACGGGAGCCGCGAGTGCGCAAGACGTGGGCGAGCGATTCGCCCTCCAGGCGCTCAAACACGGCCCAGCAGTTGCCCTCATACTCGAACCAATCGTAGATCGCGGAAACCCAAGGGGAGGGGACCCGCGCGGCTGCCTGAATCAACCAACGTTGCTTCCGCTCCGCATCCGTTCCGGCTGCAACCGCGGTCAGGCTGACTTTGCGGTCGAGCTGGTGGTCCACCGCATCGAACAACAGCACCGAGCCCACTTTGCGGCGGGGTCGGAGACTGCCATAGCGAGCCGGCAGCGGAAATCCCTCAATCACCTCTTCGAGTTGCTCTTCAAGTCCGTATAGTTCGCGAATCTTCGCGAGCAACCGAGTTTGGGGCGCGATCTTTAGGGAGACGCGTTTCTTAGTCGCGTTCTGCACGACGTCGGTCGCAATCACGTCCAACGGGTCGGCCATCACGCATTCGAGAACGTCGCCTACCACGCGCAATGGAAGCACCGCATGCTCTATCGCGATGTCTGCCTTGAGCAAGCTGACCGCATTACCCTGGGGTCTCACCCCGTCGATGTCGGCAAGCTCATAGCCGTATTGGGCCGCAAGGCACTCCGCAATCTGTTCCTCGGTGGCGAAGCCCCTTTCGACCAAGATCTCACCAAGACGTCGACTAGACGTCTGCTGGGCCGCAAGAGCGATAGAGAGCTGCAAATTTGTAATCAGCCCCTCCGCCACCAGGAGATCTCCAAGTTTCCGATTCGTCATTCGATCCCTCGTTCTTAGGTATCGGCATCCCAAGTGCATAAAACCACCCCAATCCTCGCAGAGTGTCAAAATCCGATCGTGACCCCTTCGCTCACCCAAGTTCGCACGCAGTTCCCCGCCCTTGACCAAGACTGCGTCTTTCTCGAGAACGCCGGCGGCTCTCAGGTTCCGGGCGTGGTGGCCGATGCCATTCATCGCTATCTGACCCAAACCTATGTGCAGCTGGGTGCTCCCTACGAGATCGCACGACGGAGCACGGCCGTGGTCGACGAGGCCCATGCGTTCGCCAACCAGTTGATGAATGGCAAGGGCCGCGGCACGACCATCCTCGGCCCCTCGACCACTCAACTCGTGACGATGCTCGCCGAGTGTTACTCGCGTTTGCTGCAACCCGGCGATGAGATCATCATCTGCGAGACCGCTCACGAGGCCAATGCCGGGCCCTGGGCGAAACTGGAGCGGTTTGGCATGGTCGTCAGGCTGTGGCGCATGGACCCCGAGACCTTTCAGTGTTCCTTGGACGATCTCCGATCGCTGCTGACGCCTCGAACGAAGATCGTCGCCTTCCCCCACGTCTCGAATCTGCTCGGGGAGGTCGTCGATGTGACCGCCATCACGCGGATCGTTCACGAAGCAGGGGCGAGAGTCGTGGTCGACGGCGTTGCTTATGCCCCGCACCGGGCGATCGACGTCGCCGCTTGGAATGTCGACTTCTATGTGTACTCGGCGTACAAGGTGCTCGGGCCCCACATGGCCGCGCTTTATGCTCGCCAGGATGCGCTGGAAGAACTCGAGGGCCCCAACCACTTCTTCTTGCCAAACGGCGACGCTTACAAGTTCGAGCTCGGAGGAGCAAACCACGAGAGTTGCGCGGGCCTGCTCGCCCTCGGCGACTACCTGTCCTTCCTCGCGGGCGGGGGCGACGGCCGTTCGCGCGCTGGTATCGAGCGGGCCTTCACAACCATGGAAGTTCTCGAACTCCCGCTACAGGCTCAACTACTCGAAGCCCTCAACGCCAATCCGCGAGTCCGGGTTATTGGGCCGAAGACGAGCGGTCGAGAGCGGGTTTGTACGATCAGCTTCCTGCACGAGAACCTCTCGCCCCCCGAGATCACGGCCCGCACCGACGCCGCCGGCATCGGCATCCGCTACGGGCACATGTACGCCTACCGGATGTGTGTCGCATTGGGAATCGGCACGGAGACCGGAGTGACGCGCGTCAGCATGGCGCACTACAACACGCCCCAGGAGATCGAACGGCTGCTGAGCGTGATGGATCTCTAGAAGCTCCGAAGTCGCTGCAGGAGCTGGTACGGGATCCGCAACAAGCGAACCAACGCAATAGCCCAAGACGGCTCACCGAGGCGCCGTAACATGATGTCTTGAGCCTGGTAGTACACCTTCTTGCGGTCGCTTGAACGGGCGATGCTCTTCCCGCCAAGGTGCGTCACCGCGGCATCCAAACACCGTTGCACGCCCAGTCCCCGCCCGCGAATTGCGTGACACAGCACCACGTCTTCGTAGTACATGAAGATCTCGGAGTCAAACCCTCCGACGGCAAGGAAGTCCTCGCGCCGCATGAGCATGGCGCAGCCCGACACCCAGTCAGGCGTAAGCGACGTATCATGCGCCGCAGACTTGCGGGTGATCAACCCCCAAACGGTCGGGAAGGGTCCTTGGGCGTCTGGCTGGAGCGTCTTGCCATCCGCCAGATAGACGGCGGGGGCGAGGATTCCCGGACGATCGAGCGTGGTCCAGTAGGCAAGTAGCTTGCCCAGACAGCCAGCATGCAGGAGGGCATCGCTGTTCAGCAGAAAGACGAACTCTTGACAGGCCCTTTCGACGCCAAGGTTGTTCGCTCGGCCAAAGCCGATGTTTTCCGAAGATTCGATCAGGATGACTCGGCCGCCCAGCGCTTTTAGCCGAGAGACACTATCGTCGCCCGAAGCATTGTCGACAACGATCACCTCGACCGCCTCGGACTGAGCGAGCGCAGACTCAACCGCCGCCATCGTCAGCTCCGGAGTCCGGTAGTTGACGATGACGACGGAAACGGCCATGTGAGGTTAGAAGGAGACGTCGACCGCTTCTTCGCGACCCGTCTCCGAACTCTTATAGAGCGCGTCGAAGATCGCATTGAGAATCAGTCCGTTCTCGCCCGGAACCGGCGACGGCTTACCCTCTCGGACGGCACCTACGAACGCCTTGATCTCATCCACGTACGAGCTTTCGACGTTCGGTAGGTTCTCTGGCTTGAGGTTGAAGTACTGCCGGTCGAGTTCCTTAAAGATCTGGACGCTCTCCGTCTCGTAGGGACGCACGATCGCTCCCGCCTTCGTTCCAAAGAGCTGAGTCTCGAAAGGATCGCCCTCAAGGTTCGCCATGAACGAACTCTCGAGAGTCACCATCGCGCCGTTATCGAACCTAATGAGTCCGACGGCGAAGTCCTCGACCGTGAACTTGGTTCGGTCGAACTCGCCCCAGAAGTTGGCGTTGCTGCTGTCCTTGGCGAGCGTGTCCCACGTCTTGCCCGACGCGGCGGTCGGCTTCGGATACCCCATGAGGAACAGCGTGAGATCGAGCACGTGGACGCCGATGTCGATCAGCGGACCGCCACCCTGCTTCTCCTTGTCGGTAAACACGCCCCAGTTCGGCACGCCTCGTCGGCGTAGGGCCTTTGCGCGGGCGTAGTAGACGTCGCCCATGTTGCCGTTGTCGATGAACTGCTTGACGAAGCGAGCTGGGCCGCCAAAGCGGGTCTGAAGGCCGACCTGCAGGATCTTGCCGTTATCGCGGGCGGCTCGACACATCGCCTTGGCCTGGTCGGCGTTCATGGCGAGGGGCTTCTCGCAGATGACGTGCTTCCCCGCCTGGAGGGCGAGGATCGTCGGCTCCATGTGGACGGCATTCGGGGTCGCGACCGACACGATGTCGATCTCAGGATCGTCGATCACCTCACGGTAATCGGGAGTCGTGCGGGTCACGCCGTACATCTCCGAGGCCTTCTTTGCCGTGTCGGGGTTGATGTCGCATACGACGACCATCTCGCATTGGTCGGGAATCGCAGCGTATCCCTTCATGTGCGCCGCCTGCGCGATGAAGCCGCTACCGATGATGCCTACTTTTAGCTTTTCCGCCATATCGGCGGCGAGCATACCTACGGAACCACTATTCCCGATGGACTTGGACGTCACCGGGGACGCGGATCAGTTTGCGGTGTGCTCGCTCTTCTCGACCACCGCGTCCACTCCAGCAGGCTCGGCCAAGGCCTCGGCCCGTGCCTCGACCGTCTTGGGATGCCGCATGGCGTACCACGTCCCGATAATCACAATCGAAGCGAGCACGCTCCAGAAAATGTAGCCGTTCAGCTGCGAGATCATGAATCCAGGCTCGGCAACGACCGTGTAGTTGTGAGCCGACATGAACGCCAGCTTGACGCCCACCCAGCCCACGATGACGTAGGCGACGTGGTCGAAGACCGGGTACTTCGAAAGGAACGAGAGCAACATGCCCGCGGCGAGGCGCAGCAGAATGATGCCCACAACTGCGCCCACGTACACGACCCAGATCTTCGGGTGGATCAACAAGCCCGCTGCTTTCTCGGCCGCAGTCAGCGGCTTGAGCATCGCCACGCCCGCGAGCACGCTGTCGATCGCGAAGGCGATGTCCGCAATCTCGACCGCCGCGACCGTGCCCCAAAAACTCCGGCCTGCCGTCTTGATCTTCTTGTCATGGTCGCCGTGGGGCATGAAGTGCTTGACGGGCAACCACAGCAGGTAGAGCGCGCCAATCGCCTGGAGCCACCAGAACTTGATGATGCTCGCGGCCAGGATGATCGCGATGAGGCGGAACACAAACGCGCCCCCGAGGCCGTAAAGCAGAGCCTTCTTCTGCAGCTGCAATGGCAGATGCCGAACCATGATCGCGAGAACGAGGGCGTTATCAGCCGACAGAACCGCTTCGAGCAGAACCAATACCGCCACGACGCCGAGGTCGCCAACTTGGAAGGTCTGCCCCCACATGAGCCTCTAGGATACCGGGATGGAAACCGGGACCGTTGACCCCGCGGGTCTCCTTCGGGTACATCTTGAGCCTATGCCGACCTACGTGTACGAGTGCAAGACGTGTGAGAAGACCTTCGAAGTCGAACAGCGGATTTCGGAGGACCCTCTGAAGGATTGCAACTGCGGAGCCGCGGGCTCGCTACGCAGGCTGATTCAGCCGACCGCCGTGATGTTTAAGGGTGGCGGATTCCATATCAACGACTACGCAGGCGCGAAGCCAGAACCGACCACTCCGGCGTGTTCAGGTGAGCCCGCAAGTTGCGCGAGCTGCGCGCCGACCCCTGCCGCAGACGCATAGCCATGGCCATTACCGCCGAGTATCGGGCGCATGTCGAGGAACGCCTCGGCGTGGTGGCTCCAATCACCACGAAGTCCATGTTCGGCGGACTTGGCATTTACTCGAACGGGCTATTCTTCGCACTCGCTGACGACGGACACCTCTACTTTAAGGTCGACGACACCAACCGCGGTGACTTTGAAGCCGCGGGCACCGGCCCCTTCTTCCCGTGGGACGGGGCGAAACCGATGGGCTATTACGAGCTTCCCGACGGGCTCTTAGACCATCCGACCGATCTTGCAGTTTGGATCGATAAGGCACTCGGCGTCGCCGAGCGTGCCGCTCTTGAGAAGAAGCGGCGCTAAGGTTCGGGGTGGTTCGGGGTGGTTCGGGGTGGTTCGGGCTTGCTCGGGTCCGCTCGGTCAGATTCGATTGTAGGCGCAGGTTTCGAGTCACGAAGTGACGAGGCCCTGCGCAGCAGCCAAGCGCGGTACGACGCACCCGCGCGCCTCGTGGGTTTCCTTATCCCGAGCCAATCCGAGCAAGGCCCAACGGTAAGGTTTCGGGTCACGAAGTGACGAGGCCCTGGGCGGGCATCCAGGCCGGTATAAATCTGCCCGGGTTGGCTCGGATTCGCCCGGATTGGCCCGGAAGCCCTTTGCTGCATCTAAAATAGTCTTGTGTCAAGAAAAACTGAAAACTCATCAGAACTGGCTCTACGCGAAGCCCAGGAACAGTTCATCCTCGAGTGGGGGCGCATGAGTTCGAGTTGGGGCATCAACCGCACGATGGCGCAGATCCTCGCGCTGCTTTTCTCGTCCTCCGTGCCCCTGACCGTAGATGAGATCATGGAGCGGTTGCGGATCAGTCGAGGCAATGCCAGCATGAGTCTGCGGGATCTCATGGACTGGGGCATAGTCCGGCGATTTCGGCGCCCGGGCGAGCGCCGCGACACCTACGTGAGCGACAGCGACCCCTGGGTCATGTTCGCCAAAGTCGTCCGTGAGCGAAAGCGACGTGAGGTCGACCCGACGGTAAGTGCCATCCGCGATTGCCTGGCCCGCGTGCCCGAGTCGGAAGAGACCGAAACCAAAGCCCTTCGCGAACGACTCTCAGGCTTGCTGGAGGTCTTCGGCCTACTCGATGCCGCTTATCAGCAAGTTTTCGCAACCGACCAGGGATTTCGCAACACAATGCGGCTGTTCCGAAGCGACAGTTGAGGCCCCTAAGCCATCGACCGCACACTTATCTCCGCGGCCAATCGGCCGGCGATCGCGCGGAACTCCAGTCCGTAGCCTGAATCCGGATACGCCACCAGAGCCGGCTCGCCCTGGTCCGACGACTGCGAGATCTCGGGGTCGAGGGGTATCGAGCCGAGGAAAGGCATGCCGTACTGCTTGGCGAGTTCTTCGCCGGTCATGCCCGAGAACACCCTCGTCACCGTTCCGCAGTTTGGGCACCGGTAGCCGGCCATGTTCTCGACCACTCCGAGCAACGGCGTATTGAGGCGTTGGAACAGCTGGATCGACTTTCCGGCGATGTTCGCGGCAACGTGATGTGGCGTCGTCACCAAGACCACGCCGGTTAGCGGCACCAACTGGGCCAGCGACATCGGCGCATCGCCCGTTCCGGGCGGCAGGTCGACCAACAGGTAGTCGAGCTCATCCCACAGCACGTCCTCGAGGAGTTGCTTGACCGTGCCCGCGACCATCGGGCCGCGCCAGAGAACCGCCTGCCCCTCTTGGAGCAGGAAACCGAGCGACATCAGGGCCACGCCGTGGCGTTGGATCGGCAGAATCTTGTTGTTCGCGGTGAGCGGCTGTTCGCCTTGAACACCCATCATCAGCGGGATGCTCGGGCCGTACACGTCGGCATCCATCAGCCCGACGCGAGCTCCGGTCTGTGCGAGCGCAAGGGCGAGATTCACGCTGACCGTGCTCTTGCCGACGCCGCCTTTGCCCGAAGCGATGGCGATGCAATGCTTGACTCCCGGGATGAGCGGTGTCTGCTCTCGGTCCGTCGTGCGGACCCGAGCCGTCATTTCGATGTCGACCTGAGTAGCGCCAATGGCCAGCACGACGCCTTCGGCTTCGGCCTTGAGCAGATCCTTCACCGGGCAAGCCGGGGTGGTCAGCTCGATCGTGAACGACACCTTCGTGCCGTCGATCCGTACATCCTTGACGAACCCTAAAGCGACAATGTCGCGGTGAAGATCAGGGTCGTTGACTTGGCGCAAGGCATCGAGAACGGCGGCTTCAGAAAGCATGGGGTTCATGGATGGTACCCAGCGCGCCTCGGATAGAATAAGGCCATGCCCTCCACCCTCTTCGACAAGGTCTGGGACGCGCACGTCGTCGCCCCGCTGACCGGCGGCGGCAATCTGCTTTACATTGATCGGCACCTCGTTCACGAAGTCACCTCGCCGCAGGCGTTCGACGGTCTTCGCGAACTGGGCCGCAAGGTTCGACGGCCCGATCTGACCTTTGCGACGGTGGACCACAACGTGCCGACCGATGGCCGCCCGATTGACGAGAGCACGCTCAGCGGTATGCAACTGGCGGCGTTAGCGCGGAACTGCCGTGAGTTCGGCGTGCCGCTCTACGGTTACCAGGAAGCGCGCCAGGGCATCGTCCACGTGATTGGCCCGCAGTTGGGCATCACGCTCCCCGGATTGACCATCGTTTGCGGGGACAGCCACACTTCGACCCATGGTGCGTTCGGTGCCCTAGCGTTTGGTATCGGCACCACCGAGGTCGAGCATGTTCTCGCCACTCAAACGCTGCGGGCGCCAGCGAAACCCAAGCGCCTTGGCGTGCAGGTCGAGGGCATGCTGGGGAAGGGCCTGACCGCGAAGGATGTGATTCTGGCGGTGATCCGCAAGATCGGAGCCGGGGGAGGCACGGGGCACGTCGCCGAGTACTACGGCTCCACGATCCGTGCCCTTAACATGAGCGGGCGCATGACGATCTGCAACATGAGCATCGAGATGGGTGCGCGTGCGGGCATGATCGCCCCCGATGAGGTCACGTTCGCCTACATCGCGGAGGGCAACCGCCCGTTTGCTCCGCACGGGGCCGCTTACGATGAGCAGGTCGCGCATTGGCGAACCCTGCGCACCGATGAGGGAGCAACCTACGAGAAGCACGTCCGTCTGGACGTCGATGACCTCGCCCCTCAGGTGAGTTGGGGCACGACTCCGGCGATGACGGTGAACGTGGATGAGCCGATTCCCGAGCCGACGGATCGATCGGAAGAGCGGGCATTGATGTACATGGGCCTGAAGGCAGGGCAGGTCATGAGCGAGGTTCCGGTCAGCACCGTTTTCATCGGCTCCTGTACCAACTCACGGATCGAAGATTTGCGAGAAGCGGCCCTGGTCGTCCGTGGGCGACGGGTGGCGGACGGGGTTCGCGCGATGGTCGTCCCTGGCAGTGAAGCAGTAAAGGCCCTCGCCGAGCAAGAGGGGCTGGACGAGATCTTTCGGGCGGCGGGATTTGAGTGGCACTTCGCGGGTTGCTCGATGTGCCTCGGCATGAATGGGGACATTCTTCGACCGCAGCAGCGTAGCGCCTCGACGAGTAATCGGCCCTACGAGGGTCGACAGGGGCCTGGTTCGCGCACACACCTCGTGTCGCCGATTACCGCCGCCGCGACGGCGATCGTGGGCAAGTTCGCCGACCCGCGGCAGTTCCTCGACGAATAGCCCATGCCTAGCATCAGGCGGATCGTCGGAGCCATGTCGGGCACGAGTCTCGACGCGCTGGATGTCGCCCTTATCGAGGTGGCGGGGACGGGCATGGCCATGGACGTCCGGTTTGTTGCCGGGCACTCGGTGCCCTTGGGTTCGGTCGGTGACTTCCTGCGCTCGTTCGCTCAGGGTCACCCGGCAACCGCGGAAGAAATCGCGGAGGCCACCCACGAGTTCTCCAACCTGCATCTTCAAGCCGTCCGAGAGCTTCTTGGGGGTGCCGCGGCTGATCTGATCTCGATCCACGGCCAGACGGTCTACCATCGGCCGCCGGTTTCTTGGCAGCTGCTCCAGCCCACGCCGATCGCCCACGCGCTGGGCATCCCGGTCGTTTACGACTTGCGCCAGGCCGACTTGGCTATGGGAGGGCAAGGCGCCCCACTCACCCCGATCGCGGACGCCATGCTTCTCCGGGGCCGGGCGCATCCGTGGGCGGTGGTCAATCTCGGCGGCTTCGTAAACATCACCCGCGGACCGGACATCTCTGCTCATGACGTGTGCCCCGGGAATCTATGGCTTGATGCACTCGCCGAGCAGTTGCTCGATCGTCCCTTCGACGCCGATGGGCAGGTCGCAGCGTCGGGCCGAGTCGATGAGGCATGGCTTCGCGAACTGAGAGGGCGCCAAGCACAACTGGCCGCCGAACGCCGAAGTTTGGGCACGGGCGACGAAGCCCTTCCTACGCTGCCCGGATTGTCGGCACCCGACACCCTTCGCACGGCGGTTGAGGCGATCGCCCTCGCCATCCGTGATGCGAGCAAGGACGCTGAAGAAATCCTGCTCGCGGGAGGGGGACGGAAGAACGCCGCGCTCTGCTCGGCCATCGCCGCTGCCGTCGCTCCCGCCCAGGTGCTGGACTTCGACGTCACGGGCATTCCCGGCGACTACCGAGAAGCGGCCGCATGGGCGATCCTTGGGGCACTATCCCAGGATCAGGAGTCGATCTCGCTGCCGGCGGTCACCGGCGGAGAGACGCCGATTGCCGGCACATGGATCTACCCCTAGACCGCAACTCGTGCCAATCGATGGGTGGAGAACGTCACCTTCGCGTGCTCGTCGATGAGCCGTTGCATCGCCCAGGCACTGGAGAACAGCACGACCAGGTTGCCGTAGGCGTCTTCGGCGGGACGAGCGTAGTCGCCCCAGTAGATCGCGCGGATGACTTCTTGCGGGCCGTCGATCCATCGGACGAACTCGAAGGGAAGAGGCTCTAGTAGGGTCGGCACCCCGTATTCGATGCCCAGTCGATGTTGGACTACCTCGAACTGCAGCCGGCCCACCGCGCCGAGCATCGGCTCGCGTCGCGCCGCTCGGGTGTCCCAGAAAAGGTCGACGAGACCCTCCTCGCACAGCTGAGTGATGCCCTTCTCGAAGTGCTTCAGCCGGCCCGCGTCCTTGTTGCGGATCATGGCAAAGGTCTCGGGAGGGAATGCGGGAACCTCGTCGAATGCGATTTTCTCACCCGCCGAAAGCGTGTCGCCGAGCTGGAATGCACCTACGTTCGTGAGGCCGATGATGTCGCCCGGATAACCCTCTTCCACCGTCTCGCGGTCTTGGGCGAAGAGCCGTTGGGGCCGTGTCAGGCGCAGCCGCTTGCCGGTGCGCGTGTGCATCGCCTCCATGTCCTTCTCGAACCGTCCGCTGACGACCCGCAGGAAAGCGATGCGGTCACGGTGGTTCGGGTCCATGTTCGCCTGAATCTTGAACACGAAGCCGCTGAAGGGTTGTTCGGAGGTGATCGGTACCCCGCTCGCAAGGCGCGGCTGAGGCGTCGGAGCGACCGCCAGAAATCGCTGGAGGAAGAGCTCGACGCCGAAGTTGGTGATGGCCGAGCCGAAGAACACCGGGGTGAGCTCGCCTTTGAGCACTCGCTCAATGTCAAACGAGTCGCCCGCGATCTCGAGTAGTTCGAGATCTTCGACCAGTTGATCGTAGGCAGCCTTACCCATCCGACCAGGCAACGATGGGTCGTCGATCGAAACGCGCTCCACGGTTGCTCGACTCGCTCCGTGCGCGGTCTTCTCGAACAGATGCATCGTGCGCGTCTCTCGGTCAAACACGCCCTGGAAATCTTGTCCGTCACCCACTGGCCAGTTCATCGGCACGCTTCGGATCCCGAGGACGTCCTCGATCTCGGTGAGCAGAGCTAACGGGCCCAAGCCGGGATAATCCATCTTGTTGACAAACGTGAAGATGGGAATCCCGCGCTGGCGGCAGACGGCGAACAGCTTCTTCGTTTGGGCTTCGACGCCCTTCGCATTATCGATGAGCATGACCGCGCTGTCGGCGGCGGTCAAGGTGCGGTACGTATCGGCGCTGAAGTCGCTGTGCCCGGGGGTGTCGAGCAAGTTCAGAACGTGGTCTTGGTACTCGAACTGGAGCACGGTCGAGGTGATCGAGATGCCGCGCTCCTTCTCCATCTCCATCCAGTCCGAGGTGGCTTTGCGCTGATTCTTGCGCGCCTTGACCGAGCCGGCGAGTTGGATCGCACCGCCATAGAGCAAGAGCTTCTCGGTGAGGGTGGTTTTTCCCGCATCGGGGTGCGAGATGATCGCAAACGTGCGGCGGCGCTGGGTCTCGGTCAGAATCGGGTCACTCATGGGCGGGCCGCCACGTTTTGTGGTGGGGGAAGCTCAATTATGGCATCCCGCCAAAGGCCGGGGTTGCTTCAAACGAGTTAAACTATGCCTATGCTCGCGAGCATCGTCGCCGGGATATCGATCGCGGCGATCCCCCCGGCGATGGAGTACGACGTGCGCTCAGGCACGGGCATGACTCTGCGTATGAGTGGGGTGCCGGTCGTTCGGGGAAGCTGGTTTCAATACTACGAGCCGGATTGGTCGCGGGGCCACTACAGTTCGCAGAACAACCAGCAGCAGTTCGAGACCCTGCCCGACGGCTACCGAGTCTCCTTTCGCAGCGGCGACGGTCGCGCGTTTGGATCGACGCGATACACCCGGCTAGCGAACCGCCTTCGCGTACAGTATGAGTTCAACTGGAACGGCGATCGACCGGTACGGGTGGAAGTCGCGGCGGGGCTGCTGTGGGCCCGCGGATTCCAGAACGGGTCGCTACTGCTCGATCAACGGCCCTCGCGTCCGCTGATACCCTACACGTATCCCCAAGATACGCTGGACGCGCGCAAGTATGGCAGCGGGTTCGCTGAAGCGCTCTTTAACAGTCCCATCGGGCGGGTGCGAGTTCGCAGCGCCTCGCCGACATTGACCCTTTATGACGCCCGCGGCTATGCACAGCGGTGGGCCGAGGGCCGAGAGTTGCTGTGGATCGGGCATCCCGGCATGGAAGTTCGCCGCGGAACGCCGGCCAAGCTCGACGTCGAATATGAACTCGAGCCCGCGGCCGCGGTGGGCCGCAAGGTCACCAAGACGGTGCGCGGCGCCCCCATGCCTGTCGCTCGATTTGTGCACGACGTTGACGAGCCCATCGTCCCCAAGCCGAAGCAACACCTCTTCAATCGCGACGAGCCCTTCTTGATCGGCGACGAGTTGCGCCTCGATGTTCCTGAGTCCATCAGCTCGGCGAAGCAGGAGTTCCTGCGGGCCATCCAGCGAAACTGGATCGTGCCCGACTTGCAGGTCATCCGCTCGACGGACCCGAACATCTACTGTAGGGTCGAGAACATCGGTTTACCGGCGGAAGGGTTCGAGATTCGGGCCAACAAGAAGAACATCATCGTCTGGGGCCAAGACTTGACCGGCCTGCGCCACGCCCTGCGGGTGCTGGCCTCTCAGGCTTTCGCCAAGGATGGGAAGCTGTGGTTCCCCAGCGGGACGCTCCGCGATTGGCCGTCGGTGGGTTGGCGAGGTGTTCATGTGTTTGGCGGTCCTGAGATGCGCGACTATCAATCGCGTCTGGCCGAGCGCGTTGTCGGTCCGCTTCGGTTCAACCACGTCGTTATCCAATGTGAACGCACCCAGTGGCAATCGCAGCCCAAGATTCACGGGCCGCTCTGGAACTCCCGCGAGGACGTCAAGGCGGTGTTCGACATGTACCGGCGAATGGGCATCGAGCCGATCCCGCTCATCCAAAGCCTTGGCCACATGGAGTGGTTCTTCAATAACGGACAGAACCTCGATCTGGCGATCAACCCCGGCGTCCCCTACACCATCGATCCCCGGAAGAAGGAAAGCGCTGAAGCGCTCAAGACGTTGTGGGACGAAGCCATTGACTTGCTCAAGCCGAAGATCGTCCACTTTGGACTGGATGAGTTTTCGAACCGTGGGATGGCCAAGAACCCCGCGTTTGCGACCGAGATCTGGGAGAAGGCGGTTCCGATCCTCAAAGAGATCTCCCAGCGGCGACGCGTGGAGTTCATGGCCTGGGGCGATCAGGGCCTCGCTCCGGGGCAGGCGATCGATGCTGCGCTCGGCGACGATCCGTACCACGCCAAGCGGCGCCGCGATGCACTGCCGCCCGGGGCACTCATCGCCGACTGGCATTACAAGAACGACTTCCGTCCCGACCGCTTCCTTTGGTCCCTGAACCTGTGGAAGGATGAGGGATTTCGCCCAATCGGCAGCGGCTGGTTCAACCCCGACAACATCGCCGGATTTACGCAAGCGGCCTACCGGGCTGGTGCAGGCTATCTGCAGACGACGTGGGCCGGCTATGAGCACAGCGAGGAGAACATGCACCGCGAGTGGCGACAGTATGCCGCGCTGGTGCTTGCCGCCGACTATGCGTGGTCGGGCCGCCGAGAACGGCTGGACGAACTCGAGTACGACCCGAACGAGGTCCTCGCCCGGATGTTTTATCGTGAACCCAGCCCCCTGCGCCCGATGCCGGGCTCAGCGGTCGAAGGAGGGCGCACCTTGCGAATCGGCGATCTCTCCTTCCGAATCTTCTCGGAGCCGTGGGCGATGTTGAGCCTGGCGACCCCGGGCGGATCGGCTCTTCCCACGGAGTATGAGATCGAGACTGATGGGCTGAAGGGGCAGATGCTCGCGCTGGCGGTAGACGCCCAACAGATGAGCGACGAGCGCGACCCTGTGGCCGATCTCGAGATCGAACTCGCCGACGGAACGGTCGTCAGCCGCCGTTTGCTGTACGGGGTCAACGTTCGCACGCCCTCCGATCGCCGCGAGGTGCTCTCTGGCCCTCGCGAGAACGGCTTTGGGGCGCAGCTCATCCCGCTGGGCAATGACGCGGAAGTCAAGTCCATCCGAGTGCGGGCGCTGAGCACCTTGGCGGGACTCCGCATCCACGGCATCTCCGCCTACTGAACTCGAAACTCAGCGCAGCGGGTAAACCTTTTGCATGAACATCGATTTGCTTCGACGACTCACTGAAGCCCACGGCGTGCCCAGCATGGAAGACGCGATCCGCGACATCGTTCGCGAAGAACTTTCGGGCATCTGTGAGTTCTCGACGGACACGATGGGCAATCTCCACTGCGTCCGCAATCGGGGCGGGTCGAAGAAGCTGATGATCGCCGCCCACATGGATGAGATCGGCTTCATGGTGAAGTTCATCGATGACAAGGGATTCCTTCGCCTTCAGCCGCTCGGCGGATGGGACCCCAACCAGATGGCGAGTCAGCGCGTGTTCGTCCACACCAAGAACGGCGTGCTCAACGGCGTTCTGATGGCGAGCCGCAAGCCGAAGCACATGCTGACGCCCGAGGAAGCCTCCAAGAGCGTGGCGATCGAGAACTTCTTTGTGGATGTCGGCCTCAGCGGTGACGAAGCGAGGGCGCAGGTCTCGCTCGGCGACATGGTCACCATGAATCGGACCCTGCAGACGATGGGCAAGCTCGCGACGTGCAAGTCGATGGACGACCGCGCCGCGGTGTATGTGATGATCGAGGCGATGAAGGCCGCGAGCAACCCGCAGGTCGAGGTTCATGGCATCGCGACCGTCCAGGAGGAGATCGGCCTCCGTGGGGCGACCGCCGCCGGTTGGGCGATCAAGCCCGACATCTGCGTGGCCATCGACGTGACCCTCGCGAACGACATCCCGGGCATCCCAGAGCAGGATCACGTGACGAAGCTCGGAGAAGGCACGGCGATCAAAATCATGGACTCCTCGCTGATCTGCCATCCGAAGGTGGTCTCCCACTTCCGAACGCTGGCGGAGCAGCACGGCATCAAGTATCAGATCGAAATCTTGCCTGCGGGCGGCACCGACGCGGGCGGGGTGCAACGGTTGCACGGCGGCATCCCGTCGTTCACGCTATCGATTCCGACGCGGTACATCCACACGGTCAACGAAACGGTGCATATGGACGATATGGACGCCTCGGTGGCGCTGCTCGCGAAGTACATCGACGACGCCCACAACGGCGACTACACGTATCGGTAAGCACTAGAAAGCCCCTCCTTTCCTTGGAGAGGAGGGGCTTTCTAGGGAGAGAGATCAGCGCGTGCGTCGTCGCAAGAGAGCCGCCACGCCCAAGCTAACCGCGGCCATCGTCGCCGGCTCTGGCACGGCGGTCAGCTGAACGTTATCCACTCGCGTAAAGTCGCCGCCCGACGCCACATCGGCATTGATTCCGATCCGCTGCAGTCCGCCGAGAACGTTGGCAATGTCGCCCATCGTTGCGTCGCGCAGGCCGCCGTTGTCTCCGTACTTCCAACTGCCCACGGTAGTGAGATCGAAGGCGTAAGTGTGGAACTGGCCATCCGCGGGAGGAGCGACCTCCTGATAGATTGCGCCGGTACCCGAGGCAAGCACAATGAACGGATACGCAAAGGCATCGGCAAAGTCGGCTGAGTAGTTGAAGCGAATCTCCGTGGCCAGGCCATACCCGCCCGCCAAGAGCGGACTGACGTGGAACGCCCAACCGGCAAAATCGGGCCCCTCGATGTGTCCCGCCGGATTCCATGTCGCTGGGCCTACTTCGGTCAGAGTCAGGGTCGCCGGGTTGAAGTCCGCCTGCTTCCAGCCTTGATTATCCGTGTCAAAGGTGTACAGCAGATTAGCCTGAGCCACGGCGGTAACGCTCAAACCAACGAGTCCAAGGAGAAGGCGATCCATCAAGATCAGTATACAAGGCGCGAGCCTCAACTCCTTACCGCATTCCTACCAGTACTCTCTCATGGAGTCTCAGTGCGCGATTTCTGCACCCAGGCTATCCACCAGATACGCGACGAGCCAGTGGGTGTGATCGTCGCCAAGGCAGTAGTACACCTCCTCGATGGTCTCTGCATGGCGTAGCCGTTCTCGAATATCGCTCAGAAGCAGGGGTTCCACTTTCTTGATAACGTGGGCAAGCTCCGGAAACTCATGAGTCGGCCGCTTGAAGATCGGATCGAGACATCGGCGCACGATGGTGCTGTAGCCGATGTAGAAGGCATCGGAGACGCGCCGCTCAAACTCGACTTCATCGAAGCCGCCTAAGTCATCCCACACGGTATCGAAGGCTTCAGCCGAGCGCCACCACAGACGAAGATCCGACCATGCGCGCTCCTTCTCAAGCTCCAGCTGCTCCAAGAATCGCGGCAGCGTGGTCTGCTGGTCGATGTACTTCTGAAACACCTTCGCCAGTCGCTTCATGCTCTCTATTGCCCATTCCAAACAGAACGAGGGCGGCGGCTCATGTCCACCGCCCTCGAGCGCACACGTCGTAGCGTCGCGTCGTTACTCCTTGGTCTCGACTTCGCCGCCGAACTCCTCGTCCGCCGCCATGTCGGCCAGAGACGGGAAGCTCAGGTCGTCGAAACCGCCCAGTTCTTCCTCGTCACCTTCGACCAGCGCGGTGAGCGACTGCTCAGCCCATGCCGGGCCTCGTTGAACATCGATCGCGACCGATCGATACTGCTTCACACCCGTACCGGACGGGATGAGGCGGCCGATGATGACGTTCTCCTTGAGTCCAACGAGCTGATCCTTCTTGCCGCGCACCGCGGCCTCGGTAAGGACGCGCGTGGTCTTCTGGAACGACGCCGCCGACAGGAACGAGTCCGTCGCAAGCGAGGCTTCCGTAATACCGAGCAAGATCCAAGTCGCCGTCGCTTCCTTCGGATCGCGCTCGACGTTTTCACCGGTGATCGGATCGATGTACTTGATCTTCTTGCCGGCGTGGATCAACTCGCGGACAGCATCGTTGGCGCGCTGGAAAGCGAACCGATCGACGATTTGCCCAGGGAGGAACGGAGTGTCGCCCGGCTCCTTGATCTGCCGCTTGCGCAGCATCTGCCGGATGATGACCTCGATGTGCTTGTCGTTGATATCGACGCCCTGCGACTTATACACCGCCTGCAGGTTTTCGACGAAGTAGTCGTAGACCGCCGCGGCGCCCGCGAGCTCGAGAACCTCGTGCGGATCGCGAGGACCTTCGGTGAGCGGGTCACCCTTGATAACCTTGCCACCCTTGACCACCGGAAGGCGGCCGAGCGGCGGAACGAGGATCGGGTAGTAGATCAGGACCTTTTCGACGCCATGCTTTCGCAGGACCGAAACGGTCGCCGTCGTCATCTTCTGGCCGAACAGCTTCTCAACCGCAGGATCGATCTCGCCGGTCCAGCCCGGTTGAGAATCCGCCACATAAGCATCTTTGATCGGGCCAGTGGTCGGAACGGTCGCCTCGATAATCACCCAGCGGCCGTAGCTCGACTCCGTGATGTCGCGGACCAGACCCGTCACCGGGCAGATGATGGCCTTACCTCGCGGCTGGCGTCGTGCTTCGAAGATTTCCTCGACGCGGACGATACCGCTTGCAGAACCCGTCCAAGCGTAGAAGAACGTCTTTCGAGCGCGCTCCCATTGCTTTCGCGAGTCGCTGTCGGCCTTTTCGGCGGCCTTGAGCGCGGCCTTGGTCTGGCGCTCCGTCTTCTTCTTCGCCTTCGGATCTTCTTCGTTGATCACGAGCGGCGCCTCGTTGACTCCACCCATGAACATCGCCTTGACCGCCTGTTCCTGCGATTCGAGCAACTTCGAAGCGTCGAACTGCTTCAGATCGGTCTCGGTCGCGGTCGCGAAGTCCTCCATGAACTGGCGGATGAACTTACCGGTCTTATACTGGTTCGTGGTTGCAATGGTCTTCGCACCGGCAACACCACCCGTGTGGAACGTACGCATCGTTAGCTGCGTTCCAGGTTCACCGATCGACTGCGCAGCGATGATGCCCACCGCAACACCGACCTCGACGAGCTTGTTCGTCGAGAGGTCGATCCCGTAGCACTTCGCGCAGATTCCCTGCTCCATTTCGCATGAAAGCGGGCTACGCGTCATCGAGATCAGCAGGTTGTGATCGTTAAGGTCGAATCCGGCGTTCCGGTACTTCTCAACGATCTTCTCGCGCTCCTCATCGGACGCTGCCGCCTCGAACGCATCGTGGAACGCCTGCTCCGCCTTGGTGATCAGCTTGGCTTGATCCTGCGTGACCATCTGGTCGAACTCGACGATGACTTCCCCCGTCTCGGGATCGCTGAGCGTGCTCAACGAGACGCGGCCGTACATGCGCTCGCCCACGTGCTCGATCGTCTCGCCTTCGGCGATGATCCGGTGGACCTGTGCACCCTCGGTCGTTCCGCAGTCGTGGCCACGAATGATCACGTCCTGGGAAACGTCCACGAGTCGCCGCGTGAGGTAGCCGGCGTCGGCGGTTCGAAGCGCCGTATCGGCCAGACCCTTACGAGCACCGTGCGTAGTCACGAAGTACTCCAGCATGTTGAGGCCCTTGTGGAACGAGCTCTTGACCGGGAGCTCGTAGATAACCTCGTTGAACTGGTTGAACATGAGGCCGCGCATACCGGCGAGCTGCGCCAGCTGCTTGATCGAACCACGCGCACCGGAGACCGTGATGATCGAGAGCGGGTTCATCTGGGTCAGACCGTTGCTGATCTCCTTACCGATCTCGTCGTAGGTCTTGGTCCACAGCTCGATGAGCCGCTGGGTCATCTCGTTATAGGTGAGCATTCCTCGGCGGAACTGCTGCGTGATCTTGGTCGAGCGGTCATCCGCTTCCTTGATCATTTCTTCGCGCCGCTCCGGCGGGTCCATGTCGGTGATCGAGATCGAAATCCCGTACCGCGTGGCCCACTTGAAGCCAAGATCCTTCAGGTCATCGACCAGCTTGATCGTGCCGCCGACCCCCACGCGCTTGTGCGTTTGGATGATGGTCTCGGGCAGGTATCGCTTGGCGAGCTCCATGGTGAGGAACTGGTCCGAGTGCTTCAACGGATACGGGAGCACCTCGTTGAAGATCAACTGGCCAGGGGTCACCTGTCGGATGATGGTCTCCCACTCCATCTCAAGCGGCCGCAGTTCGCGGCGCTCTTCGCCCTCTTCATCGGCGATGGTCTCGTATCGATACTCCTGACCATTCTTCGGATCGCGGTAGTCCACCTCATCGTCGGGCCGGAAGACGGGGCGACGAATCCGAATCTTGACCGGATCGTTGAGACCAATACGCTGCTCCAACCCGGGCGACTCGAATGCGTAAAGCACCTCTTCGAAGCTGGCAAACACACGCGGCGCCGGATTCTTCTCCGGATCCTGAGCGTGAAGTTGCTCCTGCTCTTCGAGCTTGGCGAGGCCGGCCTTGCTTACGAAGGTGAGCGCGTAGCAACCAAGAACGATGTCCTGAATCGGCGCAACCGTCGGCTTGCCGTCGGCGGGCGAGAACAGGTTCTGCGTCGACAGCATGAGCACACGCGCTTCGGCCTGGGCTTCCTGGCTGAGCGGCACGTGGACGGCCATCTGGTCGCCGTCAAAGTCGGCGTTGAACGCGTGACACACGAGCGGGTGAACCTGGATCGCCTTGCCGTCGACGAGGATCGGCTCAAACGCCTGGATGCCGAGTCGGTGCAGGGTAGGCGCACGGTTGAGGAGCACAGGATGCTCTCGGATCACCTCTTCGAGGCCGTCCCACACCGCCGGGTGCATGCGGTCGATCATGCGCTTCGCGGTCTTGATGTTCTGCGTGATCTTCTTTTCGACCAGCGTCTTCATCACGAACGGCTTGAACAGCTCGAGCGCCATCTCCTTCGGGAGACCGCACTGGTGAAGCTTGAGGTGAGGCCCGACGACGATGACCGAACGGCCGGAGTAGTCGACACGCTTACCGAGGAGGTTCTTTCGGAAGCGGCCCTCCTTACCCTTCAACATGTCGCTGAGCGACTTCAGCGGGCGAGAGTTGGAACCGACGACCGGTCGCGCTCGGCGACCGTTATCGATAAGGGCATCCACCGCTTCTTGCAGCAACCGCTTTTCGTGGTTGATGATCGACTCCGGCGCATGGATTTCCATGATCTTCTTGAGTCGGTTGTTGCGGTTGATGATGCGACGATAGAGGTCGTTGAGGTCGGAGGTCGCAAAGCGGCCGCCGTCCAACTGGACCATCGGGCGAAGCTCGGGCGAGATGACCGGCACCACGTCGAGGATCATCCACTCGGGACGGCTCTTCGAGTTGATCAGCGCGTCGGTGATCTCCAAACGCTTGATCGCGCGCGCTCGCTTCTGCGAGGTCGTCGTGATGATCTCCTGGCGCAGTTCGCGGGAAAGCTTCTCAAGGTCCACACGAACGAGGAGTTCCTTGATCGCCTCGGCACCAATGTTGGCGCGCAGCAGGACGCGGAGATCCTCGCGGAGACGGGCACCGATCGCGTCGAGCATCTTGCTGACGGCACGGTACTTGTCCTCATCGATGAGCTGGTTGCGCTCGAGCTTGCCCAAGAGGTCAACCGCAAGGTCGAGATCCTTCAGGCGCTCATCCGCGTCGCGGTACTCGGCCTTGATGCGATCGTTGATCGCCTTGGCGCGCTCGCGAGCGGTGAACTCGTCGTACTCGTCCGGGTTGCCGCCGAGCTCCTCGACGAGGCGCTGGAAGCTCTCCTCTTCGAGTTCTCGCATCTGCAGCATCAGCGACTGCTTCTCGGCTTCAACCGCCTGCCGAATGGCGGGCAGCTTCTCGTTGATCGCGTGCTGATCGATGTCGATGATGATAAAGCTGGCGAAGTAGATGACCTTCTCGAGCAGACGCGGCGAGATATCAAGGATCAGCGACAGCGGCGAGGGAACGCCCTTCAGATACCAAATGTGGCAGACGGGCGCGGCTAACTCCACGTGGCCCATGCGCTCGCGGCGAACCTTGCTGCGCGTAACTTCGACGCCGCAGCGCTCGCAGACAATGCCCTTGTACTTGATCTTTTTGTAGCGGCCGCAGTCGCATTCCCAGTCCTTGACCGGGCCGAAGATGCGCTGGCAGAACAAGCCATCGCGTTCGGGTTTGAAGGTTCGGTAGTTGATGGTCTCCGGCTTCTTGATTTCCCCGTGAGACCAACTCAGGATGTCCTGAGCGCTGGCGATTCCGATGCGGATTTTGTCGAAGAGACTAACGTCGGCCATAATGGGTTCTGAGCCGACCCTGATCGTTCCACGGAGCAACCGACAATAGGTTCATCGAATCTGGTTGCGGGGGAAAGGCAGGGGCGCGCGAACCTCCATATTACCCTCGTCAGACGCCCGGTATCAACCGTTTGCCAAGGGATTTTCGGGAATCTCAGGATTCGAGCGACTCGACGTCAGCTTGATCTTTGATTCGTCCTGAGGCACGCTTGTTCCGGATCAGGTCCTTGCGTGAGATGAAGGCAACGCGAACATCTCCCAGAACTCCGATCACCCGTCGGGACCAGGCTTCCTCAAAGTTGACACCGTCAATGTGGTTCAGCACATCGATCCGCAGGGGCAATCTTCCCATCATGAGAACTTTGTGCGACCGTTGAAAGTCCTCCACAGGTGGGAGTTGCTGCCCAAATCCGAACTCAACGAGGGCACTGAACAACCGTTCTACGTTCTCGCGCCCGGCTCCCACGAAACAGTCAAGATAACCGGTCATACGCGGATGTCCGTGTAAGGCCAACGCGTGGGCACCTACGATGAGGAACTCAACGCTGTGGGAGTTCAGCAACCGTAAGAACTCGCTCCAATCGGGATGCAAATCCATAGTAGTTCTTGATCAGCGTTGCCTGAATCTCCAGCCTCTCCTGAGGCGTGAGGGAGGCATAGAACTCGCGGTCGCGCCGGTCGGCCTCTTCCGGCGTCAGGTACTCGATCACCCGCTCCATTCTCGGCGCTTCATCCAACGATCTTATCTTACCGACAACCGGTGGTCTTGCCGGGAGCATCGACTTCGCGCCCGCCAACCATCTCTATAGCGATGCGGTACTCGAGATTTCTGTTTGGCGCGGCCTTTGTCGCCGCTGTGATGGCTGGCCAAGCCGCCACGAAAAGCGTGGTCGGTGTCTGGAAGCCTGGGATCCAACACGGCAAACTCAGTCCCAGCGAGGCCAAGACGGTCCGCGCCGCCAAAGCGCGAATCGCTACTGGCTCGCTGAAGTTGCACAAGGACAAGACCTTCGGCTCGGTCTTGCTCGGACAAGTCATGTTCGGCACCTACACCTACGATGGCAAAGTGGTGACGCTCACCGTGAAGGAAATGGTCGGCAAGACCGAGAAAGAGGTGGCCAAGATGCCCGCCTCCACCCGGATCGCCAAGCTCATGTGGAAGGGCGACAAACTCTATTCCCTCCCCCTCACGGGCAGCAAGCCACAGGTCGTCTGGAAGAAGGTCGGCTAGCCCGAGACCAACCGAAGAATCGACACCTCAGGCAAGACCCCGAGTCTCGCGGGCGGGCCGGTGGTGCCGACACCCCGTGACACATAAAGCGGCGTCGGCGCATTCGGGAAGAATCCCTCGACGTACTTCTCCCCGTTACGAGTAGTCATCGGTGTCCATCCCCAGGGGAAGCGCCATTGGCCGCCGTGGCTGTGGCCGGCGATCATCAGGTCCGCTCCGGCAGGGAGCAGATCCACCGCGTCGGGTTCATGCCACAGCACCACTACCGGATCATCTTCGAGCAGCGCCTCGGACAGCGGTCCACCCGGGTTCGCTTGTTGAGCATTCAGCGAGTCGATGCCCACCCAGTTAATCCCAGCGTGGCCGTAGACCTCATTGCGCAGATATCGAATGTTGAGTTCGTCGAGGATCGGCGCGAGTAACGACGCATCGCCCCCCCAATACTCGTGGTTGCCGGGAATGGCGATCGCCGAGCCGCCCATGAGCAGCAGCGGCTCCAGCACGGCTTCCAGCAACCACGGGGACTCTGGCAACCAATGGCCCACTAGGTCACCAGGAAGAACCACCATATCTGGATTCTCGTCCAGCGCGAGTTCGACCGCACGGCGGGCCAGCTCGACCGAGTACTCATCGCGAACGTGCAGGTCGGCAAGTACGGCGATGGTATAGCCATCGAGCCGGCGAGGCCACCTTGGAAGCCGCAAGGTGCGGCGCTCGACGGTCAGACGCTTCGCCTCGACCAACGCCCCATAGGCCAGCCATCCGATGCCGACCGCGCCCAGACCGAGCCCGAGCCCTAGGAGTTTCTTCAAGCCGCCCCTCTCAGGGTTAGCACGCTTACTTCGGGAGCGCAGAACACGCGGAAGTCAGGGCCAGTCGTTCCTACGCCCCTAGTGACGAACACGGGCACCCGCGCCTTCCGATAGAAACCGGCGGTGTAGTCCCTTGCACCAAACGGAGTGTAGAGCGGGGCTCCGAATGGCAGACAAACCTGGCCGCCATGGCTGTGCCCGGAGATCTGCAGGCTGACGTGATCGGGCATCTCGCGAACGAAATCAGGCTCGTGAAACACCGAAATGATCGATGGAGAAACCCGACCTTTCGGAAAGAAGTCCATGCGCTGCCGTCCCTCGATCGCATCGTCGATTCCGGCCAAGGTTACGCCTTCAACTTCAAACAAATCGTTGCGGAGCATGCGCACTGGGCTGCGGCTGAACTCCTCCAGCAGCGGGCGGGCGGCGCCCGACCAGTAGTCGTGATTGCCCATCACCGCCACGACTGGGCAGCGAGCCTCGCGAAACTCGGCCAGAAACGTTGCGACATTCTGCACGATGCTTGGGTGCCGAAGGTCCAGGTAGTCGCCACCCAAGATGATCACGTCGGGTTCGGCAGAAATCGCCAGCCGCGCGGCTTCGCGCGCCCGCTGCAACTTTGCCGCACTGTTCATGTGCAAATCCGATAGGAAGGCAAGTCGGAACCCATCAGCGGACCAGTTAGGCAGAGTCAGCGTCCGCGCGTTCAACTCCACATGGTGCGCGTAGCTTTTTGCGATGGAGGGAGAAGCCGAGCCCGCAATCAGGCCCGCGCCCAATGCGCGCAGCACGGATCGGCGTGAAACGGTCTTCGGCACTCCTTCAGGATACCGCCCTTAGGTTCACTTTCCGGTCCTTTGGCCCTCTATCGCGCTAGCAGATCCCGCGCATTGGCCAAGGCCGACTCGCTGACATCCTCGCCCGCCAGCATCCGCGCGATCTCTTCGACCCGCTCCGAGCCCTCTAGCCCGCGAACGTGAGTGAGTACGCGGCCGTCGCGCTCTTGCTTCTCGATGCGAAAGTGGGTTGTCGCACGGCTCGCGATCTGCGGCAGGTGGCTGATCGCCAGAACCTGATAGTGCTCTGCGAGAGCCTCCAGTTTCCGCGCGACGACCGCGGCTGCCCGCCCACTCAGCCCCGCATCGACCTCGTCGAAGATCAGCGTCGGCACTCCCGCTCGTCCTGCCAGAGCCGTCTTGATCGCCAGCATCACCCTTGACACTTCCCCGCCGCTGGCGATCTTCGCGAGGGGACGCTCCGGCTCGCCAGGATTGGCCGAAAAGAAGAACTCGATGGCGTCCGCCCCATCGGCATCCGCCGGGCGCTCGCCGATCCGCACTTCGAAGCGCGCCTTCTCCATCGCCAAGTCGTGCAGCTGCTCGGCCACGCGTTCGGCAAACTCACCCGAACGAGCCTGGCGAGCGGCGGTCAAGGCAGCAGCTGCCGCCCTCAGCCGCTCCTCCGCCACCAGGGCTTCCCGCTCCAGCTTTTCGATGCTCTGCTCATGATCGGTCAGCAGTTCCAGTTCGCGCTCCGCCTCCGCGAGAAACTCGAGCACGGCCGCCTCGTCCTCGCCGTACTTGCGCCGCAGTCGCCGCAGGAGATCGAGCCGCTCTGCGGTCGCCTCGAGCAAGCCCGGCTCGACCTCTAGGCGGTCGCCGTAGGCGCGGAGCGACCGGATGGCCTCATCGAGCCCAACCCAGGCCGAGCGCACGGTCTCGGCGATCGGCTCCAGATCGGGATCAAAGCGCTGGACCGACTCCAGACTGCGCAGACTTCCGCCAGCCAAGTCCAGCGCGCACCGCTCCTGCTCGGCCAGTTGATCCAGCGCTCCGTAAACCGCTTCCGCAAGCTTCTCGGCATGCTGCAGTCGACTCAGCCTCGCTTCCAGCTCCTCAAACTCTCCGACAAGCGGCTCGGCCTGGCGGATTTCGTCCACTTGGAACCGCAGCATGTCGATGCGTTGCTCGCGCTCGCGTAACCCGCGCTGCAAGGCGGCCAGGTCTTGCTTCGCCTCGGACCACGCACGAAACGCGCCCGCCACCTGCTGCTTCAGCTGGGGAACCGGCTCGCCGATCCAGCCGTCGAGGAACTCCCCGTGCCGGTCAGGATGCAGCAGGCTCTGGTGATCGTGCTGGCCGTGCAGGTCCACGAGTCGCTGCCCCAGCTTTTTCAGTGCCGATACCGGAGTCAGCTTGCCGCCGACTCGACAGTTCGAGCGCCCTTCCGCCGAGACTTCACGCTGAACGTAAAGCAACCCATCTTCGAGGTCTAGCCCTTGCTCGGCCGCAAGCGCGCGAAGATCAGCGTGATTCGAGAAATCGAACACGGCCGAAACCACCGCCCGTGCCGCACCCGAGCGCACCAAGTCCGAGTCGGCTCGCTCGCCGAGCACCAGTTCGATCGCATCGATCAGCAACGACTTGCCGGCGCCGGTCTCCCCGGTGAGCACCGTGAACCCCGGCCCGAAGCGCAGTTGAGACCGCTCGATAATGGCAACGTTCTCGACCGAAAGCTCGACAATCATGGCTTGCTGCGGGCGCTAATCCCCCTTTCGGTCACTCGCCGGGCGAGTTCGCTGGGCCGCCCAGTGGCGCAGCTCGTCGATCTCTTCCCGCATCATCACGCTAAGCGGAACGACCGCCCTCGCTTCGCCAAGGAGATCGTCTTGCGACAGCTCGCGGCCCGCGTCGAACGCCGGATAAAGCGCGCCGACCACAATCTGCTCGATCTCCGCTCCGCTGTAACCCTTCGTCGCCGCCGCCAGCGCCTGCAACTCGTACGCTTTGGGGTCTCGCCCTCGCTTCTTCAGGTGGATTTCGAAGATCTGTACGCGCTCATCGGCGTCGGGAAGGTCGACGAAGAAGATCTCGTCGAAGCGTCCCTTTCTCAGCATTTCCGGCGGAAGCGCCGACACGTCGTTCGCGGTTGCTACGAGGAACACGGGCTTGGTCTTCTCCTGCATCCAGGTGAGGAACGTCGCAAAGACGCGGGCGGTCGTACCGCTGTCGCTGACACCCGAGCCGCCAACGCCAGCGAATCCCTTCTCAAGCTCATCGGCCCACAAGATACACGGCGCGACCGACTCCGCAACGCGGATCGCCTTGCGAATGTTCTCCTCGCTCTGGCCGACCAACGAGCCAAAGATGCGGCCGACGTCCAGCTTCAGCATCGGCAAGGCCCACTCGGCGGCCACCGCCTTTGCGAGGAGCGACTTTCCGCAACCCTGCACTCCGAGCAGCAAGATGCCCTTGGGCGCGGGAATTCCGAACTTCTTGGCCTTGTCGGTAAATGCGTCTGTGCGCTTCTCAAGCCAGTCTTTGAGCAGTTCCATGCCGCCCACGTCGGTCATCTTGTTTTGGGTCGGGTAGTACTCCAGCAGACCGGACTTGCGCACGATTTGCTTCTTCTCTTCGAGCACAACCTCGACGTCGAACTTCTTCTTTTCAACGAGGCTGCGCGCAAACACCGACTCAACTTCATCCAAGGTGAGCCCTTGCGCCGACTTGATTATGATCTCCTTCTCACGAGGCTTCATCTTGGTGGTGACGTTCGGGTTCTCCTTTACCGCGGTGATGCACTTGTCGAGGGTCTCTTCAATGTCTTTCGCGGTCGGCAGCGGAAACTCGACGACGGTCACGTCCTTCTCGAGTTCGGTGGGTAAGACCAGGGTGGGGCCAAGCAGGATGAGCGTCTGAGAGCGACCGCGCAACCGCAAAGCGAGGTCGCGCATGAGGCGGATCACCCGCGGGTCCTTCATGTACGGGTGGAAATCCTTGAGGAGGAACACCGTGAACTCGGCGGCCTCGTAGATTAGGGCCAGGGCTTCGAGCTCGCCGGGGAGCGTGGTGGGCTTCGCGGGCCCACTCGTGCGAGTGACCGGCGGCTTCATGCCCTGAGTGAGCGTCCACGTGTGTAGCGTGCGGTTGAGGCCCTTGGCCAACTGCCCGAGCTGCTCCTCGACGCGCCGCTCCTCCCAGGAGACGAGGTAGAGGATCGGATACTTGGCCCGGATCAGGACATCGATTTCAGCAGCGGCGGTCACGGGTGTATTGTAGCTGGTGAGCCTGCTTCGCGCGGGCGGTTTGCCCTAGAGCGTTGGGGCACGGGGATCGGGGTCGGCTAACATAGCATCGTAATGGTGATGCTTCCTCTCATGCTCCTTGCTGGGCAAGCCGATTTCGATGCCGGGCCAAATCCCTTGCTGCTTCAACAGCCGACGCTCAGTGCGACTAAGATCGTTTTTAAGTTCGCGGGGGACCTCTGGTGGGTTCCGCGGTCGGGCGGTGACGCCGTCCGTTTGACTTCGTCGCCGGGCATCGAATCGGAGCCCATCTTCTCTCCCGACGGCTCGACGATCGCCTTTACTGGCCAATACGATGGGAATACGGACATCTTCACGGTGTCGGCTGACGGCGGTATTCCGAAGCGCATCACCTATCACCCCGACCAGGACCGCGCGCTTGGCTGGACTCCCGACGGGAAGTCCATCGTCATGGCCTCGGGCAAGCTGTCCGCCATTCCCGCGCCCCGCATGTTCACGGTCAATGCGAATGGCGGCGTGCCTAAGCCGCTGCCCTTCCCCATGGGCACGATGGCGTCATTCTCGCCCGATGGACAGCAACTCGCCTACGTGGCTGGATTCAAGTGGCAAGACGCTTGGAAGCGATACCGAGGTGGCCAGGCCTACGCGATTTGGATTGCCCGAATGTCGGACTCCAAGGTCTACGAAATCCCGCGCAAGGGTTGGAACGACGAGCAGCCAATGTGGGTCGGCAACAAGGTGTTCTACTTGTCGGATCCCAAGGGGCCGGTCGGGCTATTCAGCTACGACGTGAACACCAAGAAGGTCGCCGAGGAAGTTGCCGGTAAGGGGTTCGACATCAAGTCGGCCTCTGCGGGCCCAGGCGCGATTGTCTACGAGAAACTCGGGTCGATCCACCTGTTTGACCTGAACACTCGGCAAAGCACCCGCGTAAACATCGACGTGAAGGGCGATTTCCCCGAAGTTCGGCCCGCTTTCAAAGACTTGCGGACCAGCATTACCGGAGCTGCGATCTCGCCGAGCGGACAGCGGGCGCTGGTTGCGGCCCGCGGATGGGTCATGACCGTCCCCGCCGCCAAGGGAGACGCGCGTCTCGTCGCCGAACAGCAAGGCGTCCATCGACGCGACCCGTCGTGGTCGCCCGATGGAAAGACGATCGCGTTCATCACCGATCAAGCAGGAAAGCAGCAGCTTGCCCTGACCGATGCGGCAACGGGAACGCAGAAGTTGCTCGACCTCGGCGCGTCGCCAGCCTACTACTACGGTCCCTCGTGGTCGCCCGACTCGTCGAAGGTCGCCTACACCGACAACCGGAACAAGCTTTGGTCGATCGATATCGCGACTGGCAAGAACACCGAGATCGACCAAGCCGTCTACACCGACCCGAACGTGGACATCCGACCGCGATGGTCGCCGGATTCCAAATGGATCACCTGGGCGAGAGACCTCGACAGCCACATGCAAGCCGTTTTCCTTTACAACCTGGAAACGGGCACGAAGACGCAGATCACGGACGGCCTTTCGAACGCGAAGAGCCCCATCTTCGATCGCGACGGAAAGCACCTGTACTTCTTCGCCAGCACGAACACCGGCCCGGCCGCGAGCTGGCTGGATATGACCAGCTTGACCAATCCCATCGTGACCAGCAGCATGTACTGCGTCGTGTTGCGCAAGGATCTGCCGCACCCGCTTCAGCCTGAGAGCGACGAGGAAGGTGCTCCCAAGGCGGCACCCGGTGCTGCGAAGGCCGAGCTGCCCAAGTTTGGGATCGACCTCGAAGACATCGACCACCGGATCATCGCGCTTCCGATGGGAGCCGCGGACTACCGGGGCTTAGAGCCAGGACCGGCGGGGAGCTTCTTTGCCCTCACCGCTCCGCCACGCGGCAGCGGCGGTGGAGGATTCGGACCGGGCGCCGGCCTCACCATCGTCAAGTGGACGATGGCGGAGCGCAAGTCGGGACCGTTTACGTCGGCATCCGGAATCTCCGTGAGCGCCGATGGGACGAAAGCGCTCTTGGCGTCTGCAGGCGGGTTCTCCATCGTCAGCACGATGATGCCGCCGCAACCCGGTCAGGGCGCACTCGACCTGACCGGACTCAAGGTCAAGGTCGACCCGAAGACCGAGTGGAAGTCGATCTTCAACGAGATCTGGCACAACGAGCCGATCCTGTTCTATGCCGCTAACCTGCATGGAATCGACGCAGAAGCCATGCGGAAGCGGTACGCGCCGTTCCTGGCCGGAGTCGCTTCGCGAGGCGATCTGAACTACCTGTTCACCGACATGCTCGGCGAAATCGTCATCGGCCATATGTGGGCTCGGGGTGGCGACATCCCAGGTATCACCGGCGTTCCCGGCGGACTGCTGGGTGCCGACTACTCCTTTGAGAACGGCAAGTACAAGATCACCCGCGTCTACGATGGCGAGCGGTGGAATCCGGGCTTGACCGCGCCCCTCGCTCAGCCCGGAGTCAACGCCAAGGCTGGCGAGTACATCTTCGCGATCGACGGCAAGCCCCTCGAAGACTCCAACGACATCTATCAAATGCTCGAAGGTAAGACCGGAAAGCAGGTCAAGGTGAAGATCGGACCCAACGCCGATGGATCCGGTGCGAGAGAAGTCGTGGTCGTCCCGATCTCGAGCGAGCGCGCTCTGCGGAATCGAGCCTGGGCGGAGGATAACCGACGATACGTCACCAAGATGACGAACGGTCGAGCCGGCTACGTTCACGTGCCCGATACCGGCGGCGGCGGCTGGACCGCGTTCCAGCGCTACTACTACGCCCAAATCGACAAGGACGGCATGGTCGTCGATGAGCGATTCAACGGCGGCGGACTCATCAACGACTACATGGTCTATGAGATGACGAAGACGCTGGATGCCGCCTTCACGCCTCGCGATGGCAAGGATTGGCCGACCCCAGGGTCCGCGATCTACGGCCCCAAGGTGATGCTCGCGAACCAGTTCGCCGGATCAGGCGGCGATATGTTCCCGTGGCTCTTCAAGCACAAGAAGATCGGCCCGGTCATCGGCAAGCGAACCTGGGGCGGTCTCGTCGCCTCGTTCGGATTCCCGACGGTCGACGGTGGCAATATCAACTCTCCGAACTGCGCGTTCTACAATCCGGCCACCGGGAAGTGGGAGATCGAGGGTTACGGTGTCGATCCGGACATCGACGTCGAGATGGATCCTTTCCTTTGGCGACAAGGCAAGGATGCCCAGCTCGAAGTCGCGATCGCCGAGATCAACAAGCGGCTGGCTAACTACAAGCGTCCGACGCTGAAGCGGCCGACCAACCCGGATAAGACCAAGAGCAGCAGCGGGTTCTGATCTTTAGCGTGCCGTTCCCGCCCTTGTGGTGAGAACGGCGAGTTATCAAATGGGTGTAGACGCAGGTTTCGAGTCACGAAGTGACGAGGCCCTGCGCGGTCAACATGTCCCTGAGGTCGCCGGTGGGTTCTTCCCGGCACCACAACGGCGGCACGAGTTCATCCGCCGGCTACGACTTTGGTGGGTATCGAGCCACAAGGCCCAACGGGCCGCGATCCGATAGCCCAGGCCGCAAGGCCTGGGTAAGCGCCAAAAAGCTCCGAGCCCTGAAGGGGCGACACGCGAAAAGCGCCTACCGTTTGCGCCTGATTGAACCAGGAGAGAGCCAGCTCATCAGCTTTGCCACGCCACCAGGTTCCAGCTCCTCGGAAAGTCTCGGTGCAATCACGTAGGACTCACCGATGATGAGCGCATGGAGCTTCTCGGTCTCGGTCTGCCACTGCTCGCCGTTCCACCAAGAAGGTTGGGTTGGCTCCAGCATCGAGTGGCTGATCCCGTAAGAATCAAGGACCCGCGCATAGGCCTCAAGCACGATCACCGCCCCTTCTGAAAGCAGGCCGTCGCCTGCCTCGAGCACCTGTGCTAGCAATGTCGGATTCATGACCCGTTCATTCTAGAAAAGCCAGTTTGATTCTCGATTCCATGGCCCAACCAGCGTATGGTGGGCAACCACGAGAGCCCCAACAACCGACATGACGTCCTCGACCTTCCCGCGAAAGTAAAGTCCGCTCTGGGGCATCGTGTGGGGCCAGAGCACCGGATGGTCGTCGACCAGACTCACTTCCGAAGAGCCTCCGGGGGCCACGATGTGATGACCTCGAACATCGTGACCGCGAACGCTCAGTGGAGTCGACTTACCGGCGTCATTGACTTCGAAATAGAGCGTCAGGTCTCGGTCGTCGGCTACTGCCCCGAGCAAGCGCACGAACCCATCCTCCTCAAAGGAAAGCGTGTCGGTCAACTGCCTAAATCGCGGCAATATGGATGCAATGTTACAGCGATTTGCCTGTGACTGCGCCCGACTCGAGCGGCGGCACGATACATCCGCCGGCTACGACGATGAAACCTCTCCCCTGAGGTCGCCGGTGGGTTCGTCCCGGCGCGAAACTCGGGTTATCCCCACCCCCCAGCCCCCTCCCCGCGAGACGATCACTCGCGGAGAGGGGGAGTCCGAACCAACCCGAGCAAATCCGAACTCACGCGGAATGCTTCTTCACCCAATCCACTAACTCGTCGATCTGCGCGAAAGCCACACACGTGACCGTGTCCGCGCCGCCATAGTAGATCGCCAAGCGACCCGTCGCTTCGTCGTGGAGCGCCGCGCAGGGGAACACCACGTTCGGAACGTCCCCCGCCTGCTCATACAGCCGCTGGGGCGACATCAGATACGGTCGCCCGCGGGCGATCACCTTCCACGGCTGCTCCAAGTCGAGCAACGCCGCGCCCCAGTGGTACACGTAGCCCGAACAGCTCGTGAGGACGCCGTGATAGATCAGCAGCCAGCCCTCGGGCGTCTCGATGGGCACCGGCCCCGCGCCGATCTTGGTCGACTCCCAAGGCTCGACCGGGTTCATCACGAACCGATGGCGGCCCCAGTGGATCAGGTCTTCGCTCTGTGAGAGGAAGATGTCGCCGAACGGCGTGTGCCCGCGGTCGCTCGGGCGGCTGAGCATCAGATAGCGGCCGTCGACCCGGCGCGGGAAGAGCACGCCATTGCGGTTGTAGGGCAACAGCGCGTTCTCGACCATCGTGAACTCCTTAAAGTCGTGGGTGTAGCCGAGCCCGATGGTGGGACCGTGGAACCCGTTGCACCACGTCACGTAGTAGCGATCCTCGATCCACACCACGCGGGGGTCATAGCCGTACTCGGGGGCTTCGACTTCTGCGTCCGGGATGTTCCAGACGATGGGTTCAGGCTCGATGGTCCAGTTCAAGCCATCCGGACTGAAGCCGGCGTGGAGCCGCATCTCGCGGTGCGTGTTGTCACACCGGAACACGCCCGCGTAGCCGTCGCCAAACTTGACCGCTGCCGAGTTGAAGATCGAGTTGCTCGTCGGCAACGCATCGCGCAGGATGATCGGGTTCGCGGAGTAGCGCCACACCGGCGCACTCACATTCGTGGGTCGAGGTTCCCAGGGGAAAGGCATGGGAGAAATGTTGGCAGGTTGGTGTATTGGAGTGTTGGCTTGCTGGCGCGTTTGCTTGTTGGTGAGTTTGCGGGTTGGTGTGTTGGAGTCCGGAGGGAATGACACGGCCCATGGCCTCACCCTAAGGATCGCTAACCCGCCAACAAGCTAACACACCAACAAGCCGACAAGCCCAACTACGTCCTCGACGTATACGGCTTCCTCGCCAGCGACGGCTTCTCCACCAGCCACCACGACAGCCACGCTACGAACAGCGTCGCCACCAGCGTCACCGTCACGATCAGCGTCTTAGGAATCGTGTCCTTGAGTCCGAGGTACAGCATGATGTTGATGATCACCATGTGCCACACGTACACGCCGTAGCTCAGGTCTCCGAGCTTTGACAAATCGCGCAGCTTCGCCGGGCCGTTGTAGCCGAACCAGACCGTCGCGTAGCCAAGCGGGAGTCCGTACAAGATGTGCCGCACCGGGCCGAGTGCGTGCATGGCTTCGAAGAACACGAAGCTCAGCAACGCATAGGCAACCAAGCTGGCGAAGAACAGGCCGATGCTCTTCGGCATGCGCTCCCAATACTTGTAGAACATCACACCCAAGGCAAACCAGAACAACCAGGGAGCGAGCGAAGCGACGAACACTTTGAACCAAAGGGGTTCGTTCGCGCCCTTTTGGAACCACTCGGGATGCGCATAGAACGTCCACCAATGGAAAGCGGTGGCTCCGATCACCGCCAGCGACGTCAGCACCCACATCAGCCGCTCCTTCCCCTTCACCCAGAGCCACGCGAGGAACGGGACACAGAGATAAAACGTGACCTCGACCGGGATCGTCCACAGACTCCCGTTGAGCACGCCGACCCCGATGTCGCGGTGCGCCTCAGGAAAGTAGAGCGGATACAGCAGTAAGTTGCCCGCGAACCAGAGCAAATAGCCCTTGCTGGCGACCTGCGAGACCGTAATCGCACCAAGAATGAGCAGCACAAGCGTCGCCACGAGCGCGTACATGTAGATCGCGGGAGCCACGCGCAGGAAGCGGTTCGCGAAGAAGCTCTTGAGCGGGCGTCCTGTCTGCAAGCACCGCAGGCCCGACTGGAACACCAACATGCCGCTGAGGATGAAGAACACCCGCACGCCTTCAACGCCCTCGTGAAGCACGTTCGTCCCCGCCGGGATGAACAGCCACGGGGCTTCGAAGTGTCGGACTCCATGGGCGATGACCACGCTAACCGCGGCAATCAACCGGATGAAGTCGAAGCAGTTATCGGAGGTGCGCACCTTCGGCTTCACGGTCTCGGCCATGGGCGGCATTATACTGGCCGGACAGGTAATATCTCTTTCCTTAGAGCTTGTGGGGAGGACCAGCCCGTACAAGTTCTGCCCGCAGTCTCATGCAGACCCACGAGCTCGATTTGTCGGAGTACGGATCCTCCGTACGCCGCGCACGACCAGCGATCTTCGCGATTGGTGTGGTGTTTGCCGTCATCGCCGTCGGCCTCACCGCCTACATGAAGCCGCTGTACCAGGCCGAAGCTTCGCTCCTCATGGCCACGCAAAGCCAATCGGTGAACCCCTTGTCCTCGTTTCTAGGCAAGGCCGACGCGAACCCACTGAACGTGCTGAAGGGCATCGTGAAGTCGCGGACCGCCTTGGAGCGCATCTCCGAAAAAACGCTGGTCGAGGTGAAGGACCTCGAGAAAGCGATCGGAGTGACGACCAACGCCGATGAGAACCAAATGGTGATCTCGGTGGCGTGGAAGACGGACAAGGAAAAAGCGAAACAGATCGCGTCGGCAACGATCGAGACGCTCGAGAGCATGAATCAAGAGATCGGATTCTCGGTCGCCAGCCGCCAAAGCCAACTCCTCGAAAAACAGATTGCAGAAAAGCAAGAAGAACTTGCGGCCGCTGAGCGGTCCGTGAAAAACTTCCAGAAGATCATGAAGGCGCCCGTCGATCCGACCTCACCCGCCAGCCTCGCCGAGCTGATGAAGCAACGCAAGCAGTTGGAGGGAGACCTCGAGGCGCTCAAGATTCAGATCAGCGAGGCGAAGAAGCAGGCCCAGCGCGTCGCGGGCAGCTCGGCCGATCTTCCCACCGGATTGCCGAACGCTGAAGAGTGGCGGGGCCGCGTGGTCAAAGCTGAATACGATCTTCGGATTGCCGAAGTTAAGCTCGGCCCCGAAGCACCCGAAGTCGTCCGACTGCAGCGCGAACTCCAAATCACCCGCGACCGGCTTCAAACCGAGATTTCGAACTACCTGAAGTCCGTGTCCTCGAACGTCGATGCGAACATTGTCCAGCTCGAAGCCCAGCGCATCGTGCTCGAGTGGCGGGTGGCGTCGGTGCGAGAGATGGCGATCGCCGCGCCGGATGAAGCGACCGAGTTGCAGCGACGTCTGCGCGAGGTCGCCGCCCTGACCACGGTGCTCTCGTCGCTGCGTCAACAATACGAACTGAAGAAAGTCGACGAGGTGGGCGACGTCAGCTGGAGTGTTCTCGAACCTCCGTTCTTCCCGGATGAGGAGCCCATCAACAAGAACTTCGTCCGCAACGGCGTCGTCGGCTTCTTTCTCGGCGCATTCCTCAGCATCGGGATGACGATCATCCGCCAGCGGGGTCGTTCCGCGCGATCAGGGGCGTAACCGTGCTGACCCAACTCCGGCCCGATCAGCTGTACCGCTGGGGCGTGTGGTTGGCGGTTGTCAATGCGTTTCTCAGCCCGATTCTCCAGGACTTCAAACTCCTGCAGATTTCGCCCTGGATTCCCGCCGCGCTCTTCTACGTGGGCCTGCCGTTCATCACGATTTGCTTCGCCGGGTCGCTTTATCTGCGGAAGGACCTCAACGTCTGGAAACTCGACCCCGTCGAACTGGTCCTCTTCACGGCGATGATTTGGGCGTGGGTTCAGGTCCCGATGTACGGAGGCTCGGTCGGCGACATCGGCGGCAACTTCCTGCGCGTGCTGTTTGCGCTCTGCGCCTATAAGGCGACTCGACTCTACGGAGCCGACGTCCTCATGCGCGACATCGTGCCCCGGTTGGCGCGGTGGGGCTTCTGGGGCGTGCTTTGGGCGCTCTTCGGACTGTACGCGCTCGGCGTGTTCGGCCCCATGTACGTCTATCTCAGCTTAAACTCGGAGGAAATCTTCGTCGCGTTCGCCATGGCGTTGACGCTGGTGGATGCCCGACGGATTCCCTACTCCACTCTCGTCTTCATGCTGATCGTGATGGGTGGCCGGCGAGGAGCGATCCTTGCCGCGCTAGCGATGATCTTGCTCAAATACGCAATGAACTGGAGTCTTGGCGAGGGTGCAAAGTGGAAGCGCACGATGCTCATCAGCATTGGCTTGGGCGTCGTCATCGGCCTCGTCGGGTTCGTGAAGTGGGCCCAAAACAACATTGAGGTGTTCCAGGGCCTTCCCGTGGGTGCCCAAGCCCGCATCGTGCCGCTCCTGCTCGCCACCGAGGACAACGACACCACGACCCTCACCGGCAAGCGAAACGTGGAAGTCGAGGCGGTCTTCAAGCAGTGGGCCGACGACCCCGTCCAGATGTTTACCGGTCAGGGCTACGGCGCCACGTGGATCAACGAGGAAGGCGAGCCCGACTCCACCGTGCACTTCTCGCCCGTCGCGGTCTCGCTGATCTACGGCGTCCCCTATGCGATCCTGATCTACATCGCGATGCTGTGGCTGCCCTTGGTGAGCCTGGTGCGCGCGATGATCAGCCACGGCGATCGCGAAGAGCAGATCTGGGGCCTCGTCACGTTCGGCCTCATCGTGCTCTCCCTGACCGGATTCAGCATCTTCCAGAACTACGTGCTGTGGATCGGCCTGGGAATGCTGCGATGCCTGACCCTCCGCAATCGTCAGGAGGTCCGGGCCATGCAGCCCGCTTACGCATGAGAGCCTCCGGCGCCAAGTGGAATCAGGGCCTCCTCCTGCTGACGACGGGCGGTCCCGCTCTCATCAGCCTGCTCAGCAGCTTTGTCGCGATCCGTTATCTCGGGATCGCCGACTTTGGCCAGTGGCTGTCGTGGCGGAGCCTGTTTCTTCTCCTCGCGATCCCCACGCCGGGATTCAACATCGCGCAGCAGGTGTTGGTCGCGGAGGCAAATGCCGCCGGAGACACGTCCCGGGCGTACCGCGTGCAACGCTACTGCGACACGCGCTCGCTGGCCTGGGTGGGCGTCACGAGCGTGATGATCCTCGCCGTATACGTGGCTCTTGGCGCGAGTTGGGACCGCAGTTTCGCCGTCGTGTTGCTTTACTCCGGACTCTTCTGGGGTGCCTACACCACGTCGCTCATCATCGGCAACAAGGACGCGGTCCGCACCGTCCGCGGCAGCTACGCCGACGTCGGCGGGGGATTGGCCACGATCGCCGCCGCCCTCACCGGCTCGCTCGAACTGTATGTCGCCACGATGGGCCTGCGTTACTGGATCAAGGGTGCCCTGCAATACGCCCCAATCCCTGAGAAGGGGCTGCGTCTCGACGCCCCAACGACCCAACAAATCAACCACGACACCCGCCGCGTCGGTGTGCCGCTGATGCTGCGCGCCTTCGTACGCGACGCTTCGCAATACGGCGACAAGCCGATCCTGTCCGGGCTGTTCAGCAACGCGATCGCGGGAATCGCCGGCGTCGGTTCGATCCTCGCCACCGTTGCCGTCATGTTCGCGAACACGGCGACGTCGTATCTGCTGCCCGTGCTCATCGAGGCGGACCCCAAAGAGCACGGCCGACTCAGCCGCTCGGCGTTCAACAAAGTGCTCCACGCGATGATCCTGTTCGCCGCGTTCATTCCCGCCAGCGTGTACGTGAAGAAGGACGACATCTCCGGCCAGCTGGACGTGGTGGGGCTGACCTACTTCGTCATCGCCGCCTTGAGTCTGCTTTCGCCGGTGGTGGTCCCTTGGACAGCCCGCGGGCAGATATGGAAGGGCACGATCTTTACCGGCGTGGTGATCTCGGTGGTCACCCTGATCCTCGTCGGTTGTGGGCTTGCCAAGCTCCCAGTCGAGATCCCTCTTGCCGGAGCGCTGGTGTTTGTAGCGGCCAGCGTGGGCTGGGTGCTCCAAGACACCGGGGTCATTCCCTACTCGCGCCCGGTAGCGGTTGCGGGAACGGTCGGGTTCAGCGGGCTGGCGATCGCCTACTCGTTCGCCGTCGACCGATTCGCCTCGACCGGTATGACGATCTCCATGGCCGTGGTGGGATGCGTGTACGGTTTGTGGGCGGTTCGAGGGCCTTTGGGCCGTCGACTATCGCGCGGTAAGGGCTAGTCGAGGAATCCCTTCTCGCGCATCCAGGAATCGAGCAGGAACTTCGACATGTAGTTCCGGATCGAGTCCGCCAGCACCACCATGATGCGGCTGCCCGCCGGGGCGGACTTGGCGACTTCCATCGCCGACCACATCACCGCGCCCGAAGAGCCACCCACCAGCAGCCCTTCCTCGCGAATCAGTCGACGCGCCGTCAAAAACGACTCCTTGTCCGCGGTCTTCACCACCTGATCCACCAGTTGGGGGTCATAGGTGTCGGGAATGAAGTCGTAGCCGATCCCTTCCACGAGATACGGAGCTTGGATGTCCCCACCGCCCATGATCGATCCGATCGGGTCCACGGCGACGATCTTGCAGAGCGGCACTGCCTCGCGCAGGTACCGCGCGATGCCGGTCAGCGCGCCGCCGGTTCCGATGCTGATGACCGCGTAGTCGATCTTGCCGCCCATCTGCTCGACGATCTCCGGCCCGGTGGTGTCGTAGTGCGCCTGCGGGTTGGCGGGATTGCGGAACTGGTCGAGCATATGCGCATGCGGCATTTCCTGCACGAGCCGCTTCGCGACGCCGAAATTCGACTCCGGCGAATCCGAGGGTGCCTCGGTCGGCGTGCGGATGATCTCGGCCCCCAGGGCCTCCATCGTCGCCTGCTTCTCCATGCTCATTTTCATGGGCATGCAGATGATCAGCCGGTAGCCCTTCACCGCCGCCGCCATCGCGAGGCCGATCCCCGTGTTACCGCTCGTGGGCTCGACCAAGGTGTCGCCCGGCTTGATGATGCCCCGCTTCTCCGCGTCTTCGATCATCGATACCGCGATGCGGTCTTTGATGGAGCCGCCGGGGTTCAGATACTCGCATTTGCCGTGGAACTCGACGGGGTATTCGCTCCCGACGCGGTTCAGACGAACCATCGGCGTGTTGCCGACGGCATGGAGAATGTTCGGGAGCGAGTTCATGGCGCAGGTTTACCCGTTCGCCTCGCGGCGGCGCGAAAAAGCGCTAACCCCGGGCCAATCCGAGCAAACGCGAACCAACCCGGACAAAACCCTCAGACCTTAACCAGAACAGCCGTCGCCTCGCCGCCGCCGATGCACGGCGTGCAGACCGCATAACCGCCGCCACGACGCCGAAGCTCGTACAGTGCGGTCAGGATCAGGCGAGTGCCCGTCATGCCGATCGGGTGGCCGATCGAAACTGCGCCGCCGTTCACATTCAGCTTCTCGTGCGGGATGCCGACGCGCTTGGCGACTGCCATCGCCACCACCGCAAAGGCCTCGTTCACCTCGAACAGCGCGATGTCATTCACGGACAGGCCGTGTTTGGCGAGCAGCTTCTCGACCGCGAACGCCGGTGCCGTCGTAAACCACTGCGGATCTTGCGCATGTTGCGAGTAGCCGACAATCGATCCGAGCGGCGTGCCGCCAATCTGCGCCGCCCGTGCCGCCGAAGCGATCACCAAAGCGGCCGCGCCGTCGTTAAGGCTGCTCGCATTGCCGGCGGTCGTCACGCCTTCCTTATCGAACGCGGGCCGGAGCGCCCCAAGCTTCTCGCGGTTACCGCCCTTGCTCGGGCTTTCGTCACCTGAAATCACAACCGGATCACCCTTGCGCTGCGGAATCTCGACCGCGACGATCTCCTCCGCGTGCCTTTCTGCCGCAACCTGGGCGCGACGGAAGCTCTCCGCCGAGAAGTCGTCGAGCTCCTCACGGCTGAAGCCTTCCTCGCGGGCGCACAGGTCCCCGCAGTTGCCCATGTGGACGTTGTTGTAAGGGTCCCAAAGGCCGTCGTGGACCATCGAGTCGATGATCGTTCCGTTGCCGAGTCGATAGCCGCTTCGCGCCTTGTCGAGCAAGTACGGCGCGTTGCTCATGCTCTCCATGCCGCCGGCTACCACAAGCGAAGCATCGCCCGCGCGGATCGCCTGGGCGGCGAGCATCACCGTCTTCATGCCCGAGCCGCACACCTTGTTGACCGTCGTGCACGGAACCGAGTTGGGCATTCCGGCACCGAGCGCGGCCTGACGGGCGGGAGCTTGGCCGATGCCCGCTCCGAGCACATTGCCCATCAGAACCTCATCGGGATCGCCCGGCTGAACTCCGGCTCGCTCCAACGCGGCGCGGATAGCCACGGCCCCAAGCTGAGGAGCGGTTTGCGAGGCGAGAGCACCCATGAATGCGCCCACGGGGGTCCGGGCGCCGGAAAGGACAACGACGTCTTCCATGGCTCGTAAGGTACCCGCCCGGTACACTACCGAGTCGTGGCGAACCCTCGAATTGTGTGCGTCGTCGGCACCCGCCCCGACACGATCAAGACCGCTCCCGTCGTTCGTGCGCTTCGCGCCTACTCCGACCGGGCCGAAACTCTCGTCGTCGCAACCGGCCAACACCGCGAAATGCTCGCCCAAGCCCTGGCCGCGTTCGATCTCACCGCCGATCACGACCTCGCGATCATGCAGCATGGCCAGACCCTTGCCCAGGTCACCTGCCGCGCAATGGAGGGGCTCGATCGGCTCTTCGAAGAACTCAAGCCGAACTACGTCATCGCGCAAGGCGACACCACGACCACGTTCGTCGCCGCCCTCACCGCGTTCTACCGCCAGATCCCCTTCGGACACGTCGAAGCCGGTCTCCGCACCGACACCATCCACAACCCGTTCCCCGAAGAGTTCAACCGCCGGGCGGCTGGACTCGTCGCCGCCCACCACCTGGCCCCGACCACTTGGGCCGCCAAGAACCTGCTCGACGAAGGCAAGGACCCGAGCACCGTTTTCGTGACCGGCAACACCGGCATCGACGCCGTGCTTTCGATCGCCGAGCAAGAGAAACAGACTTGGTTGCCGGACCACACCGGACGGGTCATCCTGCTCACCACCCACCGCCGCGAGAACTGGGGTGAGCCTCAGCGCAACATCGCCCGCGCCGCGCGACGGTTGGTCGATCGGTATGAAGACGCGGTCATGGTCGTGGCCATGCACCGCAACCCGACCGTGCGCGAGGTGCTGACCGCCGAGCTCGGTGGGCACGATCGAATCCAGCTCATCGAGCCTCCCGACTACGCGCCGTTCGTCAAGCTCATGCAGCGTTCGACGCTGATCCTCACGGATTCGGGCGGCGTTCAAGAGGAGGCTCCCGCCTTCGGCAAGCCGGTACTCGTCCTGCGCGACACCACCGAGCGTCCGGAAGGCGTCGATGCCGGCGCGGCGACGCTCGTCGGTACTGTCGAAGAGAAGATCTACAGCGAGGCCTGCCGGTTGCTCGACGATTCCGCCGCCTACGACCGAATGGCACAGGCAGTCAGCCCGTATGGCGATGGCCTCGCCGCCGAACGCACGCGCTACGTGGTGCTCAAGTCGTTGGGAATCGACACTCCCGAGGTGGCGATGTGGGGATCCTAGAGGCGATCGTCTACGGGATCGTCCAGGGCGCGACCGAGTTTCTTCCCATCTCCAGCACCGCCCACATCCGCATCGTGCCGAGCCTGCTGGGTTGGCAAGATCCCGGCGCATCGTTCACGGCGGTCATCCAGCTGGGAACGCTTCTCGCGGTGCTCATCTACTTCGGCAAGGACCTCAGCAAAACCTTCATGGGCTGGCTGGGAAGCCTGACCGACAAGAGCAAGCGCAACACTCTGGAAGCGAAGATCGGGTGGGGCATCGTGATCGGCACCCTGCCGATCGTTATTTTCGGTTTTGCGTTCAAAGATCAGATCAAGTCGGCCGAGGTCCGCTCGCTCTATGTCATCGCGTTCATGCTGATCTTCATGGGTGTGGTGCTCGCGCTTGCCGAACGCGTCGGCAAGCGGCAGCGGTCGTTTGAAGACCTGACCGTCAAGGACGGCATCTGGGTCGGACTCTGGCAGGCGGTAGCGCTCATCCCTGGCGCAAGCCGTAGCGGCTCGACGATCACCGGCGCGCTCTTCGGCGGGCTCGACCGCCCGACCGCCGCACGATTCTCGTTCCTGCTGAGCGTGCCCAGCATCCTCGCCGCGGGAATGCTCGAAGTCGTCCAAGAACGCGACGGGCTCATGTCGGCGGGCGTCGTCCCTGTGGTGGTCGCGAGCGTCGTCTCGTTCTTCGTCGGCTACGCGGCGATCGCCTTCCTCATGAAGATGCTGCAGACCAAGTCGACCGCCGGGTTCATCGTGTACCGCATCGCCCTTGGCATCGCGCTGCTCGTGATGTTGCAGCAGGGCGTGCTCACGCCGACCACCGGCATCGCCACGGAGGCCCCCGCTGTTTCGACGCAAGCCCCCTGAGCCGTCGCTCCCCGTCGAGTGGATCATCGTCGGGCTGGGTAATCCTGGACCCGAATACCGCGGTACTCGCCACAACGTCGGCTTTGACGTGATCGAGCGACTTGCCGAGAAAAACCGAATCAAGCTCGATCGCGGCAAGGGCCGCGCCATGGTCGGAAGGGGTCGGATCGCCGAGTGCGAGGTGATGCTCGTCAAGCCGTTGACCTACATGAACCTCTCCGGGCAAGCGGTCGGGCCGCTCGCTAAGTCGCTTGGCGTACCGCCCGCGCGAATACTCGTGATCGCCGATGACCTCGATCTTCCCACCGGCAAGCTTCGACTCCGCGAGAAAGGCGGTGCAGGCGGCCATAACGGCCACAAGTCGCTGATTTCGAGTCTGGGAACGCAGGAGTATCCGCGCCTACGGGTGGGGATTTCGAAAGGTGACGGCGCAACCGTGGACCATGTGCTCTCGACGTTCAACCCCGACGAGCGGGCGCTCATCGACGATGCGGTGAAGCTCTCGTGCGAGATTGTGGACCTCGTCCTGCGCGGGGATTGGGGCCGCGCGCAAGAGCGTGCCGAGCATCACCTGAAGTAAGGCCGGCTTGGAGTGCACGGCAAATGCAGCGGTGGCCAGGGACAGACTCGATGATCCGCAGATTTCTGGCACAATGTACAAATCTGTGCCCAGTATATTTACCTGGTTTTTAGCGTCACCTTGCGAAATGTCTAAGTGGGGGGGGGTAAGGTACCAACGTTTGAGGCAACTTGTGACACGATCTTCCCAGACGATTCGGAGTCGACATCGAGCACCCTCACGAACTGCGGTGCTCAGAGCACTAGCCCTCTGCGGATTCTCCGTTTGGGCCTTTATGCTAGGAGCAACGATCCACCCTAGCCGCATCGTGGTCATACCTGGTTATGAGCCACTACTTGATCCGCGCGGCGGCGAGCTAGCCTTAACCGTTCCGTCTCAAATAGAGAAACAGTGGCGCACGGTGGGCTTAAGGACTGACCGGATACTGCTGATAGCTATAGGCTCCTGCGCAAGCTGCTCGATTCCGAGCATTCCTCCAAGAGTTCTTAGCACTGGCAAAGTACGGCCTCTAGTTGGCGTTTTCTCAGATGATCGAGTCAAGTCCCCCAAGTGGACATTCGGCACCCCATACTCTATTCTCAGCCTGCCCCCAAAGCACTATGCAAGGCTAAACGCTGCATGGCCAGCGAGGCTCTATCTTCTGAACCAAGAAGCGAGCATCATTGATGTTCAGCAACACAGCGAGAGCGCTGTCCAAACTTGCGAACGGTGGATGCTATGAGCGCATCGCGAGCATTTACGCTTACGGAGATTCTCGTTGTGATCGGCATAATTGGCCTCCTGGCGGCACTAGCATTTCCGGTCCTATCAGCCGCTCGCCTGAAGTCCAAAGAGACAGTGACTCTCAGCAACTTACGACAAATCTATGTTCAGACATCACTGTATCAGTCTGATCACGGTGGCGATGGCGTCTTTGGGAACGTCTACGAAATGGGGTTACCACCTGGACCACAATCAAACGGGGTTCCACTGCTAGGAATTCTTCTGCCGCCATTGATGCATCCAGATGCCAAGACAATAGGACGTCAGTATTTCCCCCTTTTCTCGGAGCCCGAGTATGACGCTATGGAGCCTTCTTGGTCCGCGTACGCTCAATCTGAGGGTCCGAATGCAGTGCTCTACATTGATCCACACTTTACGAGGAGCGACATTCCCCTCCTTCAAGGAAACTTCTACAAGCGTGTATTCTACATAGTACGCCTTTCAGGCTCAGTGCAAAGAGTTGAGCGCCGAGGGCAGTGGCTCTCGAGAACATTTTGGTTAACAGAACGGTAGACGAAGATCGCCTACACTGTTAGCTTGATTCGGAAACGGTGAAACATGAAGATGCGACTTTTCGTGAGTGTTGTATTGCTTATGGGCGTAACCGCTCTGCTTAGTGCTGGATGGTGCGATGACGAGAATGCGCTATGCACACCCAACTGGAGTCAGCGCATTAAGCGCGACTGTTACATCCAGGGTGGTCAATGTTGCCAACAGGACACATGGCGGTACACGTGCGTTCCCAACGGCCCAATCTTCACGGTTGTCCACAAGACGGTCGTGAACTCCATCGCGTGCATTTACGCATACCCAATGCCCCCAGGTACGGGCGAGCAGCAAGGAACTTGTGGGACTGAGTAACAATAGTCAAAGCGACGGGACGAGGCGCTTTATCCTCCTCGGAATCGCTTTGTCATGTGTTAGTGGTCTCGCAGGTTACTGGTTTACCAGAAAACCGAATCTGGTTGAACACGCGAGTGAGCTTGGAGTCGCATTCTTTGAGGAGGATGCGACTCTAGTTCTCTCGAGATGCCCGGAGTTTACTTTCGACCTCTATGGCACATCTCGAGCCAAGTTCACGCGATTGTTCGAGGAGTGCCTCGCAAACGGTCGGAGGCACATCAAGAGTTACCATAGGCGGAAAGGTCTCACTGATTCGGCAGGAACGTCTGGTGTGATGGAGTTTGACGTCACGCTAAAGAACGGTAGAACTGTCTTGATTGCGTTCTATGCGGAAGCTACGGAGGACGCCCCGTATTACAAGCCAACCCGACTCTTGTTCGCTTGTTGGGCGCTTGAGTTCTTCGGTAGCTTCGCGTCAGAACCGCCATCTCATATCCTGGCCATCGACTTCGGTCTCCAACAATATCAAAGGCAGATGGAGGAGGCAGGCATCGTGTTCGTGCCGAGTGATTCTGAACCAAAGCAAACTCTTGCCCAGTTCCGTGAGAAGATTCGCCAAGGCGCAGCGCATGACCGCCAGGTGCGGGAGCGTTCATCGCTGCCCTGACGGGGCTCGGGCCGAGCGCGGGAGCAGTCGGAGCATCACCTGAAGTAAGGGTGTCGGATGTTGGATGTGGAATATCGCGGGGAAGATCCTGGATTGAGCGACATCCGACACTCAACATCCCACATCCGAGACCCAGTACCCTCTCGCGAACATGTCAAGCGTGAATCTGCCGCGGGTGCTCGGCGTGTGGAGTGGGGCGGATGAAGCGGGGATGTCCCGAGAGAGCGTGGAGCGGTTCGTCGGCAGGCTCGCCGAGGCCGGCGTCAACGCCATCTTCATGAACGTCAAGCAAGGTGACGGCTCGCTTTGCTGGCCCTCGAAGCTCCGGTCTGAGGCGGTCAAGCCCGGATACGACACCTTCGACTTCCCCGCTGAGCTCATCGAAGCCGGCAAGCACCACGGCGTCGCCATCCATGCCTGGATGATCGACTACATGGAGGGTGAGAACGGCCCCGCCTTCCGCCAGCATCCCGAGTGGGCGGTTCGCAACGCCCAGGGCCATCCGACCAACCAGGAAACCCTACGCGGCCGTCGGTTCAATGCGGTCTGGATGTGCCCGGCCCAACGCCCCGGCTACACCGACCAGTGGCTCGTGCCGCTCTACGGCGAGCTCGCCGAGAGGTACGAGTTCGCGAGCCTCCACCACGACTACATCCGCTATCCCGGCGACCTCGCCCCCGATCAATATTGCTTCTGCGATTACTGTCTGGACCAGCTACCGACGTGGGCGGGGCTGCTCAATCGCTCCTACCGCGACGAGCCCTTCCTGCACCCGCTCTACGACCGGCCTTACCTAGAGGCTCATTGGGAGCCCAGCCCGCGGATGCTGCCCGCCGGGTGGGACAAGTTCGACCGGAGCACGAAAGCAAAGATCCTCCTCGAGGGAAGCTCATTCGCGGGCGGGCGCGCCGACCTGGACTACTTCTTCTACACCTACCGCGCCCACCAGATCACCGAGTTCGCGCGGCTCTCCGCCGAGGCCGCCCGCGCAGCGAACCCGAACACCAAGCTCAGCGGCGCGTACTTCAAGCATCCGGTGCTCTCCGGGCGCTTCATTGGCCAGGATTGGCGCACCTTCCGGCCGTGGAACGAGATCTTCGTGCCGATGGACTACCGCGACCACTACCCCGGCACGGTCGCACACTATCACACCCTCCTCGCCGACACGATTGAGGACCAGAAGCAATGGGTGGGCGATGGGGAGTTGTATGTCGGGTTTGCGCTGTGGCCTCTGTTCGTCGAGAATCCCTCCGGCCCCTATCCGCAGGAGTTCATCTCGGGGACATTCGAGACGATCGCCCGGGCGGCACCGGATGGGGTGGTGGTCTTCTGCTCGGGCGACCTGGACCGGTACGGGGCATGGGACACGCTGCGCGCGTGGTATCGGGGGTGAGGAGGTGATTTCTGATTCAGAGGCTCGGATGTCGGCGCAGGTCTTAAGTCCCGCTCGCGGGACGCGGCCCTGCGCTAAACCCATTGCGCCACGCCGATCTCCACGGAGGGCCCAGGTTGGCTCGTACCAAGGCCACCTATGAGGCTACAGCCGCGATCGAAATCAGCCCGCGGACATCCATTCTTCAACCTGACCTTCCATCGCCGAAAATCGTATGGCCATCTCCTCGGTCGGTAGGCTAAGGCTCGTGAACTCTCCGTGATGCCCTAGTACGGCAACGTGAGCTATCGGGGACCAGCACAAGATGTAGCCGTAGCCAATCGGTTGAGCCGAGATGCCGCCAAGCAGATCAGAAACATTGTAGAACGTGCTCGCTGAGGTCTTTGTACTGCGACTCCCAGCGGGGATTCGTGTTACCAGCGCTGAATGTCGTTCGTCCAGGGGCTCCCCGAATCCGAACACTTGACTCACGTAGAACAAGTCTGTGAATGCTTGGAGCGCACCATGCTCAGGATTCACCTTGCATGAGATTGGGCTTCGAAGCTGGTCAACGGTCGTGGTCAAGAAGTGCCCGACACCCGGCAACGTATCTTTGTTTGGAACATGGAGTGGAACGCCGTTCACCACCAGACTGATCCTTACTGCGGGGGTGACCCACTCATAATCAAGTTCCGTCAGATGAAGCTTGAGCACTTCATCACCAAGCTGCAACATCGCTCCCGGATCAGGCAACTCACTCATCAAGTTGGAACCTCATTGCGGACCTGGCACCTGCGATGCATTCACCTCACAGGCCGCTACCGACTCTAACTCCTTCTCATTCAGCATACACCTCCGCGTTTAGACGTAGGCGCTGGGACGAACCACCCTGCGCCCTCCGTGTCGGAACAAGCCCACAGAGCGTCGGGGTGGGCTCATGTGGATGAGCCGCGCGCAGGTTCGAGCCAACATAGGCGCACCCGAAGCACTTGACGATTCTCGAAGGATCCCCTACAATGAGCGGGAGACCGGATATGAAAAGAACGCACGTGGGTGTCTTGCTGGCAATGCTGCTCCTTGCAGGTTGCGTGGAACGTAAGCCCATGACGGTCGTGAATGAGCTTCCCTTCCCTGTCAGGGTCGAGCTCAACGGAATGGTGGCCATTGCCCGAGTGAATCCTGGCGAGACGGTGACCGGACAGCAGAAGTTCACGATTCGGCCCGACAACCACCTCGCGGTGATCAAACTCCCAGACGGTCGCCCTCCCATCCTGACCGCCGAGTTCTCAAGAGACGACCGGAGATCGAGATGGTTCGACAGCGACCGCATTCATGTTCGGCTCACGCTAGCGGACTTGCCGACAAAGTGAAGTAACGCGGCGCTCGCCCACTTTGTGGGAACACGGAACCCCACGGAGGGCCCAGGTTGGTTCGTACCAGGGCCTCCGGTGATCGCGGCACCACCCTCCGTGTCGGAACTTATCCACGGAGCGTCGGGTGGGGGTTCGTCCCCCGACTGCCCAAACAAGAAAAAGGGCACGAGTGCGAACCACCCGTGCCCTTTAACCCTAGCTTCGGCAAACCCCTACGGGAAGATGCCACGCATGACCGTCGCGTCAGCGACGCGCTTCACACCAATGATGTATGCCGCGGTACGCATGTCCGTCTTGTGCTGCTGCATTGTCGCGTAAACCTGCGCGAACGAGTGCTTCATGATGCGCTCGAGCTTCTTGTTGACCTCGTCCTCTTCCCAGAAGAAGTTCTGTAGGTCCTGAACCCACTCGAAGTAGCTGACCACGACGCCGCCCGCGTTGGCGAGGACATCCGGCACCACCATAATGCCTTTATCGCTGAGGATGTGGTCGGCATCCGGCGTGGTCGGGCCATTTGCACCTTCGACCACGAGCTTGGCTTTGACGTTGCCCGCATTCTCAGCCGTGATCTGCGCGGCAATCGCCGACGGGAACAACATGTCGCAGTCCAGCGCCAGCAACTCTTCGTTGGTGATCTTCTCGCAGTCGGGATACTCGATGATGCCGCCGTCTCGGCCCGCATACTTGCTGTACAGCTCGGCGATCGGCAGTCCCTTCGGGTTGTAGATCGCGCCTCGAGCATCGGAGACACCGACGACGATCGCGCCGGCCTCTTCCGCCAATCGTGCGGCGATCGAACCGACGTTGCCAAATCCCTGCACGACGACTCTGGCCCCGTTGAAGTCCATCCCGATCATTCGGGCTGCTTCCCCAGCGGCGACAACGACCCCGCGGCCGGTCGCCTCGACGCGGCCCTGCGAACCGCCCATCTCAATGGGCTTACCGGTGACGACGCCCGGCATCGTGTAGCCAGACTGCATGGAGAACGTGTCCATGATCCAGGCCATGACCTGCGCGTTAGTTCCAATATCGGGGGCGGGAATATCGCTGCGCTCGCCCACGATGATGTTGATCTCGGAGGCAAAGCGGCGCGTGAGCTTTTCGAGCTCGCGCTTGGACAGAAGCTTGGTATCAACCTTGACCGAACCCTTAGCTCCGCCGTAGGGAATGTTGACGACCGCACACTTCCACGTCATCCACATGGCGAGCGCCGTGGTCTCATCGACGTCGACGTCCGGGTGGTAGCGAATACCGCCCTTGGTCGGACCTCGGCTTGTGTTGTGCTGGACACGGTAGCCCTCATAGACCTGGACTTCGCCGTTATCCATCACGACCGGAAAATTAACGATGATCTGGCGCTTGGGCCGGGAAAGGACTTCGTGCAGTCCTTCGTCCAAGTTCAAGTACCGAGCGGCTACGGCCAGCTGATCGCGGGCCATTTGAAGAACATCTACATGCTGACTCATGATTATCGAACCACCGGGTTGAGCACCCGCCTTAGCAGCGCATACATCGGAATCGCGAGTACACCGTTGTAAATCGCTGTCCCCATTGTATCTCCGAGGAACCCGGCGATGCCTTTCGGACCGGCCGTCACCATGAACAGCAAGCGGCCGAATACAGTGAGTACGGCAGCGGTGACGGCGACGGCCAGCGGACTCATCTCAAAGCGAAGTTGGCGGGACCACGCGGCCACGAATGCGGTCATCGCCCGAGAGAAGACATAGTGCGTCAGGTTGGCCCCGATGAGCGCCCCTTGGATAACTCCCGCCGCGAATCCGGTGACCGCTGCCCCCGACCGGCTGAGGCCCAGGCTCGTCACGATCGAAACCAGCATCAGAAAGTCGGGACGGGCGCCAAGCACGGTGATGTTGGGAGCGAGGGATCGCTCCAAGATCGCGCACACCCAAAGGGCCAAAACGACCCATAGCCCCTTCATCGCAAGACCACCACGTCACGGATGCGCCCAATCTGCACCGCGGGAAAGACCTGGGCTACGCGCGTACCAAACTCCTCATCTCGCCGCACCTGCACGATTCGTCCGATGGGGATATTGGCCGGGATTTGCTCTGAAAACCCCGACGTAACCACCCAGTCTCCGTTCTCGATGGGTGTGTTCGCCTCCATAAACTCGACCGACAAGCGATCGGCGGCCTCGCCGTGAAGGAGTCCGAACGCAGGCGGATCGCGGAGGACCTTTGCGCCGATCTTGAAAGGCGGCGGAGAACTGAGCAATAGGACTTGGGCGGTCTTCGCGTCGACCGTCTGCACAATACCGACGAGTCCTTCACCGGCGATCACCGGCAACCCCTGCCGGACCAGGCGGTCGCTCCCTGCGTTGATCGTTAGCCTGTTCTCGAGCGGAGCATAATGCACGACCCTAGCGGGAATGCGGATCTTGCCGACCGACTCGGCGAACTTGGCGAGTTTGCGTACCTCTTCGAGTTCGGTCTCCAGGGCTTGCAGGCGCCCTCCATAGAGTTCGGCGGCTTGGGCCAGCGCGCGCAACCGGCGATTCTCTTCGATCAGCGAGCCCGACTTAAACAGCCCTAGGCGGAAGTCATGAAAGCTCTGGGCGACCGTAGCAATCGGCAGTGCCACGGGGTCGACCGTCGTCTTCACCACCCCGGAAACGAAGTCGGTGCGACCGGCCATTCGCGACGTCGTCTGCATCCGCCCAAGAACAACCCCAAACGCGCACACCGCGATCAGTACAATCCAGTCTCGGGAGTTTGGGCGGCCTAGTTCCGTGACGACTTCTCCAACATCCTGCGGATGGCCGGGTTCTCGTGCATCGCCTCCACGACCTTGCCCGTCCCGAGGGCGACGCAGCTCAGCGGATCATCCGCGATCCACACCGGCATTCCAGTTTCCATCGAGATCAAGTGGTCGATGCCCCGAAGCAGCGCACCGCCACCCGCGATGACGATGCCGTTATTCATGCAGTCTGCCGCGAGCTCGGGAGGCGTCGCCTCCAGCGTCAGCTTGACTGCTTCAACGATCGCATTGAGCGGCTCGGCGATCGCCATGCGGATCTCGTCGCTGGTGATCACCGCGCTTCGCGGTAGCCCCGAGACGAGGTCGCGCCCCTTGATTTCGATCGAGAGCTCCCGCTCCAGCGGATACGCGCTGCCGATCTCGATCTTCGTCTGTTCAGCGGTACGGTCGCCAATGAACAAGTTGTAGGCACGGCGGACATAAGAGGCGATCGCCTCGTCGATCTCATCCCCGGCCACGCGGATCGACTTGGAGTGGACAATGCCGGCCAATGAGATCACGGCAACTTCGGTCGTACCTCCGCCAATATCGACGATCATGTTGCCGATCGGTTCTTCGATGGGCATGCCCGCGCCGATTGCCGCCGCCATCGGTTCTTCGACGACGTAGGCCTTGCCCGCTCCAGCGCGCTCGGCCGCCTGAAGCACCGCCCGCCGTTCGACTTCCGTCACGCCGCTCGGGATGCCGACGACCACCGTGTGCCGAGCAAACGACCGACGTGAGATCTTCGAGATGAAGTGCTCCAACATCTTGAACGTCTGGTCGTAGTCGGCGATAACGCCATCTCTGAGCGGTCGAATTGCGACAATATTTGCGGGAGTGCGGCCAAGCATCCGCTTCGCCTCCTCGCCCACCGCGACCACCTCCCCGGTGTCCTTGTTAATCGCAACTACGCTCGGCTCGCGCAGGAGAATGCCCTGCCCAGCGACATGGACCAGCGTATTCGCCGTTCCGAGATCGATACCGATATCTTTCCCGCGGAATCCTGCTCGAAAGAAGCGGGCTAAGGAGTTGAGTGAGTTACTCTTCATCACCGACCATTTCGCCGGTGCTCAATCGCTTTGCCAACGTTTCTTGGGAGATCGCCGAGAGGATGATGCTGTCCGAAGACGTGAAGATGACCGCTTTGGTGCGGCGGCCCTGCGTCGCATCGATGAGGTTGCCCGTCTTGCGAACCTGCTGAATCAAGCGACGCATCGGAGCGGACTCGCTGCTCACGAGAGCAACGATCTTCTCCGTCATCACATAGTTATAGAATCCGACGTTCAGGACAGGGGGCGTAGGCATGAATCCTCCGGTCCCGCTATTGTACCGGGGAGCCACCCAGCCACTCGGCCAACAGGTCTCCGGTACGCCGAATCGCGTCCGGCGGGCCGAGCATCTCGGTGATCGCGGCAAAGCCTGCGATCTGAGCGGTGCGTTCCGGTCCGGATTCCAACCTCGCAACCCAATCTCGAATCGCCTCCGGATTCGCATTGTGCTGAATGAGCTCGGGCACGAGGGTGCGGTCGAGAAAGATGTTGGGCAGCGAGATGTACTTGACCCGCCGCTTGAACCCGAGCAGCGTCGCCTCGACCTCCGCCCACCGCCCGAGGCGGTACATGACCACCATCGGCGTTCCCGCGACCACCGCTTGAAGGGTTGCGGTGCCGCTGCAGACGACCGCCGTCCGGGCCCGCGAAAGCACTCCGTACACGTCGTCGGTGGTGAATCGATCGTTCGATCGGCCCGAAAGCCGAACCCACTCGCGGCGAAGCTCATCGGGATCGAGGGTAACTGCAACCGCGAACTCGCACGTGGGCCAATCTTTGGCGGCTTGAGCGATGATCGGCAGGTTGTGCGTGATCTCGTGGTGTCGGCTACCCGGCAAAATGGCAATGCCCTCGCGGTCTCCCGGCGGTGGCGGTTCGGGGGCAAGCGCCCGCACCGGATGGCCGAACCAGTGGGCGTTGGCTCCCATGCCGTTCAAGATGTCTGCCGACCACGAGAAGGGGGTCACGACGGCGTCGGTGATCTTGGGCAAATCCGCGCCTTGGCGGTCCTTGCGCCAGCTGCCCGGAGGGATGAAGTAGAGGACTTTCCAGCCTCGTGCCTTAGCAAATCGAGCAAGCCGGATGTTCATCGCCCCGAAGTCGATCGGCATGAACACGCCCGGCGATCCGGTGGAAAGCACCCGCTTCGCCCGAACGAAGCCCAACCCAACCCGCCCACCGACGGCGAGCGACTGCCCGATGCTGATCGCCCCCCAGCGCGTGGAATCCGCGACCATAGCGACCCCGCTCTGGCGCAAGAGACGCCCACCGACGGCTTCGATCTGCGGCGACAGCCCGCGGCCGCACACCTCCTGGACCAGAGCTGCCCCATAGGCGTCGCCCGAGGCTTCGCCCGCGCTGATGAACCAACGCATTCTTAGGATCCAGGGGAGGGCGCTGCTCCGTCAGCGCCAACCGTTTGCGTCGCCCAGCGCGCACGAAGGCGGTTCGTCATCCAGAGGCTGACGTCCCAGATGTCAGCGAGGGGCTTGCCGTCCATATCGGTCCACTGGTAGTGGGGGGGCCCGAACTCAGGATCGACCGTGAGGAACGAGGCTTTTCTGCTGACATGCGCCGCCAGGATCTGATCCCACCAGCCTTCGAACACCTTGACCTTATCCTCCCACGCGGGGAGCCGCGGATCGGGAACCTGGGGACCCTCCTCGAATCCGATGCGGGCATGGATGTGCCGCGTGCGGCTTAGGGCGAGCTTCATCGCATCGCCAAAGCCGCTCAGCATCGATTCGGTCACCACGCACCAGTGGCTAAGATCGGCGCACAGCCATAGGTCGGGCAACGCCTTCAGGTAACGCTCGGTGCTCAGCGGCTCGTTCAGCAGTCGCCCGCGGTGGGTCTCGAAGTTGACCGGAAACGGAACGCCCTTCGTCAGTTCGACGAGCTTGCCCAGGAGATCCAGCCCCTGTTCGTAGCTCATCGAGGCGGCGCCCACGTGGATCGTCGCGCCGTCAGCTCCGCAGTCGACCGCTTCCCCCAAGTCGCGTTTGAACTGCTCGGGGTTCGCGCCACCGACCATCGCCATGTAGCGCACTCCCGCTTTCTCGATCGCTGGCTTGAGTTCAAAGTGCGGACGGATCCAGTCCTCGAATCCGTCGTAGCCTGCGACCTTGATCTTGGCGAGCTTCTCGTCGAGCGTGCCGCCCATGCCCCAAAGCGTTTTGTAGTAGCGCACCACCATGATGCGTTGAATCTAGCAGAAATCGCCGACAATGCATGTGGCTTGAGCGATCTGCGTGTTTGTGCGATTCTGTGGAAAACCCCGCGACAAAACGGGAGCGCAAACCCGTCCAGAAGACGTATCATGAAATCGGAGGATCGTTTGTTCGGTCTTTCTAAGAACCAATGCCGAACGTCGCCACCGGGCGACGGCGGGGGACCCGAAAATGGGGTGAATCGCGCCATGGCGGCGCGTAGGGTGGTTTCTGGCCCGAACCCGGCAGCTAACCTCGTAGGCACATGCAGGAACCAGAGAAATCTGGAGGAGGTTGTGAATGCTGACGGAGAATGAGGTTCGGCGACGAGTCGCGATTCTGTTTGAGTTGGATCTCGCGCCGATGCGGAAAGTGCGTGCCCTCTTGAGGGTCGCGCGATCTGTGAAGCTTCAAGCTCGCGCTCTACATCACGCCCGTGCCCTATCTGCCCAAGCGCAGGACCGCAACACGGCCGCGCATCTCGACCGCATCGTCCGGGCCCTCCGCGCGCTGTACGAGGAAGTACGGTTGGTGGCGCACCGGGTGTTGATGGGACGGGTGCCGGCGCCAGTGGGCGTCCCGAGTTTGGCCTAGAGTCGGTAATGGGGCCGCCCGCTCGATGAAGAACGGGATCGGTCAAGTGACATCAAGAGCCGCCGTCTTCGGCGGCTTTTCTTTGTTTGGACTGTTGGTGTGTTGGCGTGTTTGATTGCCCCGAGGTCGTTGGTGCGTTCTTCCCCAGACCTACACGAGGTACGAACCACCCTTGTGCCTCGTGAGTTCGACAGGATGGGGCAATCTCCTGAACGTCCTGGAAGGGCGTTGCTCCGTCAGCGCATTGAAAGAGCTCCGACAGAGCGGAGCCTTCACACCCACATCAAGAACATACATTCTTACATTCGAATATACTAACGCTTGTGAACGACGACGCCCTCCGCCGATTCAAAGCCGGCGTCTTCCAAGTCCTCGCCCACCCGACGAGGATTCACATCGTCGAACAGCTCGCCGAGGGCGAGCACTCCGTCAGCAGCCTCCTTAAGGCCATCCCGGTCGAGCAGGCGAACCTGTCGCAGCATCTCAGCCTCCTCCGTAGCCGCGGGCTCGTCCTCACGCGCAAGGAAGGCAACCAAGTCTTCTATCGTCTGCGAGATGAAATGCTTGCCGAAGTGCTTCAAGCCATGAGAAAACACTTCGCGAGCCATCTTGAAGAGTCGCTCGCGCTGCTGAAGACGCTGGAGGCATCGAAGTGATCGGCGGCCGCAATCTCGACGCCGTCCTTCCGAAGTCCATCATCGCCCTTCGCAACTACAGCGTCAAGAAGTTCACCGCCGATCTCGTTGCCGGGCTCACCGTCGGGCTCGTTGCGCTTCCTCTAGCTATGGCATTCGCCATCTCTTCGGGCGTGCCCCCGCAAGACGGGATCTACGGCGCCATCGTCGCCGGGTTCATCATCTCCGCCCTAGGCGGCTCGATGACCCAAATCGGCGGCCCGACCGGTGCGTTCGTCGTCGTGGTGTCGGGCATCGTCCAGCAGTACGGCATCCAGGGACTCTTCACCTGCACCCTGATGGCGGGCGTCATGCTGGTGGCCATGGGCGTGACCGGGCTCGGCACCGCGGTCAAGTTCATCCCCCGCCCCGTCGTCGTCGGGTTCACCAATGGCATCGCGGTGCTCATCGCCAGCACCCAGCTCAAGGACTTCTTTGGCTTGGAAATCGAGACCGTCTCGGGTGAGTTTGTCGGGCGGATCGAGCAAGTCATCCAGCATTTCGGCAGCCTTTCGCCGACCACCACCGCTCTCGCAGGCGGCGCCCTAGCCGTGCTGATCGTCTTCGCCCGGTGGATCAAACGAGTTCCCGGTGCGATCGTCGTTCTCTTCCTGGGCACCGCGCTCGCTTGGCTCGCCCACCTGCCGGTCGAAACCATCGAGAGTCGCTTCGGCGGCATCCCCCAGGGTCTCCCGCCTTTCCAAATCCCGCCGATCCGCGCCGACCTGATGATGACCTTGCTGCCCGCCGCGATCACCATCGCGATGCTGGGCGCGATCGAATCGCTGCTGTCGGCGGTGGTCGCCGACCGGATGACCGGCGACAAGCACCAGCCCAACACCGAGCTCTTCGCGCAGGGCGTGGCGAACATCGTCTCACCGCTGTTCAGCGGACTCCCGGCAACCGGTGCAATCGCGCGCACCGCGACCAACATCCGCTCTGGTGGCAAGACCCCGGTCGCCGGAATGATCCACGCGGTCGTGCTGCTGATCATCCTGATGGTGGCGGCGCCCATGGCGAAGCACATCCCTCTCGCGGTACTCGCGAGCATCCTCTTCATGGTCGCCTACAACATGGGTGAGTGGAGCGAGATCCCCGAGATCCTCAAGCTGAGCAAAGCCGATATTGCGGTATGGCTCATCACCTTCCTGCTGACCGTCTTTGCCGACCTCACGGTCGCCGTCCAAGCCGGCATGATTTTGGCGGCGCTGCTCTACATCCGCCGCGTCACCAGCACGAGCACCGTCGCAGAGGTCACCCCGGAGTACATCGAGGAAGGATTTGCCCACAGCCTGCAAACGAACCCCATCCCCGAGGGCGTAAAGGTCTTCCGCATTCACGGGCCGTTCCTCTTTGGCGCGACCGAGAAGCTGTCGGTGATCGACGAGCAGATGGACACGCTGCCCAAAGTCATCATGCTGCGCTTGCGGAATATGACCGCAATCGACGCCACGGGACTGCATGCCCTTGAGGGCTTGGCCGATCGGTTGCGCGCATCGGGGCGACATCTCGTGCTTTGCGCCCCTCGAAGCCAACCGGCAAAATTGATGGAAAAGTCGGAGTTTCACCAGCACATTGGTGAAGAGAACATGCAACCTTCACTTGCAGCTGGGCTCAAACGAGCCCGCGAACTGCTTGAGCAGTCTGGCCCGGACAACCCCTAAACGGGTACCCTCTGCCCTCGGCAACATGAGCAACATGCGTATTTTCACGTCCGAGAGCGTCAGCGAGGGCCATCCGGACAAACTTGCTGATCAGATTTCCGACGCACTCCTTGACGAGTGCTTGCGGCAAGACCCGAAGGCCCGAGTGGCGATCGAGACGCTGCTCACCCGCGGTTTGGCCGTGGTTGCTGGCGAAGTCACCGTCGATGGCTACATCGAAGTCGCCGACATCGTCCGCCGTACGATCAACGAGGTCGGTTACACCGACACTGAACTCGGGTTCGACGGCAGCACCTGCGGCGTGATGGTTGCCATCCAGGAGCAGTCGCCGGACATCGCGGTTGGCGTTGACACGGGAGGCGCCGGTGACCAAGGCATGATGTTCGGCATGGCCGCGAACGAGACCGCCGAGCTGATGCCGCTGCCGATTTCGATTGCCCATGCGCTGGTCCGCCGCGCTGCCGATGTCCGCAAGAAGCACCCGTCGCTTGGTCTGAGGCCCGACGTGAAGAGCCAGGTCTCGGTGGTGTATGAGAACGGCCGTCCGAAGGGGATCGACACGATCGTCGTCTCGGCCCAGCACTCGCCATCGCTCACCCACGAGGCGGTCACCGAAGTCGTCAAGCAGCACATCGTGCAGCCCGTGCTCAAAGAGTACGAAGAGTTCGCTACCGACGAGATCAAGTATTTCATCAACCCGACCGGTATCTTTGTGATCGGCGGTCCTCAGGCCGACACTGGCGTAACGGGTCGCAAGATCATCGTCGACACGTATGGCGGCATGTGCCCCCACGGCGGCGGCGCATTTTCAGGCAAGGACCCGACGAAGGTCGACCGATCGGCCGCTTACATGGCGCGCCACATCGCGAAGTGCATCGTCGCCGCTGGCCTGGCGGAGCGGGCTCAAATCGCACTCGCCTATGCGATCGGTGTCGCCCAGCCGGTCTCGCTGAACATCGAGACCTTCGGCACCGAGACCATCGACGCGGCAACGATCGAAAAGCGCGTTCGCGCGACGTTCGATATGTCGCCAAAGGGCATCATGGAGCACCTCGATCTTCGACGCCCGATCTACCTGCCGACCGCGAAGAACGGACACTTTGGCAACCCCGCTTTCCCTTGGGAAAGCACGACCGCCGCGGAAGCGTTGCGACAATAGGAGGGCTGGCCCAAACCTTGCGGCAACTTCATCGAAGAGGAGAACGATGGTTGTAGCCGTCTTTGGTGCGACCGGCCATCTCGGCCGGCAGGTCTTGGAGTTGCTCATCAAGCGTGGGCACCGGCCTCGGGTGCTCGTGCGCAGCACGCTTCGCCTCGCCTCAGATGTTCCGGACCAAGACATCGTCGAAGGCGACATCCGCGATCCGCTCGTGGTCGGCCAGACCCTAGAGGGTGCCCAAGCTGTGATCTCGACCTTGGCTATGGCCGATATCAGCAAGCCCGCCACGGATCTTTCTGACAACCTCCGCACGATTCTGCGCGAGATGCGGGATGCCTCCCTCAAGAGGATCATCGCGGTGGGCGGGGCCAGCGTCTTCCGAGAACTGGACGATCTCCCTCCCTACCTCCTGAATGTCGCCGCCGAACACCGTCGCCAGTGGGAGTATCTGAAGACAAGCCACAAGGACTGGACCCTCGTTTGTCCGGTGTTCTTTAGCGACGACCTCTCTGACTCTAGGTATCGCGTGGCGCGAGAGGCCCTACCTGAGGGCTCGGAGAGCGTCATGATGCACGATATCGCCGAGTTCATCGTGGACGAACTTGAGCGGGGCGAATACACCAACGCCCGCGTTGGGATTGTCTCGGACGTTGTGGCTGAGTCCTAAGGCGTGCGGGCCCGCTGAGCGCGCCACATGACTTCCCAAACCTTGATGTAGTCATCGCGTCGAGCGGGATCGGACACGCTGTTCTTGAAGTTGTCGTAGTCGATCTCTCTCGTGAGGCGCGCCATCGCGTCAGCAACTTTCTCTCGCGGCAGCGATGTCCGGTACCGATAGTCTGCGGAGGGGGTTTCGATGACATCCGCGCCCGGAAACACCTCTTCGATGTCGCCCGCGAACCTGGCTCGCACATGAAGTAGGCCAGGATCATGATCGTGCTCGACGACGCTCAGGAACGAGTTCGAGGTGAAAATCCACATGGCTGGAGATTACCGAGGAGTCGAGTGTAGCGTGTGGGATGTCGCGAAACCAGCAGGGCGACATTCATCATTCGACATCCTACGTTCGCCAACCTCCGGTACCATACAACCATGGACACGGCCGTCTCCGAAGCCCCCCGCACGCTTGAGTATCTCACCGTTCAGGACATGCTTTGGGTGAACCTTCAGCTCACGAAGAAGTCGAATCCTTTCGACTACGCCCTGCTTGAAGAGGCGACCTACTACCAATACGGCTACGGTGGGAGCCTCGACCTGATCGGACAGGCCGCCCAATTCCTCACCGGCTTCGCCAAGAAGCAGCCGTTCTACGGACAAGCCGACGCCGCGACGGCCCTCATCGGTTGCGTTGCGTTTCTGGCGCTAAACGGCCAGACGCTCGACCTCCCTGCGGGTGAAGTCAAGAGTTGGCTCGAGCGAATCACCGGCGGCCAGATCGACGCAAGCCAAGCGATCGGACAGCTTGTGAAGCCCAGCCACGACCATCATCCCGCTCCTGCCGCATGCTTGAAGGCGGCGATTGCCAAGTACGGCGCGGCCCTCATGGGCTGAGAGGTGGCGAAGTTCGACCTCAATCGGGCACAATAGTGAGCGATTACGGCGGTTGTAGCTCAGGGGTTAGAGCGCCTGACTGTGGCTCAGGAGGTCACGGGTTCAAGACCCGTCAGCCGCCCCACTTTTATCAGCATCATCCCCTTCGACCCTTTGGGGCGAGGGGGATTTTGATTTCAGCGAAGCCCCCTCCTGCATTTGCGGGTGAGGGATGTGTCGTGCCCTCACTCAACCGACCAGGGCACGACATCAGACCAGGGCACGACATCAGAATGCCACGAGGCGCGGGGATGGTTTGTGCCTCGTCTCTTTCTGCGAGTCCAGACAAACCACGAGGCGCGAGGATGGCTTGTGCCTCGCATCCCACCCATGGGTGGCGAGAGTGAAGCGCGTTCTCCTGATCGCCCGCGATATGGTCGGTGACCTCGTCAACACCACCGGCGCGGTCTCTTGCCTGCTCGAAGCGTTTCCGAACGCCGACTTCGACCTCGAGTGCGGCCGTGCGGGAGCCATCCTCTTCGAGGGAATGTCTCCCCGTCTGCGCGTCATTCCCCGCGACCGCCACGGCGGCTTCGCCGGCCGGCTTCGCCGGGTGATGGCCTACCGCGAAGGGCGCTACGACTGCGCACTGATCCTCGATCCCTCGCGGACCCGCATCCGTTTGGCGGCATGGGCGGGCATTCCGCGCGTCGTCGGCCCCGTGCGCAGGCCCGGCCCTATCCGCCACGCCGAACTCATCGATGTCTCGGCTGGCAAGCACGATCTCTTCCCTTCGCTCGAAGGCGTGCTTCGGGCGGTGGGTGTCGAACCCTCGATTGCGCCTCGCATCCCGATTCAAGAAGATCATCGCAAGTGGGCCGAAGACGCGGCTGGATCAGCGAGAGTGGGGCTCTTCATCGGCGCCTCCGATCTCGCCAAGCGCTGGCCCCGATGGCACGAACTCACCCCCGGCAACGCCTGGATCGCGATGTGCGGCCCCGGGGAAGAGTCCCTTCTCGAAGGGCTCCAGATGCCCAAGCTGCCGCGACCGCCGAACCTGCTCGCCCTGGCCGCGGTGCTGGAGCGCCTCGATGTCCTCGTCACCGCCGACACCGGCCCCGCCCACCTGGCCGCCGCCGTCGGAACGCCGTGCGTCGTCCTCTACGGCCCCACAAACCCCGAGCGCTATCACCCCTGGCCCACGAACCCGCCGCACGAACTCCTGCGCCACCCGAGCCCGTGCGAGCACTACGGCACCGGATGCGCGTTCAAGGAAGCCGGCGTCTGCAGCCAGCGATGCATCAGCGCGAACACGCCGGACGAAGTCCTGGCTGCCATCGAGCGCATCCTCAGTCGCCGAAGGTGACGTAGCCCCACTGCTCGGGCTGGTGCATGTCGATCACCCCTTGCGGCGACCACACCCAGTTGAACTCCGGGTTGTTCGGCTTTTTGCGATACGGTCCTGCGCCGGTCAACACTTCCAAGTCGTTCACCACGCGCCCCTCCGCGTCTTCGAGCAACCACTGCACCCGCGAAAAGTTCACGCGCCACACATCTCCCACGTTCGGCGGGCACGGCATCCCCGCGTTCTCGGCAAAGCATGCCCACGGAAACGCGATCTCCAGCGTCCAGCCTTCGTCGAGGTCGCTCGGATCGTTGAGGGTGCCTTGCAGGTGGACCGCCGTCTTGGCGTAGGTCTCCCAGCCGTTGTCGGCGTCTCCACCGTCGCGATAGGGCTTGGCGAGATACAGGTCCCACGTCGTGTTCAGCGCATTCATTTCGAACTCGAAGTAGCGGAGCGCGTCGCCATCGGGGTCGATGAACACCTCGAAGTCGTTGTCATGGAAGATCACGCTGTCGTGCTCGGTGAGCGTGGCCCACAGATGGGGTTCTTCCAGTTCGGCGCCAATGTAGAAGAACTCGTCGTCCCAGAGCATCTTGGCCCGGGTGAGGAAATGCGGCCGCGGCTTGGCATCGCCCTCGATGTCGACAAACGCCTCGGTCCAGGGTGCCAGCTTCCAGTTCGGGTGCTGGAGCGTGCCGTCGATGGGCAGCGGGGTCGGACACTTCGGGCAGAGATAGCGGCGGGGCATGGGTCTGAATGTTGGCAGGTTGGCTTGTTGGCGTGTTGGGGGATTCCGGAACTCCCCTCGCCCCACTGTGGGGAGAGGGGTCGGGGGTGAGGGGTAGATGAACAGGCACCCCAGGGCTGTCGGCGTGATGGCAGCTTGAGCGGGCTGGGGACTCCGGATGGACTGAGCCCAATTGTGGGGAGAGGGGTTGGGGGTGAGGGGTAGATGACACGCATCTGAAGGGCGCAGCCACGGGTTTCGAAGTCACGAGCCCTGTGAGTGACGAGGCCCCGTGGGAGCCTTAGGACCCGCCCGGAGGCTGTGAGTCGCCTTGACCCTGCAGATCCTTGCACAAGCTCGTCGCAAATCGGACCAGATCGTTGTATGATGAGATCATGGAGCGACCGCGTCGCCCAGCAAACAATGAGATATCCCATGCTGCACGCCCTCTCACTCCTATTAGTTGGCCAACACATGGTGTTCAAACGCGACGTCTCAATCGCGATGTTGGAATCTGAGGCTGGGTACGAGGAGGTAGTGTGTGTCGATTTCGGTACAGATTTTCAGCGGGTTATTCGCGACCATGCTTCACTTCTTCCTTTCGTGGATCTGCGAACAGCTGAAGCAGCTTTGGAGTTCGTGAGGACTGGCACCACTGCTTACACCGGTGGGCTGTTCATGATCGATCAGTCATTGCTATTGGAACTCATTAGTGAGGATGAACTGCCTAGCACCTTCTTGGGAATGAGTCAGTCCTTGGGTCATTACGTGGTTCCAAATCACAAGATGGCAATCGTTGGGCGGAGCAGGTGGCAAACTGATGGGCATCCAGCTGCATTGGTACAGACAACATCTCAAGGCTTTATCGTTGAACGAGTCGTTATGTGTTGGCGCCTGTCGGACCTGCGTCTTCATCACCGCTTCGCAAAAGAAAAGAAGATGATTCGCGAAACTATTGACATTAAGAACTCGACATTTACTCGGCAGGTTCTTTGGACAAAGCCTGTAACCAACCTTTGGGCGTTCGAGTCTATGAGGGACCTGCGGTGGCGACGCTAGGGGAATGGGGGCTTCAAGAAGACTGCGTCTCCCTTCCCCCATAGTCGCACGTGGTGGGCCCAAATCAGCGTCTCGCACTCGCTCCGGCAAGCGACCGTCTGCCACCCTCACCCGGACTGCGGCTCCGGGCTCGCTCCATCGACGGCGAGGGGCCGAAGCCTCGGCAGCTTGGTCCCGCCTAGAGGTTCGATTCGAAGATCCTTGTCGCAAACCGCGGCGGGGTGCTGTATGATGAGACTCATGGAGCGACCGCGGACGGATCTCGAACCGGAGGCCCGCCACAGTGCAACGGTGGCGGGAAGGGCGACCGCGTCGGCCAGCAGCTACGGACTGCCGGGAACGCCGACTGATCATACCCCACCGCGGATTCAATAAAGCCTTATGGACAAGTCCAAACTCTTGCTGACTCTCACTGCTGGCATACTGGCCGGTTGGTGCGGTAGCTACTTAGTCTCATTGCGGTCTCCTGCATTAGACCAAGTGGAGGTCAGAGCGCTGGATTTGTTGCGGGCGCACTATGACGATAAGATCGAATCGTCGAACAAGACTGTTCTTCTCCCAGGAAACCTAAGCGCGGAAGAGTCGGCGCGACTCTATACTATTGTATGTGCCTGGAACTATGCTCCAGCTCTTGATGAGCTTTATAATACAGTTCCGCTTTCTACCTTGTGGCAGTATGTGCTAGATGACTTGCGACGCACCGTAGATCGCTCAAAGGTAGAATCGCACGAAATGGCTCGACTAGCGTCGGCCGTTTACCTGTTTACCAAGATAGCTCAGATTAGGGCATTTGTTGAACCGTCGACGGCAGACGTTAAGTCCATAGTTGCTCCGCCACCGCAAATGTTTGAGGAAATGCGGAATGCATGCATTGCGTTAATCGTATCGAAGTCATTAGGTTGGCAGGTCTGGCACTGGTCTAGTCTGGACGATAATTTAGCGATGGCAGGAGCCTATCTAGATGGCAGTGCCGCAAGGGAGATAGTTAAGCACCTAAACGTTGGAAGGAATTCGTTGCTTTCATTGCGAGTTTTATTGATGCTTCGCTACATGTATGCCTACGGACAACTTGAAGCATCTACGACTGCAGTGTTACTTGCCAAGTCGCTTGAGTCGCATGGCGACCCGCAAGTGAGCGAGATGGCGCGTCGCTTAACGGACGGTATTACTCGATACGGGGATGGGTCTCTTCGGTTTACGTATTCAGACTTCTGGGGCATGAGGTCTTTCGAGTTTGGAAAATGAAGCTTAGCTCGTATGCTTCTGCGTACTGCGAATCTGCCCAGGACGCGAGCGGACACTTCGTCACGAACGTCTATGAAGCTATTGACCGGCGTCTCGCATTCACTCCGGGAATCGACAGCCTCAAACCCCGGAGTGCGGCTCCGGGCTCGCTCCATCGACGGTGCGGGGCCGAGGCCTCGGCAGCTTGGTCCCGCCGAGAGGTTCGATTCGAAGATTCTTGTCGCAAACCGCGGCGGGGTGCTGTATGATGAGACTCATGGAGCGACCGCGAATGGACCTCGAGCCGGAGGCCCGCCACAGTACAACTATGGCGGGAAAGGCGGCCGTTTCACCCGGGCGTAGTTCGGATCATTTGCTGGAATCCCAAGGAGTGTCACAGATTGAAAGACGCAAGGCTATCGAAGTGCATTGTCTTGACTAAGGATGTTTGGCTAGAGCAGCAGTTCGACGGGTGTTTGTGTTGCTCTGTCGATGAGTACTTCGATTGGAGAGCTAGCCATGGTGTTGATGCTTCTCAGATTGTGATTATTGACGGGTTTCCAGACGTTTTTTGCGATGCATTTGATGACGTTAAGGCCATTTTGCTTAGCAACCCGGTCTACCCGTGGCCTGAATGTCACGCTGTTGGCATTCGTGTCCAGGTGAACCGCAATGACCCTAACGCAGTACAGTTGTTGAAGGACCTCATGTCCTTATCCGATAGTGTTCAGTAGTTGAGGTGACTGCGTCTCCCTTCCCGCCACAGTCGCACTGTGGCGGGCCACCGAACCGCGTGATACCGACGGGCACGGATCATCCCGTCGCTACGTGGGCGCAGAACTGGTTCGTAGCCAGCGGATGATACGTGCCGCTGGTTCGGTCATGTTTTCACGAGCCATCCGTGCCAATCCGAGCCAATCCGAACTTCCCGCTACTTTTGCCAGGACCGCACCGTCCTTACCCATGGCCAACGGATTGGCGGGCGCAAAGGCCAGGATGGCCACTTAACCTTTGCCCGGTTGCCCACGGCAACCCTCCCTGCCCAAACCCAGTAATCTAGTTCGATGCTGCCCGCGTGTTTGATCCTCGCCGTGTCTGCCCTCGATGCGAACACGCTGCGCGACTTCGTCCGCAAACCCGACCCCGCGTTCGCATGGCGACGCCAAGGCGCCGAACTCCGCCTCACCAGCCAGACCTGGCAGGGCGCGCCTTGGAAGCACAGCATCACCCTCGCCCAGCCCGACGAACTCCGCAAAGCCGACACGGCGATCCTCGTCGTCACCGGCGACCGAGTCGACCGAGCGGACGGCCCGTTCGCCCAGCGGCTCGCCGACGCTAGCGGGCTCCAAGTCGCGACCCTCTTCGACATCCCGAACCAGCCCATCGGCGGCATGCGCGAAGACGATCTCATCGCCCACACGTTCGGCAAGTTCCTCGAAACCGGCGACCCGAAGTGGCCGCTGCTGATGCCGATGACAAAGTCCGTCCGAGCCGCCATGGACGCGCTCCAGGCGGACAATCCGAAGCTGAAGAAGTTCATCATCACCGGCGGCAGCAAACGCGGCTGGACCACCTGGCTGGCGGGGGGAATGCAGGACTCGCGCGTCGCCGGCATCGCCCCGATGGTGTTCGACTTCCTCGATTTCAAGGCTCAGATGAAGCACCAGGTGGACACCTGGGGCAAGCCCAGCGAGATGCTCGGCGACTACACCGAACGCGGGCTCGACAAGCTCATCGAGCAGCCGATCGCGCGGCAGCTCATCGCGCTCGTCGACCCGATCTCGTATCGCAACCAGATCCGCGTGCCCGTGCTCACCGTGTTCGGATCGAACGACCGCTATTGGACCCTCGACGCCCACCGGCTCTATTGGGACCGGATTCCCGGCCCGAAGTACCTGCGCATCGTGCCCAACGTGGGGCACAACCTCGGCGATGGCAGGCTCGCCGCCGAGAGCATCGGGTTCTTCGCGCGTGGAGTTTCGGGAACCCTGCCCGCAACCATGCAGCGCGCCTTCCGAAACGGCACGCTGAAATCGCAAACCGGCAACTACTGGAGCGCCCAGCGCATGGATGACCTCGATTTCCGGGACGCCGAGTGGCGCAAGATCAAGCGGCGTGGCGGCAACATCGCCGAGTTCATGGAGTACACCTTTAAGCTCGATGGCCACTCCGCAAGCTTCACCTCACCGGTAACGATCAAGCGCAAGCGGTAAGCTCTCACGCCATGATTGCGGTGGTTTTTCCGGGCCAAGGCTCGCAACACCCGGGTATGGGCGCGTCACTTCGCGAACACTCGGCAGCGGCCGAGGTTTTCGCCCGAATCGACGCGGCAACGGGCATCAGCACTCGGCGGATATGTGAAGAGCTCTCCGAGGACGAGCTTCGCCAAACGCAGAACGCTCAGCTCGCCCTGTACGCCTGCGGCGTCGCCGCCCATGCGGCTTTGCTCGCCGAAGGAGTCGAAGCGCAGGTGGCCGCGGGCCATTCGGTCGGCGAGTATGCCGCGTTGGCCGCTGCGGAGGTGTTGAGCATCGAAGACGGCGCTCGGCTGGTGCAACGACGTGGCGACCTCATGGCCCGCAGCGGTGGGCTTCGTGCCGGCACGATGGCGGCGGTCCTCGGTCTGGATCGAGACGCCCTCGAGCAAGTCTGCCGGGCGGCATCGACCCCAGAATCGGTCGCGGTGATCGCGAACGACAACTGCCCCGGCCAGCTTGTGATCAGTGGCGACGTCAGCGCCGTCGAGCGAGCATCGGCTTTGGCCCCCGAAGCGGGAGCGAAGCGGGTGATGCCGATCAATGTGTCCGGCGCGTTTCACAGCCCCCTGATGCAGGAGAGCTCTGAAGCCATGGGGCTGGCATTGCGCGACGTGCGGTTCGCCAAGGGCGTGATGCCGGTGGTGGCCAACGTCACTGCCCAAGTCGCCGAGGAGGGCTGGGCGGACTTGCTCGAGGCTCAACTCCGCTCGCCGGTGCGTTGGACGGAATCGGTCGGCGCGATGCTGGCGATGGGCGTGACCACCTTCGTCGAGTGTGGATCGGGCACCATCCTCAGCGGCTTATTGAAACGAATCGATCGCGAGGCCCGAAGCCTAGCGGTCGAGGACGCGGATTCGCTTCGAGCGGCGGTGGAGGCTTTAGCATGATGGACTTTTCGGATCAAGTGGTGATTGTGACCGGCGCAAGCCGAGGGATCGGACGCGGCATCGCCGAGGCGTTCGCCAAGGCGGGGGCCAAGGTCGCTTGTGTGGCAACCACCCAAGCCGGAGCCGACCAAACCGCCGCCGCTATCGGCGGAAGGGGTTATGCCTGCGACGTCAGCGACGCGGCCGCTGTCGAGGCGCTTATCGAGGCGGTGATCGCCGATCTCGGTGTGCCGAGCGTGCTCGTCAACAACGCGGGAATCACCCGGGACACGCTGATCCTCCGCATGAAGGACGAGGACTGGGACCGGGTGATCGACGTGAATCTCAAGGGCGCTTTCCTCATGTGTCGAGCGGTGGCCAAGCCGATGATGAAGGCCCGCTATGGCCGCATCATCAATCTGTCAAGCGTGATCGGCCTCGGCGGCGGCGCGGGCCAAGCCAACTACGCGGCGGCCAAGGCGGGTGTGCTCGGCCTGACGATGTCGATCGCCAAGGAACTCGGCTCGCGCAATATCACCTGCAACGCGATCGCCCCCGGCTTCATCGAAACCGACATGACCCACGACCTACCCGAGGATTTCCGCGCCCAGGTCGAGAAGACCGCCCCGGCGGGGCGACTCGGGACGGCCGAGGATATCGCGCCCGCGGTGTTGTTCCTTGCCAGTAAGGAAGCCGCTTACATCACTGGGCAGACTCTGGTGGTCGATGGTGGACTGACGCTCTAGGCCAGAAGTCCCCTTCTCCATTTCGGGGAACCCACAGGCGGATTCACTCGTTGAATAGGGTGACGCATATCCTCCTTCCCTCTCCGGGAAACCCCGATAAGCCCCCGACCGAAAGGCGGGGGCTTTCCAATTGGGCGAAGAAGAAACTCCCCCTCTCCGCTTGGCGGGGAGGGGGTAGGGGGGGGGTGGGGTAAGTTCCCTTGAGGATTACCGATCGCCGATGCTGCTGAGCATACGGTTGATCTGCGCGGCGAGCGGGCTATCGTTAGGCACCAGCGCTCGGGCGCGTTGCAGTTCGCGGATCGCTTCGTTGTTCAAGCCGGAGCGCTGCAGCTCGGTTGCCACCGAAAATCGGGAGGACGCCGCATTGACCTCGAACTCACGCTTCCGGTTCGGATTGATCTCGCGAGTACGCGCGGTCTCGAAGTAGTTGCTGGCATTTCGGAACAAGGTCAGGCGCTGGCGCCGCTCCGACTGCCGAACCGCCGCCGAGGCGTAAAGGCCAGCCAGGTTGCCCAAAGTCACGGTGTTGTCCGGATCTACCGCAAGACTCCGCTGGAAGGACTCTTCTGCCCGCGCGAACTGTCCGAGGTCAAAACTCTTGCGGCCAAGCTCGTTATAGAGCGGGGCGAGCCTCTTGCGCTCGGAGGCCGCCGCGATTGGATCCCGCAGTTTCCCGATCAGTTGCTCACGTTCCTGAATCCGCGTTTCGACCGGCGTGAAGATGTCGTTGCCATTGGCAAGCTGCTGTCGAATGGTCAAGTCATCGGCTACGACTTCCTGTCGATTCATGACTTCAACGACAGAGGTGACCGAGACCGAGGCCAACACAAGAGCCGAGCCCAGCACCGCAATGCTCACTCCTAATCGGCTCAAGAACTCTAGCCCATGCTCACTCATCGCTCACGTACCCCAAACTCTTAATGCACTTCGGCCCGCCGGGCCTGCGCCCACGCAGCGACCGCTGTCCCCGCGGGTGCAACTTCGGCAGCCCGAAAAATCAATCGACGTACGTTCGTCCCAGCTTCGCCACGCGCTACAAGCAACTCGTACGCGAGCTGGAAGCAAATCGCCGCCTCTTCTCTATCAGACCGTGCTAGACGCCCGTCTGGTTCGCAGTTCGATGCAGTTTGTAGAAGTTCTCCCGCTTCGATCCATAGGGCTTCTGATGACTCACGGTCTGCACGGTCAATCAGTCCATGTCCTTCAGCCCGGAGACTTGCGGCGCGAGATGGGTCGAGCGCCACAACCGATGGAGCCGTAGCGGTCGGAGTCGACCGAGGCGACACTGCGGGCATGCCCCGCATGTCGGCACGTCGGGGCGTCAACGAATTGGTGAAGTAGAGAATCGACACCATGACGACCCCGAAGAAGGTCGCCAACACTAGGGTGATGAGGGCGATGCGCTTAAGCAGTGCTTCCTGATCGGGCGAAAGCAACGGCTTCCTTGGGGGCGGTGGGTAGTAGGTGGGCAGAGGAAACGGGAATCCAGGCGGTGGCACGGGCCCCGTTTGGTGCGGGCCTGGTTGATAGGGATTGTAGTTGTAGGTCGGCGGAGCGGCGGGCTGGACCGTCCCGTACGGCGTGCCCATCTGGGGGATCGCCGAACCGGACACGGGGGTCAAGTACGGATTCGGCGAGAGGTCAAATGTGCCGGTCTTCGCATCGGCAAGCGCTTTCGCGAGAGCATCTGCCATCTGCTGCGCGGATGCGTAGCGAAGCGCCGACGACTTCTCGAGGGCTTGCTCCACCACCCGTTGCAAGCCGTAGCTGACCTGCGTGAGCATCGGAGCCTGGTGGTTGAGAATCGCATAGGTGATCGTGATTACCGAGTCACCCGAGAAAGGCTTCTGCCCGGCGAGCATCTCGTACAACACGACGCCAACACTGAAAACGTCGCTGCGCGCATCGATCTCGCCGCCGCGCACCTGCTCGGGCGACATATAGCTCGGGGTGCCAAACACCTGGCCATCCATCGTGAGGTTCGGCTGAAACGTGAGCCGGGCGATACCGAAGTCGGTGATCTTGACGCCGCTGCTGGTCAACTGGATGTTGTCGGGCTTGATATCGCGATGCACGACCCCGTTGCTGTGCGCGTGCTCCAATCCTCGAAGCACCGCGATCGCGATCTCGACAGCGCGGTCAGGATCGAGCGCTCCGCGAGTGTCGATCTCTTGGCGCAGCGTCTGGCCGTCCAGATACTCCATCGCCATGAAGTAACGACCGTTGTCCTCCCCGAACTCATAGACAGTCATGATGTTCGGGTGAGCGAGCCGGCCGCCTGCGCGGCACTCCCGCTCGAACCGCTCGATGCGGTCTTTGCGTTGCTGGTCGGTTGCCCCCGACGGCATGTTGAGTTCCTTTAGGGCCACCCTACGATCCATCGCGGGATCGTAGGCTTCGTACACGATGTCGTTCGACCGCGCAATTTCGCGGATGATCTGGTACTTGCCGAGGGTGGTGGGAAGGCTGCTCATTAGCGCAGGACGCCTACATAGAATAACGGGTGTTGCCGTCAGTTCGTTCAGGTCACGCACCGAACCTTCCCGGGAGGATCATCCCAGGAAGGTTCTCATTCGATCGCAACAACTCGGCTAGCCGCTTCTTCGACGTCGAATCAGAGCTGCCGCTCCAATACCAATCACAAGCAGGCTTGCCGGCTCAGGGACCGCCGTAAGGCTCACATCATCAAGCCCTGGGTAGGTGCCCCAGGAACCCGAGGCGATCGGCGCAAACGAAAACCGCGTGTACTCGGCGGCATTCGTCGGGGCGACGAACTCGTCGAAGAACGATGTCCAGCCTGCGGTTGGCGAGGTCGTGTCGCCGAGATGCCCCACATAGAGTCGATCGGCAAAGTTACCCTTGTCGAGCCACAAGTCATACCCGCCAGGGTTGTTGAGATCCGTCCGGAGCGCCTGATGCAACCAGCCGTCAACACGATAGGTAACACCTGCCACAAGGCTTGCACTCAACACTTGGCCAAAAATCTCGCCACCTGACGGCTGATCGACGTTTGCGCCTGCGACCCAACGTAATCCGCCATGAGCGGTCACCCCCGGGAAGTTGCCGAACTCCCACGGGAAAAGGCCAAACGACCCGTCGTTGCTGTACGTATCGGCACTCTGGTTTATCGAGATCCAATCACTTGGCAGTAGCCCTTGACCACTCCCAGGCCCCGGAACATCTTCAAACCCACCATTCAGGAACAGATTTGCCGATACTGGCCCCGCCAAGGAACCTAGAAACACACTGGCTAGAGTCAAAAATCCAAATCGCCTCATACGATGCCTCCTACCGCTAGGATGCAACAGAACCAGAGGGCAATGATGTCCCAATTTGCGATGACAATCTGGTGGCGTTAGCGGGCAAACGCTAGGATGTACCTGTTGCCGCACGGTACGCCGCGACCCACTTGTCCGTAATCTCGGGGCGGGCAAGGTGGTACGCCCCCTCGCCCTTCTCGTAAGCACGGCAGATGAGCTCGGCACTCGACCAGTTAGGCAGTTGCGGGATCAAGTAGTCCACGAGCAGGGTGCGCATCTCTTCCCCCGCCACACGCGCCTCCTCTTCCGAGTGAACGTTCCATTGCAGCCAGACCCTGCAGTCCCGGAGCCTGGAGACGTGCATGCTGATGGCAGCTGGATGCCAGGGCTCTCGATGCTCGTAACCCTGCGCAAGCCGAGCGAACTCAGCGGAGTACACCTCCACGGTCAGCGCGAGAAGATAGGCACCATCTTCGATCGGGCGACATCCCCCGGCGGTTACCTTGATCTCGATGTCGTCACCAACGCGCTTGATGAACGAGTTGCCCTTCGTCGTAAATCCCTCGGCTTTAAGGACAGGCCGAATGATGTCGCGGATGATCGGCCAGAACCGTTCTTTGGGGGTCTTACCTGGTTCTTCTGGCGGGGCTGGTACCGGAACCGACGCGGGAGCTGGAGGCTTCAGCCATGCCTCCAGCCGAGACCGCAAACCGCGCATTCCACCCGATTGCCCCGACCCGCTCACCCAACCATGTTAGCAGATGGGTACGAAACTCCCGCGGCCGATCGCAAAGGTCTGAGTCGGCTCCATTGAGCCTAAATTCCTCCTTGATTCTTGAACGGATGAGGCCCGCCAATCCGTCCATACCCTAAGGTCGGTCACCCCGCCCGGGAGTTCCCCAATGCGTATTTCACGAATCTTTGCGTTCGGGTGCTTGGCGCTCGCCCAAATGGCGATTGCTCAATATCCCAGCACCACTCCGGTCGTCACCAACAAGCCGGCAGATCGGGTCATCAAGACCTCGGCCTCCGCCCCGCTGAATACCTTCAAGTTCTCGCCGCAGATCGTCGATGTTAACGGCCAGATCAAGCCGAAGCGCGAAATCAAAAACGTCTTCGACTACCTGATCTTCGACACACCCGAGCAGAACACGATCAACTTGGGCCAGATGAGCAGCACCCCCTCGCCGCTGACCCCCGGTAAGCTCTGGCCGGCGATCGGCTTTACGGGTTGGAATCCGCCCGACCCGGACATCGCAGTCGGACCAGACCACATCGTCACCGTGGTAAATGTCTCGATCGGCTTCTACCGCAAGGATGGAACCCGGCTGTTCCAGCAGGAACTCGGGGCCAACGGCTTCTTCAGCGGGATGGATGTCAAGCCCTTCGTGTTCGACCCGAAGTGCTTCTACGATCCGATCTCGCGACGCTTCTTCGTGGTCGCACTCGAGCAGGACGGGGCTTCCGAGACCAGCAAGTGTCTTGTCGCTGTCTCCGATGATGCCGACCCGACCGGCACCTGGCATCGCTACCGGGTCGAGGCCAAACAGACTTCCGGAACGACCTCGTTCTGGCTCGACTACCCGGGCTTTGGCCACAACAAGGATGCCGTCCTCATCACCGGCAACATGTTCGGCTTCGCTGGCGGATACAACGGCATCCAGTACATCGTGATCCCCAAGGCTCCGATGCTGACCGGCGCGGCGCCCAACATCAGCTACTTCTCGCTGGGCGGCGGCTCGGTGCAGGTCATGCGCACCGGCGACCCCAACGTCGAGTACGTGTACGGCCTGAACTGGACCGGCCTAAGCACGGCGATGATCCACGTGATCAACAATCTCGACACGACGCCGACGCTCGCGACGGCTCCGGTGGCGATCCCAACATTCCGACGTCCGGCCCAGGGTGCACAGAGCACCAACGGCCACACGCTCGACTCGCTCGACGGGCGCATCATGAATGTTCACTACCGGAATGGCCGACTCTACGGGTCGCACACGGTGGCCATGAGCAACTCCGACGCCACCAACGCCTCGCGCTGGTACGAATTCAACCTGAACGGTTGGCCCGCCGCTATGCAGCCACCGACCCTCCGTCAGGCTGGTACGGTCGGCATCGGAAACGGTATCCACCTTTGGATGCCGGTCATCGGCGTCAACAAGAATGGTGAAATGGCGCTCGTATATTCCCGATCCAGCAGCAACATCGTCGCCGACGTGATGGCGAGCACGCGGCGATCGAGTGACCCGCTCGGCACCATGGGCGCGCCCATCCAACTCGCGACGAGCATCGGCTCGCAGTACGGCGGGACGTCGAACCGCTGGGGCGACTACTTTGGCATCCAAACCGATCCGAACGACGACACCACGTTTTGGGCGGTTGCGATGATCGCCAACCAGAGCGGAAACTGGCAGACGGTTGTGAACAGCTTCCGCGTGACCACCACGGTGACCTCGGCTCCGGCCAGCGTCACCAAGTACGAGGGCGGAGCCGTTACCGGTGCCTTGCCCCACATAACGGCCTCTGACAACGCCTATTATCGGGTCGCATCAGTGAACGTATCGCGAACGGGAACGGTGGCGTCGCACATTACCCAGTTCAACCTGACAACGACGAACCCGGCGTCGCTGAAGTTCAAGGTGGAGGCTGCCGCGGCAAGCCGCGTCACCGCCAATTACTTCCTGTGGAACTGGTCGACCAACAAGTGGGAGTATGTGGGTGCGACACCGTTGACCGCGCTCGACAAGGTTTGGGAGTTCCAAGCTCCGAACCCGGCGTCGAAGTTCGTCAACTCGCAGCGTCAAGTCCGGTTGTTGCTGCGCGCAATCATGCCGAGCAGCAGCGTTTCAACGGCGATACCGTTCAACTTCCGAACGGATCAAGTTCAGCTGATCTCGCAGCAGTAAGGTCCGCGACGGGGAACTTTGGGGGTGAGCCACACCGGCTCACCCCCTTTCTTGTTGAAGCGGCAGCCGCACGTCGTCCCGAGCGATGATGCCGCGCTCCGCCAAGAACCGCTTGTGCGCCATGGGCTGAGACATCGCCCGCATGCGTTCGATCTCGGGAAGCAACAGCGCAAACTTCGTTTCAGCAGACTCTCTCTCGCTGGGCCAGTCACGAAGGACCGCGACCAGTTCCCGCGATAGGCAGTTGGCCACGCCGCTGATCGTTCCCGTCCAACCCGCGAGAAGCGCTTTGAGCAGCTGGCGCTCGTCGCCGACGAACAGCCGGTGACTGGGCAGGACAGCCCGATACGCGGCGTGAGTCTCCTCGCCGCTGCCGTCCTTCAGCCCAAGCAGATTCGGATGATCCGCAAGCTGGGCCATCATCTCGGGCAGTAGAGGCACCCCGGTCCGCTTCGGAAAGTGGTAGGCAATGATCGGCACCGGCGAGGCATCGAGCAGCATACGGAACCACGCCACGATCCCGTCCTGGGAAGCTTCTCGGAAGTAGCTTGGGGGCATAACGAGCATGGCCATCGCCCCGAATCGCGCAGCTTGCTTGCTCAGCCAGATGTTCTCGTCGATGCTGCTCGAGTTCGTCCCGAGAATGAGTTTTAGTGTCCCGGAGACTCCACTCGCGATCTCCAGCAGGTCGCGCTTCTCGACGGCACTCAGCGAGGGTCCCTCACCATTCGTTCCCCCAAGGACGACACCATCGCACCCTGTCGACTCGAAGTGGGCCAAGAGCTTCGCTACGCTCAATTCATCGATGCGGCCGCGTTCGTTGAAGGGCGTGATCGAGGCGGGAAGCACCATGCCGCGAGTTTACATAACCACCGATGCGCCATCATCATTCCGATGGCGCGAATGATCGGCACGGCCGGGCATGTGGATCACGGGAAGACAACGCTGATCCAGGCGCTTACTGGCATCGATGCCGACCGGCTCCCCGAAGAGAAGGCGCGAGGCATGACGATCGATGTCGGATTTGCCTACCTCGACTTCCCCGACCATGGCCGAGTATCCATCGTCGATGTTCCCGGCCACGAGAAGTTCATCCACAACATGCTCGTGGGCGCCCTCGGGGTCGATGTCGCGCTCCTGTGCGTGTCCGCCGATGAGGGCGTGATGCCTCAGACCCGCGAGCACGTCGAGATTCTCAGTCTGCTACCCGTTAACCACCTTGTGGTGGCGCTGACTCGCGCCGATCTCGCCGATCAGGACATGCGCGCCCTCGCTGGCGAAGACGTCCGCGACCTGCTCAAGGAGACCCGCTTTGCCGACGCACCGATCATCGAGGTCTCCGCTCTCACCCGCGAGGGACTGGACGCGCTCGTGGCCGAACTCAGCCGGGCTCTCTCCAGCGCCACCGGCAGCGAACGGGCCGGCCCGTGGTACCTACCGATCGACCGCGCATTTGCCGTCAAAGGGCACGGCGTGGTGGTCACCGGAACCCTCGCGCAGGGAAAGGTGAGCGTGGGCGAATCGGCGGTCCTGGAGCATGGGGGAGAGGCGGTGCGGGTGCGCAGCCTCCACAGCCACGCCCAAGGGTACGAGTCCCTTGAGTCGGGTCGCCGCGTCGCGATGAACCTCGGCGGCGTCCGCATCGAGGACATCCACCGCGGGCAGGCGGTTGGGGCAGCCGGGGCGCTGTTCGCAACCGATCGCATCGACGCCGAGGTCACGTGGATCCGCCCCGCGAAGCACGGAATGCGCGTGCGGGTTTCGATCGGCGCCGCCGAGGCGATGGGCAAACTGTTCCTCAATGACCACGACCCCAACTGGGTGCAGATGGTGCTGGACGAGCCGGTGGCAGCGGCCCTGCATCAGCCGCTCGTGGTGCGCCGCGCCTCCCCAATGGAAGTCCTATGCGGAGGGCGGGTGCGGGTGCCGGTGGCAACGCGCCGCAAGCGATCGCAAGCCCCACCCAAGGTCACGGCTTCGGACCGTCCATCGGCCATACGAGAGTTGGTAGGGGACGATCCGAACGGCCTGACCACCGAAGAGATCGCCCGCTCGCTAGGCGCGAGTCTGGTCGACCTCGGAGATGATTTCGAGGCCCTTCGCAAGGCAGGCAACCTTCGAGGCTTTGCGGGTCGGTGGATTTCCGAAGCCGGCTATCGAACGCTCATCGATCTCCTGCGTGCCGCCCTCCGCGAGGTCCACGATAAGCACCCGACACAGTCCATGCATCCCCGCGAGCGGGTGTTCGACCTCGCGAAGCTTCGCTGGGGGAGCAAGCCATTGGATCGCCTCATCGCGACGCTGGCCGCCGACGGGATCGTGGTCGCGGAAGGCACAAACATCCGCGACGCCGACTTCCGCTTAGAACTGTCCGCCAAGCAACGGCAGTTTCTCGATCGCGTCAAGGAGGCGCTTGACGCCGCCAGCGCCAATGTCCCGGCACCTCACGAAATCACGCGAACCTTGTCGGTGCCGCCCCAAGCGGTGGATGAGATTCTCCGGCTCGGTGTCGAGTCCCGGGAACTGGTGCGCGTCGGTGACGGCATCTTCTACACCACCGAGGGACTGACCACGTTGATGGATCGGCTCCGGAGCGAGTTCGCGGGAAGGGCCTTTGAGGCTTCGGAAGTTCGCGATCTGTTCGGCAGCTCGCGCAAGTACGTAATCCCGCTTCTCGAATACCTCGATGCCCGGGGATTCACTCAGCGAATCGGCGACCGCCGCATGATCCGCTAACTCGTCCAAGCTCGGTAAAAGCGCTCGCGGGCTTCGGTGGCGCGGCGCACCGCGTCCGGGCCAACCGCGTTGAGGTGTCCCATCTTCCGGCCCGGCTTCGCCTCGGCCTTGCCGTACCAATGCACGTGGATCCCCGGCTCGGAAATGGCCGCGGCGGTAGCAACTCGCACATCGCCCGCCCCAGGTTGGCCGAGAAGATTGGCCATGCACACTTCCCCGCCCAGGGGAACGTCCGGCTTCCACCCCATCGCCAGGCGCACATGCTGCTCGAACTGACTGACTCCGCCCCAGTCGAGCGTGTAGTGACCCGTGTTGTGGGGGCGCGGCGCGATCTCGTTCACGAGAATCTCGCCGTCCTTCCCTTCGAAGAGCTCGACCCCGAACAAGCCAAGTCCACGGACGGCCTCGACCGCCGCAATCGCCACTTCCCTTGCACGCTCCCCGGGGGGCGAACTCGGCGCCGGGAACACCAAGTCGCACACGTGGTGGGTTTGCACGGTCTCCATCACCGGAAACGCCCCGGTCGCTAGCGGAGAGCGGTACACCATCACCGCCAGTTCGCGAACGAACGGAACGAAGCTCTCAACCAACCAGCCGTGCGCGGGCAGATACGCGGTGTTGGCCTCCCACTCCTCGGCGGTTCGGGCGTAGCGTGTTCCCTTGCCGTCATAGCCCCCAAAGCGCGCCTTCAGCACGACCGGCTCGCCGGGCCAAGACCGCCCCGGATCGAGCGAGCTTGCCAGCGGCGAAGGCACGCCCGCCTTCGCGAGCGCTTCGCGCTGCAGCAACTTGTCCTGGATGGTCGCAAGGGTCTCGAGCCCCGGTATCAAGTCCGACGGGTCGCGCTTGGCCAAGGTGAAGGCATCGCGAAGCGAATCGGCGGGGATGAACTCATTCTCGAGCGTTAACCGGCGGCATTGGCGGATGAGGCTCGCCACCGCTTCGGGATCGGCAAGCTGGCCCTCGATGGCGGGTGCAACCTGGCTCGACGGCGAGTCCGCGGCCGGATCGAGCGATAGGCATCGCAACCCCATGCGATGGGCGGCAAGGATGCTCATCCGCGCCAGCTGCCCGCCCCCCAAGAACCCCAGATCCATCATGTCCACAACACCTGCTTCGAGCGTACCGGAGCCAATCGGGTCGCGATCAGGTCCTGCGGGCGAACCGCGCCGACCATCTCCGCCCCAAGCACGGCCCGCCGCAAGAGTTCGCTCCGAACATGCACCCACTTCAACACTGGATCGGGCGGGGCGAGGTCTGGCTCGTGGAATTCAAGGTGCAGCACCGTGTCGCCAAACGCGGCGCGCACATACGCCATCGCCCGCACCCCCTGGAACCGTTCGTTCTCAAGCTCGACGTACTGCCTAACCTCCTCGGCCAGCCGGGCCGCCACGTTAAGCGAGGTCTCGGCAATCCTGACCTGACAGGTCAGATAGAATCGCCACCGGCCCATCGGCAGAACGCCGAAGTGGGGATGAACGTGGTCAGGTCCGAAGTCCGGAGCGGGCATCTCGGCCATCAGCCCCCCAAACCCACGCTCACGCATGGCGGCAAGGTCCTCCTCGGTCAGACGACTTCGCGACAGTCCGGTCAAGAAAACGGGCACCGCATACCGCTCCGCAATCTCCGCCGCCAGATTCGGCACGTCCACATCCGCGATGATCCGCAGATCGTCGATCGCCCCGATGCGCGGAAAACTGCCCGCGTGGCGAGTCAGATCGATCCGGTCGATGACCAAGTCGAGAACCGCGAGCAGTCGTTCTCCCAGGTCGTCATCCGCAACCGAGAACGCCAGCCAAGAGCGGTTGGCGTCGAGGTCGGAGCGCAGGTCGAGGAGTTTGGCGCGCTCGGACAGGGTCTCCTCGATCCGCCACCGCAAGTCGCGATCGCGCCCCGAGGAGTAGGCGACTTGGACGAGCCCCATCGCGGCCCTACACGCCGGCGATGTTGTAGCCGTTGTCGATGAAGATGATCTGCCCGGTCACCCCACGGCTGAGGTCGCTCAGCAGATACACCGCCGAGCCGCCGACTTCTTCGGCGCCAAACGGTCGCTTCAGCGGCGCGCGCTCATGAACGTGGTCGATCATCTCGATCAGCCCCTTCACGCCTCTCGCGGCCACCGTGTTGATGGGTCCGGGCGAGAGCGTGTTCACGCGGATGCCGCGCACGCCCAGATCGGACGCCAAGTAGCGCACTTCCGACTCCAAAGCGGCCTTGGCGACCCCCATGACGTTGTAGTTCGAGGCCGCACGCACTGAACCCAGGTAGCTCAGCGCGACGATGCTTCCGTCGTCGTTCATGATCGGCGCGAGCGCCCGCGCGAGTTTGACCAGCGAGTAAGCCGAAATCGTCAGGGCGGTCTTGAACCCCTCCTCGCTCGTATCGATGAACTGCCCCATCAGGTCTTCCTTGTTCGCGTAGGCCGCGGAGTGAACAAAGAAGTCGATCGTGCCGAACTCCGCCCTGACCGCCTCCACTAGGGCTTCGACTTGGTCATCAAACATGAAGTCGCACTGGAACATGCGATAGTCGCTTCGTCCCTCGACTAAGGGTTCCACCCGCTCGCGCGTCTTGTCGTTCTGGACGCCGATTCCGACCACCGCGCCGTGCTTGGTCGCCGCCTCGGCGATCGCCCACCCGATGCTACGGTCGTTGGTGACGCTGAGGACGAGCCCCTTTTTCCCTTGAAGCAACATGGCTTGATTATAGATGCCCTTGGGGTATCCTTTGTCGGCAATCGGGATGTGGCTCAGCTTGGTAGAGCGCCTCGTTCGGGACGAGGAGGTCGCTGGTTCGAATCCAGTCATCCCGACCATCCCCCTCTTTCGCGCCGTTTAGACGTTCTGAGCGAGGATGATCGCTTCAGCCACTTCGCGCATCGATTTGCGCATGTTCATCGACTGAACCTGAATTCTTCGGTACGCCTCGGTCTCATTCACCCCGTGGAGTTCCATGAGGATTCCCTTCGCGCGGTCCACGAGCTTCCGCGTTTCGAGTCGATCCTGGAGGTTCCCCACTTCCTTGGCGAGCACCTGATTCTGTTCGTAGCGGCTGCGCGCAATCTCCATTGCGGGCGGCAGATCGCTCGGCTTGAACGGCTTGACCAAGTAGGCAAACACCCCGGCTTGGGTAGCACGCCCGACGAGTTCGGCATCGCTGTAGGCGGTGAGCAACATGGCCGGCGCAATGCCTTCTTCGCTGAGGATCGTCGCGGCCTCGATGCCATCCATCACCGGCATCTTCACATCGACGATGCAGATGTCGGGCTTGTGCTCTCGGGCGAGGTCGACGGCGGTCTGCCCGTCACCCGCCTCAGCAACAACCTCATAACCGAGGTTCTCGAGCATCTGCTTGAGGTCGAGTCGAATGATCGGATCGTCGTCGGCAATGAGCACTTTCATGGGTTCGCCTTGGTGAGCGCACGCCGTTGTGAGCAGATGAGTAGGATACCTGTCCGACAACTCCCCCTCACCGCAAGTGATCGTCTCTCTGGGAGGGGGCTGGGGGGTGGGGTCGTTCTAGCCCAACCTCCGGACGCGCCAGATCTCCTCGCTCGGCCATTGCTTCGCCCACTCCGCCGACATGTAGTCAAACCGGCCATCCACCGCATCGGCCGGCGCTTGCAGTTCCAGCAGTGCCTCGATCTCAAACCCGTGTTGCCGCAGCAGCCGAATCATCTCGCCGTGCATGAGGTTGAACTCGACCGACGGTGGCTCATCGGCCCACTCCATACGATGCAGCCCAAACCCCGGCCGAAGCAGCGTGTTCGTGACGGTACCCGTGTCGGGGGCGCATAGCATCGCCAGCGGCGAGTTGCGCAGAAAGATCAGCGTCCCGCCAGGGCGCAGCACTCGTGCCGCCTCGGGAATCCACTGGTAAGGATCGCACCAGATGCTCGCGCCGTACTCACTCAGCGCGAGATCAAACGATCCGTCGGGAAACGGCAGGTGCTCGGCGTTCCCCTCGATGAGCGGAAACCGGAGGTCGTGGCGCTCCTGCATCTCGCGCGCGGTGACGAGTTGGGCGGGGGTGAGGTCGAGCCCGACTGGCTTCACACCCGCCTTGGCCAACCAGGCCGAGAAGTAGGCCGTGCCGCACCCAAGCTCCAGCGCCGGCAACCCCGCCCAAGCCTCGACCGGGGCACCAAAGGCGTTCAACTCGGCCTCGGGCAGATCCCAGATGCCCCACGTGATGACGTCGGTTGCCCAGCACTTCTCGGCCGCCGCCCGGAAGTCAGGTGCGTAGCTGGTCCAGGCGGCGCGGTTGATCTCGGCGTGGCTCATAAGGTCCAAGCTACCCGCTCTGTGGGCGCAGGTAGGCCGGGAGGGCGCTGCTCCGTCAGCGCCTCATCCGTATAGATCCCGTTGTAGACTCTTCCCTATGCACCCCGTAGAAGCTCAGCTCATCGCCTACAACGCCCGCGAAGACGAGCCGTTCATGCGGTGCTTCACCCGGGATGTCCGCATCCTCAACGGCCGCGGCGAGGTCGTCCTCGAAGGCTGGGACGCCATGCGCGTCCGCTATGCCGAGGCATTCGCTAAGGAACCCGACGTCCGCTGCGCCCTCCTCCACCGCATCCACCACGGGGACTTCGTGGTCGACCACGAGCACTTGACCGGCTACCGAGACGGCACCGAGAAGCACGCGGTTGCGATCTATTGCGTCCGCGATGGGCTCATCGCCCAAGTGCAGTTCCTCTAGTGGTTCGCCATCGAGCGGGTCATGCGGTGATTCCACCCGCGGAGCGCCAGCCGCTCGTTCGGGTGCTGGTTGCCCGGCTCCACATCGTCATCTCCCGCGTGTAACTGGACGAGCACCGTCTTGCGTGCCCGATCGGACCGGTTGGGCATCGATCCGTGGATCGTCAAGTAGTGGAAGAACACGACATCGCCTGGCTCGGCTTCGAGCGGCGTCGCATCTTGAATCGGATAATCCAAGAGCATCGACTCCTCAAGTTGGCCGTCGCTGTCGGTGAGGCGACCTAGCCGGTGCGATCCGGGATAAACCCTTAGGCAGCCCATCTCTTCGTTGGCCGCACTGACATGGATCACCGCCGCCATCATCGTGTCCTTCATCGTCGGAAAGTACGACCAGTCTTGGTGCATGGGGAACGGCGCGCCGACTTCCGACGGCTTCTGGAACAGCTTGGTGTGGTGCAGAACGATGTCGGGACCGAGGATCGCCTCGGCGGCATCGAGCAGACGATCGTTCAGCAACGCCCGCATCCACACCGCGCTGTACTGCTGCACATTGTGGGTGTGTAGGACCACGGTCTCAGCGTACTCCGCCATCTCCGTGCCGGTCCAGCGGGCGTTGATCTCCTCTCCCGACGCCACCAATTGGGCGACGATGCGATCGAAGTCGCGCTGAAGGTCCTCGAGTTCCTCCTCCATGAACACTCCGGGGACGACCGCGTATCCATTCTCGGCAAAGAAGTCGGTGAGCTCGGGACCATGCATGCCGGGATTATGACCGCTCGCTCCGGTTCGCAGCCCTAAGGAACGGCCTTGCGCGAACCGACCTGAAGAGGTAGAATATCCGTCCGGTACTGCCGCATAGCTCAGTCGGTAGAGCAGCTGACTGTTAATCAGCGGGTCCTAGGTTCGAGTCCTAGTGCGGCAGCCACGATTTAGGTTCACAATGGCCCCTCCGAGGGGCTTTTTTGTTGCCGGGATGGTGGTTTGACAGCAGACGGCCCCCAAGCGCCCATAATGCTCTTCATGAGACTTGCCGCATCACTCGTCGCCCTATCCCTGTGCGCATTGCCGTGGGCAGACCCGGTCGATGATCTGGTGAACCGGGCAGTCGCCGCCGGGACCCCGGGCATCGCCATTGCCGTGATCAAGGACAGCAAGATCGAGAGGTTGAAGGGCTACGGTTTTGCCGACGTAGAGAATCGGGTGAAAGCCACGCCGGACTCGATGTTCCAAATCGGGTCGGTGACCAAGCAGTTCACGGCGACCCTCATCATGATGCTGGTTGAGGAAGGCAAGGTGGTTCTCGATGCCCCGATCTCGACCTATCTGCCTGACCTTCCGGAAACTTGGCAAGCGGCCACCGTTCGGCAGATGCTGAATCACACCAGTGGCATTCCAAGCTATACCGGTCTCCCGGCCTTCTGGGACAAGATGGCGACCCCCGGCACTGATAAGGCGCTGATCGAGATCGCGGCAGCCGTCCCTAACCCCTATAAGCACGGCGAGAAATGGAGCTACAACAACACCGCCTACTACCTGCTGGGCATGCTTGTCGAAAAGGTTGCCGGGAAGCCCTTTGAAACCATGCTTCGCGAGCGGATCTGCAGTCCGGTGGGCATGGCTTCCACCCGGGTGAACACCTGGCGGGCCATCATCCCCCATCGGGCCCGAGGGTACGAAGGGACGGGAGCTAATCTGCGCAACGCTGCCTACCTCGACATGGCGTGGCCCGGCGCCGGCGGCCACATGGTCAGCAATGTACGCGACCTCGCCTCGTGGCTTCTTGCCCAAGGTTCGGCGAAGCTACTCAAGCCCACGAGTTGGACGACGATGACCAGCAACGGAATCCCGACGGGTGACGGAGACACCTACGGCTTTGGGTGGAATCTCAACAAGATCAATGTGCTTGAAGTTATCGAGCATGGCGGCGGCATCCCGGGGTTCGGGTCGTACGTGTTGCGCGTCCCCGACAAGAAGTTCGCGGTCGCCGTTTTGACGAACTCCGACGACGCGAACCCCAAGGCGCTCGCCTATCGGATCGCCGAGCACTTTCACGGCGACCTCAAGCCGAAGATTCAGGCAATCCCTGATCCAAGCCCAGACCTGACGAAGAGGCTCAAGGCGATTCTTGAAGAGGCGCTCAAGGGCAACATGAACGAAGCCGATTTTGGAGATCCGCTCAAGTCCAGAATCTTCCCGAACAACGCGGACATGCTACGGCAGATGCTTGGGGCCAACGCAAAGCTGAGCAGTCTAGCGCTCGTCGTCGCTCAGAAGACAGGTCAAACCGAGATGCGGCAGTATGTTGCGATGATCGGCGATTACCGCCTCAAACTCACGTTCCAAGTCGATGAAGGCGGCAAGATCGTAGGGATGCTCGTCCAGAACGACTAGCGGAGAATCATGCCCCACCTCAAGCTCGATGCGACCAGCAACGTCCTCGAACTCGGAGAGATGCCTGAGATTCTCCGTGAGCTAGTCGCCGAACTCTGCCGCCACGAGACCATCGACCCGGCGAGCGTGAAGGCGTACTTCCACGAGCAGCGTGTGTGGACGATGGGCGAAGGGGCGCGCCCTGGATTCGTGCATCTCGAGGTTGCGGTGCTCGATGGGCGGCCGTTGGAGCTAAAGCAAGCGATCGCCCAAGGCATGCGCGGCGTGTTGGAACGGTGTTTTGCGAGGTCGATCGCCGAAGGGCTCGTTGGCTTCACCATCGAAGTCCGCGATATGGACCGGGCGACGTACGTGAAAGCGTAGAATGTGCCCATGGCGCTCGACACCCCTTACGCCCTCTCATCTGCCGATATCGATGCCTATCAGGCGAACGGCCACACGCTCCTGCGCGGGCTGGCTTTGATTGATGAACTCGCGCCCTATCGTGATTTGATTCGGGTCGAGACCAACGAAGCTGCCAAGAACTATGCGCCCCTCGCCGAGCGCGGCACGTACGGCAAGGCATTCATTCAGCACTGCAACCTGTGGGTTCGCGATCCGCATATCGCGGAGTTTGTGTTGGCGAAGCGGTTCGCGAAGGTTGCGGCGGACCTGATGGGCGTCGATGGCGTTCGGCTCTACCACGACCAGGCGCTCTTCAAAGAGCCCGGCGGCGGGCCGACGCCGTGGCACCAGGACCAGCAGTATTGGCCGCTGGACGGGGTGAAGTGCGTGACCATGTGGATGCCACTCGTCGATGTGTCGGCGGATATGGGCACCATGCGGTTCGCTTCGGGCTCGCAGGCACTGGGGTATCTGGGGCCGCTCGATATCTCGGATGACTCCGAGGCGCAACTTGCCCAGCTTGTCGAGGAGAGGGGATATCCCGTGACTCCGTCGCCGGATATGAAGGCCGGGGATGCAACGTTCCACGACGGCTGGTGCATCCACGGTGCGCCCGGCAACTCGAGCCCAGACCGCATGCGAGAAGTGATGACGATCATCTACTTCGAGGACGGCGCGGTGATCACCGAACCGGACAGCGACTCGCGGCGGAACGACTTGGCGTCGTGGTTGCCGGGGTTGAAGTCAGGGGACTTGGCCGCCTCGGAGTTGAACCCCAGCGTCTGGCCCTAGATCGAGCCGATCTGGCCTCAATGAGCCCTCTCAAGCGAAGCACAATCGAGGCTGTTGCACTCTGTGGCATGTGCGTCTCGCGCATGCGTACCACGACCGTCTCGGTCGTGGCTCTGAACCTAACTCAGGGGCGGGACGCCCCTGATACGCATGGCCGAGACGGCCATGCCACAAGTCCAGAACCTTGCTAGACGTCAACCTCAGAACCGAATCGACACACCCGCGGTGATGTAGTTCACCCAAGCGAAGTTTTTCACTCGAGGGACGTCCGCGCCGCCTTCCAAGACTCGAAAGCCGACAAATGCCGTCGCGCCCGAGCCGATGTCCCGTTTCACCCTCAGGCTGAGGTCAATGGCCCGTCCTGGACCGCCGGCGAGCCCATCCAACTCGACCTCGTACATGAATCCGTTCGAAATCTCACCTTCGCCGTAGATGTTCAGGAGCGGCACGAATCCGGTATTGCGTTCCGTCGCCACCGTCGAGACCTGCCGCAACCGGATTTCGGCGTCGCGGATCTTCAGCGTCCCGCCGATGGCCCAGCCGCCCTTCCAGCCCTTACGGTAGGTCAGGCGGTAGCTGTCGAACTGGTAGTTCGCCGCTACGGGACCAGCTCCGGAAGTCTGCCCGGCGAAACTGGTGGCACCACCAAAACTGCCGCTCCCGCTCTGGCGAAACGGAGCATAAAGCAGCTTCCACGTACCGCCGGCGCGGTCATCGTAGGACAGGGATACACGCCCGAACGACTTCCAACTCTTCCCGATCAGCCCCGCCAAGTCGACGTTGGTGCCCGTGGACTTCGGCACGCGGGCGTTGTTGTATCGGGTCGATGTCAGTCCGGTTTCCAGCTCCACCTTCCAGGGCTTGGTCGCCTCTTGAGCGACGGAAACAGCGGCGAGAGTGAGAATCGGGAGCGTCGAGAACAGCTTCATGGTGGCTGGAGTGATCTACGCAAGCTCACGTGCGAACGTCATCCGACAACTGTAACGCCTCTGTAATGCCCTCCTAGTAACTTCATGGCATGGCTTTGCGACCTCAGTTGCTCTACATTGGGCTGGGTGCCCTCGTTGCCGCGGCATGCGGCGGTTCGGGGGGCGTTGCGGCCAACTCGGGCGGGGGAGGCGGAGGAGGCTCCGCGACCACGGCCAACGTCAGGGTCGTCCTTCCGGCGGGAGTTGCGACCACGTCGGCTACGTTGGTGACCGGCGTGGCCGATGTCGCGGTCGGCAGCGCCGCCCAGTCCGTTCAAGTCAACAGCGGCGGTCCCACGCTCGCTACCGCCATCGATACATCGACGGGCAAGATGTTGACTCTGGGGGTCATCAGTCCCGACGGGACCACCCAAACGCTTGACGCCGAGAATGCGGCCGCCGCGCTCTTGATGATCGCTACGGGTGTGGCAAGCGAACACGGTGCCCGACGAACCGACCTGGTTGCCCAAATCAAGGCCTCGGCCGCAACCAACGCCCTTGCCACAAAACTGACCGAAGCGTGGAACACCAACAAGTTTGCCCTCGAAGAGCCTTCCGCTGAACTGAAGACGGCAATCGAAACCGCGGCGGCCAGTGTGTCGGCGGTCGTGAAGCGTCCGTCACGCCCCGGAGACGATGTTCAGACCGACGAGTTTACGACGAAGCTGAACCTCACGGTCCGTAATGTAGACGGCGACCAAAGCCAGTTTCGAATGTTCGTCGCGAACAACAACCCGGCCCCCAACGGTGCCTACGGTCTCACGAGCTTCACTACGAAACCCGCGATCGCCTTCCAGTACAAAACGAACGTTAATGGCGAGGTCTTGCCGACACCTGAACCCATCGGGGAGGCGATCGACGTGCCCTATCTCACCCAGTACACGGTGGGAGGGAGCGTGCGCGCCCGGGACTTCACCCACGATGTGCCCCAAGATGTCGAGAGCATCAAGTACTGGACGGTCTTGCTCAGCCCGACCTTCGATGTTCCGGATCATCCGGACATGGCCAAGCCCTATTGGGCAGACGAAGTGGGCAAATGGCGCACCGCCTTGGCCGACCTCCGGCAACTGGCCCTGCTTCGAGTGTTCGGTGAAATGGTCCTCGATATGACTGGCGCGGGCGGACAGCCTTTCACCCTGGAACAACTTAAGCAATCGATCCCCGGGCTGACAGCTGCCTCGGCAGACATGGCGACTGCTGTGGGCTATGGCAAGCTAGAGACGGGCGCGCTCTCTACCCTCGATCTGCTCCTTAGCGGCACCGCCAACGCCGATTCCACCGCCGCCAAAGTTCTCGATGCCCTGCGGCCAATCGCCGGATTCAACGCGCAGTACTTGACGCTCCAGAATCTGAGCCCCAACCGGGTGAAGGCGTTGCGGGCTGCGCTACGCGTGTATGCGACGCTGGGCCTGAGCAAGCCTCTCGGCCAGTACGGAGTCACCGTGCGGGAACTTGTGACTGGGGCGCGAATGACCAACTTCGAAGCAACCTATTCACGAGGAAGACTGACCCTGACGCCCAATGCCGGCCAGTTCATTCGAGGCGGCACGATCGGCATCGCGGCGCTGCTTCGCGATATCACCCCGACGGACGAGCCCTCCTTTGTATGGCGCGTCAAAGGTTCCAATGGGCCTGTTACGCTGAGGTCAAGCGACGGCCAGTCGGGCACGGAGATCACGACCACGCTCGATCGCATCAACGTGCTCACCACCGGCAACACCCAGGAGTACATCGACATCGAGTGCGAACTCTGGGCAAAGAACGCTCAGGGCCAGCGGGAGAAGATCGCAACCGATACGGCCAACTTCGTCGAGACAGGGACGCTAACGCATCAGAAGCTGTTCTATGCCGTGCGTGCGAATCATCACACCTACTACTGGGTTGCCATCCTCCCCAAGGAGCAGATCGGCAAGAACCGGTGGAAGGGCGGGCAGTACCGGGCGCGCATCTTTAAGAACGGCGACCCAAGGTATCTGTTCCACTTCACGGTGCCCGAGTATGTCGGTCGGCCGAACAATCTGTCAACCGACCCAAGATCGACCATCGCATGGCTGCAGCCCGACAACATTTCGAACACGGTTCATGCGGCGCACGATCTCGGCGACCGACTGCTGTTCATCGCAGCGTACTTCTATGTCGATCCGACGGTCCACACTCAGGAACAAATCGACTGGGCCCATCAGCAGGCGCAGACCGAGGCGATGGGGACAACTATCGTAGCGTGGAGACAAGGGGACTAGCGCTTGATTAGGTGATCACCAACTTGGCCGCCGCAACCAGCACCGTGGCGGCCAGGACCCGCCGCAACACGGGATTCGGAGTGTGTTGCGCACCGAGCCACGAACCCACCAACGCACCCCCAAGGCCCACCGCGAGCATCGGCCAGTGTTCAACGGCAAGCCGCACGCTGTCCGGAGGACGGGCCAGCAGACCCGCGGCAGAGTTCACGAGGATGAACACCGCCGATACCGCCGCCGTCGTCTTCGCATCCGCCCAGCGACTCAGGATCATGACCGGCCCTAAGAACACCCCGCCGCCAATGCCCACCACCCCGCTAAGCAAGCCAATCAACGCCCCGACCAAAAGTGCAGCCGAACACTTGGGGGGCTGAGTCTCACCGCCCGTGACCTTGGTGCCCACGAATAAGGCAATCGCAGCGGCTCCCAGAACAACTGCCAGGACGAGCTTATGCGTGCCCGCTCCCAGCTTCATCGAGCCGCCCAGAAAAGCCAACGGCGCGGCGCTCACGATGAACGGCCAAGCCAGATTCAGATCAAAGTGACGCGATCGCCGATAAATGGCAAATGAGGTGCCGGCGACCAGCAAGTTCATCACCAGGGCGATCGGCGCGGTGTCCGTAATCGGAATCTCCGACAGCGTCATCAGCGCGAGGTAGCCCGACGCCCCGCCATGGCCGACCATGCTGTACAACACGGCGACCATCGCAATCGCTATCAGAAAGACGAGGCTATCGGGGCTCATCTGGCGCGAGGCTCGCGACCCCTCCCCGCAACGACACGACGTTGGATCGACCCGCGGCAAGGTAGCGCGCCGCCACCCGCAAACTGCGTGTCCCCGTCTCGCAAACCACAACCAGGTTGCCCTCAGGCAGTTCACCGAGTCCAGAGAACGGCAGCCGGACATGAGCGCAGTCCAGATGCGGCTCTTCGTCGGGCTCGCGTACATCGACGATGATGTACTCGCCGAAGCGAGCCTGCGCTGCAGAAATCGACTCAACCTCGCACGGGTCGCAAATGTCCATGCCGCTGCCACACACCGGACAGTCAGGGTTCATTTGGCGGGAAAGCCGCATCGTATCGCCCGTGCGTAGATCTATGAGCTGCGTTTGGTGGCTCAAAAACTCTCCATAACCCAGAATGCCCTTCAGGACTTCATTCGCTTGAAGGATGCCGAGGGTTCCGGGCACGACGCCGAGAATCCCATTCTCTGCGCAGGTTCCCACACATCGACCCGCGGGGACGGTGGGAAAGAGACACCGTAGACAGGGCCCGTCGGGGAGAACGGTGAGCAGCTGTCCCTCGAAGCCGTGAACGCTGGCGGTCACGAGCGGCTTACTATGGCGGCGGCAAGCCTGGTTCAGCAAGAACTTCGTTGGTAGGTTGTCCGAGCCATCGACGATCCAGTCGTACGACGCCACGAAGCGATCCACGTTCGCCTCGGTCAGTCGCTCGGCATGACGATGAACCTCGACCGTTGGGTTGAGGAGATTGACGAACTGAGCCGCGCGCTCGACTTTGAGCCGTCCCACATCCTCCACCGAGAACAGAATCTGCCGATGAAGGTTGGACACATCGACGACGTCGTCATCGATCAGGCCGAGGGTGCCCACCCCGGCGGCCGCCAAGTAGGGCAAGCATCCCGCGGCTAACCCGCCCGCGCCGACCAGCAAGACGCTCGCCGCCTTCAGCCGCGCTTGGCCTGCGTCGCCGATTTCCGCGAGTCGGCGTTGGCGTTGGGTGAGTTGGGCATCCAGTTCGGGGTTAGGCCCCGGAGCGTCCGCGCCAACCCAGCCGGAATCGCCGTCTGCGTAGTACTCCTTCTTCCAAATCGGCACCCGATGCTTCAGCTGATCGAGGATCCACTCGCAACCTGCAAACGCCTCGCGCCGATGAGCCGCGGCCGTCTGGATGATGACCGCCGTTTCGCCGACTTCCAACAGCCCCACCCGGTGGACGACCGTGGCCGATTCGAGCCGGTACCGTGCGACAGCCTCGGCCACCAGCTTCTCGCCTTCGCTCACAGCGAGGTCCTCGTAGGCTTCGTACTCCAGACGCAACACCTCTCTCAAGTTGGCGTGATTGCGCACCTTGCCCTCGAAAGTGACGAAGCCCCCCGCCGAGTCGCAAGCATGGACGATCGGGATCAAGGGTTGATGCGACAGCCGAAACACGGGGTCAACCTCCCGATACCGGGGGAACGAGCACGATCTGAGCCCCATCCCGGATGGGAGTCGAGTCGTCCACGAACGAGCCGTCTTGCGCAGCGCGAATCAACGCAGGCGCGAGGTCGAGTTGATGCTTCACCACCAGTTCGCAGATGAAGTCCCCGATGCTCTCGCAGTCGGTGGATAAGGTCTCTTCCCCCACCCCCCGCCGGTCGCGCAACACGGCGAAGTAACGCACGGTCACGTGCTTAGCCGCCAACGACGCCCCCAACCAACAACGACCTTGCGTGAAGCAAACCCGGAAAAAGCGCGTGAAGCGTATCGCCGGCCATGTGCGAGGAACCCGGCAGCGCGATCACGACGCTCGAACCGACCAATCCCGCAGCGGGTTCGGCCAGCATCGACGTCGGAACCCGTTCCTGTTGGTAGCGGCGGATTGCCTCAACGACGCCCGGCAACGGATGCTCGATGAGGGGACTCACTAACGCTCCGTCGACCGCCACAACGATGACCGGAACCAACTTGTCGGCCAGATCTTGAATCGAGGCCACGACCGCGTCTTCGTCCGCGACTTCCAATCGGGAGACCGTACTCGCTCCGCGGCCCTTCAAACCCTCGGTGATCGCTTCGGAGAGATCCGCGTCTTGCCCCTCGAGCGTGACGACCGCCGCACTCCAGGGTTCAGAGACAAGATGGTCGCTCTTGCCGCCTATCTTCGACAAGAGACGCACTCCCACGATCTCCATGTCGTCATCAATCATCTTCAGCATGTCGTAGAGCGTGAGGGCCGCCGCCGCGGCCGCGGTCATCGCCTCCATCTCGACCCCGGTCTTGGCAATGCTGACCACCTCGACCTCGACGATAATCCGATCTTCCAAGAGCTCGAAGTCAACGCCGACGTACTCGATAGGGATCGGATGGCAATAGGGGATCCACTCTGTCGTCCGCTTTGCGCCGGTTACCGCCGCCACCTTGGCGATGGGCAACGGGTCTCCCTTTGGGACCTTGCCTTCCCGTATCGCGACGATCGTCTGGCGGTTCGCGGTCAGTTCGGCACGGGCAACGGCGGCTCGCCGTGTAGTGATCTTAAACGAAACATCTCTCATCCGCCAATCTCCATCATCGTCAAGTTGTCCAGTTGCCGCCATTGGTCCATCGGGGGGTGCCCCTCCCACTTCGTGAGAAGGGTGGCCCGAATCGCCTGCTCAAGCTCGGCGTCGTCCGCCCCTGATCTCATCAAGTCCCGCAGACTCAACTGCCCCGGCAAGAACAGGCATGTCTTGAGAAGACCGTCTGCGGTGATTCTCATCCGATTGCAGCCGCCGCAAAAGCTGTCGGTCATGCTCGTAATGAACCCGATACTGCCCGCTCCGCCAACCAAATCGAAATCCTTGGCCACATCGCTGGGATGCCCCCCGCGGGGACTCAGTTCGTACCTAGGCTCGATTTGCGAGAGCATTTCCTGGTAGCCGATCACACGGTCGACCTTCCAGCCGTTGCCAAGGAACGGCATGAACTCAATGAAGCGAACCTGTAAAGGGCGATCGAAAGCATAGGCCACAAAGTCCAAGACCTCATCTTCGTTCACGCCCGCCATCACGACCACGTTGAGTTTGACCCTGGGGATGCTCGCCTCGAGCGCGGCGTCGATACCGCGAAGGACTTCGTCGAGTCGATCTTGCCTCGTGATTTCGGTGAAGCGGTCGCGTTGCAGGCTGTCGAGGCTGATGTTGATTCCGGTCAGACCCGCGGCCCGCAGTTCGGCGGCATGCTCATGCAGTCCCGTACCATTCGTGGTCATGAGCCGATCCGCGATTCCGGGCACCGCGGCCGCCTCGCGAAGCAAGTGCTGCCATCCCTTACGCACGGTCGGCTCTCCTCCCGTGATCCTCAGCTTGTTCGTGCCGAGTCGGGCAAACAACTCGACAAGGCGCAGGATCTCTTCGAGCGTCAGGAGTTCGGCACGGGGACGCCAAACGATCTTGGTCTCGGGCATGCAGTATTGACACCGAAAGTTGCAACGGTCGGTGATCGACACTCGCAAATAGGTGTGAACTCGCCCGAATCGATCGACCAAGGGGTCCAGCTCAGACATACCGATTCATTGTAGAACCATCCCGCACCGCCGAAGCATGACCGACATCATGGCCATGCCCAGTTTTCGAGTGAGAGTCCCCCAGAGGGAGTTTGACTTCGAAGCCGAGCATTTTGAAACCACTCAGTAAAATGGAGACATGGACGGAACGAGGAAACCGCGTCGCCAACGGGCCGTTCAACTTACGAACCATGGCCTTGAGTTGCTCCAGGCAAGACTTCAGGAGGAGCGTCGTGCGCTCCCCCAAGGCTCAAGGCTAACTCGCGAGGCGCGGGCTGACCTCATGGGAGTGAGCACCGCGACCGCAGAACGCATCCTGAGTCGGCAGGGCAACGATCGCAACGTCCTCATCGAAGTCTTCAGCAACTTAGAGCTCGACTGGCGAGACGACTACTGCCAATATGTAACTCCGCAACCCCGAACCGAACCGTTGCCCCCTGTCGAGCGCAATAGGGCTGAGGATCCATCACGGTCTGGTAATCGCAGGTTTGCCGTACTTCCTGTGATCGCGGCGGTGCCTTTGCTCCTCCTGGTCGGAGCGCACTTTCGGAATGTGGCCAGTGAGGCAAACATCCTCGCGATACGTAACGAGGCGGTGCATGCGCTCTCAAAGGGACGCGAGGCCTACACCCGTTCAGACTACGCCCGTGCCAACGCGAGCGTTAAGAAGGCAATGTCCCAGGCCAAGGACATTTCTGCGGCTGACATCGCAGCGGAGGCTTTGACGCTCCAAGGCGACGTTCTTGCCGCTCAAGGTCATTTAGAGAGAGCCCTGGCGAAGTACCGAGAAGCTCTGCCGCTCTGGTCGACTTTTGACAAGACTCATGGCAAGGGCACCCTTCTGGAAATCATGGCCGTCACCGAGGCGCGTCTTGGCATGCTGGATCAGGCGCGGGCTCACTTTCTTGAAGGATATGAGATCGTGCAGAGTCTCGGCCCAACTCACATCCACATTGGGAGTCTTCGCGGATTAGGCTCACTAGCTGCCGTACAAGGGGATCGGGAAACGGCACACAAGTGGTACGCCAAAGCAGACAGCGCGCTCGATGAGCGTTCCGATGAGGCCATGCGGACCGATCTGAGGGCCCTGCGCGCTTTGCTGTTGCGCGATGACGGCCGATTTGAGGACTCTGTCATCGAACTCGAGGCTTGCCTTAAGTTTTGGCAACAACAGAAGCACCCTCGATGGCAAGCTACAACGTGGCGCCAGAAGGCGTCTGTGCTGATGCTGGCTGGCGACGAAGACCGGGCGAAGCATTGCGTCTCAAAGGCCATCGACCTCTATGAACGGGTCGGCGATACCTTGGGCGCCGCCGAGTGCCGGCGGATTCTCGACGAGGGTGCGGACTACATACGATCCCAGGCGGGCAAGATCGAAGACTACTTCTAGTCCTGGAGCAGCTCAGCTCAACGAGGGTCCGGGTATGGTTCGAGAAATGGCCCGATACTGGCGAATCTACCGGACATTCCTCGCCAGCTCCTTTGCCCGTGAGCTGGAGTTCCGCGCCAACTTCTTCGCCAAGATCGCCCAGAACGTGGTCTGGTGCGCGTTCTTTGTGATGATCCTGCTCGTCATCTACGGCCGAACCGACGACGTTGCCGGCTGGAATCGCGCCGACGGAATGGTCCTCGCCGCAACGTGCTTCTTGATGAACGCGGTTACCATGGCGATGACGATGTCCCTCATGGAGATTCCCCAAATGGTGCGCATGGGGACCTTGGACTTCATCCTGACCAAGCCCGTGGATTCCCAGTTCTGGGTCTCCAGCCGCAAGTTCAACTTCGACCAGATCGGCACCATTCTCGCCGGAATCGCGATGCTAATCATTGGCATCGCGCCGGGCGACGGGCTTCCTCCCCTCCTGGACTGGGTCGGGTACCTCATTCTGTTCATCTGCTCGGTACTGATCTTCTACTCATTCAACCTCGTCCTGATGACCCTAGGCATCTGGTGGGTTCGAGTGGACAACCTCTGGGTCCTCGGCGAGTCGGTCATGCAAATCGCCCGCTATCCGATCGACATCTACGGAGCCACCCTGCAGCGAGTGTTCATTTACATCGTGCCTCTGGCGTTTGTGGCGACGATTCCTTCCCGGCAGTTGGTCGTCGGGTTCGATGCGCCTAGCATCGGGCTCGGGGTGGCGTGGACGCTCTTAGCCGTCGTCCTTGCCCGGCTTTTCTGGAGGAGAGCCCTGCGCAGCTATGCCAGCGCGAGCAGTTGAGCGATGGCGAAGCGTAAGCAGCCCCGACGCCGATCCCACCGGGCCTTTGTCGGTGACCGCGTTCTCTGCCTCTACCTCGTGCTGAGCTGTTGCTGTGTGCCGCTCTGGGAGCAGAAACCCGCCGGACAGGAACCCGAATGGCCGTTCAATGAGTCGCTCCGCAAGTTCCTTCGCGAGATTCTGGAACAATCCAACGCGGAGTTGATGTTTGCCGTCCCGGCAATCGGGCTCATCATCGGTTGGTTCGCGGTGCTGATCGGACTCTGGCGAAGCCGTACTTGGGCACTCTGGGTCATGCTCACCCTAAACCTGCCGGGCACCATCTACGCAACATGGGTCCACGATTGGATTTCGGCCGTTCTCGCTGGCGTCATCGTGGTCTACTGCGCACTTCGCGTCAGTCGACTCGTTGGCTAGAATCCGTCGCGGCCGGTGCCGGTACCGATCGATTGGCCTCGCCGCCCAAGTCCAAACGGGGTATCGAACGGGAACGCCTTAAGCCGAATAAAGAACGCGAACTGCGTTCCGGGCCGAAAACCGGTCTGGTTGTCGATCACTTGGAAGATCGCCTCGGCGCAGTGCAGGTCGTACGTTAAGGACAAGTGCCGCGATTCGAACTTGCGCAGATAGCCGTTGTACGTCATCAGCGCACTGGTGCGGATCTTACGCCCGATCTTGAACCCGTCGAGATACACGTTCACGTTGCCCCAAGTGTGCCGAAACCCATCATAGCGTGCCCCGATGGCCAGAAACGTATCACCCGCTTGGTAGGCCAAGTCGAGTCGGACATTCGACCACGACTTGCGGAACGGGTCGTAGGTGCTCAGTCCGCGCAGCTGCATCCAGTCGTAGGGCCGCCACTCCAACCTCGCGCCAAGACTCTGCCACGCCGTCTGCTGACGTTCCTCCTGGAGGAAGTCGTAGCCGGTCTGGGCGCCCATCGAAAGACGACGAAGCGGCGAGAACGTGACATCCGTGGTCAGCAGATTTGATTGGCCCGAGCGGTCGAACGAGAGCGGGGTATAGCCGTGGCCCCTCAAGTAGCTGTAGCGGACATTCCACCCCATCCCACGGGAGAAGTCGTAGCGCACGGAGGTGTTCGAACTGATCGTGTACTGAGCCGTGTCGTCGGAGTAGATGCTCTGACGCAAGCGGGCATCGCCCCCCATCCCCCAACGTCCGCGGTTACGATCTGAGCGCGACATCGATACATCCAGATTGCCTCTGGAAATCCGACTCGGTCCCACGTTTTGGCCCGTGCTGTACTCGCCCACCGACAGTTCGATGTTGGTCGGCAAGGCCTCACGCCAACGGTTGCCAAAGAGCTTGCCCGAGTCCGATTTGAGCGTGAGCACCGGAGTGCGATCTTGCGAACCGAAGAAGTTCGTAGTGTCCCCGATCGGAATGCTGCGCTGGTACTCCAGCTCAGCCTGAGCCTTCGAAAACTCGTGAGAACCGCGGAAACGAACATCGAGTTGTGCCCGCTCAGAGGAGCCGCTGGCGAACGTCGTCTCGCTCGAGTTCCACGTGAGGTCGAGCGACGTCCGGGTGCGCGGACCCAGCGTGCGATAGTCGGTCAACGTCATCGTTTGGAACAACGACTTAAAGCTCGCCGACTCGTTGCTTGAGCGGTAGAAACTCAATCCCGAGGTCGTTCCCTGTGACTGCATCAAGGACATCTGAATCCGGGTGTTGAGTAACGTGCTCTCAGGAGCAAAGAGATAGTTCTGGCGCTGATAGTTGTTCGAAACGTTAAGCGACAACCGACCCAGTTGTGCATTGTGGGATTGATCGATGCTGAGGGTGCGCGACTCCCCAACCAGTCCATAGGCCTTCAGATAGCCGCGGGTTCGCTCCCAGTCGTAGTTATAATCGGCACCGACTCCGCCGCCGAGTTTGCTGAAGTAGTCGAGCCGGGCATCGACGAACTGACTATTCCCCTTGACCGGTACCGGGATCTTGAACTTCGCGTAGTACCCTTCTTGTTGCGTATGGCCAACTTCGGGCAAGTAGCGATCGGAGCGATCTTCCAGCGGTATAGACAAGTATGGGAGCCGAAGGATATCTTTATCCAGAATCCTCAGCACCACGTGCCGCAAGATCATCCGTTTACCGGGCCGTACTTCGGTTGACTTCGAGAGAATTTCAAAGTGCGGGTGATCGAGGTTGCAGCTCGTTAAGCCACAGTCCTCGCAACGGACATTGTTCTCCGATCCGTAGGCCGTGCCTCCGCGGGTGTAGATTTGGTCTCTCACCCGACCCTTCAGAAACTCCGGTCGCAGCTGCGCGTCGCTGTCTTGAGCGCGGAACCGCCTTTCCTTCACATAGAGCGTCACCAGCGCGCCTTCGATGACCGCAGTTTCTCCGATGACCCGGACGTCCCCCGTTAGCGTGAATATTTCTTCGGCGGTATCACCGTCGAGCTCCCGCCCGAAGAGGTCGTAACCCTTATACCGAACGTGGAATCCGCCGGTGATCTTGATCCGCTGGCCGACGTTCGAAAACTTGCCACTCTCGATGACTTGAATCTGGCGCTCTTCGGGCCCGAACTCGCGCGCGGGAGGCATCTCGCCGCTGCGCGCCGAAGGCGAGGGAAAGCCCGTTGCCTCCATCGGGTTGCCGACGGGCTTGCGCACGACCTGCTTCATTGCGGCCCTAAGCCCCTCCATGCCGCCGACGAGCGGGGTCTGGGCCACCGCCAACCCCGTTATGGCGAGCGCGGCAAGACTAGCATAGACCCTCACTCGAGCCTCCGCAACCCGATAAGACCAAAGACCAAGAGGATGGCATTCGGGAGCCACGCAGCCACGACGGGAGATACCCAGCCGTTACGGCCGAGGATTTGAGTGCTCACCACAAACATGTTGTAGTACACCATTACGAGAAGAATGGACAGCAAAACTCCAACAAATCCACCGCTACGGCCGAACCATACGGCGAATACGGGTCCAGCCAACGCAAAGATCAGGCACGACGCGGGGATCGCGAATCTCGAGTGGTAGTCCACCTCTAGAAAAGTAGTATCGAGCCCCGTACGCTTACCGTCTTCGATCGTCTTACTAAGTTCGAAAACCGTCTTATCCGCGGATTGCGGGGTGATGAAGGTATCGGCGAGTGAAATCTTCTCGTCGATGGTCATCCGCTTCGCGGGATAATAATCAACTCGCTCGGCCGAGAAGATGTACATTTCGGCATCTTCAAACGTCAGGACGCCCTTGTCATAGATGCCCGTCGGCGCAACATAGAAGATCACCTCGCCGGTTCGCCGCTGCTCGTGGATGAGGCCGTCTTGAATGAGCAATCGGTCGTCCTGAAGGCGCCTGACCGACGCAAAGTACGCGACGCTGTTACGAAGCTTGATGAGGACGTTTGCCTTGTACTCTGGGCTCGTGCCCAGAATCAGCGCTTGTTGGCTAACTTCGGTGAATCGCTTCTCGGCAACGGGGTAGAGCCGCTCGCTCAAGTAGAAGTTGCCGATCGCCACCAAGAGGCCGAAGGCTGCGATGGGCCTCAATATTCGGCGGATAGATGCCCCGCCACTCCGCATCGCGGTCAACTCCGACTCCCGGGCCAGGCGCGAGACCGCCAAGCTTGAGGCAAGGGCCATGCCGACGGGCAGCGTCTGCCGAAGGAAGTCGGGCGTCTTGAACCAGATCATCTGCGCCAGCGCCAGCGCCGGAATGTTCGCGATCGAATACGTCTTCATCAAGAAGATCAGCAGGTTGGCCTGAAACATCAGCACCACCGCGACCGTGCCGATCAAGAACGGCACCATCAACTCCTTGAACACGTACCGGTCTATGACTTTGATGCCAGCCTCCGGTTCGTACGAAACGCCCACCACAGCACGCCGGCCGAAAGAGCCAAGAAGAGTACGACGAACACTGCGGCGATTGGACCCGGCAACAGACTCGCGGCGAGCGGAATGCCAACCAATGACGCGACCCCGGCGAGCCAGGCCGCGACGAGACGTCGGGCCGAAGATGTCCCTAACCACGCCCCCCGGGCGTGATCCAGCAGGATCGGCGCTCGGCAGCCCTTGCACCAGAGTTGCCCCGGCGGATTGGAGGATGAACACTCGAGGCACGTCATCGGGTGATGATGATGGGGCTCAAGCTGGTTCTTCCAGGCACGCATCTCGCGGAGGTCGTCGGCAACGACGACTTGAGGGTACTGCGAAAGCGTCGGCTCAGCGATCGCCACGGCGTGCGCAACCCAGCCGCGCTGATACGCAATGCGTGCAATGCGCATGGTCGCCCCCAGATTCCCGGGCCGAAGGCTAAGCTGTTCGTACGCATTCTCCATCGCTTGGATATCCAGCCGCGCAAACTCGCGCTTCGTATGATAACTCCGCAAAGCCGGAAACGTGGCCACCATCGAAAACACCGCAAGCAAAAGGAGCGGTGTGAGCTGCTCATTGGGTTGTAGCATGATCGCTACCCCCACCACGATGCCCAGCGCCGCGCCCAGCAATCCAATCCCGGCATCGATTTCGCCCATGATGCTCCAGCTGATGAGGGAGAACACCCACACCGAGATCGGGAGCCACACCGCGCATCCCATCAGGCTCATGATCGATCCCGGGGAGTCAATCATTGTCTCATTGTAGGACGAATGAGGCCACGACCGTTGCGGCCAATACGACACCTAAGATCAAAGCGATCACGCGAGCCTTGAGCGAAGGTGCCGCATCTTCGCGCGACTTCTGTCCAAGCAGGGGCTCGGTTCCCTGTCGAATCCGCTCGAAGTTGCTTCGGTGACGATACGCCAGATACAGCCCGAAGAAAAGATAGGCCGGATAGAGCGTTGATGGATCCTTGACGAGGATCCCGAGCGGCAAGATGCTCACCGCACCCACCACCGAACTGATACTTACGATCATCGTCGCCGAAATCATCAGCAGGAAGATCGCGGCCGCGCCACCCGCGACGAGCGGTGTCGAGCCGATGAGGGCGCCAAAACCTGTAGCAATTCCCTTCCCGCCTTTAAACCCTAAAAATGGGGAAAAGCTGTGGCCGATCACCGCCGCCGCGCCCGCTGCGAACGCATACTCGGTCTGGTTCAGCAGCAGATGGCCGATGTACGCTGGCACGAGGCCCTTGAGCACGTCGAGCAAAAAGACGACAAACGCGGGGCCCTTGCCGAGGGCTCGCAAGACATTGGTCGCTCCGACATTACCGCTGCCCACCGTGCGGATATCGACCCCCTTCGCCCTCGCGATGAGGAAGCCGAACGGGATCGCGCCAAGGAGATATGCCCCGAGGAGCAGCATCGCAAGGGTCATGCCCGCAGCCGCTCCCGCGACTCTTCAACGAGCGCTCGAACAAACTCGACGACCCGCTGATGGTAAGCAAGGAAGGCGTTGGCGTCGTCATATCCAAATGCGAGGGCAAGACGAGCCAACTTCGCCGGATTCTCCGGCAAGACTTCAGGCGTCAAGCCCAGCCAGACGAGGTGAAGCCGAACCGAGTGGAGGTGGTGCCAGGCTTCAAGCAGCCCGTCGCGCTCGACCGCATTGACCAGCTGTGCACGAGCCAGGGTCTTGATTCGCTCCGCTCCATCGACCGTCGAGCCGGCTTGAGTCGCCGTCGGGAACCGGAGTTCATGAATCTGGACGATCCACAGCAAGTCCGCCAAGCTGCCGTAGCCCAATGATACGTGGCGCCATCGGTGCGATGGACGCATCTCTTCCGTCTCCTGACGATGTCGAACAACGACCAATTCTCGCAACCGCTCTGGCGTGATTGGCAGCGCAAAACCTACTCGGCGTACGCGCTGCGCGGCCTCCACCTCGCCGGCGATGCTCCTGGCCGAAACCAAGCTGTACCGTTCGCGCATCGGCATGTGCTCGAGCTCGTACTTGAGAAAGGCTTCCCAGGTCCACGCGACCGGTTCGATCTCAAGCTGGTTAAATCCGTGCCGTCGTAAGCCATCGAACCACGAGCGAAGCAGTGCGGTTTCCTCGACCACCGTCGACGATAGCCCGAAGCAAAGTAACCGCACCGGCGCGCTGCCCGCGACGGAGCGCATCGCCCATTCCCCGAGAGCAACAGCCTGCAAAGAAAGACTGAGCCGGCGAGCCGCCATCTGAACCAAACCATCCAGCACGTCGCTCATGATCGCCCCGGCCGAAGCGGGATCGAACGGTGGTCGGGCGGCGGAGGAGAGCTTGCGTTGCGCCCACTGGGCAACGACGGCTGGCGAAGCCGTACGGTCCGGTTCCTCAAGAGCGAGAGGCGCCGCCTCGAGCAGGTGAGCGCTCAGGATCGGATCCTCCAAGAACCCAGGAAGCAATGCCGCTGCGTGCAGCCACACTTCCGCTACCCTCGCGGCAGCAGAGCGAGACCCCTCCAACTGGGGCCAGATATCGGCCGACTGCGGGGCACGATCAACCGACCGCACGACCGCATGCCCGAACGCGTATTCGGCGAAGCAGCGCTGCTTCCGAGCGGTGTCAAAAACTGGGGTCGGGGCAGAAACCGGCTGGCTCATCCGTGCTCGGTGGGTCGGCGTAGCCGATGCCGAGTGATGATAGCCGATTTGGTGTTTTGCCGCCCACGGACATCGCGCCAACAGCGGACACGATTCGCAGGCCGGGTTCCGCGCGTGGCAACGGAGCCTTCCGTGCCGAATCAGCGTCAAGTGAGCTCGCCGCGCAAGCCCTTTCGGGGTCTTCTTCGCGAGCACTTCATGCGACTTCGCCTCCGAGACGCCCTCGGAAATCCAACCCAACCGTTTGCCAACTCGGTACACGTGAGTGTCGACGGGCAAGACGTCTCGGCCAAATGCAAAAGCGAGCGTCACGGCGGCCGTTTTTGGCCCCACCCCCGGCAACGACTCCAACCAAGCCAGCGCATCCCGATCAGACAGGGCGGCGAGATGGTCGATCGCATAAGCGCCCTCTCGTTCGAAGACTTCCGCCAAAGCCGCGCGCATCCGGCGAGTCTTCTCCTTGGCCAGCCCGGCTGGCTTCAGAATCTCCTCGATCGCTTCCGCAGGAGCGGCCATCAGTGCCTCCCACGAAGGAAACGCTCGCTTCATCTCGGCAAACGCCGGGTACGTGCGCGCATCGTTGGAATGCTGCGAGAGAATACAGCTGACCAGTTCATCGAGCGGCGCAAACTCACGATCCGGCACCGCCGGGCCGTCGTAGGCTTCCAACGCTTCGACGACTTCGAGGACCGTCAACCGCGGGCGTGCCGCCATATAGGAAGCTTACTCAGCAGGTACCCTGCTTGACGCATGGCTGTCGTACAAATCCTTCCTTTAGGCGGTGTCGGTGAGATTGGCAAGAACTGCATGGCGATCCGTCAAGGCGATGACATCATTGTCGTCGACGTCGGCCTGTCGTTCCCCAACGAGGAGATGCTTGGGGTCGATATCGTTATCCCCGACTTCCAGTATCTGATCGAAAACAAAGACCTCGTCCGTGGCATTTTTCTGACCCACGCCCATGAGGATCACGTCGGCTCACTTCCCTATCTGCTCCGTGACGTCAAAGCCCCGATCTACGCCAGCGAGTTCACCCACGCGCTGATCCGCAGCAAGCTCGAAGAAAAGTCGAACATCAAGGAACTGGACCTGCGCGTGTTCAAGCCGGGAGACATTATCGAGGTCGGCTCGATGTCCGTCGAGCCGGTGCGCGTCACGCACTCCATCCCCGAGACCACGGCGATGGCAATCCGCACCCAGCACGGCATCGTGCTGATGACCGCCGACTTCAAGTTCGACTTCACGCCCATCGACGGCAAGCTGTCGAACATCGCTCGTCTGGGTGAACTGGGTAAGGAAGGCGTCATCCTTCTGCTCAGCGACAGCACGAACGTCGAGCGTCCGGGTTGGGGCCCCAGCGAACGCAGTGTCATCCCCGGCCTGCGCAAGGTGTTCAATGAAGCTCCAGGCCGCGTGTTGCTCACTACCTTCGCGAGCAGCATCCACCGCATGCAGCAGGTGTACGACGTTGCCGCCGAAACGGGCCGAAAGGTCGCGGTTCTCGGTCGGCGGATGGAACAGAACGTCGATATCTGTTCGCGGATGGGTTATCTGAAGATTCCCCGCGAGACCCGCGTCAACCTCGACGAACTCAAGCTCCTCGATCCTCGACAGATCGCCATCCTCTCCACCGGCAGCCAAGGTGAGCCGATGTCTGCGTTGGTGCAGATGTCGAAGGAAACCTACGGACGCATGCAGCTCGTGGCCGGCGACACGCTGATCTACTCGGCTCGCCCCATTCCGGGCAACGAAGCCGCCATTTGGCGCACCGTCAACCGGCTGTTCCGCATGGGGGTGAACGTCGTTTACGAATCGGCCACGCCGGTCCACGTGAGCGGCCACGGCTATCAGGAAGAGCTGAAGATGATGATCAATCTGACTCGGCCCTTCTATGTCGCGCCTGTCCATGGAGAGCCCCGCCACCAGCACATGTACTGCAAGATGGCCCAGGATATGGGCCACCCTGAGCACCGCATCTTCACCTTAACCGACGGCATTCCCCTCTATCTCGATGAGAAAGAGGCCTATTTCGGCGAACCGTTCCCTTGCGGACGGCGCCTGGTGGACTACGGCGGCAACGTCGGCGTAGCCGATGAAGTCCTGCGCGACCGCACCACGCTGGCGAAAGACGGCGTGATTACCGTCGCCGTAGCCATCGACCCCGAGCAGGGCGAGATGGTGGGTGACGCGTTCGTGTCGGCCAAGGGCGTCAATGCTCCGGATTCGCTGTTAGCTCAGTTAGCGGAAGTGGTCACTGACCACGTCGCCAGCCTGCGCGAGCACGAGATCAAGGACGTGGACAAGGTTCGGCACGATGTGGGCGATGTCGCGCGGCGGTTCATCACCAAGCGGCTCAACCTGCGGCCGATCGTGCTGCCGAATGTCATCGAAGTCTGAGACGCTGTGGCGTCTTGTGTCGATGTTTCTCGACTCGACTCGGTTCAGCTTCCGGCCGCTATTGGAAAGGTTCGCTCGCGCCCTGCTCCTTGTCGATGTTACGGGTGATGTCCATGGGCCGGGGGCCGCTCATGGTCACCCGGACCCTATACACTTTCTCGTCTTCGTGCAAGACGGTGAGTTTGCCGCGCCGGCGCATTGGCCCAAGGATGGACTCAGGATACTCACGTTCCAAGGCCGACACGAGTGTAGCCATGTCTCGTGGGTACTGCCCTTCTTGTTTAACGTAGGCGTTAACGAGACTCTCGATGTTGTTTCGAACATAACGATTGTTCAGGTCCTCTTGACCGAGATAGAGCCAGACGGTCAAGGCTCCGATGAGCACGACCACGGCCGACAACACGATGATGAGCTTCTTCCGTCGCACTTTGCCAATCACTCCTTCAGAAGCTCTTTTTTATCAATGTTCAAAATGACGTCAACAGGCTTCGGACCACCCATGACGAGCCGGATGCGGTAGACGCTGTCGTCCTCGTGCAATACCGTGAGCTTCGCACCGCGGCGTCGCATCGGTCCGAGGATAGACTCTGAAGACTTGCTCTGATTGGCAATGATGAGCGACTCCATATCCTGCGGGTAGCGTCCCTCTTGCTTAACATACCGTCGCACCATGTTAGGCATGTTGATCACGAAACGTTTGCTATCAAGCTCTTGCTGCATGAGGAACAACCATACGCATGTTGCACCGATCAAGGCGAGCACGATCGATGACACGATGATGAGCTTCTTCCGACGTCGCATTATTGAGCAACACGCATTCTCGCGTCCGTCTTCTTTAAGAAGGCAAATGCCGCCCGAATCGCTGGACCAGAGACATCTTGATCAACTACGTAGCGACGACTTCCTCCCGTCGCAAGTATGAGGTCAACCAGGATACCTTCATCGCGTTTATTAACTGGATGAACATAAGCATTCCAGTTTCGACCGAAGACATGGCACGCCATCATGAATCTGCGGTCCGTTGCGACCGGTTCGCTTTGACTCAACTTCCATTCATCGGGCATACTGCGTGCTTCAGACATTGCGATGAGCAAATCTTCAATTGAGTAGTATTCATCCGTCTCATAACGTCCCTTTATCGACACTCGGCTGTCGACTACTCGCAACCTGACCCAGGGCCAAGCGACCTCCAGGAGGAGACCTTCGCAAATCAAGAATGACATGAGCGACTTATCCTCCTGCATTCCCTGCCCCAGGCGTCTTTCTTGCTGCTGCGCCTCCAACAATAATCACCCCACCAGCTGCGACACCAGGTGCAAGAGTGCCTCCGCTAACAATGATGATAACACCACCGACAATTACAAGGCCTGCGACTAAGCCAACCATCCCCCAATCAACTTGCGCCGGACGATTGTGCGGCATACGCGTTGGCAGCCTAAGAGGTGGACTTGCGGGGCTGTGGCTCTGTCGTCCAGGAGGCGGACCCGACACAATCTTCCTTTCACCAGCATCTTTCTTTCTCCGTTCTTCCAGGCTCTTACCCGCTTCAATGATCTCCTCTTCTGTCAGGTCCGGATTGTTCACTTGTTTATCCTTTCCTTTCGCTTTCTTGACCTTATCCTTCTTCTTCTTCTGCATCTCGTCATGAATCTGCCGCTGATAATCTTGGTTTGTCTTATACTTTTCAGCTACTGAGTCGCCAAGTCCCTTTTTTAGCGCCCTGTAGACTGCTTCGCTAAATAGACCTGTTGGATCCACCCACCTCATAGGGTTATTAGACGCATACTGATAGTCACCTCGGCCCGACGACACTGGATCACGACTGATGAAGCCGCCAATGCTTGAATCGTAGTATCTGTGGCCCAGAAGTTTCAAACCAGTGTCAGTGTCTTCCTGGTACCCGAAGCCAGCCGCGTTCCCAAAGGGACCCTGCCAGGTCCCACTTGAGCCAATCACGTTGCCAAAGGCGTCGTACTCACGGGTTGCCTCTACCGCCTGTGTGGTCGTCCGCGAATCGGCATTCTTGATCCCTGAGTGCAGATAGCGCGAAGTGCCGCTCCTACGCTCTGAAATGCCTGGCGTGTAGGTCGCCTGGTTGTCTCCCAGGACCGGGTCAGTCACATACGCGTCATCCCGCCGGTAGTTCCTGGTGCCCCCTGAGTCCGTCTTCGTGATTCGGGAGTCGAGGCCGTTGTACGCATAACTCGATACCACAGCCCCCGTTGTTGAGATCAACCGAGATTCGTGGTCCCAGTTGTAGGTGGTTGTGCTTCCACCCACCGTCTGAGTCTTTCGGCGTCCCGCCGCGTCGTAGGTGAACGACTTCGAGCCGCCGCCCCAAGTCACTGACGTCAGTTTGTCCCCGTCGTCCACTGCGTAGGTTTCTTGGGGTCCACCCAGGATGTTCCGATGCGTGCGGTTGCCGTTCGCGTCATAGCCATAGGTGATCTGCCAGGTTGGCGCACCCGACGGCCCCTTGTACTCCCGCGTCAGCTGGTTGATGTTGTCGTATTCGTAGGCCGTTGTCACGCCAGCAAGCGTATGAGAGAGCACGTTGCTTGCCGCGTCATACGTGTACGATTGAGCTCTGAGCGTCACAGGACCCGGCTTCTTGAGCGTGATCGACGTCGGTCGTGATCGGTTGTCATAGGCGACGTCCTCCCACGTGCCGTTTCCGAGCGTCCGCTTGGTCATGCGCCCGGCGTCGTCATAGGTCCACGTCGTTACCTCGTTCAGCCAGTTCGTCAGCTGCGACAAGCGACCGAAATTGTCGTACTGGAAGACGGTGTCGCCGTTCCCAGGATCGGTCATTCGCGTGCGCTCGCCCAAGCAGTTGTACTGGTAGGTGAGGGGCGCGCCCTGAGGAGAAGCGAAGCTTGTGAGGTTTCCCCACGAGTCGTAGATCCAAGTCGACGTTCCCGATCCGTCGGTCATGTTCACGGTGTGCCCGTAGTTCGCGTAACTGAACGAGACATCGGGCGTGCCAGGCGGGTAGTTCACCAAAAGGGGTCGGTCGGATGCATCATAGCCGTAGTAGGTGGTCCATTGTTCCCCCGAGCCATAGGCCCCCCAATAGGCACTCAAGTTGCCATTGGCGTCATATTGCCAAAGCTCCTTACTACCATCGGGCATATCAAGTCGCTTGACCTCGTCCCGCAGGGTCGGCGTGTAAGTTCGCGTCTTGTCCCGACCATTGTCGATTCGATACAAGAAGCCCGATGGCGTGTAGAAGTAGTCCTCAGTCTCGCTCTTAGCGTTCGTATAGCTTGAGACGAGGCCGCGATCATCGTAGACCCACGAGTGGACCTTGCCTCGCTCATCGATCGCTTGAGTGACGTTGCCTTCCGAGTCGTACTGCACCTGCACCGTGGTCGAGCCGCCCGGCTGCGTGATGGTGACCGGTCTTCCCCAGTTATCGTAGGCGACCGTCGTCTCATGAAGCAGTTGGTTCTTTGCACTCGTCACCCAACCCATGATGTTTCCAGTCACGTAGGAAGTGCGACTTCGCGGGTCAAGAACGGTTGCCGCGTTGCCATAGGCATCATAGGTGAAGGAGTAAGGCCGCGAAGTGCTGCCATCGTAGGTTGTCGCGTTCGTGACTTGGCCCGTCGTACCGCTGACGTTGGCGGTCATCAAGTTCTGATCCGCTGTGCCTCCAGGATAGTCCCGAAACACGCGACTGGTCACCCCATGGGTGTACTCGTAGCCTAGAGTGCTGGGCGACAGATCGCCATACGAAGAGACCATTTCACTATCGGCATTGTACGTGGCGTAGCTCTTCTCACCGGTGGGACTCGTGGCAGTGGTTACGTTCCCATTGACGTCTAGGTTGTACGTGGTCCAGTGCCCGCGCTTGCTACGACTGCTTTGGACGCGGCGGACGGAATCCCAGTTGTACGTTTCGTAAAAGCCAGCTTCATCCATCACTGACCAAATCTTGCCATTGGAATAGTAGTCTTTACTGATGCGTCCCAATGGATCGGTCATGGACGACCACGTGGAGTTGTAGATGAAGTTATAGCCGGTGTAGGGTGGGGCCATGACGACTCCAGGCTCCATGAAGTTGGTCTGGCGGTCAGTTCCATCGTAGGTGCAGGTCCACACCTTGCCTTTATGGTCCGTCTCGCTGACAACATTGCCGCGCGAGTCATACGTAAACACGCGCTCATGGTCGACACCGTCAAGAGCTGGGCTCTTGAGTTTCCAGAGCCGGCCGTTCCCGTCGTATTGTAGTGTCCATTTCCGATTGACGCCCTGAAGACAGTCCCTAACTTCTTTCAAGCGAATGGGACTCTGCTGATAGCCAAAGCTGATCGTATGACCGTTCGGGCCTGTGATTAGCTTTAATCTTCCAGACTCAAGCTCTCTCGAGATTGTCACGGTGTTGGCAACGTTCCGTCCGATGATCTTCGTCAGAACGGCTTGGCCGCAGAATGTGGAATCCCCTGGGTCCGGGTGCGAGAACTCATACTTGATGCGGTGCTTGGTCGTGAGCGTGTAGACCTCGGCATGGGTCGTGCCGCCCACGGTGATAAATCCATAGATGCCATCTGGGGGATACCACCCTGCCGGTGTCTTATTGTTGTTGTAAACGTAAGGTATCGTCTGGCCGTTGCCCCAGCGAAGGGCAATGATGTTGCCGTTGCCAAGTGCGCCATGAGGATTCTGGCGGCTCAGCCGAGCCTCAAAGTTACTTGACCACTTGTCTCCAAACGGTCCCTGAAATGCCGCCTTGCTGTTGTGATTCAGGGACACTCCTAGATTCAGGCCACCGCGGACGGGCAGATTAAACAGTGGGATGCTAGTGTAGCGATTACCGGTGTTCGAGTTAACGAGGGCCGATACCGAGTTCGAACCACCGCCCGGGAATGCAGACTCCCACGGCAACGGTGGACCACCTCCGATCGTCCCGTGTCCTCCCTGAGGAGCGGTTGTCGCAGATTCAGCCGAATCAGGTTCGTGTGGTGCGGGTGCCATACTCTCGTGCTGAGCCTCCTCGTACATCGGATTCATCGGGTCGTAGTTTGGCGGCGCACTAGTCGGGGCCGATGTGAGTGGGAGTTCGCTGGCCGCAGCCTGCTCGGCCTCAAGCTGCCCCAAGATTAGCTTGGCGTCGCTCGACCAGATGCCATCCTGGGTCGCTTCATCTCTGCCAGGGTTCGGACCGGGATCAACTGCACCTGGACTCTCCGTATAATCGGGTGGCTCAGCTTGCGTGACCAAACGCAGCCACTCGTAGGTGCTGACCCCAACGACTCGAAGTCCCTCCGCGCTGCACGACAGAGCCATTGTGCAAGCCAGCAGAACGCTGATTACCCGAAACCACCATCGATTTCTCACGCCACACATCCTCACTGCTATATTAGCCACGGTTTTGCCATTTTGCCAAGGAAAATGCGAGGAAGTTCGCCCTTCACATAAGCCGTCACGAAGTCCGATGCACCAACGTTGCGGCACCGGGGCGGAGAAGCACATGACCTCGACCACGCAGGTTCTTCGCGGCGTGACCAGAGTCACCAGGTCTACCGCCCCAATCTGACGCCGCTCTCAACAGGCCCGGATCGGCTAACATAGGCCCATGCGTTCCGCGCTCGTCGTGTTTGGTTGCATTGCCCTCTTGGCGACCATATCTGCCCAAGAGACCCTGAAACGGCGCCCGGTCACCGCCGTGCCCGGAGCAATCACCCAAAGCGAGGCCTCCGTGGTCTTCTCCCGCATCGAGCGCACCTTCTCACGCCTCACGCGCATCAGCCGCACATTGCCGGCCATGCCCAAGTCGAATAACCCGACGACGCGCGCCGAGGTGTTAACCCGCATGATCCGGCTCGTGGACGAGTTTAAGGGCGAGTTCCGATTTACGCCAAAGCGCATTCCCTACGACGGCTCCGCCCTCACCGTCAATGCTCCCGCCCGAGCCCAAGTGGAGCGCTTGATCGCTTGGGGATTTGTCGCCAAGACCAGCCCCCTCGTCACGGGAGTTCAGGAGACGCTGACGCCCGTTGAGTTCGGTGACGCAATCGGGCTCTTCATCACTCGAATGGCCGATCTGACCCACACCCCGAGTCCCAAGTGGAGCCCCTACATGTCGGGCGGTAACTAGGGCTGCGATAGCGCCCAGTTGATCCACGTTGGCGCAAACGGCGAGATGCACCCCTTCGCCACCGGATAGTCGCGATACACCCCGAGCCTCTCGCCGATTTCGAGGGCACGATTCCGGCGAGGTTCGTCCTTGACCCCAATCTCGACGAGGCACCAGTTCATCGCCTCCTGCTTCGCGGGCGGCGCATCCGCCATCTGTGCCTCGATCAGCGCTAGCAGTTCATCGTGGTCGAGGTTGCCCCCCTCGATCGAGCGGGAGCAGAGCCACCAACCGAGACGGGCGGAGCACATGTGATCGGAATCCCGCCACTCGTCGCGGAGCGTGTCGGCGTGCTTCGTCTTCAGGATCACGTTCTTGCCGAACCAGTCCGCCAGCTTGGTGAAGTCGATCTCCGACATCATTCTGCGCAGCTCATCGAGGCTGAGCGCCTTGGGCTTCATGATCAGCGAACCGAGAAGCCGGGCGTCCTGATTCCCCGTCGCCCACAGCTCCAAGCCAAGTTCGTGGTTGGTCTTGATCTGCTTCGCCAAATCGCGCAGCTCAGAGAGCACCACGCCGAAGTGATTCTCGCCACCGCCGTGCTTGACGTAGATATCGCGCATCTTGGCGTTCGACTTCGACTTCAGCAGGCCCATGATCTCGGCGCACGTCATGGACCTATTCTAGTCCGCAGGCGGATATGATGCAAGCGTGCTTGCGTTTCTTGCGATGACGATGATGGCTCCTCAACCCGACCTCGCCGCGAGAGGTCGTGAAATGCTCGCCACGATCCGGCGTGAGTATTACTTGCCCGAAAGCAAGCTGTATTCCGAGCGCCCCGACCGCAAACAGCCCGCGTTCAACTGGGGAGTCGGCGTTCTGCTGTCGGCGCTCAATGCCGCCGCCCGGCACGACACCACCTACGTGCCTTGGTTGCGAGAGTACGCCGACGCGAGCCGCGTGTACTGGAACCAAGGCGGCTACGATGTCCTCCCCGCCCCCAAACCGCTCGACCGCTACTATGACGACAACGCCTGGATGGTGCTCGCGCTCGTCGAAACCCACGAAGTGCTGGGCGATCGCAAGTATCTGGACTGGGCGAAGGAAGCGCTCGACTTCACGCTGACCGGCGAGGCCAAAGATGGCGGCATCTACTGGCGTGAGTCCGATCGAGCGTCTCGCAATACCTGCAGCAACGCCCCTTCGGCCGCAGCATGTTTGGCCGTCTACGAGCACACCAAAGATGCCAAGCTCCTCGCGAAAGCCCGCGAACTCTATGACTGGACTCGCAAGCATCTTCAAGACCCTGCGGACGGCCTCTACTGGGACAACCTCCACAATAATGGGAAGCTCGACAAGACCAAGTGGAGCTACAACACGGCTCTCATGATCCGCACCGCCGCCGAGTTGCGGGCCATCGATCCCGCCTATGCCGACGGGAGTGACCTCAAACGGATGATCGACGCCTCCCACCAGCGGTGGTTCGCCAAGAGTCGCTACGACGACGTTGGCCGCTTTGCCCACCTCTTGCTCGAGAGTTGGCTCATTGCCGGAGAGCAGAAGCCCGACTACTTAACCGCGACCGAGAGTCTTCATAAGTTGCGAAGCGGCAAGGGCTTCTTGCCCTCCCATTGGGGCCGGGATGCAGCCGACGATAATCCCGAGCTACTCGATCAAGCCGCGTTCGCCCGCACGTGCTTCGTCTTGGCCGTCAAAAAATAAGCGAGCCGAGGCAATGCCCCGGCCCGCGCTTGCATCTCCCTGAGATGAGTTCGAATTAGCGGCCGCCGCCGCCCTTGCCGCCCTTGTTAGTGCCGCCCTTGTTCGCGCCACCCGCGGCTCCACCGCCGGCTCCGCGCTCCTTGCGCATCTTCTCGACTGCCGCTTTCATGAGCTTCTCATAGTCGGCCTTCTGCTTCGGCGTAAGGATCGCCATCAGCTTGTCGTTCCAAGTCTTCATCTTGGCCGTGAACTGCGCCCGATCCGGCTGCTTGCCCGACTTCTGAGCAGCTTCGCGGGTCTTCATCATATCGTCGCGCATCTGCTTCGTCGTCGCTTCCCACTTCTGCTTCTGAGCCGCGGTGAGGTTGAGCTTCTTGAGAATCTCCTCCTGCATCTGGCCTCGCATGCGGAACTGCTGGCCACCCTGGCCCTGACGACCCTGCTGTCCACCTTGGCCGCCATTCTTGGGACCCGCACTCTGAGCAACTGCCGAAGTCGCCAACGCCATGACTGCCGCAACCGCGACCAATCCAGTCAAAACCTTTTTCATCATCTTGCCTCCATGAGAGTTCACACGCAAGGACGCCGCAACGCCCCGCATGTTCACCACGCGCTAGAGAGATTTCGCTTCGGCCCGGTCAATTAGTTCCCGAATCGCCGGATGATCGGACTCGCGGAACTTATCGGGAGCCCCGTCGAACACGAGTTTCCCCTTATCCAAAAAGGCAACCCGATCCGCAACGCGAAACACCGAGGACACATCGTGGCTGACCACCAAACTCGTTACGCCGAGGTCTCGCCGGAGCTCGACGATCAGTTGGTCGATCGTGTACGCGGTCACCGGATCGAGTCCGGTTGTGGGCTCGTCGTAAAGGATGACTCGGGGCTTCAAAGCAAACGCCCGCGCGATGCCAACTCGCTTCTTCATGCCGCCGCTCAACTCGCTGGGCAGCCGATCGGCTGCTTCCACAAGTCCAACTCGCTCAAGAAGCTCTGCCGTTAGGGTCTCCGCTTCCTTGATGGACAACGCCCGACGGCGTCTAACTCCGAAGAGAACATTGTCTCGAACGCTGAGGAAGTCGAACAGTGCCGCCGACTGGAAGACCATGCCCATGTGCTGGCGAGCCTCTTCCGGGTTCGCGAGAACATCGATGCCATCCACTTCGATCTTGCCCTCTTCGGGAACAATCAGCCCGGAAATGCACTTGAGCAGCGTCGTCTTGCCGCCCCCCGAACTGCCCATGATCGCCACGATCTGGCCGCTCTCGATGGGAAGATCGATAGCATCGAGCACGGTGCGCCCGTCGAATCGTTTGGTTACGCCTTCGACGGCAACCGACGGCATGGGCTACTCAGAGGCCGAAATCGCCATGCTGCCTCGCCGCATGCTGGAGGGAGGTGCCGAGAACCGTTGGGCAAACGCCCGGGTGAAGTGAGCGACGCCCGTGAATCCCACCTCGATCGCAACTTCACTGACCGGCATATCGCCCTCGACCAGAAGTTTGCGCGCCCTTTCCAACCGCAAGGCCATTAGGTATTTGCGGAACGGCTGCCCCGTCGCCTGGCGGAACAGGTGTCGAAAGTGAGACGTGCTGAGTCCGACCTCACGCGCGACCCGATCGTCATCGAGCTGCCGGTGCAGATTCTGATCGATGTACGCGAGCGCGCGATCCATCATGATCTTCGTCGGGGTCAGGCTCGGATCGAACACCGGAGCCAACACTTGCTCGACGATTTCACGAGCGATTTTCCCGACCTCGACTGCATCATCGGTCTTGTCGATGGCCCGGGCCGCCTCAAGCTGAACCCGGTGCATTTCTCGCGCGCCACCCATCTCCATGGTCGCCGCCGTTACCATGGCGATGAACATCAGCGCCGCGCCTCGCGCTTCGTCCAGATCGCTCGTCCGCACAATGCTCTGTTGCAACTGATCGAGCGCCTTGACCATGCGCAAGCGGTTTGCGCAACGGACGATGCCCCCGATCTCGCTCAGGGCGATTCCGCCGGCATCGGAATGAAACGGACAACCTTGTGCCATCTATTCTTTCTACTTTTCTAATCTGACGGTTGTATGCGGCAGGTGACCGAAAAGTGAATCTCGGAGCCCCATGACCCGCGGATTGATCAGTTCGGCGTCTCGCTGGAAATAAATCGGGATCCACGTGGCATCCTGCAGGGCAATATCCTCGGCCTCCGCGTAGAGCGGCAACCGCTTGTCATTGTCGAGCATCGCGTCGGCTTCGGCGCAAAGCGCATCGAACCGCGGATTCGAGTAACCATGGTGGTTCTCGGGCGAACCCGTCGCCAGCATATGGCTCAGGAAGTTCTGCGGGTCGAGGTAGTCGGCCGCCCAGCGCATGTGATAGATCGCGTTCTGGCCCTTGTTGTATCGCTCAAGATACGCCTTCCACTCCGTGATGCGCGGGTTCAAGGTGATGTTCAGGTTGGTCTTCAGCTGGCTGACAATCTCCTCAGCGACCAAGCTGACGTCGCGCTGGCCGTCGCGGAATCGGAACTCGACGGGCGGCAGACCCTTGCCGTCCGGATAGCCGGCTTCGGCCAACAACTGCTTCGCCTTTGCCGGGTCATAAGGAATGAACGCTCCTTTCTCGCGGTGGCCGAGAACTCCAGGCGGCACGATCGAGTAGGCCGGCTCGTTGATCCCACCAAAGATGTCCTTGGCAATCCGCTCACGGTCGATCGCCATCGCAATCGCCTGGCGCACCCGAATGTCTTTGAAGGCAGCATAGTCCTTCCCCGTCACATTGATGCCGACGTAATAGATCGACGGGCGGGAATAGAACGTGAGCTGCGAAGCGAACTTCGGGTCTTCCTGAATGCCCTTCACATCTTGACGCTGGATGTAACAGAGATCGAGTTCGCCCGTGCGGTACTTGTTGAGCCGCGTTGCAGAGTCGGTGATGACCGGTCGCTCGATCGCGTCCAGAGCCGGGCGGCCTCCGTGATAATCCTCGTTGGCGGCGAGCTTCAGCATCTGAGCCGGCTCGTAAGACGTGGCCTTGAACGGACCCGTTCCGACCATCTGCTGGACGTTGCGGATTTCGTTCTTGCCGTCGAGCGCTTCCTTGGCGACGACCGCCGACACAAGATAGGTCAGCTTGCCTAGGAAGTACGGACGCGGCTTGTCGATCTCCACCTTAAGCGTGTAGTCGTCGACGACGGTCACGCCGCTGATCGAATCCGCCTTGCCTTCCTTCACGTCCATCAGGCCGACAACGTCGCCGAGATAAGCCGTGATCGTCTCGGATGCGAGTTCGGATGCGCAAGCTCGCTCCCAGCTCCACTTGAAGTCCTCGGCTTTCACCTCGCGACCGTTGTGGAACTTTACACCCTTCCGGATGGTGAAGACGTAGGTCTTGCCGCCATCCTGAATCTCCCAGCTTTCGGCAAGCAAGGGCTTCGGCTGGTTGTCCTCACCCCACGTCACCAAGCCTTCGTAGACCTGCTGGAGCGCGTCGATGGTGTCGCCATCTTGAACGACGCCTGGATCGAGAGTCGTGGGAACCGTGTTGAGCGGATAGCGAAGTACGTTGCCGCTACCTTGGCTCGCCTTCTCCTTGAAATCACCTTTGGCGCAACCGCCAACCAAGAGTGCGGCGAGGCCTGCCACGACGAGGAGAGATGCTCGCATCATAACGTGGAGTTTATACCCTTGGTTCGGGCGCATCCGCGATACCAGTACAATTCAGAGGTGGACGATCGATATAAGCGCATCGCCGACCTCTTCGGTTTGGCCCTTCCGGCCCCCGTTGAGGGCGACGAAGAAGACACTCCCCGCCGGTTGACCGGTGGGACGGCAAAGGAGAGTGCCGACTTGGGCGCCCTGAGCCTCACCGAAGGTGACTATGAGAAAGCGATCGAACACTTCCGCCGTGCGGTCGAGCAGTCAAAGGATGAAGATCCCGCTCTGCGCATCGACCTTGCGGGAGCCTATGAGTACGCGGAGATGGCGCCGCAGGCCATGCGGCAATACCTAGAAGCCCTGCGGGTGACCTCCGATGCTCCCGAGCCTCATGTCGGATTGAGCCAACTCTACAAGCGGGAGGGCCGTTGGCGCGAGGCCATCGCTGAACTCGAAGCCGCCCTGCGAGCCGATCCTGAGAATGCCTTTCACTACTTCAAGCTCGCCGAGTTGCATGCCGAGATCGGCGACCGCGCTAGCGCGCTCAGCGCGATTCAAGCCGCCGTCGTTCACGCTCCCGATGATCCCTTCTACCACTACTGGATGGGCGACCTGCTGATCGCGATGAAGCGCCCCGACGAGGCCGTCGATGCCCTCCGGGCCGCCGTAGAGCTCTCGCCCGGCGATGACTTCCTGTTTCTTCGCACCTCCGTCGCGTTCTGGAACGCGGGGCGACCGTCCGAGGCGGTCAAAGCCGTTCGACTCGCGAGCGATCTCGACCCTGACCAAGCCCTCTATCACGGCTTACTCCAGCGTTTCCTTCTTGCCCAGAATCAGGAAGAGGAAGCCGCGCTGGAAGCCAAGAGAGCCCAGGAACTCGATGATTACGACGCAGAGCGCCTGAGGCGTCTCCTCATCGAAGTCGGCTTGACCCCCTGACGGGTATCCTCTGCCCCGTTCATGGCAGTTCTCGTAGACCGTTCGACCAAGGTCATAGTTTGCGGCATGACCGGCCGCGAAGGTGCATTTCACACCGGGCAGATGATCGAGTACGGCACCCAAGTGGTTGCTGGCGTCACTCCCGGTAAGGGAGGCACCGAGTTCCTCGGCCGACCCATCTTCGACTCCGTCGAGGAGGCTGTCGCCGCTACTCAGGCCAACGGCGCGCTGATCTTCGTCCCCGCACCGTTCGCTCCGGACAGCGTTCTGGAGTGCGAGGCGGCGGGTCTTCCCTTCGTGACCTTGATCACTGAGGGCATTCCGATCAACGATATGCTGATGGTCACGAACAAGTTGCGCGCCAACGGAACCACCCGCCTGCTCGGCGGCAACTGCGCGGGAATCATCACCCCCGGTCAGTGCAAGATGGGCATCATGCCCGGCCACATCTTTGCCGAGGGCCCGGTTGGCCTCGTCTCCCGCTCAGGCACCCTCACCTATGAGATCGTTTGGGAGATGACCCGCAACGGTTTCGGCCAAACCACCTGCGTCGGCATCGGCGGCGACCCGATCCCTGGCACCCGGTTCATCGAGGTCATGGAGATGTTCGAAGCCGACCCGGCCACCAAGGCGGTCGTCATGATCGGCGAGATTGGTGGCACCGACGAAGAAGCCGCTTGCGAAGTCATCAAGACCATGACGAAGCCCGTTGTCGGGTTCATCTCTGGCCGGACGGCTCCTCCCGGTAAGCGCATGGGCCACGCGGGTGCGATCGTTTCTGGCGGGTTGGGCACCGCGCAGTCAAAGGTCGACGCGCTCCTCGCCGCCGGCGCTCAGGTTGCTGACAAGACCCATGATGTTCCGCGCCTGCTGGCGGAGGTGATGCGATGATGCGAGAAGTTCACGCGACCGATCAAGCTCCCGCGGCGATCGGCCCCTACAGCCAGGCCGTCCGTGCCTCGGGCAACTTCCTTTTCATGAGCGGCCAGATCGCGCTTCGCCCCGATGGCACTCTTGTCGAGGGCGATGTCCGCGCGCAAGCCGAGCAAGTGATGCTAAACATGCGCGGGGTTCTTGAGTCGGCTGGATTGACCTTCGACCACCTGGTGAAGACCACCATCTTCCTATCGTCGATGGACCACTTCGCCATCGTGAACGAGGTCTACGGCGCGGTGTTTTCCGGCCAGCCGCCGGCGCGATCAACGGTAGCGGTCGCTGGACTGCCCAAGGGCGTCGACGTCGAAATCGAAGGCATCGCGGTCTACTAGTCCGACCTAGGGCTCATGCTGCTGTCGAACGCGTTCGGCACTCTGAGCACGCTCGATAATCGCCAGCGCATCCTGCGCTGCGGCCTGCTCGCCTTCCTTCTTGTTGCGCCCTTCTCCGACGCCCATGACCTCGTTGTCGAAGAGAACCTCGACACGGAAGCGGCGGTTGTGGGCAAGCCCACTCTCACTTACCACGCGATAGAGGGGAGTCTTGCGCCAAATTGACTGGGCGACTTCCTGGAGCTTTGACTTGTGATCGTTGGGGCTGACATCACCCGTCGAGATCATCGCCAGATAAGGGTTCAACTGCTCCAGGACGAACCAGCGCGCATTCTCCAAGCCCGACTCAAGGTAGATGGCACCGATGATCGCCTCAAGCACGTCGGCCAGGATCGAGGGCCTCAGACGCCCACCTGTGGCCTCCTCGCTCATGCTGAGTTCCAGGTACTTATCGAGGCCGAGTTTCAGCGCGGTTTCGGCAAGCGGGCCTTCTTGAACGACGCTCGATTTGGCCTTACTCAGCATTCCCTGATCCCACTCCGGATGGTGCTCATACAGGTACTGCGCCACGACCAGCCCGAGAACCGAGTCGCCAAAAAACTCAAGTCGTTCGTAGCTGTCCTGGACCTTCGGCGTTGCCGAGCGGTGGCGCATGGCCAGTTGGAACATCTCCTTGCTGCGGAGGGGAATACTCTTCGGGATCATGAGCACCGCTGAAGCGCGCGGGCCATCCTCTGGATGCCTTCGCGGATCTGTTCGGGCGAAGCGGTATAGCTGAGGCGCAAGAATCCCGGGCCCTCGAAAACCGACCCCGGCACCAGCGCGACGTGTGCCTCCTCCAACAGGAGTTCGGCAACCGCGACGTCATCACGACAACGCTCTCCCAGATAAGCCTGGACGCCCACAAAAACATAGAACGCCCCGGCGGGGCGAGAAATCACCAGGCCGGGAATCCCGGCCAGTTCAGACAAGGTCAGATCGAGTCGTGACGCGAACTCCGCGCGCATCCCTTCGACCACTTCGTCAGGCAGCGCCAAAGCGGCGATTGCCCCACGCTGGACGAACGACGTCGGGTTGCTCGTCACCTGGTCTTGGAAGCACGACACCGCCTTCGCCACGGGCTCCGGTGCGGCCATGTAGCCGATCCGCCATCCGGTCATCGAGTACGTCTTGCTGCAGCCCGAGATTGTGATCGTGCGATCCTGAATCTCCTTGCCCAGCGCGGCAATCGACTCATGCTTGCCTTCGTACACCAACCGCTCGTAAATCTCGTCGCTGATGACCCACAGGTCGTGGCGCATGGCAAGCGCCGCAATCTGCTTCAGAGTCTCCCGCGGAAAGACCGCCCCCGTCGGGTTGCTCGGCGAGTTGACGAGAATCGCCTTCGTTCGCGGCGTAATCGCCGCCTTCAAATCATCGATCGATGGAACGAAGCGATCTTCAGCCCGGGTCGGCACGACCACCGGCACACCGCCGCACAATGCGATCTGATCTCGATAGGTCATCCAATAGGGCGCAAAGAGGATGACCTCGTCGCCCGGGTCGAGGAGGACCCAGAGCGCATTGAACACACTGTGCTTGGCCCCGCACGAGGCCACGACTTGCGACGGCTCATAGCGCAGACCATTTTCACGCCAGAACTTGTCGGCAACCGCCTCGCGCAGCGCGGGAATGCCCGCGCTCGGCGTGTACTTGGTGAAACCACCCTCGATCGCTTGGATCGCCGCTCGACAAACCGGTTCGGGCGTGTTGAAGTCCGGCTCGCCGGCGCCGAAGGAAATGACATCGACCCCTGCCGCCTTCATCGCGTTGGCCTTGGCCGTGATCGCTAATGTGGGGGACGGACGGGCGACGGACGCCCGCACGCCGAGGGCTCGGGTGCTCACCTAACGAAGTATAACCGACGGGCCTAAATCCAAGTGGAGGCCCTGCGGAACAACTTTGCGGTGACCGGACGCGGAAGTTGGGCAAACACGAAATCCGGCCAGCCCACCATGAAGTCGAGGTCGTATCCGGAAGGTGGAGCAATGAGCACGAGCGGCACCTCGGCCGCCCTTGGGTCCGCAGTTTTCATCTCATGAAGCCGCTCGTACCCCGCAATCCGATGCGGCTCATCGAGAGCGGCCACCAGATCTACGAACACCATATCTGCCCCATCACTCGCCTCGACAAGCCCCTCCTTGGTATCGACAACGATCAACTCATCGTTCGGCAAAAAGGACTCAGGCGCGCGGAATGCCTCGATAATCTCCGCATCGTGACAAAGCAGGACGTATCTCATGAACCTACCCTCAAGACGTTCGCTACCAACCCTTCTGCTTCGCTCGCGCAACGATTTGAGCATGCGATCGCAAAATCCTTCATTTTCTCGGAACGCGGGGCAACATATCAGCGTTATATCATTGTATACTGATACGACAGAGGTGATCTGGAATGCAGTCCGAAGAGTTTGTCCGTTCCGAGTTTGACGCGCGCCGCTTTGAAGAAATGATGGGGGCCACGCACCGTAGGGCCTTCTCGATGGCCTATCAGCTAACTCGAAACTCCACTGATGCCGAGGACTTGATGCAGGAAACCTACGTCAAGGCGTGGCGTGGTTTCGACAGCTACATGCCCGGTCGCCCCTTCTTGAACTGGCTGCTACGTATCATGCAGCGCGCATATCTCGACGGCCGACGGCGAGACAATCCCATCCGCCGCGCGGAGTCGCTGAACTCGATGATCAGTCCCAGCGATGGCGACGTGCAAGAGCTTCCTATCCCCGACCGGGGTCCGTCTCCCGACGATGAAGTGATCTACACCGAGTACCAAGCCGAGCTGCGGCGCGCCCTGCGAGAGCTCCCCGATGTCTATCGTGAAGCGATCGAAATGTGCGACCTCGAAGGACTGAGCTACTCAGAGATCGCCGAAGCTCAGCGTACGACCATCGGAACCGTTCGCTCGCGGATCCACCGCGGCCGCAAGTTCTTGCGCGACATCGTCCAGCAGCACGGTCTTGGTCTTCCCCCCATTTGAGAAGGAGTTTTCCCCAAATGGGGATTAACGTGGGGGAAAGCCCGAATTTGGAAAACTACGAAACACGTAGCAATGCGTCGTTTTCGTGAGCCGTTGAGCGTAACGGCATCGCTTTTCCGGCAGATTTGGGCCCTTGACGGCTCACCGCACAATTCTTAACAATGAGAGGCGACCCAAGGGTAGGGTCCACGAGAGATGGGGATCGTCTCAGACAGATTGGGGGGTAGTGAGGTTGTCGAGCATTCCGCGTTGCGGAGGCCTCGCTTGTCATCGGTTCTTCTTCAGTCCGGGGGCAAGAGTTTTGAGTCCATTGTCACCCTGCCCTCCAACGTCCAGGCCGTCGAGTCGTCCCTGCTGTTTTCAACCGGTCGACTTCCCTTCGTAGCGTTAGTTGGCCCCAGCGGATGGGGCAAGTCCCACTTGCTGCAAGCCGCCGCAACGGCCTGTGCCGCCGTCGAACGGATTCCCCGCCCGACCGTCATCAGCGCGAAGGAGTGGATGTCGGCCGCCTATCAGGTCGATCCGTCCGCGCCTCTCATCGTCGATGACGTTCAAGAGGCGCTCGAGCAGCACAAGATTCGAATCCAACTCCGGCTGGCGCTAGAGCGTAGGGTCCGTGCCGGACGGCCCGTGATGCTCGCTTTCTCGACGCCGAAGCCGACGCGGGCGATGAAGAGCTTCTTGCCGGCCTACCACACGGCTTGGGTTACCGCGACCATCGAGCCGCCGAACGCAAACGACCGTCAGCGCGTCGTCGCCGCCATGGCGAAGGCCGAGGGACTTGCGCTCGCCGAGTCGCTGGTACGCATTCTCGCCCGAAAGCTTCCCGGAGACGGCCGCACCTTCGAGGGCGCCCTCAAACGACTTCGTCTCGCCGACACCCGCTGGCTCGATGCCGTGGCAACGCTCCGCGCGTTAGGCGTTCTCAACCCTTACTTTGCCGACCAGCACAACTGGGACCTTCGCGAGTCGATCCTCGATGCGATCTACCGACGCTGCAAGACGGAGTGGAACCGCGACCTAGCTTTGTACGTGATGTTGCACGTCGCGCTCTTGCCCGAGGCGGATGTCGCCAGCTTCATGGAGATGGAACCGGGCGCGGCCTTCTCGCGAGCCAGCCGGTTCCGCAAACTCCATGAGGGAAGCGAGGACATTCGACTCCAGACCCGACGTTGCATTGAGTCCATCGTCGATGGCATCGGCAACTAGGATTCCAGACTTCAGACTTCTAATCTCTGAATGACGCGGAGCGTCGCGGTGGGTTCGTCCCGCGACTCCGACCCACCACGCACTTTCTACACTTCCGCCCGAACCTTCAACTTTTCCGCTCGGCTCTCGGACAGGAAGTAGAGCACGGGTACCGCGATGCGCGATAGCAGCGTCGAGGCGATCTCACCCGCCATCAGCGCGATCGCCAGGCCCTGAAAGATCGGATCGAACAAGATCACGAACGATCCGACGATTACCGCCGCTGCCGTTAGCAACATCGGACGGAATCGGATCGCGCCCGCATCCACCACCGCCTGTTCCAGCGTCGAGCCCTCTCGGCGGCGGAGCTCGATGAAGTCCACGAGGATGATCGAGTTCCGTACGATAATGCCCGCACCGGCAATGAAGCCGATCATGGACGTCGCCGTAAAGAACGCCCCCATCAGCGCGTGCCCAGGCAGGATGCCCACGAGCGTTAGCGGAATCGGCGCCATGATGACGAGCGGCGTCTTGAAGTCCTGGAACCAGGCCACCACGAGGATGTAGATGAGGATAAGCACCGCACCGAAAGCAATACCGAGATCGCGGAATACCTCGTACGTAATGTGCCACTCGCCATCCCACTTCATCGTCGAGACGTTCGTGTCCTCGGGCAGGTGAGTGGAAAGCACGTTGAGCTTCGCTCCATCGGCCAAGACCAGCTTATCGATGGCCTCGTTCATCTTGAGAATCGCGTAGACTGGACTCTCTTGCCGGCCGACCACGTCTCCGGTCACGTAGATGACCGGCAGCAGATTCTTGTGATAGATGCTCTTGTCCGTCGGCACCTCAACCGGGTTGATCAGTTCCGACAGGGGTACGACCGAGCCCGACATCGACCGCACGTTGATCTGCTGGAGCTGATCCAGTCCGCTCCGCTCCGAACGCGGTAGCCGAACCCGAATCGGCACGTCCTCGCGAGCCCCTTCGTCGTGAAGCAATCCAACTTGGCTCCCCTGCAGCGCGGTCGTCATCGCAGTCGTTACGTCCGCTACGGTCACTCCGGCTAGCGCGGCTTTCTGCTTGTCGACCTCGAACTGGTAGGTGGTCTGGTCATCATCCATGTACCAGTCCACATCCGAAACGCCCTCGGTCGTGCTGAAGATGTCCTTGACCTTGCGTGCCGCGTCTTCGCGCGTTTCCTGATCAGGTCCGTATACTTCGGCGACGAGCGTCTGCAACACCGGCGGGCCCGGGGGAACTTCGGCGATCTTCACGCGGGCGCCATATTGCGCGGCGATTCGCGTAATGTCTGCCCGAATCCGCTTGACGATATCGTGGCTTTGCGCCTTCCGCTCCGTCTTGTTGGCGAGGTTGACCTGGATGTCCGCCTGGTAACTCGCGTTCCGCATAAAGTAGTGGCGCACGAGCCCATTGAAGTTGAACGGGCTCGACGTTCCGATGTAGATCTGGTAGTCCGTTACCTCGGGCACTTTCGCCCCGTAGTCCGCAAGAATCCGCGCGACTGCCGCGGTCTGCTCGAGCGTCGTGCCCGTCGGCATATCGACGATCACCTGGAACTCGCTCTTGTTGTCGAATGGCAACATCTTCACTGTGACTACCTTCATGCCGACGAGCGACATCGCACCCACCAGCAGCAAGGCCACAAAGCTGAAGAAGACCGTTCGCACCTTCCATGACCTCAGCAAAGGCGTCATGAACCTTCGGTAAACCTTGGTGAGGCCGTCTTCCGGACCTTCACCTTCCGCATGAGCGTGCTTGCCGTGGCCACCCTTCTTCAGGATTCGCACGGCCGCCCACGGCGTGACCATGAAGGCGATCAGCAGAGAGAAGATCATCGCTGCCGACGCACCAACCGGGATCGGGCGCATGTATGGCCCCATGAGCCCGCCCACAAAGGCCATCGGCAGGATCGCCGCAATCACCGCAAACGTCGCCAAGATCGTCGGGTTGCCTACTTCGTCAACCGCACGAATCGCGGTGCTGATCACCCCGTGCTTCTTGGCGTCGGGCATCCGCAGGTGCCGCACGATGTTCTCGACCACGACGATCGCGTCATCGACAAGAATGCCGATCGAGAAGATCAGCGCGAAGAGCGTGATCCGGTTCAGCGTAAAGCCATAAAGATAGAAAACCAGGAGCGTGAGCGCCAGCGTCACCGGGATCGCGACCAGCACGACCAGCGACTCCTTGATGCCCAGGGCGATCGCGATGAGGATCGTTACCGACACGACCGCGATCACCATGTGATAGAGCAATTCGTTGGACTTCTCGGCCGAGGACTCGCCGTAGTTTCGAGTTACCGATACGGTGACGTCGCTCGGGATGATCGTGCCTTTCAGCGTATCGACCTTGGCCAGAACGCCGTGGACGACATCGATCGCATTGACCCCTTGCCGTTTCGCAACGCTGATCGTTACTGCAGGCTCCAACGAACTCGACTTGCCGTTCTTGGATGCCGGTCCTGAACCAAAGAAGACGTAGTTGTTCGCATCCTCCGGCCCGTCGATGACGGTGGCGATGTCGGACACCGTGATGGGCTTTCCGCTCTGTGCGCCCACGACAACCTCGCGGACCTGTTCCACGGTGCGAAAGTGCTCACCGGCTTTGATCGCAATCTCTTGATTGCCTTCCGCAAACTGACCCGCCGGTCCCTGCTTGTTTGCTCGGTCCAGCGCACCCATGACTTCCGCAGGCGACAGACCGTAACCTGCGAGCTTGGTCCGGTCGAGCTGAACTCGCAGTTCCCGCTTCCGCCCACCGATCAGCGCGGTCTGGCTGACGTTAGGCACGCTCTTGAGCGCATCCTCAACGCGCGAAGCAATCTGGCGCAGCGTGAACGAATCGACCGTTTGGCTATGGAGCGTCAGCGCGAGGATCGGCACATCGTCGATCGATCGCGTCTTGATGATCGGCTGGCTCGCACCCGGCGGGATGATGTCGAAGTTGCCTTGCAGCTTCTCACGGAGGCGGACAAAGGCCTTCTCCTGATCTTGCCCGACGAGGAACCGAACCACCACCATCGACATGCCGGGGCTGCTTGTCGAGTACACGTACTCCACGCCGGGGATCTCCCAGATCAGCTTCTCCATCGGCGTCGTTACGCGACGTTCGACGTCCTTCGCGGTTGACCCCGGCATCTGCACAATGACATCCGCCATCGGCACGATGATCTGCGGCTCTTCCTCGCGCGGCGTCTTCAGCACCGCGAAAAAGCCGAGCAAGAGAGAGGCAATGATGACGAGTGGCGTCAGCTTGCTGTTGATGAACGCGGCGGCGAGCTTGCCAGCGAACCCAATCTTTGTGTTCACGGCTGCTCAACCTTGGCACCGTCGCTGATGCCCACCCGGTCCCCGACAACGATACGGTCGCCCTTTCCGAGGCCCGAGAGCACTTCGACATCGCCGTTCGTGACCTCACCCAGCGTCACAATCCGAAGCCGGGCGATTCCTTCCGTATTGACGATGAAGACGTAGTTCAGGCCCTCACGTTGCCAGGTCGCGGTCTTCGGAATCACGATCCGACGGCCCGTGCCGGTGATCAGCGCGGCCTTGCCAAACATCCCCGACTTAACATCACGGGTGGCTTGCAAAGCGAACTTGACCGTAAACCGGTGGCTGCCCGGATCGGCCGTGGGCACCACTTCAACGACCCGGCCGGTAAGCGCCTTTCCGCCGAGAGCGTCGATCCGGATCTCCGCGGTCTTGCCCTTCGACAGGCTGCCGAGCAAGCTCTCCGGCACTTCGGCCTCGAATCGGAACTCGCCACCCTCGACTTGGAGGATCGGCACGCCCGGACTTGCGAGCGTTCCCGGGTCGGCCAACCGGGCGGTTACTCGACCATCGAACGGCGCGGAAATCTGGACATACGAGAGGCTCACGCGGGCGGATCTGGCCGCCGCGGCAGCTTGCATGGTTCGAGCAGAAGCGAGGTCGTAGTCCTTGCGCCGAAGGTCGATCTGCATGGCCGCGGCTTTGGCCTGCGCGAGACCCGCCTGCGCCTGCTTAAGCGCCGCCTTTGCCTGGGTGACCCCTTCGTTCGCGGCGCGAATCTCTTGTGCCCGCGAGCCCTCGCGCGCCATGCTCTCAGTTTGGACGGCGGCATCGTATTGGCCCTTCGCCAGATCAAAGCGGTTCTGGGCGACGTCGAGCTCTCGGCGAGCGAGCGCACCATCCTCGACCAGTTTGGTCACCCGGTCGAGTTCGACTTGGGCGAGACGTAGGCTGGATTGCGCCTGGGCGACCGCGATTCGCGCCTGCTCGAGTTCTTGATTGCGCGAACCAGCCACGGCAAGATCACGCCGAGCTTCCGCGGCGGCGAGGCCGGCTTCGGCCTGCTTCACCTGAGCGTCCGCCTGAGCAATACGCGTCGCGCTCGACTTCACTTCCATGTCCGCCGCGGTTCGGGCACTACCCGCGCCCGCCACCGCCGCCCGGTAGTCGGCGTCCGCCATTTCCACCGCGGACTTGAGTTCGCGGCCGTCGATAGAGACAAGTGATTGGCCCTGCCGGATGGCATCACCCTCGCGGACGTTGACCGCCACGATCCGCCCCATGACCTTCGAGGAAAGCGAGGAGGCGAACATCGAGCGCACGGTGCCGGTGACGGTGTGGGTCAGCGGAGCATCGACCTCCTCGATGATTGCGGTTGCCGCGCGAACCGTTGCGGGGATCTTGGCGGGCGCGCTGGGCTCGGAGGGTCGACCACAACCCGTTACGCCCGCCAAGATGGCCGCCGGTAAGAAGGCGAACAAAGCAAAGTGTCTCTTGCGATATCTCATGGCTGTCTACTGATCTAGAGTCAGCACCCCACCAAACCGATTCAAGCTCTCGCGCGAAGCCCGTGAATCACTTCGGGCGGCCTCATGCCTCTTTGGTTTTAGAGCTGGGCCATTTCCCTGGCCCTAGGAAGTACATGCATGCGACCGTCTTCATCACTTCGCTACGTTGCGTCCCTGCTGGTCTTCGCCGCAGCCGCCCTCGGGTCCGCCCAAACGGCATCGGAACCGCTGACCCTGGAACGAGCGACGCAACTGGCCATCGAGTCGAGTAAGAGCCTGCGCCGGGCCGTGGCTAGCTACGCTCAGGCTCGCGGCGGATTGCGAGAGGTAAACGCCGCGTTCCTGCCCCAGATCAGCCTCGGCGCCCAAGCCACCCAGTTCGACCGCGAGAACGTCGTCGACTTCGGAAGGAAGATGGGGGGACCGAGTCTGCCCGTCACTATCGCCGAGCGCTGGAATCCCGCAATGACGGCCACGCTGGGTCTGCAAATCGACATCTCCGGCGCCGTGCGTTCCGCTTCGAATCAAGCCGAGTTTCATGCCCTCGCCGCCCGGATCGAAATCGATCGCGTCCGCAACCAACTCGCCTTCGAGGTCCGGAGCGCGTTCTTCGACGTGGCCCGCGCCCAGGGCCAAGTGAAGGTGGCCACTGACCAACTGGCCGCGGTGCAAAAGCGGCTCGACGACACCCGGCTGTTCGAGAAGGTCGGCAACGTTCCGAAGTTCGATGTCGTCTCCGCTGAGCGAGATTTGGCCGAAGCCGACCAAGGTCTGCTGGCCGCCCGCACGAGCGAAGAGCTCGCGAAGGCACGCCTTCGCATCCAGCTTGGGTTGCCCGGCGATGCCGAAGTCCAACTGGATACCGCCGCTCTTGACTCCGCGAAGGTCGGACCCGATGGAACTCTCGAATCCCTCCTCGATGACGCTCGCCGAAACCGCCCCGAGTTGCTTGAACTCCAAGCCACCGTCGAAGCCGCCAAACACGGCGTCCACTACGCTCGGCGCAGCATGATGCCCTCGATATCCGCCGGACTGAGCTACACCTACCAACCCAATCACGGCGCCTTCACCCTCCCCCGCACCACCGCCGCCACGATCAGCCTCTCGATTCCATTGTTCGATGGTGGCTTGGCGCGGGCCCGAGTAGAACAGGCTCAAGCGGGCCGTGCAGTTGCCGAAGCCGATCTCGCCGCTACTGCCGAGCAAGTCGAACTCCAAGTTCGCTCGGCCCACTTGAACCTCACCCAAGCGCAAGCTCGCGCACGGGTCGCGGATGCGGCCATGGTTCAAGCTCAAGAGGCGTATCGACTGGCTCAACTACGCTACTCGATCGGCGTCTCCCAAGCGTCCGTGGTCTCGCCCCAGTTAGAGCTTGCCTTGGCGACCGCCGCCCTCACCAACGCTGCTAACCAGCGGACGAACGCCTCGATCGACATTCTTCTCGCGAAAGCTCAGCTCGACTTCGCCGTCGGGCGATTTGCCCCGAAACCTACGGAGAACAAACCCCAATGACTACCGCAACCCTGAACTCGACCTCAAGTGCATGCTCACGAAGCATCGACCGCCAGACTCACCTCGTCGCAGGACTCATGCTTGTCGCCGCCTTCGTCCTGTCCAACCTCGTGCACCCGAGTTGGATCTACCTGGCCCTCTTGCCCGCGTTCGGACTGCTGCTCGATGCGACCACCGGCATCTGCCCGATGACGTTGATCATGCGCAAGATGCCGTGGAATCGTGGGCGCTAGCTAGCGGCGCCGCCGACGCAGCAATACCGCCGATCCCAGCCCGAGCGCGGCAAGTGTCGCTGGTTCAGGGACCACGACCGTCGCCGCAAGCGAGTACTCTCGACCCTCGTTCAGACCGACGAGTTGACTATTCTGGAGAACGCCCCCTATCGGGACGTTCGTGCTCGAGTCAGGCCAGTTCGTCCATCGATATTGGCCTCCGACGCCTGACGTAAAGTCGATGATTCTCGTTCCGAAGAACGTCTGGTTATAGCGAAATCCTAAGACGTCTCCGGCCTGGACGGCAATGCGGCCCGAGTTGATTTGGAACGAGTTGAATCCCAGTGAGTTGACGGTCACCGTGTTGAACCCGACGAGTTCGAAGCCATTGGCTACTGGGCGCCACATCTGAAGCGTGACCTCGCCCGTTCCACCCGCCCACAAACGCCATTCCGAAATCTCGCCAGCTGCTGGTGCGGCATGGACGCCGCTAATGAAGGTGATCTCATGCGCCAGATCGACATTCGGCCGGTCGATGACATCGGGCCCAAAGTTTTGAGCTACGGCGGCCGAAGCCACTCCAAGGCAAGCGAACACGAGATAGGTTTTCATGTGTTCCAAGCGGCTCCCGCCACTTGCTCCACTCCCATTGTATTCGGATGCGACGTGAAGAGCCTAAACTGGCCCGATAACCTCGCAACATTGCGAGGTCATGGCGCATCGAGTAAGTCCACGAGTGCCGAAGACATAGTCCCCTGACGACACCACGCAAATCGAACTTGCCCTCGTGTTATAATCTAGGTTCGCTCGGGCGGTTAGCTCAGTGGTAGAGCACTTCGTTCACACCGAAGGGGTCACAGGTTCAAATCCTGTACCGCCCACCACGTCTCGAAAGCTAGTTCGAGCCTGCTGAGCCGATCGCTCCCTGACGAGGGGCGCCGTACCAGGATTCGCAAAGACGGCGTGCGGAGACCTAGATATGGCTTGGTTCGTTCTCGTTGTTTCGGGAGTCCTTGAGGCCGTTTGGGCTGGCGCGCTCAGCGCATCCGAAGGCTTCACGAAGCCCGTCCCAAGCGTTGTCTTCGTCATTACGCTTATCCTAAGCATGGCCGGACTCGCCTACGCGATGCGGACCTTGCCGGTCGGTACAGCTTACGCCGTTTGGGTGGGCATTGGCGCCGTCTTGACTGTCGTCTACGGGATGGCGACAAAGGTCGAGCCCGTTACGGCACTCCGGGTGTTGCTGGTCTTGGGCTTGATCGGCTGCATCGTCGGGCTCAAGCTCACGTCATCTTCGCAGTAAGCGAGGGTGTCGCCCACATCTGCTATCGTAAGCCGTGTCTGCGGGAACCTACACGCGACGCCTCTACCTGGCGGCCGAGAACCCGATTCGGGCCCTGATCAGCCGCGGGCTCATCTTGGTCGCGCTCATGGCGATCGCGTGGCTGATGCTCTGGCTCGCGCGGAGCGGTATCCACGACAACCAAGGCGGGTCCCCTGACGCGCTCGACATCCTCTACTTCGCGGTCGTCACCGTCACCACGCTCGGCTACGGCGACATCGTCCCGGTTTCACCCGAAGCTCGCGCGATTATCACCTTCGGCATCACCCCCCTCCGCATCCTCGTGTGGATGGTGCTCCTGACCACCGCCTACGAACTCGTGCTCCGGCGCTCAATCGAACGGATCGAAATGCAACAGCTCAAGAACTCACTGAACAGCCACGTCGTCATCTGCGGCTTCGGCGTCAAGGGCCAGTCGGCCGTCAAGGAACTGCTCGAACGCGGAACGAAGGCGAACCAGATCATCGTCATCGATCCTTCGCCCGCCGCCCTCGAAGAAGCCAACCGCCTCGGCGTGAACTTCCTGCTCGGCAACGCCGCCAGCGAACAAATGCTCCGCGACGCCGCGATCGACAAGGCGAGCCATGCCATCGTCGTACCGAACAACGACGAGGCTTGCGTTCTCATCACCCTCACCATCCGCGAGCTTGCCCCCAAGGTCAAAATCCGCGCCGCCGCCCGGGAGGACGAAAACGTCAAGCTCATCCGCCGCAGCGGGGCCGACACGGTGATCGCGCCATCGGTCAGCGGCGGGCGTCTGCTTGCGTCCGCGACGTCCTCGCCGTGGGCAACCGACGTGATCGAAGAGCTCTTCGAGCACGGACGAGGCGTCGACATCTACGACTACCCGGTGCAGGAACAACATGTGGGCAAGAAGCCCAGCGAACTCGCCGCACTCAGCGGAATCCTAGTCCTTGCCGTCCACACTAAAGACGGCATGATGCTCGACTTCCGCAGCGCCCTCGACCGCCCCCTTCAGAAAGGGGATATCGTAATCGTGTACGCCGCACCGAAGGGCCGCTAACCGTCGCGAATGGGTAAGGTGGGCAATGGGGACACCCGCCCGCGATGACTCGGTCGATGTCATCAAGGGGATCGGCATCTTCTTCGTGGTCACCAACCACTGCTTCTCGCGCACGACCCGGAAGTTCCTCGGAGTCGAGGTCACCGAAGATCTGACGCTCTACGCCATCAATCGTGCGATCCACTTCGCGGTGCCCGTGTTCTTGTTTATCTCCTGTGCGATGCTCGCCCGGAGCTTCACCGCACGGCCGGATATCAAACGGTATGCGGTCGCCCGATTCCGCAAGACGTTCGTGCCTTACGTGGTGGCAAGCATTCTCTACTACTTTCTCGTGTTTGGCACCATCGGGCCGAACACGTGGCTCGACCTCCTGACCCGAACGGCCACCGGCCGGGCTCACTTCCATCTGTACTTCACGATCGTGCTGATTCAAATCAGCGTCGTCGTGCCACTTCTGGTCCTGCTGCTCGGCAGCCGCCGAATGGACTGGCGATGGGCCGCCTTGGCGGGCATTGGGCTGCAGGTGATCGTGTACGGCGTGCAGCGTGAGTGGTTCCAGTGGGAGCGTCCGGCATCGGTGTTCGTCTGGTATCTCGTGCCGTTGCTCTTAGGAGTGGCCGTGGGGCGCAGCTCGGTCGCATCAGAGGAGATTCGTCGAGCGTCGCCCGTCCTCATCTTGTTGACCTTAACGGCCATGGCCGCTTACGTGTGGGCTTCAATCGCACCGCTCCGCGGAGCAACCGCCTCCAGCGACCTCATCAACTTCACCTACGCGATCTTTACCGCCGCCCTGGCCCTGGTGCTTTGGTCATCAACTCCGACTTGGCCGAAGGGCCAGCCTCGCCAAGTCGTACGGCGATTGGGTGAAGTGTCTTTGCCCGTGTTCCTCATCCATCCGGCAGTCATGTATGCCTTGGGCGGACCGAGGGTCACCTCGCTGATCGAGCAGATGCCCGCTTCAGTGGTGTTCTTTTGGTTAGCGACACTGCTCTTCAGCTACCTGGCCGCGCGCGTGCTCGTTGCATCGCGATTGGGGCGATGGGTGCTGGGTCAGGGCGAAGAATCGAAACGCGTCACGATCGCCTCTCCCTAAGTAGGTGACCCAATGAAAACACTCGCACTGCTTACCCTTGCCGCCACGATCCTTCCGAACCTCGTTGGTGCAAGCCAGGCAATCTCGGCTGACGAGCGAGCCGGGCTCATCTTCATGCGTGAGGAAGAAAAACTCGCCCGTGACGTGTACCGCAAGCTCGAAAGCAAGTGGGGTTCGCGACCGTTCGGCAACATCGCTCGAGCAGAGGAAACCCACACCGCCAGCGTAAAGACGCTGCTCGACCGGTACAGCATCACCGATCCGATGAAAGACGACGCCCCCGGCAAGTTCCAAGACAAGGACCTGCAGAAGCTCTACGATCAGCTCATCGCCGAAGGCATGAAGTCTCGCGCCGACGCGCTCAAAGTGGGCGTCCTGATCGAGGAACTCGACATCGCCGATCTTGAGCGGTGGGTGGCAAAGACCAAGGCCGCGGACATCAAGAACGTCTACGAAAACCTCACGCGCGGCTCGAGGAACCACCTGCGCGCCTTCTATCAGAGCTTGAAGCGCCAAGGCGGGTCGTATACTCCCAAGCACTTGAGCCAAGCCGCGTTCGACAAGATCGTCAACAGCCCGATGGAGCGCGGTCGAGGCGGAGCCTAACTACCGCTGAGCCGAGTGAGATAGAACCGCTTATCTCCTTCCGCCTGAAGCTCATACTTGTCCGGCCCCTGCGGGACCATCTTGACGCGCATCGTCCCTCCCTGCGGCGTCACGGTTCCCTGGGGGCCGGAGATCGTCGGGGGCTCCATGATAAGCACATCGCCTTCGATCTTGTACGTACCTTTGACCGTGGCCCCCGGAATCGTGACCATCGTGCCTGAGTATTGACCACCCGTGAACGTGAGATCCATTTCCGAAACGCCTTGAGTCAGCCGCCACTGGCCGCTTAGGTCATTGGACTTCGAGCAGCCAGCCAGGAGCAACATCGAGGCGACGGCCGGCATGAGTAAGGGCACGTACTTCATATGCCGCATTATATGCCCTGCATGCTACAGAACAACAGCCGAAGCTCGGTCGCGAACGCGTTTGGGCAGGACCGATGCTTTGCCTCAAGTTCACCACTGCCCATTCGTCCGTCGCGTGGGCTGACGCACAAGTGGCGAGTCCGGCTATGATCGGTTTATGGCATCATCTGATGCGGGCCTATCACGACCCGAGTTTGAACGGCCCGATCTGAGCCTCGGGGGCGACCAACTAGCCGCGGTCTTGGCAGTTCTCGAACGAGATCGCCTGGAACTTGCGAAACTCGAAGAGGCGGTCGAAGAGGCATTCCGCCAACACCGGCAGGAAGATCATGATCCGAGTGACGCACTTGACGCGGGTCTAACCTTTGGACAGCGCCTGTCGGATCGAGTGGCGGAGTTTGGCGGCAGTTGGACCTTTCTCATTGTTTTTGGCGTGATCATCACGCTCTGGGTCATCTTCAATGCGCTTGCGGTGGTCAATCGATTCGACCCGTACCCTTTCATTCTGCTGAACCTAATCCTTTCGTGCGTAGCTGCCGTTCAAGCTCCAATCATCATGATGAGCCAGAACCGCCAAGAAGCTAAAGATCGGTTCCGGGCGCAGCACGACTACCGAGTCAATCTCAAGGCCGAGTTAGAAATCCGCGAACTGCATGACAAGATGGACCACCTTCTCTATCGACAAATGCAACGGTTACTGGAGATTCAACGCTTGCAGGTTGAGTTGTTGTCCGAACTTCGGGCTCAAGCACCATCCGGTCCTCCGCAAATGTGACAGGTTTCTTGCGTTGGGTTCAGAATGTCGCTAAACTGCATCCATGAGAGCATGGCTGAGTCTGATAGCGTTTGCGGCGGCAGCGGTTACCTGGAGCTTCCCACAAGCCCGCGTGGTCAATGGGTTCGGACCCATCGATCTCGTCGATATGGTCACTCAAAGTGAGGTGGGAGTCAGTAGCACGTTCTTCCCCACCGACAGCCTAGCGATGGATGCCACCGGCAACCTCTACTCGGCCGATCCTAACGGGGTCATCTTCAACGTCACCACACCTGGCAACTTCCCCGTTGGCCCAACCGGATTCAGCCAGATCGGCGACCTGGTTTATGCACCGGGCGGGCTCTTCGGCTTCAGCAATGCCACCCAAACCCTATTCTTCTTCGACCTCATCAACACGACGGTAACGTACACGCAGAACATACTCGGCTTGTTCGGCACGGTTACCGGCGTTGCTTACCAGAACTCGACGGGACTGATCTACCTGAGCACGGCCAGCGGCGTGAACAACGACACGCTGTACGAAGTGTCTCTCTCGAATCCAAACGCGATCGTGAAAGGCACTATGGCTCACAACGACGTTGGCAGCTACATCACGGATATCGAGTTCGGTGCGAATGGCACGCTGTACGCGATGACCTGGTACAACCGCCACTTTTACTCGGTCAACACGGCCACCGGGACTACCGGCTTGATCAGCGCCGGACCCCACCGCGACGTGACCGGTATGGCCCTCGATCCCGTTCCCGAACCGGCAAGCATGGCCACGATCGGGTTGGGGCTTGCCGCACTGTTGCGTCGGATTCGGAAGACCTAGGCCCGCTTAAAGAACCGCTTGTTGACCACCGTGGCGGGCTCACGCTTGCCTCGGATGTCCACCTCGCACGGAGTTTCTGGCTTGATATCCGCATCCAAGAACGCGAACGCGATGCCGCAGTCGAGCAACGGTGAGTAGACGCCACTGGAGACTTCGCCCACCTCTCGATCACCCACGTACACCTCCATGCCCGGCGCGAGCAAGCGCTTGGAGCCCAACCGAATGCCCTGAAGCTTCTTCGCCGTTCCTTCGGCGCGGGCGCGATTAATGTGCTCTGATCCGATAAACGACTTGGTCTTCGAGATCACCCAGCCAAGCCCGGCGGCGATCGGACTCATCTCATCTCCCAGCTCGTGTCCATAGAGCGGCAAGCCCGCTTCCACACGAAGCGCATCCCGTGCGGCAAGTCCGCAAGGAACAACCCCTGCCTCGGCCAAAGCATCCCACAGACGAGGCGCATCCTCGTTGGCGCAGATCAGTTCGAATCCTTCTTCGCCGGTGTAGCCCGACTTCGGCGCGAAGCACGGAACCCCCGCGACGGTGGTCATGACCGTTCCGAAGAAAGGCAGTTCACCGAGCGCGGATCCCGCTGGGCTCAGACGACCGACGATCTCCGCCGCCTTCGGACCCTGGACGGCGATCATCGCGGTGCCCATCGTCTCGTCTTCGATCTCAACGCCAAATGTGTTCTGCGACTTGATCCAAGCCACATCCTTCTGGTGGTTGGCGGCATTGACGACCATGCGGTAGGTCGTGGCATCGACGCGGTAAACGATAATATCATCGACGAGCCCGCCGCGGTCGTTCGGCAGCAGCGAGTAGTGGCCACGGCCGTCTTCAAGCTCGGCCACATCGTTGGCGGTGATCCACTCGAGAAACTCTAGCACCCGCTCGCCGCGGAACCACAGCCGCGCCATGTGCCCAACATCGAACATCCCCGCCCCATCGCGAACGGCTTTCGCCTCCGCGATCACGCTGCTGTACTGAACCGGCATCTCCCAACCGGCAAACTCGACCATCCTTCCACCGGCGGCCACGTGGCGGTCGTAAAGCGCAGTGCGAAGAAAGGGCTGGGTATCCATGGCCCAGAGTATACGGCTTGGCGGCTTCGGCCCTCCGTCGAGTTGCCTTATAATAGGGGGGTGCGCACGCGACTGATTTCCACCTTTCTTGGGTTCGGGCTCGCCACGGCATTGGCTTTCTGCCAAAGCGTCGAACCCGAAACCACCCGGCTCGAGTCGATGCTTGTCCCCGCAAAGCGGATCAACACCCAGCAGTTCTTGCCGCAGATCAACAGCCGCGTATCCGCGCGCCTGCGCCAACCGCGCAACAAACACCGCGATCCGTTGCCTTATGCCGAGCCCAACACCCTGCCCTTTGGCGGATTGCTCGAAGAACCCCGTGGAAGTGAACTGAGCCGCTTCCCGGCGCTCGGGTTCACCGGGTGGCGCCCGCCCGACCCCTACCTAGCCGTCGGCCAAGATCACATCGTCGCCGTCGTCAACTCGAGCCTGGCCTACTACACGAAGACCGGCACCCCCCTCTTCGAGCAGGACTTCGACACCTTTTTCAACAGCCTGTACAGCCAGGGTCAGGACAAGTTCATCTTCGATCCGAAGGTGATCTACGATCGCCATGCCGATCGGTTCGTCGTCCTCGCCATCGACCAGAGCAATGCCGATCAGCGTAGCCGAGTCCTCGTCGGCGTCTCCGACGACGGCAACCCGACCGGGAACTGGTTCCTATACGCGATCGATGTGAAAGCGACGATCAGCGGCGTCGCGTGCTGGGGCGACTACCCCGGCTTCGGCTTCAACAAGGATGGCTACGGCATCGCCCTGAACATGTTCAGCTTCACGGACGCATTCCGTGGCGTTCAGATTGTGACCATCCGCAAGAGTAGCGTCCTGAGCGGCGGAGCCGCCGTCGTCACGAAGTTCATCAACACGTCCGCCGACAGCTTTACCCTGCAGGTCGCCGACACGTTCGACGGAGCCACGAGCAAGCTGTATCTGACGAACGCCGCATCGACTTCTTCCATTAAGATCTGGACCTTGGACAACCTCGCCGGAACGCCCGCGGCACCGACAACCCAGAACGTGACCGTCCCCAGCAGCGTGTTCCCGCCCGGATTCAGCGCCCCCAGCGCCAGCGGACGGCAACTCGACGAGCTCGACGGGCGACTCATCAACACCGTCTTCCGTGGCGGAAAGCTGCTTACCACCCACACAGTCAAAGCGACGACGGACTCTCGCAACCGCATCCGCTGGTATGAGTTCAACCAACCAGAAGGCGGTGCGGCCACGCTCGGGCAGTCCGGAGAAGTCAAAGAGCCGACATCTCAGGACAATCACTTCCACTGCGGTGCCATCACCAAGAACGCAGCCGGAGATATCGGCATCGTCTTCACCCGCAGCGGCGCGAATATCGCCGCCGACATCATGCGCACCGCCCGCAAATCCACCGATCCTGCCGGGTTTATGGGCGCGCCGGTCCTCGTCCAAAGCAGCTTTGGCAGCACCTACGGGTTCTCGGGCGTCAACCGCTGGGGCGACTACGCCGCGATCACCGTCGACCCGGTCGATGACACCAAGTTCTGGGCGATCCACATGAACGGTGGTAACAGCACCACGTGGAAGACCGAGGTGTTCAGCTTCGTTGTGACCCCCGGCCTCGATACGTTGTCGTTTAGTTCGAGCCAAGCCTTCGGCGGCGGTGCCTCGCCGACCGGGACCGTCAAGCTCACCGCACCGGCCACAGCGGTGACGAATGTGGCCCTCAGTTCGAACAACACGTCGCTGATCACCGTGCCTGCGTCCCTCACGTTTGCGGCGGGCCAGGACACCCGCACGTTTACGCTTGGCATGGTCGGCGGCGTCAACTCGAACACCAACGTGACGATCACGGCTTCGCTCGCGGGCGTCAATCGGTTGGCGGTCATCACGCTGCTGCCCGCCAACCTTACTGGCTTCAGCCTCGCCGCAACAACGCTCACCGCAAACAACGTGACGACGGCAACGCTCAATCTGGGCGGCAAGGCCGGCCCAGCGGGCCGCGCGGTCACCGTGACCTCGAACAACAACATCGCATACTCGCTCTCACCGATCACGGTGCCGGCAGGCTCGAACACTACGACCTTCACCGTGTTCACCCGCAACACGCTCACGGCCATAGTCGCCACCCTATCCGCATCGCTGGGGACGACGATAAACCGGCAGCTGACGGTCATCATGCCTCCGCCGCTGGTCGCTTACACCGTGAATCCCACCACGATTAAGGGCGGCTCACCGGTGTGGAGTACGGCCCGCATCCAGCTGCTCGCGCCTACAAGCGGCGTCTTGATCCGTTTCACGAAGAACTCGCCGAACGTGCTGATGGTGAGTTCTGCCTTAATCCCAGAAGGCAGAGATCGGGTCAACGTTCAAATACTCACAACGCCGGTCGGAGCGACCCAGGTCGCGACGATCGATGCCCGTCTGAACGGGGTCATCAAGGTACAGACGCTGACCATCACGCCCTAACCACTCGGGTTGCAGAGGTTCGGGCCGACCTCACCGTCGGCCCGTTTTTGCGCCTTTCCTCACGGATCGCTCATAACATTCCCGTAACATTGGGTCATGAACGGTCCGTTGCTCTTCCTTGCCATCGCTTCGGTTGCTCAGGGCTTTCCGCCTCCCGGTCAGGGTCCCGGTGGCCGCGGTGGTCCGGGAATGGGGCCAAACTCGCCCGAACTGAAGCTGGTCAAGAAGTTCGACTTGGACAAAGATGGACTCCTGAGCCGCGAAGAGCGTGCGGAAGCTCGCGCCTATGTGAAGGAGCAACGCGGCAATGCGGGCGGATTCGGCGGGCCCGGAGGAGGCCCCGGCGGACGTCCTGGAGGCCGTCCCGGAGGACCCGGCGGCCCCGGTGGTCCGGGGGGCGGTCGAATCGCGGGCACCCCTGGCCCTAAGCTCTCCCCTGACAGCGTTGCGAAGCACCCCGACGCCCACCTCTACGATCCCAAGGTTATCCGCACCCTGTTCTTGCAGTTCGAAAGCGAGGACTGGGAGGCCGAACTCGCCGACTTCTACAACACCGACGTCGATGTCCCGGCAACGATGACCGTCGATGGCAAGCGATACGACAAGCCGGTCGGCATCCACTTCCGCGGCGCCTCCTCCTTCTTCGGTGTCCCCGCAGGAAACAAGCGTTCACTCAACGTGACCGTCGATTTCATCGACTCAAAGCAGCGGCTCTACGGGTTCAAGACTCTGAACCTGCTCAACGCAAACGGCGATCCCTCGTTCATGAGCACCCCGCTCTTCAGCTTCCTCGCCCGGCCGCATATCCCAGCCCCGCGTTCGAACCACGTGAAGGTCGCGGTGAATGGCGAAAGTTGGGGCATCTACGTCAACGTCGAGCAGTTCAACAATGACTTCGTGCAGGAGCACTTCAAGTCCTCGCAGGTGGAAGGCAAGTCCGGAGCCCGCTGGAAGGTGCTCGGCAGTCCCCAGGCCGACGGCGGTCTCAACTACCTCGGCGACAACGTTGCCGAGTACGAACGGCGCTACGAGATCAAGAGCAAGGACAACCCGGAAGACTGGAGGGCGCTGATCGAACTAACGCGCGTTCTGTCGACCACCCCGACCGATCAACTGGAGGCCGCCCTGAGGCCGATCCTCGACATCGAGGGTGCACTCTGGCTTCTAGCGCTCGACATCGGGCTCATCAACAGCGACGGCTATTGGACGCGAGCCAGCGACTACAACCTCTACCGAGATCCCAAGGGTGTCTTCCACGTGATTCCTCACGACATGAATGAGGCCTTCCGCGCCGGCGGGCGGGGTCCTGGCGGCCCCGGCGGCTTCGGCGGACCTGGTGGACCCGGTGGCGGTCCAGGAGGCCCTGGCGGTCCAGGAGGGCCCGGCGGATTTGGCAGCCCACAGCGGCCCGGTCCCGGTGGCCCCGGCGGAGGGGGCATCAACCTCGATCCCTTGTTCGGCCTCGACGATAACCGCAAACCCCTGCGCAGCCGACTCCTCGCCGTCCCGTCGCTGCGCGCAAAGTACATGGAGAACATCCGCACCCTCGCCCGCGAGGGCCTCGACTGGAGCCATATCGGCGGCAAGATCGCGGCGATGAGGCAGGTGCTCGACGCCGAGATCAAGGCGGACACCCGCAAGAACAGCCCGTACGAGGCGTTCCTGAGCCAAACCGCTCCCGATGGAGGCCTCCGGCAGTTCATCGACGCTCGTCGCAAGTTCCTGCTCGAATACCGGGAGGGACAGTAAAGGCGGTGATCTCACCCTCTCTGTTGGGGGCCGAGCGGGCCGCGTATGAGCTGAAGTTCGCGCTGACGTCTGAGCTTCAGCCGGCGATCTTGGATTGGGCCAAGTCGAACATGGCCTCCGATACGCATGCCGATGCCGAGGGCAGTTACCGGGTGACGACCCTCTATTACGACACTCCCGCCGCCTCGATGTTTCACCGCGCGCCAGGTTATCGGACCACCAAGTATCGCGTAAGACGCTACGGCGCCGAAGACCTCGCGTACTTCGAGCGCAAGCGCAAGCGCGGCTCGCGGGTCCGCAAGATGCGCGACGCCGGACATGACGCGCCTGCGTGGTTTGAGAGCGAACGATGCGCACGCAGTCTCGAGCCCGCGCTTTGGGTGACGTACCAACGACACGCTTTCGTGGGCGATGGCGGGATGCGCTTGACGATGGACGGCGATCTCCGTGCTTGGCCCGCTTATGACCGGCCCTTGTCATTCGAGTCAGGTGGCCCTTTCGTTCTCGAGCTGAAGTTCCACGGGGCCCTTCCCGCGATATTCCGCGATCTGGTGGCCAACTTCAGGTTGATGCCGACGACGTGTTCGAAGTACCGTCTGGCTATGGCGCACTTCATCGAATCGCCGGAGGTCAAGTGCCCGACTTCCTAAGGCAGACCTTCGCGAGCGACGTCAACGTCGTGTGGACCGATGTGGTCCTGCGCCAGATTCTGGCGTTGCTCTTCGGTTCCGCCGTCGCGGGGGTTTATGCCTTAACCCGCGGTTCCGGCCCCGAGCGGCGCTCGATCATTACGACGCTGGTGCTGCTGACCATCTTGATCGGTACGATCTCCTCGGTCATCGGCGACAATGTCGCGCGGGCATTCAGCCTCGTAGGTGCACTGAGCATCGTGCGTTTCCGCACCGTCGTCGAGGACACGCGCGACACCGCATTCGTCATTCTCGCCGTCACGGTGGGCATGGCGGTTGGCTCGGGCTACCTCATCGCGCCCTTGGCCCTCATCCCAACTGCTTTGGTCGCCGCGATGGCCTTCGGCGGTCGTCCCGATCCCAAAGGCACCGAGTACGCGGTCGTCGTGCGTACGACCCTCGGCGTTCCCGAGGCGGACATTCTTGACGCCTTGCGGCACCACAGCAGCCGCCTCGAGGTTCACCGTGTTGCGACGGCCCGTCAAGGCTCGGCGATGGAGACGGAGTATCGGGTCACGCTCAACACGGGTCCCCGCGATCTCCATGACCGACTGTCTACACTTCCTGGAGTGGTCGGGGTCGAAATCCAGCTGAGCTAGTGCTGGCTCGGATTAGCTGGCCTACCCGTACGCTTCTTTGTGGGCGAGGGATGTCTCGTGCCCTCGCTGAGCCTCTCAATATGCAATGTCCCAGCAGGACTCGGATAAGCTCGGATTGGCTGGCTCAGGCAAAAAGAACCCCTCCCGGCGATAGCCGGAAGGGGTTCTGAAGTTAGGGACGGCGCTTAGCCTCCGCCCGAGACCTTGACTCGTGGGAAGTCCGGCCGCTTCACCGGACGCTTGCCCTTCTTCAGTTCGTTCAGCAGGTGTTCGACCGCCTTCTCGAGCTGAGGATCCTTGCCTGCCGCCAACTGGTCGGGGCGGTTGTCGATGTTGATGTCCGGATCGACGCCCGTGTTCTCGGCGATCCACTTGCCCTCGACCGGATCGTACAGGCCGAACTCCGGCGAGGTCAGCATGCCGCCATCCACGAGCGGAGCCGAGCCGGTGATACCGACCAAGCCGCCCCACGTGCGGGTACCAATCAGCGGACCAAGCTTGGCTTGACGGAAGAACCAGGGGAACAGGTCGCCGCCCGAGCCTGCGTACTCATTCACCAGCATCGCCTTCGGCCCTTCGACGGCCTGAGTCGGGAACCCGACGTCACCGCCGTTACGCTGCCGGAACGCAGCCTTGGTCTCGCGAAGCAGCTTCTCGATGAAAAACGTGGGGATCATGCCACCCCCGTTGAATCGCTCGTCGACGATCAGCGCTTCCTTGTCACTCTGGCTGTAGTAGCCCTTCGTGAACTCGATCATGCCATCGGTCGACGTGTCGGGGACGTGCAGATAGCCGATCCGCCCACCGGACAACTCGGCGACCTTGCGTCGGTTGCCCTCGACCCACTCGATGTAGCGAAGCTCCGTCTCCGAAGCGGTCGTGCGGACGACGACCTTGCGCGCGCCATCCATCGTCGGTTTGTCGTTGACGGTGAGCGTGACGAGGCGATTCACCTTGCCGACGAGCAGCGAGTGCGGGTTTTGGTTGCCCACCGTATTGCCGTCGATGGCAAGCAGATACTCGCCTTCCTTGACCACGACCGCGGGATCGCCCAGCGGTCCGCGTCGAGGCTCTTCGAACGCGAGGCCGCGGTAGATCTTCTTGAATCGGACCCGGCCGCTCGCGAGTTCATAGTCCGCACCCAGCGTTCCCGTCGGAATCGCGGATACGGGCGCCCCCATATCACCACCGCCTACGTAGGCGTGGCCGGTACCGAGTTCGCCGATCATCAGCGCCATCACGTAGCTGAGGTCAGATCGATACGCGACGAACGGCAAGAACTTCTCATACTGCCGGCCGATCGCCATCCAGTCGAGGCCGAGCATATCCTTGTCGTAGAACTTGTCTCGCTGCCAGCGCCAAGCTTCCCAGAAGATCTGCTTCCACTCCTTGCGCGGGTCGATAACCGCTTCGACGTCATTGAGATTCACGCGGCCTTGGCCCACCTCGATTCCCGGACGCAGATCGACGATGCCCAATACCCCGCCCGCGAAGTAGGCAATCTTGCTGCGACTCGGGTTGACATCGAGCATCTGCACGCCCTGAAGGAGCGGCAGCGGCTGGCGCGAGTTGAAGTCAAACATCAACATCGAGCCCTGCGCGGTCAGCGCGATGACCCCGTTGTTGATGCCGATCAGACCGGCATAATCGCCCGACGGCCAGGGCATGGCCACCGCGCGGTTGCCAATTCCGGCTAGGTCGACCCGCATCGGGCCGGGCTTCTCGGGCGGCTTCGGTGGTTCTTGGCCCGCGGGCTCTTCGTCGCCCGGTCGGAGCAAGGGGTTCGGTGTGTCCGCGGCGAGCGGAATCACATACACCCGCTGCGCAGCCGAGAAGTTCAGGTTGAACTCGAATGCACCCGGAGTCGGGTTGAAGGTCCGCGCGGAGATGATGTAGAGGTACTTGCCGTTCTGGTCGAACGTCGCGAAGTCATCCCGGTAGTAGCCTTCCGTGATCTGGGTGAGTTCCTTCTTCTCGAGGCTGTACAGGTTCACCGCGCTCTGCAGGTTCTTGCCCGAAGTGATCACGGTGATCCAGTTAGAATCGGGCGACCAGTTGTGGACGGTGATCGCACCAAACTCGTCCGTCACCACCTTGTCTGCCCGCTTCGACGCCATGTCGAAGACGTAGAGGTCGTTCGTGACCGTGGTGTAGCTCAGCTTCTGACTGTTGGGAGCCCACTGAAAGCCCGTCAGCCGGTGCTCGCTCGGAGTCGCGACTTCGGTCCACTCGCCACCCATTTGCGGCATCGTGTAGATGCGCGCATCACCACTCTTGTCGCTCATGAAAGCGATAACCTTGCCATCCGGTGACCAGGAGATGTTCGACTCCTTCGAGGAAGAATCGCCGCCGAAGTGCCGCGTTTCGCCGGTGCGGGCCGGGACGGAGAACAGTTCGCCTCGGGCGGCCACCGCGATCCGCGCGCCGCTCGGGCTGATCGAGAAGTCGTTGACCATCGAGCCCAGCTTGCGCAACTGGGGCCGCGCGGCCACGAGGTCGCCTGCGAGCTTAGGCACGATCTTGTCGACCTTGCTGTCCGCGACATTGAAACGATAGAGCTCGCCATTCTTCTCGAAGACGATCGTCTTGCCGTCGGTCGAGGGCCACTTGATGTCCGAGTCCGCGTAGTTGGTCACCTGGATCTCGCGGTTGTTCGTCGTGTCGAAGGCGTACAGGTTGCGCGTGCCCTGGTTCTTGTCGCCGATGTAGAACACACGGTTGCCGACCCACATCGGATGCCAGCGGTTCTCGCGGCCACTCGGAATCTCGCGGTAGGTGCTGGCGTCCAAATCGGAGAACGCGATGCGACCCTGCGTGCCACCCCGATACCGGCGCCAGTTGAAGTTGTGCGAGTTGTTGCGGTGGAAGGCCACGCGCTTGCCATCCGGCGCAAAGCTCACGCCGTCCAACTCATTGAGCTTGGTCGTGATCGGGAATCCGCCCTCGGGCGAGATCAGCCGAAGACCCGCCGTGAAGGAACCGGGCGTGTCGTGGTTGCTGACGTAAGCGATCTTGCCGTCAGGCGTCCATCCTCGAACCGCTTCGGCTCCAGGCTCGAAAGTGAGTCGCTTGGGTTCACCACCTTCGGCGGGCATCACGAAAACGTCAGGATTTCCATCGTACGTTCCGGTGAACGCAAGCCATTTTCCGTCCGGCGAAAACGAGGCAAACTGCTCCGAGCCGGGGTGAGTGGTCAGGCGTCGGGCGAGGCCGCCGTTGAGTTCGGCTGACCAAAGATCGCCGGCGTAGGTAAAGACGACCGTATTGCCATGCACGGCCGGGAACCGCATCAGGCGCATTTCGGAACTGGCGCCAACTTGGCTCAAGGCGAGTGCGGCGAGTGAAACGAGCATAGAACCTCCTGGTAACTTCCTTGCACGTTACCTGCTCGGGGGCCCGCCCTGGGACCTTAGCCACGCCCGCTAGGCTTCGCTTTCTTCGTACTTGTCGCGAAGCGCCGCAACCACGTTCGGATCGGCCAACGTCGTCGTGTCGCCCAGCGCCCGCCCCTCGGCCACGTCGCGCAGCAATCGCCGCATGATCTTCCCCGAGCGCGTCTTGGGGACGTCGGCGGTGATGAAGATGTCGTCGGGCCTCGCGATCGGCCCGATTTTCGCCGCCACGTGGTCCTTCAGCGCCTTAATCATGACGTCTGGCGTCACCTGCGGGTGCTCGTGCTTGAAGTCTTCCTTGATGATCACGAACGCGCAGATCGACTGCCCCTTCAGGTCGTGGGTCTTACCGATGACCGCCGCCTCGGCAACCGCTGAATGGTCCACCAGCGCAGACTCAACTTCCATCGTCGAGATGTTGTGGCCCGCGACGAGCATGATGTCGTCCACCCGGCCGAGCAGCCAAATGTAGCCGTCTTCATCGACCTTGCACCCGTCGCCCGCGAAGTACTTGCCGTGGAACTTGCCCCAGTAAGTGTCCACATACCGTTGGTGATCACCCCAGATGCCGCGCAGCATCGACGGCCAAGGGTGGAGCAGCGCGAGGAAGCCGCCGACCTGCTCGCCCATTTGGTGCGGCTTGTCGCCCTTTCCGCCAACTGAGGAAGGCGAACCGATCTGGGCCAGGATTTCACCCTCCTCGTCGAGGACACCAACCTGCACCCCTGGCAAGGGCCGCGTCGCCGAGCCCGGCTTCGTCTCCGTGAGAGCCGGCAACGGCGAGATCATGATCGCGCCCGTCTCCGTCTGCCACCAGGTGTCTACGATCGGGCAACGCCCTCCGCCGATCTTCTTGTGGTACCAAATCCACGCCTCTGGGTTGATCGGCTCGCCGACCGTGCCCAAGAGCCGCAGCGAACTCAAGTCGCAGTTTTCGGGATAGTGGTCGCCCCACTTCATGAACGCCCGGATCGCGGTCGGCGCGGTGTAGAGGATGGTGATCCGGTGCCGCTCGATCATCCGCCAGAAGCGGTCCTTGTCCGGAGCATCCGGCGCGCCCTCGTAGAGAAACACCTTGGCGCGGTTGGCCAGCGGACCATAGACCACATAGCTGTGCCCGGTTACCCAGCCGCAGTCCGCCGTACACCAGAAGAGGTCGCCCGGCTTGTGGTCAAACACCATCTTGAACGTCGCCGCGACACCGGTCATATAGCCACCGGTCGAGTGAACGATGCCTTTCGGCTTGCCCGTCGATCCGCTGGTGTACAGGATGTAAAGTCGATCTTCCGGGTCCATCGGCTCGCATGGGCATTCCGTCGACTGAGCAGGCACCAAATCGTCCCACCAGATATCCCGACCCTCGGTCCAATGATGTGAGGCGAGGTCACCCGCCCGGCGGTAGACGAGCACGTTGGTGATCGTCGGACAACCCATGGCGAGTGCCTCGTCGGTGATGTGCTTCAACTGCACGATCTGGCCGCGCCGCCAACCGCCGTCGGCGGTCACAACCACCTTCGCCCCGGCGTCGTTGATTCGCTCGGCGAGGGAGTCCGCGCTGAACCCGCCGAACACCACCGAGTGAATCGCGCCGATCCTCGCGCACGCCAGCATCGCCATCGGCAGTTCCGGCACCATCGGCATGTAAAGGCACACGCGGTCGCCCTTCCCGACCCCGAGCGACTTCAGCGCGTTGGCAATCCGGCTGACGTCGTCCTTCAGTTCGGCATAGGTGATCGTGCGCTGATCGCCTGGCTCACCTTCCCAGATGAATGCAACTTCGCTGCCGGCTCCGGCTTCGACGTGGCGATCGACGCAGTTATCGCACGCATTCAGCGTGCCGCCGAGGAACCACTTCGAGTCGGGACAGTTCCACTCGAGCGCCGTCGTCCACGGGGTCATCCACCGCAGGGTGTTCGCCCAGTTCGACCAGTAGGCGACGAGTTCCTCGTCGTAGATCGCGGGATCCGCGTAGCCGGCTTGGGCCACGAACTCGGCTGAAGGCGCAAACGTTCGCGATTCGTCGAGCAGGGTGTCGATGGTGTGGTGATCAGTCACCCCGAGGTTTTACCCGCGCTCACCCCAACCCATAGCGGAACGGGTCGGCCTCATCGAACACCGGCGTCAGTGCAGCGGTCACGAACGCTCGCCCGCTAATGCGCGGCAGGATCATATCCCCGTCCCATCGGTACGAAGCCAGGAACACACCGCCGGTCACCGACTCTTGTCGCCAAACCACGCCCTCGGCAAGATGCCCGTCGAGCGCCAGACACGCAACCTTTGCGCTCGTGCCCGTGCCGCAAGGAGATCGATCGTACGCCCGCCCGGGGCATAAAACGAAGTTGCGCGCACCGCCCGGCTGGTTGGCGTACAGCTCGATGTGGTCGATCAGCACCCCGTCGACCACGAGCTCACCCATCGCCTGACGCACCGCCATCGTGTAGGCGAGCAGATCATCGAGCCGATCAGAACACATGAGTTCGAGCGGCACTTCCGCGATGAAGAAGCCGTTGCCGCCGTAGGCCAGGTCCCCGCGCAGCACCGCCGGAAATCCACTCGGACGGGCGCCTACTTCGACCTCGAACCCTGCCGTCAAGCGACGGCTCGGCACGTTCTCGATCGTGATCATCCGGTCCTTCTCGAACCACGCCTTGACCGTTCCCACCGGAGTATCGAGCACGACGGTGTCTCCGCCCGCTCGACCCAGGTACCGCAAAGTCTCGGCAACTCCAATCGTGCCGTGTCCGCACATGCCCAGATAGCCGACGTCGTTGAAGAAGATGACCCCGGCATCCGAGCCCTGATTCACCGGCGGCGTCAGCAACGCCCCCACCACGGCATCATGCCCGCGCGGTTCTTTCACGATTCCGCGGCGCAGGTGGTCGTAACGCGCACGGAAGGACTCGCGCCTTTCGGCCATGGTCGCCCCCTTCAGGGGCGGGAATCCGGCGACAACGGTTCGGGTCGGCTCACCCTCGGTGTGGGAGTCGATGATCTGCAGGCGGTCTGGCATCGGCGGTAAGGTTAGCCTATGCGTGTTAACGCTTACCTAGCCGGCCAGCTTGAGCCGGCCGAGGGCAATGCCCTCCTCAGCCTGAACCCCTCTCAACCCGACGACGTGGTGATCGAGGGTGCCACCGGCACCCCCGACCAAGCCACCCGCGCGCTTGCCGCCGCCGCCAACGCCACGTGGGCCTCACGATCCGGGCCCGAACGCGCCGAAGTGCTCTACCGCTGGGCGGGCAAAATCGGCGAACGCACCGAGGAGATGGCCCAAGCCATCGCCCGCGAAGTCGGCAAACCGATCGGCGAGGCGCGCGGCGAAGTCGGACGCTGCATCGCCATCCTTCGCTACTATGCGGGCGAGTGCGTCCGCGAAGTCGGCAACGTCGTCCCCGCGCTGACCGCGGGCTCGCTCCAATATTCGCTGCGCCAGCCGGTCGGCCCCTGCGTGCTGATCACGCCGTGGAACTTCCCGATGGCGATCCCGCTGTGGAAGGCCGCTCCCGCCCTCGCATACGGCAACACCGTGGTGCTCAAACCGTCCGAGCTGAGCCCCTATTGCGCGCAGCTGCTCGCCGAGACCGCCCACGCCGCCGAGGTTCCGGCTGGCGTCTTCAACGTGCTCCAGGGCACCGGTGCCGGAGTCGGTGCCGCTCTCCTCGAAGGCGGATTGGCGAAGGCAGTCAGCTTCACCGGGTCACAAAAGGTGGGCATGATGCTGGCCGAAGCCGCCGCCCGCGCGAACATCAAGTTTCAGGGCGAAATGGGCGGCAAGAACGTCGCCATCGTCGCGCACGACGCGGACCTCGACCAAGCCGCCGCGCTCATCGCAGGAGGTGCTTTCCGCTTCGCGGGCCAGAAGTGCACCGCCACCAGCCGAGTGGTCGCCGACCGTCGGGTGATCGCCGAACTTACGATCAAGCTGCGCGAGCAGATCGCCAAACTGCCGCTCGCCCCGGTCACCGACGCCGCCTGCGCCATCGGCCCGCTGATTACCGCCTCGTCTCGCGAAAGAGTCGTCGGCAAAATGGGCGGTCTCGCGCCAGTTCTTCCTGAGTTGCCCGGCTACTTCCTCCCGCCGACCATGCTTGAGGACCTGGACCCAGAAAGCGTGCTCGCTCAGGAGGAGCTGTTCGCCCCGGTCCTCGCGGTCATGGCCGCCGACAACCTTGATCAGTCGATCGAGATCGCGAACCGAACTCCGTTCGGGCTCAGCGCCGCGCTGTTTACGAAGAACATTGGGCAAGCGCTCACCTACATCAGCCGCATCGAGGCAGGCATGGTGCGCGTCAATGGCGACACCACCGGCGTCGATCCCCACGCGCCCTTCGGCGGCATGAAGGGGTCGAGCACCCACTCTCGCGAGCAGGGCCGAGCCGCGATCGAGTTCTACACCGACATCAAGACGGTTCAGATCAATCCGTGAGCCGGACGACCCTGCTGATCGTCGGCGGCGGCAGGGGCGGAGTAGCGGCGGCGATCGCCGCCGCTTCGCTCGGCATCGACGTGATTCTGACCGAGGAGACGATCTGGCTCGGCGGGCAGCTGACGAGCCAGGGCGTTCCTCCGGATGAGCACCCCTGGATCGAATCTACTGGTTGCACTCCGCGCTACCGCGAGTTCCGCGAGCGAGTGCGCGCGCGCTACCGCGCCATGCCCGACCTGAAGGCGAAGCATCGGCGCGATCCCGAACTCAATCCCGGCGGCGGCTGGGTGAGCCGTCTCTGCTTCGAGCCGCCGGTCGGGGCTGCCGTCCTCAACGAGATGTTGCCGCCGAGCGTCGAGGTTCGCTACCGCCGGAAGCCGGTGGGGGCTGAAGTCTCGGGTGACCGCGTCACCGCCGTGGTTCTATGGAATCTGGAAACCGGCGAGGATGAGCGGATCGAGGCCGATTGGGTGATCGACGCGACCGAACTCGGCGACCTCCTTCCCCTGACCGGAACCGAGTACGTGATCGGGGCCGAGTCCCGCTCCGAGACCAACGAGCCGCACGCCCCGGATAACCCCGAACCCGACAACGTGCAAGGGCTCACGTGGTGTTTCCGGGCCGCTGTCCCCCCCTCCCCGCATGCGGGTGGGGTAGCACCAGGTTCCTACCAACTTTGGCGCAACTACGTCCCCCAGTTCACCTTCGGCAACCCTTGGCCGGGGCCGTTGCTGGGCTTCGAGGTGCTCCACGCCCATACTGGAGAGCCGCGGACCCTGCCGCTGATGCGCGACGACGGCGACTTCTACGCGCTCTTCCCCTACCGCCAGCAGGTCGATCCCACCAAGTGGTCGGTTCCCCGAGCCGCCAGCACGCTAGTCAACTGGCCCCAGAACGATTACTTCACCGAGTCGATCATCGACGTCGATCCGGTAGGCAGCCGCTCTCCGTTCCCCGGTGCATCCGGCCCGATCAGCGAGGCGCGGTTGAAGGAGTCAGTCGACCTGTCACTTTGCCTCATGCATTGGCTCCGCACCGAAGCGCCTCGCCACGATGGCGGCGTCGGCTATCTCGAGTTGGACTTCGACGCCGAGGCGTTCCCCGAAGTCGAGGGCGTGCCGTCCGGATTCGCGCTCTACCCCTACATCCGCGAATCACGTCGCATCCGTTCGTTAACCACCGTCCGCGAACAAGACGTCTCGGCGGACGCTCACCCCGGCCTCGATCGGGCTCCGAGCTTTGCCGACTCCATCGGCATCGGCGCGTACCGGCTCGATCTGCACCCGAGCACGAACGGGGCCAACACGATCGACACCAGCAGCTTGCCGTTCGAGATTCCGCTCGGGTTGATCATCCCCCGGCGAATGAGAAACCTCCTCGCCGCCGCCAAGAACGTGGGCACGACCCACCTCACCACTGGCTGCTACCGGCTGCACCCCATCGAGTGGAATCTCGGCGAAGCCGCCGGGCTGCTGGTGGCGTACTCGCACGAGCGAAAGGCCGAACCCCACGCGGTGCATGCCTCGCCGGATGAGTTTCTAAGGCTGGTCGAAGATCAAGGAATCCGGCGGCAGTGGCCACGGGATCTCAAGCTCCGAGCGCTGTGAGGTTCAAGACGAGGGAATCTTCAGCGTAAACCCACCCTCCGGGCCCCCGCCGATGTCGTACATCCAATCGACCACCGATGCTTGGTCCACCGACATCTCGTCCCCCTTCTTGACGCCTTTAAGCTCCATCGGATCCACATCGAGACGTCCGTGAAACTGGCCGTTCTCGTAGCGGCCGAGACGGATCCACACGTTCTCTACCCCTTCCGGCTTGGTGACCTTGGCGCACACCGCGAACTTCCCGGTGCTGCCGTGCTTGGCGAACGCCTCCAAGAACTCAGGGAGCCGCCGCTTGGCCATTGCGACCGCCGCGCCCCGGCCCTCTTGGTCCACAGTTTGGGAGGTCTTCATCCCCGATACTGCGCCTTGGCCAATCACCAGCACCACGGCCACCGCAACCACGATCAAAGCCGCCAGCAACGCGACAAACTTGCTCACAACGAATCGTACGTCGGGTGGGGGTGATTTGCTTCCGCCAACCAATCGGCAATCTCGATGACCGGAGCCGACCAGACCGGTTGCCGGACCAGCCATCGGGCGAACATGCGCACCGCCGAGGGATCGGCACCGGGACCAAAGCTGAGGATCAGCCATTGCCCTTGCGAGATCGCGATCTGCGTCACCAGCCCGAGGGCAACCGCATCCAGCGAGTCGCCTCGGTAGCATCGAAGTTCCTGAACTGACTCCAAGCCATTGAACCCGTCATGCGACGACCGGATCGTGTCGTACTCGTCGCGCAGCGCGCCACCCAGAAGATCGTCGTTCAGCCGGACAATCGAACGGTGAACGACTTGGGGAATGACCGGCAGGCCACTCTCGCCGGTAAAGACCTTGACCAGAGGCATCGCCGCCGAGTGGCGCCGGTCAAACATCCCGAGGAGCAACCGCTTCATCTCGAGCACCTCGTCGGCGACGGTTTCGGCGTGCATCCGGGCGATTAAGCCATCTTCATCGGTCGCCCCCTGAAGGGCGAGGTTGCCCAACTCGACCCCTTCATTCGCCAAGTCCTGGCAGGCGGACAAGTTATCGAGGAAGGTTGGGGCGTCGAGATAGAGGGTCGCACGGAGACCCAAATCTGCGAGCACTCGCAAACTGTCGAACTGCGACCGCGTCCCTCCATCAAACGTGAGGGAGACCGCCGCCACCTTTCCGGGTGGCCAGGAAGCACTCATCAATATAGTTTGGACGTTCCCCAAACGGCGAGCGTCGCGCTAGGGGAGTTTACGGGATCAGTCGAACATGCTCGCCGCAAACTCGGCCGGCTTGAAGTCCTTCAAGTCCTCGACCTTCTCGCCAACGCCGATCAGCTTGATCGGCACCTTGAAGCGGTCGTACACGCCAAGCAATGCGCCGCCCCGCGCGGTTCCGTCGAGCTTAGTCAGCACCAAACCGGTCACCGCCGCGGATTTGATGAACTCCTCGGCCTGCCGAATCGCATTTTGGCCGGTGTTTGCGTCAAGGACCAGTAGAACTTCGTCGGGCGGACGCCCCAGCGCTTTCTCGGTGACCCGAGCCACCTTGCGTAGTTCTCCCATCAGGTTCTCCTTGCTGTGCTGACGCCCCGCAGTATCGGCAAGCACGAACTCGATCCCACGCGCCTTCGCCGCCTGTACCGCGTCGAAGATCACCGATCCTGAGTCCGAGCCCGGCTGGGAGCGGACGATCTCGACCCCGATCCGGCTGGCCCACGTCTCCAGCTGCTCGATCGCTGCGGCGCGGTAAGTGTCGCCCGCCGCCAGAATCACACTGAAGCCCTTACGCTTGAGGAGGTGGGCGACCTTCGCGATCGTGGTCGTCTTGCCGACTCCGTTCACGCCGACAAACAGATAAACCGTCGGCTCCTCGTCGCTCACGATCAATCCGCGCGCTCCGGGTTGACGAAGCCTATCGGTGATCGACTGCTTCAGCCGGTCCTTGATCGCATCGGGTTCGGTTACCTTTTCATCGCGGACGGCTCGCCTGAGTTCGTCGAGAATCGCGTGGGCGGTAAGAACATGCGTGTCGGTCTGGAGCAGCGCCTCTTCAAGCTCCTCGTACAGATGCTCATCGATCACTCCCCGGCCGAGCATCCGGTCTACTTGCTCCATCAATCGTCGAAACACGCCATGAGGGTGGCATATTCTTGCGCCGTTGCGGGCAAATGGTCTACGAGGCGCGAATCGGGCTGAGCGAATCTGCCAAGATTATTCCGATGTCCACCGCCGCCCCTTCGCGTCTGCTCAGCTTGAACTCCGCCTTAGACGCGTGGGGGATCGATGCCTTCCTCGCATGGCACCCGGTCACGATGGGCTACCTCCACAACTTCCACGAGGGCGCTATCGAGCGCTTTATGGCGCTGGGACTGCACCGCGACGGGCGTTCGGCGATCATTTGCCCGTCTCTCTCCGCAACGCAAGCCGCCCGCGCCGGCATCAAGGACATCCGTAGCTGGCGCGATGGCGAAGACCCCCTCGCCCTGTTCATGCAGCTTGCCGAAGAGTGGAATCTGAAATCGGCGATCATCGCCGTCGATGACGAAATGCCCGCCCACATGCTGCTCGCGATGCAAATGGCGCTTCCCGCCGCGCTCTTCCGCACCGGGGGCGAGATTCTGGGCAGCCTCATGCGGGTCAAGGCCGAAGACGAGCTGAACCTCATGCGTCGCGCTGCCCGCATCGCCGACGAGGCCTACGTTTCGCTCCTCGGGTCGGTGAAGGCTGGCTTGACCGAGCGCCAAGTGGATCACATCCTGCGCAACGAAATGGCCCGGCTTGGCGGAGAGCCGACCTTCTGCATCATCGCCGCCGGGGCCAATGGGGCCGAGCCGCACCACCTGAGCGACGACACCGTTCTCACAGAGGGCGACGTCGTCATCATGGACTTCGGCTGCCATGTCGAAGGGTATCAGAGCGACGTCACCCGCACGATCGCGATCGGCAGCGCCTCCGATGAAGCGAAGAAGGTCTACCGAATCGTTTACGACGCCCACATGGCGGGACGTCGAGCAATCGGGCCGTCCGTGCCCGCGGAGCACATCGACGCCGCGGCACGCGAGGTGATCGCGGGAGCCGGATACGGCGAGTACTTCATGCACCGCCTCGGCCACGGCATCGGACGCAAGGGCCACGAGGAACCGTTCATCATCGCGGGCAACGCCAGCCCCGTCGAGGTTGGCCACTGCTTCAGCATCGAGCCCGGCATCTACCTGCCCGGGAAGTTTGGGGTGCGCATCGAGAACATCGTGACGGTGACGCCCGACGGCCACGAATCGCTGAACGCGGAGCCCCCAGCCGAACTGCCGATCGTCTAACGACCGGCGGCGCGCTGGTACACGCCTTCCAATCGGTCCACCATGTGGCCTAGCGTGAACTTCTGCTCGACGATCGTGCGACCGAGCGCGCCCATCTGAAGGCGCTCCGGCTCGTTCTCCAACAGATAGTTGACCGCCTCTGCAAGCTCATCGGGGCGCAGATCCACAAGCAGCCCAGTCTGCTGGTGGCGCACCACCTCGGGAAGCCCGCCAATCCGCGAAGCCACAACCGCCTTGCCTCGCGCCATCGCCTCGATGGCGGCAATACCGAATGTCTCCTGGTGCGAGGGCATCGTCGAAAAGTCGAATGCATCGAGCAACCGCGGAACATCGTGGCGAACGCCGGTCATCGTCAGGTTATTTTCGATCCCCGCGGATTGAACGGCGTCGTTGAACTCTTCGGCGAAGTGCTCTTCGATGCGCCCCACGAACATGAGGTGGGTGTTCGGATGCTCTTTCAGCACATCGCGCACGGCTTCGATCATGAGGAGGTGGCCCTTTTCGCGGCACACTCGCCCGACGAGCCCCACAATCCGCTTCTCCGAACCGAGGCCAAACTCCTCGCGCACCGCCTGCGGATCATAGCGGTCGTACTCGATGAAGTCGGTGCCGTTGTAGACGGTGTCGATGTACTTGTCCCGAATTCCGCGGCCGTGGAGCATGCCGCGAACATAGTTGCTCACCGCCACCAACCGATTGCGGCGTCGCGCCATTCGCTTGTAAATCTGGTCGTGGTTCGCGATATGGACGGTCGCCACGGCAGGGCGCCCCATGAGGGCACCGGAAATCGCCCCAAAGTAGGTCGCTCGCGTCAGGTGGGTGTGGACGAGGTCGAAGCCGCCGGAGCGGAACCGGCGCATCAGCAACCCCGTTGTGCGAAACCACCCCGCCCCCTTCATATCGGTTTCGTGAACCGGGATGCAGAACTCGCGGCACTGGTCACCCAACCAGCCCCCTTTCGGGCACACGATTTCCACGGTATGGCCCCGATCCATCAAATGGCGGGACAAATGGAGGACGTGCTTTTCTGCGCCCGACGTGGTCGAGCTCGAAATGACCTGCAGTACCTTCAATGGTTTGGCGTCGGTCATGGCACCTCTAATCCGTGAGCTGATTAGGCGATTCTACCAGTAACGCATCATTGTAAGGCTATAATGCGTCGTTATCGCTAGGACGGCGATTCCATACGTAAAGAGTCACGGATGAAGGCCCCACGCACGCCTGCCCCGGCTCGGAAGCGCTCCGAGCCTGATCTGTCGCATCGGCTGTACGACATTCTCGCCGTCGTCGCGTTTGCCCTTGCCCTAATCACTGTCTTGTCCCTCATCTTCCAGCACACGGGGGTGGTTGGCCAAGCCATCGGTAGCGGATTCCGCGCGCTGTTCGGCACCGGATCTTGGATCGTGCCCATCTTCTTCGCCGTTCTTGGCTGGGGCCTGCTCACCGGAAAGCGCAAGCTCGAGATCACCCACTTCGGCCTCGGCCTGGCGATCATCTTTGCGTCGATCCTCGGATTTCTGGCCCGCGAGCGAGGAGGCGACTTCTTCGACCTCGAGGTTGTCGGCGCGTCGGGTGGATACGTAGGGGCGGTCGTGGGGTGGCTCTTCGACGTTGCGCTCGGTTCGGCGAAGTTCGTTGGGTTGGGCGCGGTTACCCTCATCGGTCTTGTGCTCTGCGTGCGCATGCCGCTGTTCCACCTGCTGAAGCGCGCCCAGAACAAGGCGGTCGACGCCCGCGATGCTCGCACCGCGACTCCCAAGCCCGAACGCGCTCGAGCCGTCGTCAATATCCCCGAAACCGATGCCCTTCCCGAGCCGGCTCGCCAGCGAGCCAAGCCCATCGTTCGTGAAACCGCTCCGGTCCCGACCGCGATCGAGTCGCCGGGACCGAAAGAAGGCTATCAGCTGCCCCCGGTTAACTTGCTCGCAGAACCGATTCTCAAAACCAAGCGCTCGGCCCAGGAGATTCAGGCAAACATCGAGACACTGGAGTCCACCCTCGAGGAGTTCGGCGTCGATGCTAACGTCGTCGAAATCGCCACCGGCCCGACGGTGACGCGCTTCGAAATCCAGCTCGGCCCCGGCATCCGCGTCGCCCGCATCACCGCGCTCGCCGACAACATCGCGATGAACCTCGCCGCTTCGCACGTCCGCGTGGAAGCCCCGATTCCCGGCAAGGCCGCGATCGGCGTTGAAGTCCCGAACTCGGCCCCCAGCATGGTCACGCTCCGCGAAGTCCTAGACAATCGCGAGTTTATGGAAAATCCCTCGCGGCTGATCGTCGGCCTCGGCCAAGACGTGTCGGGCATCAACCGTTACGCCGACATCACCCGAATGCCCCACATGCTCATCGGCGGCGCAACCAACAGCGGCAAGAGTATCGGCCTCGCCAGCATCATCATGAGCCTCCTGATGCGCAACACGCCGAAGGATCTCAAGTTCGTCATGATCGACCCCAAGCGGGTCGAACTCGCCCTCTTCGATGGCATTCCTCACCTGCTCTGTCCGGTCATCAAGGATGTCAAAGAAGCCCCCGGCGTTTTGCGCGCCGTTTGGCGCGAGATGGATCGCCGCTACGACCTGCTGAGCGAGCACGGCATGCGCAACATCGACGGCTGGAATGCCAAAGCAAGCTTCCAAGACCGCATGCCGTACATCGTCGTCGTCATCGACGAGTTGGCTGACCTGATGATCCAAGCCCGGGCGGAGGTCGAGACCTCGATTGTGCGGATTGCGCAGCTCGCCCGCGCCGTCGGCATCCACCTCGTCATCGCCACCCAGCGTCCCTCCGTCGACGTGATCACCGGCACGATCAAGGCGAATATTCCGTCGCGCGTCGCCTTCGCCGTGTCCGCCCAAGTGGACTCGCGCACGATTCTCGACACCAAGGGCGCGGAAGATCTGATCGGCCGGGGCGACATGCTCTACATGCCCATCGATGCCTCGAAGCCGATGCGTGTTCAGGGCTGCTACGTATCGGAGAAAGAAATCGAGGCGGTATGCGAGTTCTGGCGCAAGCAAGAGCGCCCCACCTATGTTCTCCAGCCGATCATCGAAGCCGCCAACCGTGGCGAACGTGGGGGCGACGATGGCGGTGACAGCGAGAGCGATCCGCTATGGGAAGAAGCCGTGATGTTCGTCGCTGAGCGTGGACAGGCCTCGACCTCGATGCTCCAGCGCAAGTTCTCGATCGGTTTTCAGCGAGCCTCGCGACTGCTCGACATGATGGAAGAACGCACCATCGTCGGCCCTCGGGACGGTCCCCGACCCCGCGAAGTCCTGGTCGACGTGTACGAGGCCGAGACTATTTTCGGACGCAACTCTGCCCCAGCGGGCGCAGGGATCCGGCGCGACTTGCTCGAGGATGATGAAGAATCGCTCGGACCTGACTAGAGTTGTCAGTTCTTGCGCAATCCCCAGCTAACATCAGCAAGCACTGACCCGTATGACTCAGAATAGGCTAGACGTGAATCACCCTCCCATCATTCAAGGCGGCATGGGCGTTGCCATCTCCAACTGGACCCTCGCGCGAGCGGTGGCTATAGAAGGTCAGATGGGCGTGGTTAGTGGCACCGGTATCGACACGGTGCTCACTCGTCGTCTTCAGTTAGGGGATATCGGCGGCCACATTCGCCGAGCGTTTGACCACTTCCCTATCCCGGAGATTGCCGAGCAGGTTTGGGAGCGCTACTTCGTTGCCGGGGGCAAAGACCCCGACGTGCCGTTCAAGTCGAAGCCCGTCCCCGGCATCAAGGCCCCCAAGGCTTTTACCGACCTCGTCATCCTCGCCAACTACGTCGAGGTCTTCTTGGCGAAAGAGGGCCATCCCGGCGTTGTCGGGCTCAACCTGCTCGAGAAAATTCAGATTCCTAACGTGGCCTCGCTCTACGGAGCCATGCTCGCAGGCGTGGACTACGTGATCATGGGCGCAGGCATCCCCCGCGCGATCCCCAAGATCCTCGATCATCTCAGCGCGGGCACGCCGGCGGAGATGGAGATCAATGTGACTGGCTCAGAAGCCGGTGCCACCGATACACGAGTCCGCCTCGATCCCTCGGATTACCTCGGCGGCGAATTGAAGAGGCCGAACTTCCTCGCTGTGGTCTCATCGACGATGCTCGGCCAGCTGCTCGCGAAGCGCGCGGAGCGACCGGTCGATGGATTCGTGATCGAAGGCGCGACCGCGGGCGGCCACAATGCTCCGCCTCGGGGCCAGTACGAGCTTAATGAGCGCGGTGAACCGATTTACACCGAAAAGGACCAGCCCGATCTCGCGAAGTTCCGGGAGTACGGCCTCCCTTTTTGGATGGCTGGCTCGTACGCTTCTCGCCTCAGGGAGGCCCAGGCTGAGGGTGCCGTTGGCGTACAAGTGGGTACCGCCTTCGCCTATTGCGAAGAGTCAGGATTGCGACCTGACCTTCGCGCCCAAGTGATCCAGCAGGTCCGAGCGGGCACGGTCGACGTGTTCACCGATCCGCTGGCTTCACCGACCGGCTTCCCCTTTAAAGTCGTTCAGCAGGCGGGCACCATGTCTGATCCCGCCGCTTATGGCGAGCGCACGCGAATCTGCGACCTTGGCTACCTGCGAGAAGCTTATCGAACTCCGGACGGCAAAATCGGCTATCGATGCGCCTCCGAGCCAGACGAGGACTACATCGAGAAGGGCGGCGATGTCGCCGAGCTCTCGGGTCGCAAGTGCCTCTGCAATGGCCTGATGGCGACGGCGGGAATGCCGCAGCTGCGCAAGGGCGTCATCGAGCCGCCGATCATCACCTCGGGTGACGATGTGGTGAACCTCGGCCGCTTCTTGCCGGAAGGCAAGGACAGCTACACCGCCGCCGATGTAATCGCGAAGTTGTTGGCCTGATTACGCTTGTTCGCGGAATTGTTGGCATTTCCGACGATCTTGCCCTATACTGGGGCCATGAGTACCTGCCATTCAGCTCGCTTAGGCTCAGCACTGGGCTTGTTCCTGCTCGCCAGTGGGTGTAGCTTTCTCGCCCCCCCCCCCGCAACGGCACCGTTGAGTGATGAGATCATCGCTCACGGGTGGTTAAGCTGCACGGTCGATGACTTGGTCTCCGGCACTCACATCTACACCCACCCTTATCAATCATTGCCCCAGTACGGGGCAAACGCTGAAATCGTCGACACGAATGCCACCAAGTTGACTCTGTCCCGAACAGCAAGCCGGAAGGGCAACAGCACTCCGGCACTAAAAGGTGAGAACACGTCGGCCATTTGGTTGATCAGATATGAACTCCGGAGGAGCACCCCCGTGTCCTCGCCCAGTGACGTAATCCTTCGCTATTCGCTTGTTGCAAACACATCATTGTCCTTGACCGTTGAGCACAACGCCGCAGGCACGAAAGCAAGCGGATTCGCCGAAATCGCAGAACCTAAGCTCGATTCGGGGCCGAAGACAATCGAAGGGATTCAAACGTTCAGTCACTCGGGCACGACAACAGTCAAGTCGCACAGACGGATCCATAATGCTGTCTGGGAGACATATGGAGACGGTAGTAGGACGTTCCTTGATCTGGACATGCCCTCAATCAAGGCAGTGGTCTCTGCACGAACCGGGGGGTCCGGAGGGAACACAACCGTTGCAGTCGCTGCTGGGACCGGAGTGCTCAAGTTGTATCCGTCGTCGTTCTCGACGGCCATCCCAACGAACATTATCACGGGGACCATCAACACTCCGCTAGAAATGTGCTTCGTCGATATCTTCTCGACGAGCGGTGCGCCCCTGTCATTCTATAGCGCACCGGTCGATTCTTCAACGGGATATGAGGTCTTGCTCGATGAGGGCGCAGGGTCGTATCGCGCCTACTTTCACGTACCAGGATCGTTGCGCAAAAGGATCGACATCAATTATGACCCTTCGACGGGATTGAGCGGAGTTAACGTCACCTTGCTCTATGGAGACCTCGATGGTGACAACTACGTCTCCCAAGCCGAATCCGACTTCGTTGCAAGCAAGGTCGGATTACCAGCGATCTACAGCAATAGTGAAGATGACTATGACATTTGTCGAGCCGACTTTGACAAGGACGGCGAGATCACTTCATCTGATGCTGCCGTTGCTGCCGCTAACGTAGGGGTCAGTGGTGACTAGAAAGCACAGAATCGCCATCGCCATAGCGCTTTGCGGCTCCATTGGCGCGATACCGCTTGCCTCGGCCCTGCGTGCTGAGCAGTTTCCCTTCAAATCCAAGGTTCTGGCAAGTGGTCGAATCACATTTCATGCAGACACCATGACCCACTACTGGGTTATCGATTTCGACACTCCAATGCCGGAGTTGAAGAATGATCTCAAGCAAGAAGTGCTACACCTATGGCCTACGTGGGACGGTCCCTTCTGCAAGATTCAATCGCTTGCCTGCGTTATGATCGTGGATCATCCTCACTCGCGTTTGTTCGCCGATGACTCGGGCGCGGGCTTCGAGATTTACCAAGCCGGCAGCAATCGCAGGTTAGGCCAACGATTCAGATCAGAAATGAGACTCGCAAGCAAGCTGGCACCTCGGCATGGAGTCCATAGAGTTGTGCTCGTACAGGCTTCAAGGGCTTCGACCAGCGAGAAGTTCTTGAACCGCTTTCGCCGCTTCTTCGGACTTGAGACACGAGTTACGGCAGAGGATTTTGGAGCCGGCGACCGAATGCCGCCTGATATGGGCCGCCGTGGAGAGCTATAAAGCTTAGGCAACTGGTCAACTGACGCGAACGCAACCGCAGGAGGCTGGCGGCTAGGTCGAGGAAGCACCGAAGTCTGGGCTAACGCGGCGCGCCCACGTACCCGAGGAACAGCACAATCCCCGTCTCCCGCTCACGGAGCGCGAGATAGAACGGCCGGTCCACCAGGAACTCCTTGGGCTCGGCAGGCATCGCCGTCGTCTCCACCCCGATCGAAGTTGCAGCCGCGGCCTCGGTGCCTTCTTCGTCCACTTCCATGAACGTCTTATGCTTCACCGACGCGATGAACAGCTTCTCTTGGCTGATCGCCGATAGGTCAGCCTTATCGGTGAACGCCAGCTTCATCCCGAGCTTGGCCAGCGCCTCTTCGAGGTCGTAGCTCTCCTCGATCCGGAACTTCGGCATTTTCACGATCAGCTCTTGCATCGGCAGGTTCCGCGGCAGCGGTGCGCCGGACATCGCTTTGGCAAATTCCTTGTCCGCGATCTTGGGCAGCATGACGAGCATCTCCATCCGGCCGTTGCCATACGGTAGGGCCACTGCGCGCATGGACTTGTCTTCGACGTAGCCGAATCGCTCCTGCACCTGCATCATCGCAACTTTGGTCTTTTCGCCGTCGGGCTTAGTGAAGTCGGCGTCGGTGGTTAGGTCCTTCTTGAAGGGCTCGGCCCATGACCCGCGGAAGTACACGGCATTGATGAGGAACATCCGGGCTTCCGGCTTGATCGCGTCGATGATCGATTCGATTTTGCCCTCAGTCGCGGTCTTCACCCAGTTGTTGATCGTCTCGACCGACTTGCGGTCGGCAAAATCGAGCCGCTCGACCCGCGCGCCGTAGGCATCCTCGTTCATCTTGAGGAACGGATCTTTGAAGGCCGCGTCTTGCTTCGCCCAGATGGAGTTGGCGATGCGGAGCTTGACCGCCGGGTCGGCGTTCGCAAGCAACTGGCCCATCGTGCGGCTGGCGTCATTGATTTGCGCCGAGGTCAGCTTGCCGAGTCCGAGGCAGTCGCGCATCTCGCGCTGGGTTTCGCCTTGGGCTCCGTTGAGCGTCATCGACAGCGCGGTGCTGATGCTGAGCGGCGAGATGAGAACGTTGTCTTTGCCGCCAACCTCGCGCATCAAACGCCAACCGAAGGCCTCACCCGCTTCGGCGACCTTGGCATTCGTGCCTTTGGCAAGTTCTGTTGTGGCGTCTGCTACCATCCGTTCACGCTCCCGCGAGTCGCGAATCGGATTGCCGTAGAGACCGGGATTTCCACCGGGCAACGCGCTGTCCGACGTGCCTCCGCATCCCGCGACGACCAGTGCCGCCATCCACAGCCAACTTCGCTTGCATCGCATATCTACATTGTATGACGTAGAAGGCATCGCGTGGTGTCCTCATTTCCTTGGGCGCGCCCACGCGCCACAATTAGCCCATGACGAGCACGCTTCCCGGGTTCTCGATCGGCGCAGTTCGCGTCGAGAATCCCCTCGTGCTCGCCCCGATGGAGGATGTCACCAACCTCCCGTTCCGCCTGATCGCCAAGCAATACGGCGGACCCGGTCTGATGTTCACCGAGTTCGTGAGCGCGATGGCCATCCACTACAAGGCCAAGAAGACCTTCAAGAAACTGCAAGTCCACCCCGACGAGCGACCGCTGGGCATTCAGATCTTCGGCGCGGAACCCGACATCATGGCGGAAACCGCCCGCCTCTGCGAGGAATCAGGGGCCGACGTGATCGACATCAACATGGGTTGCTGGGTGCCCAAGGTGTGCAAGACCGGCTCGGGAGCGGCGCTGCTCAAGGATCCCGATACGGCGGAGGCGATCGTCCGCGCCGTGGTGAACGCGGTCAAGGTGCCGGTGACGGTCAAGGTTCGCGCCGGATGGGACTACTCGCTATTCGCCGCACCCGAACTCGCCCAGCGGTTCGTCGATGCCGGCGCGCAGATGATCACGCTCCATGCGCGCTTTGCGAAGCAGGGGTTCGAGGGCGAGGCGGACTGGAAGCTGATCGAGGCGTTGCGCAAGGCGGTGACGGTGCCGCTGGTCGGCAATGGCGACGTGAAGACCCCTGCCGACGCTCTGCGGATGCTGAATGAGACGGGATGCGACGGGGTGATGGTCGGCCGGGCCGCAATCTCGAACCCGTGGGCTTTGGGACGCATCCGCGCCGCAATGGTGGGCGAAGCCGAGCCGCCCGAACCCACGCTCGAGGATCGCATCTCGATCGCGATGGAGCATCTGCGGATGATGGTGGAGTACGAAACCGCCGCCGACCTCGGCCCACCGAGCCCGGAACTCCGCGCGTGCCGCGCGCTTCGCGGGCAGATTCCGATGTACATCAAGGGCTACCCCGGCGCTGCCCAAGCCCGCGAGCGGCTAACAAGGTGCTCGTCGGTCGCGGAGTTCGAGGACGTGCTCAGGGAGTTTGTCCTGAGTATGGAGCAGTGAATGAGCCCCCTCCTTTCCCTTGGAGAGGAGGGGGTTGGGGGTGGAGAGACCCGGATTGGCAACAGTCCCGTGCCAAACTTGCGTATGGCCTGCATGGGCATCAAGTCTGGTGTCGCGATCATTGTCTTAGCGGTTTGCCTTATGCTGGCGGGATGCCCAGGTAAGCCGGCCGCACCAAGGGCGTCCACGTCCAGACCGAGCGGCGGCCAGCTCATCTCATTTAAGGATGTCTCGAAGATCCGCGACGCCTACCAGAAGACAAAGGCGCTGACCGACGAACAACGTCAGCGATTGGAGGACGCAAGCCTTTCGCCCCACTTCAACGTCAGTGTATATGCGTTCCTTGTTCTGATCATCTGCAACGAGGAGGGTAACTTCCCGCGTGATCGCCTCCAAGAACTGTTCGAAACGAAGGCCTCAGCCGTCGAACCAAGGGATATGCGCCTACATGTCAAGACCTACAGGATTTGGGCCAAGACACCTCCGTTGGGCGGAGATCTCCTCGTCGACGCGAGCGAGTCTGGAAACTGGAGCTCGTACTCAAGTGAGGCTGAGACAATCTGCACGCAGACTTTGCAGGACGCCGCGCCAAACGTCCGCGCTCGGGCCGGAGCAGTCCTTGCGGCCTATCAAGGGTTGCCAACAGGGGATCGGAAGCGGGTGCTTGCGCTGGTAGATTTGGGCGCGCGAAAGGCCGGCAACGCCAACGAGCAACGGTATTGGGTGTTCATCAAGAAGACCGTCGAGTCGCGGTCGCCGTAGCGGTTAGGGCGAAGGACTGCGGGGACGAATGCATCCCGCAGCCTCAGGGTTGTTCACAGAGCGTAGTCTCACCTGAGGCTGGCGGTTGCATTTTCCCGCCAGTCATCCACCACCAGCCATACTCTTACCCATGGATTTCAAGCTCTGGCGACCCGACGGCGACACCCGATACACCAACTACAGTTGGGGACTTCCCGGAGACGGACCCAGTGAAATCTCCGTCCAGAACGGCCGCGTTGCTGAGTCCACCAACGGCCCAACGATCGACCTCGGCGGCGCGAACCTCATCCCAGCGTTCATCGACGCCCACTGCCACATCCTCCCCACCGGGCTCGATCTCCAGAAACTTCACTTGGGCAATTGCACCACTCACGATGAAGTGCTCAACGCTGTTCGCGAGCAGCACCGGGAACTGCCTGAGGGCGCGTGGCTTTTGGCCGTCCATTACGACCAGACCCGTTACGACGGCGTCCATCTCCACCGCGACCAACTCGACGCGATCTCCAGCGACCGCCCAATCCTGCTAAGGCACGTGAACGGACACGCGAGCGTCGCGAACTCGGCAACCCTTCACGCGGCCAAGGTCACCGACGAAACCCCGGATCCCAAGGGGGGCACCTACGTCAAGGACGCCAGTGGCAGGCTCACGGGAGTCCTCCTCGAGCGCGCTCATGAGTTCGTCACCGCTACCGCGCCCTCGCCGACCACCGAGGAAATGGTCGACGCCATTCTCGCCGCGGGCGAAGCCATGGCGAGCTACGGCGTCACCTGCGCAACCGACATGATGACCGGGCGCTACGACCTCGCGCGGGAACTAGAGGCTTACCGACTCGCCGCTGAGCGCGGTTGTGCCATCCGAACCCGACCGTGTATCCAGTGGGCGGAGTTGTTCGGCCCGAGAGCTAAGCCCGCCGACGAGCTGATCCAAGCCCTCGACGGCGAGCGATGCCGCGTGTGGGGCGCCAAGATCTTCGCCGATGGAGCGATCGGTTCCGCCACCGCCGCCGTCTACGAACCCTATGTCTCCGAAGGCGGCACGGGGCAACTGATCTACGCCCCCGAGAAGCTGATGCAGATGGTGCGCACCGCTCATGAAGCGGGCTGGCGCATTGCCATCCACGCCATCGGCGACCGCGCGACCGACCTCGTGATGGACGCCTATGAAGCCCTCGACGAGCCGACGCGCCACCGAATCGAACACGCGATGATCCTCAGCGATGCCCAAATCGAGCGGATGCTCAGGCTCGGCATCCACTGCACGATGCAACCCGAGTTCCTCGCCCGGTTCGGGCATTCGTATCGGCACCACCTCGGTCCCGAGCGCGCTTCGAAGCTCAAGCGATTCCGCAGTGTGAAGGATGCCGGCATCCCGCTGAGCTTCAACTCCGACCGACCGATCGTCGCCGGCGATCCGTGGCTCGCCTGCATGTCGGCCTCGAACCGCCCCGAAGGTTATGTGCAGGAGGAGAACCTTACCTACGCGGAGGCTCTGGAGGCCTACACGATGATGGGAGCCGTCGCGAACAACGACCCTGCTCCGCTGGGCGTAGGCCAGCCCGCCGAGTTCATCACGTGGACCAGGTAGCCCCCTCCTTTCCCTTGGTGAGGAGGGGGTTGGGGGTGGAGAGGTCAGGTTCCGGGTAACGTCCCCGGCATGCTCGCGTTCGTCGCCCTTCTGGCCCAAGACCAGCACCCCAGCGTGTTCCGCGCGGTGTTTGAAGACCGCCCGAGACAGCTCATCGTCGTGCTCGGACGCAATACGCCCAAGCCGGTCGGGTTTATCATCCACCCCGACCTCGGCGGCGTCCGGAAGGTCTGGGAGGGCACCATCGACTACCGCGGCAAGGTGTACGACTTCAGCCAGAACAACAGCCGCGCTGAGGGGCGGACCCTCTGGGAAGCTCCGGAGCGCGTCCTCGAAATGCCCGCGGACGGCGCTGGATGGACGATGAAGCAGGTCTCGGCCAAGGACGGGGGCTGGGAGTTCGATGCCGGGGACGCCACGCTGTCGAGCCCGACCTTCCGAACCGATGTGCTGCAGACCGCCTACGTCGGATTCGATGAGATCGGAACCAAGACCCGGTTTACGATCTCTCTGCTCGATGCGAACGGCAAGATGGTCACCGAGTTCGGCTCCTCCACCGCCCAAGACAACGGCTGGCAATGGAACTACAAACTCTTGCCCTCCCTGAAGGGCCCTCTCACGATGCGCGTGACTCAAAAGGATGGATCGGCGAAGAAGCGCATCCGCAACCTGCGGGTGTTTGGCGACCGTCCCATTTGGTTCAACAGTGCAGGGCAACCGATCCCGGCGCAACTGGTCGGCTACAGTATCGAGAACCCTGAGAAGGTCTACGTCGACTTCCGCGTGGGCAAGGCGACCGTCAGTTGGACGCCCGCGATCTCCAACTCGGATTGGACCGAGACGTTCGCGGTCCGTGGCTTGGAACCTGGAGATTCCGTTCAGTTCCAGCGACCCAACACGCAATACGACAGCGTGTCGATGATGAACGGGGTTTACAAGCTGAGGTACGCGCGATGATGATCTCGCTGGCAATGCTCTTGTTGACCCCACCCCCCTGGAGTGAGCCCTTTTTCGTAGACACCTCTTGGTCATTGAAGGATTGCATGTTCCTTCGAGAACTGGTCTGGGGTCTTCATCCCAAGAGACGAGTGAAGACGCTTTGAGTTGTAGAGTTTGAAGTA
>JADZEW010000036.1 GCA_020850325.1 Methanoregulaceae archaeon
ATACGGACCCGATGCGGGTCCAGAAGGCGTCTTTGCCCTCGCCGGTTACGGCATAAGCGATGAAGGCGGGTTTCTTGGTGGTCGTCATCGTCGTTCTCCTTTCATTGAGCGTTGCGACGTGACGGGACAGGGCACGGGGTCAAGCAGGACTGGTCATGGGTCGCCCGGAGCTGCACAAGCGAAGCGCGGAAGCGAGGACGAGCGAAGCCTCGCCCTTTGAACAGGACGCGCCTGTGCCAGGCTCACGGCATAGAGCAATTGCTCAAGAAGGAAAGGAAGAAGAACGACGGGGCCACCAAGGAGATCGGCAGCAACGGAGTGCCGTCTCAGGCGTCAGGGCTCTCTGACGCCGCGCATCAGGGCTGCGTCGCATCCAAAGACAACAGAAAGCTTCGCAGGTACTCGGCGCGCGTCGCGACCAGACAGGCGTTGCTGGACGGCCAGCCCCACACGATGCCAGTCACGCGCGCGCGATCAGGAGTCCACGGAACACCTTCCATCTTCGCAGCCACGAATCCTGTATCCCACACCGTTGAGCCGCTCAGGCCCGGCGGAAGCGGTAGACCTTGTCCACCTTGCGCCGCTGATGCAAGGTCGGGTCGATAGTCGATCCCGAAGTGAAACCGCGACGAGAACCGTTGATCGTGCGGCAGCTCGACTTCGCGAGCTACGTAGCACGTACCTTGGGCCAAGAGCGTGCTGAAGTGGAATGACACGTTCTGACCGGCGAATCCGGTGAACGCAAGCAGCTCTGTTGGCGCAGGGTCATGCGCAAGCGCAATCTGGTCAATGTTGATGGTGTTGGACATGTTGCCGGTGCCCGCCCAAGCACGCATGTCCACCGGCAAGACGGCGAGATCGAGCGGCCATGGAATCACCGCATGGTTGCCGACGAGCGCGCGGATGTCGTCCTGCCCGTCAAACTGGTGCGCAAGCGTCCTACCTTCCGCGCTGACCTGGGCGACGTGCTGATTGGTGAGTATGAAGACCCGGGGTCCTAGGCGGAGATAGGAGCCACTGCCCCAGCCATTGCCGTACTCAGCGCCGTCGGCATCCCGCTTGTGTTCGTAGATGGCGGTTCGGAAGGGCCGGAGGTGGGCGGTCATGTCCTTGACTACACCCGGAACGGCTGCATTCCATTCCTCTTCCGTGAACAGCAGCTCGTCGCTCATGCGCGAGTGGTGGCTGCGACCTTCACCAGCCGTGCCGCCTTCGGGTCGTATACGTATTGCGTGATGCTGCCGTCCCTGATGCGCTCGACGGCCTCGTTGACGACGAACACCGGAACGAGGAACCACTCGCGCGGGACGACGGGTTTCCCGAACCGATCCTTGATCTCGATGTCCAGGCGCGCCGGATCGAACACGCGGTGAATCAGGTTTTCGAGCTTGACCCGGTTGATGTTGTAAAGGTCGTAGGTAGCGACGACTTCCACGTCGGCGAGCAGGAACGTGGCATCGTTCTTCGCGTTCGCAAACCGTGCTGTGACGTTGGCACGTCCCGTAACGCCGATCTTGTGCAGGGCGTCGCGGTGTGCCGCGACCACGGGCAAGTCGGACTTGCTGCGCACGACATAGATGGTGCCGCTTTCCTGATCGTCGTCCGCCGCCTGATCGGAGAACAGCGGCCCGGCGGAAGGATTGGTCACGAGTCGCGCGGCCTCGTCGCGGTAGAGGGCGCGCTGGAACGAGCGTTGTAGAACGTCACTCTCGGTGCCGTTGTCGTAGATCACGCGGAGGCGACTGTCGCGTCGCTCGTACTTGGTCCTGATCTCATCGCCTACCTCGGCGATGTAGGCAAGCTGCCCTTCGACGATGAAGAACTCGCCTTGCTGAATCTCGGTCAGCTTCAGCTCGTCCAGCTTGCTGACGGCATGCGTCTCGCGGATACCGTCCTTGATTTCGCGTAGGACCTGCTCGAAAAAGGGTTTGAACTCCGCAAAATCAGCGCAGGGGGTACGTTGGGCAATCTCCTCGGCAGCGCGCTTGTCGGCGCTCGTCCGGACATGGCGCAGGACCGTGATGTCGGCTGTGCCCGCCACACCGCCGAGTTCAGCAGCCAGCTCATCCAAGTTGTAGGTCGGGGTCGGCTCGGCAACGATGGCTGCACCCCCGAGCAATCCTTGATGATCCAGTGAGGCGAGCAGCGCGCGGCAGTCCGGGAGCGCACGAAGGCGATCAAGGCGTACCGCGTAGAGCCTCTCGAAGATGTCGCGGCCTTCTCCGTGCTGCGGGGCGCGACCGTGCTGCGCGAAGAAGCGCTGGATTTCCTCAAACCCTGCAATGACGCGCTCCTCCTGAGGGGGGCGCACGCCCTTCTTCTCGGGTGCTGCGAATTCAGAAAGCTCCGAGGCCAGTTCGTCGAGATCAGGATCACTCATAGCGACCCTCCGCCTTGAAGCGCATGAACGCCGAAGCGCCTTCGGCCATGCGCCGCTCCCAAGCGTCCTGCGCGTCGAGCGACGGAACGCGACCGCGCTCTCTCTTGAACTGCACCGCGCGGACAGCAAGCTCCTTCGCATCCTCCGGTGTCAGAGTCGTGCGCTTAGCCGAGATCGCGGCCTGGACCTGTTTCAGGCTTTCCTCGCTCATCGTCTTGGCGAGGATCGCGTATGCCTCGCCAAAGGGGTTGATCCGGTCGATCAGGTCGATGTCCAGCTCGCGCACGTCCATCGCAAACTTGCGAACACCGTCTATAAGTGCCGTATTCGCGGCGGCCTCTGTACCGTCGCCGTTCGCGACGAGCTGCTTGGCCTGTTGGGTCAGATTGAGGGCGGCGATAGCGTGCTGTCGCACGGCTTCCTGATCTTCGGCGTCAAGCTCGGGGTACTTGTCCTTGATGATCTTGCCCATGCGAACCTGGGTCAGCTCTTCGGGCACCAGTTCATCGTCAAAGAGGCCGCGCTCAATGGCGGTTTTGTCCTGAATGAAGGAAGCGATGACCTCGTTCAGGTCTTCCTGGCAGATACGCGCGGCCTCCTTGCTCCTGGGCTCGACAAGACCCTTGATCTCGATCTGCACCTGGCCAGTTTCGTGATTGACGCCGACGTTTGACCTGTTGGGGTCGTAGCCGCCCTCGCCGTAGTCAAAGCCCGGCGTGGGGCCGCTCTCGGCGTTCTTCGGCCTGAACTCGAAGCGCGGGGCGAGCACCTGCTCCATCAGGAGGCTCGCCGCAATGGCCTTGAGGGTGTCGTTGACGGCTTCGGTCACCGCTTCCTCAGACGCGTCCGGCTCGGCGATCAGGTTGGTGAACCGCGCCCGGGTCTTGCCAGGCGCGTCACGCGTAGCACGTCCGATGATCTGCACGATTTCGGTCAGGCTCGCCCTGTAGCCGACGGTGAGCGCGTGTTCGCACCAAATCCAGTCGAAGCCCTCCTTTGCCATGCCAAGCGCGATGATGATGTCAACGTGATCGCGGTTGTTCTTATGTGCCGGGTCCTTGAGCGCGGTCGATACGCGGTCGCGCTTCGAGGCGTCGTCATCGACAAGATCGGCAATGCGGAGCACACGCCCGTCTGGCCGCTTGACGAGCTGAAAGCCAGTCGCGGCATCAATGCCTTGCCACGCGCCTAGCGCCTCGATGATGTGCTCGACCTCCCGCATCTTGTCCTTCGTGCTTTCGCGCGAATTGACATTGGGGATGTGGATGATCGTCTTCTCGCCAGCATTGAGGACATTGAGGATGTCATCGACGTAGGGTCCGCTGTAGAAGAAGTAGCCGATGTCGAGCTGCTTGAGGTACTCGTAGCCGTTGAGCTGCTCGTAGTAGGTGTAGGTGACGGTATCGAACTTGGCTTCGTCGGATGGCGAAAGCACAGCCTCGGCATCGCCCCGGAAATAGGAGCCGGTCATCGCAACGATGTGCGTCTTGCCGCGCACGATGAACGTAAGCGGTAACCCAGCAGCGTTCTTCCCCACGCCAATGCGGCTGCCAACAATGCCCCATCGACAACGACACGA
>JADZEW010000037.1 GCA_020850325.1 Methanoregulaceae archaeon
CCACCCGGTCAGCCCCAATCGCCTACGCTTGCTCGTGCCCATCGCATCGCCTTCGTGTCGTTGTCGATGGGGCATTGTTGGCAGCCGCATTGGCGTGGGGAAGAACGCTGCTGGGTTACCGCTTACACACCAACGGTCAGACCGTTGTCGAGCGTTGTTTCGCCGGTGAAGTGGATTTCTGTATCGCGCAGGATGTCGATGTGACGCTCCTCACCAGCACCAACAGCGGTATCTTGTGAAGCGTAAGTTACATAGCCACGGAAATAGCCACCGAGTGACAGTTCCAGTGCGCTTTGATCACCTTGTGCCATCGCGGGAGCAGCCGCTACGGCGCAGAGACCGGCTACAGCAGCCGAGCAAAGCAGTTTTTTCATAATGTTAGTTCTCCAATTAGAGTGTGTGTAGTAGGTTTAGTGAACCGGCCCCGATGATTCGAGACTGACTTTGTTTTTGAACTCCATTGCGACCGAGTTCAATCCGCTTTCCTCGATTCGATGCAAATTAGTTTCACCATGTTGCCGAAATATCACACTAGGCCCTATTTGGATTCGATGTTATGAATATCGAACTTCCAATCACGAAGTCGCCAGCCGCGCCCCAGCGCGGCTGGTTGCCATTTGGGCTAAGCCACGTGCCGCCGGGCTGTTAACCCGGTACTCAGGCGTTTCGACCACCTTTTGACCGGATTCACTCTTGTTTCCCGATGGACCCGTTGACCAATGAACAGCGCCAGGCCGTGGTGTCGGCTTTCCTCGACCGGATCGACGATGGCTACGGGCTGAAGCCTTCGGCGAGACCGTTGCCCTACGACGCCGTGCCCGGAATTGCGACGGCACGCTGGCGGCTCTTCGTGGCGGAGGAGTTGGTCAAGGACGAGCTGCGCGAACTGACCAATCAGCTCAATCACTGGCTGGGCAATCTGCGTCGCTGGCACGCCTGGAACGAGGTCCTGAAGGCCGAGAGCACCGATGTCAGGTGGGAGGCCGAATGGGGCTGGGTCGAGCCGCTGGCCTTCTACTGCATGTTTCAGCCAAGCGCGTCGCGCGACCGCTTCATCATGGTGGCGACCAACGCGCTGCACCAGACTCGCATGGGCCTCGATCTCGCCGTCAAAGACGAGCTGCTCGGGGACCCGACAACGCCCGGGGACGACAGGTTCTTCCCCTCGCGCCGGGACAAGGAAAGGCAGCTCAAGGCGCTTGCGAGCCCGTGGGCGATGGGCAAGGCATTCATCCAGGCCCTCGGTCAGCTTGATGATCGTGGCTACAGGGCGCTGACTGGCGACTTTCGGAACCGTGCGAGCCATGGGATCGCGCCCCGCTTCTCGGTCGGCATCACTTCCACCGTCACAAGAACAAGGCAGCAGGCGATGAAGCTTGAGCAGCAGCCCGATGGGACCTACAAGGACATGCCGGTGCCGGGACAGCTCTCGACCAGCTACGGCGTTGGCGGCACGGAGCCCCTGTCAATGCAAGACGCCTGGACGGCAAACCTGGCGCAGTTTGAGCACGCCCGCCGGACCTTCGATGCCTACATTGCCCTGCTTGCCGAAGCGGTTGCCGCCATGCCCCGCCGAGCGGATACCCCGCCCTGAGAAGTTGCGATCTTCTTGGGACTGGCGGAGCACGCAGGAGTACGCCTGCCCCAATTCTTCTGCTGACGCCCACCGACGAACGGAGATCAGAACTTCCGTTCCCACCTCTCGCGGCGGTGACGGCTTACGCCATAGCTCGTGCTGTTGACTTTTACCCATTCGACATGGTGGACCTCGACCGACCCTGCATCGACACGCAAGGCGGCTTCTCGATAGTCCCCGTCTGGCCTGTAGGCCTCGTAAGGCGGCATCAGGTCAAACGGGCTCTCATCATCTTCAGTGGGTACAGGAGGCGACTTCGCCTTTGGGACCTCTTCAATCACACCGTAGTCGATCTCCCAGCCCTCGTCCGTGCCGTAGCCGGTGTTCGCCCTGATCTCTGTCCCCTTTGGGAACTGCATTTCCTCGACACGCGCGGCCTTGTGGAAGAGAACGACGTTACGCCCGGACTTCGCCTGCGCGGAACCGAAAATGATCCCGTCCAGCCGGGGCTCGTTTTCGGTTGCCAGGAAGTCGGCGACCGCCTGTGTGGCGAGGTAGTCGAAGGCCTCATCGTCCGGCATGACGGCGCGCGTCATGCGCTCGCCCAAAGTACGCAGGAACGCGACCCGTTCGAGCCGCCCCTTGAGGGTTGGATCGAAGATGCTGCCGCCGTCCTGCACGCCATCGAGCGCGGTGAGGTCCAGAAGGCGTAAGGGTCGGATGATCTCGAACTTCGCGACGGCCACCTTGCTTCCCACGGGCGGGCGCACTTCGGCGAGGGCGACGCCCGCATCGGTCGCCCCGTAGAACACGGAGATTCCGCGCGCGTTCATCCGGCCCGCACTGGCAAGCCGGGCCGGAGGCGATCCGAGATGCATGTCCGGGCGGCACAGGGCCTCTTCGAGCTTCTCATCCGACTGAAACACCCGGGCGCGGTAGAGATGGGTGAGCTTGCGGCCCGGACCGGCATCGACGACAAGGGGGCGGCGGGGTTTGGTCTTGAGCGTGTCGATCTGGCCGAAGACCCGCGCGAGAAGCTCTGCCGCCGAGCGGCTGAAGAACCGCGCTTCCGTCTTGAGCGACTGCTCGAAGCTGCGCCACTCCTCGTGCCAGGCGCGGGCGCTGGCCCCTTTCACTTCGTAGTGCGCGTCGCCCGAGAACTCGGTCTCCTCGCCCATGGCGGCTGAGTCGAAGTCGCCATGACGGTTGTCGAGAATCTCCTGAACGTCTGAGGCGGCGTCACTGGGGATGGACGCGGCCTCCTCGATGGCCTCGGCCACGGGCTGGCCCTCGCGTTCCCACACGTAATCTGACTCCCGGTCGGCCATCGCCCGCTCCTGCCAGGAATCGGGATAGTTGTCAGTGCGTACGTAGTGATGATCGAAAGCGGTCTCGATGCGATCAGCAAGCTCTTCGACCGTGATGCACGCCAGCGTGTCGCCGCAGTACGCGCACACGCCTGGCTGTCCGTCCTTCTCGATCTGCTTTGCCAGGTAGGCTTCCCCGACGCACCCGTAACAGATGCGCTTCTGATCGTCTTCGTCCTCGCTCATGCCGCCACCTGCCTCCTGTTCCTGCGGCAAGCATATGAGCATCGCTGGACCAGGGGATCAGGAGCCCGGGATGGGACATCCTCTCTTTCAGAAGAGGCCCGTCGCGGGCCAGCTCGAACGCGCTCGCGATTTTGGTCGCGACGCATGAAGAAGGCCCGACCGTAGCCGGGCCTTCAGTAGCGGGCTAGTACTCCTCGGGCAGCAGGATCGTTGTCACCGAGCGGTCAGCCTCGGTGATGATCCAGAGGCAGTTTTCGCCGAAGCCCGCGCAGGGCTTCTCGGGGTCGATGGGGTACGCCGACAACACGCGGTCGCCTTCGACGACGGCGAGTCGGTTGGTTTCGGCGTCTTCGGGATCGACGCAGCCCCAGTCACCGCGCACGTGCCGGGCGAGAAGTGCGAGGAAGTGCAGCGGACCGCTGGCAGCCTCCATCGCGCCGGGCGTTGCGACGACCTGCCCGAGCGGGAAGAGAGGGGCGCTCATCGCGCCACCTCCGCACCCTCGGTGCTATCCGCTGCCTTGGGCGGCATCAGCACGATGCGCCCGTTCACGGGGAGCGCGTTCAGCTCGACGCTGAAGCCCTCGCCGTGGTTGTGCTGCCATACGGACCCGATGCGGGTCCAGAAGGCGTCTTTGCCCTCGCCGGTTACGGCATAAGCGATGAAGGCGGGTTTCTTGGTGGTCGTCATCGTCGTTCTCCTTTCATTGAGCGTTGCGACGTGACGGGA
>JADZEW010000038.1 GCA_020850325.1 Methanoregulaceae archaeon
AAGTTCCCAAGATAGCGTTCGACTCCCGCCGCGGACGACGCGTGCACACTCTCGCTATGGGCCTCGATTAGCCCAAGGGGAATCGTGCCTTCCCGCGTCGTTCCCGACTCGCAGTGTTTTACTAGGGAGGAAGGCTGGCCCCGATCCCAGGTATCCTTAACGAGGGCGCGGCTCTGCGCCAGACGACTTCGTCTGAACCTTGGAACCCCCGTTCGTGAGCTGAGAAGCTATGCCCGACGATCAGAATCTCTCTATCGACGTACAAGAGGAACTTGGCCGTAGTTACGTCAACTACGCCATGTCCGTCATCATCGCCCGGGCGTTGCCCGATGTGCGCGACGGCCTGAAGCCTGTCCAGCGGCGAATCCTCTACGCCATGCGGCAGCTGAACTTGACCGCGGGCGGTGCCTACACCAAGTGCGCCAAGGTCTGCGGCTACACGTCCGGCGACTTCCACCCCCACGGCGAAGCGATCATCTACCCGACGCTCGTCCGAATGGCCCAGTCGTTCAACATGCGCTACCCCCTCATCGAGGGACAGGGCAACTTCGGCTCGGTGGACGGCGACTCGCCGGCCGCCATGCGATATACGGAGTGCCGCCTGACGCCGCTCGCGATGGAGATGCTCGAGGACCTCGACAAGGAGTCCATCGACTGGGTGCCGAACTACCTGCAGAGCACCAACGAGCCCACGGTTCTTCCCGCTAAGTTCCCTAACCTGCTCTGCAACGGCGGCTCCGGAATCGCGGTCGGCATGGCCACCAACCTGCCCCCTCACAACTTGACTGAGGTGTGCAATGCGGTCCTCCACCGGCTGGAGAATCCGCAGTCCACCCTCGACGACATCATGGAGATCATGCCTGGGCCGGACTTCCCCACTTACGGCACCATCATGGGCGTCAAGGGCATCCGCTCGGCTTACGAGACCGGCCGTGGCTCCATCATCATGCAAGCCAAGACGATGATCGAACCCGGGGATATGGGCAAGAGCATCATCGTCGTCACCGAACTTCCCTATCAGGTCAACAAGACCACCCTCATCAAGAACATTGCCGAGATCGCGAAGACCAAGCGATTCGACGGCATCACCGACGTACAGGACTACTCGGACAAGCGCGGCATGCGGGTCGAGATCTCGATCCGCCGCGACGTTCAGCCGAACAAGGCGCTGAACTACCTGCTGAAGCACACACAGCTGCGCACTACCTTTGGCGCGATCATGTTGTCGCTCGTCGACGGTGCGCCGCGAGTTTCGCCGCTGCTGACGATCCTTGACGAGTTCATCAAGCACCGCCGCCGCGTCATCGAGAACCGAACCCGGTTCGAGCTGTACCAGGCGCTCGAAGAGGTGCACATCAATGAGGGCTACCAAATCGCTCGGCGGTTCCTCGACGAAGTCATCGCCCTCATCCGCAAGTCGGAAGACGTCGGCGTGGCCCGCGTCGAGTTGGTCCGTGAGTTTGGTCTTTCGCCGCTGCAGGCAAATGCGATCCTCAACATGCAGCTTCGCCAGCTGACCCGGCTGTCGCAGCAGGAACTCGAGAACCGCTACAAGGACGCCCTGTACCGCGTTCAGAACTTGCTCGACATCCTGAACGACGAAGTCCGACTGCTCGGCGTGCTGAAGGGCGAGATCGAAGCCCTTCGCGATAAGCACGGCGACGAGCGGCGCTCGAAGATCATCACCCGCGAGCCGGGCGACTTCAGCGACGAGGACATGATCCCCGAAGAGGAAGCGATCGTTTCCATCTCGCGCGACGGCTACATCAAGCGGGTGAGCATCGACGCCTGGCGACAACAAAAGCGCGGCGGCAAGGGTGTGAACAACACCCAAAAGGCCGATGACGAGCCAGCGCACCTCTTCCAGGTCAGCACCCACCACTTCATCCTCTTCTTTACCGATCGCGGCAAGGTCTACCGCCTGAAGGGCTACGAGATCCCCGAGTCGGGACGCTATGCCAAGGGCATGCCGGTCATCAACTACATCGCCATCGAGAGCGGTGAGCGGGTGACGGCAACCGTCTCGGTGAAGGACATCAACGCCGAGGGCTTCCTTTCCATGGTCACCCGCAAGGGCGAAATCAAGCGAACGGAGCTGAGCAAGTTTGGCAACATTCGCTCCAATGGCTTGATCGCGTTCAACATCGAAGACGGCGACGAACTCGGATGGGTGCTCCGCACTACCGGCAGTCAAGACATCATCATGATCACCCGCGAGGGCCAGAGCATTCGGTTTAACGAAACTCAGGCGCGTGGCCGTGGCCGACAGGCGGGCGGCGTTCGCGCCGTGTCGTTCAAGAACGATGAAGACCACCTGGTCTCGGCGGCGATCGTCCGCAACGAGGCTTCCCTGCTCGTGGTCGGCGAGAACGGATATGGCAAGCGCACGATGCTCGAAGAGTATCGGGTGCAGGGTCGAGGCGGCTCGGGCATCTTGACGATGAACGTGACGCCGAAGACGGGCCGGATCGTGGGCGCCGAGGTTGTGGAAGACGACGACCGCTTGCTGCTCATGACCACGCAGGGCAAGGGCATCCGCATGAAGGTGAAGGACATCCGCATGGTTGGCCGAATCGCCCAAGGCGTGAAGCTGATCGACCTCGCGGCGGGCGACCAAGTGCGGTCGATCGCGCGGATCGTGCAGTCGGCCGACGACGGCGATACGGACGACGAAGACAACTTCGACGGCTCGGAGGAGTAGTCCTCGGTTTGTGATCGCCCGGAGTCATTTTTGACTCCGGGCGCTTGTGTTTTCATCCCGCGCCCCTCGTGTCGTTTCTGTTCTTGTTTTGGCTTGCCGAGCGGCCCGAGGGCGGGTATAATCTCGGTCGCTGCCGCGTGCTCCGGTCGTCTAGCGGTTTAGGACATCGCCCTCTCACGGCGAAGATCGTGGGTTCGAATCCCATCCGGAGTACCACTTTTGTCGGTCAAACTGACATGGACCCAAAGCTCATCCGAGACTGGAAGCGGGGACAGGAAGCTGCCAACCAGGTCATTCTGGAAGAAGCTCGAAATCGAACGCCCTCAGAACGCTTTGCTCTCCTTGAGGCGTTCTTGGTGCGGCTGGCTTCGATGAATCGCCTTACGCCAAGGTCGGATGATTTGGACTTCCACCTTCGATGGCAACTCGCCCGGGAGGCCTGGCTTGCAAAACAGTCCCGAGCTTAGCGTCGCGTTGTCCAGGCTCAGCGCAGCCCTGACCGAACTTGGCATGCGCTACGCGCTCATTGGAGGCATTGCCGTTATTCTTCGTGGCCACGACCGAGCGACGCAGGACGTCGATGCCGTCGTGCTTGACGCTGACGAATCACTTCCGACCATGCTAGAGGTGTTTCAGCGGCACGGTCTTGTTCCGCGACGCTCCGATGCCGAGGCTTTCGCAAGGCGCAACCGGGTCATCTTGCTGAGGGCACCGGATGGCACCGGAATCGACGTTTCGATGGGGGCGCTCCCGTTCGAAGAAGAAATCGTCGAGAGGGCAACCCACGAGAACTTGACTGACGCAATCGCCATGATGGTCGCCACCGCGGAGGACCTCGTGATCATGAAACTTGTGGCCGCCCGAAGCCGAGACATCGACGACGTTCGCAGACTCTTCGAACTGTATCCAAACATGGATCGGGTTCGTATTCTGCGAATTGTGACCGACTACGCAGATGCCCTCGACCAGCCTGAGCTCGTTCGCAACTTTGAGGCAATTCTAGGGGCCGACTAGGACATCGCCCTCTCACGGCGAAGATCGTGGGTTCGAATCCCATCCGGAGTACCAAGATGAGGAATGGGCTTGACCCGTTCCTATCTTGGTATTTGGGGGGATGAGAAGTTCACCCCGCCGACTAACATGCCAGGTGAACGATCCCCGGCTTCGAATGAGGAATCCCAGCCAGAGTACTCCTTAGGAAAGCCTCCTCCGTTATCTGAGCAACCTCGTGAACGAGAGCGCGACGAGCTTCCAAGTCCCCTTCTCTTGAACGTAGACTTCGGTAACCTCGAACGGGTTTATCACCTCGTTTCCGCCCAACACAGCGGTCAAGCGAATCGTGTTCAACACAATCGCCGTGGACTCGATGAACCTAACCGACGCCTTCTCGATCTTAGCTTCCTTGTAATGAATGCCTCCACTGCGAATGGTGTCCAGCTCTTGCTTCTTGGTCATCGTGGCGCCCATATGGACGAAGACCGCTTTCTCGTGGAAGAGGGCGTCGAGGGCATCCACCTTTTTGTCGGCCATCCACTGCCACTTGTCCTTTGACAAGGTCAGGAGTTGTTGTTCTTGGGCAGGATCCTTTTGAGTTGGGGTTTGGGCGCTGTTCACAGCGCAGAGTGAAGGGATGATCGCTGACACCAGCAGCATCAGGAGTGCGGTTGAGTTCTTCATAGTTGTTCCTTGTGTTCGGACCGCTAGTCCGCGTACATCTTTATCTTTCTTAACCAGGTTTCGACTTCTCTCTCGGCTTCATCCGACCTTGCTCCGTTGATGTTCGGGAGCTGGCTGCCCCGTTCGGTCCCGCCGCTTGTGGTGAAGCCCTCCAAGACCGTGCTTTGCTGGCAGAGTTGCCTTACGGTGTCGAAGCTGGAGCCTATGCCGTACCCGTCATTCGTGTTGAAGGGGATCACGGTCTTGCCTTTCAGGTCGTATTGGCTCAGAAATGACTTCATCGGAGGCGGTAGCTTCATCCCCCAAGTGGGAAAGCCGACGAAAACCGTGTCGTACTGGTCGATGCGGTCAATCTTTGTCTTCAACGGCGGTAGAAAACCGGATTCATTCTCCCGGACAACTTGCTGCACCGTTGCTCTGTAGTCGCTCGGGTAAGGCTTCTCCAATTCCAGAGCGACCATGGTGCCCCCAACCTTCTTCTTGATCAACTCGGCAATGACTTTGGTGTTGTTGGTTCGCGACAAGTAGACGATCAGGATTTTCTTCGCAGACTGGGCAGGTCGACCCTGAACAGGCGGTTGATGAGCAGACATGCAGCCAGCAGACCAAACCAGAGTCGTCAGGATAGTCAGCTTTCCTAACGCCGTGAAGATCTTCACGCCTCTCTCCCTGATGGCTTCGGCGGAGCTTCTACGCCCGAGAACATCAACACGCCCTCGGGAAGCCGCAGACCCCGAATCTCGATACCACGGACTGCCGCATTCAGCTCATCGAGTTCCGCCGGGGTGAAACGGATCGCAGTCGAGCCGATGTTCTCAATCATGTGCTGCATGACGGTGGTCCCTGGGATCGGGACGATCCAGGGCTTCTGCGCCATCAACCATGCCAGAGCAATCTGCGCAGGGGCCGCCGCCTTGCGCTTGGCCCACGTCTTTATAAGATCGACCAGCTGCATGTTATGAGCCAGGTTTTCGGGGGAAAATCTCGGAGTGTTGGCTCGCAAATCGCCGGGCGCGAAGCGCGTATTGGGGTCGATCCAGCCAGTAAGGAGCTGACAATCCAGCGGCCACCAAGGCACGAAACCGATTCCCAGTTCCTCGCACAGCGGAATCACGTCCTTTTCCGGGTCTCGAGTCGCCATCGAGTACTCATTCTGAATCGCCGTCAAAGGAAGCTCGCGATGGGCGCGTCGAACCGTCTGGAGGCCCGGTTCGGAGAGTCCCCAGTTCCTCACTTTGCCTTGGCTCATCAGGTCCTTTATCGCTCCGGCAACGTCTTCGATCGGCACCTCAGGATCAACGCGATGCTGATAAAGGAGATCAATCCGGTCGGTCCGAAGCCGGCTGAGCATGGCGTCTACCGCGCGCTTTACGTGATCGGGTTTGCTATTGAGCCCGGGGCGACGCTGACCCGTTTCAGGATCGATATTCCAGCCGAACTTCGAAGTGATCTGAACTTTGTCCCGGAAGGGAGCAATGGCCTCGCCAAGGATACGCTCGTTTTCCCACGGTCCATAGGCCTCCGCGCAGTCGAAGAACGTGACGCCGCCGTCAAAAGCAGCTCGGAGAATAGCGACCATTTCCGGCCGGTAGGGCACGCTCGTGTCGTACTTGCGGTGCATGTTCTGGACGCCCATACCGATGGCCGAGACTTCCAGCTTTCCGAGCATACGACGACCAATCGGTTCGGGCGACTTCTGAACGTTCTCGCTGGGAGATGCAGAGCCGGTTTGAACCAGTGAGGCCGTCGCAAGCCCAAGTCCCATGCCGAGAAATCCGCGGCGGTTGATGGTATTGATCGGGTTGGCTTGGCTTTCTTTCATTGACTGATTCTCCAAAGCGATGGCACTGTAGCTCTCAACTTGGGCTATTCTACGTTTGGGAGTCCTTGCCACAGAACGACATTCCTGCAAATCTCTTGGCGAATCCTCCAAACGCAGCAACTGCGGGCTGACGAAGAAGGTAGTAGTAGCAACGAAGTTGATCCAATGACAGACCGTGATTCTTTTCGCAACGCGGCAAACCGCGAGGAGTTGATCGAGAGGATCGCCGAAGCGGTTCCATCCGACGGCTATCGAGAGCCGATGCCCGGACTCTTGCTCGGGCGAGCCTCGGAGCCCACTGAGAACCTTCATGGGGTGGTCCGCCCTTCCTTCTGTTTGATCGCTCAAGGGGCGAAGGAGGTGTACCTCGGCGATACGGTGTATCGGTACGACGCGGAGCGATACCTGATCGCGACCGTCGAGATGCCGATCACGGCAAGGGTCGTAATCGCATCTCCCAATGAACCGTACCTTTCGCTTCGGCTCGACTTGGACCCAGCTCTTATCAGTTCTGTGATGATCGAGGCAGGACAACTGCCACCAACAAGCGGCGGCGGCGCGAAGGCCATCGCGGTAAGCGCCTTAGATGCAGGAGTGCTCGATGCGACCTTGCGACTCATGAGGCTCGTGGGGTCCCCTGAAGATGCGCGTGTCCTCTCACCGACCGTGAGGAGAGAAATCACCTTTCGGTTGATGCAAGGAGAACAGGGAGATCGCCTGCGGCAGCTGCCCCTGTCGGGCTCTCAAATGAACCGAATAGCTCGCGCAGTGCAACGGTTGCGAAGAGAGTACGACAAGCCGTTGATCATCGAGGCGCTTGCGAAGGAACTCGGCATGAGCACATCTGGCCTGCACCATCACTTCAAGGCGGTTACCGACATGAGTCCGCTTCAGTTTCAGAAGCAACTCCGCCTACAGGAAGCGCGGCGCCTGCTCCTCAGCGAGGACATGAATATTGCGACCGCGGGTTACAAAGTGGGCTACGATGATCCCTCCCACTTTAGCCGTGACTACAAGAAGCTCTTCGGCACCTCGCCTGTGCGAGACGTAGAAAAGCTTCGACAGGTAGTTGCTCCAGATTAGCGGCAAAAAACTGGCATCGTACAGCCGCGGCGGGACTCGAACTCTCCGGCAGCAGATTCATCGATCTCGGCCCGTTGGCTCCATACTGAGCCCGGGGAATCATGAAAGCTCTTGTTTTCAATCGCTATGGCGATCTGGATCGGGTTGAGTTTGCCGACCTTCCTCGGCCAACGCCCAAGTCTGGTCAAGTTCTTGTTCAAGTCCGCGCGGCTGGCTTGAATCCCGTCGACAACAAGATCAGGAGCGGAGCCATGAAGCCCATCCTGCGGTATCAGTTGCCAGCAATACTGGGCAGCGACTTGGCGGGCGTTGTGGTGGAGGTGGGCGATAGCGTCTCACGCTTTAAACCTGGCGATGCCGTCTTCGCCAGCATCGATGGTCTTCGTATGGGCGCTCTGGCCGAATATGCGATCGTCGCAGAGAATGCCGTGGCTCTAAAACCGGCCGATCTGGACTTCGTTGAAGCGGCTTCCATCCCCATGGTCGCGATGACGTCATGGCAAGCCTTGAACGAGATCGCGCACATTAAGCCCGACCAAAAGGTGTTCATCCCTGCAGGCTCTGGAGGCATCGGTACGTTTGCGATCCAACTCGCCACCTACCTCGGAGCCAAGGTGGCAACGACAACAAGTGCCAGCAACGTGGGTCTGGTGCGGAGCCTGGGTGCCGAAGTGGTGATCGATTACCAGAAGCAGAGATTTGAAGATGTGCTGAGCGATTACGATGTCGTCCTGGACACCCTCGGTGGCGAATCGCTTGAAAAGTGCTTTTCAATCCTAAGGTCCGGGGGCGTCGTCGTCTCGATTGTCGGGCCACCCGACGCAGCGTTTGTTCGGGCGCGAGGCATGAACTTTCTCATGGTTTCCGCCCTGTGGCTCATCAGCTCGAAGATACATCGCCTTGCGAAGAAGCGCGGCATCGATTACTCATTCCTGCTCGTGGACTCGAACGGTAGCCAACTTTCCGAGATCGGCGAACTGATCATCGAAGGCAAGATCCGGCCAGTGATCGACAAGGTCTTCCCGTTCGAACAGGCAAGAGATGCGCTCGCTTATCTTGAGATGGGTCGTGCAAAAGGAAAAGTCGTCGTCCAGATGAAGGAACAGCCCTAGGAGGTGGGCGCCTCGGTGTAACCGGTGTTGCCCCACTAAGCCTCCGGCCCGTCATCCCCGCCGTCGTGTCATCAAGGTAGATTGCGAATGAACGATCCAGTCTACTAGGGGACCTATCCATGATGATTCGCCTCGCTCAATGCAACTCCAGTGCGCGCACCGTTGCGCACATTTCCATCTTGCTCGGAGCCTCGCTGGCCACATCCGGTATGACGCCACAACCCTCCGACTCCAAGCAAGCGGACCTGCGTGCGCTGGAGGGCGAGTGGATTTTCGTCGAGGACCGCACCGTGGGACGCACGCTGGAGCAGCTGAGCCCACCGATGGGCGACAAGTTCATCTTCAAGACCGAGGCGGATGCGATCATTCTCGTGTGGGGTCATGGCGGTGGAGGCAATCGAGACGTGCGAATCAAACTCGACGGCACTCCCACCGAAATCCCGGGCACGACCGCCGGCGCACTGACCCGTTATCGGGCGAGTTGGAAGGACGGAGCCCTCACTTACGAGATGGAGTTCATCCGCGCGGCCGGAAGCGCCCCCGCAACATTGGTCAAGCGAGAGTTCCGGATGACCCAGGACGGGCTGATCGTTCGTTCGAACTTGGGGACGGGCTCGGAGCTCGGACCGAGCGCCCTCTATCGCCATCCGGCGGACATCCCCATGCCTGCGCCGTTCAAAGCCGTGATCGCCGACATCGCGTGGCTCTCCGGCCCGTGGGTCGGTTCGCGGAGCTCAGGGGCGACGTTCGAAGAGCGATGGAGCCCGCCGAAGGGTGGCGCAATGCTCGCCATCTCGCGCACCGTAAACGCGGCGGGCAAGATGTCTGCGTTCGAGTTTCTGCGCATCGTCGAGCGAGACGGAGGGCTGGTGTATGTGGCTCAGCCGGGAGGCGCTCCGGCCACCGAGTTCGTGCTCACCGAACTGAGCAAGACCCGCGCCGTGTTCGACAACCCGCGCCACGACTACCCCAAGCGGATCATCTACGAACTCTCAGCCGATGGAAGCTTGACGGCGATCATCGGATACATGAAGGGCGGCACGCCTCGGCGGTTCGAGTTCAAACGCGAAATGCTCAAGTAGGATAATGCATTATGATCTTGGCTGCTCTTGCACTAGCGCAAACAACATCAGCAACCACCGATGTTACACGGCTCGTTCGTCAAGTCCGTGCCGCTTACGCCACCTGCAAGACGTATCGAGACTTCGGCACCCAAATGATTTGGAACGTCGACAAAGCGCGGACCAAGACCATCTGGGGTGAGTGGAAGTTCAATACGACCTTTGCCCGACCGGCACAGATACGCCTTGAAGTCAGCGAACGTAAGGGCGCCAGTCGCTGGGTTTCATCGGTCCTGTGGACGATCAAGAAGGGGCAAGGATCCGCCCCGGCACAAATCCACTTCGGGTTCGACGGCAGCGTCGAACGGGTCAAGGAACTCCGGGCCGGCTTTGCGAGCTTAGCAAGCCTTAGCTTCGGAATCGCAGATCGGGTGCCTTTGTTGCTCGCACCCTCCAAGGACCCGTTTGACTTGCTGGATGAGCACGAATGGAAGGTCGGCGCTATGGATAAGGTGCGTGGACACGACTGCTACGTTCTGCGTAGTGAAGACTCGTCTGTAAAGCTCTGGATCGACAAACGCACTTCGCTTCTCGTTCAAATCCATGAGCAGAACGACGTTGGCGGCGGTCGTAGCACACTCAAAGTCGTCCAATACACGCCAACGCTCAACACTCAGGTTCAACAGAATGAGTTCAAGGGACCGGTTCCCAGCGGTAAGCGATGAGGATAGTTTGAACGTAACTGAACAAATCGACACGTTCATCGCCAGCCAACCTGAGCCCAAGCGAAGTGAACTGAAGACCCTGCACGAGCTCACGCTTCAGCAGTCGCCAGGATGCAAGTTGTGGTTCTCCGACGGCAGGAACGACGAAGGCAAGGTGGTGGCCAACCCGACCATCGGCTATGGGTCGTACACCATCCACTATTCGGATGGGACCTCGCGGGAGTCGTTCCGAATCGGCCTGAGCACGAACAAGACTGGGATCTCGGTGTACATCATGGGCCTCGACGACAAGACTTTTCTGGCCCACACCTACGGCACGACGATCGGCAAGGCGACCGTAACCGGCTACTGCATCAGGTTCAAATCACTTCGAGACATCGACTTGGACACGCTGGCCGCCGCGGTGCGGTACGGCCTTGAATGCCCGGGCTAAGGAGTGATCGTGAGGGTTGCCGTCCTCTGCACGGTGCCCAACTTGGCGATCACGGACAGCGTCCGCGTGGTGGTCACCGGAAGCGTGTTGACCGTGAAGCTCGCTTCCCGGGTTCCCGTGGCGATGTTCACGGTTGGGGGAACGCTGGCGACCGAACCGTTGACACTCAGCAACACAGACACGGTCGCGGCCGCATTGCCCGTCAGCCGGACGAGCCCCGTCGAGGGCGCCCCCCCCTTGACGCTGGACGGCGAGACGCTCACCGAGAGCAGGATCGGCGCGAGCACACCTAAGTTGGCACCGCGCGAAGAACCCGGCACTGCAGCCACCACGAACGCCGTCAACGGGGCCACCACGGGAACCGTGGACGCCGAGAAGACTCCTTGAACCTGTCCTTGCGGGATCGTCACGAACGCTGGCAGCGTGACCGACGCTTGATTGTCGGTCAGGTTGACCCGCGTGCCGCCGACGGGCGCGGGCTTGCTGAGCACCACCGTGCCCGTCGAGCTGTTTCCGCCAACCACGGTGCTCGGGTTGAGCACAAGGCTCTGAATGAACGGGCCTGGCTGAATGGTGATCGTGCCGATGCGTTGGACGCTTCCCAGTCGGGCAATCACATTGCCCGTGAAGGAGCTCGAAACCACCGAAGCGCTGGCGGGAAAGGTCGCTGAACTCTGGCCAGCGGGGATGTTGACTCCAGTGGGTGTCGTGAAGATGGACAGATTGTCGGACAAGGAGATCGCCGCACCGCCGCTGGGGGCAGGGCCCGAGAGCTGCACCCGGCCGGTCGTCGTGTATCCGCCGTAGACCGGGTTAGGCGTGAACGTCACACTCGAAATCGTGGGGCCAGAGTTCACGGTGACGACAACGGCATCGAAGGCGGGCGTATGGACTCCGTTCTCAACCTTTAGCATGAGGGTGTACACGCCTGCGGCGCTAAACGTCGCCGTCGTGTTCGCCGCACTCGGGTTCGAGAAGCTCACCCCGGCGGGTCCAGAGTAGCGATACCAACTGGGGTTGCCGTTCGAGACGCTGCCGTTCAGCGCAATCGCGGCACCAACGCTGGTGGTTCGGTCGGCCCCGGCATTGGCCGTGGGCGGATTCGGAGATCGCGGCCCCTCGTTCTCGCCCGTGGTCTGCACGACTTCGAAATCGTTCACGTCGATGTTCCACAGGTCATCGAAGCACCCGGCGGGCCAGCGATCGTCGGGGGTGATCGACGTTTGGAAGAAGTTGCCGTTGTCGGCGACGATCGCGCCGTACTTCTTGAGCGCCCGGGCGACACACTTCGCCTCGTCGGACCACGTTGTCGGAATCACGAAGCTTGCCTTCAGGCGAAGCCGCTCGCCCATCGCGGGAACGTTCGGATCGGTCGTCGAAGGACTCGACGCGTGATGTCGGGCCGGATAAAGATACGCTCGCCGCGTGTGTTTGACGACGAGGCGCAGCGCATGCTCGATCTCGCCGCGCTGGACTTCATCGTAGCGCACCAGCGCCGGGAACATCGGGAGTCCCGCCGCGTCGCCCGAAGTCCACCCCGCCGGGCGCATTGCGTTCGAGTTGAGGTCGAACTTGGCTCCGTTGGAGGCTTGCCAAGCCCCGTTAGCGAGCTTCTTCATCTGCCACGTTTCGTAGAGATTGCCCGAACCGGGTTGAACCATCAGGCCATGTCGGTCTCCGCCCCAGTTGTTCACGTCTCGCTGCCATTGGTCGAGGGTTTGCCCTTCGGTGTTCACGGGCCAGAGCTCGATGGGCTGATTCGCCGGGATGGGATAGGGGCCGGGGTCGGATTCGTCCGGATAGGTGATGAAGTCGATGGGCACAAGCGGCTGACTGTTGGGCACCAACACGAAGTTCATCTCATAGAAAGCGCGGAAGTTGCGCCGGTTGCTTGCTAGCTCGCTACGGATCATGGCGATCATGGCGGCCGAGTTCGGCAGGAGCGGGCGGTTGGTGATGACTTCATTCCAAGCGCTGCTCGTGGGAAACACTTGGAGCGTGCTCAGGATGGCATCGGCTTGAGGGGTGTTGAACAGGGTCGCCACGGTAGGCGTCTGCAGCGCACCCAAGATCCGGCCAGCATGGTTGATTCGCTCGGCCGAGCCCAATGAAGCCGCACATGCAAGGAGGAACCACGCGAGCCGTCTCATAGCGTTATGACGTGGGTGTTCCACGGGACCGTTGCTGACGCACCCGTCGATTTATGGGCGTCGACTGTCTCACCGGTCCGAAGAACTCGGATTTGGCAAGATCACCACGATCGGTTTCGAGGAGGGCGGCACGCCAAGACGCGAAGATTGACCGGATAACATGTTAGAGTGGTGTCAAGACCATGTACACCCAACATCAGCGTGACGTTCAGGACACCTTTGACTCGCGGCGGTTAGCGGATCGGATCGAGGAACGCCTTGTTCAGTCCGAGCTCGACGCGGACGATAAGGCGTTCATCGAACGCCAGATGATGTTCTTCCTCGCGACCGCCGACGAGCAAGGACATCTAAACTGCTCGTTTAAGGGGGGTCCCCGCGGTTTCGTCCGGGTCCTCGATGCGAACACCCTTGCCTTCCCCGACTACAACGGCAACGGCATGTTCCTCTCGATCGGCAACATTCGCGGCAACGCCGAGGTCGGTCTGCTGTTCATCGACTTCGAGCAGCCGAAGCGGCTCCGGGTCAACGGAGAAGCCAGCATCGACCCCAACGATCCGCTCCTCGCTGAGTTTACGGGCGCGCAACTGGTGGTAAGAGTCTCCGTGCGCGAAGCGTTTCCCAACTGCCCTCGATACATCCCGAGGATGCAACTCGTCGAGGAGTCCCGGTTTGTTCAGCGAGTTGGCGAAGAGGCCCCGATACCCGATTGGAAGCGCTCCGATTGGGCGTGCGATGTGTTGCCGAGGTCGGACGTTGACTCCAGCTAATCGCGGCCCTTCAGGCCGCTTTGGCATACCATGATCCGCCTCCAGCGCTCCGCCCTTCGCTATGATCTTGTCAGCCCGTTGGGCCCTCGGAAGTTGGAACGCTAGTTCCCAAACCGCCGCTTCAGTTCCGCAATAGTCGCGTTGCGGATATCCTCATGCGTCTGGACGACCGTGATGTCCGGGTTGCCGTCCTTCTTGAGCCAGCCGAGGTTCTGCTCGTTACCCGTCAGCAGGAAGTCGCTGATCGCGATCGAGTAGTCGCGACCGTCCTCAATCGCCGCGCCCTTGTAGAGCGGCTGGTCGCCGTTGTAGGTGACTCCCGCCGTCTGCAGATAGCCGCCCTGGCCCTTGTTCGCGATGCCCTGGGCGAGAATCCGCTTCAGGTACGCACCCTTGATTTTGATCGAGACGATCTTGCCACCAAAGGGCAGGATGCGGATGACGTCGTACTCGGTCAGTTCGCCGGGCTGGATCGTGTCGTCGATGCGGATCGAGCCGCCGTTATAGATCGCGATTTCGCTGCCCGGTGCCGCGGCGAGCATGCCTTCCGCGATGATCTTGGCTAGCTCCGTAGGCTTGTTGCGGACGCTCGCCTCGCTTCCGTCCAGCGCAATGGGCACATCGGCCACTTTGGCCTCGGGGTTGAATCCGTCCTTCCGGAACGCATCAAACGCGATCTTGACCCACTTGTCGACTTCCGTCTTCACCGTCGGATCCTCGGGGATGTCGGCGGTCAGTCGGCGCAGGGTCGACTTCTTCTGGAGCTTGCGGGTGATGGGATCGAAGCCGAACTCATGGACGAACACCGACCGTGCGTTGGCGTCGGCCTTGTAGATGCCGGGCAGGCTCGCGATCTCGATGCGGTGCATCTCGTGCTCGTGGCCGCCGATGATCATGTCGATCTCCGGAAACGCCCGGGCGATCTTGATGTCGTCCTCGTAGGCCAGGTGAGTGATCGCGATCAACACATCGACCTTTGGCCGAAGCTCCTTAACTTGTTTCGACGCGGCTTCCATGAAGTCCGTGTAAGTAACGTACTTCGCCGGGTTGCTCGGAATCGTCACCCCGAAGTAGCCGACCCGCACCTGCTGCTCGCCGCTCTCGATCACCTGAATCCGGTTCATTTCCGTCTTCGGCAACGCGGTACCTTGGGCATTCCAAACATTGCTCGACACCCAGCCGAACTTGGATTCCTCCATGCGCTGACCGAACTGGGCTTCGTTGACGTCGAACTCGTGGTTGCCGAACGTCGCCAGATACAGCGGAATCGCGTTCAGCATCGCTACCATCTGCTTACCGGCGAGCCGCTCGCCATCCACGCGGGCGGTGCCGAGAGCGCTCGGGCTAAAGAAATCGCCCGCGATGACCATGAAGGTGTTCGGATTGACCTGCTTGTAGGAGTTGTAGACGGTGGCAATCTTTGCCATGCCGCCCTCCTTGCTCACCGGGGTGATCTCGTAGACGTCGTTGATCTGGATCAGGTTGAACCTGACGAGATTGTCGCCCGGCTCGACCCCCGGCTTCTGGCCGATGGCAAAGGCGAAAATGGCGCAAAGCAACGCGAAGACGAGGGCCCGAGTCAGTTTCATTCCAACGGGATTATGATTGACTGGGAGGGCTCCGCTCTGTCGGAGCCAATGTCTGCGAAGGCGTAGGCGCAGGTTTCGAGTCACAAGTGACGAGGCCCTGCGCTCTGATTCCGCGCGGTTCGTCCCCTCGGCCCCCATACATCGGCAAGAAAACCTGCACCATGGGAATCATCGCAGCCGCATCACCGGTACCCTTCCACAATGATCGCCACGCTCGTGTTCGTTGCCCTTCTGGCCAAGCCCACCGGAACTGCAGTGATCGTCAACCAGCAGTCGGACACGGCGTCGATCGTCGATCTCGCGACATCCACCGCGGTTCACGTCCCCGTCGGCAACGGCCCTCACGAGTCGGCGGTCTCCCCCAACGGCAAGCTTGCGGTGGTGACGAACTACTTCAAGCAAGGCTCTGGGCCCGGCTCATCGCTCAGCGTGCTCGACCTCGCCACGAAGAAAGAAGTGAAGCGCATCGAACTCGACAAGCAAGCGATGCCACACGGCGTGGAGTGGGTGGATGACGGCAAGGTCGTCTGCACCGACGAACGCAACCAGCGGCTCTTGCTGGTCGATATTGAGGCCGGCAAAGTCGAGCGCGAGTACCCCACCGGGCAAACCGGCTCCCATATGCTCTCGCTCAATCTCGGAGCAAACCGGTTGGTCAGCTCGAACATGGGTGGCGGCAGCGTGACCATCTTTGACTTCAAGAGCGGTGAAAAGCTGGAGACCGTGTCCACCGGCAAGGAGTGCGAGGGTGTGGGCATCTCGCCCGACGGCAAGACGATCTGGGCCGGGAATCGGGCCGAGGATACGATCTCGGTGATCGACATGGCCACCCGCAAGGTGGTCAAGAAGATCGAATCGAAGGGCTTCCCTTACCGCGTGCAGTTCACGCCGAACGGCAAGTGGGCGCTCATCCCGCATGCGATGTCAGGCGAGCTGGTCGTGTGTGACGTCGAGAAGATGGAGGTCGCGCGCCGAATCAAGGTCGGCGCGGTCGGCGTGAAGATCGCGGTTCCGAAGCCGTCACCCGCGGGCGTGTGGCCCTATGCGGACAGCAACTTCGCCCTGGTGACGGTCCGCAACGACGACTCGGTGGTGGTGGTCGATCTGAACACCGGCGAGACGCTGAGCCGCATCCCGGTGCAGAAGAGCCCTGACGGCGTGTCGATGCAGCCCGCGCGAAAACAGCCCTAGTTCGATGGACTCACTGCGACGTCGGCGAACCAAGCCATCGGGAGTTTCAGTTGGCGCTGTTCTCCCGTCTCAAGCTCTCCCACCCAAAGTTCGTTGGTCCAGACTGTCTTCTTTGGACCATAAGCGCTCAAATCCCTTTGGGTAGCGAAAGCCACATGTCGGCGGTCGGGTCGCCAGTCAAATGAGTAGCCCGCCCAAAAGAGCTCTTGAATCTTCCCGGTGTCCCATCTCACGCGATGGAGGCGTTGGGAGTGCATCGAAGGATAATCGAACGCCCATAGTCGATTCGATTTGGGCTGGTGGATACCAAACCAGATCTGGATGTCCATCGACACACGACCCTTTGCCGTTTCGAGCGTTGCCTTGTTGTCCGGGTCGATAGTGAACGTACCTGGATGAGCGTGGGAAAGGGACCGGACCGTCTTGGACACGAAGCCGCCGTCGGGTCCCTTGAAGGGGTCGTACCATCCGTTGGATATCAAAGCAAGCGGGATCAGTCGGCCGGTCGGGATTACGGTGAGGGGACGCTTCTGCTTGGTGCAGACCACCGGTACGCCGTCTTTCGCGGACTCGAAGGCCGTGTCCTTGTCGAGATAGCCATCCTCAGAAAGGAGTTTCGGCTTCCCTACGCGGATGCCGACCGTCCAGATCGACATCCTCCCGGGTCCTTCTTGTCGGAAACCTCATACACCAAGCGACTCGACCCAGCCCACATGACTGACTCACAAACTTGGCCAGGGAGACTGAGGAGTCTCTGGTGCCCTCCACTCCAGTCAACGATGTAGAGCCGCTGATAGCTGATTCTTTTGTCGGGATAGGGATGGTAGAAGCGGGCGACCAACGCCACATTGGGGAGGGACACGGATCCGACAAGGAGGGCGCCGAGCATTTCAGAAGTGCACGTCGAGGTCGCCCCAGCAGGTCTGCAGGTAGTCCAGCTGGTAAGTGTGCCCGGTGGCGTGTAAGGTGGGCAGATTCATCAGAAACGTCATCGGAGCCGACCAGCCTTGTCCCGAATCGAGCCGCATCGCGACTTCCTCATCGGTCAGGGTTCCGAGGGCCTCGACCACTTCGGCGGTGTTTCGGCGGAACTCGGCTTCGATGTCGGGGAGCGTGGTGAGTGCGGCTTCCGCTTTGTTGGTCCGGTCGAGGTGCGCGACGACATCTTGCGGCAGCTGGCGGTCTCGGATCATCTTCGCGAAGTTGCCCGCGGTGACGGCGGTGTGCGCGGCGATCTGCAGCGCGTTCTTCGCGGTCGGGCTCGGTGCCCAGGTCAGCTTGTCCTCGGGGACGAAGGAAAGGACGACGAGGAACTGCTCCATCGAGTCGACGGCGGTCGTTTGGCACAGGGCGATGAGTTCGCGCATGGGGTTGATTCTGGCGGGTCAGACATCCAGGATGCCACCGCTACGCCCGGTCACGGTCAGCCAACTCGGGCAGACCGCGGATATCCGACCAATACTCCCGTCGGACATCCTCATCGATCCACACCGGCTTGTTGCTCGCATAGAGCCGATCGCCGCCGTCCAGTTTGCAACCAGAAATCCAATACGACTCGCCGGTCTCGATGTCGTAGTAGTTGGCCTTGTAACCACCCTTCAAGCTTCTGAACTCACGACCAGCATAGTAGAGCGTCGCACCCGTCTTGGAAGCGGTGACGCGCCCAATGCGAGCATCATCGCTGTTGAGTTGGTCCTTCCGCTCGATGTACATGATTCGCCCCTTCCGCCTGGGTGGATTCTGCATGGCCCCTAAGATATACCCTTCGGGATCTGTTCCGGTTCGGGTGACTCCTCGACCATCTCGATGAACTCGATGAAGGTCATTCGCTCGGCGATGAGTCGAGCCATGAGGGCGTCATCGACCCGGAACCCAAGCTCTCCCTCGATGGCGAGCAGGATTTCGACCTCGTTGAGGTCGCCGTACCTCAGCACGAACATCAGCTCCACGGGATCGAGCGGATGGAAGGTGCTTCCAGCAGGATAGGCATGGTCGATCACGATCCGCTCGATCGTGCGGCGGATGTTCATGTCGTACGTGAAGGGGGCCCAGACCGACTCCGGTACGGGTCCGCGCTCGATCGCTTGGTTGACAAGCGACACCTCCAACGCGATCTGTCGCTGGTAGCCAACCATCCCGCCGATCACTGGGATGCGGTCAATCCAGGTTCTACGTTGCTCGTGGCTCGGCGGATCGTGCAGTAGAGGAAAGGGCTCGTCCAAGGTTCTGCCGTAGTGTACGCGACACATGCGAAGTTTCCAAAGCGTAGCGATCCTACGATACCATTGGTCCATAATCCGACCAGCTATTGAAGTTCCGGGAGGAAACACAATGCACACCCTACTTGCCGCTGTACTGCTGGCAACCCCGTTCGCCACTCCCAGCCAAGACCCTATGATGCCTGCGCCACCCAAAGAGCTCAAGGCCATCAGCTGGATGCTGGGCGACTACACGTCTGATCTGACCATGTACGAGCCGGGCAAGGCCGAGGGCAGTCCCAGCCCCGGCACCGTCAGCTCAAAGATGTCGATGGGCGACATGTACATCGAATCGCGATTTACTGCCGACATGGGTGGCATGGCCATGACGGGCCTGCAGCTCACGAGCTATGACGCAGCCAAAAGCGAATACGTCGCCTATTGGTTCGACAGCATGGCCCCCGGCGTGCTGGAACTTCGAGGCAAGCTGAAGGGTCAGGTGCTGACGCTTGTGAGCAAGCCAGCGCCCATCCCCGGAATGCCCGGCAAGCACGCCTTCCGCGCAACCTACGGCCTGAAAGGTGGCGGCAAGTACCTCTTCCGACTCGAGATGAACTCCGGCGATGGGTTCCACAAGATGATGGAAGGGCTAAACACGAAGCCGTTTCCTCAGTAGCGGGCGAGTCGGTGTAGAATCGGCATTCCATGCCCAGATTCCTCGTTGCCATTCACCACCCCGACACCTACGACCCGTCCGTCGAGGACGAGGCGATGACCCGCGACATCGACGTGCTCAACGATGAGATGGTCGCGGTGGGGATTCGGTTGTTCGTTGGCGGGTTGCACCCGGCGCGCTACGCGAAATCGCTTCGGTCCGAAGCGGGTGGGGTGAGCGTCGCCGACGGCCCGTATCTAATCACCGACGAGCACGTGGGGGGCTTCTGGGTGCTGGAATGCGCCGACATGGATGAGGCACTGGAGTGGGGCCGCAAGGCGGTTATCGCGTGCCGCGCTCCTGTCGAAGTGCGGCAGATTCACTGATGGACGCGGGGAGAATTTTCACCCCGGCAAGATCCCGTAGTCGGCTTCCTTAAGCACTCCATCGATGTACACCAGATAGACCCAAAACGAAGGAGCGAGATCGTCCGGGACCACTGCGCTATGGTGGTAGAAACGAAGTTCGCCGGTGAAGCGGTCGCGCTCTGACTTCGTTGCTGTCCAGCGGTCATACGGGCCGAGGTTAAGGGTGTCGAATCCGCCGTACTTATCCCGGTAGGAGCCCGTGCCGCGACGCGCCTTTGGATTCGGTGTCCACTTCAGGACATCCGAGCTCTCATAGAACTGCGTTAGGTACGCGTCAAGTTCGCTGAGGCGGCTACCGACGGGGATGCGGGTCACGATGGCCTTGGGGTCGGGTCGGCAGGCGATGGAGATGAGACACGGAGCGAGACACAGGCCGAGTACCCCGACGATCAACACCGCGGTCGCAAGGGCGCGAGGTTTCCTCGGTGTGCTCATGCCCGACTATAGCTTATGGCGGTATGCGAGGCACGAGACCATCCTCGCACCTCGTTGTCTTTTCAATCCATCCTTGATGACCGGGCTAAAATGAGCACCATGTTGACGTCCGCCGTCCTTCTCGCCCTCACCGCCGCCCAGGGCCATGCGTCAGGCGGCGCCCTCAAACTCGAGCAGGCGGCGTACGATGTGCTCAACTACGACATCGCCATCCGCGTCGATCCCGCGAAGAAGACCCTCTCCGGCACCACGATCATGGAGGCCAAGACGGTCATCCCGACCGGCACCATTCTTCTCGACCTCGACGACCCTTACACCGTCGCATCGGTATCCGAGGGTCGGACCGTCCTCCGCTACGAGCGGTTGAAGGGCGCGATCCGGGTGTTCTTTCCGCTGTCCAAGCAACCTGGAGACCCCATCCGAGTCTCGATCGCTTACTCCGGCACGCCGCACGTCGCCAAGAATGCCCCCTGGGATGGCGGCATCATGTGGGCCAAAACCCCCAGCGGCGCGGACTGGGTTTCGGTCGCCCTCCAAGGCGCGGGCGCCGACCTCATCTTCCCCTGCAAGGACCACCCCTCCGACCGACCGGACAAAGCCACGATGCGCCTGACCGTGCCCGATCCGCTCATTGCCGTCGGCCCTGGCAAGCTCGAGAAGACGACCAAGAACGCGGGCGGGACCACAACCTTCGACTGGCACATGCCGCTGCCGATCAACAACTACTCGCTGGTGTTCAACGCCGCCCCCTATACGCTAGTGAAGGACTCGATCAAGTCGGTCGGCGGCCAGACCATGCCGATCCACTACTACGTGCTGCCCGAAAACAAGGACAAAGCGCCGAAGCTGATCGAGGAGCAGAAGAAGTATCTAGCGTTCATGGAGAAGTATTGCGGGCCGTTCCCGTTCCGCACCGTAAAGCTCGGGATCGTCGAGACGCCGCACCTCGGAATGGAGCATTCGACTGCGATCGCGTATGGCAACCGCTATCGGTTTGCGGCGGATGGATATGATTGGCTGCTGCTCCACGAGTTCGGCCACGAGTGGTGGGCGAACCTGGTGGCGAATGCCGACTGGCGCGACATGTGGATCCACGAGGGGTTCCAGAGCTTCCTCGACACCTTCTACATCGAGCAAATCCGCGGGAAGGAGGCGTACTTCGCGGGAATGAAGGGACGCCGCCAGCGCGTGCGCAACGCCGCGCCGGTCGCTCCTCGCGAAGAGACATCGAGCGAGTCTTACGGGGGCGACATCTACGACAAGGGCGCGTTGATTCTGCACTCGTTGCGGTATCTGATCGGCGAGGAGGCTTTTCTGCGGTCAATCCGGCGAATGGCGTATCCCACGCCCGAGTCGGAGAAGTTCGCCGACGGACGGGCGTTGCGGCTCGTGACGACGGACGACTACTTGACCATCGCTTCGCGTGAGGCGGGCCGCGACCTGAGCTGGTTCTTCGAGGTGTATCTACGGCAAGCAAAGCTGCCGGTGCTGAAGACCTCAGCGGCGGATGGAGTTTTGACTCTGCAGTGGGAAGTGCCGGGCGGTTTACCGTTCCCGATGCCGGTGGATGTCGTAGTCGGCGGCAAGACCGTGCGGGTTCCGATGATGGGGGGCAAGGGGTCAGTGCCGTATTCGGGCGCGGTGCCCGTGGTGGACCCGAACGGCTGGGTGTTGCGGGGTTAGTCCTTACCGCGCCGCGTCGTAAGCCTGTAGCAACGCTGCCATGTCGATCTTCACCATCTCCATCATCGCCCCAAACATGGCCTGCGCCTGCGCGGTCGTTCCCGTCTTCATCTTCTCACCGAACCATGCAGGTTGCACCTGCCAAACTACACCATATCGATCCGTCAGCCAGCCGCACGCGTGAGTCTCGCCGCCTTCCCCCAGCTTGTCCCAGTAGTGGTCGATCTCTTCTTGGGTGTCGCAGTTGATGGTGTAACTGCTCGCCATCGTGAAGGCGCACTCGGGACCACCGCTGATCGCAAGGAACTCGACGCCGTTGAGCTCAAAGGTGCTCGCGAGGTGCTTGCCGTCGGGCCATCGCTCCTCGTACTTAAGGCTGGAGTTGGGAAAGACCGATAGGTAGAACGCGACCGCTTCCTCGGCACCTTGGTTGAACATCAAACTGGGCGTTATGCGTTGCATAGGGCGAAGCATACTTGCTCCCGCCACGACAGACTTATCTGGACTTCATCCAGATTATTGGGTAACCTGTGACCGTGCATTCTGAGATCGTGCAACGGCTCCAGCAGGCTAACCTGCGCATCACCGCGCAGCGCCGAGCCGTTCTGGAAGCCGTCGATCAAGAAGGCAAGCACCGAGACGCCGAGTTCATCGTGAACGCCGCCCGGCAGAGGCAAGCCAGCCTCTCTCGTCAGGCGGTTTACGACAACCTGAACGCACTCGTTGCCGCGGGAATTCTCCGACGCATCGAGCCCGCAGGACGGCCGGCGCTCTACGAAACCCGCGTCGGCGACAACCACCACCACCTCATTTGCCGCAAGTGCTCCGCAACCGTCGATATCGACTGCGCCGTCGGAGCCGCTCCCTGTCTTCACCCCGCAGACGATCACGACTACGTTATCGACGAAGCCGAAGTCGTCTACTGGGGCATCTGCCCCGCGTGTCAATCTAAGGAAGAAAGTCATGTCCAGTGAATCTCAATGCCCGCATCACGCCCACGCCGCCACGAACCGCGATTGGTGGCCTAACCAGCTTCGCCTCGATCTGCTGAACCAGCACTCGGCCAAGTCCAACCCGCTCGGTCAGGCGTTCGACTACCGCAAGGAGTTCGAGTCGTTGGACTATGAGGCGCTGAAGAGCGACCTGCGCCAACTGATGACCGACTCCCAGGATTGGTGGCCCGCCGACTTCGGCCACTACGGACCGCAGTTCATTCGAATGTCGTGGCACGCCGCCGGAACCTATCGCATCGGCGATGGGCGCGGAGGCGCGGGTCGCGGACAGCAGCGTTTTGCCCCCCTCAACAGCTGGCCGGACAACGTGAACATCGACAAATCGCGACGCCTGCTCTGGCCAATCAAGCAGAAGTATGGGCAGAAGATCTCGTGGGCCGACCTCCTCGTGCTCGCCGGCAATGTCGCTTTGGAGACGATGGGCTTCCGCACGTTTGGCTTCGCCGCGGGACGCGAAGACACCTGGGAGCCGGATCAAGACGTCTACTGGGGTAAGGAGTCGACGTGGCTCGGCGACGAGCGCTACTCAGGCGAACGCGACCTTGAGAACCCGCTGGCCGCCGTACAGATGGGCCTCATCTATGTGAACCCCGAGGGCCCCAATGGCAATCCCGACCCGCTCGCTGCGGCAAAGGACATCCGCGAGACTTTCGCCCGCATGGCGATGGATGACGAAGAGACCGTCGCGCTGATCGCCGGTGGCCACACGTTTGGCAAGTGCCACGGCGCGAGCACCGTCGACCATGTTGGGCTCGATCCTGAAGGGGCGGACCTGGAAGAACAAGGCTTGGGCTGGACGAACAGTTTCGGCACCGGGGCGGGTCCGGACTGCATCACGAGCGGCATCGAGGTTACGTGGACAACGACGCCTGCCCAGTGGAGCAACAACTTCTTCGAGAACCTGTTCAAGTTCGAGTGGGAACTGACCAAAAGCCCAGCCGGCGCTTACCAGTGGGAAGCCAAGGATGCGGAAGCGATCGTGCCAGACGCCCATGATCCGAACAAGAAGCACAAGCCGAGGATGCTGACGACCGACCTCTCGCTGCGCCTCGATCCGGAGTACGAGAAGATCTCGCGGCGATTCTTGAACAACCCGCAGGCGTTCGCCGAGGCGTTCGCTCGGGCGTGGTTCAAGCTCACCCACCGCGACCTCGGACCGCGCTCGCGCTACCTGGGGCCTGAAGTGCCGAAAGAGGAGCTGATCTGGCAGGATCCCGTCCCTGCAGTCAACCACCCCCTCATCGGAGCCACGCACGTTGCGGACCTTAAGGCGAAGATCGCCGCCTCGGGTCTGACCACGTCGGAACTCGTGGGCACCGCATGGGCGGCTTGCTCGACGTTCCGTGGCTCGGACAAGCGCGGCGGTGCGAACGGGGCGCGGATTCGGCTGGCTCCCCAGAAGGATTGGGAAGCCAACCGGCCAGCGCAACTCGCCAAGGTCTTGGGCGTGCTCGAGGGCATTCAGACTGAGTTCAATGCTGCGGCCACGGGAGGACTCCGAGTGTCGCTTGCTGACCTGATCGTGCTCGCTGGCAACGTCGGCGTCGAACAAGCCGCCCAGGCAGCGGGGGTCACGGTGACGGTTCCGTTCACGCCGGGCCGGATGGATGCTTCGCAGGAGCAGACCGACGTCGAATCGTTTGCGGTGCTCGAGCCCCAGGCGGATGGTTTCCGCAACTACCAGAAGGGTTCCTTCTCGGTCGGAGCGGAGCATCTGCTGGTCGACAAAGCACAGCTTCTGACGCTCACCGCGCCAGAGATGACGGTGCTGATTGGCGGTCTCCGCGCGATCAACATCAACGTCGGCGGCTCCACCCACGGCGTGTTCACCAAGCGGCCCGGAGCCCTCACCAACGACTTCTTCGTGAACCTGCTCGACATGAGCACGAAGTGGAGCGCGGTGTCGGAAGCGAAGGATGTGTTCGAGGGCCGCGACCGCTCGACGGGAGAACCGAAGTGGACGGGTACGCGGGTCGACCTCGTGTTCGGCTCGAACTCCGTGCTGCGGGCACTCGCCGAGGTCTACGCGAGCGAGGATGCGAAGGAGAAGTTCGTGAGCGACTTTGTCGCCGCGTGGACGAAGGTCACGAACTTGGATCGCTTCGATCTGGCGTAGTCTTCCGAGCGATGATCGACCCTGGATAGAGTCTATCTATGAAGGGGTCGATCATTCTGCTTATCGGTGCGTCCAGCGCCAGAGAGTCCTTACTGGCCATGGCCGTGCAAGAAGTCGCGGAAGGGCGCCAAAGTTAGGATGCGAAACTGGTTCTGGCCAGTTGACGTGGGCGAAACAGTTCCCGGCACGACTGACCGGTAGTGGACATGCACGAGTCAGATTATCAGCCCACTCGACTCGCGCCTCGTTCTCGCTCTGCACGACCGACCGCGATCGCAAATCCCACGAAAGCGGGTAGCCAGATCAGGTCGTTCATCACATTGATCCATCCGAATGACCAGGGAAGTTCGCCACGAAGCGCGGCGATGAGGAAGCCGATGGGGCCGAAGATCTTGCCCAGCAGACCAATATAGACCAAGGGACCAAAGCGCGCCGGGTCGCGGGCGATCAGCCAGTAGCCCAACGCATACACCCCAACGATCATGCCGATGCTCTGGAATAGTGCCGGATAGTTGGTCCGCGGGATTCCGAGAAGGTCGAACAGTGCATGGGGCCAAATCACCACAAGAGCTCCCCAGAGCGCATTGTAGATGGCGGCCGCATAAAACCAAGGCTTGTACCTGTCCACTGGGCTCATTATGCGTTGCGGACCGAAGCCGGTTGCAGCACATCACCCAGCTCAAAGGCAAGGTCATCACGGCTTCGTTCGATGGACTTCAAGGAACTTGACAATCGCCGTTCCGAACTCGGGCCGGGCCAGAAGAGTCACGTGGTCCGCCCCGTCGACCGCAACTTCCTCGGCCCGGAGGAGCTTCTTTCGCAGATCGGCGACCCGACCCTTCAAATGATCGGACTCCTTCGATCCGTAGATGAAGAGCGAAGGGACCTTCGACCTCACGAGGGCTTCGCCCTGGACTTCGAGCCGGTCAAAGGTCAGCCCCGCGGCGGCTAGGGCCTTGGTGTCTTTGCCGTCGAACATCAGCTTCGCATAAAGCTCGGCTTGTTTCGGGGTCGGCTTCGGCCGACCGGAAGGGGCGACCTGGAGGAAGTAAGACGGCAGGTCGTTCTGTTCGACCGCACGGGCGAAGATCTCGGTCTCTTTGGAGCCTGATGAGGGCGCACCCGCCACGAGCGGGACTTGGCCGCCATAGATTGCGCTAATCACGCGCTTCGGGTGATCGGCGACGACCTTGCCCGCGATGAATGACCCCATGGAATAGCCGACGAGGTGGGCGCGGTCGATCTTGAGGTGATCAAGCAACCGAACGACATCGGACGCCATGAGTTCACCATAGGCGGACGTCTCATGCGGCTTACCGCTCTTGCCATGCCCCCGGCAGTCGAGCGCGATCACTTTGAAGCCCTTGGGCGGCTTGGGGCTGGGACTCCCGGTCGCATCTCGCCCCCACATCGTCGCGTCGGACATCCAACCGTGAATCAGCACCACGGCTTCGCCTTCGCCAGCCATCGCGTATCGGATGTCGACCCCGTTCGAATCGAACGTGCCGAGGTGTACTTGGGGCACCGCCAAAGACAGCTGGGCTAGCAGAGAGAGCGTCATCAACATCGCGCACAGGGGATTACGGCAAAGGGACAATCGAGGTTGCCGGAAACGGAAGAGCGGGTACAAGCCAACCTGCATCCGCTGTGCGCTCCGAAGTCGATGGGGCGATGCGTATAGCCCTGAGTAGGTCGCGCACCTTCGGGCCGCTCCAATGGGCGACATTCATCCTCCTTCTGACCAAAGAGAGAACCATCATGCCCGTCGCTGAAGTAGTTGCGCGACTAGCACTGCCGAAACCAAAGCGGCGGCCAACGCAAACGTGACTCGCATACCAAGTGCGATCGAGCTTGGAAGCGCGCGGCTGGGGTCGGTCATTCCGGAAACGAGCGCGAACAACGCTCCGAGGGCAGAAGCTCCCGTGATCAATCCGAGATTTCGTGACAGGTTGAGCAGGCCGCCGACCACTCCGCGCTGGTCTGCGGCTGCCGACGACATGATCAACGTGTTGTTGGCCGTCTGGAAGACCGCGTATCCTGCGCTGGTCACGATGATCGGAATCGCATAGCCCAACAAGCCATGCGCGCTTGAGGATGTCGCCAGCGCTATCGAGCCAAGCGCCAGTCCTGCGAGACCGGCAGCGGTCATCCGAGTTGTTCCGAAACGATCGGCCAACTGACCTGCAGGAACACCGATCAACGCGACGATAACCGGGCCGATCGATAAGGCAAGACCGATCTGCAAGGGACTCAACGCAAGCACCTTCGACAGGTAGAACGGTCCCACCACCAACGTGGACATCATGACCGCCGAAACGATGACCGACGAGCCTAGGCCAAGCCTCATCAAGCGATCCTGTAGCATCGAGATGGGAACCAACGGCGCTTCGGCCCTCGATTCGACAACATAGAAGACCACGAGACCAGCCAGTGCGGCGACGATAATCGCAACCGACAGAGGTCCAAACTGTCCACGATGGATCGTCATCGAGGCCGCGTAGGCTCCCAACGACACCGCCAAAATGGCCATTCCCGCGTAGTCGAAGGGAACACGACCCTCCACGCTGCGCTTTGGATCAGTCGGCAAAAGCCTTTGGGCCAGGATGAGGGCTGCCACTGCAACGGGCACGCTAACCAGAAACACCGCCCTCCAGCCTAGACCAGAGATGAGAAGCCCACCAGCGGTGGGGCCAAGCGCGGTTCCGACTGCGGACATCGTGCCCAAGAGCCCAACCGCACGTCCCGTCTCTTCCTTTGGGAACACGTCAGAGGCGAACGCGACCGCGAGGGACATCATGGTTGCGGCACCGATACCTTGGGCAGCTCGAGCCCCGATCAAGACCCCGATATCCGATGCGAAACCGCACGCAACCGATGCCGCCGCAAACACCGCAATGCCGATCAGCATCACTCGACGACGGCCGATGAGATCACCCACCCGACCGACGACGACGACAAGCACGGTGACCGAGAGCAAGTAGGCAACGACGATCCACTGCGCATGCTGAAACGAGGCGCGGAATGCAGCCGATAGTGTTGGCAGCACGGCATTGGCGATGCTCGTATTCAGCGAGGCCAGGAGCATGGCGAGGCATAGGGGCACCATCCTTGCCGCCGTCGAAATCGCCCCTCGGTTCAGTGCCCGCGAGTCTGTCGCACCATTTGTGCCTGGCAATGCGCTCAACGACTCTCCTCCTCGGCGGATGATCTCATGGCTCCATCGAGGATCTTCATGATGTGGTCTGCCTGTTCGTCCGTAAGCGTTCCAAAGAAGGTGTGCGCCATTTCGACCCGCATGGCCTGGATATGAAGAGCGTGCTTCCGGCCCTCTTCTGTGAGGTGCACCGTGGATGTTCGCCCATCGGCACAGTCCTTCATTCGCAGGACCAGTTGCCTCTGCTCCAAGCTCTTGAGTGCCCTTCCGGCGTTGCTCCGATCGACGGTCAATCGACTTGAAAGCGCATCTTGCGTTGGTGCCTCCTGTTCGTTCGAGAGTAACGTCAGGATGCGCGCCTCCGTGTGATTCAGCCCCAGGCGAGCGAATCCGCGCTCGCCAAGCAGGTATCGCTGCCGGGCCATCTTGCCGATCAAATCAAAGAGGCTGTTCCGGCCGGTCTGCTCATTGCTCATGCGAAGATGATACCATATGCGTGCGCACGCATATTTCATGAAGATTGCGTTCCTACCCCGCTCTCGGGCAGAATTCAGGGCCATGGTACTGACGACGTCGATCATCTTGCCCGCACTACTGACCCTTGGGTTACCCATACAGGCCGGAAAAGCCAAGCCGCCCGTGAAGTTCAACAACGTCCAATATGTGCACCGCTACTCGAAAGGCAATCTGCACGAGTACACCCCGAAGAACCAGTCCGACCTCAAGAAGTGGACGGACATGTTCACCATCAACGACTATCCGCAGGTGAAGGATGGCGAGGGGCTAGCCTCGATCGCGAATGCGGTGCTCGAGAACTACAAGGGGGCGAAGGCGATGGTCGTGCGGACCGACTCGAAACCGCGCACCGCGACCAAGCCGGCCGAGCACCTGATCGTGGTGCTGTTCCCGCAGCCCACGTTTATCGAAGCGGCCTTTACGCGGCTCGTGATGAACGGCAAACAGGGGGCTTCGCTGGTGTACTCGCATCGGATTTACGGCACCAAGGCCGGCGACGCGATGAGCACGTGGCTGAAGTCCAACGGCGAGAAGATCGATAAAGCGCTGATGGCGATGCCGGTGCCGAAGCACTGAGGATTTTGGATTCAGATTTCAGATTTCAGGTTCTGATTAGAATCGTAGCCGGCGGATGCATCGTGCCGCCGGTCCCGATGGGTCATTAAGGTGGTGAAAGACCCCGCGACGACGCGGCTGCCTCGTGCCCGCGCTATTCCGACTTCCTTTCAAGACTCCAACGCGAGACCGACGTGCGGCTGAGCATGTAGCCGCCCCCCGCGGACGGTAGCCCCGATCACGATGCCCGCGCCTACGAGCACCAGATTCTTGATGATGTACTGCCCTTCGAGGGTGGGCGCATACGGGAACCGCGTGAATGCCTCGCCCGGAAAGAGGAAGAGCGGCGTAACGGTGCCGACCATCTGCATGAACAGCAAGAACAGCGTGGCGCGCATCCAGAGCCCGAAAATCAGTCCGATGCCGATGAGACATTCCCATGCGGCGAGCAGCGGGATCGCGACGCTGGCGGGAACGAGGCCGAACGAGAGGATGTCGAGCGTGCGCGTGGCGAGGTCTTGCGCCGGGCTGAGGCCGGGAAAGAACTTGAGCGCGCCAAACCAGAGGAAGACGATTCCGAGGCTGACCCGGAGGAGGAGGACGCCATTCCTGGCCATCCACTCGGTGATCTTGGCGTCGAGGCGGTCGAACTGCGCGAATGATGACTTCATAGTGCTCTCTTGGAGCCAAGCCTTCGCCGATGCGCAGGTCAAAGACCCCCTCTTTCTACGTTCCAGCAAGATCTAGTTTGGCGAACCTGCGCATGTCCATTCGAGCTATGGGGACGTTCGGCCCATGCTCCTGGATTTGCGCCTCGATCCGCGGGCGAGCATTACTCAGACTTCTCTGCCTTCGTGCCCTGCTAAACGTAAAATCTCGCCCAGCCGACCCGCACATGCCAGGTCCCTTCTCGTTTCTCGAGGACGAACTGCACGTCGGCCGAGTGGATCGACCACGGCATGCTGAACTGCACCCATGCGAACTGGCCGTTCGGCGAATAGCGTGGCTTTGAGGCGCGAGCCGAAACGGGACCTGATGAATAATCGCGGGTGATCCGGTCGACCAATTGGATGCCAGCCCTCCAGGTGACGTCTCGGAAGTCAACCAGCCGGGATGGGGCAGAGCTGCCCTTCTGCTTGGCCAGCGGGATGATCCTCCCGAGTTCTTGGGACGTGCGCTCGTAGTAGAGAAGATACTCTTTGTCCCGCGAGGTCTTGCTTTCCTTCTTGGTGCGTGCCACAGCAGAGTCCGCTTCGACCTTGAGCTTGCGCAAGGTCAACTCCATCGACGTGGGCTCATCTTTGGCGAACTTGTCCAGCACCTGGATGGGTTGCTTGGGTTCCCAGTCAGCTGCGTGCCAAATCTCCTTCTTGTAGAACGAGAGGAGCGCGGCCTGGATCACATCGCGGTCGTCGTTCCCCGCGAGGGCGAGCATGAGCAGCAGCGAAGCCTGCATAGGGGCATTTTGGCACGAAAGGCTTGTTAGCGTGTTGGCGTGTTGGTTTGTTGGAAGTTCAGGCGAGCTGCGGGCCGGCTTCACGGCAAGCAGAGCACGAGGAATCCCTACCTCAAGTCAACTCTTATCAACCAACACACGAACTGGCTAACAATCCAACACGCTAACAGACAAACACGCCAACCCGCCGTCAGAAATCAAACTCGGCGATGTTCTCTTTCGTGAACGTGATCGTCCCGCCGAGCATCACGTTATCGCCGACGACCTTCTTCTCGCCCAGTCGACCGGCTTTGATCGTGGTCGAGCCAGACTTCAGATCTCCATCCACCAACGCTCGCGCGGCGAACACCGTCAGGTAGCCGAGATCCTTCGTGTTCCACAGAGTCACCGACTTCACGACGCCGTCGTTCACGTAGGTGCGCATGTCGTTCGGCGTCGAGAGGCCGTTGACATAGACCTGCCCTGACTTGCCCGATTGCTTGATCGCTTCGGCAGCGCCCGGGAAAGCGGCAGAGCTGATCGCGAAGATGCCTTTCAGATTCGGATAAGCCTTGAGCATGTCTTGAGTCACCGAGAACGCCAGCTTCTGGTCCTCGTTCGACGGCTTGGTCGCAACCAAGTTCATGCCCGGGTACTTCTCCAGCCTCGTTTTCATGTGCTTCATCCACTCGTTCTGGTTGGCGGCGGTCAGGGTTGCGGTCACAATCGCCACATCGCCAGTGGCATTCTCGCCCCCCATGTCGGCGGCCATCGAATCCACCAGTGCAAAACCAATCTCTTCGGGCGTGGCCTGGTTGACCAAAAACTCGCGGTTCGCGGGGTCCGCATCGGCATCCCAAGTGATGACCCTCACTCCCGCGTCGCGCGCCCGCTTCATCGCCGGGCCGAGGACGGCGGGGTCGTTGGGCGAAACGGCAATAACGTCCACCCCCTGCGCCGTCCACTGGTCGATCAGCTTAGCGGCCTCAGCGGGATCGCCGCTGGTCGGACCGTCATAGATGAGTTCGACGTTGCCGAGTTCCTTTGCCGCCTCCATGGCCCCTTCCGAGCAGCTGGTGAAGTACGGCACCCCCTTCTTCTTGGGGAGCATTGCCACCGTGATCTGCTTGCCGGTTGCGGGAGCGGCACCGCCGGACTTGGGCATCGTGGTGGTCGTTTCCTTACCGACGCAGCCGGCGAGAGCGACGAGAGCGAGTGCGGCAACGAGAATCTTCATGGTTGTGCGTCCATTATAGGCGCGATCTCAGCCCGCGCGACGATACAAGAAGACCTGCTTATCGGTCACCCGAAAGTCGAGCGAGGCATAGATTCGACCCGCCGGTTGGTCATCCTCAGCGACGATCACGAGCGTATCCAAGTTCCATACCTGGAATCCATGGCTGGCGACCTCATAAACCAGGGTCTGGCAGATACCCCTTCGCCGAAACTCGGGCGAGGTGCCGACACTCTGATAACGCCCCACACCGTCTTCGAAGTAGAGCCCGCAATCGGCCACCAACCGATCTCCGATGAAGGCGCCAAACCAAGCGCCCTTTCCTTCTTCCTGCAGCTTCCGGTAGTTCCGGCCCGACGCCTCGGCGAACGTCCGGTATCCCTGCTCGCTGAAGACCTCATCTCGGCACGCCACCTGGTTCTCGACGCGCTGACGCCAATCGTCATCGGAATCCAGAGTCCGAATGGCGACCTCGTCGTTTGGATGCGTGGGCGGGATCACCGCTTGCGCGGTCATCACCGAACACACCTCCCGCTGGAGTCCCAAGTCCTCGAACCGTGAAACGTCGTCGGTCAGGGGCGAATCCGTCTCCCAACCGATTGCCTCGTAGGAAGCGCCCGGAAACTCTTGCGCAAACGCTTCGCGCCAGCGGACTTCATCGCCCGGCTGAGGAGGGCAGTCGAAGTAAAGGAAGTTGCCCCAGTGAAATGTCGGATTGGACGGCGTCCTGGTCTGCCCCCCGGAATCCGGGCCAGTGATACCATTAGACTCCGCTTGAAGGAGTCAACTTTGAAGAAATCGAGATTCAGCGAAGAGCAGATCGTCCGGATCCTGAACGAGGTCAGTTCGGGCAAG
>JADZEW010000039.1 GCA_020850325.1 Methanoregulaceae archaeon
CTTGCCCGAACTGACCTCGTTCAGGATCCGGACGATCTGCTCTTCGCTGAATCTCGATTTCTTCAAAGTTGACTCCTTCAAGCGGAGTCTAATGGTATCACTGGCCCGGATTCCGGGGGGCAGACCACGTGCTGACTCGGATGTAGCCGATGGCGTTCATTCGTCGCCTCCGTCGATGTCGAGGGCCGGTTGGTCCTCAAGGGTCGGAAGTTGAGGGAGGATAGGCCCAGTGTCGATTGTCCAGTTCATGTCTCTCGTTCCTTGGCGGTTCCGCTCCGTTTCGGAGTTCCATCGAGTTACCGCTATAGAAAGTATAGCGCTCTTTTGCCAAAAACGAGCGTTTGTGGCAAAAACAATCAGGGGAGATAAGACACCGTCACGAGAGATAACTAGGGCGGTTTGGCGCGCGGGTCGATGGCGCGCGGTGATCGGTTGCGCGGGTGGCTCTTGGTGGTGGCGGGTCGATGGCCGGCGCGGTGGTGGTGGTCCGGAGACGGTGGAGTCCGAGGCAGGGGAAGGGGGAGGGGGACCGACACGCGCGGTGGGGCCCCCTCCTACCGCTCGCAGTTCCTGAGTCATTTTTCGGGGACTCTGGCGGCGCTTTCTGACTGATCTAAACTAGCGAGACCTTTGGATCGCCCGGCTTCGGAGCTTGAGCGAACCGGGACCATTCGTCGTTAGCCTATGGCCCTCCGGCGCTTGACCGCGCAGAGTCAGGCTTGTCATCACACACATGAGTATAGTGTTGCGCGTGGACCAGAAAAATGGGTGGCTGACCATTCTGCGTTGCCAGACTACTTCACTTGAGTGTAATGCGTAGTTCCTAAGTTATCAATACTGACATTTGGAACATTCGAGCAATCTACCTGCCAGATTTCTAACAACGAGCCCGAGCCTTACAACTTGGGTGATGTTAATGGCCACATACTAAAGACTAGCGCGAGCCAAATGTGAGATTATTCACGCATCAAATGTTTCTGTTGCTTGACTGATCGTCGCTGTGTGTATCATAGTTATCATGCACGCTGCACTCGTCTGTCACGATGACGGAATCTATCTGCCCGCAGTGGTCGAATCGTTCCAGGGACGCGTACCCGCCACGCTCTTCCTGAACGAACGGCCCTGGCATGGGCAGCCCGGAGATTTCGAGAAGGTTAAGCTGATTGCCGAACGTCTCGGCGTCGAGGTCATTCTTGGGTGCTGGGACGATGAGGCCGAACATCGCCAAGCCGTCCTTACGTGGGCACGGGCCCAAGAGATACGACGTCTGCTCATTCCTGACACCGACGAAGTGCTCTCGCCCGAACTCCTCGACTCGCTCTTCCAACTTGCCGCGATTGAACTCGCCGATCAAGTCCATGTCGAAATGGACACCTATTGGAAGAGCCCCGAATACGTCATCCGACCGCGCGAGCGTTTGCGACCGGTCATCCTCGTCGATCCCGCCGCTGTGCAGCACCGACACATCCGCGAGTACCAGGGCCAGCGACCCCTCGTGCTCAGCGCCGCCCACGGCGTCCTCCACCATCTCAGCTACGCCGGACCCGACGAGCGAATCCGCCGCAAAGTGGACTCGTGGAGTCACCGCGATGAGCTACTCCCCGACTGGCTCGACCGCGTGTGGGACGCCTGGGACGAAAACCGAACGCTCGGCAACCTGCATCCAACTCACCCCGAAGCCTATGGCTTCACCGAGCGCATTCCCGTCCCCGACGTCCTGCGCACCGCCATGGCGGCCTACCTCGAAGCCCACGGCGGAACCGATCCGCTCCATCGGGCCGAGCTCGAGCCCATCACCCCGTGGCCCAGCATATCCGTCGTTATCCCCCTCTACGGCGGCCCTGATGACCTGAAGCACTGCCTCGACTCGCTGCAGGATTGTGAGGACCTACTCGCCCAAATCCTGGTCGTCGATGACGCCTCTCCCGATGACGCCCCGGCGGTTGCCGAGAACCGGACCGGCGTCACCCTACTCCGCAACGCAACCAATCTAGGCTTCGCCGCAACCTGCAACCACGGACTCGCCCACGCCATCGGCGAGCACGTTCTCTTCCTCAACAGCGACACCCGCCTGAGTCGCCCCGCCCTCATCCGGCTCGTGGAGTCTATTCAGGCATCAGGGAGCATTGCCGCGGCCGGTCCCTACAGTAACGAAGTGGGCCACTTCCAGCGAACCCGAGCCACCTACACCAACCCGGATCACCACCGGCTGTTTGCCGAGGACTTCGCTTTGCGACGCGTGGAAGACCGGGAGACCGACATGCTGGTGGGCTTCTGCCTCCTCGTCCGAAAGTCGGCGCTTGACGAGGTGGGTCCCTTCGATCCCGGCTTTGGCATTGGCCTCTTCGAAGATAACGACCTCTGCTACCGCTTGCGGCGAAAGGGCTACCGGCTGGTGATCAGCGGTCGATCCTTCGTCCATCACGAAGCGAACCGCAGCCTCGAACGTTCCCCCGAGGACAAGTTTGCCGCCTTCGCCCGCAATGAGCGGTACTACCGATCCAAGTGGCAGCGCGATCTTGATACCGGCTTCGCGAGTCATCTTGCCGGCACCCGTGCGGAGCGCATCGAGTTCAATCCCACCCGCGAGCCCGAACGGCTCGACCGCGAGCTGACCCGCCTGGTCAAGCGCGCCGACATCAGCCTGTTCATGATCGTCAAGAACGAAGAGCGCGTGCTCGACGCGTGCCTGACCTCGGCCAAGCCGTTCTTTACCCAAATCGTTATCCTGGACACGGGTTCTACGGATCGCACCGTCGAGATCGCCGAGAGCCACGGGGCGGAAGTCCATCACTTCGCGTGGTGCGACGACTTTGCTGCCGCCCGAAATGCCTCGATGGCCCACGCGAAGGGTAAGTGGCTGTTCTGGATGGACGCGGACGATACGCTACCGTGGACCACCGGCGAAGCTCTCGTCCGCGCGGCCGCCGAAGCTCCTCGCGATGTCAATGGCTTCTTCATGCGCGTTCGATTCGTGAACGATGACCCCACCTATGGCACCATCGTTGACCATGTAAAGCTGTTCCGGCGCCTGCCGAGCCTCGCGTGGAAGCACCGTATTCACGAGCAAATCCTGCCTTCCCTTCGCGAACATCCCGGCAACATCTTCCGGCTGGATGCCGAGGTTCTGCATAGCGGATATGACACCAGCGAAGAGGGCCAGGCCCGCAAGCGAGAGCGCGATGAGAAGCTGTTGTTCCTCGACCTCGAAGAGAACCCCGACCACCCGTTCACCCTCTTCAACATCGGCATGACGCGCCACTACACCAACGCCCACGAAGAGGCGATCGAATGGCTCCAGCGATGCATTGCCCAGTGCCGAGAAGGGGAGACCATCTTGCGGAAGGCGTACGCCATGCTCGCCGCCTCATATCGCTATCTGGGGAACCTAAACGAGGCTCTCGAAACCTGCGAAGCGGGACTCCGGGCGTGCCCCGGCGATCCCGAACTCCTGTTCCGCTTGGGCCAGATTCTCATGGAGACCGACCGGCTGGTCGAAGCCGTCAACACCTTCCGAAAAGTGCTCGGCGCGGATATCAGCGGCCATTTCTCCAGTATTGACCTGGGCATCCTCGGCCCGAAGCTCCACATTCACCTTGCACTAACCCTCATGCGGCTAGGGAACTACCGCGAGGCGAAGCATCACTTCCAACGGGCCATCCAGCAAAACCCCGCCGACCTTACCATCGTGTTCGAGCTCTTCCGGGCCGCAGTGGCCAGCGGCGACCGAGCCACCGCCGTTGAGATGATCCAGCATGTCGAAACCTGCGAGGGCCGAACCCATAACTGGGCCCGAATGGTTCAGGACTTGGAGACATCTTAACCAGGACTTCACCGGTCAATGAACCTGCTGTGGATAACTTATGCATTTTCTCATTAATTCGGGGGCGTTTGAGTGGATTCTTTTGTATGATGAATGATAGGTACGATGGGAGATGTTTACCAGTGCCGTTCTGGATCACACTTTGAACCCGCGTAACGTGGGTCCCCACGAGGGTGCGACGCACTTGGGACAAGTTGGCGATCCCGGAGGCGGACCCTACGCGCTCATCTGGTTTACCGTAGTGGGCGACACCGTCACCCAGGCCAGCTACCAAACCTACGGCTGCCCGGCGGCGGTTGCCTGTGCCAGTCTCGGCGCGCAGCTCGCGCACGGCCGAACGATTTCTCAACTCAGCTCTCTCGAAGCGGGCGATCTCGAACGTCTTCTCGGCGGTCTTCCCGAAGGAAAAGGACACTGTTCCATGATGGCAATCCAAGCGATTCAGCGTGCTCTCGTCACTCCGATTGAGGAGGTGGCCGCATGAGCAACCTCCCCTTTCGTGGTGGTGCCGC
>JADZEW010000040.1 GCA_020850325.1 Methanoregulaceae archaeon
AACCGAGATCGAAGACTTGGAGCGCCAAGTCGAAGCCGCGCAAGAGGCTCTATTCAACGCAAAGCAGCGCCTTGACGCAATAGATGGAGGACCAGCCGCAGCGGAAGCGCAGCAGGCGACGCAGTCAATTGCAGCGCGCATCGCCAAGGAGGCGCGCACCTATGCCCGCGCACGACTGGCTTGTGCCATGCTTAACCGGGTTGTGCAGCTCTACCGGGAACGGCACCAAGGCCCACTGTTGGAGCGTGCGGCCGAGGTATTCGCCCACATTACTTTGGGCAGCTTTCCGGGCCTCACGGTCGATTACGAAGACGATCGCCAGGTGCTACTTGGTATACGTCCAGATGCGGCACGCGTTCCCGTCACCGGGATGAGTCAGGGGACGCGAGACCAACTATTTCTCTCGCTGAGGCTTGCCGCGATCGAACAGCACATCGAGGGGCGGGGTCCGTTCCCAGTCATTGTTGATGATCTCCTGGTGCAGTTCGACGACGATCGCGCCCTGGCGACGCTTGCGGTGCTCAGTGAGCTGAGCGTGAAGACGCAGGTGCTGTTTTTCACGCACCACAAACATCTGGTCGAGCTCGCGGAGGCGTCGAAGCTTTCAGCGGCGATCTCGGTGCAGCGACTCTAGGCAGATGTGCGTCGACGCAGCCGGTCATGAGGGCACGCTCTTGAGTGCCGCGCCGGGGTTCGAACAACTCGTGACGAGACGATAACCATGGCGCTTCTTGATGAAATCCTGGCGTGGACTGAGACGAGTCTGACCCCTTGGCAACGGGATGCAGCGCGGCGCCTGTTCCAGGAGCAACAAGGCCTTTCGGTGCAGGACTACGACGACCTGTACGCGTTACTGAAATCCGCGCACGGCCTGCCGGATCCTGCGAACCGGACCCCCGTGCCGATGGCTGCAGCTCATCTTCCGGCACGTGCGGCTGGAGCCGCTGGCGTGGTTCTCAAAGCGATGCGTGACCTGAAGCACGTGAACCGCATTGCGCCCAATCAGGCTCTGCAATTCGCGCCGAACGGGCTAACCGTTATCTACGGCGGCAATGGAAGCGGGAAGTCCGGGTATGCGAGGGTACTGAAGCGTGCATGCCGTGCGCGCGACCAGCAGGAAACTGTCCTCGCAGATGCGACGGATGCCGCCGCCCACAAGCTTATTCCTGAGGCAGTGTTTGACATCGAGGTTGGCGGAACAGCCAAATCCGTCGCCTGGAAAAGGGACACAACGCCTCCAGACGAGCTCTCGACGGTTGCTGTCTTCGATACCCACTGCGCTCGCGCGTATCTCACAGCTGAGCAGGATGTCGCCTACCTACCGTACGGACTCGACGTTGTCGAGAACATGGCCAACAGGGTATTGCCGGAGCTTGCCAGGCAGCTCTCCGATGAGATCGCCGGTGTGCAGATAGATGTGGAGCCTTTCGAGTCTCTCAGGGGCGGGACTGCCGTAGGACGTCTGGTCATCGGACTTAGTGCGAAGACCGATCTGGAAGATGTACGCCGTCTTGCCCAGATGACCCCAGAGGAGACTTCGACTCTCGCTGAGTTGCAGAAGGCATTGGCAGAGACGGATCCCGGGAGCAAGGCAAAGGCAGTCGGCCTTTCCGCACAACGCATCGAGGAGCTGGTTAAGAGAGTCGACGCGGCTGAGGTGTGGGTCAGTGATGCGGCGATTGCCAAGCTGAAGGAGCTGGATGAAGCTGTCCTTGTTGCTGCTCAAGCGGAGAAGGTGGCGGCGGAGCAGTTTCGCGCCGGCGGATCACTCCTGCCCGGAACGGGGGAGCAGGTCTGGAAGGCCATGTTTGATGCTGCCCGACGCTTCTCGACGGAGAGTGCGTATGAGGGGCATCCGTTCCCGCATGTCGAACCCGGCGCTCGCTGCGTCTTGTGCCAGCAGCCAATCGAGAGTGCGGCCGACCGAATGAAGCGCTTCGCAGACTTCGTTCAGTCTGATGCCGCGAAGGTCGCGGCCGCCAAGCGAGATCAACTGGGCGCTGCCGTCCGCAAGATCGACGCCGTCCGCCTCGTGTTTGACCTGGACCCTGCGCTTTCTTCCGAGTTGAATGCGATCGAGAACGGGTTGTCTGATGATGTCAGCAAACTTGAGTCGGCTATCGAGGTACGACGCGGGTGGATGCTTGGCGCTACAAGTTCCCATGCTTGGAGCGAAATGCCTGCGGTCGAGGTCGATCCAAGGGATCGCCTTCGAGGCGTAGCGGCACGACTCAGAAAGACGGCAGCCGAGCTGGAGAAGGCCGCTGACGAGGGCAAGCGCAAGGCGCTAGAGGCGCAGCGCGATGAACTCGTAGCGAGGGCGGCTCTCGGCCCCGTTGCGAAGGCCATCGTGTCCTTGATCGAACGCATGCGACTAAAGGCGAGCCTTGAAAAGTGCAAGGACGACCTAAAGACCAAGGCCATCTCTGACAAGTCGAAGGAGTTCGCGAGCACCGCGGTGACCGCGGCACTGAAGGATGCACTGGACCGGGAGTTCGGAGCGCTTGGAATGGGGCACATCCGGACGAAGCTCAGCGAGCGCAATGACAAGGGGAAGATGAAGTACCGGCTGCTTCTGGACCTCCCAGTAACCAACAAGCTGGACGAGATCCTGAGTGAAGGGGAGCAGAGAGCGATCGCTATCGGCGCCTTCCTTGCTGAGCTCTGGCTCGCCAATCACGGCGGCGGGATTGTGTTCGACGATCCGGTCTCCTCACTGGATCACTGGCGCCGGCGCCATGTGGCGCGCCGCCTCGTCGAGGAGGCGAAGTGCAGGCAGGTGATCGTTTTGACGCATGACACTACGTTTCTCGGCGAACTCAGAGATGCGATTGAGCAGGTTGACGTCGATCACCAGATGCACCATCTTGAATGGATGGGTAACCGGCCCGGATTCGTCTTTGCGGGATTACCGTGGGCGCACAAGAGCTACAAGGAACGAATCGATCGCCTGGAGAAGGCACAGAAGGAGCTTGAGAAGAGGTGGTCGGCATATCCCGGGGAGGCCGAGGCGGCCGACATGCGGCACCAGTACGGCTTTCTCCGCGCGACTATCGAGCGTGTAGTTCAGGACTTGGTCTTAAACGGTGTCGTCCAGCGTTACAGGGACTGGATTCGTGTGGATAATCTTGACGAGGTTGTTGGCTTCGAGGCGGCTGAGCACAACGAAATCGCGCGCCTCTTCAAGCGGTGCTGTGATGTCGTCGACGCGCATGATCCCGCCTCGGCGAAGAATGCGCCAGTGCCGAACCCGAATGATCTTGACGCGGACTTGCTCAATCTCAAGGCGCTGATCGCCGCGATAAAGGCGCGACGAGCGAAGGGGAAGGCAGCGCCGACGACGACGGGCGTGGTGCCAAGTACGCGATAACCTGTGCCCCAGTGTCGCGAGTTCGTGATGTTGTTGACGGAGAGGCGAGCAGCGTATCCTTAATTCAGTGCGCAGAGGAAGTGGTAGGGATATGAGTTTCGGCAGGTCACTCGTCGCGTCGGTTGCCACGTGGTTCGGGAGCTTGGGCTTCGCAGCGCGGGCTGCGTTGTCGACTCCTTTGGAGCCCGATGCGGAAGAATCCGACAAGGCGACGGCCGATCCTGATTTCGAGGGCTGGCTTCACAGGGACCCGATGGTTATCGGGGATCCCGCAAGTCGATACAGGCACGGCTCGCCCGGATACCTCACTCGCAACGGGCTCGGTAGCCTTGAGGTCGGCGCGGCGGACGACTGAAGCTCGCCTTCGTCTACTTGCGTTGGGTCGGCCGCGTGCCGCCGGTAGTACGGCCGGCTTCCTTTCCGGAAGGCGCATCCTGTTTCGTGCCGGACACTGCGGGTTGAGGCTCCGGCCCGGCGACGGGAACTCCGTCCTTGTCGAAGTGCCATTCGCCGATCGGCTCGACCGCGCGCGGTATGCCGAGGTCGGGCTGGCTCGCATTGGCGCCAACCGTGTCCCAGACGGCCCGGTTCCCGCCGTGGTTGGATGAAACCTTGCCGATACGTACCGAGGCCTTGTAGCTCTCGCTCAAC
>JADZEW010000041.1 GCA_020850325.1 Methanoregulaceae archaeon
CCTTGAGAACTGCATAATGATCCCTGGCGGTGGGGCTTGGATTTGAGTCTAAATTCTGCCGTCTCACCCGCCCCTCGGGGCGGGTGCGGATTGAAACGCGTGGTGGACGACGCGGCCGACCCGGCTCTTGTGGGTCTCACCCGCCCCTCGGGGCGGGTGCGGATTGAAACGACACTGGGTCCACGGTTTACGAGACGTGGGCTCCGTCTCACCCGCCCCTCGGGGCGGGTGCGGATTGAAACTACATGGCCCACAACGGGGCGGCGAACACGTTCGGCCGTCTCACCCGCCCCTCGGGGCGGGTGCGGATTGAAACTCCTTGGGGGAATGGGCGGTGTACTCGGCTGCGTCTCACCCGCCCCTCGGGGCGGGTGCGGATTGAAACATCCACTCACCGAGCGTCGCCGAAGTCGAGATCGACGTCTCACCCGCCCCTCGGGGCGGGTGCGGATTGAAACTTCCCGGTGGGCGTTCCCGGCCTCTTCATCACGCGCGTCTCACCCGCCCCTCGGGGCGGGTGCGGATTGAAACGGAAGCGCCGGGCCAAAAACAGCGAGCAAAAGAGCGTCTCACCCGCCCCTCGGGGCGGGTGCGGATTGAAACGTCTGCAGGTGTACCGCCGTCAACCCATGGTGACCACGTCTCACCCGCCCCTCGGGGCGGGTGCGGATTGAAACAGCCTCATGGCGTGGTTGAGCGACCCATAGGGCACACGTCTCACCCGCCCCTCGGGGCGGGTGCGGATTGAAACCGTTGATCGGTCGCCCGCTCGAACGTGGACAAGCTGTCTCACCCGCCCCTCGGGGCGGGTGCGGATTGAAACTTCGCAGCGTCGAGTTCGATGTCGAGCGCGCTCTGTCTCACCCGCCCCTCGGGGCGGGTGCGGATTGAAACTGGTCACCGATCCCTGGGCCGATGTCCTTGCCCCGTCTCACCCGCCCCTCGGGGCGGGTGCGGATTGAAACAATCTGTCCGCCGGGCGGGTGCGCGACATCCTCGGCGTCTCACCCGCCCCTCGGGGCGGGTGCGGATTGAAACACTTTGAAATCATCTAGGCCGGCGTGAACTTGAACCCGTCTCACCCGCCCGCCAGGGCGGGTGCTATTGGTTCGGGTTGGCGGGGGTTGGCGCGGGTTAGGACTGGTTGGACGGGTGGGACCAGACCTTCGCAGGGGGAACTGGCCCTAGCTTTCGCCAGCATCCATGCTTAGCTGCATCTCGTGGACGAGGTCCCAGAACTTCTCGAGCGCGGCGGTGGCGTTGGCGGCGCGGGCGGAGGGAGGCAGCATGCCCTCAGCGTCTCGATGGATGTCGGGGCGGGGCATCGTCCACAGCTTGTATTCCTTCTCGGTTCCGGCGGTACCGACGCAGTGGGGGCCGTTGTAATAGTCGACCCAGTATTGAAGCTTGCGCTCGAACTCCGCGGGACTTGTCTCTTCTTGTTCTGACATGAGGGGCCTCTTGGAGGGTTGGACGGGTGGGATGGGTGGGACGGTTGGCTTGTTGGCGGGTTGGCTTGTTGGGCGGAGAGGAGATAGGACGGGTAGGACGGGTAGGCTTGGGCTCGTTTTCCCCAGCCCCCTCTCCGCGGAGCGAGGCGAGGGGGAGTTGAACTCTCCACCCCCAACCCCCTCCTCTCTAAAGGAAAGGAGGGGGCTTCAGAATCTCCACCCCGCGGCCTCCTCTCGCAGGAGGCGGAGAGGGGGAGTCGGACTCTCCACCCCCAACCCCCTCCTCCCTAAAGGAAGGAGGGGGCTTCAAGAATCTCCACCCCGCGGCCTCCTCTCGCCGGAGCGGAGAGGGGGAGTCTCGAACGGACTCTCCACCCCCAACCCCCTCCTCTCTAAGGGAAAGGAGGGGGCTTCAGAATTCTCCACCCCGCGGCCTCCTCTCGCCGGAGAGAGGCGAGGGGGAGACGGACTCTCCACCCCCAACCCCCTCCTCCCTGAAGGAAGGAGGGGGCTTCAAGAATCTCCACCCCGCGGCATCCTCTCGCCGGAGCGAAAGGAGGGGGCTTTTTTAGGCCGCCTTCTTTGCGGTGCGCGGGTTGGCGGCGAGGCCGAGAGAGACCGTCGTCGTCGGCAGCATGACCAGCGGCGTGGTTTGGCCGGTGGTGGTGTTCACGAACCGATACGCGATGCCGTAGATGCCCGGAGGTACGTCCACGGGGGGCGTGGGCAGGCCGCCGAACGTGAGGAACGCCTTGCTGACCATGTTCTTGATGTTCGGCTTACGGTTGGGCGAGGGCAGGGCCTGGACGAGAATCTCGACCTTGGTGCCCAAGCTGGTGGAGCCGGACGCGGCGAACGAGAGCCCGGTAGGGGCGTCGCTTACGGAGAGCGTGATGGGATCGCCGAGGTAGGGGGCACTGGGCGGGGCGAATGTGGCGTCGACGGAACCGCCGGTTTGGAGCACCTTGGTGGCGAGGCCAACGAACACGGATACGGCGGTCGGGTGGTAGGTGTGGCCAGTATCGGGCTGGGTGTGGGTTTGCTGACTCGCGTAGGTCTGCCACTGGGTGAGTTGGGAAGTGGTGAGACCGCGGAAGATGGTCGAAGCCCGGGTGAGATTCTTGCGGGCGACGAGCTGGGCGGGAGTGTTGGGATTGGCGGGCGTGACTCGGGGTCGGACGAGGGTGCCCACGCGGGACTTGACGAAGACGACGGACCCCGCCTTACCGGCGAGCTCATCGACGAGGACGGACGTGCGTACTTTTGCCATACCCTCGATTGTTGGCAAGTTGCTTTAGGTTTTGTAGGTCTTGGGGGAGGATGGTGGAAGGATGGTGGCCGGATGGGGGGAGGATGGGTTGGCGTGTTGGGGGGTTAGCTTGTTGGCGTGTTGGCTTGTTGGCACGTTGGTTTCCCCTCACCCCCCGGCCCCCTCTCCCCGCAAGCGAGGCGAGGGGGAGTATCGGATTGGCCTGTTGGCTTGTTGGCGTGGGAGTTGACCCCACCCCCCGGCCCCCTCCCCGCGGAGCGGAGAGGGGGGGAGGCATTAGGCGGCCACAAAAACAGCGCTCAGGCAATGCGCAACGCGCCGCTAAGCAACGAACTCGTGGAGCGGCTTCTGGGCGATCGTCCGATCATCCAGCACCCGCTCCGCAAACGGCACCGAGTTCTCCCGCGGCCGCCTTGCGTCGTACCGCAGAACCAACCCGCCCTCGGCGGTCTCCGAGGTCACCATCAGCTGCAGGTCGTCGAGTTCGCTGAGCGGGGCCCAGACCCGGCGCTCCAACTCCTGGGTCAGCCACCAACGCTCTTGCTCGTGTTCGATCGGGTCGAACTCCGCGAAGGCACTGACGACTCCGATCAAGACTCCCGCCGTGGGTTTGATCAGCTGCTCGAGGCGGGTGCTGGTACCGCGGCCGAACGCGCCGGGGTCGCCATGTCGCGCTCCGCACAGCCGGGCCAGACCCTGGAGTCGCATCGAGCCCGACACCACCTGAACCGGCGCACCAAAGCGAAGGGCGAGACTGGGCAGCGCCTCGCGGAAACCCGGACCCCACGGCCACAGCACCTCGATCGTCTCGATGCCTTCTTCCGCGCGGATGCGGTTGAACTCGGTTTCCCGCAGCAGGTTGATCACGTCGTCGATCCAGCGGCGAAGCATGGGCTCGCCATCGCCTTGGGGCAGGGAGTCGCGATAGGTGCTCACCGCGTCGGGCGGGGGCACGTGCAGATCGGTGGAGCCATCTTCCCACACGAGGCCGTGCTGATGGATGCCCGCCACGAAGGTCACGCGCGAGGTGTTCAGGCGCTGCGCACAGGCGATAAGTTCGCGTTGCTCTTCATCGGTGAGCACCGTCGTGGGTAAGCGGAGTTGCCCTTCGTCGAGGACGAGGGCATTCACGGCGAAATGCACCGATCGGTGGGGCGGGTCGGCGCCCAGCGCCGCGACGGTCAACACGCCTTCGCTGGCCGAAGTCCGTTCGGGGTCGAGCCCGAGCCACGCCGCCTCGCGCACTCCCTGCGTGGGGCGCAGGCGCATGATCCCGCCCCGGCCTACGAGACTTTGCCAGGCCGGGCCTGGACGATCCAGCACCGACGGTCCGTCGGTCGCCAGCCAGTGGGGAAGATGAAGGATGATTTGCGCCATGGCTTAGGAATTGTGCTCCGATTCTCGGTCCCGGGGGAACTCCACGGCGATAGGACCCGTCATAGAAAGTGACGGAACACAACTCCGTCACCCCATATCCATACATTTCGAGCCATCATACACCCCATCTATAGGCTCGGCTTCTAGTAGCCCTCCGGTTTTCCGGAGGGCTTTTTTCACGCCTGGGCCAGCGAGACCAGGCGCGACTTGCGGTTGTGGGTGATGATTCCCCGGGCCTCGAGGTCTAGCTTGACGCTCTCCAAGTACCAGTTGATGCTGCCGTCGAACGTGCCCTCGAGCCGGTCGGTGATCGCCTTGCGAAAGTCCGCGTGCGTTTGCGGGCTGGACGTGGCGAGTTGATCAAGGATCGCGGCTTTCATCGCCTCGTATTTGTCCAGCGCGATATTGACCCCGTTCTTGCCCTCGGGGTGCAGGGTTTGGATGCGGTCTTCCATGGGCTATTGCTTGGTGAAGGTGAGCACGGCGGGAGCAGGCCCGCGATCCAACTTGAGGGTGAGTGACTTTCCACCGTTGGCGATGGTGAACGCGGCGTTGCGACGATTGGCGGCGGCCACGGCTTTGCCGTCGCGCTTTAGGTCGGTGGTGACGAGCTTGCCCTTCTCGATTCGGTACGTGCCCTGGGTGAGGCTTTTCTGGTTCTTGCCGACGATTTCCACGCTGAAGGTCTTGTCTTTCCGCAGGCGCATGGTCAGGCGCGTGGACTTCGACATCTCGGCGACCATCTGCCGGTTCTCGGCCGCCACCTTCGTCATATCGACCTGGTAGCGTCCCGACCAGACGCCCACGAGGTCTTGTGCCATCGCTCCGGCGAGGAGGAAACCACTCATGAGGACACCGAGCAGCCTTTTCATGTCTTGATTGTACGGAACATGGCCCCCGCGGCGCGGCGTAAACTCAACAAATGAGTGCCACCGCCGCCCCTACGATGCCCGAATGGGATCTCGACGTCTACTTTCCGGGCTTGGATTCGGAACCCTTCCTGACTTCGCAGGCAAAGCTTCGCGATGAGATCGCCGAGTTCGATCGTCGGCTGGCGGAGTTGGAGGGATCGGCCACAGTCTCGGCGGGGCAGCTAAGCGGGCTCCTCGACCACCTTAACGCGCTCGAAGGGCGCCGGCGCCTGCTCGATAGCTACGTGTACGGCAAGCTCACGGTGAACACCCGAGACGCGCTCGCCCAGGCCCGAACCAGCGAACTGGAGCGCGACTCGGTGCCCCTGCGCCAAGCGATGACGCGCTTCGAAGCGTGGGTTGGCAAGCTCGACCTCGAGCCGCTGATCGCGGCGAGCGACCTGATCGCCGAGCATGGCTACTTGCTCCGCCGCGCTCAAGAGCGCGCCAAGCACCAGATGAGCCCCGCCGAGGAGTCGCTTGCCGCCGAGTTGTATGTCACCGGTGCGTCGGCATGGTCGCGGCTGCATGGCAACGTCACGAGCCAGCTCGAAGTAACGCTGACCCTCGACGGCGAGACCAAGACGATGCCGATGAGCGCGGTGCGCAACCTCGCCCACAACTCGAACCGAGAAACGCGCCGCGTGGCTTACCAGGCCGAACTCGCCGCTTGGAAGACCGTCGAGACGCCGCTTGCCGCCGCGATGAACAGCATCAAGGGCGAGGTCACCACCCTGTGCCGCCGACGGAACTGGGGCAGCGGCCTCGACGAAGCGGTGTTCGCCAATGCGATCGACCGCGAGACGCTCGATGCGATGCTCGCCGCGGCTCGGGAGGCGTTCCCCGACTTCCGCCGGTTCCTCCACGCCAAGGCCAAGGTTCACGGACTCGACCGGCTTGAGTGGTTCGACCTGTTCGCGCCGGTCGAGTTTGAGGGCCGAACGTGGACCTACGATGTCGGCTGCGACTTCGTCGCCGAGACGTTTGAGTCTTACTCCGCGAAGATGGGCGACTTCGCCCGCCGATCGTATCGCGAGCGATGGACCGACTTTGCGCCTCGCCCGGGCAAAGTCGATGGAGCGTATTGCATGGGCACGCGAGGCGATGAGTCTCGCATCCTCATGAACTACGAGGCCTCGTTCGGCAGCGTGAAGACGCTCGCCCACGAACTCGGGCACGCCTATCACAACATCTGCCTTTCCGGCCGATCCATGATGGTTCAAGACACGCCCTCGACCTTGGCGGAGACGGCGAGCATCTTCTGCGAGACCGTGGTCAAGAACGCCGCGCTCGAAACGGTCAGTGGCGCCGAGAAGCTCGCTCTACTCGATGCCTGCATCCAGGGTCCGTGTCAAACGGTGGTCGACATCACCAGCCGGTTCATCTTTGAGAAGGCGGTCTTCGACGGCCGGGTCGAGCGCGAGTTCACGGCTGAGGAGTTCTGCGACATCATGCTGAACGCGCAGAAGGACACCTACGGCGACGGCCTGTCCTCCTACCACCCGTACATGTGGGCGATAAAGCCGCACTACTACTCGAGCTGGTCGTTCTACAACTTCCCGTACATGTTCGGACTGTTGTTCGCGCTTGGGCTGTACGCGCAATATCGGCAAGATCCCGACAACTTCCGCGGGCGGTACGACGATCTGCTGAGTTCGACTGGCATGGCGGATGCGTACACGCTCGGCCAGCGATTCGGGTTCAACACCCGCGGCATCGAGTTCTGGCGGGGAAGCCTGGATGTGCTGCGCGCCGACATCGCCGAGTACGAGGTGCTGGCCGGCTCTCGGTAACGGGCCGGGCCGGTAAACTCCGGCCCACCCATGAGCGAAGATATCCGCGAGATTCGACTCCAGAAGCTGGCGCGCATGCGCGAACTCGGCCACGACCCATTCTCGGTCGAGGAGTTCAAACGCACCGCGTCGGCTAAGGAGTTGCTGGAGTGGTTTGACGATCTGACCGCTCCGCGCGGCGATGAGGACGACGAGTCCACCGACGGTCCCCCGATCATCTCGTTCGCGGGCCGAGTGGTCAGTTACCGCGATATGGGTAAGGCGGGCTTTGCCCACCTCAGCGACGGTGACGGCAAGATCCAGATCTACTGCCGCAAGGACGAGCTGGGCGAAGTCGGCTGGGAGCTGTATCAACTGCTCGACATCGGCGACCACGTCGGCGTCGAGGGGTTCATGTTCCTCACCAAAACCGGTGAGAAGAGCATCCACGTCAAGCAGTTGGTGCCCCTCAGCAAGAGCCTTCAGACCCTGCCGATCGGCAAGGAGAAGGATGGGCAGCAGTGGTACGGCCTCGAAGATGTCGAGCAGCGGTATCGCCACCGCCACCTCGACCTGATCACGAACCCCGAGGCGCGAAAGGCGCTCATCGACCGCGCGAAGATCGTCAGCGCGGTGCGGCGCTACTTCGACGGTGCGGGCTATCTCGAAGTCGAAACGCCGCTCTTGCAGGTGGTCGCCGGCGGCGCAGCCGCGCGTCCGTTCACCACGCAGTACAACGCCTACGATATGGAGGTCAAGCTCCGCATCTCGCTGGAGCTCTACCTGAAGCGCCTCATCTGCGGCGACATCCCCGCGGTGTACGAGATCGGGCGGGTGTTTCGAAACGAGGGCGTGTCAAACCGCCACAACCCCGAGTTCACGCTGCTGGAGTTCTACGAGGCGTACACGAACCTCGAGGGCATGATGCGCCGAGTCGAGGATATGTTCAAGTTTGTGGCTGAGGAAGTCTACGGATCAACGACCTGCGAGATTGGTCCATTAGGTCCTATTGACCTTGCGAAGCCTTGGCGACGCGTCGATCTCCTCGACGAGATCTGCGCCCAGTCCGGCCTCGAGCGTGACGACCTTTCCGACCTTGACCAAGCGAAAGCCGCCATCAAGGCCAAGGGCATCATTGACAAGGCGCACCAACTCGGCGGCCACATCGACCTCAATAAGGAAGACAACCTCGGCGGACTCATTGAGAAGCTCCTCGAGGTGTTCGTCGAGCCGACGCTCCAGGAACCGATCTTCGTTGTGGGCTACCCGATCGAGACCAGCCCGCTGGCCAAGAAGGACCCGAACAACCCGCGCATGACTCGCCGGTTCGAGGGGTACATTCTCGGCCGCGAGATCTGCAACGCCTTCAGCGAGATCAACGACCCGATCGACCAGAAGGAGCGCTTCGAGCAGCAGGCCACGGAGATCGCCAAGGGCGACGACGAGGCCCACCCGTACGACGAGGAGTTCCTCTACGCGCTCGAGGGTGGAATGCCTCCGACGGGAGGATGCGGCATCGGCATGGAGCGCCTCGCGATGGTCCTCACCGGCAGCGACCACATCCGCGAGATCATGTTCTTCCCGATGATGAAACCACGCGAATAGCGGTCTTCACCAAGTCTCTGTCCTCCACTGACCCCACACGTTGGGCTCGTCCCATTCTTCCTCAGGCTCTTGACCGTTGAGCCGCAGGGCCAAGAAGATCAGCCCAACGTGCCACCCCTCATGCCATACCATGTGTTGAAGCAGCAGGACGGCGTTGTCGTACACCACGTGCTCGCCCCGCATGGGGCCGCCACGCTCCAGACCCTCGCGGACCGCTTCGCGTACCGCAACTCCACTCGCCCGCAGGTTCGCCTTGATCGTCTCGAGGTCGGCGATCGGCGTACCGATATCGTCGGCGTACGAGTCGCCGAGCCCCTCCGCGTGAGACGGAGCCACTTCGGATAGGAAGAACTTGCGCACGCGGTGCATGTGGGCGAGCTGTTTGTCGAGCGGCCAGCCGTCTTCCGAGGGCTTGGCGTGGCGATTCGCGTCGTCGATGAGCGAGGCGACCGCGTCGACGATGCGGCACTGGCGATCCCAGCTGTCGAGGAGGGCTTCGGTAACGGTCATTCTCAGCATCCTACCGCAACCTCCATCGAGGTCCTGATGACGCTAGAGCAGTTCCTTGAACTCTTCGATGGTGAGTCCAGCGGTCTTTATCAGTTGGCCCATGACGGTAGGCTTGACTGGGTTATGTCTGGGGATCACCAGAATGGTCTGCTGACGCTTCATCACGACATGGCCCGACTGTCTGGCAATCACAAACCCAACCTTCTCGAAGGCGCGAATGGCGGCCTGGTGATTGACTCCGGAAAGGTTAGGCAACGTTAAGGTCCACTTGAACCTGAGCGGACTCACCTTCCTCCGCGATCTCTCTCGCGACTTCCAGGTAGAGCTGGATGGCCTCCTTGACGTTTTCGAGGGCTTCCTCCCGGGTCTCGCCCTGCGAGTAGCATCCCGGCAATCCCGGCACCATCACCGAAAACCCTCCTTCCTCCTCGGCCACGAGCTTCACCGTGTAGATCATGGCTTTCATTGTACGGCAATCATCTACGTGGGCACCCCACTTCGACCGCGCGATACAATCTCACCCAATGGACTCCGCACTCATTCACTTTCCGCCGATGGGCGTCTACGAGACCCTCTTCAAATTCCAAGACGCGACCGGGAAGTACATGGGAACCGAAGGCACCCACCCTTGGGCGCAGGGATTCCCACTGACCACCCCGGTTCCCGGCGGGCCTGATCTGCCAACGAGCATCAGCTTCACCCACGCTCACCTGAAGTATCCGCAGGCCACGGGCGGGATCGAGCTTCTTGAAGCGATTCGCGACTACTACAATCACTTCTATAGCAGCAAGATCACGACCGACAACGTCGCGATCTTCGCGGGCGGACGCCCGGGCATCTACGCCACGCTCGCGTTCCTGAAGCCCGAGTATCGGGTGCTCATTGAAGAGACCGAGTACACGCCGTATTGGGATGCGCTAGAACTTCTGGGTCGAGATTACACGATCATACAAAGCAACCCCGAGAACCGCTTCCGGCCGACGCTGGAGGATTACCGAGCGCACGCGGGCCATACGTTCGTCGTCAAGAGCAATCCCTGCAACCCGACCGGCGTCACTTGGCGTGGCGAGCAGCTCAAGAGCATGGTCGAGTTCTGCCAGGAAGACGGCCGCGCGGGGTTGTTCGATGAAGCGTACGAGTTCTTCCAGACCGGCGAGATCGAGAGCGCGATGCGCTACGTCGGCGACATCGACCAGACCAACGTGTTCGTCGTTAGCGCGGCCACGAAGGGTCTTCAAGCTCCCGGCCTGCGCGTGGGCTGGGTGGTCGCGTCGAAGTCGAACATCGAGCTGTTCCGAAACTTCTCCAGCATCGCGATGGGTGGGGTAGCGCGGCCATCGCAGATCTGCGCCGCGGGGCTGATCAGCCTGGACCGCGTGGACCATGCCCGGACTGGGATTCAGAACTTCTATGGCTCGCAACGGGAGCGCTACGGCGCGGCGCTGGAGTCGCTTGGGTTCGAACTGTTCACCGGCGACGGCGGCTTCTACCACTGGGGTCGGCTGCCGGGGGGACTCACCGCCGACGAGTTCAATGAGCGGCTTTTCAAGCATGAGGCGGCGATTCTGCCGGGCACGTTGTGCGACATTTTTCGCCGGGGCGCGAACTCGCCAATGGCGAACTTTGTGCGGTTCTCGTTCGGCCCGCTGAATGCGGGGAGTTTCGAGGGTGATGTGGAGATCCTTCGCGCGGCGCTTGCTTAGGGATGCCGTGATCCGCTAGACGACCGCACCGAACATGCGCCCAACTACCGCCGTGACTCCCATCGCCAGCGCACCCCAGAAGGTCACCCGGATGGCTCCGCGCCAGATTGAGGCACCTCCCGCATAGGCCGCCAGAGCTCCAAGTGCGGCCAGCGTCAGGATGGTGGCAACGCTGGTGACCATGCCGACAGTCTTGGCGGGGGCGAAGTAGGTTGCCGCGATGGGGACCACCGCGCCGACCGCGAACGCAGCTGCGGAAGCCAGCGCGGCCTGGATCGGCCTCGCCATGAGGGTGTCGGTTATCCCAAGCTCTTCCCGGGCATGAGTTGTCAACGCGTCGTGGGCTGTGAGCTGCACAGCCACTTGATGGGCGAGGTCGTGATCGAGGCTGCGCTTAACGTAGATGCCCGTCAACTCGGCGAGCTCGCTCTCGGGTTCTTCGGCGAGCTCCTTGCGTTCTCGCGCCAGGTCGGCCTGCTCGGTATCGGCCTGCGACTGAACGGAGATGTACTCGCCAGCCGCCATGGAGAGCGCGCCCGCGACCAGACCCGCGATGCCTGTGATGAGCACGTTCGACTGAGCGGCGCCGCTTGCCGCTACCCCGACGACCAGACTGGAGACTGAAACGACTCCGTCGTTTGCACCGAGAACGGATGCCCTGAGCCAACCGATGCGGTGCGCGCGATGACCCTCGAGATGGAGGCTACGCATGCCCCATTATGCGCCGCTTGAGTTCAAGAAATGCTCGCGAACGCGCCCGCTGATCCCATAGCGAGCGGCAAAGGCTGTCGCCCCGCAGTAGCGGGCCAATCGCCGGACCGCCGCCTCGAACGGTTCCCAGAACGAGGCCTTCGGCCCATCGGCTTCCTCGTGCCATTCAATCATCTCGAGCACACCTTTGCGGCACGCGAACTCGACGCGTGCGACCAGCCGATCACCAAACAGCACGGGTAGCACGTAGTAACCCCACTTTCGCTTGGCCAACGGCGTGTAGATCTCCCAGGTGTATTCGAATCCGAAGATTTGGGCGATCATCTTCCGGTCCCAGATGAACTGGTCGAGTGGCGCAATGAACTTGACGCTGGGCTCGAGCGAAGGTTGGTCGAGGAGTGCGAGGAACTCGGGTGTCGCGTGGGCTTTCATGCCCTCGACATCGACCGGGACAATCTCACCGCGCTCGACCAAGGCTGCGATGGCCTCTTTCTTCACATAGCCGAGCACCGAATACGACCAAACCTCGTAGGGTGCCGACGGCCGCACAAGGCCCATGGCCCGATGGCGCTCCAGAACAAGCTCGCGCTCAGCATCTTTGGCATCGAGCATGGGCACATCTCGGAGGCGCTGCGGCACGACTCGCTCGGTGAGGTCGTAGATGTGTTGGCCACCCTTTCGGCCGGCGGTCATGATCTGGCCGGAGTGCCAAAGCGCGCGCAACACCTGCTTCGTCACGCTCGGGCCGAACCACGACCCTTTCCATTCTTCCTTTCGCTGCTGGAACTCGAAGTCCTTCGGCATCATCGGCCCGCGCTCGGTGATCTCCTTGAGAATCAGATCGACCGCGTCTTTGTGATCTTCGAAGATCTTCTTCTCGAACGAGCGACGATGGACCGTGTGGATGTGCCTTCGCAGCGGCCAACCCTCGAACGGCACCAGCGAGGCCATCTTGTCCCAGCCGTCATACACGTGACGATCCTCGTAGGCGAGCTGCTGCCAGTCGCCGACCCGATAATCCTCGAGCCGAGATTGTAGGACGAGGTCGTGGTTGCACCCGACGGGCGCAATCGGGTCGAACTGGATGCTGCGCAGTCTGTCGAAGACTTCGATCTGGCTCGCGCAGGGTGCGAAGTGGTGCCGCACCAGGGCACGTCGAACATCAGATTTGGACAAGGTGATCGGGCCGGACACGCACGAGAGGATACTTGGGACGAGCGTCTTTCGGGGAAAATGGCAGGATGGACGTGCCCGAGGATCTCAGTGCCGCGCTTGCCGCGGTTCCCGCGGCCGAGACGGCTTGGCTTGCCCTGACGCCCATTGGCCGCCGGGACTTCATCGGCTGGATCAACGAGGCGAAGCAACCCGAGACGCGCCGCCGCCGCATCGAACGCTGCTGCGAGAACCTGCTGAAAGGCAAGCGACGCCCATGTTGCTACGCGGTCGTGCCGATGGACCTCTACAAAGCTCTCGGGGCCATGCCCGAGGCGAAGGCGCAATGGAGCCGGTTGTCGGCGGACGAGAAGCGGGACTTGACGGAGTGGGTCGAGGCCTCGGAAGATAAGCCGACCCGCAAGTCGCGCATCGCGGAGGTGTGTGGGTTGCTTGCCGACGGTAGGCGGGGTATCTAAGGGAGCGGCTAAGGCGGCAGAACTTCACCATAATCAGGTGTGGGCTTGAATTCAGGACGAAAGGGCATCGAATATGCCCGGTACATGGGGCCGTTGTTGGATGCACTACGTCAGCTTGGCGAGTCAGCTCATCGGTTGGAAGCGGAGGAAAGGGTTGCTGAGTTGATGGCCATCCCGCCGGAGGAACTTGAGCGGCGCTACGCAAAGACTGGTGCTCGAATCGTTCAGCGTAACATGGAGTGGGCGGCAAGCGGCCTACGCTTCCTTGGCTTCATTGGGGGAGCGGAAAAGGGAGTCTGGACGCTAACTGAAGCAGGTCGTCACAAGCAACTCTCGTTAGACGAGGCCAATGATCTTGCGCGCAAGTGGAACGCCCATCGGCGAGAGCTTAGTCTTGCCGGTAGGGCTTCAGGTCCAGGGCCGACGGAAGCAACCGAAGTAGAGGATGAACTGGAAGAGCCAGCGACCGAATCGGCGCCTACTCTTCTGCAGGTTCTTAAGAGCCTTAGTCCCGAGGGCTTCGAGCGCCTTTCCCAGCTTCTCCTTCGACAAGCAGGATTCTCCAAGGTTATGGTCACCGGTCGTTCAAGTGACGGCGGCATCGATGGCCATGGGATCTTGGAAATCAATGAGCTCGTCTCATTCCAAGTGTTGTTCCAATGTAAGCGCTATTCCGGAGCAGTCGGCTCAGGTGCAGTGCGCGACTTTCGCGGCGCGATGACCGGGCGGACGGATAAGGGGATCATCATCACAACAGGTACTTTCAGCGCAGAAGCTGAGAAGGAGGCTCTACGTGATGGGGCACCGCCAGTTGAGTTAGTCGACGGTGAGCGACTTGTCGAGATGATGCAGCGCCTGCAACTCGGAGTCGAGCCAGTGATTGTCTACGCAGTGGACTACGCGTTCTTTGAGCCTTACATGTAGTTGCGGGCGAGAGCCATCCAACAGCCCAGCGGGTGCCAGAAATGGAGGTAAGTGACATCCTCTGCTCGAAGTGGCATTTACTTCAACGGATTAACCAGCTTCAACCCGGCAAATCGTTGAAAGTCCCGATCATTCGTCGCCAGAACCGCGTGTTGCTCGATCGCGATTGCCGCGAGGTGCGCATCAGAGACTGGTCTGCCCCCATTTTCCGGTCCACTCACAACATTAGACTCTTGTAGATGACGTGCCAAAGTGGGTGCGGCGGGAGGGCGAAGCCCGACCGGAGCGCAGACTTTGAGCGACGGCGACCGCCGGAGGGCGGTAGCCTAACGACGAATGGGGTCTCTGCTCGTTGTACCAGCGGGCGTACACCGCCAGCTTCATCTGAGC